>NZ_JBIWIV010000041.1:0-1024 GCF_044764825.1 Streptomyces sp. NPDC093598 | reverse complement strand
CTGCCCGACCCCGACCAGCACCGTCCCGACCTTCGTGAGAGCTACCAGGCGCCCCGCACTCCCACCGAACAGGCGGTCGCCGAGGTCTGGCAGGAGGTCCTCCAGCTCGACCGGATCGGCATCCACGACAACTTCTTCGACCTCGGAGGCCACTCGCTCTTGGTGACACTGGCAGTCGCCCGCCTGGTCAAGGCGCTGGGACGGCCCGTCGACGTCCGGGACTTCTTCGCACACCCCACCATCGCCGAACTGGCCGCGGCTCTCCCCGCCGCGGCGGCCGAACCGGAACCGAGCATCACTCGGATGCCGCGCAGCGGTGACTTCCCGCTCTCCTATGCGCAGGAGGGTCTGTGGTTCCTGCACCAGCTCGACCCCAAGGCACCCGACTACATGGCCGCACTGGCCTGGCGAGTCGAAGGCGAACTCGATCGCACGCGCCTGGACCAGGCACTGCGACAGCTCGTGCACCGGCAAGAGAGCCTGCGCACGACGTTCCCGCTCGTCGACGCGCGGCCCGTCCAGCGTGTGGCCGCCCGCACCGGAGTCACCAGCGTGTGGCGAGACCTGCGAAACCTTCCTGACACCCTGGACGAGGCCGTACGCCAGGCCGGTGAGGAACTGCGCAAGCCGTTCGACCTGGAGAACGGCCCCCTGTTCCGCGCACTGGTCTGGCAGCTCGACGCCACCGAACACCTGCTGGTGCTGGCGATGCACCACATCGTCACCGACGGCTGGTCCATGAGCGTCCTGGTCCGCGAACTCGGCGCCCTCTACGCGGGCGAGAACCTGCCCGAACTCCCCGTCCAGTACGCCGACTACACCGACTGGCAGCGCACCGAGCGCGGCGACCAGCCCATCACCGACGATCTCGCGTTCTGGCGTGAGCGGTTGGGTGGTCTGCCGGTGTTGGAGTTGCCGGTGGATCGTGTGCGTCCGGTGCGGCCGTCGTGGGCGGGGGCGACGTATGCCTTCGATCTGGAGCCGGAGTTGGTGGCCGGCTTGGAGCGGTTGGGGCGTGAGCACG
>NZ_JBIWIV010000040.1:0-1052 GCF_044764825.1 Streptomyces sp. NPDC093598 | reverse complement strand
GCGCCGTTCGCCTCGCGGACGACGACGGCGGCCTGGGCGACGCCGGGGTGGGCGGTGAGCGCGGCCTCGACCTCGCCGGGTTCGATGCGGAAGCCGCGGATCTTGACCTGGGTGTCGGCGCGGCCCGCGTACTCCAACTCCCCGTCGTGGTTCCAGCGGGCGAGGTCGCCGGTGCGGTACATGCGCGAGCCGGGCGGGCCGTAGGGGTCGGCGACGAACCGCTCGGCGGTCATGCCGGGGCGGCTCCGGTAGCCGTCGGAGATCTCCCCGGCGACGTACAGCTCCCCGACCACGCCGACCGGGGCCGGCTGCAGGGAGGGGCCGAGGACGTAGGTGCGCATGTTGCCCAGCGGGGTGCCGATCGGCGCGCTGCCGCCCTCGGTGCCCCCGACCGCGTGCTCCTCGCCGACGAGAGTGAAGGTGGTGGCGTAGAACGACTCGGTCTGGCCGTAGGCGTTGACGATCCGGGTGCCGGGCAGGACCTCGGCGATGCGGCGGGTCAGCGACGCGGGCAGTGCCTCGCCGGCGAAGACCAGCACCTCCGGGCGGGTGGTGGCGGCGATCTGGTCGAGCAGCTCGGCGAAGGCGGACGGAACGGTGGACACGATCTGCCCGTCCCAGCCGCCGCGCCCCGCCAGTTCCAGCACATCGGCGACGATCTCGATGCTCCCGCCGTGACACAGACTGGTGAAGACCTCGAACACCGAGACATCGAAGTTCACCGAGGTGCTCGCCAGCGCCTTACGGCCCGGACCGGCACCGATCAGACCCGCCAGATGCGTGATGCCGTTGACCACACCCCGATGCGTGATGGCCACACCCTTCGGCACACCCGAAGAACCCGACGTGTACATCACATAGGCGAGGTGGCCGGTCTCCAGCGGTGCGAGCCGGTCGCGACCGGTCAGGTCCAACGCTCCGTCGCCGACGGCGAGGTCCAGCTGGTCGGTGAGGAGTGCGGGAACGTCGTGCTCCGGCAGGACCGGCGCGGTGACGCTGTCGGTGAGGACCAGAACCGGTCCGGCCTCCTCGAGGATGTGCGCCAGACGGTG
>NZ_JBIWIV010000039.1:0-2296 GCF_044764825.1 Streptomyces sp. NPDC093598 | reverse complement strand
TCAAGATCCGCGGCTTCCGCATCGAACCCGGCGAGGTCGAGGCCGCGCTCACCGCCCACCCCGGCGTCGCCCAGGCCGCCGTCGTCGTCCGCGAGCGGGGTGACGCCAAGCAGCTCGTCGGCTACGCCGTGCCTGCCGCGCCCGGCGCGGTGGACACCGCCGAGTTGCGCGAGACGGTCGCCGCACGGCTGCCGGAGTTCATGGTCCCCGCGGTCCTGATGCTTCTGGACCGGCTGCCGCTGATGCCCAACGGCAAGCTGGACCGGGCCGCGCTGCCCGAGCCGGAGCTCACCGCCGGCAGCTACCGGGCGCCGCGCACGACCGCCGAGCAGACGCTGGCCGGCCTGTTCGTCGAGGTCCTCGGTGTGGAGCGGGTCGGCATCGACGACGACTTCTTCGCCCTCGGCGGGCACTCCCTGCTCGCCACTCGCCTGATCAGCCGGATCCGTACCGTCCTCGGCGCCGAGATCCCCATCCGCACGGTGTTCTCCGCGCCGACGGTGGCCGAACTGGCCGGGCACCTGTCGGCGGACATCGCGGTACGGCCGCCGCTGACCCGCGTCGAGGAACGGCCCGAGCAGCTGCCGCTCTCCTTCGCACAGCGCCGCCTGTGGTTCATCGACAAGTTCGAGGGCCCCTCGGCGACGTACAACATCCCGCTCAATCTGAGACTGACCGGGGAGTTGGACGTGGCCGCGCTGGCCGCCGCGCTGAACGATGTGGTGGCCCGGCACGAGAGCCTGCGCACCCTCTACGAGGAGGACACCGCCGGCATCCCGTACCAGCGGATCCTGCCGCCCGCCGAGGCCGTCCTGGACGTACCCGTGCTCGACCTCACCGATGGCGCCGAGGGTGCGCTCGAGGAGGCGATCGCCGAAAGCGCCCGGTACACCTTCGCGCTCGACCGCGAGATCCCGCTGCGCGCCCGCGTCCTGCGCACCGGCGAACGAGAGCACGTCCTGTCGCTGCTGCTGCACCACATCGCCGGGGACGGCGAGTCCATGGCGCCGTTGATCCGCGAGGTGTCCGCCGCCTACGCGGCCCGCCGCGAGGGACGGGCGCCCGGTCTGCCCGAGCTGCCCGTTCAGTACGCCGACTACGCCCTGTGGCAGCGCGACCTGCTCGGCGAGGCCGACGACGAGGACGGGGTGCTCGCCGAACAGTCCGCGTACTGGAAGAACGAACTGGCCGGCATCCCGCAACCGTTGCAACTGCCCACCGACCGGCCGCGTCCGCCGCGTGCGAGCCACCACGGCGACATGATCGAGTTCCTGGTGGAGCCGGAACTCCTCGCCGCCGTCGAGGAACTGGCCCGCACCCGCGACGTGACCGTGTCGATGGTGATGCAGTCGGTGCTCGCGGTCCTCCTGCACCAGCTCGGTGCGGGCGACGACATTCCGATCGGCTCGCCGATCGCGGGTCGCACCGACGACGCCCTGGACGGTCTGATCGGCTTCTTCGTCAACACCTGGGTGCTGCGCGCCGAGCTGGCCGGCAACCCCACCTTCGACGAGCTGATCGCCCAGGTGCGTGAGAAGGCACTCGGCGCCTACGCCAACCAGGACGCCCCGTTCGAGCGGCTTGTGGAGCTCCTCAACCCGGACCGCTCCACCGCCTACCACCCGCTGTTCCAGACGATGTTCGCCTGGCAGAACTTCGCCCAGGCCGATCTGCAGCTGCCCGGACTGCGCGTGGATTTCGTGCCGGTGGTCACCGGTACCGCCAAGTTCGACCTGTTCTTCAACCTCACCGAGGTCACCACAGCAGCCGGCCGCGAGGCCCAGGGCCTGATCGAGTACGCCACCGACCTGTTCGACCGGCCGACCGTGGAGGAGCTGGCGAACCGATTCCTGCGCGCCCTGCGCGGCCTGGTCGCCGACCCGTCGGCGCCGGTGAAGCAGGTCGACGTGCTCTCGGCGGCCGAGCGGGAACTCGTCCTGAGCGGCCACAACGCCACCCAGGTGCCGATCCCGGTGGTGACGGTGCCGGGTCTGTTCGAGGAGCAGGTGGTCCGGGACCCGGATGCGGTCGCGGTGGTGTGTGAGGGGGTGGAGTTCTCCTACGGTGAGCTCAATGCGCGGGCGAACCGGCTGGCGCGTGAGCTGGTGGGCCGTGGGGTGGGGCCGGAGAGTGTGGTGGCGGTCGCCCTGCCGCGGTCGGCGGATCTGGTGACGGGTCTGCTGGCGGTGCTGAAGGCGGGGGGTGCGTATCTGCCGGTCGACCCGAAGTATCCGAGCCACCGTCTGGCGCACATCCTCGAGGAGGCCGGACCGGTTCTGGTCCTCACCGACAGCGT
>NZ_JBIWIV010000038.1:0-2848 GCF_044764825.1 Streptomyces sp. NPDC093598 | reverse complement strand
GCCGGTTGGCCCAGGGGGAGGACCTGCGGTCGGCGGACTACTGGGTGACGCAGGTGCGTGAGGCGGTCCGCTACGCCGACGCCGTCACCACCCTGGAGTCCGAGGGCGTCACCACACTCCTGGAACTCGGCCCCGGTGGCGTCCTCGCCGCCCTCGCCGCCCAGGCCGTCCGCGACCCCGACGCCCTGACCGCCACCGTCGCCACCCGTGCGGGACGCCCCGAGCCGGAGACCCTGGTCGAGGCGCTCGCAACGCTGTACGCCCGGGGCGTGCCCGTCGACTGGGAGGCGTTCTTCGCCGGCACCGGAGCCCGCCGGGTCCCGCTGCCCACCTACGCCTTCCAGCGCCGGAGGTACTGGCTCGACGAACGCGCGGCCGACCGGCGTGACTCCGCTCCCGTCCCGCCCGTGACGCCCGGCATCCCGGAGGTGACCCCCCGGGCCGTGCCCCTGGCCGAGCGGCTCGCGCCGTTGAGTGACGCGCAGCGGGAGCAGTACCTCCTGACCCTCGTCACGGAGCTGGTCGCGAAGGTGCTCAAGCACCCCGACACCTCGGCCGTCGTGCCCCACCGCCCCTTCCAGGAGCTCGGCTTCGACTCCCTGACCGGCGTCGAACTGCGCAACCGGCTGAGCACAGAGACCGGGCTGGCCCTGCCCGCCACCGTCGTCTTCGACCACCCGACCCCCACCGCGCTCGCGGCCTACGTACAGGCCCAGGCCACCGCGGCCGGACCGGGGGGCGCCCCCGTTCGTTCCGCGACCGAGGAACTGGAGCGGCTGGAGGCGTCCGTGGACGCCCTGGCGGCGGACGGCTCGCCCCAGGACGAGACCCGCGTGGCGCTGTCCGCGCGGTTGCGGGCGCTGGCCGACCGTCTCGCGGGACCGGCCGACGCGCCCGCTCCGTCCGCGGCCGACGCCGATGTGGCGGACCTCATGGGCGCCTCCGCGGACGAGATCTTCGACTTCATCGACACCCAGCTCGGCCGGGCCGCGGACTGACGCCGTCCGCCCGCCGCCCCGCACCACCACCCTTCCGGTACCGAGGAGAGACTGATTCCGCATGTCCGCTGACATGTCCCGCGCGCAGGAGCAGGCCCAGACCAAGGAACAGAAGCTCGTCGACTACCTGAAGTGGGTCACCGCCGACCTGCAGAAGGCGCGCGAGCGCATCGAAACCCTCGAGTCGGCCGCCACCGAACCGGTCGCCATCGTGGGCATGGCATGCCGCTTCCCCGGCGGCGTCACGTCACCGGACGACCTGTGGCGCCTCGCCGCCGAAGGCCGGGACGCCATCAGCCCGTTCCCCGCGGACCGCGGCTGGGACCTCGACGCGCTGTACAGCACGGACCGCGACGAGCTCGGCACGTCGTACACCCGCGAGGGCGGATTCCTCGACGGCGCCGCCCTGTTCGACGCCGACTTCTTCGGCATCTCGCCCCGCGAGGCCCGCGCGATGGACCCCCAGCAGCGCGTTCTCCTGGAGACCGCGTGGGAGGCGTTCGAGGACGCCGGGATCGACCCCGCCACGCTGCGCGGAAGCCGTACCGCCGTGTTCGCCGGCGTGATCGAGCAGAGCTACCTCGGACTCGAAGGGCCCGCCGAGCTGGAGGGCCACCTCATGACCGGCAAGCTCAGCAGCGTGGCCTCCGGCCGCATCTCCTACACCTTCGGCCTGGAAGGCCCGGCCGTCTCGATCGACACCGCCTGCTCGTCCTCGCTGGTCGCCCTCCACCTCGCGGTGGAGTCGGTCCGCCGCGGGGAGTCCACCCTCGCCCTCGCCGGCGGCGCCACGATCACCGCGACCCCGGGCGGCTTCGTCGACTTCTCACGCCAGGGCGGACTCGCCCCCGACGGGCGGATCAAGTCGTTCGCGGCCGCCGCCGACGGCACCTCCTGGTCGGAGGGCGTCGGCCTGCTGGTGGTGGAGCGACTGTCGGACGCGGTGCGCAACGGGCACCGGGTGCTGGCGGTGGTGCGGGGCAGTGCGGTGAACCAGGACGGTGCGTCGAACGGTCTGACGGCGCCGAACGGGCCGTCGCAGGAGCGCGTCATCCGGCAGGCCCTTCACAACGCCCGTCTCACTCCGGCCGACGTGGACGCGGTGGAGGCGCACGGCACGGGCACGCGGCTGGGCGACCCGATCGAGGCACAGGCGCTGCTGGCGACCTACGGCCGCGACCGGGAACGCCCGCTGTGGCTGGGTTCGCTGAAGTCCAACATCGGCCACACCGTCGCCGCCGCCGGCGTCGGTGGTGTCATCAAGATGGTGCAGGCCATGAGGCACGGCCTGCTGCCCCGGACCCTGCATGTCGACCGGCCCACACCCATGGTCGACTGGACCTCCGGCGCGGTCGAGCTGCTCACCGAGGCACGCGAGTGGCCCGCCCGGGACACAGCGCCGCGCCGCGCCGCCGTCTCGGCCTTCGGCGTGAGCGGCACCAACGCCCACGTCATCCTCGAGGAGGCCCCGGAAACGGAGGACGCCGCCCCGGAGCAGACCCGGACGCTCCCGGCCGTGCCCTGGATCCTCTCCGCACCGGACGAGGACGCCCTGCGCGCCCAGGCCCGGCGGCTCCACGCGCACGTGGCCGCCCACCCCGAGCAGTCCGCCACCGACCTCGCCTACTCCCTCGCCAGCACACGCACCCTCCACGACCGCCGTGCCGTCTTGACCGGCGCCGGCCGCGACGACCTGTCCGACGCCCTTCAGCAGCTCTCCGAGACGCCCACGAGCTTCGAGGCACCCACCCGCCCCGGTGGTCTGGCGGTGGTGTTCTCGGGTCAGGGTGCTCAGCGGGTGGGGATGGGACGGGAGTTGTATGCGGCGTTTCCGGTGTTCGCGGGGGCGT
>NZ_JBIWIV010000037.1:0-4355 GCF_044764825.1 Streptomyces sp. NPDC093598 | reverse complement strand
AGGAGGCCGGACCGGTTCTGGTCCTCACCGACAGCGTCACCGCGCCGGTCCTGCCGGAGCACGACGTTCCCGCCCTCCTCACCGACCAGCTGGACCTGGCGGGGGAGCAGGGCCGGGAGAACCTGACGGAAGGCGACCTGGCGGGCGTCTTCGGGCCCGGGAGTCTCGCCTATGTGATGTACACGTCGGGTTCTTCGGGTGTGCCGAAGGGCGTGGCCATCACGCACCGGGGTGTCGTCAACGGCATCACGCACCTTGCGGGTCTGATCGGTGCCGGGCCGGGCCGCAAGGCCCTGGCGAGCACCTCGGTGAACTTCGACGTCTCGGTCTTCGAGGTCTTCACCAGTCTCTGCCACGGCGGGAGCATCGAGATCGTCGCCGACGTCCTCGAACTCGCCGGACGCGGCGGCTGGGACGGCCACGTCATCTCCACCGTTCCCTCCGCCTTCGCCGAGCTGCTCGACCAGATCGCCGCCACCACCCGCCCGGAGGTGCTGGTCTTCGCCGGCGAGGCACTGCCCGCCGAGCTGGTCCGCCGGGCCCGCGCCGCCTTCCCCGGCGTGACGATCGTCAACGCCTACGGCCAGACCGAGTCGTTCTACGCCACCGCGCACGCCATCAGGGGCGGCGAGGAGTGGGACGGGACCGGCAGCGTCCCGATCGGGCGACCGCTGGGCAACATGCGCGCCTACGTTCTCTCTCCCTCGCTGCAGCCGGTCGCCCCCGGTGTCACCGGCGAGCTGTACATCGGCGGCGAGATCGCGCGCGGTTACCGTGGCCGCCACGACATGACGGCCGAAAGGTTCCTGCCGGACCTCTTCGGCCCGCCGGGCGGGCGCATGTACCGCACCGGCGACCTCGCCCGCTGGAACAGCGAGGGCGAACTGGAGTACGCGGGCCGCGCCGACAGCCAGGTCAAGGTGCGGGGCTTCCGCATCGAACCCGGCGAGGTCGAGGCCGCGCTCACCGCCCACCCCGGCGTCGCCCAGGCCGCCGTCGTCGTCCGCGAGGCGAACGGCGCCAAGCAGCTTGTCGGCTATGCCGTTCCGGCGTTCACCAGCGACAACGACAGCCACGACTTCCGGTCGGGCATCGAGGCGACGGATCTGCGGTCGTTCGTGGGCCGGCGGCTGCCGGAGTTCATGGTGCCCTCGGCGTTCGTGATCCTTGACCGGCTGCCGCTGATGCCCAACGGCAAGCTGGACGTGAAGGCGCTGCCGGAGCCGGAGTTCACCACCGGCGCCTACCGCGCCCCGGTGAGCCCGGCGGAGAAGACCCTTGCCGTGGTGTATGCCGACGTCCTCGGTGTGGACCGGGTCGGTGTCGACGACGACTTCTTCGCGGTCGGCGGTGACTCCATCCGCTCCATCCAGGTCGTGTCGAGGGCTCGCGCCCAGGGCGTGGAGGTCACCCCCAGGCAGATCTTCGAGCAGCGCACCGTCGCCGAACTGGCCCGGGTGGCCACCACGACCGGCACCGCGGTCGTCCTGGAGGAATTCGAGGGCGGCGGCACGGGCGAGTTCCCGCTGCTGCCGATCGCCGAGTACATGCGCGAACTCGGCGGCGGGCACAATCGGTTCTCCATGTCGATGATGGCCGAGCTGCCGGACGGGATCGACGCGGGCGGTCTGACCGCGACTGTGGGCGCGGTGATCGACCGGCACGACATCCTGCGCTCCCGCCTGGTCACCGCCGAGGACGGCTCGGGCCGCCTGGTGGTGAGCGAGGAGGGTTCGGTGGACGCCGCCGCCCTGGTCCACCGGGTGGAGTGCGACGGCACCTGGGACGAGACCTGGCGTGCCCGTGCCCTGGACGAGCTGAACGCGGCGACCGGCCTGCTCGACACGGCCGCCGGCGTGATGGCCCGCTTCGTGTGGTTCGACCCGGCCGACACCGGTGTCCCGGGGCGGCTGCTGATCGTGCTGCACCACCTGGCGGTCGACGGTGTGTCCTGGCGGATTCTGCTGCCGGACCTGGCCGCGGCCTGGGAGCAGGTCAGGGCCGGGAAGACGCCGCGTCTGGAGAAGTCCGGGACGTCGGTGCGCCGCTGGACACATGCCCTGGTCGAGGAGGCGCACCGCCCGGAGCGGCTGGCCGAGATGGAGCTGTGGCGCCGCACCCTGGACGGTCCCGACCCGCTGCTCGGCACCCGCCCGCTGGACCCCGCGACGGACACCCGAACCGCACTGGAGCAGGTGGAGGTCAAGCTCCCGGCGGAGGTGACGGAGGCGTTGCTGACGCGTGTGCCGGCGGCGTTCCACGGCAGCGTCAACGACGGCCTGCTGGCCGGGCTCGCTCTGGCCCTGGCCAGGTGGCGGCGTGCGCGCGGTGTCGAGGAGACCTCCGCACTGATCAAGCTGGAGGGTCACGGCCGCGAGCAGGACGTGATCCCCGGCGCCGACCTGTCGACCACCATGGGCTGGTTCACCAGCATGTTCCCCGTCCGTCTGGACACCGCCGGCTTCGACCTCGACGAGGCGTTCGCCGGCGGGCCGGCCGCCGGTGGTGTCGTCAAGGCGGTCAAGGAGCAGCTGCTGGCCGTGCCCGACAAGGGTCTCGGCTACGGCCTGCTGCGTTTCCTGAACGCCGGGACGAACGCGGAGCTGGCGGCGTACCCGTCCTCGGGGCAGATCGGCTTCAACTATCTGGGCCGGTTCTCCGCCGCCGACATGCCCGAGCACCTGCGCGGACTCGGCTTCACCCAGCTTTTCGAGATGGCGGCCGATCTGGACGCCGACATGCCCGCCATGTCCAGCCTGGAGATCAACTCCGCGGTCGTCGACACCGACACCGGGCCGTGCCTGGACGTCGCGGCCGGATACGCGCCGGGCCTGCTGAGCCGGACGGACGTCGAGGAGCTGATAGCCCTCTGGTGCGAGGCGCTCACCGCGCTCGCCCGGCACGTCGAGTCCTCCGGCGCGGGCGGCCGCACCCCCTCCGACCTGCCGCTGGTCGACGCCACCCAGACCGACATCGAACGCTGGGAGCAGCAGTACCCCGGCCTCGCCGACGTCTGGCCGCTGACCCCGCTGCAGTCCGGACTGCTCTTCCAGTCCATGCTCAACGACGGCTCCTGGGACGCCTACCAGATGCAGATGGCGTTCCGCATCGAGGGCGAGGTCGACCCGGACCGGATGCACACCGCCGCGCAGGCCCTCCTGGAACGCCATGCCAACCTGCGCACCGCGTTCGTGCACGACGCCGCCGGACAGCAGGTGCAACTCGTCGTCGACGGCATCGACGTCCCCTGGCAGGAGACCGACCTCAGCCACCTGCCCGAGGACGAGCGCGAGGCCGCCTTCGACGCCTTCCTCGCCGAGGACCACGCGCGGAGCTTCGACCCGGCCGCGGCACCCATGCTGCGGCTCACCCTGGTCCGGATGGCGCCCGCCCATTCGGAACTGGTGCTGACCGCCCACCACGCCCTGTTCGACGGCTGGTCCCTGCCGGTGATCATGTCCGATCTGCTGCGCCTGTACGGGTCGCGGGGGGACACCTCGGTCCTGCCGAGGGTGCGCGGCTTCAAGGACTTCCTCGTCCACCTGTCCCGTCAGGACCACGAGAAGACCGCACGCGCCTGGGCCGAGGAGCTGGCCGGCGTCGACGAGCCCACCCTCCTGTTCCCCGGTGCCGCCTCCGCCGAGGAGGGCAGTTCGGGCATCGGGCACGTGGAGCTGCCTCTGGGCACCGAGGAGGTGCGCGGGCTGACCCGGCGCGCATCCGAGCTGGGCGTCACCGTCAACACCCTGGTGCAGGGTGCCTGGGCGGTGCTGCTGGGACAGCTGACCGGGCGGCGGGACGTGGTGTTCGGCGCGACCGTCTCCGGGCGGCCGCCGGCCGTCACCGACGTCGACTCCATGGTCGGCATGTTCATCAACACCCTGCCGGTACGCGTGGCCTGGTCGCCGTCGGACTCCCTGGCCGACGTGCTGCACCACCTGCAGCGGCGCCAGGCCGCGCTGCTCGACCATCACCATCACGGCCTGACCGAGATCCACCGGGCCACCGGCCTGAAGACCCTCTTCGACACCCTGGTCGTCTTCGAGTCCTACCCGGTGGACCGCGACGAGCTGAACGACGCCAACACGGCGGCCGGGATCACCTTCACCGGCATCCGCCCCTCCACCGGCACTCATTACCCGCTGACCGTGATGGCGGACGCCGACCCGCACCTCAGACTGAACCTGCAGTACCAGGAGCACGTCCTGGACCGGCCGACCGTGGAGGTCCTCGCCGGCCGCCTGACGCGCGTCCTGGCCCAGCTGGTCGCTGATCCGTCGGTGCCGGTGGGGCGTGTGGAGGTGCTGGAGCCGGCGGAGCGGGCGTTGTTGCTCGAGGAGTACAACGCCACCCAG
>NZ_JBIWIV010000036.1:1728-4912 GCF_044764825.1 Streptomyces sp. NPDC093598 | reverse complement strand
CAACTGAGGACAAGCCCTCGGCCTATTAGTACCGGTCAACTCCACACGTTACCGTGCTTCCATATCCGGCCTATCAACCCAGTCGTCTACTGGGAGCCTTACCCTCTCAAGGAGGTGGGAATACTCATCTCGAAGCAGGCTTCCCGCTTAGATGCTTTCAGCGGTTATCCCTCCCGAACGTAGCCAACCAGCCATGCCCTTGGCAGAACAACTGGCACACCAGAGGTTCGTCCGTCCCGGTCCTCTCGTACTAGGGACAGCCCTTCTCAATATTCCTACGCGCACAGCGGATAGGGACCGAACTGTCTCACGACGTTCTAAACCCAGCTCGCGTACCGCTTTAATGGGCGAACAGCCCAACCCTTGGGACCGACTCCAGCCCCAGGATGCGACGAGCCGACATCGAGGTGCCAAACCATCCCGTCGATATGGACTCTTGGGGAAGATCAGCCTGTTATCCCCGGGGTACCTTTTATCCGTTGAGCGACGGCGCTTCCACAAGCCACCGCCGGATCACTAGTCCCGACTTTCGTCCCTGCTCGACCCGTCGGTCTCACAGTCAAGCTCCCTTGTGCACTTACACTCAACACCTGATTGCCAACCAGGCTGAGGGAACCTTTGGGCGCCTCCGTTACTCTTTAGGAGGCAACCGCCCCAGTTAAACTACCCATCAGACACTGTCCCTGATCCGGATCACGGACCCAGGTTAGACATCCAGCACGACCAGACTGGTATTTCAACGACGACTCCCCCTGAACTGGCGTCCAGAGTTCACAGTCTCCCAGCTATCCTACACAAGCCGAACCGAACACCAATATCAAACTGTAGTAAAGGTCCCGGGGTCTTTCCGTCCTGCTGCGCGAAACGAGCATCTTTACTCGTAGTGCAATTTCACCGGGCCTATGGTTGAGACAGTCGAGAAGTCGTTACGCCATTCGTGCAGGTCGGAACTTACCCGACAAGGAATTTCGCTACCTTAGGATGGTTATAGTTACCACCGCCGTTTACTGGCGCTTAAGTTCTCAGCTTCGCCACCCCGAAGAGTGACTAACCGGTCCCCTTAACGTTCCAGCACCGGGCAGGCGTCAGTCCGTATACATCGCCTTACGGCTTCGCACGGACCTGTGTTTTTAGTAAACAGTCGCTTCTCGCTGGTCTCTGCGGCCACCCCCAGCTCGAACAGCAAGTGTTCTCACCAGATGTGGCCCCCCTTCTCCCGAAGTTACGGGGGCATTTTGCCGAGTTCCTTAACCATAGTTCACCCGAACGCCTCGGTATTCTCTACCTGACCACCTGAGTCGGTTTAGGGTACGGGCCGCCATGAAACTCGCTAGAGGCTTTTCTCGACAGCATAGGATCATCCACTTCACCACAATCGGCTCGGCATCAGGTCTCAGCCTCATGTGCGACGGATTTACCTATCGCACGGCCTACACCCTTACCCCGGGACAACCACCGCCCGGGATGGACTACCTTCCTGCGTCACCCCATCACTCACCTACTAACCGCTTGGTTCGGCGGCTCCACCACTCCCCTTTGCCCGAAGGCTCCGGGGCGGCTTCACGGCCTTAGCATCACGATGCTCGATGTTTGACGCTTCACAGCGGGTACCGGAATATCAACCGGTTATCCATCGACTACGCCTGTCGGCCTCGCCTTAGGTCCCGACTTACCCTGGGCAGATCAGCTTGACCCAGGAACCCTTAGTCAATCGGCGCAAACGTTTCTCACGTTTGTATCGCTACTCATGCCTGCATTCTCACTCGTGAACCGTCCACAACTCGCTTCCGCGGCTGCTTCACCCGGCACACGACGCTCCCCTACCCATCCGTACACCCGTTGGGGCTGTTGCACGAATGACACGACTTCGGCGGTACGCTTGAGCCCCGCTACATTGTCGGCGCGGAATCACTAGACCAGTGAGCTATTACGCACTCTTTCAAGGGTGGCTGCTTCTAAGCCAACCTCCTGGTTGTCTCTGCGACTCCACATCCTTTCCCACTTAGCGTACGCTTAGGGGCCTTAGTCGATGCTCTGGGCTGTTTCCCTCTCGACCATGGAGCTTATCCCCCACAGTCTCACTGCCGCGCTCTCACTTACCGGCATTCGGAGTTTGGCTAAGGTCAGTAACCCGGTAGGGCCCATCGCCTATCCAGTGCTCTACCTCCGGCAAGAAACACACGACGCTGCACCTAAATGCATTTCGGGGAGAACCAGCTATCACGGAGTTTGATTGGCCTTTCACCCCTAACCACAGGTCATCCCCCAGGTTTTCAACCCTGGTGGGTTCGGTCCTCCACGAAGTCTTACCTCCGCTTCAACCTGCCCATGGCTAGATCACTCCGCTTCGGGTCTTGAGCGTGCTACTGAGTCGCCCTATTCGGACTCGCTTTCGCTACGGCTTCCCCACACGGGTTAACCTCGCAACACACCGCAAACTCGCAGGCTCATTCTTCAAAAGGCACGCAGTCACGAGGCAAGCACAAGTGCTTGCCCGACGCTCCCACGGCTTGTAGGCACACGGTTTCAGGTACTATTTCACTCCGCTCCCGCGGTACTTTTCACCATTCCCTCACGGTACTATCCGCTATCGGTCACCAGGGAATATTTAGGCTTAGCGGGTGGTCCCGCCAGATTCACACGGGATTTCTCGGGCCCCGTGCTACTTGGGTGTCTCTCAAACGAGCCGCTGACGTTTCGACTACGGGGGTCTTACCCTCTACGCCGGACCTTTCGCATGTCCTTCGCCTACATCAACGGTTTCTGACTCGTCTCACGGCCGGCAGACCGTAAAAGAGAGATCCCACAACCCCGCATACGCAACCCCTGCCGGGTCTCACACGTATACGGTTTGGCCTCATCCGGTTTCGCTCGCCACTACTCCCGGAATCACGGTTGTTTTCTCTTCCTGCGGGTACTGAGATGTTTCACTTCCCCGCGTTCCCTCCACTTGCCCTATGTGTTCAGGCAAGGGTGACAGCCCATGACGACTGCCGGGTTTCCCCATTCGGACACCCCCGGATCAAAGCCTGGTTGACGACTCCCCGGGGCCTATCGTGGCCTCCCACGTCCTTCATCGGTTCCTGGTGCCAAGGCATCCACCGTGCGCCCTTAAAAACTTGGCCACAGATGCTCGCGTCCACTGTGCAGTTCTCAAACAACGACCAGCCACCCATCACCCCGA
>NZ_JBIWIV010000035.1:0-5229 GCF_044764825.1 Streptomyces sp. NPDC093598 | reverse complement strand
ACTCTATCAGATCTTTTCTCGACCCGATTTCCTCGGTGCTTTCCAGGTTTCCGCTTTCGCGTTTCCCTTTCCGGCGGTTCCGACTTTATCAGAAGTTCTGAGTCGGATTTCCCTCTCCGGCCGGGCATGGTCCTGGTGCCTGAGTTGGCCCGGGTGCCCCGTCGGGAGGAGTTGTAAACCTACTGGAGCGGGGCGCCTCGATGCAAATCGAGGCGCCCCGCTCCCAGTTGGCGTGGGCTCAGGCCCGACGGTCCGTCAGACCTCCACCACCACAGGCAGGATCATCGGCCGGCGCCGGTAGGTGTCCGAGACCCACTTGCCCAGCGTGCGGCGGATGAGCTGCTGGAGCTGGTGGGGTTCGACCACGCCGTCCTGGGCGGAGCGTTCGAGCACCTCCGTGATCCTGGGCGCCACATCACTGAAGGCCGAGTCCTCGATGCCCGAGCCGCGGGCCTGGATGTGCGGGCCGCCGGTGATCTTCCCGGTGGAGGAGTCGATGACCACGAAGACCGAGATGATGCCCTCGTCGCCGAGGATCTTGCGGTCCTTCAGGGCCGGCTCGCCCACGTCACCGACCGAGAGGCCGTCGACGTAGACGTAGCCCGCCTGGACCTTGCCGGAGATCTTCGCCTTGCCCTCGACGAGGTCGACGGCGACGCCGTCCTCGGCGATGACGATGCGATCGTGCGGGACGCCGGTCAGGGCGCCCAGCTCGGCGTTGGCGCGCAGGTGGCGCCATTCGCCGTGCACCGGCATCAGGTTCTTCGGGCGGCAGATGTTGTAGAAGTACAGCAGCTCGCCCGCGGAGGCGTGGCCGGAGACGTGGACCTTGGCGTTGCCCTTGTGGACGACGTTCGCGCCCCAGCGGGTGAGGCCGTTGATCACGCGGTAGACCGCGTTCTCGTTGCCGGGGATCAGGGACGACGCCAGGATCACCGTGTCGCCCTGGACGATGCGGATCTGGTGGTCGCGGTTGGCCATGCGGGACAGGGCCGCCATCGGTTCGCCCTGGGAGCCCGTGCAGACCAGGACCACCTCGCTGTCCGGGAGGTCGTCGAGCGTCTTGACGTCCACGACCAGGCCCGGGGGAACCTTCAGGTAGCCCAGGTCCCGGGCGATGCCCATGTTGCGGACCATGGAGCGGCCGACGAAGGCGACGCGGCGGCCGTACTCGTGCGCCGCGTCCAGGATCTGCTGGATGCGGTGCACGTGGCTGGCGAAGCTCGCGACGATGATGCGCTTGCGGGCTCCGGCGAAGACCTGGCGCAGGACGTTGGAGATCTCCCGCTCGGGCGGGACGAACCCCGGCACCTCGGCGTTCGTCGAGTCCGAGAGGAGGAGGTCGATGCCCTCCTCGCTCAGGCGTGCGAAGGCGTGGAGGTCCGTGAGGCGGCTGTCCAGCGGGAGCTGGTCCATCTTGAAGTCGCCGGTGTGGACCACCATGCCCGCGGGGGTGCGGATGGCCACGGCCAGCGCGTCCGGGATGGAGTGGTTGACCGCGATGAACTCGCAGTCGAAGGGGCCGATGCGCTCGCGGTGCCCCTCCGTCACCTCGAGGGTGTACGGGCGGATGCGGTGCTCCTGGAGCTTGGCCTCGATGAGGGCGAGGGTCAGCTTGGAGCCGATCAGCGGGATGTCCGGCTTCTCGCGCAGGAGGAAGGGGACGCCGCCGATGTGGTCCTCGTGCCCGTGCGTGAGCACGATGCCCTCGATGTCGTCGAGGCGATCCCTGATGGACGAGAAGTCCGGCAGGATCAGGTCGATTCCGGGCTGCTCCTCCTCGGGGAAGAGCACTCCGCAGTCGACGATCAGCAGGCGGCCGCCGAATTCGAAGACCGTCATGTTCCGGCCGATTTCGCCGAGGCCGCCGAGCGGGGTGACACGCAGGCCGCCTTCGGGGAGCGGCGGAGGCGTGCGGAGTTCGGGATGCGGATGACTCAAAAGACTCTCCTCACCACACACGCCACGTACCGGTGGGGCACGTGGCGCGCATGACGTTCGTGCAGAAGCAGTTGTATGTGTGGGGTGCGGGCACCGGTGGCCCGCCTATTCAGTTGTGAAGCAGTTGCGCGGGGGTCGCGCGAAGTCTGATGTCAGAGCTGTACCCCGCCGGCGGCAAGATCGATCTTGAGTTGCTCGATCTCCTCGGGCGCACACTCGACCATGGGAGCTCGCAGGGGCCCGGCGGGCAGTCCCTTCAGGGTGAGCGCGGCCTTGGTCGTCATCACGCCCTGGGTGCGGAACATACCCGTGTAGACGGCGAGCAGCTTCTGGTGGATCTCCGTGGCCTTCTGGACGTCACCGGAGGTGTACGCCTCGACCAGGGCGCGCAGCTCGGGGGTGACGACGTGGCCGACGACCGAGACGAAGCCGACCGCGCCGACCGAGAGCAGGGGCAGGTTCAGCATGTCGTCGCCGGAGTACCAGGCGAGGCCGGAGCGGGCGATGGCCCAGCTGGCGCGGCCGAGGTCGCCCTTGGCGTCCTTGTTGGCGACGATCCGCGGGTGCTCGGCGAGGCGGACGAGCGTCTCGGTGTTGATCGGGACGCCGCTGCGGCCGGGGATGTCGTAGAGCATCACCGGGAGGCCGGTGGTGTCGGCGACGGCCGTGAAGTGCCGGTAGAGGCCTTCCTGCGGGGGCTTGTTGTAGTACGGGGTCACCACGAGCAGGCCGTGTGCGCCGGTGCGTTCCGCCGCGCGGGCGAGTTCGATGCTGTGGTGGGTGTCGTTGGTGCCGACTCCGGCCACGACGTGGGCCCGGTCTCCGACCGCCTCCAGGACCGCCCGTACGAGATCCGCTTTCTCCGCGTCGCTGGTGGTCGGGGACTCGCCGGTGGTGCCGTTGATGACCAGGCCGTCGTTGCCTGCGTCCACCAGGTGGGCGGCGAGCCGCTGCGCGCCGTCGAGGTCGAGTGCGCCGTCCGCCGTGAAGGGCGTGACCATGGCGGTGAGGACCCGCCCGAAGGGGGTCTGCGGAGTCGAGGTCGGAGCCATGGGTTACACGCTACTCGTTGCTCAGGACAGGGTCTGCCCGCGGGGCAGGCGACAAGTCGTGACAAAGGTGGAGCCCGGCACTGCCTGCTCGGGGGTTCAAGCAGTGCCGGACCCGTTTGATCAGGCTAGATGAACTTCTCCAAATGCCGCAATACGGACACTTCGCGCGGCTGAACCGTACATCTGTACCGGACCGGCGGACTCGGGGCGCGTCAGGGCGCCACGCGTCCGTTCGCGTTGAAGGCGGCGTAGGTGAGCGGCATGAGCCGGGCCCACTCGGCCTCCATCTTCTCGCCGACCATCTCGATCTCGCGCTGCGGGAAGGACGGCACCTTGGCCAGCTCGTGCTGGGTGCGCAGGCCGAGGAAGTGCATCAGCGAGCGGGCGTTGCAGGTGGCGTACATGGAGGAGTACAGGCCCACCGGGAGGACCGCACGGGCCACCTCGCGGGCGACACCGGCGGCGAGCATCTCCTGGTAGGCCTCGTACGCCTGCCGGTACGAGTCCTCCATGACGCGGCCGACCAGCTCCTGCTGGGCCTGGGTGCCCTCCACGAAGACGTACTTGCCCGGGCGGCCCTCCTGGACCAGCTTGCGGGACTCGTCGGGGACGTAGAAGACGGGCTGGAGCTCGCGGTAGCGGCCGCTCTCCTCGTTGTAGGACCAGCCGACGCGGTGCCGCATGAACTCGCGGAAGACGAAGATCGGGGCGCTGATCAGGAAGGTCATCGAGTTGTGCTCGAAGGGGCTGCCGTGCCGGTCCCGCATCAGGTAGTTGATCAGGCCCTTGGAACGCTCGGGGTCCTTCTTCAGCTCGTCCAGGGACTGCTCGCCGAGGGTCGAGACGCGGGCGGCGAAGAGGACGTCCGCGTCGGACGCGGTGTGCTTGACCAGCTCGACGGTGACGTCGCTGCGGTAGCTGGGCTTGAGGTCGTCGGCGGGGGTGTCGGTCACGGTTGGCAGGGCCTTCCCATCTCGTCGTGTGGCGACGCCACTCTACGGCCCGGCCGATTCGGTGCGATCGGTGGCGTGCCGCTATGAAGTCGGTGAAACAGGGCACCTCTGAGGGAGTTCGTTCGTCTCTACAGACGACAGTGATCCGTTCCACCCTTGAAGGGAGACGCACCCCTGATGTTCGGTCGGCGTGAACCCGTACCGTTTGCCTTCGTCGCCGAGGCCGACAGGTTCCGCAGCAATGTCACTCCCCCACCGCGCGAGCGGCCGTCCGTCGGTCAGATGGCCGGCCGTTGGCTGCTGGGGCTCACCATCGTGGCGGGGCTCGTGGGGTCCCTGGTCATCGGGACGCCCGCGCTGACGCCCGGCCATTCGGCCGATCAGCCTCAGCAGTCGCAGGCGTCCGAGAAGCGCTGAACCGCACCGGGCCGGTGGTGACTCCATCCGGCCCCCCGCCAGTGGTGACCGGGGACACAGATCGGTAGCCTCACCGGGCACAGCCCACGCATGGATCGAGTGAGGACCAGCCGTGCCCCTGCCCTTCCTGACGGCCGACCGCGTTTTCGAGGCGGCGGACGACGTTCCGTTGCCCTACGACGACCGTGACCGCTGGCGGCGTCCGTACCGGCCGGGGCCGTGGCGAGTCGGGGCGGCGGCGCTCGCGCTGCTGCTCGCCTCGTTCGTGCTGTTCGCGGCGGTCATCATCGCCGCGACGGCCCAACTGACGTCGGCCGCGGTGGTGTTCGGGCTCGCACTGCTCGTCATCGCCGCCGCGCTGCGGCTGCTGCGCATGGGCGTGTGGGTCAGCGCGCGCGGGCTGCGGCACGTGGGTTTCCTCACCACGCGTACGGCGTCCTGGGAGCAGGTCGTCTCCGTGCGGACGGTGCAGCAGCCGGTGCGCTGGCTGGGACTGCCCCGGGCCGTGCAGGGGCAGGCGCTGCTGCTCGGCCGCCGGGGCCAGGACACCGGCGGTCCCTCGCCGCTGCTGACCACCCACAACGCGGACTTCCTGGGCCGCACGGAGGCCTTCGACCGGGCGGCTGACTCGGTCGAGGCGTGGGCCGAGGAGTACGGCCCGCGCTGAGGTCCTCGACCCTCATGCCGGCGGGGGGGGGCCCGGGGGGGGGGGGGGGGCCCCCCCCCCCGGGGGGGGGGGGGGGGGGGGGGGGGGGGGGGGGGGGGGCCCGCCCGCCCCCGCGGCGGCCTCGGCGGCCGCCGTCTCGGTCGTACCCGTCATCAGGACCCCAGCGACTTCTGGGTCTCGGTCCACTTCTCGCCGAGGC
>NZ_JBIWIV010000034.1:0-8300 GCF_044764825.1 Streptomyces sp. NPDC093598 | reverse complement strand
CGTCGCCGACGGCTTCAGCTGCGCCACCCAGATCGACCACCTCGCCGGCGACCGGGACATCCGCGCCCTGCACCTCGCCGAACTCCTCGACCCCGACCCCTGGGCACAGAACACCGCCCGTGTCCTCGACTGAGCTCAGCTTCCCCGCGGCCCGTCCCCTCCCCCAGGTCGGCGCACGGCGCTCGGACCTGCCTGAACGGGCCCCGACTCACCTCTCTTGCAAGGGAGTTACCAGTGAGTTTTCGACGTCTGAACTGCCATGCAGATCCAGCCTAAAAATCTTTCTCGTTTCAGGTTGGAACTGAAACAAGCGATGGTAAGGTCTCAGCCACAGCAGCGAGCAACCTCGACGAAAACCAGACTGAAGGTGTGCCTGCAGATGACTTCGACGCTTAGTCGGGCAATCGCCCACTACCCCAACCGGTTCGACCCGGGCACAGTGAGCGAACTCCCCGAACACATCCAAGAGACCATCCAGCGCCGCGAGCGGGTGCTGGGCCCCGGCTACACGCTCATCTACAAGGAGCCGGTCGAGTTCGTTTCCGGCCACGGCGCCCACCTGATCGACCGTGACGGCAACGACTATCTCGACGCCTACAACAACGTCCCGTGTGTCGGGCACGCCCACCCCCACGTGGCCGAGGCCGTCGCCCGGCAGATGGCCGCGGTCAACACCAACACGCGCTACGTCCAGGAAGCACTGGTCGACTACGCGGAGCGGCTCCTCGCGACCTTCCCCGACGAGCTGTCGAAGCTGAGCATCGCGTGCAGCGGCTCGGAGGCGAACGACCTGGCCATGCGTGTGGCGCGGTTCCACACGGGCGGCGAGGGCATCATCGTCACCCGCTGGGCCTACCACGGCATCACCCGGGAGGTGGCGAGCTTCTCGCCCACCCTGGGTGCAGGCTCGCCGCTGGGTCCGAACGTCCGGCTCATCGACGCCCCGGACCCGCGCCTCGTCGCGCCCGGTTCCACGCTCGACGAACACATGCGGCAGCAGGTGCGCGGCGCGATCGACGACCTCGAGCGCCACGGCTATCGGCTCGCTGCGCTGATCACCGACTGCGCCTACAGCAGCGACGGCATCTTCACCGACCCGCCCGGCTACATGCAGGCCGTGGTGGAGGAGGTGCACGCGGCGGGCGGTGTCTACATCGCGGACGAGGTCCAGTCGGGATTCGCCCGGCTGGGGGACTCGATGTGGGGCTTCAGCCGCCACGGCGTCCTGCCGGACATCGTCACCATGGGCAAGCCGATGGGCAACGGCCTGCCGATCTCGGGTGTGGTCTTCCGCCCTGAGGTCTGCGAGGAGTTCGGACGCAACGTCCGCTACTTCAACACCTTCGGTGGCAGCTCCATCCCCGTGGCCGCCGGCGCCGCGGTGCTGGACGTCATCGAGAAGGAGAACGTGCAGCAGCGCGTCCTGGAGTGCGGCAACGCTCTGCGCGCGGGGCTGCGGGAGATCACCAAGGACTCCCCCTACGTCGCCGAAGTCCGCGGCGCCGGTCTCTTCGTCGGCGTGGAGATCGTCAAGGACCGGGAGACCCTCGAGCCCGACCGCGCACTTGCCGAAGACGTCATCAACGACATGCGCGACCGACGCATCCTGATCAACGGTACGGGCACGTCGGCGAACACGCTGAAGATCCGCCCTCCGCTGGCCTTCGACTCCGCCGATGTGACCCGCTTCCTGGAGACCTTCGCCGAGGTCGCGAAAAACCGTCTGTAGCAGGTTGCGAAGGGACTGACCGTGAACACCTCACCGGCTCCGACCTATGCTCAAAGGCTCCTCGAGGAGAGCGGCCTGACGTCGTCCCATCACCCCATCGACGTGATGCTGGTGAGCATCTTCCTTGAGAAGCACTACCGCCTCAGCGGGCGCTTCGAAAGGCTGGCGACGGAGAAGGACGACACGTTCCGACTCAGCACCGACTCAAGCACCTACCTCGTGAAGGTCTCACCCCCTGAAGAGGCCGAGGCGGTCGTCGCCCTCCAGACCGCCGCGATGCGCTACCTCGAAAGCACCGCTCCGCAGTTGCCCGTCCAGCGGGTGAAGCTGACCGCCGGCGGGGACGACCATGTGACCATCAGGCTGAACGGCGGCAGGACACGGGTCCTGCGGGTGTTCGACTTCGTCGAAGGCCAGGTCCTTGCCGATGCGAACCCGGACGCGGAGCGGCTGGCCAGGGCGGGCGAGATGCTCGGGCTGATCGACGTGGCGCTCAGGGAGTTCACCCACCCGGCGGACCGACGAGGTCTGGCGTGGGACATCCGGCATTTCCACCAGTTGACCGAACTGGTCGAGCACACGCCCAGCCCCGAGCACCGCCGGGCGGCCCGATCGGTCTTCCGGCTCTTCGGCGAAAACGTCGTCCCGAGGCTGAGCGATCTCGAGACGCAAGTGATCCACGGTGATTTCAGCCCCTACAACATCGTGGTGGATCCGAGGAGTGATCACTTCGTCACCGGAGTCATCGACTTCGGCGACACCGTGCGCAGTGCGGTGATCTTCGACCCCGCCGTTCCCATGGCGAACCTGCTCGGCAGGACGCCGGATCGTCCCTGGCGGGACGCCTGCGCCTTCGTCGCCGGCTACCAACGCGAGCGGCCGATCCAGGACTCGGAACTTCCGCTGCTCCCGATTGCCGCGCTGGCACGACTCACACTGCGTGCGCTGATCACGAACTGGCGCGCGGAGCGCGCACCCGAACGGCGCGAGTACCTCCTGGATCACGCCAAGGACGACTGGATCAATGTCGAGCGTTCCTTGGCCGCGAGCCTGGACGACGTCGTCGCGCACCTACGGGAAGCCCGTCACGGGCATCCCTGAAAATCCAGTCCCCAACATGTGCGGGCCCCTCAAAAGAAAGAGCAGGAGCATTCTCATGGCAATTCCCTCGTTGCAGTTCCGTCCCAAGTACGTCTCGTTCGACTGCTACGGCACGCTGATCGAATACCCGATCACTCCCATCACGTACGAGCTCGTCGGCGATCAGATCCCCGCCGAGCAGTGGGACCAGTTCGTCCGGGAGTTCCGCGGCTACCGCTACGACCAGGTCCGCGGCGAGTACTACCCCTACGAGCAGGTGCTGCAGGACTCCTTCGAGCGGGTCTGCCGCAAGTGGGGTGTGAAGGCGGCGCCGGACGCCGGCAAGCGGTTCGCCGACGGCGTCCGCAGCTGGGGACCCCACCCGGACGTGGTGGAGCCGCTGAAGAAGATGGCCGAGCACTACAAGCTGGTGATCCTCTCCAACGCCGACGACTCCTTCCTCGCGGAGAGCGTGCCCAAGCTCGGGGCGGACTTCCACGCGGTCCTCACCGCGGAGCAGGCCGGCTACTACAAGCCCCGCTACGCCGCGTTCGAGTACATGCTCGAGAAGCTCGACGCGTCCCCCGAGGACTTCGTGCACGTCGCCTCGCACACCCGTTACGACCACCAGTCGATGCACGACATGGGCTTCCGCAACCTGGTTCTGCTGGACCGCGGCTACGACCCGGTGACCCACGGCTACGACTACGTGACGGTGAAGTCCCTGGACGACCTCAACACCATGCTCGGCATCTGACCCGAGGCAACACGGTCCCGCACGGCACACGCACGAGCTTTTCCCACGGCTTGTGCTGCCGTGCGGGACGATAAATCCGGTGCCTCCCGCACCCTTTCCACGATGCACTGCGGGCCCGACGGTAATCAAAATGATAGAAATACACCGTCGTGATATTGCCGCTCCTGCGATAGCGTGCCGCACCACCGCGCGTTTGATTTTGCTTCCTTCCCTTCCCCCGGTCTCGCTCGGGCGGCCTGAGCCCCGCGCGTTTCCGTGCGCCGTTACGGCGTTCCAGCCCCCCTCAGCCGGGACCAATGCGTCCCCGCATCACGGATTCTCCCCGTATACCCAGCGATTTCCAGGAGGCCCTGCCATGGAAGGCAACCTGATAGGACGCAGAAGCGTACTTCGCACCGCAGGCGCGCTGGCCGCTGCCACCGCGGTGACCGGCTGCGGCACCCTGACGGGCAGCGGCGAGAGCCGCACCTCGTCGGGCGGTAAGAAGCGGCTCGTCGTCAGCAACAGTGGTGGCGCCTACAACGACGCTCTGACCAAGGCGATCTACGAGCCGTTCACCAAGGAGACCGGCATCACGGTCACCACGGTCAACTACCAGTCCGCGCAGGTCATCGCGCAGGTCAAGCAGGGCCGCCCGCAGGTCGACCTGATGGACAACTCGCTGCTCATCTTCCAGAAGATGGCTCGCGTGGACTGTCTGGAGGCGGTGGACCATGACCGGCTGAAGAGCGTCAAGGGAGCCGGGATCGCGGAACACAATCTGCCGGAGTACGCGGTCGGCAAGAACGTGTGGGCGAGTGTGATGGCGTACCGCACGGACAGCCTCAAGCGCGCCCCGAAGAGCTGGGCGGACTTCTGGAACACGCACTCCTTCAGCGGCCCGCGCTCCCTGCAGAGTGCGGAGGTCGACCTTCCCGAGTTGGAGTTCGCGCTGCTCGCCGACGGGGTGCCGCTGGACAAGCTGTACCCGATCGACGTGGACCGGGCGTT
Source organism: Streptomyces sp. NPDC093598 (assembly GCF_044764825.1). Classification (NCBI taxonomy): domain Bacteria; kingdom Bacillati; phylum Actinomycetota; class Actinomycetes; order Kitasatosporales; family Streptomycetaceae; genus Streptomyces; species Streptomyces sp. NPDC093598. The sequence goes on along the minus strand of NZ_JBIWIV010000034.1, from coordinate 3,744 downwards.
CGCGTCGATGTCGCGGATCCGCAGCGATGTGAAGAAGTTCTGGAACACCGGCGCCCTGCCGGCCGTCCTGCTGGGCCGCAAGGAGGTCGTCGCCACCAGCCTGTGGGCCGGCCGCGCGGACGAGCTGATCAAGCAGGGCATGCCGGTCGCCTACCAGTGGAACGGTGCCCGCAGGATGACCAGCGGCTGGGGCATCCCCAAGGGCGCGGGCAACACGGACGCCGCCTACAAGCTGATCGACTTCTCCCTGCGCCCCGAGGTCCAGGCGGCCTTCGCCAAGCTCTACCCGGGCGGCCCCGTGGTCCCGGGCGCCACCAAGCTCCTCTCGGAGGACGTCCTCGCCACGCTGCCGACCTCGCCGAAGAACCTGAAGACCGGGTTCGACGCCGATGTGGCCTGGTGGGACAAGAACCGTGACGCCGTCACCAAGCGCTGGCAGGAGTGGGCCGATGCCTGAGCGGACCCAGAGTCTGACCGCCGGGAAACTGTCCGCCGATGATCTCGCCGCTGCCCTGGCTCCAGGGTCCAACTCGCTGACCGGGAAGTCCCTGTCGGTGGCGGGGCTGCGGAAGTCCTACAGCGGGACGACGGTGGTCGACGGTGTGGACATGGAGATCGCGGCGGGTGAGTTCGTCACCTTCCTCGGCTCCTCCGGCTCCGGCAAGACCACCACGCTGATGATGCTGGCGGGGTTCACCGAGCCCGACTCCGGCACCATCGCAGTCGACGGCCGGGACATCACCAAGCTCAACCCCGGAAAGCGTGACCTCGGTTTCGTCTTCCAGCAGTACCTGCTCTTCCCCCACATGACCGTCCACGAGAACGTCGCCTTCCCCCTGCAACTGCGCGGGGTGGACAAGGCGGAGATCCGCCGCCGGGTGGGGGAGACCCTGGAGGCGGCGGGCCTGTCGAAGTTCGCCGGCCGCAAGCCCCGTGAGCTGTCCGGCGGGCAGCAGCAGCGTGTCGCCCTGTGCCGGGTGCTGGTCTACCGCCCGCCCATCGTGCTGATGGACGAGCCGCTCGGTGCGCTGGACAAGAAGCTGCGTGACCAGATGCAGACCGAGATCAAGTCCATCCAGCGCGAACTCGGCCTGACCGTCATCTACGTCACGCATGACCAGGAAGAGGCGCTGGTCCTGTCGGACCGTATCGCCATCATGAAGGACGGCCGCATCGAGCAGTTCGACACCCCCCGCGGCCTGTTCGAACGCCCCCGCACCCCCTTCGTCGCCGACTTCCTCGGCGCCGCCAACTTCCTCACCGGCAAGGTCGAGGAATCCACCGCGGACGGATGCACCCCGGTCCGTCTCGACACCGGCGGCCTGCTGAAGGCCCGCGCTCACGCATGCGCCCCGGGCCAGCGGGTGCGTGCGGCAGTTCGCCCCGGCAGACTGCGCCTGGTCAGCGCCGAGGAGGGCTGCTGTAGCGGCACGGTCGAGACGGCCGTGTACGTCGGCTCGCTGACCCGGATCACCGTCCGCCTGGACGGCGCTGCTCCGGGGACGCCGCCGCTGCGGATCGAGACGGCCCAGGCCCCGCCGCGCGTGGGGGAGCGGGTCTGTGTGACGGCTGATCGTGAGGACATCAGTGTCTTCGACGAGTCGGACGGGGGGTGAGTCGTGGCCGGCACCGCTGTCGCACCCGTCAAGGTGCGTGTGAAAACCTCCGCGAAGCGCGGACACCGCTCCCGCATCGCCCTGGTCAACGCCGTCCCCGTCACGGTGTTCCTGCTGGTGTTGTTCGTCTACCCGATCATCGGGGTGCTCTCCCTCAGCCTGAAGGGTGACAGCGGCGGGTTCACCCTCCACTGGTATGCCGACGCGCTCAGCGGTGTGAACCTGTCGGTGCTGATGTCGACCCTGCGGATCTCGGCGGAAACCGCGGTGCTCAGCCTGCTGGTGGGGTTCGTGCTGGCGCACGCCATCGCCCGGATGCGGCCCGTCTTCGCCGCCCTGGCCATGCTGATCGTGGTCGTGCCGCACTTCATCAGTGCCCTGGTGCGCACCTACGGGTGGATCATCATGCTCGGTGAACACGGCATCATCAACACCATGGCCACCTCCGTGCACCTGCCCGGTGCGCCGTATTCGCTGCTGTACAACGAGACCGGTGTGGTCATCGGCACCACCTCGGTGATGCTCCCCTACACCGTCCTGGTCCTCCAGGGCGTGATGCGCGGCGTCGACGGCCGGCTCCTCGCCGCAGCGGCGGGCTTCGGCGCGTCACGGCTGACGATCTTCCGCCGCATCTACCTGCCGCTGGTCGCGCCCGGTATCGGCACCGCGGGCCTGCTCAGCTTCATCCTCTGCCTGGGCTACTACATCACCCCCGCGCTGATGGGCGGCGACAAGCAGACCGTCGTCGCGGCCCTGATCGACCAGCAGGTGATGAAGCAGGACCAGTGGAACTCCGCCGCCGCCTTCGGCGTCATCCTGCTCCTGCTCACCTTCGCCGGCCTGGGCGTGCTCGGCCTGGCCAGGCTCCGCCGCAAGAAGGCGCACGCACGAGGAGGCAGCTCATGATGGAACTGCCTCCCACCCGGGCCGGACACATCGGCCGCGCCCTGAGCGCCATCGCGATCCTGCTGTTCCTGGCGATGCCCATCGTCATCATCCTGGTCACCTCCTTCGGCGCGGACGGCATCGGCACCTTCCCGCCGAAGGAGTACAGCACCCGCTGGTACGAGCAGATGGCCGCGCCCGGCGGCAACTGGGCCACCTCCATCGCCCTGTCCAGCCTCATCGCCTCCCTGACCACCGTGTTCTCCCTGATCCTGGGCGTCACCGCCGCCACCGCCCTCGCCCGCGGCCGCCTCCCTCTGCACGCCGCCGTCTACGGCCTGGTCCTGGCCCCCATGCTCATCCCCCAGGTGGTCATCGCGCTCGGCCTGTTCCTGTTCTTCGAACCGGCCGGCATGCTCGGCAGCCCCCTGGCCATCGCCCTCGGTCACACCGTGCTCGCCGCACCCATCGCGATCCTCATCCTGATCTCCACCCTGCGCGGTATCGACGAACGCCTCGAAGACGCCGCCGCCAGCATGGGCGCCAGCCGGATGACCATCGCCCGCCGCATCACCTTCCCGCTGGCCACCCCCGGCCTGATCGCGGCAGCGGTGTTCTCCTTCATCACCAGCTTCGACGAGTTCTTCATCGCCCAGTTCCTCTCCACCCCCGACACCCGCACCCTGCCGGTCCTGGTCTTCAACGCCCTCCAGTTCGACGTCGACCCGACCGTCACCGCCGTCAGCGCGGTCCTGATCGCCCTGGCCATCCTCGCCCTCGCCCTGGTCGCCCTCGTCCGCAAACTCGGCGGCCACCGCAACGGCCAGAGCGCCCTCCCCGTCGAACCCCTCACCTGAATCCCGGGCCAGAGCGGCCCACACCTGCTGCCTCCCCCCGGTCGCAGGTGTGGTGCCCACCAACCGGACGTGATATCACGTCCGGCCGCGAAGCACGGGGCCCTGTCCTCCCCTCCCCCTTGGGCCCCGTGCTTCGCCCAGGCATTCCCGCGATGTGCTCCCCCTGCCTGCCCACTTTTCCGGCAAGCGTCACGAATCAGCGGCCGTGCGTCCGCGACACCCGCCTGTTTTGAGTTTCCGAGGAGAAGTCAGCCATGACCACGACCGTCGTCCGTGATGTTCCCAAGCAGCTGTTCATCGGCGGTGGCTGGCAGGACGCCGAGTCCGGCCGGACCCTGTCCGTCGACAACCCGGCCACCGGCGAGGAGCTGTGCCGGGTCGCCGAC
>NZ_JBIWIV010000033.1:0-8560 GCF_044764825.1 Streptomyces sp. NPDC093598 | reverse complement strand
GCACGGTCATCCGCCGGCAGTCGGCCTGGATACCGCCGACGCCGCGGTGGGCGAGGCGGGAGCAGCGGAGCGACACGATCCCACAGGTCATCAGGTACAAGATCATCCGACACCCGCAGAACTCTGCCGCCCACCAGCCCAACTGCCAAGCCTGTGAGCCAAACTCATTCTGAAACGATCAGTAAGCCGGCGTGACCGAGGCGGACGCGGGATCACGCCGTCACGGTGGACGGCACCTGTTCCGGGGCGGCGTCCTCCTGCTCCTCCGGGGGAACACCGCCCACCTCGGCGAAGACCGCGGCTCCTCGTGCGGCTGAGAGATCCACCGCTGCGAGGACCGAGGGAAGCACCACGCTGGGCAGGACGTGACGCAACATCACCGAGATCCGCTGATCGAGGTCCTGATAGTTGCTGACGACCTGCGACATGGACTGCACCCCACCGAAGGCGGCCACCAGGAACTCGGCGGTCTGTGCGGGGACCACGTGCGAAAGCAGCTCACCGCGTTCCTTGCCCTGCTCCAGCAGGTCGCCGATCACCTCGCTCCACCGCAGGAAAGGCCCGCGCCGGTCCAGATCTATCGCCTGCTGATCGAGGGCCAGCCGGGCCCCGGCGCGCACCATGGGATCGGTCTGCATCCGGTAAGCCTGCAATGCCACGGTATCCACGACTTCCTGCGTCTTGCAGGAGCGCTCAGGGACGGCCAGCTGCTGGTCCTGCCCGTGGAGGACGCCCTGGGCGACATCGTCCTTGGACTGGAAGTGGAAGTAGAGCGCGCCCTTGGTCACGCCGGCAGTCTTCAGGATTTCGGTGATGGTGGTCGCCTGGTACCCGTGTTCCTCGAATACCTTGGCGGCCGCGAGAAGGATCGTCCGACGGGTCCGGATCGCACGGTCTTGTTTCGGCACAGCCTTGCCTCCTTTTGCTTGATGAACTCGATGGAGGCCCACACAAAGAAACCGCCGAGTACGTATCTTACTCTGCTCGGAGAGGTCCGGACAGGGGTAAGCGGGAGGAAGCAGTTCGAAGCGGTGGCAGCGAGGCCGACGACGGGCCGCCCGGAGCCGGGAGCGGACCACGTCACGTCAGCGTCAGCAGGGGTGGGGCCGGGCGGTGACGGTGGCCTGGAACGCTTCGGCGCCCTGCTGCACGGCGGTGACGAGAACGGTGGACTGTGCCGAAGACGAGCCGGTGACACGGGCGGTGATCCGGCAGGGGGCGTCCAGTTCGACGTAGCGTCCGTAGCGCGCGGTCAGGGACAGCAGCACAGCGCCCTGGCCGAGAGCGTGGGTGGCCGCCTGGCGGGCGGCTTCGGCGAGCAGCATGCCCGGTACATGATCCACGGGATGGTCGAAGAGGACCGGGTGCCGGGTGTCGACGCGCAGCGTCCACTCGTCCTCGCGGCCGGTGGGGGAGAGAACCACGTCCCTGGGTGAGAGGCGACCCACGTGCTGAGGGGGTACCGGGGAGGTCAGCGGCGCAGCCTCGGCGCCGGCCGAGGCACGCAGCCGGCTGTAGGCCCGCGGGGAGATGCAGGTGTATGCGGCACCACCGGTGGCCACGGTGCGGCCGCCGATGCTGATGATCACTCGGTATCTTCCCCCGACGTGCTGGCCGCGTCGTTCCTGGACGGCGTCGTGCGTCACCGCGAGGGTCACTGTGTCGGGGGTCGCTGGGATGCCGAGCTGGTCCGGGAGGACGGAAACAGACAGTTCGCTCATCAGGAACTGATGCCCGAGCGGAACACCCAGTTCTGCATGGGCGAGGAGGGTACCGGCCTGACGGATCGTCTCAGCGATCAGCAGGGGGTCGTAGTGAGTGTCCTCGGGGAGCGCGAAGAAGCAGTGCCGACGGGGCCACTGCGCGGTCACGCTGAAACCGCCCCCGTCCCGTCGCGACCAGTCGCTCAGCAGGACCTCGGCGAGCGCGGCCCGGTGCACGAACTGCCGGGGGACCGTCGTGGTGAGCGATGGCACCTGCGGCGCCGGGTCCTGCGCTGCCCGCGCAGGCTCGGGCCGGGGCTGCCGCTGGGCGGTTGCGGACGCGAGCGCCCGTGGCGGGGCAACGAGGACGGTGGTGTGCACGGACATGACGAAACCCCCAAGGTCATGACGAACGTGGACGACGAGGCCAGGCTGTCGTCGACGAATATACAGACCCGCCGGTTTCTTTCACAGCTTTGAGCGGTCCGTGAAGTGACGGGATTCGGAGTGGGATGTTCCGACATCTAGTGGAATGGGACCCTCCGCCTCTCACGGGCCGCTCCTGACGGGCCGCTCCTGACACCCGAGGCTGACCGCCGGACCGGACAGGGGCTTGTCGCGGACGGAGAGCGGCTCTCGAAGGGCGTTCAGTGCGCGAGGGCCACGGAGGGCGGGGGCACGGCGGTGCCGAAAGCTGCCCGGTCGCCTCCTTCCCGGCTCCCGATGCCGGTGACGGAGTCGGCCCGCAGCAGGGCCGCAAGCGTCTCAGCCGTTGTCAGCCGCGGCAGCAGGAGCCGCCAGAATCGATGGAGTGTGCCGGGCTGCAGCCACTTCGGCTGACGACGCCCGAGAGCCTCGAAACCGGTAGTGGCGCCTACGATGACGTCGGCCATCTCCTGCTGCGCCACTCCGTGGGCGAGCAGCCGCTCCCGGCCGGCCTCGGCGAGGAGCTGCTGGACGCAGATCTCCCATTCCCGGACCAGATCCAGCCCGCTCCCGTGTGGTGAGTCGCGGCTCAGCCGGAAGCCGGCGCGGACCACCACGTCCGTGCGGATCAGCTCGGCCAGGGCGTAGGTGGTGGCGGTCAGCCGCTGGAGGGCGTTCATACCGGGGCGCTGGGCCCTTTGTGCCGCCCGGCGCAGGCTGACCGCCGCGGTCGCCTCAACGGTCGCAGCCACCGCCGCCTTGTTGGCGAAGTGGAAGTGGAGCGCGCCGGCGCTCACGCCCGCGCTGGAGCTGATGTCCGCGAGCTTGGACTGGACGTACCCGTTGCGCTCGAACGCCTCGGCGGCGGCATGGATGAGTGCCTGGCGGGTGCGTACGGCACGTTCTTGCTTCATGGCTGTGGCTCCTCGTGAGCGGGTCACTACATACCATCATTATCAAACCAGCATGCCGGTTTCTAGTCCTCGGGGCTACCGGGCTTCATCTCCCGCGCGCCCCCGCGGGCACCGCTACCTCCCGTTCCCGGGCGCACGGCGGGGCGGTTGCGGGTCTTCCCAGTTGAGTGCATCCCCTCCCGAGAACTGACATGTGTCAACCCGTCAGCGCCCGGGGGGCCGGAAGTGTCACAGTGCCCACCGGTGTCCGATCCGGCTGGACTTGATCACTGCCTGTTAACGGGTGGACGGCGCTGCCGACTGGCAAAGAAACAGTCTAGACGGTTTTATATTGACAAACCGCTGTGCCTGTTTTTTACTCGACTCGTCCCGAGCCCGGTGGCTCATGACCGCAGTGTGAAGACACGAACAGGGGATACGGCGTGGACATCGAAGTTCTGGGCACATTGGCCGTCAGGGAGCACGGGATACCGGTGACTCCGTCCGCGCCGAAGCCCCGTCAGGTACTCGCGCTGCTCGCGCTCCGTGCCGACCAGGTGGTGCCGGTGGAGGTGCTGACCGAAGAACTGTGGGGGGACCGGCCGCCGCGCAGCTTCCGCACCACCCTGCAGACGTACATCCTCCAACTGCGTGAGCTGCTCACCGCCGCCCTGCGGCACGCTCCTGCCGGAGACGTGTCCCGCACCGCCAAGGACGTCCTGGTCACCACCCCCGGCGGCTATCTGCTGCGGACCTCACCGGGCGGCAACGACGTGCGGGAATTCGACCGGCTCGCGGGCATGGGCTATCGGGCACTGGACGCGGAGGACTTCGCCGGTGCCAGCCGTCGGCTGACCGAGGCCCTCGCCCTGTGGAACGGCCCTGCCCTGGCCGGGATGACGGCCGGGCCGCAGTTGGAGATGGAGATCCGGCGCCTGGACGAATCCCGGCTGTGCGCCCTCTACCAGCGCATCGAGGCCGACCTCAGGCTGGGCCGGCACCGGGAACTCCTCGGCGAGCTCACCGTCCTGGCGGGCCGTTACCGCACCCACGAGAACCTGCACGGCCAGCTGATGCTCGCCCTGCACCGCTCGGGCCGCAGGGGCGAGGCGCTCGGCGTCTACCAACGGCTGCGCCAGTCGCTCGTACGCGATCTGGGCCTGGAGCCCTCGGCGGGGTTGCGGCGCCTGCAGCGCTCCATCTTGATGACGGGGCCGGAGGCCGCCCTCGACCCGGTGCCGGCGGAGTTCTCCGCCACGGCCGATCGGCTGGCCCGCGTCGGCTGACCGCACCCGGCATCCGTGCGCCCCACGTGTACGGGAGGAGCCCGGCCCGCCGGGACTCACTGCGCCGGTGCTCCGGCACCGGAAGCGGACCCCATGTGCCCCGCTCGGACCGCCTCCCGGGTGATCAGGGCGGCCAGCGGCGCAGGGTCGTCCAGGAAGTAGAAATGGCCGCCGTCGAAGAGATGCAGGCCGAGGAAGTGTTCGGACGCCTCGGACCAGGGGGCCAGAGTCCAGGGGGGCGAGGCATCGTCGTCGCGCCCGCCGAAGAGGGAGAGCGGGACGGGCAGCGGCGTGGGTGGCCACACCGGATTCCAGGTCTCCGACAACTTCAGATCACTGCGGATCGCGGGCGCGAGAAGCTCCCACAGCTCCGGCTCGTCGAGCACCGCGGACGGGGTGCCGCCCAGCCCTGCGATGTGACGACGCAGCTCCGCGTCGGGCAGCAGATGCCGGAAGGTCCGCCCGGTCCCGTCAGGGCGGGGCGCGGCACGCCCGGACAGGCCGAGCCAGACCGGCGGTGTGCGGCCCTCGGCGAGCAGCAGACGGGTCAGCTCATAGGCGGTGGTACTGCCCAAGCTGTGCCCGAAGAAGGCGAAGCGTCCGGTGAGTTCGCCGTCCAGCTCCTGCAGGAAATGGCGGGCCAGCGCGGTGGCGTCCTCGATCGGCTCGGCCCGGGTGAGCATGCCCCGGCCGGGGGCATCGGGGATGCGGACCTGCCAGTCCGCCGGGAAGAGGGCCGGCCAGTCGCGGTACATCAGATGTGAACCGCCGGCGTGGTGGAACACGAACAAGCGCAGGTGCATGGTCTTCTCCGCGATTCGAGTGGCGAGGCGTGCCGCACACGCGGACCCCGGCCGTGGCTCCGGTTCTCCGACGGGACGCTAGCCGCTTCGGTCTCCCGCGGACCTGGCCTGCGAGTTCGCCTCCAGCGGTGCTGCACACCGCCTCCAGGGGCCGCGCGCCGCACGACACTCCGTCCAGCCTCGCTCAAGGGGCGCCTGACCGCAGGACCGGGAGGTCGCGTACGCCGCTAGCGTGCCCGGCGTACCGGAGGCGGACCGGACCGGAACCCGGCCGTACGCACCGGACGGCGCACCGTCGCGCACCCGGGGAACCCGGGCCCGCGGATCTGCCGGGATGCCGCGGAGGACGCCGTCGCACGCACAGCACGAGCCGTACGCACCGTACGCGCCGTACGAACGGGAGGACGTCATGGACATCCGGCTTCTGGGGTCACTGGCCGCCGAGGTCGACGGAGTGTCGATCGTGCCCACCGCCGGCAAACCGCGGCAGATACTCGCCCTGCTCGCGCTCGAGCACGGGCACATCGTGCCGGTGGCCACCCTGATCGAGGAGCTGTGGGACCAGGCGCCGCCGCGCAGCGCCATGACCACCCTGCAGACCTATGTCCTCACTCTGCGTCGCAACCTGGGCACCGCCATGGGCCCCGGCCTGCCCGGTGCCGTCAAGGAGGTCATCGCCACCCGTCACGGCGGCTACCTGCTGCAACTGCCCGCCGACCGGATCGACGCCGCCCGTTACGAGACTCTGCTGGCGGCCGGTCAGGACGCCGCCGGGAAGGGCGACGACGAGCGCTGCGCCACCCTGCTGCGGCAGGCCCTGGACCTGTGGCAGGGCGAGCCGCTGGCCGACGTACCGCTCGGACCGGTGCTCGCCGCCGAGGCGTTGCGCCTTCGGGAGAGCCGGCTGGTCGCGGTGGAACGGCGGATCGACGCCGAACTGCGGCTCGGCCGGCACGGCGTACTGCTCGGCGAGCTGACCGCGCTGACCACACGTCACCCTCGCCACGAGGGCCTGCACGCGCAGACCATGGTCGCTCTGTACCGGTCGGGCCGGCGGGCCGCCGCGCTTGAGGTCTACCAGCGCCTGCGCACCCGTCTGGTCGCCGACCTCGGCGTGGAGCCCTCTCCGCAGCTGAGCCGCCTTCAGCACGCGGTCCTCACCGACGATCCGGTCCTGGACGACCCCGCGCCGTTCCGGCGCGGCACGGCCTTCGGCCTGTACGCGGCCTGAGGTGGCGTGACGGAACGGTCCCGGTGTACGGCCGCGGTGGCCCCTACCGGCCGTGTCACAGGGGGGTGTCGCGCAGAACGCGGCGGTCCGTGACCAGCCAGTCGTCGCCGAAGCGGGTGAGGACGTCCTCCACCACCATGACCCGCAGGCTCCCGGGCCCCGCTGCGGCAGCGCGGGAGAGGATGCTGCAGCGGGTACGCAGGGTCGCCTCCTCATCCGGGTGGACCTCCAACTTGCCTATCCAGTACCGGCTTCCGGGGCTGGGATCCGGCCCGGCCGGAGTGCTGCCGGGGGCGAAGGTGGCGGCCAGACCGGCTGTATCGGCGGCCCGGGTCAAGTCGAGCTGACGGGTGTAGAAGCGTTCGGCTTGCGCATACAGGCCGGAGAAGCGGATGCGAGCGGCCACCTCCGCGGCGGGGCGGGGTGTCGTTGTCGCGGCAGTCATCGGCATACGGCTCACCTCTCGGCTCGGCGCAGCTCCGGTCGCTGCGTGTGGTCCACCGTGACCGCATCGTCTTGAGCGGCCTTCGAATCCGCCTCGAGCCCGCCCGCCCACCATGGGCGGCGACCGGCTGCCGGGATGTGAGGAGTGGGACGATGACGGTGCTGGAGCGAGACCGGGATCGTGTGCGTGAGCGGCATGCCGAGGAGCGCACGCCGGTCGCCGCATCGGCCGCCACCGTGTACGGAATCCTCGCCGAGGTGACCGAGTGGCCCTTGCTGCTGCCGTACGTGGTGCACGCCGAGCCGCTGCCTCCGTGCGCCGCTTCGGGCACACGGACGCGGATCTGGGCCGTGCGCGACGGGCAGTTCGCCTGCTGGGTGTCGCGGCGCCGGTACGACCCGGGGCGGCAGCGCATCCACTTCGCCTGCACGACGGCCGACGGCGGAGGCGGCGAGGGGGAGTGGACGGTGACACCCGACGGGGACGGACGGTGCGTGCTGAGGGTGCGGCACCGGCTCGGGCCGGTGCCGGCCACGGTGGTGGCCCGGCTGCTGTGTGCGGTGCGCCGGCGCGCCGAGGAACGCGAGCGCGGTGAACTGACCGTGTCCCGCTTCACGCAGGAGACGCCGCTGCAGGGTCCGCCGGAGGTGGCCCTGGACTTTCTCCACCGGGCCGAGGACTGGCCCGGCCGGGCCGGTGAGGTGGTGCGGGCGGCCGAGGTCGAGGAGCCGGTGCCCGGGGCCCAGCTGCTGACCCTGCGCACCCCGCACGGCCGCACCGTCCGCTCGGCGCGGTTGTGCTTCCCGTATGCCGGGCGCCTGGTGCACCGGCAGACGTCCACCGCAGGTGTGCCCGGCGCGGCCGGGCACACCGGGGAGTGGAGCGTGCTGCCGGGTGCCCGGGGGACGGTGCTGCGCGCCCGGCACAGCGTGCTGCTGCACCGTCCCCCGGGCGCCGCCGCCCCCGGTGACGTGGCCGGCGAACTGGCCCGCACCGCTCGGGTGCTCGCCGACGCCGCCCGTCGCTGCGCTTCCTCGGCGGGCGTCAGGATGCTGTGACCAGTGCCGTTCCCGGGAGGGGAAGGAAGGGACGGGAGCATCGGTCGCCGTCGGCCGGGTGCACTCCCAACCGCAGCAAGCCGTAGGTGATGGCGTCCTGCAGGGCCTGCCAGGACGCGGCGACGACGTTGTCCCCGACACCCACCGTGGACCAGCGGGCGCTGTCGTCGGTGACGGTGACCAGGACCCGGGCGGGGGAGCCGGTACCGTGCGCCCCCTGCAGGATCCGCACGCGGTAGTCGACCAGTTCGAAGGCGGCGAGTTCCGGATAGAAGCGCTCCAGAGCCTCCCGCAGCGCGTTGTCGAGGGCGTTGACCGGGCCGTTGCCCTCGGCGGTGGCGATCACCCGGCGTCCGCCGACCCACAGCTTGACGGTGGCCCCGTTGGCGTGGGTGCCGTCCTGCAGATCCTCGGCGATCACCCGCCAGGACTCGATCCGGAAGTACGGGGTCGGCTCACCGCCGGCCTCCGCGCGCAGCAGCAGTTCGAAGGAGGCGTCGGCCGCCTCGTAGGCGTACCCCTGCCGTTCGCGTTGCTTGACCCGCTCGACGATGCGGCCGACCAGTTCGCGGTCGCCGCCGAGGTCGACGCCGAGCTCCTGGGCCTTGAGTTCGACGGAGGCGCGTCCGGCCATGTCGGAGACGAGCATCCGCATGGTGTTGCCGACCAGTTCGGGGTCGATGTGCTGGTAGAGGTCCGGGTCGACCTTGATCGC
>NZ_JBIWIV010000032.1:0-10793 GCF_044764825.1 Streptomyces sp. NPDC093598 | reverse complement strand
CCCGCGGAGCGGGTCCCCCATCGCTGCGCGATGGGCAAGCGAACCTCCGCGCTGCGCGCGGAGGTTGCGCTCCCGCTCCGCGTGAGCGCTGCTGCTCGCTGCGCGAGCAGCACACCCGCCTTGCTGCGCAAGGCGGGTGACGCTCCGTCCGCTGCGCTCCCGGAGCTGCGGGGCCTACGGCCCCCTGAGGGGGGCCTTCGCTGCGCTCCAGCCAGCCGGGCCGCTACGCGGCCAAAAGGCCGGCCCCGCTGCGCGGTGCAGGCAACGGGCCTTCGGCCCGGGCAGCGAGGAGAGGGGTGGGTGCGTCTGACTCTGGCTGCTCACCCTTTGATCTGATGGAACTAGTCAGCCTTCCGGGTTGCGGGCACGCTCTTCGAAATCCCGCCGAATTGCAGCGCCTTAATCCTCAATCAGCCCATCCTCGTCCGGGAAGTCCAGAACCGTTCCGCAGTGGCTGCACAACTTCCCGTCTTCGGCCGGCGTGCCACACGCCTTGCAGAACCGGTTGCCCATCTCATTTTCAGTCTCCTGCGTCATGACACTCCGGAAGCGGCTCGAAGATGTTGGATTCCGATGCGGAGTACCCATGACGTCGAGGTTGATTCACGCGGCTGTGTGCTTCATTTTGCTACTAAGATAGATTCTGGAATTATAGGGCTGCAACGATGCGTCGTGTGTGCTGCTGCAGGACGCACTATGAGCGCCTTGGATCAAGGCGGGCTTCACCATGGCGGATGGTGAAAAGCCTGCTCCGCAGGCTTCCAGGGAACTCCCGCGCTGCGCGCGGGGTGACGGAGTGAGACTCCTCGCGTTGCGAGGAGTGGGCTCTGCGCTGCGCTCCGAGCCCTGTATTTCCTTCCGTCAGAACTTTGGTCATATACGCAGTTTGGGTGAGTGCCCTTCCGGCTCTCCGCTTCGCTTCGAGCCGGCTCCCCCCTTCAGTCGCTGCGCTCCTGGAGGGAGCCTTGAGGGTCCGTTCGCTGCGCTCCCGGACCTGGCCCGCATGCGCGGGCGGCTGGCTACGGGGGTGGGGGGTGGGGCCGGTCGTTGCCTTCGGCGGAAATTTTCGATGGATCCGGATTTGGGGCTGGTGCCTCTCGGCGTGGAGATCGGGGTGGTTGCGCAGCGGGGTGCCCGGGTCGGTGTGGTGATGTCAGTTCCGCTTCGCTGCACAGACATCCAGGCTGATACTGCCGTCCGTGTCGTCAGTCTCGGGGTGTGTACCAGGGTACGAGGCGCAGCAGGAGGTCGAGGGTGTGGCGGGCGGTTGTGCGGGTGGCGGTGGTGGGGGCGAAGGCCGCGGCGAGGGCGAGGGTGGCGGTGGTTGCGCCGAGCGCGGATGTGAGGACGAGCAGGATGCTCGCCGCGTGGTCGGGATAGTGGAAGGCGCTGGCGATGAGGAGGGTGAGCAGCGCGGTGGCGAGGCCGGCGGCGGCCTTGGTTCGGATGCGGTTTCGGTGCTCTGGGGTCATGGGCGGGCCTGCTGTCTGGAGTTGGCGAATCTGGGTGGTGCCGAGACCAGTGAGCCAGAGCCGCAAGTCCGCAGAACATTGCACCTCTCGGGGTTGTAATGGTGGGCATGGCACGAGGAGCGCCGAGTCCGGCTGATCTGCAGGTGGTCCGTGAACTGGCCGCGCGTGGAGTGACGGTGACGGCAAGCCAGTTGGAGAGCTGGCGGCGGGCGGGACTGCTGCCGCGGCATCGGCGGCGAGGCCTCGGGCGGGGCCGGGGGTCCGTAGTGGACGCAGTCGATCCGGTGGTCGTGGAGAGCGCGGCGGTGCTGGCGCGGCATCTTCGCCAGGGGCGGGATCGTCGGCTGGCGGTGCTGGAGTGGTTCGCCGAGGCGGGCGCGGCTGCGCAGCCGGGAACGGTGCGGGTGCCGGAGCCGCCGCTGGCGGCGGTGCGGGAGGCTGTGGTCTGGGTGCTGCGGGGCACGGTGTCGCATCGGCTGCTGGAGCTCGCACGCGGTGCGGCGGGGGCGGGTGAAGAGGCCGCCGATGCGCTGTATGAGGTCGCCGGCCGGCTGCTTGCGGCACATCCGTACCGCGGGTCTGCGGACCCCGCCCTGGTGCGCGCGGCGCTTGAGGCCGATGAAGACGTGGACGTGCCGGACGGGCCGGACTTCAAGAAGGTGGTGCACCTGGTCGCGGCGATCGGTCTGGGGGCGCAGGAGGTGGGCGGGGATGCGCTGGCCGAGGCGTTCGGCGCCTTCGCCCTGTTCGGGCTGACGGCCGAGGACTGGACACAGATGTTGGGCGCGGCTGAGCGCGGGGAGAGTCCGCCGGTGGACTGGGGGCTGCTCCAGCAGCGCGCGGACGTGCTGGAGCCGGTTCAGCAGGCCAGCGATGAGCAGTTGCTGCGGGCCCGGACGGTGCTGCTCGGGCTGCGGATGTTCTACGGGTTGCACGCGATGCACGCCCTGTTCATGCCGGACACTCCGGCGCTAGCCGGGCTGCGGGCGAAGATTGACGAGCTGGGTGTGTTCCCCATCCTGGACCACGTCATCGCCCTGAGTTCCTCCCCCAGGCACTTCGCCCAGGGCCTGGCCATCGGCCTCGATCCGCTCTTCGACGGGCTCTACGAGACGCTCATGGAACAGCTCGCCGCCGACCCGGCCCTCTTCCAGATCCCCGGCGACGAGACCGGCGCAGCCGGCTTCATGCAAACGTGGACCCGCACTCTGCGCGAGCAGACCGCAAGGGCCCGGAAGCGAGCGGATGCGAGTTGTGAGGAGCCCGTGTAGGGCCGGCCGGGGTTGGTGTCCAGTCCGGCCCGGCATCGCGTGTGGGTCTACGTCGTTGACACGGTCTGGCGGCGCTTGGCCCGCTCAACCTGGCGCAGCAGGAGGTCGGCGAACTGGATGATCTCTGCCGCCTCGATTGGGTCGTCGAAGTTGACGGTGCGGTGGCTGGCAGGGTTCTTGTAGGCGCCCATGGCGCCGGCGAACAGGTTCGCGGTGGCCGCCTGTTCGCCGCCCTCAGCCTCCGCATCGGCGAGCGCGCCGCCGGCCTTGCCGTTCTCGTGCGGCCGGAACGCCTCCCGCATCAGCTTCACGCCGACCAGTGAGTTGTCGAGTCCGGCGGCGTCGCGGACGGCGACCTCGACCGCCTTCATCGCGGCAAAGCACGCCGTCTCGTAGTCACCCAGGTCGAAGTTGGTGCGCACCGTGCCCTCCAGATCCGGGTGGAGCGGGCCGGACAGTCGTTCGCGGGCCTCGAACCGCGTGATGCCCTGCGGGTCCTTCGCCAGGTCCCTGCCGTCGCGGGAGATCCGGCGGAAGGCCTCGGACTGGCTGGGCTCGCGGGCCAGGAGCGCCTGAGCCTCCAGCCAGCACCAAGCGTCGGACAGCCGGTTCACGAGCGCGGCCGCATCCGGCTCTTCCTGAAATGCCTGCCGCGCCGAGTTCATGGTGCTCGCGTACTGCAGATATCCGGTCCCGGTGGCGAGGTGCTGCAGGAGAAGGAGTGCGACATCCCGCGTGGGCAGCTGCCGGATCTGCTCTGCCGGAACCGGCGGTATGTACTGGAAGTTCATGGGCCATAACGCTACGGCGCTGCGCTGACATTCTGCGGCCGTGCAGGCGGAGCAGGGGCGGGCCGTATGAAAATCGGCGGGAGGCCGCGCGCAGGTTCGTCGCACGTGCCGGGCCGAGGGGCGGCCCGATTCGGGAACTCACGCGGAAGTCGGCACCGGTGACGGTGCCGACTTTCGTGTCGGCGGGCGCGGACCAACGCGCCTGCCTGGGGTCCTGAAGCGGTTTTGGGCTTGCGACCAGGAGCTGTCAGGAGGCCACCAACCAGAAGGCTGTCGGAGGCGTATGGGGAGCACTGTCTTGGTGAAGGGGTCTAGGCCGCAAGTCCGCTGGAACAAAAGGTGGGCTGCCGCAGGCGTGGCATCCGTTCACTTCGTCGCCTGCAGGCCCGGTTGCGCGGGACAGGTGCTTTGCAGATTCTGTGGCTGGTGCGGAACAGCAGTGAGGCCACGATTTCCCATATCGGGCAAAGCGCCCACGGGGGCGAGGCGCGCTGAGGTGGGGCGTGGAAGGCTGTGAGTCCGCGCAGCCCGCACCACGGGGCAGGGCCAACTGCCCCTGGGCTGCGTCACCTTGCGACCAGAATTCGGCCCCGGCGCGTCCGCCGGCAGGCCCCGTCAGGACGGATCCCCCTGCACCATGAACAATGTCCCTGTTCCCCGCCCCACCGCAGCGGCCCCGGCCTGTGGCTGTGGCGCGGCCGGACGCTTCGGTCCCACGCACGCGTTGATCCTGCTGGTCGCCGTCCTGGGGCTGGGCAGCGGCCTGTTCCTCGCTGGCACCCAGCTCAGCATCGTCTTCGCACTGCTGGGTGGCCTGGGGGCGATCGGCGCGGCCACCCTCACCGCGGCCGGCGGCGGCCGCCGCCTGGTGACGGTCCTCATCGAGGCCGCCGTGCGGTCCTCCGCGGGTAGGTAGTGAAGGCCGTGACCCGTTCCCCCTTCACCAACTCCCCGGACAGCCCCTTCACGGCCCTCGCCGAGCATCTCGCAGGCCTGCGCCGGGCCGCTCGACTGACCCAGCGCGCCCTGGCCCAGGCCGCCAGCATCTCCCGAGGCACCGTCCAGCGCGCCGAGTCCGGCGCAGCGGCGCCCTCTCCCGCCGTCCTTGACGCCTATCTACGGGCGTGCCGGGCCAGTGCTCCCGACCAGACCAGGGCCCGACTGCTGCGCAACCGCGGCCGCACCGAGCGGCGCGGCCGGCTCCGCTCTCTCAACGCGCCCAAACCTGCCCTCATCCACAGCGAGGACGACCTCGGTGCCGCGCTGGCCGCGGAGTACGAGCGGGCTGGCGCACCCTCCCTGCGCGAGCTCAGCCGCAGGGTTCCCCACCGGCCGCCGCTGCCGCCCACCACCGCCTGGCGGATCGTGCACCGCAAGGGCCTGCCCGCCAGCCTCGAGCAGCTCGTCACGTACCTGACCGCCTGCGGCGTCAGCCCGGCACAGCAGCGCCTGTACGCCGAGGCCTACAGCCGCTTCGCCGCCGTCCGGGGAGTACGGGTGACCCCTGCACCCCCACCGCGGATGGCCCACTACACCGACAAGATCAGCCCTCGGTTCAGGAACCTGCTCGACTCCATGTCCGCCGACGAGGTCGAGACCGCCCTCACCATCGGCGTCACCCAGGTCGTCGCTAAAAGCGTCCGGCGCAACGGCGCCGCCCTGCCCGCGGGCGTCGATCCCGTCTTCTTCTCCTACGACCTGCTCTTCGCCGAAGACGACGCGTTCTACACCCGCTACCCCGAGGGCAACGCGGGGCTCTTCCAGCGTCGACACCCGCCTGAGGCTGCCCTGCGCCCCCGCCTCCCCGACAACGGTCTGCGTCGGCTCTCGTCCCCCGACACACGCGCTTGAGCGGATGCGCTGATCTTCCGCAGCGCGCCCTTCACCCCCTGGGGGGCGCTGCCCGACTCGAACGGGGTTCAGATGCCGGCCGCTGGCAGGATGGGCCCGATGGGGCGCACCGAGTCCCATCGGGGGAGAGAACAAGGACATGCTGAGAGCCGGAACGACCTGCGCCGAGGCGATCAATTTCCTGGATAACGATCTCGTGGCCGGAAGCCTGAACGACGTCTCCACCCGGATCCCTCCCATGATGAGAACGGGCGCGGATGCCAAGGTCGAGATGCGGGCCGTGCGCGCGCGGTACGACGAGTGGACCTGGAAAGCCGCCGAGGAGCTCAACCGGCGGTTCACCGACCGGGAGATCGCAGGACAGCTCCGCGCGGACCGTTACCGGGCGATCCTCACCGCGCCGCTGGACGAGGCCCGGCTGATGATGCACGCGGAAATCGCCGAGCTCCAGGACTACTTCAGATCTGTGGCCAACCGGGTGCGGGCCATGCAGGAGCGGTACGGGCGTGCCGGTGCCGTGCGTTACGCGGTGCTGGACACGAACACCACGCTGCACTTCACGCGGTTCGACAAGGTCCCCTGGCAGAAGGTGTTCGGGAAAGGCACCGCGGTCATGGTGCCGCACGTCGTGGTCGACGAGATCGACATCAAGAGCTACCAGACCGGGGACAAGAAGATCTCCCGGCGGGCGCGCGGGGTGTTCCGGCTGCTGGAGTCGGTGCTGGAAGCGGGGCCCGAGAAGGCGATCGCGGACGACGGAACCTGCGTGTTCATCGCGGACGATCAGCCTGGACACGCACGCCTTGCTGTGCCGGACGACGAGTTGGTGGCCTCGGCACTGCGTCTGCACCAAGCCGTCGCTCCCGCGGAGGTGGTCGTCATCAGCCGCGACATCGGCGTACGGACCCGGGCCCGCACCTGGGGGCTGCCTGCGCGGCCCTTGCCCGACACGTACCTGATCGAGGGCGGCGAGCTTCGCCGGCAGGAACTGGAACAGGCAGCCGCTGAGCTCGTGCCGGGTGGGGGCGTACCCATGCAGGCCGAATCGCAGGAATCGGCCGACTCGGCGGCACGTCAGGCAGGGAGCGGCTCATGAACGGACAGCACGGGCAGGACGGGCGGGGCCGCCAGGACCGCGCGGACGCGGTGGATCGCGAGATGGCCGCACGCCTGCTGCCCGGTCCCGTTGTACGGGCGCTGGGCCGCTGGTGGGAGACGCATGCGGCTGCTTACGCGGACGGGACACCCGGCGCGCACACGATCCGGTACACGCCCGGCCGGTGGGCGCAGATCACTCCGTGGCCCAAGGCGCTGGCGCCCACCTCCGCAGGCGGTGACGCTGCGGTCAGCCGGGCGGAGGTGGCCTCGGCCGTCGCCGACGCGTTGCGGCGGGAGGCGTTCCGGGAGGCGCTGGTCGCCACCTATGTGTGGGGCAAGGGAAAGCGCGGCACCCCCGGCGGCAGCGGACCGTCGACCCTCCACAAGATCCTGGCCTTCGACGGCCTCGACGCGGCACTGGCCGCCGCGGTCACCGCATTGCACGAGTACGGTGCGCCTCAGGCGTACGCCGCGCTCCAGGGGCAGGTTCCCGGGCTCGGGCCGGCCTTCTTCACCAAGTTCCTCTACTTCACCGGTATCGCCATGCCGCCCGCCCGCGGACCGCGGCCGCTCATCCTCGACCGCGTGCTGTCCAGGCGTCTGCGGCAGCTGGCCGCCGTCGTCGGCCGCGAGAGCGGCCACGACGTGGACGGCTCGATCGCTGCCTGGGTGTGGTCGGAAGGGAACTGGTCGCCCCACCGCTACCGGATCTACCTCTCCTTCATGCACGCCGCCGCCGACCAGCTGGCCACAGATGACAGCTGGCCGTCCGGCGCGGCCCCCGACCTCCTCGAATGTGCGCTGTTCACCACCGCCTGGGAGACATCCGGCTAAGCGACACCGCAACCGGGAGCGGGCAGGGGCGCTGCTGGCGTGCTCGGTCAGTGGGCCTGGGCAAGGCATCGGCAGGGCCACCCAGTAACTGGTTCCCCGCGTGCCTGGTTGGCGGTGTCTGTACCTGGTGGCTTTCGTCTTTCGGTGCTGTGTCAGTGCCGCGTGCCACACTGCCGGCCATGTCGCTCGCTGATCTCACTTTCGACCTGTGGCGGACCTTCGACGAGGTCACCGCCCGGCGGATCGCCCAGAAGGCCGCTGACCACGTGGGCGGCCGACTCTCACACGTCGAAGCCACCGAACACCTCGGCGCCCCGCTGCACCGCGCCCTGGTCGAACGGGGCGGGCAGGAGTTCGCGCTGATACCCGGAGGCCTGGTATCCCTGGGCTTCGACCTCAACACCTGGCAGCCGACCGCGCAGCAGGCGGCCGACTACGCCGAAAGCCGGGAGCAGGGCTACGGCTACGGGCCGGATCTGCGGACCCACCTCGAGCGGATACTCAGCGCTCCCCGCAGCGTCCACCTGGACACCGTCCTCATGGCCGTGGAAGACGAAACCCTGACCGAACCCCCGGCCGACATACCGGCTGTCCTCTCCGCCCGTGGTCTGCGGATGCCGAGCCCCGACGAGTGGGAACACGCCTGCGGCGCCGGGTCCAACACCCTGTTCCGGTGGGGCGACGACTGTCCCCTCGACCGCATCCCCTACGGAGACGACACCGGCCCGCACAACGAGCTGAACGCCTTCGGCCTGCACATCGCCTACGACACCTACCGCGCCGAGCTGACCAGCGATGTCACCGCCGTCCACGGCGGCGACGCAGGAGAGTCGGTGTGCGGCGGCTACGGCCACCTGCTGGCCTGGCTCCCCCTGGCGACCGCCAACCGCAACCCCGACATGGCCGAGTTCGCGTACGGACCCGACGGAGAGGGCCTGTACGACAACTACTCCACCCGACCGGTGCTCACGCTCTGAGCGACCGCGTGCGGGGGCCCCCGGTCGACGACCGACTCGCGGCTGGCGGGACAGACTCTCTCCCACCCCGTGGTGAGGGCTAAGAGCGACCGGCTCGCCGACTACACCTGGAAACGTCCACCGGTCCCCCGCTCGGACTGAAAATGGGCGAGGGCGCAGAAGCCACTGTGGCTACTGTGCGCCGATGCAGGGCTCTTGGGCACGGAAGCGAGCGCGGGTTTGCGGCCAGGGCGTCGCGCTGTCGTGGCCGGAGCAGCCGACGCCTCCGCAAAGAGGTCGTGAGTCGCGCATCGGTCTGCCGTTGATCAGCGCCACCCGCCCGTATGAGCCCTTTGACGAGTGAAGGCCATCCACCCCGGCCGTGAGGGCGGCGTGTGGGGGCCGCCGCGGGCGACGTTCATGCCCGTCGGCTGTTGCTGCTGGCTCGCCGCCTCCGCGAGCTGTGATGTGGATCACAGGATGATTCGGGGGGTGCGTTGTCGGATCGGGTCCGTGGCGGGACCGAGAGGAGAAGGATTTTCCACGACAAGGAGGCACCCATGGCCACCGAGGACCCGACGCCCAGTTACACCATGGTCGAGGATGACTGCTCCGTCCAGAACGATCTGACGGAGCGGATCAGCCAGTTCAACTACGAGTCCAATACCGGCGCCGCGGTCATGGCCTTGTTCCCGGCCCAGTGGAGCGGGAGCGCCGGCGATACCGTGACTCTCCGGGAGGACGGGAGCATCGCCCTCGACATGGACGGCACGTTCGACCTTCCGGAGCCGTTCGACCGTGTCGCCCCTCCCACGCTGATCACCACCACGACCGGTATGGCGGTACTCAAGGCCGGCCACCCGGCCAACCAGACCATCGAGTCTGGGTTCCGGGCTCTGAACATCCCGGTACCCGAGGTGATCCAGGCGCTGAGCGCCCGCGAGGCCGCGCTCGCTGGCGACAAACCCACGATTCACTCCTTCACGGCGGAGGTGCTGGGGAGGTGAGCGGATGGAACGAGCCGGTCTCCACCGCCCTGCTCGGCAACTGGGCGGACCCTCTCTACGACCAAGGACACCTCACCCCTGAGGCCTTGGACAAGCTGAGGTCAGAGGCCAGTGTCATCCACCGGCAACTCACCCCGGTCTGGCGCCGCAAACTCAACAAGTCGCGACTGCTGCTGCTCGACACCCCGCTCGGCGACGGGCTGACCCTGTACGACCTGATCTGCGGACAAGCCGCCGCCGACCCCGGCTTCGAGACCGGCTTCGAGGACTCGCGCCTGATCGAGATTCTGAAGGCCCTCTCCCCGGCCGAGCGAGCGGTGACTCTCGCTCTCGGCGCCCGTGGGGTCACCACCTGGGCCGAAGCGGCCATGGCCGCAGGTGCTGCGGAGCCGGAGAGGCAGGGCGAAAGGGTCCGCCGGAAGGTGAAGCGGCTTGCTGGGCGCATCACCGGCAGCTCGCCCGCGGCCGAGGCGGCCACGATGAGCGGCCGATGAGCACCCCTGCCCCTGTCGCAGCCCGCCCGTCCTGCCGCCGGGAGGTGGTGTTGCGGATCGCCCTGCCGGGCATTCCGGCCTGCACCGCAGTACTCGGCACCGGCAGCGTCGGCGCGGCCCTGGTCCACGGCGCCATCCCGGAAGCATCCCTGCTCGTGTGGCCGCTCGTGGTCCTCGCCCTCGGCACGATGGCGTACGACGTCGGGCTCCGTGCCCTGCGCCGCCGCGACGGCTGACCACGCTGCGCACGGCCACGAGGTCCCTCCCGGGCCAAGGCGCGTGCGCCCACCCCGAGCCCTGGCGCACCCTGGGCCTGGCGCTCTCGGCGCTGGGCCTGGGCCCACATAGTGCTCGGCCGGCTCCTGATTGTGCTGAGCCTTCGCGCCCGCCGCCTCGGCGGCGGGCGCCTCGACTTCCGCGAGGCGCGCCCACACTGCCTGTTCCCGGGCGGCGCTCTGGCTCGGGGGCCCGGGGCGGCGCTGGTGGCCTCCCGGCTGCGGGCGCCGGCCGGAAGGGGCGCGGACAGGCAGGGGCCTCAGTCGCCGTCCTGCGGGGGACAGTCACTCAGTGGTTCTTCAACGGCCGTCGCACGGGTCGTCGCCCACAGGCATCGGCTTGGTGTCGGCCGCCAGGCAGGAGGAGTACACCCGCGGCGGAGTGGGCTGCGGCTGTGGTTCCGTCGCGTCGCTCACGGCGATGATCGCCACGGCACCGGCGCAGATCAGCCCCGCTATCGCGGCGAGCCCTGTACGGCGGCTCACCGGTCGCCTCTGAAGTGGTCGAGAATTTCATCGCTGCAGTCGTCCGCGCCGACCCGGGTTCGCGTGAAGGACAGCACGCCGTCGTCGTTGTCTTCCCTCTTACTGATCGTTTCAGAATGAGTTTGGCTCACAGGCTTGGCAGTTGGGCTGGTGGGCGGCAGACTTCTGCGGGTGTCGGATGATCTTGTGCCTGATGACCTGTGGGATCGTGTCGCTCCGCTGCTCCCGCCTCGCCCACCGCGGCGTCGGCGGTATCCA
>NZ_JBIWIV010000031.1:0-17771 GCF_044764825.1 Streptomyces sp. NPDC093598 | reverse complement strand
CTGGGTGGCGTTGTACTCCTCGAGCAACAACGCCCGCTCCGCCGGCTCCAGCACCTCCACACGCCCCACCGGCACCGACGGATCAGCGACCAGCTTCCGCAGCACCGTCACAAAGCGCTCGCCGATGGACTGCACCGTCGTACGGTCGAACAGGTCCGTGGCGTACTCGATGGTGCCGCGCGCCCCGCCCTTCCCGTCAGGGGCGATGTTGAACTCCAGGTCGAACTTGGCGGTGTCGTTGCCGAGCTGTTCGAAGTCGAGCCGGGCCTCCAGGCCCGGCAGGTCGATCTCCGGGCTGGAGATGTTCTGCCAGGCGAAGAAGACCTGGAAGAGCGGGTTGTAGGCGGTGGACCGCTCGGGGCTGAGCCGGTCCACCAGCATGTCGAACGGCGCGTCCTGGTTGTCGTACGCCTGCAGTGCCTTGTCCTTGACCTGTTCCAGCAGCTCGTCGAACGTGGGGTCGCCGGCCAGCCGGACCCGCAGCACCCAGGTGTTGACGAAGAAGCCGATCAGGCCGGACAGGTCCTCGTCCACGCGGCCCGCGATCGGCGAGCCGACCGGTATGTCCTCGCCGCCGCCCAGGTGGCGCAGGAGGACCGCGAGCACCGACTGCAGCACCATCGACACGGTCATGCCGCGCTCCTGCGCCACCCGCTCCACCACCGCGCGCAGCTCCGGCTCGATGCGGAACTCCACGTGGTCGCCGGCGTGCCCGGCCACCGGCGGACGGACGCGGTCCAGCGGCAGGTTCAGCGGCTGTCGGAGGTCCGCCAGCTGCTCCTGCCAGTAGGCCAGCTGGCTGTTGAGCTCCGAGTCAGGGTCGGTCTCGTCACCGAGCATCTCCCGCTGCCAGAGCGTGTAATCGCTGTACTGGACCGGCAGTTCCTCCCAGTCCGGTGCGTGGCCCGCCAGCCGGGCGGTGTACGCCTCGGACAGGTCCTTCAGGAGCGGGACCGCCGACTCGCCGTCCGCCGCGATGTGGTGGAAGAGCAGGACGAGCACGTGCTCCCGCGGCGATGATCGCAGCAGGCGGGCCCGGACCGGGATCTCCTCGTACAGGTCGAAGGCGTACGAGATGAGCTGCTGGACCGTGTCGTCCACCTTGTCCGGCTCCACCGGCACGACCGGCAGGTCGGGGATCGTACGGACCACGCCGTCGGAGCCGCCGGTCTGGCCGGCCGGCAGGATCCGCTGGAACGGGACGCCGTCCTGCTCGGACAGGACGGTGCGCAGGACCTCGTGGCGGGCCACGACGTCGCCCAACGCCGCGGTGAGCGCGGGGACGTCCGGTTCACCGCTGAGGTGCAGCGCGAGCGGCACGTTGTAGGTGGCCGATGCGCCTTCGAAGCGGTCGAGGAACCACAGCCGGCGCTGAGCGTAGGACAAGGGAATCACGGTGGGTCTACTCCTTGGTCATCTT
Organism: Streptomyces sp. NPDC093598; assembly: GCF_044764825.1. Lineage (NCBI taxonomy): Bacteria > Bacillati > Actinomycetota > Actinomycetes > Kitasatosporales > Streptomycetaceae > Streptomyces > Streptomyces sp. NPDC093598. Next base: position 16,351 of record NZ_JBIWIV010000031.1, on the reverse strand, counting down.
GCGCAGACGGGGCCGGCTCTTGGTGGCTGCTACGGCCTGGACGTGACCCGAGAGCTCCGCAATCGTCGAATACTGGAAAAGGGTCCGGATCGAGGTCTCGATCCCGAGGGTCTTGCGCATCCGGCCGAGCAGCCGGGTCGCCTTCAGCGAGTTGCCGCCGAGGGCGAAGAAGCTGTCGTCGATACCGACCCGCTCCACGCCCAGGACCTCGGCGAACAGGGCGCACAGCGCCTCCTCCTGCGGGGTGCGGCCGGGCCGGGGCCCGTCGGCGGCGGGAGGGGTGCCGGGCTCGGGCAGGGCGTGGTGGTCCACCGTGCCTTCCGGGGTGAGCGGCAGGTCCCGGAGGACCGTCACCGTCGGCGGGACCATGTGTGCGGGCAGCCGGTCGGCCACGAAGTCGCGCAGCGCCTGTCCGGTGGGGGTGGCGTCCGGCAGGGGGACGGCGTACCCGGCGAGCTCCGGAGGGCCGCCTTCCGGACCGGGGCGGGCCGTCACGGTGGCCCGGGAGACCTCCGGGTGGGCGGCCAGGGCCGCCTCGACGTCGCCGGTGTGCACCGGTCGGCCTGAGATCCGCACCAGGTCGTCGGTGTGCCCGGCGTACTCCAGTTCGCCGTCGGCGCTCCAGCGGGCGAGGTCGCCGGTGCGGTACATGCGCGAGCCGGGCGGGCCGTAGGGGTCGGCGACGAACCGGTGGGCGGTGAGCGCCGCCTGCCCGTGGTAGCCGACGGCGAGGTCGCCGGCCAGATACAGCTCGCCGGTGACGCCCGGCGGCAGCAGCTGGAGGCCGGCGCCCAGGACGTAGGCGCGGACCGCGGGCAGGGGGCTGCCGAGCGGGACGGGGCCGGTGTCGGGGTGTCCCTCGGCGGTGTTGAGGGCGGTGGCCGGGACGGTCGCGGCGGTGCCGTAGGCGTTGACCACCCGGATCCCGGCGATCCGCTCACGGATCCGGCGGACGAAGGAGCCGAGGAGCACCTCTCCGGTGAGGACCGCGGTGCGGACCCGGAGCGGTGCGGTGGTGCCGTCCAGGATCCCGGCGAGCAGCGGGGCCGAGGTGCTGATCACCTCGCCCTGCCAGCCCTGCGCCGAGAGGCCGGACATGTCGCGGGGCACCTCGGCGGTGGCGCCCGCGCACAGGGTGCCGAGGATCTCCAGGGCCGCGGCGTCCACGTGCCGGGAGAGCGCCAGGACCCGGTCGCCGGGGGCTATTCCGGCGACCGCGGCGAAGCGCCGGATCTCGGCGTTCAGCAGCTTCCAGGGGACCGCGGCGCCGTCGGAGGCCTCGGCCGGGTAGCGCACCCAGGCGAGCTCCCGGGGCAGCGGGGCGGGGGCGTCCGGGACGGGGTCCGGGGTGTCGGCGTCGTCGGTCAGCCGGTCGAAGGAGACCGTCGGGATGGTGGCGAAGGCCGGGTCCGGGGCGGCGCCGGGGGCGGTGACGGCCAGTTCGGGCTGGGCCTGGATCAGGGCGGTGGTGCGCCGGGTGGCGTCGGCGGCCGGGTCGGTGAGGACCCAGCCGGCGCCCGCTTTGGCGGTGGCCAGCAGGGCGACGGCCAGCTGCGGGGAGCGCGGCAGAGCGAGTGCCACCACCGTGCCGGGCCCGGCGCCGAGGCGGGTCAGGCCGCGGGCCGCCCGGTCGGTGAGCGCGTCCAGCTGCTGGTAGGTCAGCGAGGTGTCGTCGCCGGTGAGTGCGGGCGTGCCGGGCGTTGCGGCGGCCTGTCGCCGGAACAGCTCCACCACGCTCTCGTCGTCCTCCGCGGGGAGCACGCCGCCCGCAGGGTAACGGGCGGTGAACAGGTCGCGTTCGGCGGGCAGCAGCACGTCCACCGAGGCCAGCTTGCGCTCCGGGTCGTCGGCCAGCTGCCGCAGCACCAGGTGGAAGCGGGCGGCGATCTCGCCGGCCGCGGTGCGGTCGAAGAGGTGCGGCTGGTACTGCAGGGTGAGCCGGTCGTCCTCGACGATCAGTGCCAGCGGGTAGTTGGCGCCGCCCACCGAGTCCACCGAGGTGACCTCGAAGCCGGCCGCCCGTGCCGCCTCGCCGGTGCTTGCCTCGTCCGTGGGGAAGGACTGGAAGGCCACCAGGGTGTCGAACAGCGCGTCCAGACCGACGGCCTGGTGGATGTCGGTCAGGCCGTGGTGGTGGTGGTCGAGCAGTGCGGTCTGCCGCCGTTGGAGACCGGTCAGCATGGCGGCGGCGGTGTCGCCCGGCGCGCAGCGCACCCTCACCGGGAGGGTGTTGATGAACAGGCCGACCATCGACTCCACGCCCGGCAGGGTGCCGGGACGGCCGGAGACCGCCGCGCCGAACACGACGTCCCGGCGTCCGGCCAGCTGGGAGACCAGGACCGCCCAGGCGCCCTGCACCAGGGTGTTGACGGTGACGCCGAGGGAGGAGGCGGCGCGGCCGAACTCCGTCATCTCGCCGGGCGCCAGCGGCAGCTGGATCTCCCCCACCTCGGCGGCCGCGGGACGGACCCCGGCCTCGGGCGCCACCAGGGTCGGCCCGTCCAGGCCGGCGAGTTCCTCCGCCCAGGCGCGGGCGCTCTCCTCGCGGTCCTGGCTGTTCAGCCAGGACAGGTAGGAGCGGTAGCCGTGGGCCGGGCCCTCGCCCTGGCCGCCGGCCGCGTACAGCCCGGGCAGCTCGCGGGCGATGACCTGTTCCGACCAGCCGTCCAGGACGGCGTGATGGGTGGTCAGGACGAGGACGGCGCGCTCCGGCCCGGTCCGGACCAGGGTCATGCGCAGCAGCGGCGCGGTGGCCACGTCGAAGCGGTGGGCGCGGTCCTCGGCGAGGAAGCGGGCCAGTGCCTCGTCCCGTTCGGGGTCGGTGAGGTCGCCGAGGTCCTTCTCCTGCCAGGGCAGGACGATCCCGTCCTGCACGACCTGCCGCAGCTCGCCGGAGGTGTCCGGGGCGAAGGCGACCCGCAGACTGGCATGCCGGTCCAGCAGGGCCTGCCCTGCCGCCCGCAGCCGGACGGCGTCGACCGGGCCGGTGAGGTGGTAGACGGTCTGCAGCTGGTAGGTGTCGGCGCCGCTGTCGCCGAGCATCGACTCGAAGAGCATGCCGGACTGCATCGGGGTCAGCGGCCACACCTCACTGAGCCCGGGGTAGGCGCGGCGGAAGGCGGCCAGGTCGGCGTCGTCGATGTCGGTGAGCGGTCCGGCCGCGGTCGGCTGCTCCGGTTCTCCGGCGGGAGCGGAGGCCACGGCGAGCGCGGCGACCGTGCGGAGCTCCAGGACCTGCCGAGGGGTGACGGCCAGGCCCCGGGCGCGGGCCCGGGTGACCACCTGGATGGCCCTGATGGAGTCGCCGCCCAGCGCCACGAAGTCGTCGTCGGCGCCCACGCGGTCCAGGCCGAGCACGTCGGCGAAGACCTCCGCCAGATGCTGCTCGAGCCCGGCGGCCGGGGCACGGTAGGCGGCGCCCGCCGACTCCGGCTCGGGCAGCCCCTTGCGGTCGACCTTGCCGTTGGGCGTGAGCGGCAGCGCGTCCAGCGGGGTGATCACCTTGGGCACCATGTAGGCGGGCAGCTTCTGCTCCGTCAGCTCCCGCAGCGCTTCCAGGACGCCGGTGCCGGTCCGCTCCCCGGCGTCGGTGACCACATAGGCGACCAGCTGTCCCCGGTGAGCGAGGACCGCGCTCTGCTGCACGTCCGGGTGGGAGCGCAGCACCGCCTCGATCTCGCCGAGTTCGATGCGCAGCCCGTTCAGCTTGACCTGGAAGTCCTTTCGGCCGAGAAGTTCGATCAGGCCGTCGGCGCCGTACCGGGCCATGTCGCCGGTGCGGTAGAGGCGTTCGGTGACTCCGGCGTGGGTCCAGGTGAAGAAGCGTTCGGCGGTCAGTTCGGGGCGGTCGAGGTAGCCGCGGGCGACGCCGGTGCCGGCCAGGTACAGCTCGCCGGGGACGCCCGGCGGGACCGGCTGGAAGGCGTCGTCGAGGAGATAGGTGCGCTGGTTGGCCATGGGACGGCCGTAGGGGATGCTCGGCCAGTCGGCGCCGACCTCTCCCACCTCGTAGACCGTGGAGTGGATGGAGGCCTCGGTGGCGCCGCCGAGAGCGAGGATCCGCATGCGCGGGGCGACGCGGCGGGCGCGGTCGGGCAGTGGGACGGGAATCCAGTCGCCGCCGAGCATGGCGGCGCGCAGTGAGGTGATCGGGGCGGCGCCGCTGTGCTCCAGGTGGTCGACGAGGAGTTCGAGGAGGGCCGGCGCGGTGTTCCAGACGGTGACGCCGTGGGTGGTGACGAGGTCCACCCAGTGGGCGGGGTCCTTGGCGCGGTCCGGGTCGGGAACGACGACGGTGCCGCCGGCCGCGGTGATGCCCAGGTATTCGTAGACGGACATGTCGAAGCTGGGCGAGGAGAGCGAGAGCACCGCGTCGCCCTCGCCCGCGTGGAAGCGGGAGTTGAGGTCGGCGAGGTTGTTCATCACCCCGCGGTGCTCCAGCGCGATCGGCTTGGGGGCGCCGGTGGAGCCCGAGGTGTGGATGACGTAGCAGAGGTGGTCCGGCCCGGCGAGCGGCTCGGGATCGTGGTCGGGCAGCCCGGAGAGGTCGGTGCCGTCCTCGCCGAGCAGGACCGGGGAGGTCTGGCCGTCCGGGAGCCGGTCGGCCAGGGACCGGGTGGTGACGCTGACCGTGCAGGCGGTGCCTTCGGCCATGGCGGCGATGCGTCCGGTGGGGTAGTCGGGGTCGAGGGGGACGTAGGCGCCGCCGGCCTTGAGGATGCCGAGGATGCCGACGAGCAGTTCGGGCGAGCGTTCCAGGCAGAGACCGACCCGGACGTCGGGACCGACTCCGAGGGTGCGCAGGTGGTGGGCGAGGCGGTTGGCCTCGGTGTTGACCCGCTCGTAGGTGAAGTGCTCGCCGCGGTGGATCAGGGCGCTCGCGCCGGGCCTGCGGGCCGCCTGCGCCTGGAACGTCTCGTGGAGGCAGCCGGCGGCGGCCGGAAGGTCGGTCTCGGTGCGGTTCCACTCGACGAGGACGCGGTGCAGTTCCTCGTCGGAGAGCAGCCGGAGGGTCGCGGCCGGTTCCTCGGGGCGGCTCGCGGCGTCCTGGGCCAGGGTGGCGAAGTGCCCGAGGAGCCGCTCGGCGGTGGCGGCCTCGAAGAGGCCGGGGTCGTAGAAGAGCGCCAGGCCGCCCCGGTCGTCCACGGTCAGCTGCAGTTCGTACGGTCCACCGGGCTCGGCCGGTCGGTCGGCGGTGGTGAACCGCAGGGCGACCGGGGTGGTGCCGGTGACGGGCCCGGTGGTGAGGGCGGCGGTGATCCGCCGGAGGGTGGACTCGCCGGTGACGGTGATGCGGACCTGCTCGGTGCCGTCCGGGCCGGTGCGGGCGAAGGAGAGGTCCTGCTGGCCGGTGCAGCGGAACAGCAGCGCGGCGAAGGCCGCGGTCAGCGTCTCGGCCCGGGCCGGGGCGGTCGTCCCGGCGAGGAGGGCGGAGGCGGACCGTGCCACGGCCGAGCAGCGGGGCAGGGCTCCGGGGCGGCGCGGCCGGTCGGCCGGCAGCAGCACCGGGGCGGTGTCCTTACGGTCGTGGTTCACTGGCCGGCTCCGATCAGGGGGGCGGGGCTGCTTTCCCGGATCTCCAGGGGCAGCGGGTGGCGGGCGCACAGCTCGCGCACTTCGGCGCGGAATCCGGCGGCCTGTTCCGGGTCGATGCGGTACTCGGTGTCGCCGAGCGGAACGGTGGCGTTCAGCACGGCGTGCACCAGACGGGCGCAGTGCCGGGTCTGGGCGGGGCCCATGCCGCGCTGGGCGAGGATGTTCGTGCCGAGCCGCAGGCCGCTGGTGACCAACGGCGGCTTGGTGTCGCCGGGGATCCGGTTGCGGTTGGCGAGGATCCCGCACTCCTCCAGGGCGCGTTCGGCGACCACCCCGGTCAGCCCGTACTCGCCGATGTCGAGCAGCACCATGTGGTTGTCGGTGCCGCCGGTGAGCACCCGGTGGCCGAGGTCGGCCAGCTCGTCGGCGAGGGCGGCGGCTCCGGTGACGGTCAGGCGGGCGGTCTCGCGGAACGTCGGCTCGGCGGCCAGCGCGAATGCGCGGGCTTTGGCGGCGATGGCCGCCGGGCTGGGGGTGCCCTGCGACTGCGGGAAGACCGCGCGCTGCATCAGCCGGGACAGCGGGGTGCGTCCGTCCGGGCCGGGTGTGCGGTGCTCCTTGCCGCTCAGGATCAGCCCGCCGCGCGGGCCACCGAGCTGCTTGTAGGTGGAGGTGGTGGTGAGGTGGGCGATGTCCACCGGGCTGGGGTGCTCACCCGCCGCGACCAGTCCGGCGATGTGCGAGATGTCGGCGAGGAGGTAGGCGCCGACGGTGTCGGCGATGGCGCGGAAGCGCTCGAAGTCGACCGTGCGCGGGTAGGCACTGGCTCCGGCGATGATCACCTTCGGCCGGTGTTCGGCGGTGAGTGCGGCGACCTGACCGAAGTCGATCCGGCCGGCGCTGTCCAGTCCGTAGTGCACGGCGCGGAAGTGACGGCCGGTCACCGAGGCGGGCGAGCCGTGCGTGAGGTGGCCGCCGGCGTCCAGGTCCAGGCCGAGGAGGGTGCCGCCCGGCGGGATCAGCGCGGAGAGCACCGCCAGGTTGGCCGACGAGCAGGAGTGCGGCTGCACGTTGGCGTAGGCGGCGCCGAACAGTTCCTTGGCCCGCTCCACCGCGATCCGCTCGATCTCGTCGAAACGGGCGGCGCCGGGGTGGTAGCGGTTGCCGGGGTAGCCCTCGGCGGTGACGTTCGACAGGGCGGCTCCGCCCGCGGCGAGGACCGAGGGGTCGGCGATGCTCGCCGAAGCGATCATCGCCAAGGTGGCGTTCTGGCTCCGTACCTCGGCGTCGAGCAGCAGCGCCAGCTCGGGATCGGTGCGGCGCAGTCCCTCCATGCCGGCCCGCAGCAGCGCGGCCTGTTCCCCGTCGGCGTCCTGTCCGGCGTACCCGTGGGCGGACGGCGCCCCTTCCGTTCGCCACTGAGCGGTCATGTCGTACGCCTCTTCTCTCGTCCGGTGTGGTCGGTTCTTCCGGCGTTTCCGGTGCTTTCCGTGCCTGTGCGGCAACCGGAAAGAATTCACCCCGCCATGCCGTACCGGGGATCTCTTTCCGATTTCCGAGCGGTTCTTCGATCCGGGAACGACAGTAATCAGCGTGCACCCCTCCAACAAGGCACCGCGTTACCCCCGGAAGGGAATAACGAGCAGGCTTGGAGAGGACTTCGAGCGAGCCTCCAGAGCCTGGCGGGACACGGTTTTTTCAGCGCATGAGACAACGGCGGAAAGAATACGGAACAATCGTCTCCGTATTCTTTCCGCCGTGTATTCCCGCAGGGTCTTCCCGGGGCGGTGCGTGCTCTCTCGTGTCCGCCCCGGTCTGCCTCAGCCCGCGGCTCCCGCCGGCACCGCCACCGTCACGCCCGCCGCGGTCAGGGCCCGGCCGAGGCCTGCCACGGTGGGGTTCTCGTACAGCTCGTTGGCGGTCAGCCGGATGCCGAACTCCTCGTCGAGCCGGGCCAGCAGGCGAGTGGCCCGCAGCGAGTTCCCGCCGACGTCGAAGAACGAATCCGAGCGACCCACCACCGACTGCTGCAGCACATCGCCCCACAGCACGGCGATCCGCCGCTCCAGGTCCCCGGCCGGGGCCTCGTGTGCCTTGTGCCGGGCGGGGCGGCGCGCGGCCGCGTCGAGCAGCAGCTCGGTGCTGTCCACCACGCCGGCCGCGTCCTTGGGGATGTGGGCCACCCGCAGCAGCCGTACCGGAACGGGGAAGTCCCGCAGCACCGGTTCCAGAGCGGTGTGCACGGCCTCCGGGTCGGTCTCCCCGGCGGTGTACGCCACGAGGATCTCGCGGGTACTCAGCTCGTCGGTGGCCAGCTCGGCGAGGATCACCGGGTTCTCCGGGTCCAGGCCGACCAGGAGATAGGGGTCGGGCAGGGCGGTGGCGGCGAGGAAGGCGCGCAGCCCGTCGTCCGGACTGAGCGCGGTGAAGCCGCGCTGCCGGGCCGGGGCGGCCGACCGTCCCCGGTTCATGCCGACGCCCTCCCACATGCTCCAGGCCAGGCAGCGCACGTCCCGGCCGCGCTCGTGACGCCAGTGGTCGGCGAAGCCCACCAGGAAGGTGTTGGCGGCGGAGTACGCGCCGAAGGAGCGACCGCCGAACTCGCCGTTGACCGAGCCGAAGAGCACCAGCGAGGCCCAGGGGCGGCTCTCCAGGACCTGGGCGACGGCGAGCGTGCCGGAGACCTTGGCCCGGTACTGGCGGGCGTAACCGGCCGCGGTCTCCCGGGCCAGGGTGTGCCGTTCCAGATCGCTCCACTGCCCGGTGACGTCGGCCGCCGCCAGGTGCAGCACTCCGTCCAGAGCGCGGCCGAAGCGCTCCTCGGCGCCGTCCACGGCCGCCCGCAGGGCCTCGGCGTCGGCGACGTCGGCCGGGACGTAGTGCACTTCGCCGAGCGCGGACAGTCCGGCGAGGGCTTCCGCCTTCTCCCCGGTGGCCTCGGAGCGTCCGACCAGCAGCAGCTTCACCCCGTAGGCGGCGAGCAGGTACCCGGCCACGTCCAGCGCGACACCGCCCAGGCCGCCGGTGACCAGATACAGGCCGCCCGGCACCAGCTGTGGCGGGGCGGTGGTCTCCTCCCGCCCGAGCGGCCGCAGCCGGGACTGCCAGCGCAGCCCGTCGCGGGCCGCGACCACCCCGCCGTGGGTGCGGTCGGCGAGTTCGCCGCGGAGCGCGGCGGCCCACTGCCCACGGTCGGCGGGCAGGTCGAGCTGACGGACGGTGGCCGCGGTGACCTCGGTGACGGCGGTACGGATCAGACCCGGCACCGCGCACACCCCGAGGTCGACGCGGTCCCCGGGGCGGACGTGCACCGCGCCGGTGGTCAGCACCAGCAGCAGCGGGCGGCCGGCGCCCGCGGCGGGGCTCCGCTCCAGCGCCTTCACCAGCGCGGTGATCCTGGCCGTGACCTCGGCGAGCCGGGCGGCCGGGTCGGCGTCCTGGCCCGGGGTGGGCAGCGTCCAGCCGCACACCACGGTGGAGACCGCGCCGTGCTGGGCGGTCACCGTCTCGATCACCCGGGCCAGCTGCCCCGCGTCGTCCGGCGCGGCCCGGAAGCCGACCGGCGACTCCTGGACGTACGAGGTGCCCTCGCCGACGATCACGGTGCGGCCCTCCTCGAGGCCGAGGCCGACCAGGTCGCCGGGGCCTGCCAGGACCAGCCGCACCCCCTCACCGGGGACGCCGGTGTCCTCGGCGGCCTCGTCGAGACGGGCCCACCGGCGGCGGAAGAACCAGGTCGTGGACGGCTGCTCCGGGCCGTCCCCGTCCCGCGCGTCGTCGGCCTGGGCGGGCACCCGGTCCGCGAACCGGCCGGCCTTCAGGTCGGTGACGAGCGCGTTGCGCTGGATCTTCCCGCTGGCGGTCTTGGGGAATTCGGCGGTGGTCACCGGCACGATCAGGTCGGGGGCCAGACCCACCTCGCGACCGAGCCGGGCCCTGATGTCGCGCAGGGTGCGGTCGAGGAACTCCTCGTCCCAGCGCGTCGGCACGAAGAAGACGACCAGGCGGTCCGACCCCTCGCCCGGCTCGCGCACCCCGGTGGCGGCCGCGTAGGTGACACGGACACCCTCGGCCTCCTCGATCACGTTCTCCAGCTCATGGGCGACGTAGTTGGCGCCGCGGACCACGATCTGGTCCTTCTTCCGGCCGGCGATCACCAGGTGTCCGTCGTGGACGAAGGCCAGGTCGCCGGTGCGGAACCAGCCGTCGGCATCGAAGGCGGCGCGGTCGGCCTCCGGGTTGCCGTGGTAGCCGCGCATCATGGTCACGCCGCGGATCTGCAGCTCGCCGATCCGGTCCTGGGGCAGGGTGGCGCCCTGCGCGTCCACCACCCGGATCCGTACGCCCGGCAGCGGGGCGCCGACGGTGGAGAACGACACCGCGTCCTTGCCGCTGCCGCCGCGCTCGGCGAAGCGCAGATCACCGTCGAAGGAGGACGGGGCGACCACCACCGTTCCGAGCCGCTCGTCGTCGCGGCTCTGGGTGGCGTAGGTGACGCCCGAGCAGGTCTCCGACATGCCCCAGGCCGGGGCCATGGCGTCGGGCCGCAGCCCGTGCGGGGCGAGCAGCTGGAGGAAGCGCCGGCAGGTCGCGGCGATGACCGGCTCCCCGCCGTTGGCGAACTCACGGACGGTGCTCAGGTCCCAGCTGCCCGCGGCGATCCGGTCGGCGTACTCGTTGACGAGGTTGAACGCGAAGTTCGGGGCCCAGGTGTTGGTCGCCCGGTAGCGGTCGAGGAGGTCCAGCCAGAGCAGCGGGTCACCGAGGAAGTCGTCGATCCGGCCGTTGACGTGCAGGCAGCGCAGGAAGACGTCGCGGATGTTGTAGAAGACCATCGTGACGTGGTCCAGCGGCATCCAGATGACGCTGACGTCGTCCTCGGTGTAGCCGCGGCCCTGGGCGGCGGCCCAGGTGCGTGCGGTGACGCTCGCGTGCGTGTGCTGGACGCACTTGGGGACGCCGGTGCTGCCGGAAGTGAGTAGGTTGATCACCGGGGTGTGCCCGGTGGCCGGGTACCAGTCGTGGTCGGCCGGGTGTGCGGCGAGCTTGTCCACCGACAGGACCCGGACGGTGGACTCGCCCCACAGGGTGCGCACCTCGCGCAGCGCGGGCGCGGTGGCCTCGTCGGTGAGCAGCACCGGATGGCCGCACAGCTCCCAGGCGCCGCGCAGCTTGCGGTTGGCCTCGTTGTGCGCGGTGTACGTGGTGGCCAGTGCGACCGGGGTGGGGACGAAGCCTCCCATCACACACGCCCAGAACGCGGTCATGTAGCTGCGGTGGTCGGCGAACAGGAACAGCGCCGCGTCGCCCGGTTCCAGCCCGGCCGCGCGCAGTCCGGCGAGGACCCGTTCGGCCTCCGCGAGGAGCTCGGGGTAGGTCTGCAGCTCCGGCTCGTGGCCCGCGCGCACGTACACCGTGCCCTTGTCCGGGGCGAGTGCGGCGGCCTGCCGCAGCGCCTCCTGGAGGGTGGTGGCACCGCCTTCGGGGACGGTGAGATCGCCGCCGTACAGCTCGGAGGACGGCTTGCCGCCGGCCGCCTCGGGCGGCGCGGCAGCAGCGTGCGGTGCGGGAGCGGTCACCGCCGCGGCACCCGTAGGCGGTGCCGGGGCGAGCGTGCGGGCGCTCTGCCGCACCACCGCCACCGCCTCCTGCACACCGGGCACCGCACGTACTGCTGCCGCTATCTCCCTCACCAGGGACGGTTCCATCGCTCCGGACCCGCTCATGACACCGCTCCCGCCGTCTCGGGCTCGAGGACGGCCCGGCCGATGTGGTCGATCAACTCGGCCGCGTGGCCGAGGAAGTAGAAGTGGCCGCCCGGGAAGAGCCGGGTGGTGAACTCGCCGTCGGTCTGCTCGCGCCAGCCGTTCAGGGTGTCCAGCGGCGCCCGCGGGTCGTCGGTCCCGCCGAGCACCGTGATCGGGCTGTTCAGACGGGCGCCGGGAGCGATCTCGTGGTGCTCCCACAGGTCGAAGTCGGCCCGCAGCGTGGGCAGCAGGGACGCCATCACGTCCTCGTCCGCGGCGATCTCCGGCTCGATGCCGCCCAGCCGTACCACCTCGGCGGTCAGCTCGTCGTCGCTCAGGTCGTGCAGAACTCGTACCTGCCCGCCGCTGGCCGGGGCGGGCTGCGCGGACAGGAAGAGGTGGCGGGGCTGGGGTCCGCCGCGGTCCCGCAGCGCGCGGGCCAGCTCGAAGGCGAGCACCGCCCCACCCGAGTGCCCGAAGAACGAGAAGGGGCCGTCCAGGACCGGGCGCAGCGCCTGGGCCAGCACCCGCACCAGCGGGCCGACCTCGGTCACCGGGTCCTCCGCGATGCGGTTCTGCCTGCCGGGCAGCTGGACCGCGGCCAACTCGATCTCCGGCGGAACCAGCCCGGCCCACTCGGCGTAAGCACCGGCACCGGCTCCGGCATGCGGGAAACAGATCAGCCGGTGACGGTGGGTCCCGCCCCGCGGCGCCCGCCAGATGTACGGCGTCTCGGCCACCAGTTCCGGATATGCGACAGCCATTTCTCACACCTCACCGTCGAAGGGGTCCCGGCCGGTGGCCGGGGATATGAATTCCACTGCGCCTTGCTTGTTCATCGCGCTCCTCGTACTCGTCGCACGGAATTTCCGTGAGAATTCAGGGTTGCCGCTGGTGATTGCTTTCCGGGAAACCTCCCGGGACCTGCCGTGTGGCTTTCCGGGCCCGTTTCCGCGCCGGCCTGCGTATCCGCCACCAGGCCGCTCGCCCGGCGGCCGTTCGGACCGACCAGCCCACCACCCGGTTGCGGCACAGGCGGAGGATGCCCGGGTTGTCCGGGGCGACCCGGGCCCGGTGGGCGGGCGGCAGGCCCGCGGTGTGCGGGCGGCCCGGGGACGGGACACGGCGCGTGGCTGGGGCGGGCTGGTGGGATCGGTGGCTGCTCACGGGCACCGCAGCTCCAGCTCGTGGGCCAGCCGCAGCCAGTGATCGGCGCAGCGGCGTGCGGCCTGGGCCAGGGTGTGCGCGCGGTGGGCGGGGACGCTCTGCGCCAGCCGGCTCCACCGCTTCTCGTCGCCGATCGTGTGGAGGCCGAGAAGGTGGAGCAGCGTCCGGCCGGCCTCGGTGCGCAGCGAGGGGTCCTTGCCCAGTTGGGGCAACATCAACGCGAGCGCGGCGTCCGACGTACGGGTGGCCGGGCGGCCCGGGGCAGCCCCGCGCGCCGTGCCGGGTGCCGGGACGGTACGGGTTCGCGGGGCGACCGGGTCCTCACCGCGTCGCATGCGGTCGCGTACGTCCTTGGCGGTGGCCGTCGCGATACCGGCCTGCTGGGCGATCTCCCGCAGCGAGGCCTCCGGGCGGGCGGCGATGATCCGGCTGGCCCGCTGCCGGCCCTCGGCCGCGTGCAGCGGCCGGACCCGGCCGTCCTTGCCCATCCGTGCGTTCGACTGTTCGCTCTGCGAGGTTGAACGCCGCCGGACGGCCGCGACCGTTCCGGCCGCGAGGCCGGTGTCGGCCGCGATCCGCCGGTCGGACCAGGTGGGGTGCGCCGCCAGGATCCGGGCCGCGGCAGCGGTGCGGTCGGCCAGGGTCAGTGGCAGCCCATGGGTGACGTTCAACCGCACTGCGAGGGCGAACGCGTCCTCCGGATCCCCGTCGAAGAACTCCACCTCCACTTCGCTCTCGCCGCGCAGCCGGGCGACGCGCAGCCGGTGCATACCGTCGATGACGCGCATCGTCGGCCGGTGTACGAGCAAGGGCGGCAGCGGCGTCTCCAGCGCGGCGAGCAGCTTCACATGCGCCTCGCTCTCCCCCTCCACCCGAGGCGAGTCGGAGGGTTTCAGTGCGGCGAGCGGGACGGTGGGGCGCCGCCCCGCGGTATGCGGTCGGGCCGGGGCCACCCGGGCAGGCGCCGCGTCCGTGGATGCCGCGGCCTCGTCGACCAGGGCGAGCCGGGGGTTCACCGGGTCACCTCGCTGTGCCGCGGCCCGGTGGCACCGTTGTGCGCGTCGAAGACCTTCATGACGTGAAAGTTCCTCCCCCAGTGACGGACCGCCCCAGTACCGGAGCTCCCGCAGAAAAATACCAGCCTGCAGGTTTTTTATCGACCCAATCGCGCAAGCTTTCTGTGGGAAGCGAAGCTGCTGCACCCGACCGTCCGCCCGATAGATCCGTGGCAGCGCACCCGCAGGTGTCAGCGCATCTCCGAAACCCGCAGTTCAGACCTGCTCACCGGCGAGTCTCGGCACCCTCGCCTCCACCGGCGACGCTCTGCGGGACCCCTGCCCGAGAAGAGGAGTGCGGCGGGAAGCCACTCCCGGGAGCCAGGGATGACGGAACCATACCCGCGTGGCGGTTTCAAAGGTCCTTGAGTGGTCCTGGAGCGCGACAGCCCCAGGACCTCAGTGCGAGGAGTCGGCCCGGGTCTCTGCTGCTGCTGCGGCCAGCGCGGCGGCGAAGTCGGTGGCGCCGGTGGCGGGCGCGGCGACCACGACCGTCGGAGCGGGTCCGGCCACCCGGTGCGCGAGCGTGCAGGCGGTCTCGGCCTCCCCGCCCAACGTGCCCAGAACGCGCAGGTCGCCCTCGGGGAGGCGGTTCCGGGTGGGGAGAAGGACAACGCGCTCGGGGCCACGGTAGGCCCGGGCCAGCCTGGTGTAGTACGAGCGGTCGACGCCGGGGGCGGCCAGCAGGGCGACAGTGGGGACGGCTGAGACGGCGGGCGGGGCCGGGGCTCTGCCACCTGGCCCGGGTCGCGGGAGCTGTCCGGGCCGGATCCCCGGCCGCAGCACGACCGGCGCCGCTTGCGGCGTCGGTCCCAGCCGGGGCGGGCGCAGGACGACCCGTCCTCCTGGTGCCGGAAGGAGGGCCAGGGCCTCCGCCACAGTGACGGGGGGCCGGGGCCCGGACAGGGCACGCAGGAGCAGTTCGACGCGGGCCAGCACGAAGGCGGCGCCGTCCGGCGCGAAGCGGTGGGACAGAGTGAGGACGAGTCGGCCGTCCTCGTCGTGATGGGCGCAGAGGGTGACGGGGTGGACGGTGTCCGCGCCGAGGGACTCGGGCAGGGTGACACGGACGCCGGCGGCGGCGAGTTCCCGCGCGGTCGCGGTGTGCTCCCGCAGAGGGTTCTCAAAAGTGACCAGGGTGTCGTCCAGGGTGCGGCCGGGGGGAGTCCCGGCACGGACGAAGTGGTCGACGGCGGTGTCGCGCAAAGTGGCGGTGAGCGCGGCGAGGGTTTCCCGGGGGTCGACCAGGACGGTGACGGGAAGCACGGTGCGCAGCGCGCCGGGAAGGCCGCAGGTGCCGTCCAGAGCGACCGTGCGGCCGGGGACCGCGGCCGCGAACCGCACGGGGACGGGCTCGTGGGCCCCGGCGTCGTGGTGCAGCAGCAGCGCCCAGACCGTCTGGACCACGGTGGATTCGGTGCAACCCCATCTGCCGGCCGCCGTACGAAGCGCTCGGGTGCCTGCCGTGGTCAGCCGCAGCCGATGGTGGCCGGTGCCTCCGGCGCCGGCGAACACACGGGGGGCTGCAGGCAGGCCCTCGTCGGGGTGTCGCGTGGTCAGCCAGTCGGCCAGGTCCCGCAGATCGGGGCGGCGTTCACCGCCGGGCAGCCGGCCACCGGCCCGGTAGGCGCGGGCGAAGGAGCGCAGCAGCAGCCGCACACTGCGGGCGTCGAGCAGTGCGAGATGAAAGGTCAGCACGATCCGCGCGCCGGTGCGGTGGTGGAGCACGGTGATCCTGAGAGGGCCGGGACGGCGCGGGTCGACGCCGCGTGCGGGATACCGGAGTTCCGGCTGGGTGCCGTCCAGGACACGATGGGCGGTGATCTCGGGTTCGACGGTGTCGAGGACCAGGATCCGGGGGTGCGGGCCGTCGTCGAAGCAGCTGCGCAGCACCGCCTCGGCGGCGAACACCGCTCGCCAGGCGGCGGTGAACACCGGGAGTTCCAGGGGGCCGTGCCAGTCGAACGCCAGTTGCTCGCTCTGCCGTCCGGGTTCCGGCGAAAGGTCGTGCTCGGCGAGCAGGGCGCGCTGCAGCGGGGTGGCGGGCGTGCCTGCCACGGGCAGCCGCGCGGCACGGGCGATGACCCGGTCGGCGAGGGCACCCCTGACGCGGGGGGCGGCGCCCGGCAGGTGCAGCAGATGTCGGCCGGCCCCTGCGGGCTCGAGCCGGGGGTGCGCGGCCCGGTCACCGGAGGAACCGGGCCGATCCTGGTCCCCGAGGCCTTCCTTCGGTTCTCGGAGGACCTCGCCGAGGTCGTCGGGCCCGAGCGGGCCGAGCAGGTGCACAGCCGGCGCGTCCGGGTGGTCCGGACGGCCCGGGCACGTGGTCATGGCGGACCGGGCGGCCCGCGGAACCGGGAATTCGCTGGTGGTCATGGCAGGTGCGGGGCGCGCCACGGCAGCCCCGTGCCCTCCCCTCCTTCTGTGCGGAAGCGCAGGTCCAGCATGCTCCGAGCGAGCCCGCCCTCGCTGACCCGGCGCTGGAGAACCGGTGGAAGGCCGCCGCCCGGCCACGGTGGCCGGAGTTCCGCTCCAGAGCCGCTGGAAGCGGCCTCCACCCCCGCCCGACCGGTCGTACCGTGCACCCGTCCCGCTCCGCGGACCGGCCCCGCAGACGCCGGGGCCGCACCTTCGGGACCCCGCATCCAGCCGCCTCCAGGACGAGGAGCTCGCCATGGGAACACCGGGTCCGGCACGGGCCGATCGCGTTCATCCGTACGCGCCGGCCGACGACTTCCACGTCTTCGACACGACCCTGCGCGACGGCGCCCAGCGGGAGGGCATCAACCTCACCGTCGCCGACAAGCTGGCCATCGCACGGCACCTGGACGACTTCGGGGTGGGCTT
>NZ_JBIWIV010000030.1:0-23460 GCF_044764825.1 Streptomyces sp. NPDC093598 | reverse complement strand
CTGCGCGATGGGCAAGCGAACTCCCGCGCTGCGCGCGGGAGTTGCGCTCACGCTCCGCGTGAGCAGCTGCTGCTCGCTGCGCGAGCAGCACACCTGCCTTGCTGCGCAAGGCGGGTGACGCTCCGTCCGCTGCGCTCCCGGAGCTGCGGGCCTACGGCCCCGTGAGGGTGGCCTCCGCTGCGCTCCAGCCACCCGGGCCGCTACGCGGCCAAAAGGCCGGCCCCGCTGCGCGGTGCAGGCAACGGGCCTTCGACGCGGGCGGCGAGGAGAGGGAGTGGGTGTGTCTGACTCTGGCTGCTCACCCTCTGGGACCAAAGTCCTGTCAACTCGGTGTGCTTCATTTTTAATTCTGGATAGATTCTGGACTGGGCCGTGATCTCGGCTTCCGGCCGAGGGTCACAGGCTGCGGGCGGTGATGTCGCCGTGGGTGGTGGTGGCGTGGATCCTCAGGTCGGCCGCGGCTCCGTCGCTGTTCTTGAGGGCGTTGTCGATGCGGCCGAAGGAGGTGCCGGCGTCAAGGGTGGCGGAGATTCCGCGAGCGGCGCCGACCGAGATCTGGCCCTGCTGGGTGCGGAGCGTGACGGTGCCGCGGACGGCCTCGTCGATGCGAATGTCGCCCTTGTGGGTGCTGACATCTGCAGGGCCGGTGAGGCGGCCGACGATGACATCCCCGGCCAGGACGGCCAAGCGGGCGCCGGCGGCCTCATCGAGCTTGACCCGGCCTTGAGCCCCGTCGAAGGCGACCTCGCCCAGCCGCCCGACGCCCCGGAACTCGGCGCCGGCCGCCTTGGCCGTGATGTGGGAGCCCGCGGGCAGTCGTACGGTTACCTCGACCGAGCCGGACGGTCCCAGAATCCGGTTCGTCGTCGCAGCCTTGGCCGTGATCCGCAGGATGCCGTCGGCGCATTCGACCGCGGTCCGCTCGGCCAGCTTGACGTCCCTGTTCCTCGCAGGGTTGGCAGGCCGGACCTCGACCCTGGTGTCGGTCCGGTCGGCGGCGATGACCTGCACCCGGCCGGCCTGGATGTCGAAGACGGCGGAGATCGGGGCGGGAGTGTCGAACTTCTGCATCGTGCCCTCCGGCGGGTCGCAGTTTCTGATGCCCGAAAGGCTACGTTGCGTTCATGCATTGAGCAACATAGACGTTGCACATAATGAGCATAGGAGCAGGTGAGTACCTGAAATCATTGCAATGGCTTCGGTATTAACGCAACGAGCGAGTCTCCAATCATTGCAATAGCTTGAGATCGAACGCTACGCTCACGGCACCGAGAACCACACCGCAGGGGACGAAGGAGACCGTGATGCCAGGAGGCAGGCTCACCCAGCAGGAACGCCAGCAGATCGCGCTGGGACTGGCCGACGGTCTCGCCTACGCGGAGATCGCCCGGCGCCTCGAGCGGCCGACCTCGACGGTCACGCGTGAGGTGATGCGCAACGGCGGCCCCACCGCCTATCGCGCCGACCTGGCCCACCGCGCCACCGAACGCCGCGCCCACCGCCGCCGGCAGACCGCACCGCGAGAGGGCGGGGCACCCGAGCAGGCCTATGGGCGCGACCCCGAGGCGGTGCGCGAGTACGGGGAGACACTCACGACCGTCATGATGGCTTCGGGTATGCCCACGATGACGGCCCGGGTACTGGCCTGCCTCACACTCACCGACACGGGCAGCCTCACTGCGGCGGAACTCGTCCAGCGTCTCCAGGTCAGCCCGGCGTCCGTCTCCAAGGCCATCGCGTTCCTCGAGAGCCAGGACCTCGTCCGCCGGGAGCAGTACGAAGGGCGTCGCGAGCGCTACGTCGTCGACGACGACATCTGGTACCAGTCGATGATGACCAGCGCCCGGTCCATCGCTCACATCGTCGAGACCGCGCGGCAGGGCGTCCACGTCCTCGTCTCCGGCACCCCGGCCGCCACCCGCCTGGAGAACATCGCCCGCTTCCTCGACTTCGTCTCCGAGAGCACCGCGCGCGCCGCGGAACAGGCCCGCGAGATCCTCCGCACCAAACCCGAAGCAGCCCCGGGTGACAACTCCGAGCCGGGTGCGGAGCACGGATAGACCGAGCGCAAGCCGAGTGGGCGCCCCTCACGGAGCGTTCACCGTCAGATCATTGCAATGAACAGGCTTCATGTATTGCGTTAGCCGCTGGGCCATTGCAACGATTTAATGGCTTTGAACTGCGGTTATAGGTCCTATATGCAATTGATTCGTTGCCATCTGCTCGAATGCAACGTAGCGTTTCCATCACAGGAAACAGAACGTGAGTGATCGAGGGGGCGGATCATGGAGACAGCGCAGAGCCGGCGGCAGACGGCACCCGGCGCCTTCACCGCCTTCGCCCGCTTCGTGCTGTGCGGCGGCGGAGTGGGGCTCGCCTCCAGCTTCGCCGTGGCGGCCCTCGCCTCCTGGATTCCCTGGGTCCTGGCCAACGCCCTGATCACCGTGGTCTCCACGCTCATCGCCACCGAGCTGCACGCCCGCTTCACCTTCGGCGCGGGCGGACACGCGACCTGGCGCCAGCATGCGCAGTCGGCCGGGTCCGCGGCAGCCGCGTACGGAGTCACCTGTGCGGCGATGTTTGTCCTGCAGCAGTCGGTGGCGGCACCCGGTGTGGTGCTCGAGCAGGTCGTCTATCTGTCCGCTTCCGCGCTCGCGGGCGTCGCGCGGTTCGTGGTGCTGCGTCTCCTCGTCTTCGCGCGGAGCACCTCGCAGTCTGCAGCCCCCACCCGCACCGCCCGTCCCGCGTTCACGAGCATGACCCTCACCGCGGCACCCGTCGGCCCTGCGGTGTTCTGCCGCACCGCCTGACCGTCGCGTCAGCGGGAGGGAACGATCTCCCGTGCGGCGGCCCGGGCAGCGAGCACCGATGAGTCCAGGCGAGCGCGCGCGTCCGATCCCGTACGGGTCACTTCACGTTCCCGCCGCCTCGGCGTGGCCCAGCTGTTCCAGGCGTGCCGCGAGGCCGTCGAGAATGCGCTGGAGGCCGTAGTCGAAGGTGTCGTCACGGACGGCACGGGGGGCCCTGTCGTGCTGGGCGACTTGGGCGGCGTGCAGGTGGGGGTGGGCGCGGGTGGCCGCTTCGACGGCGGGGCGCAGGGCGCGGAGCCAGTCGGACTCGGTGCCGCCGCTGCGGGCGATCATGGAGAGGTAGGCGGCCTCGCTGGTCGCGACACCGATGACATAGGAGACGACGGTGCTCATGGCGCTGTCGGTCTCTTCGGCGGGAAAGCCTGCGGTCTCGAACAGGGCGAGCATGCGGTCGGACATGCGCATGACGTTGGGGCCGAGGTGGGAGAGACCGACCTGGCTGAGGACCGAGGCGACCCAGGGATGGCGGAGCACCATCGCCCGCAGGGCGGTCGCCGCGTCGACGACTGCCGGGCGCCAGGCGGCGCGGTCCGGCGCGGGCGCGATCTCCAGTTCGCCGTAGACCTCGTCGACGACGAGTTCGATGAGCTCGTCCCTGGTGGCCACGTGGCGGTAGAGCGAGGTGGCACCGGCGCCGAGGCGGGTGCCCAGGGCGCGCATGCTGAGGGCCTCGATGCCGCGGGCGTCCAGGAGGCCGACGGCCTCGGTGACGATGCGTTCACGGGTGAGGTGCTCGCGTCGGGGACGGGGGCGGGTCCAGACGGAGGGGATCGGCTGCTGCTGGCCCTGCGGCATGCGTGGTCCTCACCTTCTACTCTCTGCGTTCTTCGGGCCCCGGGACGGCGGGCCGGGTCAGCTTACGGTGTGCGCATCGTTCGTACAGTGTGCGCTCCCGGGCTGGGCGCCGGGCTCGGCCCGTGGGGGCGCTCGGGCAACGGCGGGCGGGGCGGTGCGGGGGGCGCGGCATGGGGGCACTCCGGACGGGACGGCGGGTACGAGCCCCGACACTGCACCGCTGAAGGCGTGCTGTGCACAAGGAGGTCCCGGGCGCCCGTATGAACGGCTTCCGATGCGGAAGGCCGAGTTCTACGGTCGGGATCCCGCCCTCGTGCGGGCGGCCGTGGAGGCGTCCGGAGGTTGCACACGGCGTGACCGATTACCGCCGTTGCGTACACGATCCCCGGATGCGTACGATGTTCGCATCGGGGGAACAGTGTGCACAACGGAGGAGGAGCCTTGCCGAAGAACATGACCTGGGACGCCGACGGCAACTGGACGGTGAGCGGCGACTGGGGGGCGGCGGACTCCAGCGGGCTCGGCCTCTACCTCGACCACTGGCAGTCGCGCCTGGACCAGCTGCGCTCAGCGCACCACGTCCCCGGCGCCACCGCGGCGGTCCTGGTCGACGGCAAGGTGTATGAGCTGGCCAGTGGGGTGCTCCACCGGGGCACGGGAGTGGAGGCCACCACCGACTCGGTCTTCCAACTCGGCTCACTCGCCAAGATCTACACCGCGACGCTGATCATGCAGCTGGTGGACGAGGGCAACCTGGACCTCGACGCTCCGGTCCGCGCCGTCCTGCCGGACTTCACGGTCGCCGACGAGGAGGCCTCCCGCATCATCACGCCCCGTCAGCTGCTCTCGCACACCAGCGGTTTGACCTGTGACTTCACCTACGATTCGGGGCGCGGTGACGACTGCCTGGCGCGCTATGTGGAGGCGGCGCGCGAAGTCGGCCTGGACTGCCCGCCGGGCACCGCGGTCTCCTACAGCAGCCTCGGATACAACGTGCTCGGCCGGATCGTGGAGGTGCTCACCGGGCAGACCTGGGACACCGCGCTGAAGGAACGCCTGCTGGCTCCGCTGGGGCTGGAACAGACCATGACCCTGCCGGAGGAGGCACTCGCGCACCGGGCGGCCATGGGGCACCTGGGCGAACTGGGTGAGGAGCCGGCCCCGGCCCCCGCCTGGGACCTGATGCCGCGTTCGGCCGGCCCCTACGGCCGGGTGCTCGCCAGCGCCGGCGACGTGGCCCGGCTGGCGAAGCTGCACCTGGACGAGGGGCGACTGCCCGAGGGCGAGCGACTGCTGTCGGCCGACTCCGTCCGTACCATGCAGCGGCGCGAGGTGGACGTCCCCGACAAGTGGACGGTGAGCGCGGACGGCTGGGGACTCGGCTGGACGCTGTACGACTGGGAGGGCACTCCCGGCTTCGGCCATGACGGCGCATCGATCGGGCAGTACGGGTTCCTGCGGGTGGCACCCGAGGCGAAGGTCGCCCTGGTGCTGCTGACCAACGGCGGGGACGCACGCCGGCTCTACGAGGATCTGTTCGGGGAGTTGCTGCAGTCGCTGGCCGGGGTGCGGATGCCCGCAGCGTTCGCTCCCCCCGAGCAGCCGCCCGCGGTGGACCTGGCGCCGCTGACGGGCGTCTACCGGCGGGAGGGCGTGGTCATCACGGTCACCGAGCGGGAGGGCACGGCGCATCTGGTGTACGAGTTCGTCGACGGGATGAAGGACTTCTCGCCGCCGCTGGAGATGGACCTGGTGCCGCTCTCCCCCACCGTCTTCGCCGGTCCGGGCAGCGGTGCCTACAGCGCGGACTGGATGCCCGTGGTGTTCTCCACGCTCTCGGACGGCACGGCGTGCGTGTACATCGGGATGCGGGCGGCGCCGAAGGTGGCCTGAGCCGACCGCCTCAAGCACAGGCAGAGGGCCGGGGACACCCCCCGGCCCTCTTCGCGCATCTCCGAGTAACAGACCGATCACGCTTTTTAAGGCGGCCCGCGCCCTGGAGGTCCGTGCAACCCATCAGGATTGGACAGTTGAAAAACCAGGATGACGGTTTGCGGAGCGGCTTGAGGTCCCAGGTCAAGGACGCAAGCGCCGGACCACGGTCGTTCCGGCCAGACGGTCGGCCATCGACCGACCGGAGTCGGTCAGGGCCGGCAGCACGTTGGACCAGAAGACGATCACCGACAGAAGCCAGACGGTGAAGGCGGCGGCGAACGCCCCGAACACCAGCAGGCAACAGGCGAGCGCGAAGCAGGCGACATCGGCGGTGGTGCTCACGGCCGCGCGCACGGCGGCGGCGCTCCGGGTGCAGGGGACGACTTCGAGGCCGGCCAACATCTTGCCGGGGGTGCGCCGGAAGAGGGCCAGTGAGACCCAGTGGTAGAGGAAGGTGCCGGCCACCAGCAGGGCGAGGGCCTGGATCACCAGGACGGCGATCTCGTGCCACATCGTCCCCAGCAGGTGCTCGGTCCGGTCGAGGGCGTTCCCGGGGCTGGTCAGCAGATCCCAGCCGTTGGACTGGACGAGATCGGCGGCCTCGGCGACGTGCGCCAGCACACGG
This sequence comes from Streptomyces sp. NPDC093598, assembly GCF_044764825.1. NCBI lineage: Bacteria > Bacillati > Actinomycetota > Actinomycetes > Kitasatosporales > Streptomycetaceae > Streptomyces > Streptomyces sp. NPDC093598. The sequence goes on along the minus strand of NZ_JBIWIV010000030.1, from coordinate 17,235 downwards.
CGCAGGGTCAGGCCGCCGAGCAGCCAGGCGAAGAGCAGGATCAGTGCGAAGTCGGCGGTCCAGGCGAGTGTCCGGCGCAGGGTGCCCGGGCGGGGTGGAGCGGGAGCGGGCGGGGCGGCGGGCCGGGGCGGAACGGGCGCGGTCACGGGTGTGAAGGTCATGGACTCCCCCTGAAGGCGGGCGTACGAGATGGGCGGACACGGCAAAGGCGGTGCCGGACGATTCCTGAGGCTCGGTGTCTCAGAGGTCGTGCGGCACCGCCCTGCCGGCGGCTCCGGGACCGGACTCGGGGCAGGCCCGGCCCGGAGCTTTCCGGGGTGACGCGGTTGGCGGCCGGTCAGCGCACCGCCAGGTTCTCCTCCCGGTTGTGCCCCTCGGCCTGGTCCGGAGCCTGCGCGCCGGTGCCGACGGCCGGATCGGCGTGCGCCCCCTTGGGCTCCTTCATGAGGAAGAGGGCGAGGACCGCGGCGGCCACCACGCCGGCGGCACCGGCGAGGAAGCTGGCGGACATGCCCTGGGTGAAGGCCTCGTGGACGGGGGCGAGCAGGCTCTTGTCCTGCCCGGCCTCGGCCAGGGCATCACCGATGGAGTGCCGGGCCGCCTCGGAGGCGCCGTCCGGCAGGCGGGAGGAGAAGACCCCGGTGAGGACGGCGCCCAGGGCGGCGACACCGAGGGCGGCGCCGGCCTGCTGGATGGTGTCGTTCAGCGCGGAGCCGACACCGGCGTGCTCCTCGGGGATGGCGCCCATCATGGCGGCCATGGCGGCCGGCATGGCCAGACCGCTGCCCGCGCCCATCAGGCACATCGCACCGGCCAGAACCATCCAGCTGTCACCGGTGGACAGCGTGGACAGCAGGGCGAAGCCCGAGGCGATGACGAGCAGGCCGGTGACGGCCATCGGGCGGTTGCCGGTCTTGGCGATCAGCGAGGCGCCGATGGTGTTGAAAAGCAGCGTTGCCACCGCGAGCGGGGTGAAGGCCAGGCCGGTCTCGGTCGGGGTGTAGCCGAGGACGAACTGCAGGTACTGGGTGAGGACCAGCATCAGCCCGCCGTTGGCGAGGGTGAGCAGGACCAGGGAGAAGCTGGCGCCGGTGAAGACTCGGTCGCGGAACAGCGCGAGCGGGACCATCGGGGAGGGGTGGCGCTTCTCCCAGAGGCCGAAGGCGATCAGGCCGACCACGGTGACAGCCAGGGAGACCTGGGTGCCGGTGTGGGACAGACCGCCCTTGGGCAGCTCGTTGATCGTCCAGACCAGGGCGGTCATGCCGACCACCGACAGGACCATGCCGACCGGGTCGGCCTTGCGCCAGGGGCCCTTGGACTCCGGCATCAGGACCAGCGCGGCGACGATGGCGAGCGCGGCGATCGGGATGTTGATCAGGAAGACCACTCCCCACCAGTAGTGGGCGAGCAGGGCGCCGCCCAGGAGCGGACCGCCGACCAGGCCGACCATGGCCACCGCGCTCCAGGCGGCGATCGCCTTGGGGCGCTCGGTCTCGTCGAAGACCGTGATCAGGATGGAGAGGGTGCTCGGCATGATCAGCGCGCCACCGACACCCATCAGGACGCGGCCGACGATGAGCAGGTCGGGGCTGGTGGCCTCCATGGCGAGGGCCGAGGCCGCGCCGAACAGGACCAGGCCGATCACCATGACCTTCCGGCGGCCGAACTTGTCGGAGAGGCTTCCGGCGGTGAGCAGCAGGCCGGCGAAGACCAGCATGTAGGACTCCAGGATCCACTGGATGTCCTGGGCGGTGGCTCCGAGTTGCTCGGTGATCGTCGGCACCGCGACCGTGAGCACCATGTTGTCGACCACCAGCACCAATGTGCTGAGGCACAACACCACCAGGATGAGCCAGCGGCGTGGGTGTCGTTCTTCCATCATTCAACCTTTCGAGCGGCATGGTTCCGGCAGCCGGAGCCGACAGGAGCGGACTGGCAGTATCAAACCAACTTCGCGGTTTTTTATCTAGTCCTATTCCGGTCCCTCTGAGCCCAGTCCTGACCGGCGAGACGCAAGCCTGTCCCGTTCCGCAGGGGTTTGCTCCGAACCGTCCGGGACGCTGCCGGTCCTGGCGTTCCGACCGGGCGGGAGCCGGCCGTCATACGGGGTGGGGGTGTGTGGGGGTGTGCAGGGAGGTGGGGACGTACGGAATCCCCGGTTCGGTGCGACGTCGGGTCAGTACGGCGCCACGGCGTCCAGCACGGCGGGGAGCCGGTCCAGGAAGAGGTCCGCGTCGGCGTCGGAGAGGATGAGCGGCGGGGCCAGCCGGATCACGTCCGGGGCGGCCGCGTTGACCAGCAGCCCGGCCTGCTCGGCAGCGCGCTGCACGCGGTCGGCCACGGGCCGGGAGAGCACCATGCCGAGCAGCAGTCCGCGGCCTCGTACCCCTGCGACCAGCGGGTGGCGCAGTTCCTCGATCCCGGAGCGCAGCCGCTCCCCCAGGCGCCGGACATGGTCGAGCAGGTCCTCCCGCTCCAGGGTGTCCAGGACCGCGAGCGCTGCCGCGCACACCACGGGGTTGCCGCTGAACGTGGAGCCGTGGGAACCCGGGGTGAACAGCCCGGCGGCCGGCCCGAAGGCGAGGGTGGCGCCGATCGGCAACCCGCCGCCGAGCCCCTTGGCCAGGGTGATCACATCGGCCTGGACTCCCTCCGCCTGGGCGGCCAGCCAGTGGCCGGTCCGCCCGACCCCGGTCTGGATCTCGTCCAGGACCAGCAGCGTCCCGGTGGCCTCGGTGATCTCCCGGGCCGCCGCGAGGTACCCGGGCGGCGGGGTGACGACCCCGGCCTCGCCCTGCACCGGTTCCAGCATCACCAGCGCGGTCTGCGCGGTGACGGCGGCCCGCAGTGCGGCGGTGTCGCCGTACGGAACGAAGGTGACGTCGCCGGGCAGCGGGTGGAAAGCGTCGCGCTTGGCGGGCTGGCCGGTCAGGGCGAGCGCGCCCATGGTGCGGCCGTGGAAGCCGCCGTGGGCGGCGACCATGTGCCGACGGCCGGTCAGCCGGCCCAGCTTGAAGGCGGCCTCATTGGCCTCGGCCCCTGAGTTGGACAGGTAGACCCGGCCCGGACGGCCGGCCAGGGCGAGCAGCCTTTCGGCGAGCGCCACTGCCGGCTCGGCCGCGTACAGGTTCGAGACATGGCCGAGGGTGGTGAGCTGCCGGGTGACCGCCTCGACCACGGCCGGGTGGGCGTGACCGAGGGCGTTGACCGCGATACCGCCGAGCAGGTCGAGGTACTCCTTGCCGCCGTCGTCCCACACCCGGGTGCCCGCGCCCCGGGCCAAGGCCAGGCGCGGGGTGCCGAAGGTGTCCGTCATGGCCTCGCGCCAGCGCTCCGTCAGCGGGGGCACGGGCCGGGCTGCCGACGGCCCGCGGACCGTTCCCTTCGGGGACGCCGGGGCGCTCATGCCGCCGTCTCCTGCCGTATCACGGCCGTACCGTCCTGGCCGCCCGGTCCCCTGCCCGAGGCGGCCGGGGCGGGGCGGGGACGGGCGGGCGCGGTGTCGTCGGGGACGACCATGGTGCCGATGCCGTCGTCGGCGAGGATCTCCAGGAGGACCGCGTGCCGGACCCGGCCGTCGATGACCCGGGCGCTGCGCACGCCGGCGGCCACCGCATCCAGGCACCCGCGCATCTTGGGGATCATCCCGCTGGCCAGGCCGGGCAGGAGCGCGGCGAGTTCGGTGACGGTGAGCCGGGAGATCACCTCGTCGCTGTGCGGCCAGTCCCGGTAGAGGCCCTCGACATCGGTGAGGAACATGAGGATCTCGGCATCCAGCGCACCGGCCAGCGCCGCGGCGGCGGTGTCGGCGTTGACGTTGAAGACACCTGAGCCCTCCGCGGCGTCGGAGGGCTCACCGCTGCGGGCTATGGAGGAGACCACGGGGATGCGTCCGTCGTCGAGCAGGGCCCGGACCACCCCGGCGTCCACATCGGTGATCTCACCGACCCGGCCGATGTCCACCCGCTCGCCGTCGACCTGTGCGTACGCCTTGCCCGCCGTCATCAGCCGGGCATCCTCGCCGGTCAGGCCGACCGCGTGCGGACCGTGCCGGTTGAGCAGGCCGACCAGTTCGCGCTGCACCTGGCCGGCCAGCACCATCCGTACGACGTCCATGGTCTCGTCGCAGGTGACCCGCAGTCCGGCGGCGAACCGGGACTCCAGGCCCAGCCGGTCGAGCTGTCGGCTGATCTGCGGGCCGCCGCCGTGCACCACCACCGGGCGCAGTCCCGCGTGGTAGAGGAAGAGGATGTCCTCGGCGAAGGACGCCTTGAGCCGGTCGTCGACCATGGCGTTGCCGCCGAACTTGACGACCACGGTGCGGCCGCGGTGCCGGGCCAGCCACGGCAGCGCCTCGACCAGGGCGTCGGCCTTGGGCAGCGCGGTGTGCTTGCGGGCCGCGGCCAGACCGGTGGGGGTCAGGGAGCTCAGTGCGCTCATGAGGAGTACTCGCTGTTCTCGTGGACGTACTCGGCGGTCAGGTCGTTGGCCCAGATCACGGCGGACTCACCGCCGTTGGCGAGGTCGGCGGTGATATGGATCTCCCGGCCGCTCAGATCGGCATGGGAGCGGTCCTCGCCGATGGAGCCGTCCTTGCAGACCCACACCCCGTTCATGGCGATGTTCAGCCGGTCGGGATCGAAGGCGGCCTTGGTGGTGCCGATCGCGGAGAGCACCCGGCCCCAGTTGGGGTCCTCGCCGTGCAGGGCGCACTTGAGCAGGTTGTTGCGGGCGACGGCGCGGCCGACCTCGACGGCGTCGTCCTCGGTGGCGGCGCCGACAACCTCGATCCGGATGTCCTTGGTGGCGCCCTCGGCGTCACCGATCAACTGGCGGGCCAGGTCCGCGCAGACCGTGCGGACGGCCGCGGAGAACTCCCCGGGGTCGGGGACGTTGCCGGAGGCTCCGGAGGAGAGCAGCAGAACGGTGTCGTTGGTGGACATGCAGCCATCGGAGTCGACCCGGTCGAAGGTGGTGCGCGTGGCGGCGCGCAGCGCCCGGTCCAGCTCGGCGGCCTCGACGACGGCGTCGGTGGTGAGCACGACCAGCATGGTGGCCAGCCCCGGGGCGAGCATGCCCGCCCCCTTGGCCATGCCGCCCACAGTCCAGCCGTTCCCGCGCAACACCGCCGTCTTGTGCACGGTGTCGGTGGTCTTGATGGCGACGGCCGCCGCCCTGCCGCCGTCCGGACCGAGTGCGGAGACCGCGCTGTCCAGCCCCGGGAGCAGCCTGTCCATCGGCAGCGGTACGCCGATCAGGCCGGTGGAGGCGACGGCCACCTCGTCGGAACGGATGCCGAGCAGGCGTGCGGTGTGTTCGGCGGTGGTGCGGACGTCGCGTTCCCCGGCCGGCCCGGTGCAGGCGTTGGCACCGCCGGAGTTGAGGACCACCGCTGTCAGCCTGCCGTCCGCCAGGACCTGCCGGGACCAGCGCACGGGTGCGGCCTTGACCCGGTTGGAGGTGAAGACGCCCGCGGCGGCGCGGCACGGGCCGGTGTTGACCACCAGGGCCAGGTCCGCACTGCCGTTGCTCTTGATCCCGGCGGCGACGCCCGCCGCGGTGAACCCTCGTGCTGCTGTGACGCTCACGGTGCGACTCCGATCGTGGGAAGCCCGGTGGACTCGGGCAGTCCGAGGGCGATGTTCATGCTCTGCACCGCACCGCCCGCGGTGCCCTTGGTGAGGTTGTCGATGGCTCCGACGGCGACGATCCGGCCGGCCGTCTCGTCGAGGGCGACCTGGACCTGCGCGGTGTTGGCGCCGCGCACGGCGGCGGTGGCGGGCCACTGCCCCTCGGGCAGCAGGCGGACGAACGGCTCGTCGGCATAGGCCTTGGCGTAGGCGGTGCGGACGTCCTCGGCGCTCACACCCGGCAGGGCCGGGGCGGAGCAGGTGGCGAGGATGCCCCGGGACATCGGGGCGAGCGTGGGGGTGAAGGAGACGGTGACCCGCTCCCGGGCCACCTGGCTCAGGCTCTGCGCGATCTCCGGGGTGTGGCGGTGGCCGCCGCCCACGCCGTACGGGGTCATCGACCCCATCACCTCGCTGCCCAGCAGGTGCGGGCGGGGGGTGCGGCCGGCTCCGGAGGTGCCGGAAGCGGCGACCACCACGGCCTCGGGCCCGGCCAGCCGGGCGGCGTAGGCGGGGAAGAGGGTGAGGGCGACGGCGGTCGGGTAGCAGCCGGGCACCGCGATCCGGGTGGCGGTGGCCAGCGCGGTACGGGCGCCGGGGAGTTCGGGCAGGCCGTAGGGCCAGGTGCCCGGGTGGGGGGAGCCGTAGAACTTCTCCCAGTCGGCCGCGTCACGCAGCCGGAAGTCCGCGCCGCAGTCCACCACCAGCACGTCGGGGCCCAGTTCGCGGGCCAGAGCGGCGGACTGCCCGTGCGGCAGTGCCAGGAAGACCACGTCGTGTCCGGCCAGTTCGCCGGTGGTGGTGGGTACCAGCTCCCGCCCGGCGAGCGGAGCCAGTTGGGGCTGGACCGTGCCCAGGCGCGCTCCCGCGCTGGAATTGCCGGTCAGCGCGCCGACCTCCACTCCGGGATGACCGAGCAGCAGGCGCAGCAGCTCCCCTCCCGCGTAGCCGCTGGCACCGGCGACCGCTACCCGCACTGTCATGTTCCCCTCCTGGTCGGCGACGGCACGACTGTCCGTCAGAAGGGGCGGGCCGCCCAAGCGTTCAACCGTGTGCGGAGCCGCCGTGCAGGATCTCGATCCGGGCGAACCCTTCGGCGCGCAGGCCGGCTACGGCGTCGCGGGTGCGGGCGTACTGTGCGCGCACGGTGTCCCCCGGCAGCCTGCGATGGCGCGGACGCGCGGCGTTGCGTTCCAGGCAGAGCCCCAGCGGGGTGCCCATCACCAGAGCCACCGGCGGGGCGCCGTACCGCTCGGCCACGGTCAGCAGCCGCGCGCGGTCGGCGCCTTCAGTCAGCGCCGCGTCCACGACGCAGGTCCGGCCCCGGGCCAGGCGTCCCTCCACTTCGGTGACCAGGCAGTGCAGCTCCCGCGGGCACGAGGTGCCGGGTGAGGGCCACCAGGCGGCCGGGCCCGGGACGGCACCGGACGTCACCACGTCCGCCTCCGGCCAGGCGGCCGCCGCGGTGCTCTTGCCGCTGCCGGCGGGGCCGATCAGCAGCACCAGGAGCGGGCCGGGGCCCGCCCCGTCCCGGAGGGGCACGAAGGCACCGGCCCGGCGGCGGGCGGCGGGGGGTACCTCGGGCAGCACGGTCTCGGGCACGGGCGAGTCCTCCCAGTCGGGCAGTGCGGCGGGGGGCGGGGGGCGGCACGGCGGAGCCCGCAACCGCCAGGGACCGGACGGCGGTCACGCCAGTGGGGCTTCCCCGCCTCCGTTCGGTTGTACCGCAGGACTCGAGTGGAACTGCAGGGGTGTTCAAGGGTCGCTGTACCCGGGCTGTGTCCTGCGTCCGGCCGGGCCTGTGCAGCGCGGGATCCGCACGAAGGGCAGCGCGAAGGCCCGCACGGCGGGGGAGACCGTGCGGGCCGGGCGCCGGGGGCCGGCCCCGTCACGCAGAGGGCCGGTCCCGGCGGGCAGGAGGGTCAGAGGCGGACGGGCAGGGCGCGCAGGTGGCGGCCCTCACCGGGCAGGTCGAAGTACTCCAGCTCGTCGCGTGCGGCCCCGAGGGTCAGACCCGGACGCTTCACGAGGAGCTGGTCGAGGACGACCTCGGCCTCCAGGCGCGCGAGCGCGGCTCCGATGCAGTAGTGCGCGCTGTGACCGAAGGCGACGTGGCCCACCCCGCGCCCGAGGTCCCGGGTGATGTCGAGCTTCTCGGGGGCGGTGAACTCCTCCGGGTCGTGGTTGGCGGCGAGCAGCGCGCTGGTGACCGCCTCGCCCTTGCGGACCGGCATGCCGGCGAACTCCAGGTCCTCGGTGGCGTACAGCGGCGCGCCCATCGGGACCGGTGAGGTGAAGCGGAGCAGTTCGGGCACCGCGCGGGTGATCAGCTCCGGTTCGGCGCGCAGCCGTGCCAGCTGGTCGGGGTGGTCCAGCAGGGCCAGGACCGAGGCGGCGATGAACAGGGCGGGCGGGGTGATGCCCGTGTTCACCAGCAGCAGCACCAGGGCGACCATCTCGGTCTCGGTCAGACCGCCGTCCGCCTCGTCGCCGGAGGCGATCCAGGCGGAGACCAGGTCGTCGGCGGGCTGTGCGCGGCGGCGGGCTATCAGGCCCCTGGCGTACTCGACCATGTTGCGCAGGGCGGGCACGAACAGCTCGGGGTCGCCGGAGGCGTACTCGCGGATCCAGGTGCGCATGTCCGCCACGTCGGGCTCGTCGACGCCGATCAGTGCGCAGATCACGGTGGACGCCAGCGGATAACCGACGTCCTCGAGGAGTTCGGCCTCCTGCCGGGCGGCGAGTGGCGCGATCAGGTCGGCGGTGATCTGCTCCAGGCGCGGCCTGAGCGCGTTGATCCGGCGGGCGGTGAAGGACTTGGTGACCAGGGCGCGCAGTCTGGTGTGCTCGGCGCCGTCGACGAGGACCATGATGCCCAGGTAGTCGCGGTACTCGGCGGGCAGCCCGTAGGCGTCGATCATCTGCTGGGCGATGCTCGGCCCGTCCTGCACGTACCCGGGGACCTTGGCCTGGTCGCGGACGAAGCGGGGGTCGGCGAGCGCGGCGCGGGCGTCCTCGTAGCGGGTGATCAGCCAGACCGGTGTCTCGATGCCCGGCAGGGTCACCCGCACCAGCGGGGCCTGGCGGCGCAGCGCGGTGTAGCCGCGCTCGGGGTCGCTGATCAGCTCGGAGGTCAGCTCGACGGTCTCCGGCGCGATGACGGTCATGGCTCTCCTTGGACGGTGGAACGGATGAGGGCGGCCGTCGGTGCGGGCCGCTCCAGACGGGTGCGGGCCAGGCGGACCAGCCAGGCGTTGAGCGAGCTCCCTTCCCGGGCGGCGGCCTGTTCGGCCCGGGTCTTGAGCGGCTCGGGCAGGCGGAGGCTGACCCTCGACACCGGGCGCGGGTCCGGGTCCCGGGGCGGGGCGGGAGGCAGGTCCTGGTCGCCGGGGCGGGTGACGGCGAACCGGGGTTCGGTGCCGTGCAGGAACACCCCCACCGTGACGGGCGCGAGGTCGCGGCTGATCTCCCCCGCCGCGTCCGAAAGCAGACGCAGCAGGGTGAGCCGGGTGGCCGGTTCCAGTGCCGCGAGCAGCCGGCCCGTGCACACCTCGGCGTCCTCGCCCGCAGCGCGGGCGGCCGTGGCCAGCTCGCGCCGCAGGGTGTCGAGGTAGGGGGTCAGGTCCATGGGCGTCAGCCTGCTGTCACCGTGACGCCGTCACAAGGCTGTGCAGTTGAACACGGACGTGCGCGGGCGCCCGCCCCGGGGTGGTGGGGCGGGCGCCCGCGGGCACGGGCGGCGTGCGGGTGGCGCCGCGGTCCGTGCTCGCCGGCCGGACTGCGGCCGGAGCGTGCTGGTCAGAAGCGCAGTTCCTGGGTGCAGCTCTTGATGCCGCCGCCGGCCTTGCGCAGTTCCGACACGTCGAGAGTGTGAGGGCGCAGGCCGCGGCCGCGCAGTTGCGCGGCGAGCCGCTGGGCGGACTCGGGCAGCACCACGTTCAGGCCGTCGCAGACCGCGTTCAGGCCGAGTTCCTCCGCGTCGTCGCGGCCGACGGTCAGTGCGTGGGGGAAGAGCCGGGCGAGCACCGCGCGGGCGGCGGGGGTGAAGGCCTCCGGGTGGTACACGATCTCGTCGCCGGTGAGCACGCACAGCGCGGTGTCCAGGCGGGGGAAGCGGGGGTCGGCAAGCTCCAGGGAGATCACCGGCCGGCCGAAGAACTCCTGGGCCTCGCGGTGTCCTTCGGGGACCGGCCCCGGTGCGTGCCCGGCGAGGATCCAGTCGGCGGTGACCGCGAAGTCGCCTTCGCCCTCGCCGGGGTGGTCCGCCTCGCGGACCGCGGGGAAGCAGTTGGCCCGGAACCAGGTCAGGTGGGCGGGTGCCCCGGCGGCCCGCGCGGGGTCGCGAAAACGGGTCCCGAGCACCTTGCCGTCGATCACGGTGGCACCGTGCGCGACGAGGGCCATCTGCGGCGCCTCGGGTACCGGGGCGACCAGGTCCACCCGGTGGCCGAGTTCGAGGTAGAGGTAGTACAGGTCCTCCCACTGGAGCAGCGCCAGTTCGGCGTCGATCGGCTTGGCCCGGTCGGTCCCGGGGCGGAGGCTGCGGCCGCTGCCGAGGTGGTCGGGGCGGCACATGAGGTAGTGGCGGCGAGTGGCCCTGCGGTCGTGCACCGGTACGGACGTCATGACGGCTCCGGGAGGGGTGGGCGGATGGCGGTGCGGTGCGGGGGAACTGCGAAGTCGTGGGTGGTGCGGGTCAGGGGCGGGGAGTCGAGCGCCGGGCCCGTCCCGGGCGTCGTCGGCCGGTACGGGCCCACGCTCGTCATCTCCTCGTCGCTCCTGTCGTGCGTTCGGGGTGGCTCCCGCCGTACGGACGATCCGTGCTGTCCGTGCAGGGGAGAGGGGTCACTTCACGCCGGCGGTCTCCCGCAGGCTCTTGGGCCGCATGTCGGTCCAGTGCTGTTCGACGTACTCCAGGCACTCCTTACGGCCTTCCTCGCCGTACGCAACACGCCAGCCGGCGGGCACGTCGGTGAAGGTGGGCCAGAGCGAGTACTGCTCCTCCTCGTTCACCAGGACGTAGAACCGGCCGTCGGTGTCGTCGAACGGGTTGGTGTTCATGGGCACACTCCGTCTCTCAAGGAATCGTGCGGCGTGGATTCACGCCGCGTCGTACTGCCGGGAGCTCCTCCTCTCCGCGATCGAGTCGGCGATCTCCCCGCTCCTGACCGCGATGTTGGACAGGAGGGAGGAGGCCAGGCCGTGTGTGTGCTCGGTCCCTCCCTGCAGGTAGACGCCGCAGTTCACCTCGGTATCGGTGAGGAGCCGGTAGTCGCGCTGTACGCGCAGCCGGCCCTGCTCGTCACGGAGGCAGTGGGGCTCCAGGTCGCCAAGGAGCCCGGAGGGCTCCATGGAGTCGTAGCCGGTCGCGAAGACCAGGACGTCGACGTCGAGCTGGTGGGTCGAGTCGTCGCGCACCGAGTGCATCGTGATCCGGACGTCGTCGCCGGTCTGCTTCACGCTGTCCACCCGGGACAGGTTGCGGAAGTCCAGCCGGGGGGTGCCGCGCACCTCGTCGTCGTAGGCGCGCTGGTGCAGGTCGCGGATCACCTCGTCGTCCACCACGCCGTAGTTGGTGTTGCGGTGGTAGTGCCAGAAGGCGTCCCTGGCCCGCTGGGTGCCGCCGTAGTAGTCGTCGACCGCGTCGGCGTCGAAGATGCGGTTGGCGAAGGGGGTGTCGTCGGCGATCGAGTACCCGTAGGACGGCATGACCGCCGAGACCGTGGCCCCGGGCAGCTCGTCGTAGAAGAAGCGAACGATCTCGGCGGCGCTCTGGCCGGCGCCCACCACGGCGACCCGTTTGACCTGCGTCGGGTCCAGGGCCCGGAACCTGGCGAGGAACTCCGAGCTGTGCCAGACCCGTTCGTCGCGTTCGATGCCGGTGGGCATCCTCGGCACCAGACCGGTGGAGACCACCAGATTGCGGGCTTTGACCAGCCGAGTGCGGCCGCCGAGCCGCTGTTCGCGCACCTCGACCTCCACGTGCCCGGCCGGGGAGCGGCCCGGGCCGGAGGGAAGCTTCACCGAAAGCACCTCGGAGCTGTAGGAAACCCGGTCGGAGAAATGCGACTCGGCCCATTCGAGGTAGTCGTGGAATTCCTGGCGGGTTGGGAAGAAATCCTGGTTGTTGACGAACTGGGCGAGGCGGCCGGCCGCGTGCAGATAGGAGACGAAGCTGTAACGGGAGGCCGGGTTGCGGAAGGTGGCCAGGTCCTTGAGGAAGGAGATCTGCATCTTCGCCGACGGCAGCAGCATGTTGCGGTGCCAGCCGAGCTCCGGCTGCTTCTCGAAGAACGCCGCTTTCAGCGGGGTGCCGTTCCTGGTGCTGTCGTGCTCCTCGAGCGCCACGGCCAGCGACAGGTTGGACGGGCCGAATCCGACGCCCACCACATCGTAGATCTCAGCCTTGGTTCCCATGCGATATCTCCCGTCGATGACGTCCGGTGGTTTTTCGCGAATCTTGCTGGCGATTCTTCTCTGCTTTTCCGGGGCATTCAAGAAATTACGCCTGTCGATGACGGACAGTCAATTCCGTGCAGTGCCCGGAAATTCAAATTTCGGAATCAGTGTGCGCGGGTGTTCATCAGGCGGCGTGCGGGCAGCCCCGGGCCGGCAGGCGGTCCATGAGAGCGGCGGTCTCGCGGTGCCGGGTGGAGCCGGAGGCGGCGAAGGAATCGCGTACCCGGGCGCTGACATGGGGGTCCTGCTCCTGGCTGAGCTTGAACATGCCCTCGGCGCCGGTGACTTCGATCCGGAAGCCGCCCACGGCGGGCAGGATCTTGTGGAAGTAGTCCAGCGAGTCGGTCATGTCCCAGCCGTCGCCGAACCGTCCCTCGAAGGCGCTCACGGTGGCTCTGACCACCGCCAGGGTGGCGTCGCCGGGTTCCTCCGGTTCCAGCTTGTGCAGCCGTCCGTGGACGTGGACGGCGGTGAAGTCCCAGGTGGGCGCCGCGGGCGTGACGCCGTAGACGGTGGGTGAGACATACGCGTGCGGGCCGGTGAAGACCAGAAGCACGGGGTCGCCGTCGGCGAGTGCCTTCCAGTGCGGGTTGGCCCGGTTCATGTGGCCGAGCAGCAGGCCGCCGGCCAGGTCGTCGGACCACTCGCCCGGCATGTCCGGGTCAGGGATGACGGGCAGGTGTGTGGCGTACGGGTCGTGTCCGGAGGGCCCGTTGGAGGTCATCAGGGCGAGCGGGTTCCCGGTGAGCAGGTCGGTCATCCAGGACCCGTCCGGCCGGCGGTAGGGGGCGGGTACGAACATGCGGGTGCACATCCTCGAATGAAGGCGGGGCGGGTGACCCGTCGGGGAGCGTGCCGCGCTCCCCGACGGGTGGTCAGGCGGACCGGTGCCGTGCGGCGAGCGCGCGGGCGATCTCCCCGGCGACGGCGGCCGCGTGCTGCGGTGCGCAGATCTCGTGGTGGGTGCTGGGGATGTCGTGGACGGTCAGGGTGCCGGTGACGTACGGCTCCCACTGGTGGGTGTAGGGCGCCTCGGGGTTGCGGGTGGCGTTGAAGAACAGCACGTCCCCGCGGTACACCGGCGTCCGGAACCGCTTGAGCATCTCCACGTTGTTGACCAGGAGCCGGGAGGCGGTGGCGAGCAGCTGTTCCTCGCCGTCGCCGACGAGTTCGCCGGCATGGTCCCTGAGCAGGGCGCGTACCTGGCCGAGCTCGAGGTCGGGGTCATTGGCGAAGTGCCCGCCGGGAGCGGTGTCGAGCAGGGCGAGCAGGGCGACCTGGTGCCCCTGCTCCGTGAGAGCGGCGGCGACCGCGTGGGCGACCGCGCCACCGAAGGACCAGCCGATCAGGTGGTAGGGGCCTTCGGGCTGGTGCGACCGTATCTCGCGCACGTAGTCGTCCACCAGGGTTTCCAGCCGGTCCGGCAGTTCCTCGGTGCCGTTCAGGCCGCGGGCCTGCAGGCCGTAGGAGGGGCGGTCAGCGGGCAGGTGGGCGCTGTAGTTGAGGTACGGCCACGCCAGGCCGCCGGCCAGGTGCATCCACCACAGGGGCTCCTTGTCGCCGCCGGTGCGCAGCGGCAGCACCTGGGCGAACGGGTCGTCCCCGCCCGCCTGCGAGGCGTCCTGTGCCGTCCGCAGTGCCTGCTCGACGTGACCGGCGAGTTCGGCGACGGTGGGTGCCTGGAACAGGGCCCGCATCGGCAGCGGTGCCTGGAAGTGGTCGCGGATGCGGCTGCCCAGGCGGGCGGCGAGCAGAGAGTGGCCGCCGAGGGCGAAGAAGTCGTCGTCGATGCCGACCTTCTCCAGGCCGAGGACGTCGGCGTAGAGCCGGGTGAGGATCTCTTCGGTCTCGGTGCGTGGTGCCCGGTACTCCTGTCCGGCGAACTCCGGTACGGGCAGCGCGGCCCGGTCGAGCTTGCCGTTGGGGGTGAGCGGGAGCCGGTCCAGGACCATGAAGGCGGCCGGGACCATGAAGGCGGGCAGCTTTTCGGTGGCGAACTCCGTCAGCTGCGCCGGGTCGGGTGCCGCGTCCCGTTCGCCGACCACGTAGGCGACCAGTTGCCTGCCCGCGCCGCGCCGTTCCAGGGCGACGACGGCGGCTTGGGCGACGCCCGGGTGGGCGACCAGGGCGGCCTCCACCTCTCCGGGTTCGATGCGGAAGCCGCGGATCTTGACCTGGGAGTCGCCGCGGCCGACGTACTCCAGTTGCCCGTCGGTGTTCCAGCGGGCCAGGTCGCCGGTGCGGTACATCCGTTCGCCGGCCGCGCCGAAGGGTCCAGCGACGAACCGTTCGGCAGTCAGGTCGGCCCGGCCCTGGTAGCCGCGGCCGACGTCACCGGCGATGTACAGCTCGCCGACCACGCCTACCGGCACCGGCGAGAGCCCGGGGCCCAGCACGTAGGCGCGGACGTGGCCGAGCGGGGAGCCGATGGGGGCACTGCCCGAGCCGTCCCAGGCGTCGTCCGCGGCGGTGTCGGGGACGGTGAAGGTGGTGGCGTAGAAGGACTCGCTCTGCCCGTAGGCGTTGACCATCCTGACGCCGGGGAAGGTCTCGCGGATCTGGCGGACCAGGCCTGCGGGCAGTGCCTCGCCGGCGAAGACCAGGGTGTCGGGGCGGGTGGTGGAGGCGATCTGGTCGAGGATCTCGGCGAACACCGAGGGCACGGTGGAGATGACGTCGCCGTCCCAGCCGTCCCGTTCGGCGAGTGCGAGGACGTCGCGGACGACCTCGACGGTGCCGCCGGTGCACAGCGTGGTGAAGATCTCGAACGCGGAGACGTCGAAGTTCACCGAGGTGCCGGCGAGCATCCGGCGGCCGGGTGCGGAGCCGATCCGGATGGCCAGCCGCAGTACGCCGTTGACGACGTTGCTGTGGGTGATGGCCACGCCCTTCGGCTTTCCGGTGGAGCCCGAGGTGTACATGACGTACGCCAGATTGCCGGGGCGCAGCGCGGGCGCCTGCGGGGAGTCCGGCGGCGGAATCTCGCCGAGGGTGTCCAGGTACAGGTGCGGCACCTCGGCGGGCGGCAGCACGGACCGGGTCCCCGTGTCGGTGAGGATCAGTGCCGGTGCCGCCTCGTCGAGGATGTGCGCCAGGCGGTGGCTGGGGTACTTCGGGTCGACCGGCAGGTACGCGCCGCCCGCCTTCAGTACGGCCAGGAGCCCGGCGACCAGGTCCACCGACCGGGGCAGGGCGACCGCGACCACGGTCTCCGGTCCGACGCCGCGGGCGGCCAGCTCGCGGGCGAGCCGGTCGGCGCGGGTGTCCAGTTCCCGGTAGGTGAGCGTGGTGCCGTCGCAGGTGACGGCCTCGGCGTCGGGGGTGGCGGCGACCTGCTGGGCGAACAGTTCGGGCAGGGTCACCTCCGGCGCGGGGGTGTCGGCATGGTTGAACTGGTGCAGCAGCCGGTCGCGTTCGGCGGCCCGCAGGACCTCCACCTGGCCGATGGGGCGTCCGGGGTCCTCGGCCAGCTGCCGCAGGACGAGCTGCAGGCTGTCGGCGAGCGACTGGACGGTGGCCCGGTCGAAGACACTCTCCTTGTACTGCAGGGCGAGCCGGAGGTGCGGGTCGGCGTCGGCCATCAGGGTCAGCGGATAGTGGGTGCCGGAGAACGGCCGGATGCCGCTGAAGGAGATCCCGCCGGCGGTGTTGGCCTCGTTGAGACCCTCCTGGTCCACCGGGTAGGACTCGAAGACGACCAGGGTGTCGAAGAGGGTGCTCATGCCGGTGGCGCGGTGGATCTCGGCGAGCGAGTGGTGGTGGTGGTCGAGCAGCGCGGCCTGGTCGCCCTGCAGCCGCCGCAGCATGTCGGCCAGGCTGTCGCCGGGGCTGTAGCGGGCCCGCACCGGCAGGGTGTTGATGAACAGGCCGACCATGGAGTCGACGTCGGTGACGGCCGGCGGCCGCCCGGAGACGGTGGCTCCGAACACCACGTCGGTGCGGCCGGTGAGTTCGCCGAGCAGCACCGCCCAGGCCCCCTGGAGCAGGGTGTTGACGGTGACGCCGAGTTCGGAGGCACGCCGGTTGAGCAGGCGTGCCTCGTCGGCGGGCAGCACCACGTCGACCTGGCCGGCGGCGGAGGTGTCGCGGTCGTCTCCGGCGTGGGAGCGGGCGTCGCCCCGTACCACCAGGGTCGGCTCGTCGATGCCGTCGAGCTCGTTCGCCCAGGCGCGGACCGTCTCGCTCTCGTCCTGCTGCGAGAGCCAGACCAGGAAGTCGCGGTAGCCGCGGGTGCGGGGCAGGACCGAGGCGTCGCCGGCCGAGCCGTACAGGCGCAGCAGGTCGGTCATGACGATCGGGAACGACCAGCCGTCGAACAGGACGTGGTGGGCGGTCAGTACCAGTTCGTAGCGCTCGGGGCCCAGCTTGAGCAGGGCGAACCGCAGCAGCGGTGGGACGAGCGGATCGAAGTGGTGGTGGTGGTCCTCGGCGAGGAAGGCCTCGAAGGCGGCCTCGCGCTCGTCCTCGGGCAGGTGGCTGAGGTCGGTCTCCTGCCAGGGGACGTCGATGCCGTCGACGACGAGTTGCACCTGGCGGCCCGCGGCGTCGTGCACGAACGCGGTGCGCAGGTTGGCGTAGCGGTCGAGCAGCGCCTGGGCGGCGGCCCGCATCCTGGCCGGGTCGACCTCACCGGTGACGTGGAAGGCGATCTGCATCTGGTAGGCGTCGACGGCGTCGTCGTCGTGCAGCATCGACTGGAAGAGCAGTCCGGACTGCAGCGGGGTCAGCGGCCAGACGTCGGCGAGGGCGGGGTACTGCTGCTCCCAGCGTTCGATGTCGGTCTGGGTGACATCGACCAGCGGCAGGTCGGAGGGGGTGCGGCCGCCCGCGCCGGAGGACTCGACGTGCCGGGCCAGCGCGGTGAGCGCCTCGAACCAGAGGCCGGTGAGTTCCTCGGCCTCGGCGCGGCTCAGGACACCTTCGGGGAAGGCGACGACCGCGTCGAGTCGCGGGCCCTGGTCGGTGTCGACGACCGCGGAGTTGATCTCCAGGCTGGACATGGCGGGCATGTCGGCGTCCAGGTCTGCCGCCAGGTCCAGGCCGGTGATCTGGGTGAAGCCGAGTCCGCGCAGGTGCTCGGGCATGTCGGCGGCGGAGAACCGGCCCAGATAGTTGAAGCCGATCTGCCCCGAGGACGGGTACG
>NZ_JBIWIV010000029.1:0-24731 GCF_044764825.1 Streptomyces sp. NPDC093598 | reverse complement strand
CCCGCGGAGCGGGTCCCTTCGGGCTGCGCCCGAAGCAAGCGAACTCCCGTGCTGCGCACGGGAGTTGCGCTCACGCTCCGCGTGAGCGCTATTGCTCGCTGCGCGAGCAACCCACCCGCCTTGCTGCGCAAGGTGGGTGACACTCCGTCCGCTGCGCTCCCGGAGCTAAGGGGTCTGCGACCCCTTCGGGGCAGCTTCCGCTGCGCTCCAGCCACCCTACGGCGCGCTGCACCAAGAGGCCCGGCCCACAACCAACCCACCCTCACCGCAGAAGTCCAAAACCACACCCTGCTTTGAGAGCTGTGCGGCCATTGCGTGCATGGGTTTGAGAAGGGGAACCGGTTCGGCTCAAAACGTTAAGATTCGATACTGAACACCCCATGCCACCAAGACAGAGTCACGACACCATATGCTTCAATCTGATGCCGCGATACACTCTGGAACCAGATGATCCCAAGAATAGGGAAAGTCTGTTTGCCGCAGGTTGATTGCGCGGGTCTCAGGTCCGGGCGGCCATCCCCTCTCGGGTGAAGATGGCCTCAGGCACCGCCATGGTCGATGTGCATGGTGGTTGGTCGGGTTGAGCAAGTGGGAACGCTTGTCTGGCTCCGTTGGGAAGGGCCGAAGGAATGGCTGTGAAACTCCGTCCTCATCAGCGAGAAGCCGTGGGCGCGGTACTCCGGGCGCTCGAACTTCCTGCACGGCCCACGGTGTCTGAGCGGGGTCTGCGCACGCAGGTGATCATGGCGACCGGGTCCGGCAAGAGCCTCGTGGCCGCCCGGAGCGCTGAGGAGCTCCGGGCGGGTCGGGTTCTGGTGCTCGTTCCCTCCCTGGACCTGCTCGCCCAGACCGAGGCCGCATGGCGCGAGGGAGGCCGCACGGGCCCGATGATCGGGGTCTCGTCCCTGCGCGGCGACGACGTGACCTTCCCCAACACCACGGACGTGGAAGAGCTGGTCGACTGGGTGCGGCCGTTCGACAAGGTGACGGTGTTCGCCACGTACGCCTCGCTCGGGCTGGGCACGCTGGAACGCGCGCACCAGGCCGGCCTTCCGGGCTGGGATTTGATCGTGGTCGATGAGGCGCACCGAACATCAGGACGGCTGGGCAAGCCGTGGGCGGTCGTCCACGACAACACACGGATCCCCGCCCTGCGGCGGCTGTACATGACCGCCACGCCCCGGTTGTGGCAGCTTGGCGAGGACAGCGAGCGCGGCGCGCCGGGAGAGCTGGTTGCCTCGATGGACGATGATCCGGACGGGCCGTTCGGGGCGCGCTGTTACACGCTGACGCTGTCGGAGGCGATCGACCGGGGCATCTGTGCGCCGTACCAGGTGGTGTGCGTGGACATCACAGACACCCAGCTCCAGGCCGCCCAGCTCCTCGGCGCGGATGCGCGCTCCGAGCAGGTGCGCGGGGCGCGGCTTGCCGCCCTCCAGACCGCCCTGGTGAAGGCGTCGGCCGAGGAGAACTTTCGGCGCACCCTCGTCTTCCACCACGTCGTGAAGGAAGCCGAAGCCTTCGCTGCCGGCCTTCCGGCCGTCGCCACACAGCTGCACGGCCACGAGCCGCAGCTCTACCCGAAGACCATCTGGGCCGACTGGCTGTGCGGCGACCACAAACCACTGCACCGGCGCCGTGTCCTGGACGAGTTCGCCGACGGGATCGCCACAGACGGCACCGTCGTCGAGAAGGCCTTCCTGGGGTCGGTGAGGGTGCTGGGCGAGGGCGTCGACACCAAGAGTTGCGACTCCGTCTACTTCGCCGACGTCCGCGGCTCCATGCCCGACCTCGTCCAAGCCGTCGGCCGCGCGCTGCGCATGCAGCCCGGCGAGGGGAAGGTCGCCTCCCTCGTGGTGCCGGTCCTCCTCGGGCCTGGGGAGACAGTCGACAGCATGCTCACCTCCCGGGCGTACGGCGGGTTGGCGAAGCTGCTGGAGGCGCTCAGGGCGCACGACGCCCGGGTCGTCGAACAGCTCGCCGAACAGCAGGCACAAAGCCGCGTCAGGGGCGTCCAGAGCCGTTCAGGGGGCCAAGAGGCAGAAGGATGCGAGGGCGAGAGCGGCGGCCCCGTGCTCTCGGTGCCAGCCCAAGCCCTGCTGAAATTCAGCATGCCGCGCGACCCCGCGCTGCTGGCCGCGTTCGTCAACCTGCGCGTCCTCAACCCCGAACACCAGCACTGGCGGCGCGGCATCGAAGCCGCCGGCATCTACGTTCGCCGGCACGGCGACCTGAGGGTCCCTTTCACCTACCGCGTCCCCGACGCCGACGACCAGGAAACGGAAGCCGTTGGATGGCCGGCCTCTCTCGCCGGGTTTCCTCTGGGGCAGTGGGTCGCCGACGCTCGAAGGTCCTACGCCCGCGGCGGCATGGACGCCGGCCGCGTGGCGCAGTTGGAAAAGCTCGGCATGGTCTGGAGCCACTTCGACGTCGCCTGGGAAGAGGGTTTGGCCGCCGCGCGCGGATGGGCCCAGGACAACGGTCACCTGCTGGCCCCGCTGGACGCCACCTACCAGGGCTACCGGGTGGGCATCTGGCTGAAGAACGCCAGGGCCGCCGCACGACGGGCACAGGAGATCGAGCAGCGCCGGGTCGAGGGGCTGTCCGTGGAGTCGGCGGCCGGGGCGCTGTCTGAAGAGCGGCGTGAGCAGTTGGAAGAGATCGACCCCGCCTGGTGCCCCAGCTGGCCGGTGGAGTGGCAACGTGCATTCCACCTCACCCGACAGCACCTCGAAGCCAACGGCAAACTGCCCTTGGGGCCGGGCACCGTAGTGCGCCAGGGCGAAGATCTCGGACGGTGGGTGAGGGCGCAGCGCCTCGGGTGGGACAAGCTCACGACCGTCCAGCAGTGGATGTGCGAACACGTCCTCGGCATCGCACCGGCCGGCGAGGACGAGAAGCCACCCCCGCGCCGGAGCCAGGCCGACAAGTGGGCCCTCAACTACCGGGCCGCCAAGCAGTTCTACGAGCGCGAGGGCCACCTTCGCGTCCCGAGGCAGCACACCGAGCGGATCATCATCAGCGGTGACGGAGGCGACGAGGTTCAAGAGGAGCGGGAGCTCCGTCTCGGAGCATGGGTCGGGAATCAGCGGAGCAGGGCCGCGACGCTCTCCCCCGAGCGGGTCGAGCAACTGTCCGCCATCGGCATGCGCTGGGCATAACTGCACTGTCGGCTGCTCCAGTTCCGTGCGGCGCACCTCTGCGCGGGTTGCGATCCACCGGTAGCCGAGACGCAGCAGGTAGCCTCCGGCCGTCCAGACGGCGTCCGCCGCGCCGCTTCTGCGCCCTTGAAGCAGAACTCCGCCGATGGGTGACAGGGCAATACCTAGGGCGCTACTTGCTGCTGGGATCGGAGATGGGAGTCCGGGGCCCGGGGCCCGCTTCGGCCGCCGGCTCATGTTGGTGGAGTGACGTCCGCTTGGCCATGGGAGACCGAGGTCGTGCTCATGCAGTGGCTGGCTGCTATTACGCCGTAATAGGGAGGGGGCCTTCCTGCATCGTGATGGTCGCCAGCTGTGGTGTTACGCCGCAGGAGCGCGCAGCACCACGAGCCCGAATCAACGTCGCAGCGCAGGACTGGCTATTACGCCGTAATAGCTCCCAGGCAGGCCCCGGGCGCCCCCTGATGACCCAACAGGTAGCCAAACTAACGCGTCAAGGCAGCAATGGATCATGAGCGTTAGTATGGTGTCCTCCATGAGTACGCCAGCCACCTCCAGCGACCGCGAGAAGGTCGTCTCCAAGCTGCCGGGATGGCTCCGGCAGAACCTCAAAATCAGAGCCGCCCAGCACGGCATCGAGATCCAGGCCGCCGTCGAGCAAGGCATCACCGACTGGTGCAACCTGGCCTCCTCCCCCACCCATGTCGACACCGCCGGCGCCAGTTCCTTCTCCACCTTCCTCCCCCACGGCCAATGGGACGAGTTCACACGCACCGCATCCGACCGCCGCGTCTCCCTCGCTCAAGGCCTCGCCCAGTCCATCCAGCTGTGGCTCGACACCCACCCGGCACCTGACGTCGAACGACCCTCCATCACCCGGCGCATCATCGTCTGCAACCAGAAAGGCGGCGTCGGTAAAACCGCCATCACGGCCGGCCTCGGCGAGGCACTCGCCGAAGACCCCAACGCCCTCCACGCCGTACGCGTCGCCAAAGCACTCGCCAAAGCCCTACGCGCCAGCGAAGTGCACGAGGACCACGACGGACAGGAGGCTGATCCACTCGACGTGGAAAACCTCCCCGGACTAGGCCAGCGCGTGCTGCTAGTCGACTTCGACCCCCAGTGCCACCTCACCAACCAACTAGGCGCCTCTCCCCTGCCCATGAACGGCGACAGCCTCACCAACCACATGGCCAGCGACGCCAAAGGCGACCTCCGCGACCTCATCGTCTCCATCGACGACGACGCCTTCGGAGGACGCCTCCACCTCCTGCCCGCCTGCAACGACGCCTTCCTCCTCGACGTGCGCCTGTCCGCAGTGCGCGCCCGCGAGGCCGCCCTGGAGCGCGCCCTTGCTCCGCTGGAGGCCGACTACGACGTCATCGTGGTCGACTGCCCACCCAGCCTCGGCCTCAGCATGGACGCCGCCGCCTACTACGGGCGCCGCCGCGACGGCGAGGCGCCAGGACAGTCCGGCGCGCTGATCGTGGTCCAAGCCGAAGACAGCTCCGCCGACGCCTATGACCTGCTGACCACGCAGATCGATGACCTGCGCGCCGACCTTCAGGTCGATATCGACTACCTCGGCATCGTCGTCAACCTCTACGACTCTCGCCGCGGTTACATCGCCACCTCCTCACTACAGGGCTGGGTCGACATAAAGGATCCGAGAGTCGTGGGCCTCATCGGTGACCTCAAGGAACAGAAGGAAGCAGTACGAGTGAAGAAACCTCTCCTGTCATACGCGCCGAAATCGCAGCAGGCGATCGGCATGCGCGCCCTGGCCAGGGAGGTGTCGTGAGCAAGGCCGACCAGCTGGGAGCCGGCCGCTTCGGCGGGGGAGCGCGGCCTGTCAGTGCCCGCCGACAGGCCGTCGCAGCGGCGACCGGCGTGCCGACCGACGGCGTCGCCCCTCCCACGGAGCTCCCCCCGCATCGAATCAGCCTCAACCCTGACAACCCCCGATCCAGCCTCGGAGACCTCACCGATCTCGCAGGCAGCCTCCGGACCCACGGGCAGAAGCAAGCGATCACGGTCATGAACCGCGACGCCTACATCAAGGCCAACCCGGAGCGGGAAGCCGACCTCGAGCCAGACACCACCCACGTCGTTATCGACGGCAGCAGCCGACTCGCCGCCGCACGCGACGCCGCCCTCGCCACCATCAAGGTGATGGTCAGCGACGACCAGGGCGCCAACTCGGAAGAGCTCCTCGAAAGCGCCCTCGTCGCCAACATCCATCGCCAGGACCTGTCAGAGCTGGACGAAGCCCGTGCCCTGCAACGACTCCTAGCCATCCACGGCAGCCAGACCGCTCTGGCGAAGAGGCTTCATCGCTCCCAGGGGTGGGTGTCACAACGGCTCGCTCTGCTCAGTCTCACCCCTGAACTTCAGGCCCGTATCGGTGACGAGCCCATCGATCTGCTGCGTGCTGTGGGAAGCAAGCCGCCTGAGCAGCAGGGGCCGGCACTCGCGGCGCTCAAGCAGGAGCGAGCCCGCAAGGAGGCAGAAAAGCGGGAGCGCAAACGCTCGAAGCAGACCGAGCTCGACGCCC
Organism: Streptomyces sp. NPDC093598; assembly: GCF_044764825.1. Taxonomy (NCBI): domain Bacteria; kingdom Bacillati; phylum Actinomycetota; class Actinomycetes; order Kitasatosporales; family Streptomycetaceae; genus Streptomyces; species Streptomyces sp. NPDC093598. Next base: position 19,016 of record NZ_JBIWIV010000029.1, on the reverse strand, counting down.
CAGCCGCTCAGGCGGCCGGAACGGCGGACGGCTATTACGGCGTAATAGAGGGTGGTGGCGCGGACGGGCATCCCTCCCCCTCCCCGGAGCATGAGACCGCGGGCGGTCAGGCGCGCCCAGAGGGGGAAGCGCCAACTCTTCCCGCACAGCCAACCGCCACTGAGATCGCCACTGTTGGAGGAGAGCAGCAGCCCAAGCGGTTCCCGTACGAGGACGGCGTGTCCGCGGCGTGGTACCTGATCCACAAGATGCCGCCCGACGAGTTCAACAAGATGTTGGACCGGCTCAACAAACACAGGGACGGCCAGCCCATCTCTGCCGGGTGACCTGCCGCGCCAGACGGCTGGGCGTTCTGTGCTGGGGCCATCCCAAGTGATCAGGCCCTTCGCGTCCGCCTGGGCCTGGAGCTGACAGGTCGTAGACCCGGTCCAACGGGCCTTACCGCTCGGGCACATCGCGCCACGGAGCATCCGTCCGGTTCCGCCACCGTATGCCGTCTATCAGCTGCCGCCGTGTCCACACCGGCGGACGGCCCGGCTTGACCCCCTTCGGCAGCATCGGCTCGAGCCGGGCCCACTGGCCGTTCGTCAGATCACCACGCCCCCCAGCGCGTGATCATTCACAACCAAGATCTACTTTCGCAACAGGCACTGGACGAGAGCCAGCCGACCCGGGCGCGCAGGGAGCGCGCCGCGCGCTCGCCGCATGCCTCAGATCAGGCAGGTGCCGGGCAAGATCAGCTTCCTCGTCCACCACGAGGAGCGAGATGTACGGCTAACGTACGCGAATCGTACGGTTTCCGCGATAGGGTGATCACTAGGAGGTGTTTCATGTCCGAGTTGTTCGACGCGGTCGATGCGCTGGTCGCCTCCCGCGCTGCGCTGCCGCCGGTGGAGGAGCGCAAGCGTCTGCGTCAGGCTCACGGTCTGACGCTCGACGAGGTGGCTGCCGCGCTGAAGGTGCGCCGGGCGACGGTTTCCGGCTGGGAGTCGGTCAAGAAGCCGGTCGAGCCGCGCGGGCCGGAGCGGGAAGCGTATGCGCGGCTGTTGAACAAGCTCGCGGAGCTCTATCCCGTGCCCGACGCGGCCTCGGCGACGGCCGGCGGCCGACTCGACCCGGCGGAGCAGTCTCATTCCTCAGGCTCGGCTGCGGACGCCGCGCCGACCACTGAACGTGAGATCACTCAGACCGTCCCCGCGCCCGCCGCTCCCGTCGAAGAGGCCGCCCTGCGCCCGGCACGCGCCGTCAGTGGCGCGTCGACGTCACGCCGCCCTGCCGTTCGGAGCGCCGCCCCGCCCAACGCCCCGGCGAGCGGCACCGACGCGCGTTTCGAGAACGGGCCGCTCGCGGTGGTCGACGTCGACGCCGACGGCCGGGTCCTCGCACACTGCACGGGCGGCCTGGTCCTGGACGTGCCTGCCAAGAGCATCGCCGCCCTGGTGGACTGGACACTGACGGAGGCGAAGCTCGGGCAGCAGAGGCTGTCCGGCCCGGGCAAGGACGCCGACCCGCTGCTCGTGCTCACCGAGGCTGCCCTGGAGCGGTACGGGCTGCCGGTCACCCTGACGGACGGGGAGCGACGCGCCGGGCGGATTCCGGAGAACCACAAGGTCATCAAGCAGCTGGCGCGTGCCGACTGGAAGCTCACGAAACGAGGGTTCGGGCCGTGGGCGCGGATCTACCGCCCGGCCACCGGGTCGGAGCGGGCGTGCGTGCAGCTGTGCATCCCCTCCTGGCACGCGCTCGACACACGTCACTGGGGCAATGCCGCTGAGCTTCCGCCGGCGGAGCTCGCCCGGGTGCTGGGCGTGTACGCGTCGCGGGTGATGACGCCGCGCGGCTCCACCGCTGTGACCGGCCTGGAGCTGATGACCGCGCTGCACCCGCCGACCCGCGCCTCCGAACCCGACGAGACGGGCAAGCGGCACTCCGAGCACAACCCCGGTTCCCTGGGCAAGGAGCCGGTCGACTGCGCCCCGTGCGAGGCCCCGGACGGACACCCGCTCCTGGCGGACCTGCCGCGCTTCCACGTCCGCGGCCCGGCGGAGAAGCTGTTCGAGGAAGCCTGTGACTGGGCTCGGCCGATGACCGACGCCGAATGCACCCTGCGGCACTTGGTCGGCATCGACGTGAACATGGCCTTCGCCGCCGGAGCCAACGGTCTGGTCGTCGGGCTCGGCGCTCCGACTCACGTCAAGCAGCCGATGTTCGACCCGAAGCTGCCGGGCTCATGGCTGGTTGACCTGTCCCACGTGGATCTGTCCCGGGTGAAGATCGGCAGGGACAAGTGGGCCGAGCTGGACGCCGGCTTGCTGCCCAGTCCGTTCACGCCGAAGGGCGAGCGTCCCGAGGGCCCGGCTTGGTACGCGACACCGACCGTGGCGTACGCGGTGGAGCTCGGTTACGAGGTCCGGCCGATCGAGGCGTGGGTGCGCTACGAGAGCGGCCGCTACCTGGACGGCTGGTACCAGCGGCTACGCGATGCCTACGTGGCCACGATGGCCGATCTCGGCGTGCATGCGGACATGGAGCCGGCGGACTTCCTGGCGGCGATGAACGGCTACGGGGAGCACGATCCCGAGTTGGCGATCGTCGTCTCAGCCATCAAGGCGACGGTCAAGGGCGGCCTGGGCAAGTTGCGCGAACGTCCACGCGGGGAGGGCTGGCGGCCGGGCCAGCCGTGGCGGGCGCTGTCGCGCCCGACGTGGCGGCCGGACATCCGCGCAGCGGTCATCTCCCGTACGCGCGTGAACCTGCACCGGAAGATCATCAAGCACGCGGCCTTCACCGGCCAGTACCCCGTTGCAGTCCTGTCCGACTGTGTCGTGTACGCGGCCGGAGGCACCAGTCCGCTGGACTTCCTGCCCTACCGGGACGGCAAGCCGCTGCCCGGCGGGTTCAAGGTCGGCGTCAACCCGGGCCTGGTCAAGCACGAGGGCACCCAGACCGTCCTGTGGGGCGAGGAGGTCCGCGAGCGGTTCAACGCTCCGGAGCTCAACCTCGCCCGGTACATCAAGGACGGCACCGTCACCGACGTCGACAGCGGAGAGTAGGAGAGGGCGACGATGAGTCTGTTCGGTGACGGCCTGGAAGCCGCGGTGCAGAAGGCGTTCACCCGCCCGGCACCCAAGACCGCGCCCGCGCAGATGCGGTACCTGGTCAAGCAACTCAAGAGCACCAGGGCAGTCGCCCAGATGCTGCGCATCTCCCAGCGCACCGTCGAGCGGTACGTGAAGAACCAGATCAAGAAGCCGCGGCCGGACCTCGCCGCGCGCCTGGAGCGCGAGGTGAACAAGCGGTGGCAGCCGCAGATCCGGGCCAAGGCCCGGCAGAGGGCGGCGACGACCGGCGGCATCGTCATCGACACCCGCGCCCGCATCGGCTACACGGCGCCGGTGGGCACGACCGACGACGCCCGGATCCGGCATCTGACCGTGGCGCTGCCGCCGCAGTACGCCGCCCGTCTCTTCGACGCCCAACAGGCCGGTGTCAGCGACCAGCAGTTGCAGCAGATCGCAGCCGAAGGGCTCAAGGAGATGTACTTCCAGGACGGCGGCCGCCGCGCCGGCAGTCTGGAGGAAGTCCGCTTCACCGACATCGAGCACATCGAGTTCGACCTCTAGCAGCAGTGGTCCGCGCAGCCTGAGTGCCCGGACCGCTCAGCCCGGGCTCACTCGCGACTGCCATCCGACCTCGAGCACGTCTCGCGCAGAAGTCTCCTGCTGGGACCTGCAGGTGGTCCGGTGCGGGTCACAACCCAGGCCGCAGCTGCCATCGCCCGTCATGAGACTGCGAGCCGACAACACTTACGGGGAGTGGCTGAGCAGCGTGGTACCAGGGGCCTTCGCCGGCCCCTGGACCCCGCTGCCCCGCCGCTCCCCGGCGCGAAACGGTTTCGTCGTGGCACAGGCCGTACGCGCCGGGGAGCGGCGGGTACGGGTGGGCGGAGGTTCCCTGAGACGGGCACCTGCGGTGGGGGGAGTCCTCGCTGTGACTGCGGGCCGGAACGGGGCTCGGCTGTGGGGTGAGGTTCGTTCGTTTCCCCGCAGGTGCCGTTCCAGGTTGGTGACGAGCTGAGCACGCCGTCCGGGCGTGCACAAGTGCAGAGGTGGCGTGGGCCGTGAGCTGAACGGCGCGGCTCCTGTTGAAATAAGAGAGCGCGCTTGCCAATCAGCATCTGACCTGCACAGATACCTCGAACAACCACGACCGTAGGAACTGGCAGGCAGTTCCTAGAACAGTAGAGGGCGTTCACAGGAACTGGGTGCCACGATCCTACGGTCGTGGCAAATTGACGTGACGTACATGAGTCGGCAGTGGCGCGGCCGCATCCGGAGGCCCTGAACCCTGAGCGGGTCGGCAGGAGACACGGTCGGCAGGCAGGGTTGATTGACTTCCTGCTCATGTACGTTAAGTTCATTTGGTCGGCCTCGAAGCCGCCTCCATGAACCGTCAGACAACCCCCGTTTACGGAGGGCCCCGTTGGGAGCAGTACGCAGGCTGGTTGATGCCGAGACTGGCGAGGCGGTGCCCTATGCGCCCTATGCCTTCTCCGGCAGGCACACGCAGGTCGACAAGGCGCGTGTCGAGGCGATCACCGAATCCAAGGCGTTCACGCCCAGTCAGAAGTTCCTCGTCCTGTGGTGGATCGGAGTCTCGCCCGAGGGCATGGAACCGTTGAGGGCCACCGGGGCCGACATCGCGAAGCGGGTGGGGATGTCCACCGACGCTGTGGGGAAAATCAACAGGAAGTTGGCCAAGCACCGCATCCTGATCGTCCGCGGACGCGTCGGCAACTACAACTTCTACCGGATCAGCCCGTACATCGCCTTTCACGGAACGGGACTCGAGCAGCGTGAAGCGGTGAAGACGTGCAACCCGCCGGACATCCCCGGATTCGACGAGAACGTGCCTGCACGGTGGGAGGCTCAGTGATCAGTAGCGACGACAAGCAGAAGAACCTTCAGCTGCTTGAGAAGACGGCAGGCATGACCGCCAACCAGCGTCTTGTCGTCATGCTCTATGCCCTGCATCCGACCGATCGGTCCGGAGCCGTACTCGAGACCGCAGCCAACCTGGCCAAACTCGTCGGAATGGCCGCGCCCGTCTTCTCCCGCACGCGCAAGCAGGTCATCGAGGCCGGCTGGCTCGAGGAGACCGAGAGGCTCGGCCACATCAGGTACTACCGGCTCGCCCCCAAGCGCATGGGTGAGAACGTCGTCGTCCACCTCCGCCGCGCAACCTGACGTCCAACAGACCGCACCTCATTGACGTGGAGTACATGAGGAGCGGTCTGCAGGACCGTTCCTCTTGACCCTCGGGCAAGGAGGACCGGTCCTGCAGAGGGCACGCGGACGGCCGCAGGGGATGCGTCCGCATCCCTGGTCTCGCTGGAGAGTCGCTTCAGTCGCCGCCCGGGGATCCGGGCAGGGGGTGCCTCATCGCGCAGCCTGCAGCAGCGACTGAAGAACAGCGACGGGACGCACGGCCAGTCTCTGCTGACCGTCGCGGAAAACCCCAGGTCAGAGTCGGTGCCAAGACCAGGCAGCGACTGAAGCGACCCAAGGGCCGGTATATGGGGGGGAGTGGGTCGTGCTCTGTGTGCGCGCGTGGGAGTCATATATAGGGGCTTGAGTCGCTTCAGTCGCTGCCTGGTCTTGCTTGAGGCTTGTGACCTGCGGTTTCGCTCAGCAGTTGAAGAAGTCACCCGGACAACTCCAGTCGCTGCACCGCTCTCTGAGTCGCTCGATGTCCCGGTAACGCGTTGTGTTTCAGTTTCCTCAGGTGTTTACTTCTGCCATCCCCGTTTCGCTAGTCTGTTCCAGTCGTTCAGTCGCTTGAGTCGCTCATGGGGGATGCGCATGGGTTCTGAGCTGCCTTTTTTACGTAGCGACTCACGGGGATCGGGTGTCGAGCGGACGGGCAACTCGCGTTCACTGGCGATCGCCCGATGGTGTGCCAGTCGGGGTTGGCCGGTTCATCCCCTTGCTCCCGGCCGCAAGACGCCGGCGGGCAACTGTGCGTCGTGTCGGGAGTCCGGCCACACCCACGTAGGCTGCGGCTGTTCCGCCGCGGGCCGCTGGTGCCATGGATTCCGTGCCGCCACGCTGGACGTGACCAGGATCGAGCAGTGGTGGGGTGCCCACCCGGGACTGGGCGTGGGAGTCGCCTGCGGCCCCGCAGGGCTGGTGATCATCGATATCGATGCCCACGAGAGGTGCCTGCCCGAGCGGGACCGTTTGCTGCCCGGCATCGGAATCCCGGATGATGTCGACCTGACCGGACTCGCCAATGGGTTTCACACCCTCGGTCTGCTGGCCGCACTGCGGGGCGTCACCAGCCCCGCCGACGACGACACGACGCTGCGCGTGCGCACGCCGTCCGGTGGCCTTCACGTGTGGTATCGGGCACATCCCGGGCATCAGTGGCAGTGTTCCACCGGGTCGGGCGGCGGCCGCGCGCTTGCCTGGCAGGCCGACGTACGAGCCTGCGGTGGGTACATCGTCGCCCCGGGCACTTCGACCGAGGCGGGAACGTACGAGCCCGTGGGTGCCGTACGGGAGCCCGCTCCTCTGCCCGGCTGGCTCGCCCGCGAGTTGGAGCGCACCGGCCACTTGCCGCCCGCGCGCGTGCCGGCCCCCCGGACGGTGCCGCCCCGTGCCCGGCAGGCAGTCATTGCGGCGGGAGGCGGCCGTGGGGCCGCCGGCCGGGCTCTGGCCGTGCTGCTCACCGAAGTGGCCGGCTGCGCCGCCGTACCCGAAGGAGCGGCGTTCTCCGAGAAGTTGAACCGCGCCGCTTACACCGCCGGAGGCCTCGTGGCCGCAGGGCACCTGTCGGCGGACGAGGCGGAACGAGCCCTGGCAGAGGCGGCCGAATGCGCCCGCCCCGGCCAGGAGCGGCGCTACAGAGCCATCATTCGCAGTGGCCTGGGCGCCGGCCGGCTCCGTCCACTGTCGCTGGGAGGCCGAACATGACCTCCGGACATGACGGCGCCCTCTTCGACGCCCAAGCGGTCGCCATGCAGATCCTTGCTCAGCCCGCCCTGGCCCCCCGACAGGGCGGCGAGAGCGCCGCCACTGCCGCTGCGGGCGGCGGCGAGGCGACCGCACACGGACTGCTGCCCGACACGCTCAGCGACCGCGGCAACGCCAAACTGTTCGTCAAGCTGTACTCACACGACTACCGCCATGTGCCCGGCCTCGGCTGGTTCCGCTGGGACGGTACCCGCTGGCAGGCCGACGAGGACGACACTGTCATGTGGGCCGCCGGTGACCTGGCGGAGTCCCTCGCGAGCAGCGACCCGCGCGGGGTGTTCACGCCCGCCGCGCTGCAGCAGCACCGCCGCCGCGCACTCAGCACCAGCGGCATGAACGCAATGCTCACGCAGGCCAGGTCCGCTCCGGGCATGGTGCTCAACGCGTCCATGCTCGACGCGGATCCGTACGCGCTGTGCACCCCGGCCGGCATCGTCGACCTGCGCACCGGACTGATCCGCACGCCGGACCCGGATAAGGACTTCCACTCCCGCTCCACCACCGCGGCCCCGCAGCCGATGCCCACCCCGCGCTGGGACCGGTTCCTCGCCGATACCTTCGGTGACGGACACGAGGGCGCGGAGATGATCGACTTCCTGCATCTGCTGCTGGGCTACTCCATCACCGGGGACGTCGGCGGGCAGGTCATGCCGTTCCTGTTCGGCTCCGGCAAGAACGGCAAGTCGGTGCTCCTGGACGTACTGATGAAGCTGCTGGGCGACTACGCCGACGCCGCGCCGCCGGGGTTCTTGATGGCCCGGCCCTACGAGGGGCATCCGACCGATCTGGCCGAACTGCACGGCCGGCGCGTGATCGTGTGCAGCGAGGTGAAGCCGGGAGACCGGTTCGACGAGGCACGGGTGAAGCTGCTGACGGGCGGCGACCGGATCAAGGCCCGGCGTATGCGGCAGGACTTCTTCAGCTTCGAGCCGACACACAAGCTGTGGCTGCTGGGCAACCACCGGCCGGAGGTCGGGACCGGCGGTTTCGCGTTCTGGCGGCGGATGCGGCTGATCCCGTTCGAGCGGGTGGTGCCCGACGACCGCAAGATCGACAACCTGGCCGACATCCTCGTCACCGAGGAGGGCCCCGGGATCCTCAACTGGCTGATCCTGGGCGCGCGTCGCTACCTGAGCGGCGAGCGGGACCTGACCGGCCCGGAACGGGTGCGGATCGCCACCACGGCGTACGCCGAGACGGAAGACCACACCGGGCGGTTCCTCGCCGAGTCGTGCCGGCTGGAGGGAGATCTGCGGGCGGAACAAGCACGGCTCTACGCGGCCTACAAGGCGTGGTGCCAGAATGAGGGCGCCCCGGCCATCTCGTCACGCGCCTTCGCAGCCCGGGTCCGCGAAGTGGTGGGACTGGCGTCGCCCAAGGAGATGATCCTGTCCAACCAGCGCAAGTACTACCCGGGTATCGGACTGGTTGCCGACGAGGAGACAGAATGAGCGCTCTCATCGCCGAGCACGAGCTCGTTCACGAGACCGACTTCGTCTGGCTCGAGGACATCTCGCGGCTCGACTACGTCCGTCAGAGCCTGGACCGGCTGCCCACCCGGCGCGGCAGGCCGGCGTACCACCGCGACGGGCGCATGGTCGGGTACGCGCTGCTGGGGCCCGGCGCCAAGCCGTCGCGTTCCTCGGGGACGTTCCGGCGCCGGGTTTTCTGGCTGCTGCCGCACGACCGCGACACGCACCCGCAGGGCCTGTACGCGACCGGGGCGCCCGCCGAGGCCGTCGATCCGCGCACGCTGGCGCCCGGCAGCAAGGGCTGCAAGACGGAGCGGTCGGAGGGCGGGCCGCCGTCGTTGGCGATGCGGGAGATGGGGATCACGCGGCCGTTGTGAGCCCCGGGCAGGACCGTTCTCCCGCACGCGCAGCGCCGAGCACATCCGACCTGTCGCATTCTCGACAGCGATCCGGCGTGGTTGGTGCGGAGCGGGGTCCGGTCCCTCAGTCTGTCGGCCGAGGGACCGGTTGGCCGCAGGGCCGTTGTGATCGGCCGTGCGGCATTCTCAGTGCACGAGATCCTGCTCGTATTCCGCCCGACCGCGCGGCACCCTCGCCGCTGCGGAGTGCAGCCGTCGCTGGAGCTTTTCGCCCTCGACGTCGACGTTCGGCAGCAGCCGGTCCAGCCAGCGCGGCAGCCACCAGGCGGAGTCGCCGAGCAGCGAGTGCACGGCGGGCACGATGACCATGCGGACCACGAAGGCGTCGAACAGGACGGCCGCGGCGAGGCCGAAGCCCATCATCGCGACCAGGTCGTCGGCTTCGAAGATGAAGCCGGAGAAGACGCTGATCATGATGATCGCGGCGGCCACGACCACGCGGCCGCTGTGGTGGAAGCCGGTGACGACGGCGTCCTTGGCGGGGGTGCCGTGTACGTACGCCTCACGCATCCGCGTGACCAGGAAGACCTCGTAGTCCATGGCGAGGCCGAAGACCACGCCGATCATGAAGATCGGCAGTGTCGTCATGATGGGGCCGGTCTGCTCGATGCCGAAGAAGCCGGAGGCCCAGCCGAGCTGGAACACCGCGACCAGCGCGCCGAGCGCCGCGCTGACCGAGAGCAGGAAGCCGAGCGCCGCCTTCAGCGGGACCAGGACCGAGCGGAACACCAGCAGCAGCAGGAGGAAGGCCAGGCCGACCACCAGGCCCAGGTAGGGCAGCAGGGCGTCGGACAGGGTCTGGGAGAAGTCGATGAACAGCGCGGTCTGGCCGGTCACGAGGATCTCCGTGGCGCCCGAGGACGCCTGCAGCGCCGTCGCCCGGGCGCGGATGTTCTTGACCAGTTCCTCGGTGGCGGTGTCGGTGGGGCCGGTCTTCGGGACGATGCTGAAGATGGCGGTGTCGCCGGGCTTGTTGGCGGTGGCCGGGGAGACGGAGGCGACGTTGGCGTCCTGCTTCAGCTCCGCGCCGATCTTGTCGCCTGCGGCGGCGGCGTCCTTGCCCTCGACGGTGACCGTCAGCGGGCCGTTGAAGCCGGGGCCGAAGGAGTCGGACAGCAGGTCGTAGGCCTTGCGCTGGGTGGTGTCGGTCGCCATCGTGCCTTCGCCGGGCAGGCCCAGTTCCAGCTTGGTGGCGGGCAGGGCGATCGCGCCGAGGCCGACCACTGCCAGGAGCAGCACTCCGAGCGGGTGGCGCACCACGAAGGACGCCCAACGGGTGGACAGGGCGGGCTTGGTCCGCGCGGCCAGTTTGGCGGCCTTCTTCTCGGACCTGCGCAGCGTGCGCGCCCGCAGCGGCTTCTTGGCCTGGACCAGGCGCCGGTCGGCGACCCGCAGGACCCGGCGCGGCGCGAAGCCGAGCAGGGCGGGCACGAAGGTGACCGCGATCAGCACGGCGACGGCGACCGTGCCCGCCGCGGCGAGCGCCATCTTGGTGAGGATCGGGATGCCGACGACCGCGAGGCCGCCGAGGGCGATGATGACGGTGAGCCCGGCGAAGACGACGGCCGAACCGGCGGTGCCGGTCGCGATGCCCGCGGCCTCCTGGGGCGTGCGGCCCTCGGCGACCTCGGACCGGTAGCGCGAGACGATGAACAGGGCGTAGTCGATGCCGACCGCGAGGCCGATCATCATCGCCAGGGTCGAGGTCGTGGCGGACAGGCCCAGGGTGGAGCCCAGCGCGGTGATGCCGGAGACGCCGACGCCCACGCCGATCAGGGCAGTCAGCAGAGGCATGCCGGCGGCGATCACCGAACCGAAGGTCAGGAACAGCACGATGGCGGAGATCAGCACGCCGACCTGCTCGCCGGTGCCGGAGACGGTCTGCTCGACCGGGACGGCGTCACCGCCGGCCTCGACGGTCAGTCCGCCGTCACGGGCCCGGTCGGTGGCCCTGGTGAGCGCCTCGTGCGCCTCGTCGGTGAGGTCGGGCGCGGTGACCTCGTAGGACACCACCGCGTAGGCGGTACGGCCGTCCCGGCTGACGGTACCGGCGTCGAACGGGTCGGCGACGCCCGCCACTTGGGGCGCCTTGCCGAGTTCGCCGAGGAGCTTGCCGATCGCCGGCTTCTCCTGGGCGATCGTCCTGCCCTCGGGCGCGCGGATCACCACACGGGCGGTGGCGCCGTCGGCGCCCGCGTCGGGGAACTTCTCCTCGAGCAGGTCGAACGCCTTCTGCGACTCGGTGCCCGGCATCGAGAACTGCTCGGTCGGCGGCGTGGGCGCGGAGGAGGCCGCGGCGCCGACGCCGACGACGATCAGCACCCACAGCAGGGTCATGAGGCCGCGCCGCCGGAAGGCGAAGCGGCCGAGTTTGTGCAGGAAGGTAGCCACGGGTAACCGCACTTCCGTCGAGTGGGGGGCAGGAGGATCCGATGCGGCCGACCGCCCGGCTGCGTGCAGGGCGGTGGCTCTGACATGCGTAAACGGTGACCCAGGTGGTGTTTGCGGGGCCGGTCTCTGCGGCGGAACGAGACCGGAGCTCAAGCGCTCATCGAGTAGACGGATCAATTCCGGCCAATGGCTGTGCCCGGCATGTCCGTTGGCAGGGGGCGGCCGTCGTCTCGGCGGCCATCGTCATCGGCGCCCCTCGTACGAGCGGCCGCACGGCCCGGTGGCGGGCAGAAGACGACGACGTAGTGAGTGACCTGGGCTTTGGCCGGGGAAGAAGCCGCTGCCGGGCGTCGTTTCACGGGCTGCCGCAGCGGGTGCCGATCTCAATCTGACGGGGCAGCCGGTTTTTTTCTGTGGTCACTGCGTTGTGCGATCGGGTTTCGATAACGTGTACGCATTAGGGCGAGTGGCTTCGGTCGCTCGTAGGGGGTGCACGGGCGGTTGAGCTGCGTTTTCCCGCAGCGCTCAAGCGGCCCGAGCGGGGGTCCGCCCAGCGGCGGGGGGTTTTGAGCATGGATGGACGGCGTCAAAGACAGACATATCCCTTTTGCCCTCCTGTTTCGCGGCGAGCGTGCCTGACGACGTCGGGCAGGCATGCATGAGCTTCTATCCCGGCAGCAGGCTCCTTTACCCCCGGGTGGCGACGCGGGGGACCATGGACCGGTCGCTGGAGTCGCTCCGGGGTGTACCCTCGCCCCCCGCCCAGGCCTCTGAGGGGTACGCCTGCGCTGAGGGACTGGTGCCGGGCACTCTCAGCGATCGAGGGAACGCGAAGCTGTTCGTGAAGCTCTACGCGGACGCCTATCGGTATGTCCCCGGCTTGGGCTGGTTCCGGTGGGACGCCACCCGTTGGCAGCCGGACGAGGACGACACGGTCACATGGGCGGCCGGGGATTTCGCGGAGCGACTCGCAGCCACTGATCCCCGTGGCGTTTTCACCGCTCAGGCTCTTCAGAAGCACCGTCGCCGCGCTTTGAGCACCGCGGGCATGAACGCGATGCTGAGGCAGGCCAGATCTGCCCCGGAGATCGTCCTCAATGCCTCGTCGCTGGACGCCGATCCCTATGCGCTGTGCACGCCGGAAGGCATCGTCTGCCTGCGTACCGGCAGGATCCGTCCTGCTGCTGCGAACCGGGACTTCCACTCCCGATCCACCACCACCGGCCCACAGGAGATGCCGACGCCGCGCTGGCACCGGTTCCTCGCCGACACCTTCGGCGAGGACGGTGAGGGGACGGAAATGATCCGTTTCCTGCAGCTGCTGCTGGGCTACTCGATCACCGGGGACGTCGGCGGCCACGTGTTGCCGTTCCTTTTCGGTTCCGGCAAGAACGGCAAGTCCGTCCTCCTTGACGTGCTGCTGAAACTCCTGGGTGACTACGCCGACGCGGCCCCGCCGGGTTTCCTCATGACCCGCTCGTACGAGGGTCACCCCACCGATCTGGCCGAGCTCCACGGGCGGCGCCTCATCGTCTCCTCCGAGGTGAAGCCGGGAGATCGCTTCGACGAGGCTCGGGTCACGTACCTCACGGGTGGTGACCGCATCAAGGCTCGTCGCATGCGCCAGGAATACTTCTCCTTCGAGCCGACGCACAAGCTCTGGCTGCTGGGCAACCATCGACCCGTGGTGGGCACCGGTGGCTTGGCGTTCTGGCGCCGCATGCGGCTGATCCCGTTCGAGCGGGTCGTCTCCGACGACCGCAAGATCGACAATCTGGCCGCCCGCCTGGTGAGCGAGGAAGGTCCAGGCATCCTCAACTGGCTCGTCGAGGGTGCCCGTCGGTATCTCGCCGGCGACAGGGACCTCACCGGCCCGGAACGTGTCCGCACCGCCACCACCGTCTACGCGGAGACCGAGGACCACACCGGCCGCTTCCTGGCGGAGTACCGCCGGCTCGAGCCGGACTCGAGTACGGAGCAGGCACAGCTCTACCTGTCGTACCGGACGTGGTGCCAGGACGAGGGCGCCGTCCCCCTCTCCACTCGGGCCTTCGAGGCACAGGTCCGTGAAGCGGTGCGGCCGCTGCCTTTGAAGGAGATGATCCGGTCCGGCCGGCGGAGGCACTACCCGGGCATCGGACTGCTCGCCCAGAAGGAGACAGCATGAGCGCCTTCATCGCAGCGGACGAGATCAGCCACGAGATCGCCCTGGTCCGGCTGGAGGACGTCGAAGAACTCGACTATGTGCGGCAGAGCCTGAACCGGCTGCCGACCCGGTGCGGCAAACCCGCCTACCACCGCGACGGTCGCATGGCCGGCTACGCCCAACTCGGCCCCCGCGCCGAGCTGTCCAGGACGTCAGGGACCTTCGTCAAGGGGCACAAGACCGGGCGGTCGAAAGAGGATCCCGCTCGCCGGGTGCATACGCCCTGACCACCCGCTCGAGGACCGCGCGGGAGCAACGGACGACCACCGCTGCCCACGCGGGACCGTCATCGAACGAACCGGAGCCGTTCCGGAGGGGGAGTCGCTGTGCAGACGCAGGTGGTGGTGGTCGGCGGAGGGCCGGTGGGGTTGTTCCTCGCCTGCGAGCTGGCGGAGTACGGGGTCCGCACCGTGGTCATCGAAGCGCAGACCGCCGTGTCACATCGGCCCAAGGCGACCACGCTGCACGCCCGGACCGTGCAGTGCCTGGTCCGGCGTGGCCACCTCGGAGGGCTCCTCGGAGCTCGTGACCCAGGCACCGGCGGCCCGGCGAGCAGCTCCTTCCACTTCGCCGGAATCCCCGGGCTGGTCGTCTCGGCTCCCGCCTCCGAGCCGGAGCCGATCCTCAAGTGCCCGCAGGACGAACTGGAACGGCTATTCGAGCGGCGGGCACGGGCCGCCGGAGCCCGAATTCTGCGCGGCTACCGCGCGGTCGAGGTGCGCCAGAGCCCGGACGGGGTCCACGTCACGGCGGAAGGCCCGAGCGGACGGGTGAGCTGTGCGGCCGACTATCTGGTGGGGGCGGACGGTGCGCGCAGCGTGGTGCGCGAGCAGGCGGGATTCACATCCCGTTCGTACCCGGCGACCGTGTCCGCGATGGCCGGCGACGTCCGGCTCGTCGACCCGGACGCCCTGCGACCGGGCTGGCACCGCACCCGGCGCGGCTGGATCGTCGCCAAGGACGCACCAGAGCGCACAATGCGGCTGCGGACGCTGAACTGTGCGGGGGCGCACGGCACGCGTCATCAGCCGCTCACCCTGCAGGAGCTGCAGCGCGAGGTTTCCTGGATCGCCGGACGGGACATCGAGATGACGTCACCCCGCTGGCTGAGCAGGTTCAGCGACTTCTCACGGCTCGTCGACTCCTACCGGGCGGGACGGATCCTGCTGGCCGGGGACGCGGCGCACTTGCACTTCCCGATCGGCGGTCAGGGACTCAGCACAGGACTGCTGGACGCGGTCGACCTCAGCTGGAAGCTCGCCTTCACGGTACTCGGCACCGCGGCGAGCACGCTGCTCGACACCTACGACCGGGAACGCCGGCCCGCTGCCCAGCGCGTCATCGACAACACCCGCGCCCAGCTCGCCCTGATGCGGCCCGACCCCGCACTCGACCCGCTGCGTTCCCTGTTCGCCGAGCTGCTGGCCGGGGGAGGGGAGAGCGGAGTCCTCGGCTCTATGATCAGTGCTCAGGACGTGGTCCTCCCGGTGCGCACCACCGACGCCTCCCCCTGGGAGGGGAGGTTCCTGCACAACGTCGCCCTGACCACCCGAGAGGGGCGCACCGATGTGATCGGGCTGCTGCGTGCGAGACGGCCGCTGCTGTTGCTCTTCGGCGGGCGGGGCAGCGGTGACCTGGAGCGGGCGGGGGAGCGGTACGCGCAGCTGCGCGTGGTGCACGCCGCGCCGGTCCCCGAACTCGCCTGTGAGGCGTTGCTCGTCCGGCCCGACGGTTACATCGCCTGGGCGGCGCCGGGCGGCGAGGGGCTGTCTTCCACCCTCGAGGCGTGCTTCGGCGCGGGGACCGCCGAGGGGGACCTGGTGAAGAGCGCTTCCGGCGGACGGATCCACTGATCGTCGGCGGGCTGCCTGCAGGGTGGGCGCCCGGGGGACCTCCGGGTCGGACCTGCGCCCTTGGATGACCCGGCGAGGGTTGCCGGAACAACGAGAAGAGGAGCTGGATGATCCTCGTGACCGGTGCCACTGGCACGGTAGGGCGGGAAGTGGTCCGGCGGCTCCCTGCCGGCCTGCATGTACGCATCATGGCCAGGGACCCGGCGAGGGTTCCGGGTGCGGCCCGGACGATGGAGATCGTCGCCGGGGACCATCGCCTTCCCCGTACGCTGGCCCGTGCGCTGGCGGGGGTGGAGGCTGCGTTCCTCGTCACCACGGACGTCGCCGGTGACAATGACGCCCGTTTCGTCCGCGCGGCGCGCTCGGCCGGTGTACGGCGCGTGGTGAAGCTCTCCGCGGCAGCCGTTCTCGATCCGGAGGCCGACGACCTCATCACCCGGTGGCAGCGAGCCAACGAAGAGCTGCTGCAGGGCTCCGGTATGGAATGGACACTGCTGCGGCCGCGCTCGTTCATGTCCAACACCCTGTCCTGGGCGGCGTCCATCCGCTCCGAACGGGTCGTGCGGGCGCTGTACGGGGCGTCGGCCAACGCCTGTGTGGACCCCCGGGACCTCGCGGAAGTCGCCGCGCGAGTGCTGGCCGAGGGCGGGCACGCCGGAAAGGCGTACACCCTGACCGGGCCGCGGGCGATCACCGCGGCCGAGCAGACCGATCAGCTCGGCCGGCTGCTGGGTGTCCCGCTGCGTCTTGAGGAACTGAGTCCGAAGCAGGCGCGTGTCGCGCTGGGCGCGCGTTTTCCGGCGCCGGTCGTCGAGGCACTCCTGCAGAGCGCGGAACGTCAGCGTGCGGGAGCCAAGGCCCAGCTGACGGACACCGTCGGCGAGATGACGGGGCGTCCGGCGGGAACGTTCCGCGCATGGGCGAACGACCACGTGGAGGCCTTCGGCCCGGAAGCCCGAAGCGGGCCTCGCGCCCTACCCCTCCGGTCCGCGGTGCGGACTGCTTCTCGTTGACAGACCGTCCGTTCTGTTTTTGACTGAGCTGAGCTCCGGCGGTCGGCCCACCCGTATCGTCGCCGTGGCACGCGCAGTCGGCCTGAAGCGGCACCTTCACGGGACTTCAGCCGCCGGGTCCCTGTCGTGCGGGGACCGCCGCTGCCAGGGCGGGTCCCCGGCCGGCGAAGGGACGTGCCGCAGCAGGACCGCCCGCCGTACGTCCCGGAGCTTGCGCCTCACTCGACCACCGCCGCCCGACCACGTCCCCTTACCGGACGGGCATCCTGGAGGATCGCCGTGTCCCCGTTCCCGGGTCCGCACCTGCCGCCCGACCGCCCCATGCTGCCGGCCCCTCGGGACATCGCCGGCGGGCTCGGTGCCCCCGCCTCGTGCACGGTCACGCTGTGGTTCTGTCCCACCGACGCACTCGCACCGGCAGTCGCCGCCACCCTTGCCGCGCAGTGGCTGGACGAGCAGGAGCAGAACACCGCCGAACGGTTCCTGTTCGAGCGCGACCGCCGCCAGTACCTCGTCTCACACGTGCTGGTGCGCCGTGTCCTGGCTCTCGAATGCGGGATACCCGAAGCCGAGTCGGTCATCCGGCGGTCCCCCCACGGCCGGCCCTACCTGCAGAAACCGGCGGGTGGGCTCCCGCGCGGCGGGCCTGAACCGGACTTCAACCTGTCCCACACCGGCGGGCACAACCTGCTCGGCGTGGTTCGCCGCCACCGCATCGGCGTGGATGTCGAGCGGCTCGACCACGGCGACCAGGAGTTCGACACACTGGTGCACACCTTCGCTCCCGAGGAGCAGGAGTGGGTCGCGCAGGCGCGTCCGGGACAGGTCAGGGACAGACGGATCCTCCGGCTGTGGACGCTGAAGGAGGCCTACGCCAAGGCGCGCGGTCTGGGGCTGGGGCTGTCGTTCGGCGCGTTCTCCTTCGAACTGGCGGAGGAACGCGGGGTGCTGGGCTTCCGGCCGGCGCACGGCGATCCGGCCCGACGGTGGCGGTTCATGGAACTGGAACCCGCACCGGGGGTGCTGGCCGCCGTCGCCGTCGTGGCCGACGACGGCGAGGAGCCTGTCCTGGAACTGCGCCACGGCTTTCCGTGGGCCCGGTCCGCACCGCGTGCCCGGGCGGTTCTGGGGGCTGCGCGGGCTGTGTGCTGAGCGGTGGACGCGGCAGCCCCTCCAGCGGTGCGGGCACCTCTTCGCGGCACGGCCGACGGGCCGTTTGGGGCGCAACTCCCGGAGCGGCTACCAGTGCGCCGCGGTCATGGGGGGACGCTGCCCCACGCCCGTGTGCCTTGTCGAAGCCCTGGCGTGATGTCGCCGTGCACATGGGACTCCCAGACCACACGACCGTCCTGACGAGCCGTCACCTGGGCGGTCAGAGGGCCGGAGCCGGGGACGGGAAGGACAGTGGCGTCGATCCAGCAGGGGCGCAGCGGGTCGGGCTGTCGTACGAAGGCGCAGGTGATCTCCGTGATCAGTAGATCGCTGCGGGCTGGGGTGAACAAGGCATGCGTGGCTTGGCGGGCGGCCTCCAGGGCGACGAGGTGGGCGACCGGGCCGCCGTCGTCGGACAGAACCGGGTGGGAGGGATCGGGGGCGAGTCGCCAGGCACCGGCGGCCGCTTCGGTGAGTACGACGTCGTGCGGTGAAGTTCGGCCGAAGAGTTCCGGGAACGCAGCGGCGGAAACGGACCGGGAGACGGGAGGCATGCTCGGGGTACCGGCCGCCGGGACGGACGCTGCGGTGGAAAAGCGCAGATAACCGGTGGCCAATGGCTCGCTCCCGCGGCTCAGGATGAACTCCAGGACGGCCTCCAGGGCTCCTTCACCGTGGTCGACGAGGTCGGAGCAGACCACGTCGAGCTCCAGTTCGGTGGGGACGGGGCCGATGGCGAGACGGCCGGGGGGCACGGTGAGCGAGACGTCCCAGGAGGTGAAGCGGTGGCCGAGCGGGACCCCGTACTCCGTGTGCGCCAGGAACAGTCCGGCCTGACGCATGGTCTCGGCAACCTGCAGCAGGTCGTGATGGCGGGCCGAGGGGCTGAAGTAGGAGTGCGCCCGTGGCCATTGGCCCGTGAGACAGAAGCGGTTCTCCGCGAGACGTGAGCAGCCCGTGAGGAACACCTCGGACAGGGCCGAGCGGTGTACGTACTCGCGGGGGACAGTGGTTGTCAGACGCGGCATGGCGGCCGGTTCCTCGCCGGCCGCACCGTGTGGAACCGGTCCGGGCCGTTGCACTGCAGGGCGTGCCGCTGGCTTCATCCAGTCCCCCATGATGTCGGCCCTACGAAGCGGTCACCATAAGATACGGACGAACCGGTTTTTCCGACACCCCTATCAGCGCCTCCCTCTCCCGACGGGAGCACGGGGAGAGGGCGAGGCTGCTTCACAGGACTGGAGGCGTCGCTGTCAGCCAACTGCCTTGATCCACAAACGTGTTGGGCGTTCCTGTTCATCCGCCGTGGACATGCACCGCGCCTGTCGTCGCCGACAGCGGGAACCAGCTGCATGGTCTCTTCTGGCTGCGACGGATGCCATAACTGATCATTTCAGAATGAGGTTCGGAGTCGTCTCAAGCAGATGATGCTGCAGGCGAGTTGGAGCAGTCCGAGGTGGAGGTCGGCTCGTATCT
>NZ_JBIWIV010000028.1:0-26757 GCF_044764825.1 Streptomyces sp. NPDC093598 | reverse complement strand
GGCTTCGCCCGCGAGGTCGCCGACGAGGTGCTGTTCATGGACGGCGGCATCGCGGTGGAACGCGGCGACGCCCGTGAAGTGCTGGCCAATCCCCGTGAGAAACGAACCCAGGCATTCCTCGAAACGGTCTTGTGAAAGCGGCTGGGACACGCGGTAGCGGCTCCGGCAGTAAGTCCGGAGAAGACGCCGGCCGACTGCGGCTGACGTGACTGCCGCACCCTGCCGGTCCCGGTCTTCAACGCCCTCCGGTTCGACGTCGATCCGACCGTCACAGCGCTGACAGCGCCGTCGGCCGGGCCCCTGGTGGTGCCCGGCCGCGCCCCACTTCGAAACTCCCCGCTAAGGACCCGAAATGAAGACGATTCCGTACTGGATAGAAACCGCCGGTCCGTTTCCCGACCGGTCCGGCAAGCCGCTGACCGAGGACGCCGACCTGGTGGTCGTCGGCGCCGGCCTGACGGGTCTGTCCACCGCCCTGCACTCCGCCCGCAAGGGCGCCCGCGTCACCCTCGTGGAGAAGGGCCAGATCGGTTCTGGTGCCTCCGCGCGCAACGGCGGCATGGCCAACCTCGGTTTCACCATCGGTGTACGCCAGGCCATCCGCCGGTACGGACTGGAGCGGGCCCGCGAGATCTACAACTCCTACGGCGAGGCGGTGGACACCGTCGAGCGGCTCGTGAACGAGGAGTCCATCGACTGCCAGTTCCGTCGCGTCGGACGCCTGGGCGTCGCCTCCCGCCCCGCCCACTTCGAGAGCAAGAAGGCCCAGCAGCGCGACCTGGCCCAGTACTTCGGCCACGAGACCACGCTGATCGGTAAGTCCGAGCTGCGTTCCGAGATCGGTTCGGACGCCTACCACGGCGGTCTGCTCGACCCGTTCAGTGCCGCACTGCATGTCGGTCGTTTCGTGCGCGGTATGGCCGAGGCGTGCGAGCGCACCGGTGTGGAGATCCACGAGCGCAACGCGGCCATCGGCGTGCGGCGTACCGCTGCCGGCCGTTTCGAGGTCAGCACCGAGCGCGGTGTCATCCGTGCCGGGCAGGTCATGATGGCCACCGACGCCTACACCGACAAGAACTTCCCCTGGCTGCGCCGCCAGCAGGTGTGCCTGGGCAGCTTCATCATCGTGACCGAGCCGCTCGGCGAGGCGCTCGCCCGGGACATCATCCCCAAGGCCCGTCTCATCGTCGACTCCAACCAGGTCTGCCACTATTTCCGGCTCACCCCGGACAACCGGCTGCTGTTCGGCGGCCGTGCCCGCTTCGCGCCGTCCGACCCCACCTCGGACAAGAAGAGCGGTGCGGTCCTGTTCCGTGAGATGTGCGAGATCTTCCCCCAGCTGTCCCGGACGAAGGTCGAGTACGTGTGGGGTGGCTCCGTCGGCTTCGCCATGGACCGCATCGTGCACGCCGGGCAGACCGACGACGGCGTCTACTACTCCATGGGCTACGCGGGCCACGGTGTGCAAATGGCCACGCACATGGGTCAGGTCATGGCCGAGGTGATGGACGGCCACCCCGAGGTCAGCCCCGTCCGCGACATCGCCCCGCCCCGCATCCCCCTCTACAACGGCACCGCCTGGTTCCTGCCCTTCGCCGGCGCCTACTACAAGACGCTGGACCGCATCCGCTGACCGGTCGGCAGCACCATTTACGCTTCCAAGGAGATACCCACGATGACTGTCGTCCGTGATGTTCCCAAGCAGTTGTTCATCGGCGGTGGCTGGCAGGACGCCGAGTCCGGCCGGACCCTGTCCGTCGACAACCCGGCCACCGGCGAGGAGCTGTGCCGGGTCGCCGACGCCTCACCCGCCGACGGGCAGCGCGCCGTGGAGGCGGCCGTCGCCGCGCAGGCCGCCTGGGCCGCCACCGCACCCCGCATCCGCAGCGAGATCCTGCGCCGCGCCTACGACCTGATCATCGCGCGCACCGAGGACCTCGCGCTGCTGATGACCCTGGAGATGGGCAAGCCCCTGGCCGAGGCGCGTGCCGAGGTCGCCTACGGCGCCGAGTTCTTCCGCTGGTTCTCCGAGGAAGCCGTCCGTATCGACGGCGGCATGATGACCGCCCCCGACGGCCGCAACCGCCTGCTGGTCACCCGTCAGCCCGTCGGCCCCTGCCTGCTCATCACCCCCTGGAACTTCCCCCTGGCGATGGGCACCCGCAAGATCGGCCCGGCCATCGCCGCCGGCTGCACCATCGTCCTCAAACCCGCCCCCCAGACCCCCCTGACCAGCCTCGCCCTGGCGGAGATCCTCACCGAAGCGGGTCTGCCGGCCGGTGTGCTGAACATCGTCACCACCACCGACGCCGCGGGCGTGGTCGAACCCCTCCTGCGCGGCGGGCAGATCCGCAAGCTGTCCTTCACCGGCTCCACCGGTGTCGGCCGCATCCTGCTGGCCCAGTGCGCCGACACCGTCATCCGCACCTCCATGGAACTGGGCGGCAACGCCCCCCTCATCGTCTTCGACGACGCCGACCTCGACACCGCGATCGAGGGCACCATGGTCGCCAAGATGCGCAACATGGGCGAATCCTGCTGCGCCGCCAACCGCATCTACGTCCACACCGCCGTCGCCGACGAGTTCGCCACCCGCCTGGCCGCCCGCATGGCCGCCCTCACCGTCGGCGACGGCACCCAGCCCGGCATTGACGTCGGCCCCCTCATCGACACCGCCGGCCGCAGCAAAGCCCACGACCTCGTCCAGGACGCCGTCAAACGCGGCGCCACCGTCCTGACCGGCGGCGAACTGCCCGAAGGACCCGGCTGCTTCTACCCGCCCACCGTCCTCACCGGCATCACCCCCGACGCCGCCATCAACGACACCGAAGTCTTCGGACCCGTCGCCGCCATCCTCACCTTCGACACCGAGGACGAGGCCATCACCGCCGCCAACGACACCGAATTCGGCCTCGCCGCCTACCTGTTCACCCAGAACCTCGACCGCGCCCTGCGCGTCGCCGAACGCCTCGAAAGCGGCATGATCGGCCTCAACACCGGACTCGTCTCCAACCCCGCCGCCCCCTTCGGCGGCATCAAACAGTCCGGCCTCGGCCGCGAAGGCGGCACCGTCGGCATCAACGAGTTCCTCGAATACAAGTACATCGCCGTCCCCGTCGGAGCCTGACACATCCGACCGACTCGTCGTGCTGTACCACCGGCGAAGGCGGTCTGGCCGACCAGTGGGAAGAGCGCAGGGGGTCCCGCACGACCTCGCTCCCGGCCAGATTCGGCAGCAGGCTTGCAGGACTTCACGAGTAAAGAAAAGGCAACTGCTCTCATGGACGCACAACTCGCAGTCATCGGCCTGGGCAGCATCGGAAGTATGGCCCTGTGGCAGGCCTCCCGGCTGTCCGACTCGGTGGTGGGCTTCGAGGCGGCCACCCCGGCCCACGGCCGCAGTGCCGTGGGCGGGGACACCCGCCTGTTCCGCATGGTCTACCTCGGCAAACCTGACTACTACCCCATCATGGAACGCTCCCGCGGCCTGTGGGCCGAGCTCGAGGCGGAAACCAGGCAGGACATCCTCATACCCACCGGGGGGCTGTCCATCGGGACGGCGAACGGCAGTTACATCAACAGCCTCCTCGAGACAACGCGTGTCAACGGGGCAGAGCACTGCGTCCTCAGCCGGGAGGAGTTGGCGGAACGCTACCCCCAGCACAACCTCCGCCCCGACGACTGCGCCGTCTACGACCCCCGCGCCGGCGTTCTGCGCACCGACCGCGCCGTCAGCGCCGCCGTCGCGGCGGCCCGGGCGAACGGCGCCACCGTCCTCCAGAACACACCCGTGGACAGCATCACCGAAACCGAACACGGCGTGGTCGTCACCTCGGGCGACAGGACCTGGACGTTCGAGAAGGTCATCGTCGCCTCGGGCGGCTGGTCCCGAAGGCTCATGCCCGACCACCTCAAGGCCGTTACGGAAACCCATCGGATCGTCCTGACCTGGTTCATCGCCCAGGACGGCACGCAGTTCTCGCCGGAGAACTTCCCCGTCTTCAGCCGCCTGTACGACGATCGCGCCATGTACGGTGCACCCGCCGTCGATGGCGTGACCGTCAAGGCATCGGTGGACGCACCGCTGGACGGACGCGAAAGGACGACCCCCGACCCGGACCGCGTGCCCAGAGAACTCACCAGGGAAGAAAGAGAAAAGGTCACCGACATCGTCACCGAATTCTTCCCCGGCCTGATCCCCAGCGTCGTGCGCTCCGACGCCTTTCCCGACCTTTTCACCGAGGACGGTCATCCCCTCCTCGGCCGGCTGGGCGAGAACAGCAGGGTCTACTGCGCCACGGGTTTCTCCGGAAAGGGCTTCAAAATGGCGACCGGCTTCGGGCAGATCGCCGCCCACGAGGCGCTCGGCAAGCAGACCGTCGACGGCCTGGACTTCGTGCGTCCGGGCCGGTTCAAGACCAGGTAGCCGCCCACTTTCGCCGCCTCGGCGCAGTCTTGTTGTAAGGACACCGCTGCGGGTGCACACGGCGAAGGTCTCATATCTCCCCAGGCCGAGAGGGCCGGGAATGCCGATTGCCGGCCCCGTGCTTGACACAACGTCCGATCACCGTGTCCGCAACGGACAGATCACGCGTGGGCTCCGTGCGGGGTGACGGAGATACTCGACGGACAGCAACAGTCCCCCCGGCCCGCGCCGCCAGTGCAGGCCGATTCGAGCACCATGCCCGGGCAAGGTCGATCCGGTGCTTGCCGAGGTCGCCCATCAGGTCGCCTTCGCTGATCGGAAGCCGTGACGACCACGATGGCGGCGGAGGCCGGACAGCACGACCTCAACGCCTTCGAGTGGATTGTCGGGCACTTCGTGTCCGAGTCGACACCACCTGCGAGAGCTTGGTCGGTCCGGCGACCGCCCGACCCGGACACACCGGGGTCCAAGCAGGCCACCGACACCGCTTGGTATGTCCGTTCCCGATTTATGTCGTTCCCGAAACAGTAAAGGAAGAAGCATGTCGCTCCTGAAGACCATCGATCCCAACCCCTCCTTCGCACCCCAGGAGTCCGGCCCGCTGCCGGAGCGCCTGATTTCCGGTGACCCGACGTACAAGACCTGGGCCCAGGACGCCGCCCGCGAGGGAACGATCAAAACGGGCGTCTGGGAAGCGACGCCCGGCGAGACGCGCTCGATCAAGGGCGAGCTCTTCGAGTTCTGCCACATCCTTTCCGGCGTCGTCGAACTCACGCCGGAAGGCGGCGAGCCGGTGGTCTACAAGGCAGGCGACAGCTTTGTCATGAAGCCGGGCTACGTCGGTGTCTGGAAGACCATCGAAACTGTGCGCAAGATCTACCTGACCGTGTCGTAACCCCGATGGCGCAGATTGCTCTCGTCGTCGGGACCTCTCGTGAGGGCAACCTGCCCAGACGACACATCTCCTCGATGCCCTGAGGACCGCGCTGCGGCAGCAATGCGGCTCAGTGGCGGGGTGGGCGATGAGACTGTCGACTGCCTCCCGGTCCCATCGGCAACGCTCGGCGTCATCACGCAGCAAGCAGGCGGGCGCACGGAGTGGCCCAGAACGAAGGGGCCTTCCGTGCGCCCGCAGGCGGTGGATGGCGAAGCCTGCCGCCGGTGGCCCAGCGCCTCGCGCAAGCGGCCGCGGAACGTGGCGGCCGGCTCGACGGCATGGTCCGGGCCGACCGTGCGAAGCACCGTAAGGGCAGCGGTGCGCACCACACGCAGGAAGCCACCGGCAACCGAACCCGGTGGTGGCGTTCGGGGCCGAAGTCGACGACGCGAGGTACTGGACGCCGTCGTCCAGTACCGCTGGGTGCCGCCGCACACCTACATGCAGGTCGAGGCATGCCGCGGACAGCTCTGCCCCGGTGCACGCTCGCCTGCCCCGGCGCGTAGCCCACGACGTCGACGCTCAGCCGAGGTCGAAATCCACCTCGCGTTCGGACGGGACAGCGTAAGCGAGGTGGATCAGGACGTCCACCGGCTCACCGAACACCCCGTCGAGGCGGGCGAACAGGTCGCCCTGCACGTCATCCACGAGCGGATCGGTCGCCACGGGCGCATCCCACGGCACGGACCGGTCCGCGAGCACCAGCCGGTCGACCGGTGCACCACGGAGCGTTGGCGCCTTCAGCAGTGCGGCGACATGTCGTCCCAGGAAGCCGAAGCCAGCCGCGATGACATCCTCATGCGCTTTCCCCTCGGCGGCTGCGGTAGTCGTTGAGCCAGCCAAGACCTTCGCTCGTGCCGGCGCGGGGTTTGTACTCGCAGCCGGTCCACCCGTCGAAGCCCAGCTCGTCGACCACGTCGAGCAGGTGGCGGACGTTGAGCTCACCCCGGTCGGGCTCACCCCGGTCGGGCACGCCCGCGATCTGCAGATGACCGACCCGGCCGGTC
The DNA here is from genome assembly GCF_044764825.1 of Streptomyces sp. NPDC093598. Lineage (NCBI taxonomy): Bacteria > Bacillati > Actinomycetota > Actinomycetes > Kitasatosporales > Streptomycetaceae > Streptomyces > Streptomyces sp. NPDC093598. The sequence goes on along the minus strand of NZ_JBIWIV010000028.1, from coordinate 20,387 downwards.
GGCAGGTCGCGGCGCAGGGTCGCGGTGAGGTCGCCCTCGATGATCTGGCAGTGGTAGAGGTCGAGCTGCACCTTGAGATTCGGGGCTCCCACCTCCTGCACCACGGCGTGGGCCTCGGCCTGGGTGCTCAGGAAGTATCCGGGCATGTCGCGGCCGTTGATCGGCTCGATCAGGATGTCGACACCCGCCGCGGCGGCGCGCTCCGCGGCCCGGGCCAGGTTGGTCAGGTAGGTGTCGCGGTGCTTGGCCCGTTCGGCCGGTGTCGCGTCCTGACGGACCAGCCCGGCCATCAGGTGCACCCTCGCGCAGCCCAGCGCCGTCGCGTACTCCAGCGCCCGGTCGACCCCGGAACGCACCTCCGCCTCGCGTCCGGGCAGCGCCGCCATCCCGCGCTCTCCGGACTCCCACGCTCCGGGAGGTGCGTTGAAGAGCGCCTGCTCGAGGCCGTGGTCGTCGAGCCGGCGGCGCAGCTCGGCGGCGTCGTAGGCGTAGGGGAAGAGGTACTCGACGGCCTGGAAGCCGTCGGCCGAGGCCGCGGCGAAGCGGTCGAGGAAGTCGTGCTCGTTGTACATCATGGACAGGTTCGTTGCGAACCTCGGCATGCTGGCTCCTGTGGTTCGGCTGGGACGGCCAGGGTCAGTGGTGGACGACGTGCTGGTCGCTGATGTGCACCGGCGGGGGCCGGCCGCCCATTACGGCAGGACACCCGAAAGCCGCGAGGCCGGACCGCCCATGTGCGGTGCGATCACCTGGCTCCGCAGCCTCCCTGCCAACCCGTGGTCTCCAGGGCCTTGCCTGTGGCATCGGCAGGTTCGGCCGTCTGCTCGTTCAGCACACGCACCGCGTCCTCCGTTCCGCTGCGCGGGCTGGAGAGCACGGGCTTGCCGACGGCTTCGGCGATCGCGGGAGCCAGCCGTGCCATGGATGCCTGGGCAAGCACGATCACGTCGACCTTCTTGGCCAACGCCCGTGCCCCGTCCAGCACCATCGCGTCGTGGCGGTAGCGGTCACCGGACATCAGCACCGAGAAGGCGCCCTCGCACAGCCGCTCCCGCACGGTGATGTCGCGACCGGCCGCCCGGGCCTTCTCCTCGACGAGGGCACGGGTCGGCGGCAGCGTCGTGGGGACCGTCGCCAGGACGCCGATGGCGCCCGCGGTCTCGACCGCGGACGCGGTCATCGCGTCGTCGATCTTGACGATCGGGACGGAGACCAGGCGCCGGGCCACGTCGATGGCCGGACCGACCGAGGAGCAGGCGGAGAAGAGGACATCGGCCCCCGCGGCCTCCGCGGCCTGGGCCAGGTGCACCATGCGCTGCGTGCTGGCAGGTGAGATCCCACCGTCGCGCACCACGGCAGCGAGCACGTCGCTGTCGACGAAGTGCAGGACCTTGGCGTCAGGCGCGAGTTGCGCGAGGTACTCGTTGATGACCGAATCGGGGTTGACGAACAGCAGGCTGGTGTGGAGCACGGCGATCGAGGGAGTGGTGGACATGGTGTCTCCAACAGGGTGAGGTATCGGCCCGCGTGCCGAGGTGGGCACGAGAGCTCGGGACAGAGCGGTGCGAACCGTGCGTAGCGCGCACGGCAGGGGAGGGTGGACGACGGTCTTGTGTCCGCCGGTGCGGTGCGGCTCCAGGCGGCGGGGAGGAGTTCAGGTCATGCGTCCGTCCCCGCGGGGCGGGGGCTCAGGCGGCCGATGACATCCAGGGCGGCGTCTCGGACCGCGTCGCGGCCGGCCGCCCACAGGGAGACGACGTCGGAGCCGGGCACCGCGGACGGGAGGGTCACGCGGGTGGCCTCCAGATAGGCGCGGCGCAGTTCGGCGTTGACGTTGACTTTGGCGACGCCTCGGGCGAGGGCGCCGTGCAGCTCCTCGACGGGCAGGCCGCTGGCGCCGTGCAGGACGAGCGGGACCGGTACGGCCTCGTGGATCGTGGCCAGCCGCTCCAGGTCCAGGCGGACCGGGTGCTTGGTGAAGCCGTGGACGTTGCCGACGGCGACGGCGAGCGCGTCCACGCCCGTTGCGGCCACGAATTCGGCCGCCTGCTGCGGATCGGTCATCGCCGCGGCCTGCGCGACGGCGTCGGTGGAGACGTCCTCGTCGCCCGGCAGGGCACCGAGCTCGGCCTCCACCCAGGCACCGTGGCTGCGGGCCCGGCGGACCGCCTCCTTCGTCAAGGCGATGTTCTCGGCGAACGGCAGGTGGGAGCCGTCGACCATGACAGAGGTGTAGCCCGCCTCCAGGCAGACCGTGATCTCGTCCAGGTCCCGGCTGTGGTCGAGGTGCACACCGAGAGGGGCCGTGGAGCGTGCGGCGGCGTCCAGCGCCAGCCGCATCAGGGCCTCGCGGCCGGCGTGCTTGAAGGGACTGGAGCCCGCCTGGATGATGACCTGCCGTCCGGCGGCCTCGGCGGCGGCCGTGATGCCCTGGATGGTCTCCAGGTTGTAGGCGACGAAGCCGGGCAGGGCGTGACCGGCGGCCGCGGCTTGCTTCAGGGCATCGGTTCCGTGCAGCAGCATCAGGCACTCCTGAGCAGGTCGAGGGCGTCGGCGAGGGCGTCGGGGCCGCCGACGTTCCCGGCGAAGACGATGTAGGGGATGCCGCCGGCGGGGCCGTCCACGGGCTCCCAGAGCGAGACGATGCCCGGCAGCAGCGTGCCCCGGGCCCAGGCACGGCGGATCCGGAGGCCGTGGGTGGCGGTGTCGCTGGAGGTGATACCGCCCTTGGCGACGACGAAGGCGGGCCGCCGGGCGGCGTTGACCTGCCGCACGGCCTCAACGAGCGCGGCGGAGACCCGGCGGGAGATCGCCAGGCTGTCGTCCGCGTCGGCACCCGTCACGAGCACGCGGGAGGTGCGGATCACGGCGTCGGCCGAGTCCAGGGCGCCGGCGGCCGCGGCCGCGACCTCGGCGATGTGGGCGTCACGCCGCTCCTCGTCGAGCAGCAGGGCCACGTCCAGCTCGTACTCGGCGATCCCGCCGCGCTCCCGCAGCCGGTCCAACTGCCGTGTCGTCAGCGCGACATGAGAGCCCACGACGATGAGACCGTGCGGTGCGTCGCCGCGCAGCGGGCGCAGTTCGGCCGGGGTGAGCGGTGCCCGCGCCGCCTGTCCGGCGCGGGCCCTGACGAAGGACGGCCCGACCCGGTACAGCAGCCGCGTGCCGTTCTCCTCCGCCTGCGCCAGGGCCAGGGCGAGCACCCGCAGATCGTCGTCGCACACCGCGTCGACCACGGCCACCCGTCCGCCGCGCAGCGAGGACAGCAGCCGCGCCGTGTGCGCCGGGCCGCCGCCGCGCAGGTCGTCGAGGGTGACGCGCAGGACCTCGTCCGCGGGCACGCGTCCGCCCGTCTTCTCCTCGACCCACTCGGGCAGCGACGAGCTGCGGTAGCCGAAGGTGGCGTCGCGGGCGAACTCGCTCTCGCCGACCGGGAGCAGTCCGTCGGTGGTCCGCATCCAGTGGCGGGAGCCGACGGTCAGCCGGCCCGCCTCGATGTAGGCGGGGACCAGCACGACGCCGTCCGGAGCTTTGCCGTCCAGCTCGGTCAGCTCTTCGGCGAGGACGTCGGTCTCCAGCGGGAAGTGGCCGCGAAGCGTGGAGTCCCCGCGGCTGGCCAGGACGTAGCCGGTGCCCTCGGCCGCCGACGCCGCGTGCAGGGCGCGGACGACCTCGCGGTTGCGGGCGGCCGCGTCCTCAGTGGACAGGCTGCGGGTGTTGGTGAGGACGAAGAAGACGGCGCTGTCCTGGCGCAGCGCCCAGCGCAGGTCGTCCACCGTCCAGGACGTCAGGACGGGCACGTCGGCGACCGTCTGGGTGCCGGTGGGATCGTCGTCGAGGACGACGAGACGGGGACCGCCGGAAATCCGGGCGGCCACTTCCGCGGCACTCACCTCGCGGACTGGGGGCAGCCCTTTCAGCACCGCGGCCTCGGGGACGGGCCGCGTCTGGGCATGGAGGGGTAGAGGCATGACGAATTCCTGCTCCATTAAGGGTAGTTGGGGGGAACGTCAGTCGGGGTCGCGCTTGATCACGTCACACCAGGGCTTGACCGGGTCCCGCGACGGCCTCGGGCCGGAGCAGCTCGGCGAGGGCGCCGGCGGGCAACAGGCCCTTGGCCAGAACGTGTCACCGCCGTCGGTATCGGCTCAGAACGCCTTGTCCTTTGCCTCGTCGCAGGCGCCGCCGGGCGGCAGGACCTCGACCCGGATGCCGTCACCGGGGGCGAGGGCGAGGCGGTGGTTCTGGTTCGTCATACGGCCGATTGCAGCAGCGGGCCGGGCAGCGCGTCCAAGACCCAATCCCGATGTGCCTTATAAGGCTGCCCTATAAGGCGGTCTTCCCAGCCCCGGAAGTCTTCGGCAAGCGAGGTGAGGAAGGTGCCGAGGCCGTCGCCGTCCCAGGTCTGCACCGAGGTCTCGACGTTTCCCCATGGCCCGCAGGCCCTGATGGGGAAGTCGAGCGTTGCTGTCTTCTTCGGCCTCTCCCTTGCCGCTGTCTTCATGCCCTACGGCGTGATCGCCGCCCTGATCGACCTGCCGCGGGCACCGGCCTGGCCGGGTCGTGGCGTACGTATAAGGAAGATCTGCCGACGTTCATGGTGATGCGCAGCTTCCTCACCACCCCGTCCGCGTAGAGGTGGTCGTCGCCCCCGGGGACCCCACCCCCTACATCCTTGCGTGCGTCCGGCGAGAGGGTCGGTGCGCGAGCCTCTGAACATGCTCTGACATGCAACGGAACAGCCGCGAGGAAATGGACACGATCATGGAATAGAACCGCGGCCGGCCTGTTGGTACCGCATCTGAACCTGGAGCGCACGGCCCCAGCCGGTGGCCAACAGCGAAGGAAACCTACAGCGGCCCGCGGGGGCGTCACCGTGGCCTGAGGGCCGTCAGCGTGCGCTCCCCCGCCGGGTCTCCGGCCGTGGCCGGGACCAGGGCGATCTCGTCGAGTCCGGCCTCCGCGTAGGCGGCGATGCGGGCGCGGACGGTGCCGGTGTCGCCGACGAGAGCGACCGTGCCGGCGGCCTCGGGCGGCAGGGCCCGCAGCAGGGTCTCCGGGTCGGCGCCCTTGGCGGCCAGCTCGACGACCTCGGCGAACCCCGCGTCGACGAACATGTCGCTGTAGCCCGGTACGGCGAGGTAGCCGACGACGCTGCGCAGGATCTGCGTGAGCGACTCCGGATCCGGATCCACTGCGGCGGGCAGCCAGGCGGCCAGCCTCGGCGGCGTACGGCCCGCCTTCTCGGCGGCCGCGAGCATCCGGCCGCGCAGCATGCGGACCTGCTCGGGCGAGACGATGTCGAGCAGCATCCGGTCGGCGTGCGCGACGGCGGCGGCGACCGCCCGCTCCCCGAACGCGGCGACGGTGACCATGCCTCCGGGCGGCGGCAACCGGCGCGGGAAGCCGCTGCCGGGCACGATCGGCTCGCCCGGCACGCTGTCCATCAGCGCCCGTACGGCCGCCGCCGACTCCGCGAGGGCGGCGGCGGGCCGGGTGCGCGGCCTGCCGTGCGCGCCCTCGACGACCCGCTTGCTGGAGGTGCCCAGTGCCACGCCGACGGGCCGGCCGGTGACGGCCGCCGTGGAGGCGGCGCCCCGGACGATGGTGAGCGGGTCGCGCACCGACACCGGCACGGGCCCGGCGGTCAGCGCGACCTGCTCGGTGGCCGCGCCGATCGCCGCCGCCAGGACGAACGAGTCCCACGTCGGCCCCTCGCCGGCCCACACCTCCCGGTACCCGAGCCGGTCGGCGAGCACCGCGACCCGCAACGGCTCCTCGACCGGACTGTCGTCCTCCCGCCCCACCGCGACCACGCTCATGTCCATGACGGCGCCCGTACCCGGTCGATCACGCCGTAACCCCGGGAGATCCACGACGGGATCCGGGAGGTGATCGTCCCGGTGCCCCTCCGGAGATGTCCGGGAGGCACCCGCGCGGGTAGCGTCCGGCACATGGACAGCGGGACGGACAGCGGTTACGACACCCAGGGCGCCGGGATCACCGTGCAGCGGGCGCTGGAGCTGCCGGGGTTGCGCAGCGGGCTGCCCGAGGTGCTGGCGGGCGCCGAGCGGCTCGGGCGCACCGTGCGCTGGGTGCACGCCGGAGAGGTGCCGCACATCGCCTCGCTGCTGAAGGGCGGCGAACTGCTGCTGACCACCGGCTACGGCCTCGGCACCCGCCCCGCCGAGCAGCGGGCGTTCGTGCGCACCCTGGCCGAGCGCGGGATCGCGGCCCTGGTCGTGGAGCTCGGTCCGCGCTTCACCCGGCTGCCCGCGGCCCTCGTCGACACGGCCCGCGCGACCGGGCTGCCGCTCGTCCAACTGCACCGCGAGGTACCGTTCGTCACGGTCACCGAGGAGATCCACACCGAGATCGTCAACGGCCACTACACCCTCCTCCAGCGGGCCGAGGAGGTGCACCGGCGGTGCACGCAGGCCGTGCTGAGTGGCGGCGGTGTGCCGCAAGTGCTCGGCATCCTGGCCGACTTCGCCGGCGATCCGGTGTTCCTGGAGACCGCGGACGGGCAGTTGCTGTACGCGGCCGGGTCCGGGCCCGAGGGAGCGGAACCGCTCCAGGTGTGGGAGGGGCTGCGCGGCCAGCACAAGGACGAGCCGCCGCTCGCGGGTTCGGTCCTGGTGGACGTGCCGGGCGGCGGACCCGGCAGCGGGGGCGTCCGGGCGCGTCTTGTCCTGCTGCCCGTGCGGACCCCCCTGGCGCCGGTACACCGGATGGCCGCCGAGCGGGCCGCGGGCATCCTGGCCGTGGTGCTGATGCAGGCCCGGCAGGAGGAGGAGCTGGCGGCGCGCGGACGCGGCGACTTCCTCACCGACCTCGCCGAGGGCCGGGTCACGGCCCAGGACGCCCCGGCGCAGGCACGCGTGCTGGGCTTCCGGCCGGGCGAGGGCCCGCTGCTTCCGGTGGTCATGCGGCTCGGGGACGCCCTGTCCCAAGGCGGAGGCTGGGCCGTGCTGGCCCGGGCGCTCTCGGAGGAGCTGGCGTCGATGGGGGTGCCGGTGCTGCTCGGGGTACGGCCGGTGGAGGGCCGGGTGCTGGTGCTGCTCGGCCTGCGCGCGGAGTCGGATCGGGAGACGGTCGCGGACCGGGTCGCGGCGGCGCTGCGGGCCGGTGTGGGCCGGGCCGGGATGCCGCGGCCGGGCGGGCAGCCGCCGGTGGTGGTCGTGGGGACGGCCGGGGGCTGGACGGCGGCGGCCTCGGGCCTGCGGCACGCGGCCGAGACGGCCACGGCGGCCCAGGGCCTGCCGGACCGGCCCTGGTACGACGCCCGGCGCCTGGACATCGACCTGCTGCTGTGGCGGCTGCGCGACCATCCGGACCTGGCGGCATTCGTCGACCGGGCCCTCGGCCCGCTCCTGGAGCACGACCGCCGCTCCCGGCCGCCGCTGCTGCCCACCCTGACGACGTACCTCGCCCACGCCGGACGCAAGGCGGAGACGGCCCGGGAGCTGCACCTGAACCGGCAGACCCTGTACAACCGCCTGGCCCGCATCGGGGAGTTGCTGGGCACGGACCTCGACGACCCGCAGACGGTCCTGGCGCTGAGTCTGGCCCTGCGGGCCCGCCGGCACGTCCCGTAGGGGCCTGTGGAGGCCTAAGGGAGAGGCCGGGGCTGGGTCAACTCGTCGTACACGCTGAGCACTTGGGCGACCGTCTCGTCCTCGGTCGGCCAGCTGGCGGCCTGCCGGGCGCCCTTGGCCGTCAGCAGTGCCCGTCGGGCCTGGTCGCCGAGCAGCCGTACGACGGCGTCGGCGAGGGCCTTCGCGTCCCCGTACGGGACCAGTTCGGCCGCGTCGCCGACGAGTTCGGGGATGCCGCCGACCTCGGTCGCGACGAGCGGCACGCGCGCGTGGAGGGCCTCCTGGGCGAGGACGGAGCGTGCCTCCCAGCGGCTCGGCAGCAGGGCGAGGTCGGCTGCGGCGAGCAGGTCGGTGATGTCGTCGCGCCGCCCGATGAGCCGGACCGGCAGCGCCTCCTCCTCGATCCGCCCTTGGAGTTCACCACGCAGCGGTCCCTCGCCCGCGATCACGACCAGGGGCGGGGGATCGAGCCGGCGCCAAGCACGCGCGGCGTCCAGCAGCACGTCGTATCCGCGGTGCCGTTCCAGGGAGCCGACGGCCATCAGCAACGGCCTTCCGATGGCGCCGAGTTCGGCGCGCACCTTGGGGCGCAGCCGGTCGGGATCGTCGGGCTCCGGGGGCCTGCGGGGACCTGGCAGCGCGACGGCGGCGAGCCGGGCGTCCCGCGCGCCGGTGAGGCGTGCCCGGTCCACGAGCGCCGAGGTCGTGCCCAGCACGACGGTGGAGGCCTTCACGACCCTCCGCTCCAGCACCCGCAGCATGTGGGCACGCGCCCCCTCGGCGTGCGCCCGGTCGTGCCACGTCACGACCAGCGGAGTGCGCACGCGCCGCCCGCTGAGGGCGAGCACGGTACGGAAGGAGGCGTGCAGCCCGTGCGCGTGCACCAGATCGGCGTTGGCGCAGGCCGCCCGCAGGGCCGCCACCGACACCGGGTCACTGCTGCGCGGCACGTGCACGTGGTCGGCCCCGACTCCGCTGAAGTCATAGGCGCGATCCGCCTCGTAGGGGGCGCACACCGTGACTTTCACACCCCGTGCGACGAGCCCCGCGGTCAGCGAGCGCACATGCGCACTGCTGGCGGCATTGCCTCCGCCCAGCACCTGCACGGTGCGCAGCGGCAACTGGCCATGCGGTGAGTGGCTGCTCACGGGGGTCACGTGGCCGGGCTCCTGGTTCGGGTCGGGCGGTCACGACGCGTACTCCGCCAAGGATGCCAGGACATAAGGGGGTTCCGGGAACGCCGGAACCCCGGCGGCGCGACACCGAGGCGCGGCAGCGGGGGAATCCGCCGGGCCGGGTCACCCACACGAGTGAAGTTGGGTGACCCGGCCCGCCCTGCCTGCACCACCGCCGGTGCGCCGCTCCGGCTAGCCGTCCGCCCGGGCCGCCGCCAGCAGCTCCTCCGCGTGCGCCCGGGCCGTCTCGGAGTCCTCCTGGCCGGCGAGCATGCGCGACAGCTCCCGGACCCGGTCCTCACCCTCGAGGACCTTGACGCCGGAGCGGGTGACGGACCCGTCGCTGGTCTTCTCGACCAGCAGCTGCCGGTCGGCGAAGGCGGCGACCTGCGGCAGATGGGTCACCACCACGACCTGCGCGGTCCTCGCCAGCCGTGCGAGCCGCCGGCCGATCTCGACCGCCGCCTTGCCGCCGACTCCGGCGTCGACCTCGTCGAAGAGGTACGTCGGCACCGGATCCGTCCCCGCGAACACGACCTCCACGGCCAGCATCACACGCGACAGTTCACCGCCGGACGCGCCCTTGGCGATCGGCCGGGGCGGGGCGCCCGGGTGCGGGGCCAGCAGCAGCTCGACCTCGTCGGCGCCCGCGGGACCGTAGGCGACCGGACGCCCGCCGACCTCGACGCCGTCGGGGTCCTCGGTCTGCCGGATGTCGAAGGACACGCGCGCGTGGGGCATGGCGAGCGAGGCCAGTTCGGCGGTCACGGCGGCGGCGAACCGCTCGGCGGCCTCCGTCCGGGCGTCCGTCAAGGCCTGCGCCAGTCCGCCCAGTTCGGAGCGCAGCGCGTCCCGCTCGGCGGTCAGCTCCCCGATCCGCTCGTCGTCGCCGTCGAGTTCGGTCAGCCGGGCGGCACTCCGCTCGGCCCAGGCCAGCACGGTGGCGATGTCCTCGCCGTACTTCCGCGTCAGCCCGGTGAGCGCGGCCCGCCGCTCCTCGACGGCCGCCAGCCGCAGCGGGTCGGCGTCCAGATCGTCGGCGTACCCCGCCAGGTCGCCCGCCGCGTCGCGCAGCAGGATCCCGATCTCCCCGATGCGGTCGGCGAGCGCGGCCAGCGCCGGGTCGTGCGACCGTACGGCGTCCAGGGCCCGCTGGGCGCCCGCGACGAGCGTCCCGGCGTCGACGCCCTCCGGGTCCTCGGGGTTGCCCGCGAGGGCGGCGTGCGCGACCGCGGCGGCGGACGCCAGCGCCTCGGCGTGCCCGAGCCGCTCGGCCTCCTCGGCCAGCTCCACGTCCTCACCGGCGCGGGGTTCCACGGCGGCGATCTCGTCGAGCCCGAAACGCAGCAGGTCGGCCTCTTGGGCCCGCTCGCGCGCCCGGGTGGTGATCTCGTCGAGCTCGGCGGACACGGCCCGCAGCCGCTTGTACGCCTCGCCGTACTTGGCCAGCGGCCCGGCGACCGCGTCGCCCGCGTACCGGTCGAGCGCCTGCCGCTGCCGGGACAGCTTGAGCAGCCCCTGCTGGTCGGTCTGCCCGTGCACGGCCACCAGCTCGTCGGCGAGCTCGGCCAGCACGCCCACGGGCACGCTGCGCCCGCCCAGGTGCGCCCGTGAGCGCCCCTCGGCGGAAACGGTACGGCTGATCAGCAGGGCCCCGTCGTCGAGCTCGGCCCCGGCCTCCTCGGCGCGTACCGCGGCCGTGGCGTCGCGGGGAACGGTGATCCGCCCCTCCACGACGGCCTTGCCGGCCCCGATCCGCACGAGTGCCGGGTCGGCCCGCCCGCCCAGCAGCAACCCCAGGCTGGTGACCACCATGGTCTTGCCCGCACCCGTCTCACCGGTGACCGCGGTGAACCCGGGCGACAGCTCGACCACGGCGTCGTCGATCACGCCCAGCGACCGTATCCGCATCTCCTCCAACACGGACACGACCTTACGAGGTCGGGGCCTGCGAGTGCGACTGGCCCGCCCCTGTCACCCACGAGAGTGGTGATCGGCCTTCTCGGAGGACGCGGGGAACTGCGCGACAAGCCACGGAGCACCCGCACCCGCCGGCGACGGGAAAAAACCCCTCATGGCCCGCTAGTGAGGCGCCCCCCGCCACCCGGAGACGGGCAGCGCGAACTTCGCCACCAGCCGGTCCGTGAAGGAAGCGTGGTGCAGCCGCGCCAGCCGCACCGGCACGGCTCCCCGCCGCACCTCCACCCGCGCCCCCGGTGGCAACTCCACGGTCCGCCGCCCGTCACACCACAGCACACCCGGCGGAATGTGGGGCAGAACCTCCACAGCCAGCACAGAATCCGGCGATGTCACCAACGGCTTCGCGAACAGCGCGTGCGCGGAGATCGGCACCATCAGCAGCGCCTCGACCTCCGGCCACACCACCGGCCCGCCCGCGGAGAACGCGTACGCCGTCGACCCCGTGGGCGTCGCACACACGATCCCGTCACAGCCGAACCCGGTCACCGGCCGCCCGTCGATCTCCAGGACGACCTCCAGCATCCGCTCGGCGGACACCTTCTGCACGGCCGCCTCGTTCAGCGCCCAGTCCGTGTGCACGATGTCCCCGTTGCGGTGCACGACGACGTCGACGGTCATCCGCTCCTCGACCTCGTACGCCTTGGTCACCACCCGGTCGACGACCTTGTCGAGGTCGTCCCGCTCGGCCTCCGCGAGGAACCCGACGCGCCCGAGGTTGACGCCGAGCATCGGCACGCCCGACGCCCGCGCGAACTCGGCACCGCGCAGCAGCGTGCCGTCGCCGCCCAGCACGATGAGCAGCTCGCACCCGTCGAGGCACTGCGGAGTGGCCTCCTTGACCAGCTCCACCTCCTCGGGGAGCGGCAGGTCACGCGCCTCGGCCTCCAGGACGCGCACGCCGAGACCGGAACGCAGCAGCCCCTTCACCACGAGCTCGGCACTGCGCACGGCCGCGGGCCGCCCGGTGTGGGCGAGCAGGAAAACAGTACGAGCTCGGTTCTCGGTCAACGCGGCCCCTCCGCCACTGCACGGTCAACATCGGCCGGGTCCAGTTCCGGTGCCCCGGCCCGCAGCCACAAGAAGTATTCGACATTCCCCGACGGCCCGGGCAGCGGACTGGCCGTCACGCCCTTCACCCCGAGCCCCAGCCCCCAGGCCTTCTCGGCCACCCCCCGTACCGCCTCGGCGCGCAGCTGAGTGCTGCGTACCACTCCCCCGCTGCCCAGCCGCTCCTTCCCCACCTCGAACTGCGGCTTGACCATCATCACCAGGTCGGCGTCCGGCTTCACGCACCGCACCAAGGCGGGCAGGACCAGCCCGAGCGGGATGAAGGACAGATCCCCCACGACAAGATCCACTGGCTCCCCATCGATCGCTTCAAGCGTCAACTCGCGTACGTTCGTACGGTCCTTGACAGTGACGCGTTCATCCTTCTGGAGGGACCATGCGAGTTGTCCGTATCCGACGTCCACGGCGACGACATGGGCGGCGCCCGCCCGCAGCAGGACGTCGGTGAAACCGCCGGTGGACGCGCCCGCGTCAAGCGCCCTGCGCCCCTCGACGGGCAGCCCCTGCGGCCCGAACACCGCGAGCGCACCGGCGAGCTTGTGGCCACCACGCGAGACGTAGTCGGGGTCGCTGTCGTCCTGGGCCACCACGATCGCGGCCGCGGTCTCCACCTGCGTGGCGGGTTTGGTCGCGACGGTCTTGCCGACGGAAACGCGCCCGGCGGCGATCAGCTGGCCGGCATGCTCACGCGAACGCGCGAGCTTCCGGCGGACCAGCTCCGCGTCCAGACGACGGCGTGCGACTCCTGCCACGTTCGGTTCAGCTCCTGTGCTCGTACGGCGATCGACGGGGGTGACCCGAAGGGTCTCGTTGCGGGGTGGTGGTCGGGTGACGGGCGGGAGCCGGAGGTCCCGGGCGTACATCGAGCGCGGTGAGCGCGTCGCGCAGCCCCCGGTGTACATCCTCGTACACCTCGATGTGTCCGTCCGTGGCGAGGTGGTCCGCGTCGCCGAGCCGGTCCAGCGCCGCGTCCACCTCGGCGTCGCCGGTGGGGGTACGGGGCACGTTCAGGGGGGCGGGGGCGGCGGGGTCGTACGCGGGCTCTTCCGCCGCCGCCGGCGGGGCCTCGGGAACTGCGTCGTCCATGCCCCGACGCTACCGCGAACCGCTGCGGTACCGTCGAGCGCGATGGCCACGATCGAGGAGTGCCGCAGCGCACTCGACAAGCTTTCGGACAGCATGCAGCGCGCCGAAGGGGACGTCCGCGATGCCGCGGCCCTGGACCGCTCGGTGAGCTGCCACATCACGGACCTCGACGTCACCTTCGCCGGCCGGATGCGCGGCGGGCGGATCGAGGTGCACGACACCGTCCAGGGGCCGCCGCCCGGCAAGGCCGAGATCAGGCTCGCCATGACCGGCGACGACCTGGTGGCCCTGGTCGGCGGCGAACTGAACTTCGCCAAGGCCTGGGGCTCCGGCCGGGTGAAGCTGCACGCGGGTGTGCGGGACCTGCTCCAGCTCAGGAAGCTTCTGTAGCCGCGACCTTCCCGCCCGGGGTCCCGGCGCGGGCCTTGCGCGCCGCCGGCACGACCAGCGGTGTGCCCGTCTCCGGGTCGTCGATGACCTGGCAGCGCAGCCCGAAGACCTCCTCGACCAGTTCGGCCGTGACGATGTCCTTCGGCGCGCCCTCGGCGATGACCCGGCCCTCGCGCAGGGCGATGAGGTGGGTGGCGTAGCGGGCGGCGTGGTTCAGGTCGTGCAGCACGGCGACGAGCGTGCGCCCCTGCTCCTCGTGCAGCTCCGCGCACAGGTCCAGGACGTCGATCTGGTGCTGGATGTCCAGGTACGTCGTCGGCTCGTCGAGCAGCAGCAGCGGCGTCTGCTGGGCGAGTGCCATGGCGATCCACACGCGCTGGCGCTGGCCGCCCGAGAGCTCGTCGACGTAACGGTCGCCGAGTTCGGCGACGCCGGTGCGCCGCATGGATTCCTGCACGACCCGCTCGTCCTCGGTCGACCACTGGCGCAGGATGCCCTGGTGCGGGTAGCGGCCGCGGCCGACCAGGTCGGCGACGGTGATGCCGTCGGGCGCGACGGACGACTGGGGCAGCAGACCGAGGGTGCGGGCGACCTTCTTCGCGGGCATCGACTGGATGACCTGACCGTCGAGCAGCACCCGGCCCTCGCTCGGCTTGAGCATCCGCGACAGCGCCCGCAGCAGCGTCGACTTGCCGCAGGCGTTGGGGCCGACGATCACCGTGAACGACTGGTCGGGTATCTCCACCGACAGCTGCTCGGCGATGACCCGCCGGTCGTAGGCGAGGGTGACGTTCTCGGCGGACAGGCGGTTCACGGGGCTCCTTCGGTTGTTCAGTCCGCTGCTGGTGCTGCTCTCGGGGCGCGTGCCCGCCCTCATATCCGGCCCGCCCTGCGCTCGCTGACCAGCAGCCACAGCAGGTAGACCCCGCCGAGCACGCCGGTGACCACGCCCACGGGCAGCTGCTCGGCGCCGAACGCCCGCTGCGACACCCAGTCGGCGACGACCAGCAGGGCCGCGCCCATGCACAGCGAGGGCAGCAGGTTCGGCCCGGGCGAGCGGGTCAGGCGCCGGGCGAGCTGCGGCGCGGTGAGGGCGACGAAGCTGACGGGACCGGCCGCGGCGGTGGCGGACGCGGTGAGCAGCACCGCCGCCACCATGAGCAGCAACCGGACGCGCTCGACCCGCACCCCCAGGGCGTACGACACGTCGTCGCCCATCTCCATCATCCGCAGCCCGCGCGCGTTGACGAGGACGAGCGGCACCAGCACCGCGGTCAGCGCGAGCAGCGGCCACACCTGGTCCCAGTCCCGGCCGTCGAGGGACCCGGTCATCCACACGACCGCGCGGGCCGCGTCCACGATGTCGGACTTGGTCAGCAGGTAGCCGTTGACCGCCGTGACGATCGCGGAGACGCCGATGCCGACCAGGACCAGCCGGTAGCCGTGCACACCCCGCTTCCAGGCGAGCACGTAGATGGCGAGCCCGGTCACCAGGCCTCCCACCAGCGCCCCGAAGGCGACCTCGTTGGCGCTCCCGGAGGTCAGCACGATCACCACCAGAGCACCGGCCGTCGCCCCTTGGCCGAGTCCGAGTACGTCCGGACTGCCCAGCGGATTGCGGGAGATGGCCTGGAACAGCGCGCCGCCGAGTCCGAGCGAGGCGCCGACCAGCAGCCCGACCAGCACCCGCGGCAGCCGCAGCTCGTTGACGATGAACTCCTGGCCCGGGTTGCCCTCGCCGACCAGCGTCCGCAGCACGTCCGCGGCCGGGATCGGGAAGTCGCCGGTGCCGATGAGCACGACACTCGCCGCGAGCGCCGCGACGAGCAGCAGGAGCACGACGGTGACGGCCCGCACGTCCAGGCGTAGCGAGAGCCCGCCGCTCCGCACGGCACGGTTGGTGGTCTTCACAGCTGCGCCGTCCTCCGCCGTCGTACGAGATAGATGAACACCGGTCCGCCGAGGATCGCGGTGACGATGCCCACCTGGAGCTCCGAGGGCCGGGCCACGATCCGTCCGACGACATCGGCGCCGAGCAGCAGCACGGGCGACAGGATCGCCGCGTACGGCAGGATCCAGCGCAGGTCGGGCCCGGTGAAGGAACGCACCACGTGCGGCACCATCAGCCCGACGAACACGATCGGCCCGCAGGCGGCGGTCGCGGCCCCGCACAGCACGGTCGCGGCCAGCATGGACAGCGCCCGGGTGCGGTTGAGGTCGGCGCCGAGCGCCTTGGCGGTGTCGTCACCCATGGCCATGGCGTTGAGCGGCCGGGCCAGGGCGAGGGCCAGGACCGTGCCGGTCAGCAGGAACGGCAGGACCTGCTCGATGGTCGAGTCGGTCGCCGAGGCCAGCGAACCGACCGTCCAGAACCGCATCTTGCCGAGCGCCGCCTCGTCCATGATCATCACGGCCTGGAGGTAGCCGTACAGCGCGGCGCTGACCGCCGTGCCGGCGAGCGCGAGCCGCACCGGCGTCGCACCCCGGCTGCCGCCGAGGAACCAGACCAGCGCCCCGACCGCTGCCGCGCCGAAGAACGCGAACCAGACGTAGCCGCTGAGCGAGGTGACCCCGAAGTACGTGATGGCCGTGACGACCGCGGCGGACGCGCCCGCGTTGATGCCGAGCAAGCCGGGGTCGGCCAGCGGATTGCGCGTGAGGGCCTGGAGGACCGCCCCGGCCAGGCCGAGGGCGGCACCGGCGAACAGCCCGAGGACGGTCCGCGACAGCCGCTCCGCGACGACGACGTCCCCGTAGGTCCCCGAGTCCTCGAACAAGCCGTGCCAGACCTGCCCGAGGGACAGCTCTTTCGCTCCGATCGCGATACTCGCCAGCGCGACGAGCACCAGGATCGCGACGGACAGGAGCAGCCCAAAGGCTCGTACCGTCCGTCGGGTTGGAGGCGCGGGGGCGGTGTCCGCGCGCTGTTCGGGGGGACTCTCGACCAACACCCGGTTAGGTTAGCCTACCCTCGCATGCGAGCAAGTTTCGGCTTCCCGGCGCCCTCAAGATCCTCGGCTGTGCTCCGAGAGGCAACAGGTGCTCAGATACCCAGCCGCGCCAGCGCCTTCTCCCCGTCCAGCTCGCACACACCCCCACCGGCGGCCGTCCACGCCACGGCGCACAACGCGCGCAGCCCGTCCAGAGCCTCACCCTCCCCGTCGAGCTCCAGCCGGTCCGCACCGGCCCTCGCCGTCCAGCCACCGCACCGGAACCCGCCCTCGCCCGCATCCACGACCTCCGGCTGACAGCCGAGCATCCCGCGCAGATCGGCGTCCACATACGTCGGCCTGTGCTGCGGCGGGGCGGCCAGCAACTGCGCCCCGTCGGTGACACCGGTCAGCACGAGCAACGAGTCGACCTCGCCGTTGAACGCGCCCTCGATGTCCGTGTCCAGCCGGTCCCCGACCACCAGCGGCCGCTTCGCGCCGGTGCGCAGAATGGTCTCCCGGTGCATCGGCGGCAGCGGCTTGCCCGCGACCTGCGGCTCGGCGCCCGTCGCGATCCGCACGACCTCCACCGCGGCTCCGTTGCCCGGCGCGATCCCGCGCCCGCTCGGAATCGTCAGGTCGGTGTTGGACGCGAACCACGGCACACCGCGCGCCACGGCGTAGGAGGCCTCGGCGAACCGGCCCCACGGCAGATCGGGCCCCCCGAATCCCTGCACCACGGCCGCCGGATCGTCGTCCGCCGACTCCACGGGCTCCAGCCCGCGTTCGCGCAGCGCGACCCGCAGCCCCTCACCGCCGATCACCAGCACCCGGGCGCCCTGCGGCACCTGCTCGCTGATCAGTCGCGCGACCGCCTGCGCCGAGGTGATGACATCCTCCGCGCCCGTCGGTATCCCCAGCTCGGTCAGATGCCCGGCCACCGTGTCCGGGGTCCGCAGCGCGTTGTTCGTCACGTACGCCAGACGCATCCCGCCCGCCCGGGCCGTGGCCAGCGACTCGACCGCGTGCGCGATCGCGCTCCCGCCCGCGTACACGACACCGTCCAGATCGAGCAGCGCCGTGTCGTACGCCTCGCTCAGGGCCTGCCCACTGCCCTCGGGCCTCGTCCTGACGCTCCGGCTCATCCCGCATCGCTCCTCGTTCGACGGCTTTCCCCCGATCATCCCCCATGCCACTGACACCCGTACGATGCCGGGATGGACACAGCAGGTCACACGGAGGCAACGGCACACCCAGGCCTGGAACTCACCCCGTTCCGAGGCCTTCGTTACGACCCCGACCGGGTCGGCAGCCTTGCCGCCGTCACATCTCCGCCGTACGACGTCGTGGTGCGCCCCGACGGCCTGCACCACCTCGAGTCCGCCGACCCGCACAACATCGTCCGCCTGATCCTTCCCCAGGCCGCCACGCCCAGCGCCCGCAACGAACGGGCCGCCGACACCCTGCGCCGCTGGCTGTCCGAGGGCGTCCTGACCACCGACCCGGAACCGGGCCTCTACGTCTACGAGCAGCAGGACGGCAACGGCATGCTGCAACGCGGCATCATCGGCGCCCTGCGCGTGTCGGACCCCGATGAGCAGGTGGTGCTGCCGCACGAGGACGTCATGGCGCACATCGTCGCCGACCGCACGGCCCTCATGCGGGCCACCTCCGCGAACCTCGAACCCCTCCTGCTCACCTACCGGGGCAACGGTTCGACGATCGCCACAGCGGACCTGATCGAGCGCACCGCCGACCGGCCTCCGCTCCTCGCCACCACCACGGAGGACGGCTTCCACCACCGGCTGTGGTCGGTCACCGCCCCCGACGAGCTCGCCGCGATCCAGCGGGACCTCGGCCGGCACCAGGCCCTCATCGCCGACGGCCACCACCGCTGGGCGACCTACCGCCGCCTCCGCACGGAGCACCCCTCCCCCAGCCCCTGGGACCACGGCCTGGTCCTGCTGGTCGACACGGCCCGCTACCCCCTCCGGGTCCGCGCCATCCACCGCCTCCTGCACGACCTGCCGGTCGGCGATGCCGTAGCCGCCCTGGAGGGCCACTTCCGCGTACGCCGCCTCGAAGTCCCGCTGCCCGAAGCCCTGGACACCCTGGCGGAGGCGGCCCGCGATGGCAACGCGTTCCTGCTGGCCGGAGACGGCGCCTTCCATCTCGTCGACCGCCCGGACCCGGACCTGCTGGCCCGTACGGTCCCCGCCGACCGCCCCGCGGCCTGGCGCACCCTCGACGCGACGGTCCTGCACGCCACGCTCCTCGAGCACGTCTGGCGCGTCCCCGAGGACTCCCCCGCCCACATCGCCTACATCCACGACACGGCCGCCACGGTCGAGAAGGCCGAACGCGACGGCGGCACGGCCGTCCTGATGCATCCGGTCCGCGAGGAGGTCGTCCGCGACCTGGCCCGCCAGGGCGTGACGATGCCCCGCAAGTCGACGTCGTTCGGCCCGAAACCGGCGACGGGCCTGGTGCTTCGGGCGCTGGACCTCTGACCGGACCGGCCCGGCACAGCACGACGAAGGGGCGGGACCCCAAGGCCTCACGGCCGGGTCCCGCCCCTTCTCCTACGGACGTCAGTCCTTGTCGTCCTCGTTCTTGTCGTCCTCGTTCTTGTCGTCTTCGACCTTGTCGTTCTCGTCGCTCTCGTCCGTGTCGCTCTCGTCCTCGACCGGCTCCGGCGAGGCGGAGGCGGAGGCCACGTCGTCCTCGTGGTCCTCGTCTTCGACCATGGCGTCCATGAACTCCACGCCGTCCAACTCGGCGAGCCGGTCCGAGGCGTCGGTGCTGCCCTCCCGGTCGGCCTCGACGGCCTTCGCGAACCACTCCCGCGCCTCGCTCTCCCGCCCGGCGGCGAGCAGCGCGTCGGCGTACGCGTACCGCAGTCGCGCGGTCCACGGCTGAACGGAGTTCGCGGCCAGCTCCGGGCTCTGCAGCGTCACGATGGCCGCGTCCAACTGCCCCATGTCCCGCCGCGCGCCGGCCACGACGAGCCGCATCTCGACCTGCCCGGCCTTGTCGAGCTTGTGCACCTCGGGCGCACCGGCCATGTCCAGCGCCTTCTCCGGCCGTCCGAGCCCACGCTCGCAGTCGGCCATGACGGGCCACAGGTCGATGTTCCCGGTCATCCGCTTGGCGGCCCGGAACTCGGCCAGCGCCTCACCGTACTTCTGGCTGGCGTACGCGGCGAACCCGGCGGCTTCCCGTACGGCGGCGACGCGCGACGCCAGCCGCAGCGCCACCCTGGAGTAGGCGTACGCGCCCTCGGGGTCCTCGTCGAGGAGCCGCGCGACCATCACCAGGTTCCTGGCGACGTCGTCCGCGAGCGTCTTGGGCAGGCTCAGCAGCTCCTGCCGTACGTCCTTGTCGATCTCGTCGCCCGTGACGTCCTCCGGGATCGGCAGCCGCTTGATGGGCTCCCTGTCCCGCTCCCGCTCCTCACGGAACCGGCCGGCACCACTTCGGTCGTCCCGGCCGCGGAAACCACCACGGTCGCCGTCACGCCGATCGCCGTCACGCCGGTAGCCACGGTCGCCCCGGTCGTCACGCCGGGGACCGCGCCCACCGCGGTCGTCACGGCCGCGGAAGCCACCGCGGTCGCCGCGGTTGTCGTCCCGACGGAACTCGCCACGGTCGCTGCGGGGGCCGTCCTCGCGACGGAAGCCGGGACGCCCGCCCCGGCCGGCGTCGTCGCGCCGGAAGCCGCCACGGTCCCCACGGTCGTCCCCAGGACGCTCGTCACGGCGCTCGTCACGGCCCCGGAATCCACCGCGGTCGTCGCGGCGGAAGCCTCGGTCACCGTCGCGAGCTCGGTCTCGGTCATCGCCACGGAAGCCGCGGTCGCGATTGTCGTCGCGACGGAAACCGCCACGGTCGTCGCGGCGGTCATCGCGGCGAGGGAAACCACCGCGGTCGCCGTCGCGCCTTTCGCCACGACGGTCATCGCGCCGGTCGTCACGCCTGTCGTCCCGGCGGTCATCGCGCCTGTCGTCCCGGCGGTCGTCACGCCTGTCGTCGCGGCGGTATGCGGGGCGGTCGCCACGGTCGTTCCGGTCGTCCCGGCGGAAGGGCGGACGCTCGCCGCGGTCGTCCCGGCGGAAGGGCGGACGCTCGCCGCGGTCGTCCCGGCGGAAGGGCGGACGCTC
>NZ_JBIWIV010000027.1:0-42608 GCF_044764825.1 Streptomyces sp. NPDC093598 | reverse complement strand
GTGAGGGCGTCGTTCACGCTGGGCAGGGTCACCGCCTTGATGGCCGGCTTGCCCTTGCTCGTACAGTCCTGCTTGGACAGCTGGGGCAGCCACTGGAGCTCCGCGGTGCTGCCGGACTGGACACCGACACGGTGCCCGCACAGCGTGTGGGTGCTCAGGCCCTGCGGATTTCCGTAGGGGACGGACACTCCGGTCCCGGCCTTGAAGTAGTCGACCATGTCGAGCACCTTCAGCCGGTCCTTGGTCGCGCCCATGGTGGAGGCGGTGAAGTCGTACCGGCCGGCCTGCAGGCCGGTGATGATGGTGTCGAACTTGACGTTGTTGAACTGCAGCTTCAGGCCGAGCTTGGCGGCGATCAGCCGGGACATGTCCGGGTTGAACCCGATCGGCGTCTTGTTGTCCGATGCCATGAACGTGGTGGGCGGGCTGGTCAGGTCCATGGCCACCGAGAGCGTGCCCTTGGACTTCACCGCCGCGGGCAGCAGCTTCACCGCCTTCGCATCCGGCTTCACACCGACCGAGATGTCGTCGGTGTGCTCGGCCGACGAGCCGGCTCCCCTGCCCTGCGTCGCACTCTTCGATCCCCCGTTCTGCGGGGTGCCGCTCGCCCCGCACGCGGCGAGCGCGAGGGCCAAAGCCGTCGTGACGATCGGAACGCTGAAGTGTCTGCTGACTCGCATGGGTCTGCTCCTTACTCAAAGGGGAAAGCACCCTGGGAGCCGCTCGCTCCCGGAGGGGTGGCTGTCTGGAACTGGCTGGGGCGATCCGGAACTCGTCGGACTGGCCGTCGGGTCTCGTGGGGTGCCGAATGGCATTCGCTCATCGCGTCGACCGGACCCGCGGTTCGCGACCTTCACGTACGACAAAGGCCGGGGTGTTCAGAAGGCGGTGTATCCGCCGTCGACGGGGAGGACTGCTTCGGTGATGTACGACGACTCTGATGATGCGAAGAAGAGGATCGCCTCGGCGACTTCTTCGGGGGTGGCGAGGCGTTGCAGCGGGATCTGGGTCTCGCGCTCGCGGCGGTAGGCCTCAGGGTCGGGGCTGCGCTGGATCGCCCCTTCGATGATCGGCCAGGGGGTTTCGTCCCGGGGCCCGTCAGCTGAGGAATCCGCGGGCGTCGACCGGCCACCGCTGCAGCGACGTGCCGGCGCTGTTGGTGACGATCAACTCCTCGAAATTGACGACAACCGGACAGACGTGGTTCGGCACCACTGGCACCACGGTGCCGACCCTGGGGCGGAACTCGCCCGCGGGCAGCGCGAGGAATCCGTGGTACTCGTTGAGCTTGGACAGAACGGCCGTCGTGCCGGCGACCCGGCCGTAGCCGCGCTCGATGCTGCCTTCGCGGCTGAGAGCCTTGGTGCCCGCGTCGAGGATGACCTGCTCGGGCGCCCAGTCGCTGACCACGGTGGCGGCGACGAACAGCGCGATCTGATCGTCCGTGCAGGCGCCGAGCCGGGCGTTGTTCAGGTCCCCGAAGACGTACTCGCCGGGACGGATCTCGGTGATCACGCTGCTGGTGGAGAACTCGACGGTGGGGGTGGAGCCGGCGCTGACCACTTCGGCGGTGATCCCGACGCCGTCGAGGCTGCGTACCGCGGTGGTGAGCGCGGCATCCTGGTCCTGCGCGGCGCGTTCGCGAGCGTCCGGGCCGGTGCTGCCGTGACCTGGATAGGTGAAGACGCCCACCGGCACCAGGCCGCGCTTGCGGGCGGCGAGCGCGAGGTCGCCCGCGACCTCGGGCGGCGCCCCGGAACGACGGGCACCACAGTCGACCTCGACCACGACCTGCAGCCGGTCCGGTTCGTCTCCCATCGCGTCGGCGAGGGCCTCGATCGCCGCGACGTTGTCGACGCCGACCCGGAGCCGGACGGACTCGGCGAGCCGGCGGATCCGGGTCCCCTTCGTTCCCGCAGGCCAGATCGGGTAGGCGAGGAAGATGTCGTCGAATCCGGCCTGGGCGAAGACCTCGGCCTCACCGACATTGCCCGCGGTGATTCCGACCGCCCCGGCCTCGATCTGCCGCCGCCCGATTTCCACACACTTGTGCGTCTTGACGTGAGGCCTGACATCGAGTTTCTGCTGGTCGGCGAAGCCCTGCATACGGTCGATGTTGTCTTGCATGACGTCGACCAGCACGATCGGCGCGGGGGTGTCGATCCGCTCGACCAGAGCGTCGAGTGCTCGTTGGAGCCGGTTCACGCTGCCCTCCCTTGGTTCTGTCTGGTGGTGATCGAGGGGCGCGGGTGCTGACTCCCTCGGATGCCGAACGTGCGCGGCCCGCGACATCGCGCGCGCTCGCAGCCACACCGCCGCCGTATCCGCCCCGCAGCGCGGCGCAGACCATCTGGATCTCGACCGGATTGTTGAGCGGTAGCCCGGCGATGAACGTGGAGGCGAAACGCCGCATGAATGACTTAAAAACAGCAGGCTCATTGTCGTTTGTCGACCGTACTTCTTGTCGTTTGTCGACCATATGGGGGGCCGTCGAGCACTGTCAATACACGCTTCAGCCTCAAGCACAACCTGGAAGCCTGGCGGCTCGATCTGCCGCCGCGGGAAGCGATGGTCAAGGTCGTGACCTGTCTCCACCGGTCTGATGCTGACCCTGCAGCAGTGCCATGAGGCGTACCTGGCCTACCGCGGGACCGGCCGCGCCGGCACAAATGCCGCCGTCAACGGCTTGATCGAGCTTCACCGACGCGTCGCCCGCGACTTCAGGAACCGTGCCGACCAGCGGTCGGGCACTCTTCGCCGACGGCGGCTGACTTACCCCGAACCTTCAGGGAGGCCGCGCCACTCAGACCTCGCTTCGCATGGCCTGTGATCTCTTGGGCGGTGCAAGACCAGTTCTGATGTCCGTCGAGGGAGGTGAGGCGTCCTCAGAGCAGTGGCCGACTTTCCAATGCCAGGCCACGGCCCCTGCACCGAGGTCCTGCCCGTGGTCGTCCACTCGATCACCGAGCGCACCGGAGCCGACGCCGACTGCGCCGTGTGAGAGCGGGGGCAGGGGAGCACCGGGGGAACGGACCGCTACGACCACCTGCGCCGATGGATCCGTGAGCGCGGAATCCGTCACAGCATCGCCCGCAAAGGCATCGAGTCCTCCACCCGGCTGGGCCGTCACCGCTGGGTCGTCGAATGCGTTCCGGCGGAGGCTCTTCTACCTCACCGTCGATGTGGCGGTCGTACAGGTCGCTGAAGACCGGCCGGCGGTCTTGTCATCTGGCCGGTCGACAACACGAACCTCAGCCATGGGAAACGGCGTCTTACCCGTCGAACCGTGCGGCGACCGGCAGCCCCACCCAAGATCCACTACAAGCTTACGTTGAGACAATGCCATGGGTCTGCAACGTCACGGTGGCGAGTGGGCTTGTGGACTTCACGCACCCGGCATGGCCTCATGCATGCCGGGGGGCGTGCGTTCCCCCCTGATCTCCCGTCTGGCCCCGCAGCCCCATGGGGAAATGGGCAGCCAGTTCCTGGCGGAACGCGTCGGCGTCGCCTTCCAGGGCAACCGCAGCCAACCTCTCGTGCTCGACGACCAGTTGTTGCGGGTCGTCGCTGTAAGTGCGGTGATCGACACTGAGGTGGAGGCGAAGCTTGGTCTCCCAGCCGTTCCAAAGACTCTGCAGGACGCCGTGCTCCGAGAGGTCGTAGAAGAGCCTGTGGAAGCGAAGGTGCGCATCGATGCTGGCCGGGATGTCGTCTTTCTCAATTGCCCGGCGGAGATCCTCGACGGTTTGCAGCAACCGCGGCCGCTCAGGACCGCGTAGCGCTTCGACCGAGAGCTCGGCGGCGTACGGCTCGACACGTAGCCGGACCGAGTCGATCTCGGCGACCTCACGAGCGCTCACCTCTATGACGAACGCCCCACGGTAGGGGATCTTTACGACGAGTCCTTCCTCCTCCAGCTTGGTCAGCGCCTCGCGCAGCGGGGAACGGCTGATCCCGAGATCCGCGGCGATGTGCGCCTCCCGCAGCTGGCCACCCGGAGGTACGGTCCCGTCGAGGATGGCGGCACGCAGTGTGCGATAGACGCCGTCCGGCGTCGTCGTCCGCTGCTCCAGCCACTCGAACTTGTGATCCACCCGTCGCCTCCCTGGCCCTTACGACCATTTGGTCGTTTGTCGACTATACTCCACTGATCTTTCATCGACACCTCAAGTCGGCTGTCTGTCGACCGAACTCCCTGACCTCACAGCCGTGCTCCTTCCGGATCACGGGTCGCGGTGACAGGTCGGCGTCTCGGGTGGGGTCTTTGGGCTGTCGGTCCGATGCCGGTCCGATGCCAGGGGGCTTTTGGGCCTGCAACAGGGTGAAGACGACCATGTAGGCGCCCTTGAGCCGTCCGACGCAGAGTGCGTCAAGCGAGCTGACCGGGGTGCGAGCCATCGGCTACCTGCGACCTCGGCACGGGCCCCGGTCACGGCACCGGTGACGAGCGTCGGCTGCCCAAGGAACTCGTTGACAGTGGCCGCCAATATGGTCGACAATCGACAGCAGCTGGTCGACAATCGTCCAGAGCGGCTCAGGCCGCCCCGCCGAAGCACTAGGAGGACCCGTGGGATTCGACGTCAAGCCCAAGTTCGTGACGTTCGACATGAACGGAACGCTGATCAAGTTCAGCATCAACGACGCGATGCGTGAGGTCGTGGGCGACCGACTGCCGGCTGAGGTCGCCGATGAGTACCTGCGGATCTGCAAGGCGTACCGGATCGACGAGTGCACGGGCGCGTACCAGCCGTTCCACCAGGTCGTCGCCCGCTCCATGGAACGCGCCTCGCGCAGCGTCGGTCTCGAGTACCGCGAGGACGAGGCGCGTGCGGTGTACGAGCGCATCCCCACCTGGGGCCCGTACCCCGGTGTCACCGAGGCACTGAACCGCCTGGCCGAGGCAGTCCCGCTGGTCATCATCACCAACAGCGACACCGCGCACGCCGTGCGTCTCGCGGAGAACCTCAAGGCCCCGTTCGAGGTCGTCATCAGCGCCGAGGAGATGGGCGTCTACAAGCCACGACTCCGCGCCTTCGAGTACATGTTCGACAAGCTTGGCGTGACGCCCGACGAGCTCGTGCACGTCTCCGCGAGCCCGATGTACGACCTGCGATCCGCGGCGATCATGGGCATCAAGAACAAGGTGTACGTCGACCGCGGCTTCGAGCACGACGAGCACTGGCTCGGCTACGAGCGCATCACCGACATCGCCGACCTTCCAGTCCTCTTCGGCCTCCCTCGCCCCTGACGCCTGAGCGGAGAACTGAGAAAATGATCCAAAGCAAGGCGGTGGCGGCATGAGTCTGCCACTACCTCAAACCGTCAAGGGCGACTCGGCTTCAGAAAGGCTCCGAACCCTCGGACTGGAGCTACCCGTCCTCGCCGGTAACGCGTACTACGTGCACCACCGGGCGGTGGGCTCCAGCATCCATATCTCGGGCCAACTGCCCTACAAGGACGGTGAGCTGCTGGGTCAGGGTGTTGTCGGTCGGGACGTGGAACTGGAGACCGCGAAGGACCTCGCGCGCCATGCCGCGCTCAACTGTCTCGCCGCCGCTGTGGGGGCGGTGGGTGATCTGGACCGGGTCCGTATCGTTCAGATGCTCGTCTTCGTGGCCAGCACGTCGGACTTCGGTCTGCAGTCGCAGGTCGCCAACGCGGCCAGTGAACTGCTCATCGAGGTGCTGGGCGAGAACGGACGGCACGCCCGCACCGCGATCGGCGTCGCCGGGCTACCCCTCAACACCCCTGTGGAGATCCAGATGATCTGCACCGCGGTGTAGTGGCGAACCAATCATGAGGAGCGCAGCTGTGAACCGGCTCCCACAGGCATTCAACGCGCTCGTCGAGCGACTCGACACCCCAGCGCCGATCGTGCCGGCCGACGTGATGCGGGACAGCATCGACCGTACGCAGGGCTGCGCCACGGAGCACAGCGTCGACGTCAGGCCGCATGTCAAGACGCACACATGCGTCAAGATCGGTCGGCGCCAGGTCAAGGCAGGGGCCGTCGGAAAGACCGCGGGCAACGTGGGTGGCCGAGCTCTTCGCCGCGGCCGGATTCCACGGCATGTTCCTCGCCTACCCGATCTGGCCCACGGAGGACGAAGGGGCCGCGGACCCGGCGGCTGGCCGAGACGACCCGCCTGTGGGTCGGCGCCGAGAACGCCGCGGCCATCGGCGCCCTCGCCGATGCGGTGCCGGACGACGCCGGGCGACTGGAGGTCGTGATCGAGGTCGGCTGTGGAGCCTGTCGTTCCGGGGGCCTCCTGAGGCCGTCGGCGACCTCGCGCTCGACGCCCGCAAGCGGCCTGGTGCCGGTGAGAGTCTTCACCTACCCGGGCCATGGCAGCATCGGCCCTGACGCCCGCCGGGGTGCGGGGCGAGATCAGGACCCCGCGCTCCCCGTCGCAGTGCGCAGCCCCGAGCGCGGCCACGGCGGCATCGCCGGCATCACCGCCGTCCTGGCCAAGCTCAACGAGTGCCAGGGGTTCCTCCCGCTCCCCCGGAGGCTCCCGGCCGAGTGTCGGCGCCGTGCTTCCGATCGTGTCCGACCACGTCTGCCTGGGGGTGGTCAATGTCGAGAAAGTACACGTCACCAGACAGCACGGGACGGTGCTGGAGCGGTGGCCCGTCGACGCCCGCGGATTCCTCGGAGGGCCGGCCGGGACGGGATCCCCGCCCCGGTCGGCCCTCCCCACAGTTCACCCATGAAGGAGGGTCTGTCATGAGACTCGAGAAGGTCACCGCCCTGGTCACGGGCGCCAACAGCGGCATCGGGCAGGCAGTGTGCTCCCACTTCCGTCGTGAAGGGGCGCGACTGATGCTCACCGGGCGCAGGGAGCAGCTCGACAGCGCCCGGCCCGAGGACGTGTATGTCCCTGGAGACCTCAACGACGAGGCCTTCGTCGAGAACCTGGCCCGCCGAGCCTCGGAGACCTTCGGCACCGTCGACGCCGTCGTCCTCAACCACGGCCTCCAGGTCAGCAGCCCTCTGACCGAGATGGCCTACGACGACGCGAAGAACGTGCTCCACAGCAACCTGCTCAGCTCCTTCCTGGTGATGAAGCACTTCGCGCCGCTGATGCCCGCCACGGGCGGCTCGTTCGTCTGCGTCAGCTCGCGGCTCGGCATGGTCGGCAAGCCCGAGGAAGTCCTGTACTCCGCCGCGAAGGGCGGCCTCATCATGCTCGCCAAGGGCGCGGCGATCGAATGGGCTCCCCGGAACATCCGGGTCAACGTGGTCGCCCCGGGCCTCACCGCGACCCCGGTCATCGAAGCCTCCTTCCAGCGCAGGTCCGACCCCGAGGCCACCCGCCGCCAGCGTGAGGGGCAGATCCCGCTCCAACGCCTCGCCACCCCCGAGGAGATCGCCGACGCCGTCCTCTTCCTCGCATCGTCGGAGTCCTCGTACATCACCGGGGCAACCCTCGCCGTCGACGGCGGCTACACCGCCTTCTAGCACCGGCCCACACGGTTCCCAGAGACTGAAGAAGGACACGCATGAACGCCCTTGGGGCACCACCCCGAAACGGAGAGCTCGGCTTCTGGATGGCCCAAATAGCCGACAAGAGGCCGTCGTTCCCCCGCTTCACCGGCCAGGACTCCGTCGACGTGGCCATTATCGGCGGCGGCTACACCGGCCTGTGGGCGGCGTACTTCGCCAAGAAGCTGGAACCGTCGCTCTCGGTCGCTGTCTTCGAGGCCGAACAGGTGGGCTACGGCGCCTCAGGACGCAACGGTGGCTGGCTCTCGGCCATGCCCCCGGGAAACCGTGCCACCTTCGCCCGCGCCGGGGGAGGGCTGGAAGCGAGCCGGGCGCTGCAGCAGGAATTCGTCGCCGGCGTCGACTCCGTCCTGGACATCCTCCAGGCCGAGGGCATCGATGCCGATCAGCACAAGGGTGGCGCGCTCGTCGCCGCCCACACGCGGGCGGGGCTGGGCCGGCTTGTCGCCAGGCGTGATGCCGACCTGAAGTACGGGCTGACCGACGACGACGTCCACATGCTCGACCGGGACGCGTTCCAAAGCCGGATCAACATCGCCACCGTCCACGGCGGGCTCTTCTACAAGCACTGCGCTCGATTCCACCCCGCGAAACTCGTCTACGGCCTCGCCGACACCCTGACCTCCATGGGGGTCAGCATCTACGAGGGCAGCCGAGTGGACAGTGTCGAGGGCAAGACCCTCACCCTGGCCAACGGACGCGTCACCGCGGCCAGGACGTTCATCTGCACCGAAGGCTATTCCGGACAGCTGCTGGGCCGCCGAAGCCTGATCCCTGTCAATTCCTCGCTGATCGTGACCAAGCCCCTGTCGGAGGAGGCATGGCAGCGGATCGGCTGGGACGGACTCCAGTGTCTCAGCGACTCCGCGCACACGTTCATCTACGCCCAGCGGACGTCGCACGGCCGTATCGCCATGGGAGGCCGCGGCGTTCCCTACCGCTTCGGGTCCGGCACAGGGGGAGCCGGTTCAACCGCCCAGTCCACCATTGGCCTGATCTCGCACAAGCTCAGTTCCTTTTTCCCGGGCATCCCCTTCGAGGTGGACCACGCCTGGTCGGGGGTCCTGGGCGTCACGCGGGACTGGAACGGCGGCGTGCACTGGGACCCGGTATCCGGGATCGGATCGTCCACCGGCTACGCGGGACACGGCGTCACGTCGGCCTACGTCGGCGGCAGGACACTCGTGGAGCTCGCCTTCGAGAAGGAAACCGAACGGACCACCCTGCCCTGGGTCGGCTACCGGGCACGGAAGTGGGAACCGGAGCCCATCCGCTGGCTGGGCGTTCACGCCATGTACCGGCTCTTCGGCATTGCCGACCGGTGGGAAGAGCGCAGGGGTTCCAGCAGAACCTCACTCCTGGCCAGGTTCGGCAGCAGACTCGCGGGACTTCACGAGTAAAGCGAAGGGAAACTGCTCTCATGGATGCACAACTCGCAGTCATCGGCCTGGGCAGCATCGGAAGCATGGCCCTGTGGCAGGCCTCCCGGCTGTCCGACTCGGTAGTGGGCTTCGAGGCGGCCACCCCGGCCCACGGCCGCAGTGCCGTGGGCGGGGACACCCGCCTGTTCCGCATGGTCTACCTCGGGAAGCCCGACTACTACCCCGTCATGGAACGCTCCCGCAGCCTCTGGGCCGAGCTCGAAGCCGAAACCGGGCAGGACATCCTCATACCCACCGGGGGGCTGTCCATCGGGACGGCGAACGGCAGCTTCATCAACAACCTCCTCGAGACAACGCGCATCACCGGAGCCGAGCACTGCGTCCTCAGCCGGGAGGAGTTGGCGGAACGCTACCCCCAGCACAACCTCCGCCCCGACGACTGCGCCATCTATGACCCCCGCGCCGGCGTTCTGCGCACCGACCGCGCCGTCAGCGCCGCCGTCGCGGCGGCCCGGGCGAACGGCGCCACCGTCCTTCAGAACACACCCGTGGACAGCATCACTGAAACCGAACACGGCGTGGTCGTCGCCTCCGGCGACAGAACCTGGACGTTCGAGAAGGTCATCGTCGCCTCGGGGGGCTGGTCCCGAAGGCTCATGCCCGACCACCTCAAGGCCGTTACGGAAACCCATCGGATCGTCCTGACCTGGTTCATCGCCCAGGACGGCACGCAGTTCTCGCCGGAGAACTTCCCCGTCTTCAGCCGGCTGTACGACGATCGCGCCATGTACGGTGCACCCGCCGTCGATGGCGTGACGGTCAAGGCATCGGTGGACGGACCGATGGACGGGCGCGGAAGGGCAACCCCCGACCCGGACCGCGTCCCCAGAGAACTCACCCCGGAAGAAAACGAGAAGGTCATCGAGATCGTCACCGAATTCTTTCCCGGCCTGACCCCCACCATCGTGCGCTCCGACGCCTTTCCCGACCTTTTCACCGAGGACAGGCATCCCCTCCTCGGCTGGCTGGATGAGAACAGCAGGGTCTACTGTGCCACCGGATTCTCCGGAAAGGGCTTCAAGATGGCGACCGGCTATGGCCACATCGCCGCACACGAGGCGCTGGGCAAGCAGACCATCGAAGGCTTGGACTTCGTGCGTCCGGACCGGTTCAAGACCAGGTAGCCACCCACTCCCGCGGCCTCGACGCAGCGTACTGCCACCGCGCGATGCTGGACTCGATCCGCTGCCTCGTGGATAACGGCATCAAGTGGCGCGCCATGCCGGTGGACTTCCGGCCGTGGGACCGGGC
Organism: Streptomyces sp. NPDC093598; assembly: GCF_044764825.1. Classification (NCBI taxonomy): domain Bacteria; kingdom Bacillati; phylum Actinomycetota; class Actinomycetes; order Kitasatosporales; family Streptomycetaceae; genus Streptomyces; species Streptomyces sp. NPDC093598. Next base: position 32,408 of record NZ_JBIWIV010000027.1, on the reverse strand, counting down.
GGCCGAACCGGGATGCGCCCCGAACACGAGATGCAGATCGATGAGGACGCCCGCACCGCCTACTGCGCGAAGATCGAGCGGTGGTCGGCGCGGGGTACGGCGGTATCGAGGCCGCCTTGATGCGAACGTCGATGACGGGCCGTCAGGCCGATGAAGATGTGTCGCATGGTGCCGCTGAGGCCCTCCGGCACTGCACGGGTGGATGATGCACACCTATAGACATCCGATCTATTTCCCGGCGACGATGTTCGGGCGGGCGACAGGCGTCCATGTGACCTCACATCCTCCGCGAAAGAGCCGATGAATGGCCGGGAGATCTCACGTGATCGATGAAAACTCACCGCAGCGACGAAGCGTTCTCAAGCTCGGCGGTGGCCTCGCCTTCGCACCTCTGCTCACTCAACTGACCGGCGGAACTCCCGCATCGGCGGCCGTCCGGTGGCCCACCCTCTCGCGCGAGGCGCTGACCTACTCCGTACCCGCCATGGACTGGCAGTCACAGGCCCTGCCCATCGGCAACGGCCGACTGGGCGCCATGCTCTTCGCCGATCCCCACGAGGAGCGCATCCAGTTCAACGAACAGAGCCTCTGGGGCGGTGTCAACAACTACGACAACGCCCTCGCGGGCAAGCCGGACAGCGATTTCGACACCGGCATGACCGGCTTCGGCTCGTACCGCAACTTCGGTGACGTCGTCGTCACCTTCGCCCCCCGAGCGAGCCCGAAGGTCACGGCGCCGGGGGGACCGTACAGCACCTCCCCCTCGGAGGGCGTCGACAAGACGTACGACGGTGACGCGAGGACCAAGTGGTGCATCGACGGGCCGGGTTCGAAGGTGCGGTGGCAGGTCGAGCTCCCCACTCCCGTCGAGGTCGCCTCCTACCGTCTGACGAGTGCCGACGACGTGCCGCAGCGCGACCCGCAGGAGTGGACGCTCTCCGGCTCAGCCGACGGCACCACGTGGACCACGCTCGACAGACGCACCCTGGAAGCGCCCTTCGAAAACCGTTTCCAGACGAAGGAGTTCACCTGTGCCGACCCCGCGGCCTACCGCTTCTACCGGTTCGACTTCGTCCCCGAGGCGGGCGTCAGCCACTTCCAGGTGAGCGAGATCGGTCTGTCCGGCGTCGACCTCGGCGTGGGCGGTGCGGTGTACCTGTCGTCGCCGAGCGGGCATTCCACGGGACCCGGCGCCGGGCCACGGTCCCGGTCCGGGTCCCGGTCCACGGGCATCTCGTGTTCGGTGGACCGCGATCCGGCCACGGTCTGGCGAGTCGGACCGGCCGCATCGGAGGTCGTATGGCAGGCCGATCTGCCCCGCCCGGTCGCCGTCACCTCCTACGTGCTGACGGCGGCCCCCGACCGTCCGAAGGACGATCCCCGGCGATGGAGGCTCGAGGCGTCGCAGGACGGGCACGCCTGGACGACCCTCGACACGCAGAACCCCGGGGCGCCCTTCGCCGGCCGCGGCGAGACCCGGACCTTCCGGGTCACCGACAGCACGGCCTACCGCTCCTACCGGCTCACGCTGGCCCCCGGCGCGTCGTCCACCGGCCTCCAGATCGCGGAGATCGCACTGGAGGGCAAGGGCTTCGACACCCGCACACAGCGGACGGTCGTCGACTACCGGCGCTCCCTCGACTTCGTGCACGGCGTCCACGTCACCCGCTTCGGCGCTCCGGGGCGGCGCGTCCTGCGCGAGGCCTTCGCCAGCCGGTCCGCGGACGTCATGGTCTTCCGGTACACGTCGGAGCGGGCCGGAGACCTCTCCGGAGCGATAGCGCTGACGTCCGGGCAGGACAAGGCCCCGACGACCGTCGACGCCGGCGCCGGGCGGATCTCCTTCAGCGGTGTCATGGGCAACGGCCTCAAGCACGCGTGCACCGTCCAGGCCGTGCAGACCGACGGCGGCCTCCGCGCCGACGGGCCGGTCCTCCGGTTCAGCGACTGCACGACCCTGACTCTGTACCTCGACGCCCGCACCGACTACAAGCTCGACGCCGCCGCCGGCTGGCGCGGAGCCGATCCGGAACCCGTCGTCGCCAGGACGCTCGGCAAGGCGACCGCCCGGCCCTACGATCGGCTGCGCCACGAGCACACCGCCGAGGTGCGCGCCCTCATGAAGCGTGTCGCGGTCGACTGGGGCAGCTCCGGCGCCGACGTCGTGACACTGCCCACCGACGCCCGGCTGGCGCGCTACGCGGCCGGCGGGGAGGACCCGACCCTCGAGCAGACGATGTTCGACTACGGCCGCTACCTGCTGGTCAGTTCCTCCCGCCCGAACGGCCTGCCCGCAAACCTCCAGGGCCTCTGGAACGACAGCAACCAGCCGGCCTGGGCCTCCGACTACCACACCAACATCAATGTCCAGATGAACTACTGGGGAGCCGAGACGACGAACCTGCCGGAGTGTCATGAGGCACTCGTCCGGTTCATCGAGCAGGTGGCGGTGCCCAGCCGTGTGGCGACCCGCAACGCCTTCGGCACGGACACGCGCGGCTGGACCGCCCGCACCAGTCAGAGCATCTTCGGCGGCAACGCGTGGGAGTGGAACACCGTCGCGAGTGCCTGGTACGCGCAACACCTGTACGAGCACTGGGCGTTCACCCAGGACCTGGCCTACCTCCGCACCGTCGCCTACCCGATGATCAAGGAGATCTGCGAGTTCTGGGAGGACCACTTGAAGGAGCGCGAGGACGGACTCCTCGTCGCACCGAACGGCTGGTCTCCCGAGCACGGGCCACGCGAGGACGGCGTGATGTACGGCCAGCAGATCATCTGGGACCTGTTCCAGAACTACCTCGACTGCGAGTCGGTGCTCGAGGCGGATCCCGTCCGCCGGGCCGAGGTCGCGGACATGCAGGCACGCCTCGCGCCGAACAAGGTGGGCAGGTGGGGGCAGTTGCAGGAGTGGCAGGAGGACATCGACAGCCCCACCGACATCCACCGCCACACCTCGCACCTCTTCGCGGTCTACCCGGGCCGCCAGATCACGCCGAGGACGGCGGACTTCGCGGCCGCCGCCCTCGTCTCGCTCAAGGCACGCTGCGGCGAGAAGGAAGGCGTCCCGTTCACGGCCGCGACGGTGTCGGGCGACAGCCGCCGTTCGTGGACCTGGCCCTGGCGGGCGGCTCTCTTCGCCCGCCTGGGCGATGGCCATCGCGCCCAGATCATGCTGCGCGGACTGCTGACCTACAACACGCTGCCCAACCTGTTCTGCAACCACCCTCCCTTCCAGATGGACGGCAACTTCGGCATCCCGGGCGCCGTGGCGGAGATGCTCCTGCAGAGCCACGACGGGGCCATCCACCTGCTGCCCGCCCTGCCGGACGGCTGGAAGGCAAGGGGCTCCTTCACCGGACTGCGCGCGCGGGGCGGTTACGAGGTCAGCTGCACCTGGCGGAACGGCAAGGTCACGTCGTACACCATCACGGCCGACCGGGCCCGGAACCGGGAGAAGGTCACCGTGCGGGTGAACGGCAGCGAGAAGAAGGTGAAGCCGGTCAAGCCTTGACGGTGTCGCAGTGCGATAACGGGGTTGACCCTCATGAAGAGCCCGAAGGCCTGCAAGCAGGCCGCCTCAACGGTCGGCGGCTGATGGGGGACGACGCCGACCGGCAGGAACATCAGTGCGGACAGCCCGCCGCTGCCGCGGAGGCGATGGCGCTGTACAGGGACAGGTTCATCGTCCCGAACCCGACGGCCGGCGACAGCACGGGCCACCACTGAAGGCGAGGAGAGGGAGATCGCCGGGCGGCTCCACATCAGCAGCAAGACCGTCGAGTACCACCGCGACATCTACGCCGAGCTCGCCCTCAGCGGCCGCCACGAGCTCCGCGACCTCGTCCAGCGGCAGGCGCAGCCGAGGTGACACCGGCTCGGAGGAGCCGCGGCGATGAGAAGGTGGGCCTCATGTCCACCTCAACGCCCGCTCGCCGCACCGCCCTTGCGGCAGCCGCGGCACTCGTCCTCGCGGCGACCCTCACCGCCTGCGGCGACCTGCACGCCTCGGACGCCACGTCGGGAACCGCTCCGAGCCCGACCGGCACGCCGTCGACTCATGCCCCGGGAGCCTCGCCGTACGTGGAGCCGGGGGCCGGCGACGGTGCCCCGCACTACCACGAGAACAACGCCTACCGCCGCGAGGGCGACATGGCTCCGGCCCACGCGAAGGACGCCGAGCGGGAGGCCGCCCGCATCCGGCCGGTGCTGGAGCGTCTGTGGGAGCAGCGGACGTGGGACCCCGCGACCGTCCGGACGGCCCTGCTCCGGCTCGGCTACGAGGAGGAGCGCGTCACGAAGGGCGGCAAGCGCCTCGGCGGCACGCTCACCGTCACGCGGATGTCCCCGCGCTGGAAGGACGACGGCTACGTCACGCCCGAGGGGACACGAGTCGCCCTGCGCGTCCATGACGACGCCTGCGTGTCGGCGTTCGTGCAGAGGTCGAACTTCGAGGTGCGGACCAACGGCCCCTACCCGGAGACCGGCTGCTTCGAGCCGCCCTACGGCCACTGAGGACCATGGTCCCGGGCGTGGATGAAGCCGACGTCACCGGGTACTCGGCGCCACATGATCAGGCGCGCACTGTGGCAGGGGCTGGTCGCCGGTACCGCCGGAGGCGTCGTGATGACCCTCGGCGAGAAGATCGAGCAGGTGGTCACCGGCCGCCCGGACTCCCATGTGCCCGCCCGGGTCCTTCAGCGTCTCACCGGCCTGCCCGAACGTCCCGGCACCCCACCCCTGCCGGTCAACTGGGCCATGCACTTCGGCCAGGCCGCCCTCCTCGGCGTACTGCGCTCGATCATGGCCCAGTCCGGGCTGCGCGGGCCGGTCGCGTCCGCCAAGTTCACCGTCGTCCGCCTCACCAACGACCAGATCCTGGAGAACGCCACCGGCGTGGGCGCCCCGCCCGCCACCTGGCCGCGCACCGAACTCGCCGTGGACCTCCTGCACAAGACCGTCTACGGCTTCGTCACCGGTGCCGTGGCCGATGCCCTGGCCGCCCGGAACGGCCCCGGCCCCGGCAGGCGCCACGCCGCCCGCCGCCCGGGCCGCCACGCCGATGCCGGGCCTCTTCCCCGCGAGGAGAGTCACGGACGCTGAGCCTGACTCTCAGCGGGTGAGCACACCGGCCGCCAGCGAGCCCGCTCCGGCGGCACAGGCCAGCACCGCGCAGGCACCGGCCGCGTGCCGTCTGAGCAGTGCGCTCCGCAGCTCGGCGTAGCGGCTCTCGTACTCCCGCCGCAGTTCCTCGGCCCGTCGCACGGTGTCGCGCATCAGCTGCCGGGTGACATCGAGGCGCCGGCGGACGTAGTGGACGGTGAGCTCCTCGGCCTGGGCCGTGGTCAGCCACGGCATCCGCGCGCACAGTTCCTCGGCCTCACGCTGCGCCTGGTCGCGATGGGTGTGGGCGAGAAGGTACCCCTCGGTCTCGTCGGCCAGAACGCTGCGCGGCTCACCGTGTGCCTCGGGTCTGCCGCGTCTCACCGCCGGTCGCCCTTGTGCCCCTCGACGTCGAGCACATCGCGCTGCCCGGTGTTCTCCGCCTCGTCCAGGCTCGCCACGTCCGGGTGGCGCAGGTCGAAGGCGGGCGACTCGGAGCGGATCTTGGGCAGGGTGAGGAAGTTGTGGCGGGGCGGCGGGCAGGACGTGGCCCACTCCAGGGAGCGGCCGAAGCCCCAGGGGTCGTCGACCTCGACCTTCTCGCCCCTCTGGGCGGTCCGCCACACGTTGTACAGGAAGGGCAGGGTGGACAGGCCGAGGAGGAACGCGCCGATCGAGGAGACGGTGTTGAGGGCGGTGAAACCGTCGGCGGCCAGATAGTCGGCGTAGCGGCGGGGCATGCCCTCGGCGCCGAGCCAGTGCTGCACCAGGAAGGTGGTGTGGAAACCGATGAACAGCGTCCAGAAGTGGATCTTCTCCAGGCGCTCGTCGAGCATCGTGCCGGTCATCTTCGGCCACCAGAAGCTGAACCCGCCGAACATCGCGAACACGATCGTGCCGAAGAGCACGTAGTGGAAGTGGGCGATCACGAAGTAGCTGTCGGTGACGTGCCAGTCCAGCGGCGGGGACCCCAGGATGACGCCGGTCAGGCCGCCGAAGAGGAAGGTGACCAGAAAGCCCAACGCCCACAGCATGGGTGGTTCGAACGACAGCGAGCCCCGCCACATCGTGCCGATCCAGTTGAAGAACTTCACGCCCGTCGGTACGGCGATCAGATACGTCATGAAGGCGAAGAACGGCAGCAGCACCGCGCCGGTGGCGAACATGTGGTGCGCCCACACCGTCACCGACAGCCCGGCGATGGAGATGGTGGCACCGATCAGACCGGTGTAACCGAAGATCGGCTTGCGGGCGAAGACAGGGATGATCTCGGTGATCACGCCGAAGAACGGCAGTGCCAGGATGTACACCTCCGGGTGACCGAAGAACCAGAACAGGTGCTGCCACAGGATGGCGCCCCCGTTCTCCGCGTTGAACACCTGGGCGCCGAAACGCCGGTCCGCCTCCAGCACCAGCAGCGCGGCGGCCAGGACCGGGAAGGCCAGCAGCACCAGCACCGAGGTGAGCAGCACGTTCCAGGTGAAGATCGGCATCCGGAACATGGTCATGCCCGGGGCGCGCATGCAGATGATGGTGGTGATGAAGTTGACCGAGCCGAGGATGGTGCCGAAGCCGGACAGCGCCAGCCCCATGATCCACAGGTCCCCGCCGACGTGAGGGGTGCGCTCCCCACCGCTGAGCGGGGTGTACGCGGTCCAGCCGAAGTCGGCGGAGCCCTGCGGGGTGAGGAAGCTGCCGAGCACGATCAGGCCGCCGAAGAGGAACAGCCAGTACGAGAGCATGTTCAGCCGCGGGAAGGCCACATCGGGTGAACCGATCTGCAGCGGCATGACGGCGTTGGCGAAGCCGGCGAAGGTGGGCGTCGCGAACAGCAGCAGCATGATCGTGCCGTGCATGGTGAACGCCTGGTTGTACTGCTCGTTGGAGATGATCTGCAGCCCCGGCCGGGCCAGCTCCGCCCGGATGAGCATCGCCAGTGCACCCGCGACCAGGAAGAACCCGAACGACGTGATCAGATACAGGTGCCCGATCTTCTTGTGATCGGTGGTCGTCAGCCAGGAGACGATCACCTTCCCTCGGCCGCGGCGCTCCACCGCGGGTACCGGCGCAACCGGTTCAGTGTGTGTCGCCATCAGTTCCTCGATCGGCAGCAACGGTGCACGGACGGTCATCCGGCCGGGAGGAACCTATTCCTTCGCGTTCATCACCGTTGTCTGCAACCGGGTGTTCTTGGGCCGAATGGCGGAATGATCCATTCGACCGGGCGGTGGGCTCAATGCCGCTTACGCAGGATCGCGGCGACGGCGGCGGAAACGAGGAGGCCGGTGAGTCCGGTCAGGGCCCTCTTCAGCACCGCCGAGGGAAGGACCGGCCCGAGCCCGTCGCGCAGCCGGTCGTAGAGACTGAGCGGCACACCCAGGAGCGCGTTGCCGGGCGGGCGGCGCGGGACGATCGGGTGGGGGTGCGTGGGCGCGCTCTTGCGTACCGCCTCCCACGCGGTACCGAGCCGGCGCAACTGGGGGATGTCCAGATCTTCCTGCAGCCGGGGCAGGACGAGGTCCTCCTCGTCCCGGATGTCCTGGCGGATCAGGGCGAAGACCCGCCGCACCATCTCCTCGCGCTCCGGGCTGCCGGGGCTCAGGCGCTCGATGCCGGCGACGAGATCGTTGATCTGCTGATGCTCCTCCTCCACCCGCGAGGTCAGCTCCTCGCCGTCCGCCACCGAGCGGCGCACGGCCGGCCACAGCACGGTCTCCTCCGCGAAGGCGTGGCTGAAGACGAGCTGGACGACCTCCTTGAGGACCCGCTCGCGCTCCTCGCCGTCCGGCAGGGCCCGGTACCGCTCCATGAGCCGGTCCATCTCCGCGTGATCACGCCGTTGCCGCGCGAGGACGCTGCTCGGACCGCCCAGTTGCTCCACTGTCTGCTCTTCGATCGTCCGGGGCATGGGGACCGCTCCCTTCCGCGAGCCGGCGAGGGCTCCGGCACCGTGACGGCAGCCGCTGGACCGCCCGTGCGCGAGTACCCCGGTCCGGCCGACGGCACCGCGCCGACGGCTTTGACCGAGCAAGCGGTTTCTGCGTCTGTGTCATGTTTTGTCTCTCCGTGATCGCGGCACTCGGTCCTCCACGAGCGTGCGCCGAGAGGTGACCTCCTGCGAGAGGCGCGCCTCTCGCACGCCGGATCCGGCCCGGCCGCCGGGCGGAACAGAGGGTGGTCGATGACGACGATCGGCGTGGAAGAGGAGTACCTGCTGCTCGACCCGGTGACGGGCCTGCCGGTACCTCAGGCGGACAAAGTGCGCGCCGCGGCAGGCGTGGGGCATCTGGTGACCGACCAGGAGGTGCAGTACGAGCTGCTCCAGGCGCAGGTCGAGGTGGCCACACCGGTCTGCGACACCCTGGAGGAGGTCGGCGGCCATCTGCTGCGTCTGCGGCATGCCGTCGGCGTGGCCGCCGAGGAGCACGGCTGCCGGATCGGGGTCTGCGGGACACCACCGCTGCGGCACGGCCGTCCCATCGCCGTCACCGACCAGGCCCGCTATCGGGCCATGGTCGTGCAGGCGCCGCAACTGGTGGCGGAGCAGCTGGTCAACGGCACGCACGTGCACGTCGGCGTGCCCGACCGGGAGGCGGGAGTGCAGGTCCTGAACCGGATCCGGTGCCGGCTGCCGACGCTGACGGCCATGGCGGCGAACTCTCCGCTGTGGGACGGCCACGACACGGGCTTCGCGAGCTGGCGCACGGTGATCTTCAGCCGGTGGCCGGTCAGCGGCATGCCCCCGCACTTCCGGGACGCCGCGGACTACGACCGGCGCGCGGAACGGCTGCTGGAGGCCGGCCTGATCTCCGACACCGGTCAGCTCTACTGGCAGGCCCGCCTGTCCGCCGCCTACCCCACCATCGAGGTGCGGTGCCCGGACGTCCAGCTGCGCGCGGACGAGGCGGTCATGCTCGCCGCGATCATCCGGGCTCTGGTGGAGACGTCCCTGGCGGAAGCGGCCGCCGACGCGCCCGTGCCCGACTGCGCGCCGGAGCTGTTGCAGGCCGCCATGTGGCACGCCGCCCGGCACGGGCTGAGCGACACCCTGATCGACCCCGGCGGCACGGCGCACCGCGCGGGCGACGTGCTCTACGAGTTCCTGCGGCATGTCGCTCCCGCCCTCGACGCGTCCGGTGACACCCGTCAGGTCACGTCCCTGATCCACCGGTTGCTGCAGGACGGCACCGGCGCGGACCGGCAGCGCGCCGCCCTCGCCCACGGCGGTCTGCGCGCGGTCACCGAACTGATCAGCGCCCAGAGCACCCTGCCGTGACGCCGCGCACATCCCCCTCAGGCCGCCGCGGCGAACGCGGCGGCGACAGCGGTGTCGGCCCGGGCGTGGACGACCAGTCGCGTGCCGGCGGTGTCGGCGTGTGCCTCGAGCGCGCGGCGGGTGGGGGCGCTGTGCGTGGCCACCGACATCACTGTGCCCAGCCGGCTGCACAGACGGTGGACGCGCAGGAGCACACTGACCACCGCGCTCTGAGCGGCGCGCTCGTCGAGGAGGACGACCACCGGCGCCGGCCGGCAGGCCTGGACGAGGTCGCTGATCTTCGTGAGGAGCGTGGCACGGCCGCCGATTCCGGGGTCCTGATGGACCGTGATGACGAGGACTCCGCGATCGAGCGAATGGGACAGCAACACGGCCTCCGTGCCTCCGTTTCCTTCGTCGACGGGTCGTTCGGCCGTGGAAGTACCCGGAGGTCGTCCTTCAAAGCCTCACAGAGCCGACGCTTTCCTCACCGTCCCGGTCGCCGGGGTGCGCGCGCCGGTCTCCGAGACGCCGTTTCGCGGGTAGCCGTCCCGTGCGGCGATCGGAGGTGAACGCTGATGGAACGGAGCGGCGAGGGCGGCCGGCGGATGCTCGCCGACCTGCTGGACGCCAGCCATCTCATGCCGATCGAACTGCTTCCCGCCAAGGCGACCGCGTGCGCACGCGCGGCCTCCTTCCACGAGGTGCTGATCTACGTGGCCGATCTGCAGCGCAACCTCCTGCGCCTGCTCCCGGGGGACGAGGCGGCGTCCCACGGGCACGAGACGGAGCTGAACGTCGAGGGGACGGTCGCCGGGCGGGCCTATCAGTACGGCGACGTCCTGCCCGCCGCACCCCTGGCCGGCGGCGTGTTCGAGTGGTGGGTGCCGCTGCTGGACGGAACGGAGCGCATCGGGCTGCTGCGGGTGAGCAGCGAACACGACGACGCTGACGCCCGCGCGGACATGGAGGCGCTGGCGGCACTCATCTCACTGATCATCGTCAGCAAGCGGGGCACCAGCGACGCCTTGGCCAAGCTGGTTCGCGCACGGCCGATGAGCGTGGCGGCGGAGATGCAGTGGAACGCCCTGCCCCCGCGCACCTACGCCGACGGACGGGTGGCGATCTCCGCGTCCCTGGAACCGGCCTACGACATCAGCGGTGACGTCTTCGAGTACGCCGTCGACGGCCCCCTGGTCCATCTGACGATCTTCGACGCGATGGGACACGACACGGCCGCCGGGCTGTCCGGAGCCCTCGCCCTGGGCGCCTGCCGCCAGGCCCGCCGCCAAGGCGCAGGCCTCCTCGAAAAAGCCGACGCCGTCGAGGCCGCCCTCCTCGAACAGTACGACCACCGGCGCTACGTCACCGGAGTCCTGGCCACCCTCGACACCCGCACCGGCGTCCTGCGGTGGGTCAACCGCGGCCACCACCCGCCGATCATCATCCGCGACAACCGCTGGACCACCCATCTCGCCTGCCCGCCCGCCCACCCGATGGGCACCGACCTCGGCCTGCGCGGCATCATGTGCGAGGAGCATCTCCAGCCCGGCGACCGGATCGTTCTCTACACCGACGGCATCACCGAGGCACGCAGCTCCGGTGACCGTGAGTTCGGCCTGGCCCGCTTCGCCGACTTCCTCATCCGCCACCACGCCGACGGTCTGCCCGTCCCCGAGACACTGCGCCGCCTCATCCAGGCCGTCCTCGCATACCACGACGGCCGCCTCCAGGACGACGCCACCGTCCTGCTGTGCGAGTGGATCGGCCCGCACCTGGAGCCGGCCGACACCGCGGCCGACCTGACCGGCCTGTCGTCGAACGGCCCCCGCGAGGACGGCGGACCGGCGGGGGACCTCGTGCGGTGAGTACCCGGTTGGGGTGCGTGCGATGGCCGGAAACCGACCCGGGCGAAACAGTGGGGAAGACGAACGCGTTCTCGCCGGCCCTGGCGGGGCACTCCGTCGGCGCGCGAGTCCCTTCACCCCCCAGGAGACCGTCCATGAGTTTCAACCCGTTGGAACAGCGGGGCATCCCGCTCGACCGCCAGGTCCGCAACTGGCGCGAGCTGAACGTGCAGCCCATCGACCCCGACCGCTGCGACCCGTACACCCGCTGCCGCATCATCGCGATGAACGGCATCGAGGTGGAGGCCATCCTCTTCAGCCACCAGCTCGCCCGCAACACCGTCGACCCGGAGGTGAAGCGGCAGCTCGCCCGGACCCGCTACATCGAGGCGCAGCAGCAGAAGGCCGTCAACTGGCTGCTGCCCGGCGTGTCCTCGGTCCTGGAGACGACGATCGCCTACGAGCAGGTCGCGGTGGACCTGACGGCGTGGGTGGCGCGGATGGAGCCCGATCCGTACCTGAAGCAGGCGTACCAGTTCGGCGTGCTGGAGGACTTCGACCATCTGTACCGGTACGCCAACCTCTACGAGATGATCGAGCACCGCAAGGCGGAGTCGATCGTCGACGACCTGACCGAGGTGATGCCGGGCCGGCCGACGAAGTACCACCACCGCGACCCGTACGACAACGTCCGCGACCCGTACGACAAGAGCGGCACGAACCCGCTGTCCAAGCTGCACGCGCTGACGATCATGGCGGCGGAGCAGCAGACCATGAACTTCTACATGAACACCGGCCCCACCTACATGGAACCGATCGCCCGGCAGCTCTACCAGGAGATCGGCCTGATCGAGGAGGAGCACGTCACCCACTACGAGTCGCTCGTCGACCCCGGGGAGACGTGGTGGGAGCAACTGGTCAACCACGAGTACAACGAGTGCTACCTGTACTACTCGTTCATGCAGCAGGAGAGCGACCCCAAGGTCAAGGCGATCTGGGAGCTGCACCTGAACATGGAGCTGGAGCACCTGCACACGGCCTGCGACCTGATGCGCCGCCACGACGGCCGGGAGCCGCAGGAGGTGCTCGCCCCGGAGCTGCCGAACGTGCTCACCTTCGAGCCGAACAAGCAGTACGTGCGCGAACTCCTGGACACCCAGATGGACCTGACCACCCTCGGCGCCGGATATGTGCGCGAGGCACACGAGCGGTTCGAGAGGATGCAGGAGCAGATCCACGGCGGTGAGGAGCCGCCCAGCGAGCGGGTGATGGCCCAGCACGACGAGATGTTCGGCCGCGAGTACCGCGTGCAGTCCGAGGGCGAGCACCCCGACCCCGCGATGCGCGAGAAGTGAGGCGGACGGCCATGCCCGAGACGCACATCCCCCAGGCCGGCGACGACCGGGCCGCGGACACCGACGTGGTCGCGCTCCTCATGCGCCAGCACGGCGACATCCGCAACCTCTTCGACGAGGTCGAACAGAGCCGGGGCGAGGAACGCCGCGAGGCCTTCCGCCGCCTGGTGCGGCTGCTGGCCGTGCACGAGACCGCCGAGGAGGAGGTCGTGCATCCCTTCGCCCGGCGGGCCCTGCCCGGTGGCGAGCAGGTCGTGGAGGACCGGCTCGCCGAGGAGCGGGCCGCCAAGGAGACCCTCGCCGCCCTGGACGAACTGGACACCGACGACCCGAAGTTCATGCCGCAGCTGATGCAGCTGCGCAAGGACGTGCAGGAGCACGCCCGGGCGGAGGAGCGCTACGAGTTCACGCACATCCGCCGGAGCACCGACGCCGACGGCCTCGCGACCCTGGCCAAGGCCGTGAAGGCCGCCGAGGCGATGGCACCCACGCGCCCGCACCCGGGCGTCGAGTCCGCCGCGGCCAATATGGCCCTCGGCCCCGTCGCCGCCCTCGTGGACCGTACGAAGGACGCGGTCCGAAAGGCGATGGGCAAGGACTGAGCGCCGGTCGCCGGCATCATGTTCCCGGCCGGGGGTCGGTGCGATCCCCGGCACGCAGGCCGTCGGCCGGCTCATAAGCGGTGATGACGTAGCGGGCCTCGTCGTCGACCGCGTTCTCCTCGCAGTCCAGGACGATCCGCACCGGATGGCCGTCGGCCGCGTACTGCGCCTCGGCCGTGTCCGCGGCGTCCCGTCGCGCCTGCTCGAGCTCGGCGAGGAGTCCGCCGAGCGTGGGCACGGCGTCGGGGGTGCTCGCGACCGTGCGGCGTCCCGTGTCGTCGAGGCCCACCGCCTTCACCACGGCGCCGTCGCGGACCGAGATCCGGAAGGTGCCGAGCAGGCTCCGCTCTCCTTCGCTCGACCGGAGCGTGTAGGTGTAGGAGACGGGCTCCTGCCAGGAGCCTCGACTGCGACCGGGTGCGCTCTGCGTCTCGGAGGACGTCGACGTCCCGGTGCCGCAGGCGGCGACCGAGCCGACGAGCCCTCCGATCAGCACGGCACGGCAAACGGTTCGGGCGGCGCGGGCTACGGCAGGCATGGCGGCATTCCTTTCGACGACGGCTACGCCTATGACGCCGCTCGCCCGGGGAACGTTCGGCGAGGTCCCGGACCGGTCGCACAACCGTCGTCTCGGCCGGCTCGGCCTCCTGCCCCGCTCGGGGGCGATTCACCCTGCGGCGCGAGCCGGCGGCCTGTCGTCGCGTGGCCGGACGGGAAGGACGAGCGGAGGGTGCGCGCCGTTGAGGAAGTAGTCCCCGACGTCCCCGAGCCGGTGGCCGACGAACGCGGCCGCGAACTGCTCGACCCGCCCGGCGCGCCGCGCCCCGACCCAGGCACCCCCTCCCCGGTGCGGTTTCTGCCGGCGTTCGAACGCGATCCTCGGCCACTACGACCGCGGCCGGATCATCGATGACGCGCACCGCCCTCTGGAACCAGCGTCGCCGAGGAAGGGCGGGCGATGGCCTCCTTCCTCCCCGGCGCCGGGAGCGACCGGGTCCGGATTGCGGCGTTTCCCGCCTGATCCCGCTTGATCGGTGAGCTTCAGCCGCTGTCAGGAGCACACTGGAAGGGTGCTGCCGGTGCTCACGAGGGGGTGTCGGCCCATGGAAGCGTCAGAGCGTGTGACCGTGCGGTGGTGGCGGTGGCGACGCAACGCGCTCAAACGGCGCGTCGACGTCGTCGAGGCCTGGGTCGTGCTCGCCGGCTGGGTGCTCGCCCTGCTGGGCGGACTGGTCGCCGGGCTGCTGGCGGCGGGCACCGTCGAGCAGGCCGTCGAACGGCAGCGGGCCGAGAGCCGCCAGGTCTCGGCGGTGGTCGTCGAGGAGGCACCCGGCCCGTCGCCGGCCCGCGCGGCGAGCGACCACCGGGTGTGGGGCAAGGTGCGGTGGACCGCGCCCGACGGTTCGACACACCGGGAGGAGGCCCGGGTGCCGCCCAGGGCTCCCGCCGGGAGCACCGTCTCCCTCTGGGTGAACCGGAGCGGTGACATCACGACCCCACCGGTGTCCGAAGGCGAGGCCTGGCTGCACATCGCCATGGGTGGCGCGCTCGCAGGGGTTCTCGCAGGCGGGACGGTCCTGGGAGCCGCATGGCTGACCCGCCTGGGCCTCGACCGGCGGCGCATGGCCCAGTGGGACGCGGAGTGGGAGCGGATCGACACCCGCAGGGGTTGGAAGACGGGCTGAGCGCGACGGCATGACGGCCGTCCGCCGGACTGCTCGCCGGTGACTCCGGCGGCACGCTCAGCTGCGGCCCACCGCCTCCTGGTCGTCGGATGCCTCGTGCGCGCCCGGCGGACCCGGTGCCGTCACCCCTGGCTGCGGGGCGGAACCGTACCCGTCCCGCGTGGGCTGTCGGGACGCCGACGGGAAGGGGGACGCGGCAGGGAGAGGGGTGGCGGTGGGCTGCCGCGCGGTCGCCCCCTCGACCTGTCGCACCGTGCTCTCGCCGGGCCGCTGGCCCGGGCCCGCGCCGGTGGCCAGCTGGGACCAGGCCCCCAGGGCCACGGCAACGGCGGCGGCGGTGGCCACGACCCGTCCCGCGCGCCGGGCCTTGGCACGGCGGTCCAGGTCCCGCCATGCCACGCGCACCCACAGGTCCTCCGGCTGCCACAGGTCACCGACGGCGTGCGGGGGCTGGAGCCGGCGCCCCGCCGCCCGTTCCTCGGCGGAGGGTTCCCTGGGAGCGGAGACACGTATGGCGGACTCACTGTCCGTGAGGAACCTCAGCCATACGTCGTCGGGGACCGGGGGACCGCCGGGCGGCTCGTGGGAAGCCCCCCGCCCGTCCGGCTCTTCGGTGGTCACGTCCCGTCATCCCCTCTCCGACCGTCGGCCTGATCACTGCGCGGCGCGAGATCAGTATGCCGCCCCGGTCCCGGAGCCGCCGCCCCCTCCGGACCCGCACAGAGCCTCCGAGACCGACTTGGTACGTGCCGTACGGCGGGGGAGCGCCCGGCCGCGCCCTCGCCGCCGGTCAGACCGCGGCCGGCAGGACGTGGTCGCCGACCTTGTCGGTGCTCAGGCACAGCGAGCACACGACCGCGTCGTGGGTGCGGCAGGCCGCCACGTCCGGCCGCTCGAACTGCTGCCGGCACACATGGCACTCGTAGGTGACGGCGCTGGGGTTGCCGTCCTCGTCCAGGAGGGGCTCGGCGATGCCGTCGTCGGTGCGGCGCAGGTAGTACCGGCCCTTGGTGACCACGGCCATCAGCGGCGTGAGGACGAAGGCGATGACGGCCGCGGCGACGGGGGAGTACGGCTGGAGCGTGTCACCGAGGGCGTGGAAGTACATGGCGATGGACAGTCCCGAGGCGGCGACGAAGGCGACGACCCCGACGGGGTTGACGGCGTAGAGCATGCCGCGGCGGAACTCGGGGGCGTGCGGGGACAGCTTCAGCAGGTACTTGTTGATGCCGATGTCGGTGGCCACGGTGACCACCCAGGCGATCGCGCAGTTCGAGTAGAAGCCCAGGATGCTGTTGAGGAAGCTGAACATGTCGGCTTCCATCAGGGCGAGCGCGAAGCCCAGGTTGACCAGCACGAAGACCATCCGGCCCGGGTAGCGCCGGGTGACCCGGGTGAAGGAGTTCGTCCAGGCGAGCGAGCCGGAGTACGCGTTCGTCACGTTGATCTTGATCTGGCTGATGACGACGAGCACCACGGCCAGCGGGACGACGAGCCAGGACGGCATCATCGCGTCGAAGGCGCCCTTGAACTGCTGGATCGGCTCGGGCGCGGCGGAGGCACCGACCTCGGCGATGATGTACACCGCGAGGAACACGCCGATGGCTTGCTTCAGCGCGCCCAGTACCACCCAGCCCGGGCCGGCCATCACCACGGCGGTCCACCAACTGCGCTTGTTCGCCTCGGTCTTGGGCGGCATGAAGCGCAGGTAGTCGATCTGCTCGCCGATCTGCGCGATCAGCGACAGGCACACGCCCGCGCCGAGCAGCACGGAGGCGGTGTTGATGCCGCCGTCCCCGTCGGTGCCCGCGTAGGCGAGGAAGCGGTCGACGGTGCCCGGGTCGGTGGTGACCAGGTAGACCAGCGGGCCGACCATCAGCAGCAGCCAGATCGGGGTGGTCCACACCTGGAGCTTGCTCAACGCCGTCATGCCGTAGATCACCAGCGGGATCACCATCAGCGTGGAGACCAAATAGCCCAGCCAGAGCGGCAGTCCGAGGCCCAGCTTCAGGCCCTGGGCCATGATCGAGCCTTCGAGGGCGAAGAAGATGAAGGTGAAGCTGGCGAAGATGACGCTGGTGAGGACCGAGCCGAAGTAGCCGAAGCCCGAGCCGCGGGTGATCAGGTCCAGGTCGATGTTGTAACGGGCCCCGTAGTAGGCCAGCGGGAAGCCGGTCACGAAGATGACGACGGCGGCGACGGCGATCGCGAGCAGCGCGTTGCCGGTGCCGTGGGCCAGGCCGATGCCGGCGCCGATGGAGAAGTCGGCCATGTAGGCGATGCCGCCGAGCGCGGTCGTCGCCACCACCATCGGGGTCCAGCGCCGGTAACTGCGCGGCGCGAAGCGGAGCGTGTAGTCCTCGAGGGTCTCCTTGACGGCCTGGTCCGTGTCCGGTGCTGCCTGCTGTGCGGGTTCCGGCTCGGCCACTACGGCCAGTCGCGGCTCGGTACTCATGCCACGCCTCCTTGCTGCGGGTCGGTGACTGCCAAGGCAGGCACGGTAGGCAGCGGTCGTTACCCCTAAATACTTCCTGCGTGAAGGGAATGTTTCGGAGCCATCTCACCGGGCGCCGGGCGGTTTACGGCACTCCCAGTTCGAACAGCACGTATCCCGCATACGACCCGGAGGCCAGCGCTGCCGTGCCGAGGACCGCGGCCAGGGACGGCCATCTGAGCCGGCGCATCGCGAGAGCGAGCGGGACGAACAGCGGGAACAGCGGAAGCAGATAGCGCGAGACGTTGCCGAAGTACTGCTGGGTGGTCATCACCATGAGGTAGGAGAGGACCGTGTAGACGACGAGCACGGCAGGCGGTCGCAGGCGCACCAGCAGCACGGTCAGCACCGGCACCATCAGCACCACGCAGACGCCGATGACATCCTCGAAAGGCATCGCGAAGAGATAGTCGAAACGGCCCACCGGGATGGACGTCAGCACGTTGAACGTGTGGACTCCCCAGTCGAACTCGTGGGCCCAGGCGCCGTCCTGGAGCTTGGAGTAGCCGTTGATGTCGCCCATGCGGTAGTTGACCCAGGCCAGGTACCCGAACAGGCCCAGTGGCGCGATCGCCACCGCGGCCAGGGGACGACGGACCCCGTCCGCACGTCGGCGCAAGGACAGCGTCGCGGCGACGGCGAGCGCGGCGACCAGCGCGACGGCGGTGGGCCGGCAGAGCCCGGCCGCACAGGTCAGCAGCCCGGCGGTGAGCCAGCGGCGGGTCATGACGGCGTGACAGGCCCATGCGGCGAGGGCCGTGTAGAGGGACTCCGAGTAGCCCGACCACTCCGTGCCCGAGCCGGGCCAGACCGCCCACAGCCCGGCCGCGACCAGCCCGGCCCGGTGGCCGCCCAGGCGATTCGTCACGGTGTAGATGCCGAGCGCGGCGGCGAACGAGGCGATGACGGAGACCGTCATGCCGGCGCCGTACAGGCCGAGCCCGGTGCACTCCGAGACCAGCCGCATCAGCGTCGGGTACAGCGGGAAGAACGCCGCCGAGTTGCCCTCCAGTGTGATCAGGCCTGTCGCGCCCGGGACCGGCTCGAGGGCGGGGTCGTACCCGTGCTCGGCGATCTGCTGGTACCACCAGCCGTCCCAGCTGGCCAGGACGTCCCAGGCGTGCTCGCCGCCGCCGAAGCGCGGGTTCTTCTTCCGGAAGTCTCCCGCGGAATCCAGCAGGTACATGAAGACGGCGAAGCCGGCCAGCTTCAGCACGCCGTACGTCAGCAGCACGGGCCCGTAGCGCACGACTGCGGCGCGCAGCCGCGGCCGGAACTCCCGGGAGGCGCGGGGGACTTCGGGCCGGTCGATGCCGGAGGCCGGGCGACGCAGCTGGACGGTGCTCATACGGCGGAGGGTCCTGTCGTACGGCGGGCCGGGAACACCCAGGCCCGGAAGAGAAGAAAGCGCAGCAGCGTCGCGGCCAGGTTGGCGGCGATCAGCGTCACCAGCTCGACCCGGTGGCCGGCCCCCGGCGCGGTGTGGTGGAGGACGGCCAGCGAACCGCTGGTGAGGGTCAGCCCGACCAGGAAGGCGGCAAGGCCCTTGAGGTGGTGGCGGAGTGCGCCGCCGCGGCCCCGGACCCCGAACGTGAGCCGCCGGTTGGCCGCCGTGTTGGCGATCGCGCTGGCGAGCAGGGCGAGGGCGTTGGCGGCCTGGGCTCCCGTCACCGGTCTGAGCCCGGTGTACAGCAGCAAATAGCACAGGGTGCTGGCGGCACCGACGGCGGCGAAACGCACCACCTGCCGGGCCAAGCCCGCCGGCAGCTCCCCGGAGAGGTCGCCGCCGCTGCGGCGTAGCGCGGTCAGCGGCAGCCTGCCGCAGGCCAGGGCCCGGCCGAGCCTGGCCATGCCCCGCAGATCGGCCAGCGCCGTGGAGAGGAGGTGGACCCGGCTGTCGGGGTCGTCCACCCAGTCCACCGGCACCTCGTGGATCCGCAGCCCCGCGCGCTCGGCGATGACCAGCAACTCGGTGTCGAAGAACCACTCGCGGTCCTCCACCAGCGGCAGCAGCCGCTCGGCGACGTCCCGCCGCACCGCCTTGAACCCGCACTGCGCGTCGGAGAAGCCCACGGCGAGGGTGCCGCGCAGCAGCCCGTTGTAGCAGCGGGAGATGATCTCCCGCTTCGGCCCGCGCACCACCCGCGAGCCACGGGCCAGCCGGGTGCCGATGGCGATGTCCGAGTGGCCCGAGATCAGCGGCGCGACCAGCGGCAGCAACGCGGCGAGGTCGGTGGACAGGTCCACGTCCAGATACGCCAGAACGGGCGCGTCGGAACGCGACCACGCCGTGTGCAGCGCACGGCCCCGGCCCTTCTCCGCGAGCCGGATCCAGTGCGTGCCGGGCAGTTCGGCGGCCAGCCGTGCGGCGATCCGCGGGGTGCGGTCGGTGCTGGCGTTGTCGGCGATGGTGATCCGGAAGGCGTAGGGGAAGGTGTCGCCGAGGTGCGCGTGCAGGCGACGGACGCAGGGCTCCAGGTCGTTCTCCTCGTTGTACACCGGAACGACCACGTCGAGAACGGGTTCCGGGTGGTGCGCGGGCAGTGGCGCCCGGCGGGGCAGCGTGGCCGGCTCGGGTATCGGGCGGTCGATCAGGGCCGGCCGCCGTGCGGTTCTCATGGCTGATTCACGGCTTCTTTCTGGCGCGGGGCATGCGCGTTCTGGCGTGGGTCATGCGCGGGCGCCGTCTGCGGGCATGCCGAGGGCGCCCGTGGCGGGTGGTGCGAGAGGTGGTTTCGGGGCGAGGGTGCCCCTGACGGGAAGGGCCGCTCAGCCGGCTACTCGGTGGAGGCCGACGCGGAGGGCTCCTTCGACTCCAGGACCGAGGGCGGGACACTCGTGGGTGTCGCGGAGGGCGGCGGGGGTGTGGCCGGTGTCGATGTGGTGTGGCGGGCGGTGGCCGTGGCGGTCGGGGTCGGGCCGCTCGGCGGGGTCGTGCCACCGGACGGTGTGCCGCGGCCGGGCGTGGTGGCGGGCGCCGACGACCCGGGCTGGGTAGGGGTGGAGCTCGGACTCGGCGCGTCGGCCGTGGGCCTGTTGTCGTGCGAAGTCGTCGGGCTCGTCGCCGGCTGCGGCCGGCGATCGGCGGGCTGGGCCCGGGTGCCCAGGCTGGGGAGCAGGGCCAGCCCGACACTGAGCCCGGCCACCGCCACGGCGGAACCGCCCGCCTTCCACAGCAACCGCGACCTGCGGCGGGCCCGGATCCCCGCGTGCAGCCGCTGCCGGTGCGCGGGCTCGTAAGGGGTGTGCTGCTGGGTGTCGCGCATCAGCCGCGACAGGTCCCGCTCGAAGTCGTCCATCGGTTCTCCTTTCACCCCATGGGCCTGACGGCGTCGGACAGAATCCGGCGGAGCCGTGCGACTCCGCGTGACGCGTGGGACCGGGCGGTGCCCACCGGGCAGCCAAGCGCCTGGGCGACCTGGGCCTCGGGCAGGTCCTCGTAGTAGCGCAGCACCACCGCCGCCCGCTGCTTCGGCGAGAGCAGGGCCAGCGCCGCCTCCAGCCGCGATCGCTCCGCTACGGCGGACGACATGTCGTTCACGTCGGCCCGGTCGGGCAGCTGCTCCACCGGGCGCTCCCCCCACCAGCGCCGCCGCCCCGAGCGAGCCGCCAGTCGTACCAGCACCGTGCGGACGTACGCCTCCGGAGCCTGCTCGGCGACCTTCGGCCAGGCGAACCACAGCTTGACCAAGGCCTCCTGCACCAGATCCTCGGCCCGCTGCCGGTCGCCCCCCGTGAGCAGACGCGCGACATGGAGCAGCGCCGACCAACGGGCGGCCGCGAACTCGTCGAAGCCGTCCGCCCGAACCTGCTCCATCCTCACCGTCCTGCGTCTCAGTGGCCCCCTACACCTGTGGAAAGACGCTGGACCCCACCCCACGCTGCACTCCAAACCTGTGATCCACCTCACTTCGCCGGGGGCAGGGCATGGAAAAGGGGCCCGTGCGCAGGCACGGGCCCCTTGTCCGGTTCGGCTTCCTACGTGCGGTCACCCTTCGGCTGGGCCGGCTGGTCGGGCGTGCCGTGCGGCGGCGGGCTGTGCGGCTGTGGCGATGTCGCGGGCGACACGGGCGAGCCTCCCTGACCGCCCTGCCCCGTTTCAGGCCGCAGGGCGTTCGGGTCGCCGGACGTCGGCTGCGCGCCCGCGCGCAACTGATCGAGCCGTGAGTCGAGCAGCCGGGTCACCGGCAGCCGGTCGGCGTGCGACCGCTCGTACGCGAGCAGTTGCTCGACCTCGTCCCCGGACAGCGACCGCACGCGGCTCTCCAGGCCGCCGATCGGCAGATGGTCGTAGTCGGGCAGTGGCAGGGCGCTGCGGGCGGGATCGGCCATGGTTCTCACTTCCCTGTGTACGACGTCTTGTGCGACCGGGTGGCCGGCTGGGAACCCGGCGGCACCTGTGGCTCAGCGGGCTCCCGGGCCGCCGCTGCCGAAGCCACCGCTGCTGCCCTCGTTCCAGCGCGGACGCGTCTGCGAGGCACTGGTCCGGTCGCTCTGGTTGCCGTGTGTCTTCAGCTCGTGCGGCGTCAGACGCTCCTCACTTCTCGGCATCTCGTCGGGCTCGCGGCGCTCCAGCGTCTCGCGGACCGGGCCGCCGTCGGGGAGCCTGGGCTGCTCGTCGGGCCGCGGCGGGCGCCGGCGCTTGTGCCGCAGGCCCAGGATGAAGGCGCCCAGCAGCAGGGCCACGACCACCAGACCCGTCACGACGAACCCGAAGCCGGGGGCGCTCCCGCCCGCGGCCAACTCCATCCATGCGTTATTCATGGCACGCGGGTACCCCTGGTCCTCACCATGAACCCGGCCCCCTCGACAGCGAGCGGGCCGGTCGGTGAGCGGTTCTTGGCGGGGGAACACCGGTTTGACCGGCATCGACCGGGGCTACCCGCGCGGTGTGACTTCGACGACATCCCAGCAGGAGCTGTTCCGGTTCCTGGAGGACCGCTTTGCGTGTGCGCAGGCGTGCACCGAGTGCGCCCGGGCGTGCGCGCTGCGCGCGAGCCTCGTGGATCCGGACGGCACCGAGAATCAGGAACTCGTACGGCGCAAGGGCATCATGTGCGCGGAGGTCTGCGACGCGACCTGCCGCGTGCTGTCCGAGCAGAACCAGGTGGACGAGGGCAGCATCCGAGTCCAGGTGGAGTGGTGCCGGACCGTGTGCCTGGAGGCCGCCCACGTCTTCGACCGGCAACCAGGAGCGGAGGACTCGGCGGCGGCCTGCCGTGCGTGCGCGCGCGCATGCACGGACTTCCTCGCCACGCTGAACTGACAACGCTGAACGGACAACGCGGAACCGGCAACGCTGAACCGGCAACGCCATTCCCAATTTCTGAAACACGTTCTACGGTGTGCGCCGACAGGACCGGCCTTGGGAGCCTGGAGGCGCCGTGCACCTCGAATACACGCCCGAGCAGCAGCGGCTGCGCACCGAACTGCGGTCCTACTTCGCCGAACTGGTCCCGGACCACGCGTACGCCCGGCACGACGACCCGGACGCCCGGAAGCGGTTCTACCGCGAGACCATCCGGCGGCTCGGCGCG
Source organism: Streptomyces sp. NPDC093598 (assembly GCF_044764825.1). NCBI lineage: Bacteria > Bacillati > Actinomycetota > Actinomycetes > Kitasatosporales > Streptomycetaceae > Streptomyces > Streptomyces sp. NPDC093598. The sequence goes on along the minus strand of NZ_JBIWIV010000027.1, from coordinate 9,530 downwards.
GACGGCCGGCTCGGCGTGGGCTGGCCCGAGGAGTACGGCGGGCGCGGCCTGACGGCGATGGAGCAGTTCATCTTCTTCGACGAGGCCGCCCAGGCCGGCGTACCGCTGCCGCTCATGGCGCTGAACACCGTGGGGCCGACGATCATGCAGTACGGCACGGACGAGCAGAAGGCGTACTTCCTGCCGAAGATCCTCTCCGGCGAGATCGACTTCGCCATCGGCTACAGCGAGCCCGGCGCGGGCACCGACCTCGCGTCACTGCGCACCAGGGCGGTACGGGAAGGCGACGAGTACGTCGTCGACGGCCAGAAGATATGGACGACCAACGGCGACACGGCCGACTGGGTGTGGCTGGCCGTACGCACCGACCCGGACGCCCCGCCGCACAAGGGCATCACCATGCTCCTGGTGCCGACCACCGACCCCGGCTACTCCTGCACCCTGATCAACACCCTCGCCTCGCACGACACCACCGCCAGCTACTACGAGAACGTCCGCGTCCCCGTCTCCCGCCGGGTCGGCGCCGAGAACCAGGGCTGGCGGCTGATCACCAACCAGCTCAACCACGAGCGCGTGACCCTGGCCGCCCACGGCACCATGGCGATCCGAGCCCTGCACGACGTGCAGCGCTGGGCGATGGAGACCAAGCTCTCCGACGGCCGCCGCGTCGCCGACCTGCCCTGGGTACGCCGCCTCCTGGCCCGCACCCACGCCCGGCTGGACGCGCTGAAACTGCTCAACTGGCAGATGGTCGGCGCGGTCCAGGACGGCACCCTCACCCCGCAGGAGGCCTCAGCCGTCAAGGTCTACGGCTCCGAGGCGCGCCGCGACGCCTACGCCTGGCTCATGGAGATCGTCGCGGCAGCCGGCGCCCTGAAGGAGGGTTCGGCCGGCGCGGTCCTGCACGGCGAACTGGAACGCGGCTACCGCTCTGCGGTGATCTTCACCTTCGGCGGCGGCAACAACGAGATCCAGCGGGAGATCATCTCGTGGATCGGCCTGGGGATGCCGAGGGTGCGGCGCTGACGGACTGTGACCACAGACGCTCGTTGTCACATACCGCGGATAGTCGGCACGGGGATTCAGGGGAATCCTGGCCCCAGCCGGTTTCCTCTCGGATCTTCCAGCTGCCTCATCTCGTCATGTCAGCGCAGTCATGGCAGCGCAGTCATACGAGAGCCGGCCTCATGGCCAAGCCGACTGTGGTCACACGGACGGGTGCGGCGCTGACGGACGGGTGAGGGCCCGCCGCCCCCTGCCGGCTACTCCGCGCGATGTCGGCGTGCCCGTCACGCGCCGGGACCAGCCGCCTCTCGTGCGTCCAGGACCAGCACCGCGACGTGCAGGGACGTGCGCTGAAGGCCTGATTCCAGGTCGCAGCCCAGGAGCCGTTCGATGGTGTGGAGGCGCTGGTAGTACGCCTGCCGGGACATGCCGGCCAGCTTCGCCGCGACCGACTTGTTCCCGGCGGCCGTCAGATAGGCGCGCAGCGCGGGCAGCAGGTCGCCGCTGTTGCGGTCGTCGTGCTCGATGAGGCGGGTCAGCTGCCGTTCCGCGTAGCGCTGGAGGCGGGTGTCCTCGCGCAGGACGCCCAGGAGTTCCGGCAGCTCGACATCGGCGGGGACGTAGAACCACCGCTCCGGGGACGCCGGTGTGATGGCCTCGGCCGTCTGCTCGGCCTCCTGCCACGACCGGGCGATCCCGGAGAGGTCGGTCACGCCAGGGCCGACGGCTACGACGGCCTGCGGACCGAGTTCCTCGCGGGCGAGCCGGCCGATCCGCTCGGCGACCGGCTGCCAGGCGCTGGCCTGCGCCAGTGCGAGGAGTACACCGATCCGGCCCGGCGCCGTCTCGCCGACCAGTGCGCGGATGCCGGTCTGCGTCAGAGCCTTCGCGATCCGCTCGTCGAGCTGCTCGCCCTCGCCGCCGGGCCGGGTGTGGCGGATGACCACGGCGAAGAGGCGGTGCCCGAAGGCCGGCAAGCCCAAGGCCTCCGCGCGGGCGCGGGCGTCCGCCGGGGAGCGGAAGCGCCGTTCGCACAGATCCCGCAGCACGGAGCGGTGGGCCCGGCGCTCCCACCAGGCCGGCCCGGCCAGGCGTGCCATGGTCAGCGCGACCGCCGCACGCTCCAGGACCAGGACGTGCTCCGGGTCGGGCTCCGGGTTCAGCCGGCTGTCCAGCAGGATCAGCCGCCCCCACAGCCCCATGTGGTCCTGCACCGGGGCGATCAGCCACCCCTCCGGGCCACTCGGTGCGATCTTCTCCAGGGTCGGCGCGGCCCGGGAGCGCCGGGCCCAGGCGGACACGACCGGCTCGTACGGCCGGCCGAGAAGCTCGCACATCAGGACCCGATGGGTGAGATCCTCCAGTACCACCGGGGCTCCGGTGAGCTCGGCGGTGGTGTGCACCAGCTCCTCCGGACCCGCGCCCCGCAGCGTCAGAGCGGTGAAGATGTCCTGGATGTCCCTCCCGCGGCGCAGCAGTGCCCCCTGGGCGTCGAGGATGAGCGCGTGCACCGTCTGCGTGACGTCGATGAACCGCACGCCGCGGGCGAGCTCGACCAGCGGCAGCTCACGGGCCCGGCAGGCCGCCACCAGTTCCTCGGGCACCTTCCGGTAACGGTGACCGAGCTCGACGATCAGGCCGGCCGCGCCGACATCGGCGAGCTGATCGACGTAGTCCCGCAGCTTGGAGGCGTCCTCCGGATACGGCATGCCGGTCGTCAGCACCAGCTCACCACCCTCGAGAAAGTCGGCGGGGTTGAGCAGCTCGGTGACATGTACCCAGCGCACCGCACGGTGCAGCTGTGACGCACCGGCCAGCACACGCGGCATCCCCTCGGCCAGCACCGGCAGGCGCAGAACCTCCGTGATGGTCAGGAAGTGCCCGGTTGCGGGACGTCTGGGCGGCATAGGGGGCGCTTTCTTCCGAGGGATCGTGGGTCACCTTCGCACCGGCCACTCACCGTGACAAGAGGGGGGAGTGCACTTTCCGAGGCCTGGACGTCCGCCGTGACAGAACGTCTCGAGAAGGCCGCGAGGTGGAACAGAGTGTGGGTTGACCTGCGTGTTCACCCGGGTCGAAAGTGAACGCCATCCCCAGCGGGACACGGACCGGAAGAGTCCGCACGGTGTCCGCCCGGTGCTGGGGGCAACCACTGCCACCGATGCCACCCCCGGCGAAAGGAGCGACCTCATGCGCCGCATCCCCAAGCGCGTCGCCGTCATCGGCGCCGGCAGCATGGGCAGCCAGGTCATGTGGCGACTCGCCGCCCGCGGAGCCGAGGTCATCGGCTACGACCGGTACGCGCCGGGTCACGACCGCGGCGCGGCCGGGGGCGAGAGCCGCATCTTCCGCGCCGTGCACCTGGGTGATCCCGGGTACATCCCGCTGCTGCGGCTCGCCGACCGGATGTGGGACCGGCTCCAGCGCGAAACCGGGTTCTCGCTGCGCCGTCGCAGCGGATGCTTGGTGATGGGCGAGACCACGTCTCCGTCCATGCGCCTCCTCCTCTCGGCCGGCACCACCCACCGGCTGGACCATGAGGTGCTGGACCGGGAGGAACTCGCCCGTCGCTACCCGCAGCACCGCCTCCCGGACGGGCACACGGCCGTACTCGACCGCTTGGGTTCGATCATCAGGCCCGAAGCGTCGATCCAGGCAGCCGCCGCCCGCGCCGAGCAACTGGGCGCCCAGCTGCGCCGCTACACCCCGGTGCGGGAGATAGCGCCCGCGGCAGGCGGCGGGGTGCACATCGTCACCGACCACGGCACGGACCACGTGGACACCGCGGTGGTGACCGTGGGCCCGTGGGTCAACACCCTGCTCCCCGACCTTCCGCGGACGGTCGACATCCGCCGGCTGATCAGCTCCTGGCACATCCCCACCCGCCACGACTGGTTCGCCGGCGGCGCCCCCGCCTTCGTCCGCAGCACACCCCACGACTGCTACGGACTACCGTCGCCCGACGGCATCTCCGTCAAGCTGGGCCTGTCCTTCGCCCGCTATCTGCCCGTACCCGACCCCGAGCGGCTCGACCGTACGGTCCGCCCGGAGGAACTCGCCACCTTCCGCGAGCTCATCGGCGAGCTGATGCCCGACCTGAACCCCGACCCCATCCGGCTGTCGGTCTACATGGAGGGCTACACCGCCTCCGGTAACCCGCTCGTCGGTCATCTCCCCGGCGAGGACGACATCGTCGTCATGGCCGGATTCTCCGGCAGCGGCTTCAAACTCTCGCCCGCCATGGGAGAGATCGCCGCAGACCTGGCGCTCGACGGCACGACGGAGCACCCCGTCGGCTTCCTCGCCCCGGCCGGAGCCGGCGCCGCCTGAACACGAACCGATTCAGTCTCCGTCCTCCCCGAACACTTTCTCCCCGAACGCATCCTCCCCGAACACATGTGAGGCACCCTCATGAGCGACCCCTCGTTCCGGCCGAAGTACGTCTCGTTCGACTGCTACGGCACGTTGATCGAGTACCCGATCACCCCCATCACGCGTGAGCTCGTCGGCGACCAGATCCCCGCCGAGCGGTGGGACCAGTTCGTCCGGGAGTTCCGCGGCTACCGCTACGACCAGGTCCGCGGCGAGTACTACGCCTACGAGCAGGTGCTTCAGGACTCCTTCGAGCGGGTCTGCCGCAAGTGGGGCCTGAAGGCGGCCCCGGACGCGGGCAAGCGGTTCGCCGACGGCGTCCGCAGCTGGGGCCCGCACGCGGACGTGCCGGAGCCGCTGAAGACGATGGGCGAGAACTACAAGCTGGTCATCCTGTCCAACGCCGACGACTCGTTCCTCGAGGAGAGCGTGCCCCGGCTCGGCGCGGACTTCCACACGGTCCTCACCGCGGAGCAGGCCGGCTACTACAAGCCCCGCTACGCCGCCTTCGAGTACATGCTCGACCAGCTCGACGCGTCCCCCGAGGACTTCGTGCACGTCTCCTCGCACACCCGCTACGACCTGATGCCGATGCACGACATGGGCTTTCGCAACCTGATCCTCCTGGACCGCGGCTACGACCCCGTGACCCACGGCTACGACTACGTGCCGGTGAAGTCCCTGAACGAGGTCAACCGCATGCTCGGCATCTGAACTCCCCGCCCCTCCGTACGGGACCCGCACGTCCCCGCAGCACGGATCCCCCGTACCCCCAGCGATCTCCAGGAGGCTCTGCCATGGAAGACAACCGGATAGGACGCAGAACCGTACTCCGCACCGCAGGCGCTCTGGCCGCTGCCACGGCAGTGACCGGATGCGGCAGTCTCATGGGCAGCGGCGAGAGCCGCAGCTCTTCGAGCGGTGGCAGCAAGAAGCGGCTCGTCGTCAGCAACAGCGGTGGCGCCTACAACGACGCCCTCACCAAGGCGATCTACGAGCCGTTCGCCAAGGAGACCGGCATCACGGTCACCACGGTCAACTACCAGTCCGCGCAGGTCATCGCCCAGGTCAGGCAGGGCCGGCCGCAGGTCGACCTGATGGACAACTCGCTGCTGATCTTCCAGAAGATGGCGCGCCTGGACTGTCTGGAGGCGGTGGACCACGACCGGCTGAAGAGCGTCAAGGGTGCCGGTATCGCGGAGCACAACCTGCCGGAGCACGCGGTCGGCAAGAACGTGTGGGCGAGCCTGATGGCGTACCGCACGGACAGTCTGAAGCGCGCACCGAAGGGCTGGGCCGACTTCTGGAACACCCACTCTTTCGCCGGTCAGCGCTCGTTGCAGAGCGCTGAAGCGGACTACCCGGAGCTGGAGTTCGCGCTGCTGGCCGACGGGGTGCCGCTGGACAAGCTGTATCCGCTGGACGTGGACCGGGCGTTCGCCTCGATGTCGCGGATCCGCGGCGAGGTGAAGAAGTTCTGGAACACCGGCGCCCTTCCGGCGGTGCTGCTGGGCCGCAAGGAGGTGGTGATGACCAGCCTGTGGAGCGGCCGCGCGGACGAGCTGATCAAGCAGGGCATGCCGGTCGCCTACCAGTGGAACGGCGCCCGGCGGCTCACCAACGGCTGGGGAATCCCGAAGGGCGCGGGCAACACGGACGCGGCCTACCAGCTGATCGACTTCTCCCTGCGCCCCGAGGTGCAGGCGGCGTTCGCCAAGCTCTTCCCGCAGGGCCCGGTCGTCCCCGCTGCCACCAAGCTGCTCTCGGACGATGTCCTGGCCACGCTGCCGACCTCGCCCCAGAACCTGAAGACCGGGTTCGACACCGATGTGGCCTGGTGGGACAAGAACCTGGAAGCGGTCACCAAGCGCTGGCGGGAGTGGGCCGATGCCTGAGCGAACCAAACTTCTCGCCTCGGCCTTGGCTCCGGGGGGCAACTCGCTGACGGGGAAGTCGTTGTCGGTGGCGGGGCTGCGGAAGTCCTACAGCGGGACGACGGTGGTCGACGGTGTGGACATGGAGATCGCGGCGGGTGAGTTCGTCACCTTCCTCGGCTCCTCCGGTTCCGGCAAGACGACCACGCTGATGATGCTGGCGGGGTTCACCGAGCCCGACTCCGGCACCATCGCCGTCGACGGCCGGGACATCACCAAGCTCAACCCCGGAAAGCGTGACTTCGGTTTCGTCTTCCAGCAGTACCTGCTCTTCCCCCACATGACCGTCAGCGAGAACGTCGCCTTCCCGCTACAGCTGCGTGGGGTGGAGAAGGCGGAGATCCGCCGCCGGGTGGGGGAGACCCTGGAGGCGGCGGGCCTGTCGAAGTTCGCCGGCCGCAAGCCCCGTGAGCTGTCCGGCGGGCAGCAGCAGCGTGTCGCCCTGTGCCGGGTGCTGGTCTACCGCCCACCCATCGTGCTGATGGACGAGCCGCTGGGCGCGCTGGACAAGAAGCTGCGTGACCAGATGCAGACCGAGATCAAGTCCATCCAGCGCGAACTCGGCCTGACCGTCATCTACGTCACGCACGACCAGGAGGAGGCGCTGGTCCTGTCGGACCGTATCGCCATCATGAAGGACGGCCGCATCGAGCAGTTCGACACCCCCCGCGGCCTGTTCGAACGCCCCCGCACCCCGTTCGTGGCGGACTTCCTGGGCGCGGCCAACTTCCTCACCGGCAAGGTCGAGGAATCGACGGCGGACGGATGCACCCCGGTCCGTCTCGACACCGGCGGTCTCCTCAAAGCCCGAGCTCATGCCTGTGCCCCGGGGCAGCGGGTGCGTGCCGCGGTGCGGCCGGGCAAGCTGCGCCTGGTCAGCGCCGAGGAGGGCTGCTGTACCGGCACGGTCGAAACGGCCGTCTACGTCGGCTCGCTGACCCGGATCACCGTCCGCCTGGACGGCGCCGCCCCCGGCACGCCGCCGCTGCGGATCGAGACCGCCGCGAGCCCGCCCCGCCCCGGCGAGCGGGTCTGTGTGACCGCTGAGCGTGAGGACGTCAGTGTCTTCGACGAGTCGGACGGGGAGTGAGCCCGTGGCCGGCACCGTTGTCGCACCCGCCAAGGTGCGTGTGAAAGCGTCCGGGAAGCGCGGACACCGCTCCCGCATCGCCCTGGTCAACGCCGTCCCCGTCACGGTGTTCCTGCTGGTGTTGTTCGTCTACCCGATCATCGGGGTGCTCTCCCTCAGCCTGGAGGGCGACAGTGGCGGGTTCACCCTGCACTGGTACACCGACGCCCTCAGCGGCGTGAACCTGTCCGTGCTGCTCTCCACCCTGCGCATCTCCGCCGAGACCGCGGTGCTCAGCCTTCTGGTGGGGTTCGTGCTGGCACATGCCATCGCCCGGATGCGGCCCGTCTTCGCCGCCCTGGCCATGCTGATCGTGGTCGTGCCGCACTTCATCAGTGCCCTGGTGCGCACCTACGGGTGGATCATCATGCTCGGTGAACACGGCATCATCAACACCATGGCCACCTCCGTGCATCTGCCCGGTGCGCCGTATTCGCTGCTGTACAACGAGACCGGTGTGGTCATCGGCACCACCTCGGTGATGCTCCCCTACACCGTCCTCGTGCTGCAGGGCGTGATGCGCGGCGTCGACGGCCGGCTCCTCGCCGCAGCGGCGGGCTTCGGCGCGTCACGGCTGACGATCTTTCGCCGCATCTACCTGCCACTGGTCGCGCCCGGTATCGGCACCGCGGGCCTGCTCAGCTTCATCCTCTGCCTGGGCTACTACATCACCCCCGCCCTGATGGGCGGCGACAAGCAGACCGTCGTCGCGGCCCTGATCGACCAGCAGGTGATGAAGCAGGACCAGTGGAACTCCGCCGCCGCCTTCGGCGTCATCCTGCTCCTGCTCACCTTCGCCGGCCTGGGCGTGCTCGGCCTGGCCAAGCTCCGCCGCAAGAAGGCGCACACACGAAGGAGCAGCTCATGATGGAACTGCCTCCCACCCGGGCCGGACACATCGGCCGCGCCCTGAGCGCCATCGCGATCCTGCTGTTCCTGGCGATGCCCATCGTCATCATCCTGGTCACCTCCTTCGGCGCGGACGGCATCGGCACCTTCCCGCCCAAGCAGTACAGCACCCACTGGTACGAGCAGATGCTCGCCCCGGGCGGGAACTGGGCCACCTCGATCGCCCTGTCCAGCCTGGTCGCCTCCCTGACCACCGTGTTCTCCCTGATCCTGGGAGTGACCGCCGCCACCGCCCTGGCCCGTGGCCGGCTGCCTCTGCACGCGGCCGTCTACGGCCTGGTCCTGGCCCCCATGCTCATCCCCCAGGTGGTCATCGCGCTCGGCCTGTTCCTGTTCTTCGAACCGGCCGGCATGCTCGGCAGCCCCCTGGCCATCGCCCTCGGCCACACCGTGCTCGCCGCACCCATCGCGATCCTCATCCTGATCTCCACCCTGAAGGGCATCGACGAACGCCTCGAAGACGCCGCCGCCAGCATGGGCGCCTCCCGGATGACCATCGCCCGCCGCATCACCTTCCCGCTGGCCACCCCCGGCCTGATCGCGGCAGCGGTGTTCTCCTTCATCACCAGCTTTGACGAGTTCTTCATCGCCCAGTTCCTCTCCACCCCCGACACCCGCACCCTGCCGGTCCTGGTCTTCAACGCCCTGCAGTTCGACGTCGACCCGACCGTCACCGCCGTCAGCGCGGTCCTGATCGCCCTGGCCATCCTCGCCCTCGCCCTGGTAGCCCTCGTCCGCAAACTCGGCGGCCACCGCAACGGCCAGAGCGCCCTCCCCGTCGAACCCCTCACCTGACCCTTCGGTCGGCACGGACCGCGCCACCCAGTCGACAGAGCCGTCGGCCGGGCAGCCCAGTGCGCCCGGCCGCGACGCCCCCAGAAGCCCTCCCGCAGGAGACCGCACATGAAGACGATCCCGTTCTGGATAGAAACCGCCGGTCCGTTCCCCGACCGCTCCGGCAAGCCACTGCCCGAAGACACCGATCTCGTGGTCGTCGGCGCTGGTCTCACCGGCCTGTCCACCGCCCTGCACTCCGCCCGCAAGGGCGCCCGCGTCACCCTCGTGGAGAAGGGCCAGATCGGTTCCGGTGCCTCCGCGCGCAACGGCGGCATGGCCAACCTCGGTTTCACCATCGGTGTACGCCAGGCCATCCGCCGGTACGGACTGGAGCGGGCCCGCGA
>NZ_JBIWIV010000026.1:0-44275 GCF_044764825.1 Streptomyces sp. NPDC093598 | reverse complement strand
CATCAGGCACAAGATCATCCGACACCCGCAGAACTCTGCCGCCCACCAGCCCAACTGCCAAGCGTGTGAGCCAAACTCATTCTGAAACGATCAGTTAGGACCTGTTTCTTTGAGCGCGAGGCAGCGCCGGAGGTGTTGGGGCGTGCGGGCGCGGTTGTGGAGGCGGGCGACCTGGGGTAGGGCGGTTGCGACGTGGTCGCCACGCAGAATTCACGTTCTCCTGCGACCGGCTCAGCCGGTCGCAGGAGAACGCCGCCTACCGGGCGGAGGCGGTCATTCGCCGAGACCCTGGCCGAACCCACCGTCCACGGGCAGTTCCACGCCGGTGGTGAAGGTAGCCTCGGCGGCCAGGTACAGCGCGGCGGCGGCGACCTCTTCCACGGTGCCTCCTCGGGCCATCGGCGTGGAGGCGTTGCCCTGTTCGATGAACTCGGCGCGCTGCTCGTCGGTCAGTTCGGCGACGCCCATGGTGGGGGTGAGGATGAAGCCCGGGGCGATCGCATTGACGCGGATCTTGCGGGGAAGCAGCTCGGCGGCGAGCACCTTCGCGAAGGCGGCGACAGCCTCCTTCGCCCCGGAGTAGGCGCTGAGGCCGGGGAAGATCCGGTCGTTGGAGACGGTGGTGAACACGATCGAACCACCCTCAGACATCAGCGGCACCAGTCGCTGGACGGTGAAGAAGGCACCCTTGGCGTTCACGTCGAAGATGCGGTCCCACGATTCCTCTGTGACCTCTTCGAGCGTCTGGAACTCGGCGATGCCCTGGTTGATGAACAGGTAGTCGATGCCGCCGAGGCGGTCGGCGACCTGATCGCCGAGGGCGGCGATGGCGATGGCGTCAGTGGCATCGGAGCGCACCGGGTGGGCCAGCGGGGAGTCGAGCGCCGCCTGGGCCTCGGCGAGCCGCTGGTCGCTGCGCCCGGTGTACATCACTTCGGCGCCGCGGTCGGTCAGGGCTTGGACGATGGCCCGGCCCATACCGATGGTGCCGCCGGTGACGACAGCCCTTTTGCCTGCCAGGGTCTTCGGATCGATGGTCGAACGTTGCTGAGTGCTCTGGTTCGTTGACATGGCGGCTAAGCTAGACCTTGACGTCAATGTCAGAGTCAAACTTCTGTGCCGGGAGTCACATGTTCATCGGCGAGCTGTCGAGGCGCACCGGCGTCAGCACCAGGAGCCTGCGGTACTACGAGCAGCAGGGGTTGCTGCGACCGCAGCGGCGAGCCAGCGGCTACAGAGAGTTCGACGAGTCCGACGTGGCCGCCGTGCGCCGGGTCCGGATCCTGCTGGCGGCCGGGCTGAATACTGACCTGATCCGGGAGGTGCTGCCCTGCACGGCTGAAGAGGGAGCCATCCTGGCGCCAACCTGCGAGGAAATGGCCCAGGACCTCAAGCACGAACGCGAGCGCCTGAGCCGCTCCATCGAACAGCTCCAAGCCGCCCACGCCATGCTCAGCTCGATCATCCACGCAGGCGAAGCGATCATCGCCGGGTCGGCCACAACGGATAGGGACGGGAGTTCCGTAGCGGATGCGTCCACAACTCCGCCGGCAGCATCGGTCGGCTGGTCGAGACACTCAACGACTTCTGGGACGCGGTGAGAGAACCGTGCGGGCTGCCCAAGTGGTTCGGCCCCTGGACGCGTGGTCGAACACCATCGAGACCCGCGTGATCTCCGAGGTGATCGACGGTCACGACAGCCTGATCGTGCACGTCGACCAGCAGGGATACACCGCTCGACGGTATTGCGCTCTTTGTACTTCTCAGCGTCGAAGCCGGGCGGGCGGCCTCCGGCGGGACCTCGCCGAAGACGGTGGCCAATCTGGTCGGCGTGCTGTGGGATGACGGCCCGGATGCCGCGCCGACGGAGGTGCCTCGCCTCGGGAGCTGTCGGCACCGGCCCCCGCTGGGATACCGGCATCACGGAGCACCCCGGCTGCGGCCTGGTCGCTACGCTTGCCAGCGATCAGGGCGCGACCCTCGGGCTATTCGCACGGCTCGACCCCGAGAGCACTGCTGCGTCGATGCGCATGCTGGGATGCCGGCGGCTACGAGACGCCTGTCTTCAGTGCGGACGGACGCCATCTCGCGATCCGCGGCAACGTGTACGACAACTCGCTGGAAGTCTTCGAACTTCCTTCGCTCCGCCGTGTTATGGCGACAACCCTCGGTGAGCCGAACCCGTGCTACCCCTACCCACTGGAGTGGCTGGACCAGTTGCACGCTGGTCACGCCACAACATCACGTTCGGAACCCGACCCGACGTGCTCTGGGTCGGAACTTCCACCGGGACCCTCATAGAGGTCGGCATCGAAGCTCCACAGGCGGTAGAGCATGACGTGCTCGCCGGCATCCCGGTGTCCGCGATGAGCCGCACAGCGACAGGCGAGATCGTCATCGTCGACGGAACGGGCGATCTTCTGCTCTTGCCTGCGAGGGCGACCTCCACCAAGGCCGAAGGCGCCGACGCCACCGCACCGCAAGCTGCGGTGGCCGCGTTCTTGGAGGCACCATCCGAGGTTCCCGATGACGGCGACCTTTGGGCACATCTGGTCACGACCGACGGCGAGCGGACCTGGGAACCGGACGACCTGGAAACCGTCGCCACGGCATCCGTATCGGATCCGTCGTGGCTGCAACTTCGAGCGGTTATCAACAGCGCACGCGACCTGAACGACTAGCGGCCCCCAGTCACTGGGCGGCTTCGCCGAACTCCGAGACAGACAGGCCGCCACAGGTAGCTCGCGCCTCTCGTCTCCATCCGGGGCACGTCTGATCATGGAGCCGTGACCCCGACATAGGTGCTGGGCGGCAGGCAGATTAGAACCTTGGTGAGCCGAGGCCGCGTCGACCCCGGCCGTGGGCGTCAGTGCAGCGGCTTGTCCAGGACCGCCTTGCGGTGGCTGAAGGTCTCGATGGAGTAGCGGCCGTGGTAGTTACCCATGCCGCTCTCTCCCACCCCGCCGAACGGCAGGTCGGAGACGGTGAGATGGGCGAGCGGCAGGCCGTAGCCCAGGCCGCCCGAGGAGGTCTCGGCGGCGAACCGGCGCCGCGTCGCGTCGGACTCGGTGAAGACGTACAGGGCGAGCGGCTTGTCCCGGTCGTTGATGAAGTCGATCGCCTCGTCGAGTCCGGGGACGGTGACGATCGGGAGGATGGGGCCGAAGATCTCCTCCCGCATGACGGGCGCGTCGGGGGGAACGTCGGCCAGAACGGTGGGCGCGAGGTACTTCGTCGCCCGGTCGCTCGTGCCGCCCACTACGGTGCGGCCGGAGTCAAGCAGGCCGGTGAGCCTGTCGAAGTGCCGTTCGTTGATGATTCGTCCGTACTCGCCGGAGGCTGCCGGGTCGCTGCCGTACAGCGCCTTCACGGCGTTCGTGAGCAACGGCTCCAGAGCCGCCGCGGTCTCCGGATCAGTAAGGACGTAGTCGGGGGCGACGCAGGTTTGTCCGGCGTTGAGAAACTTGCCGCGGGTCAGCCGGTCCGCGACGACGGCCAGGTCGGTGCCGCAGTCGACGAACGCCGGTGACTTGCCACCGAGTTCGAGGGTGACCGGGGTGAGGTGCTCGGCGGCGGCGCGCAGCACGATACGGCCGACTGTGCCGTTGCCGGTGTAGAAGATGTGGTCGAAACGCTCGGCCAGCAGGGCCGTGGTCTCGGGAACCCCGCCCTCCACCACGGCGACCGCGTCGGCGTCGAGGTACGCCGGCAACAGCCGGGCCAGGACGGCGGATGTGGCGGGGGCCAGCTCGCTCGGCTTGGCGATCACCGCATTGCCGGCGGCCAGGGCACCGACCACGGGGGCGAGCAGAAGCTGTGCCGGGTAGTTCCAGGGCGCGATGACGAGGACGACGCCGAGGGGGTCGTACTGCGTCCAGACCGTTACGTCGGCGCCGAGGTGAGCCGGGGCAGGGGCGGGCTCCGGCCGCAGCCAGTCGGCGAGGTGGTCGAGGGTGTGGTCGATCTCGCGGACGGTGAAGTCGATCTCGGTGCGGAAGGCCTCTGTGGCGCTTTTGCCCAGGTCGGTGTGGAGGGCGGCTGCCAGGTCCGTGCCGTTCTCCGTGAGCATGTCACGCAGTCGGCGCAGTTGGGTCATGCGCCACTCGGCCGGCTTGGTCCGGCCGGTGCGGAAAGTGGCGCGCAGGCGGGCGACGACGTCGGCGGGCTGCTCAGGGGCGGAGTGGTTCATGGGTACCTCACGGGCTCACAGTCAGATGTATATGCCAACCTTCTGCCCGCTGCCCTGCATTCCATCGTTTCCGCACCGCATCCGTGCCGTGTGTCACAGCGGGTCGAGCCTCCGACCGTCGTTCGGGACACGCGCGCTGGGCGGCGGGGGAGGCGCGTCAGCGGCTGGACACACCCGGCGCCCCTTCGACCGTAGTGAGCCGCTCGGACCCAGCTTCCAGCCTGGGACGGCATCACGTCATCCGGCGTCCAGTTTCCCGGTCGGGCGCGAACCAGTTGTGTGGGGCGGGTGTCGGGAAGCCGTCTGATCCCGACACCCCTCAAGGGCAGCTCCCTCTTCAGCACCACAGCTGAAACCGCTACCAGCCTTGTGATGGTCAGCCGCGATTGACCGTTCCCGTCGTCCTCACGGGCCCTTCCAGCTCGGGCGCCGCGCTGTGCTTCGCACACATCGGACGGGTGGCCGTAACCTGATCCAGGACCAGGGGCACGGGAGGCGTACGTGCCGTGCAGCCCGAACCGATCACCCCCACTACGGCCCGCACAAGCGGCGTAGGGTTCAGAGAGTGCCGCAGTCGGCGATGGTGATGGTGGCCGAGGTACGGCCGGACCGTGAGCCGTAACCCTCGATCTTCCGTACGACGTCCATGCTGCTCTCGTCGGCGACCTCACCGAACACGACGTGCTTGCCGTCAAGCCACGACGTCACGATCGTGGTGATGAAGAACTGCGAGCCGTTCGTGTTCGGGCCGGCGTTGGCCATGGAGAGCTGGCCGGGCTTGGTGTGCTTGAGCGTGAAGTTCTCGTCGGCGAACTTCTCGCCGTAGATGCTCTTGCCGCCTGTGCCGTCGCCACGGGTGAAGTCACCGCCCTGGAGCATGAACTCAGGGATGACGCGGTGGAAGGACGAGCCCTTATAGCCGAAGCCCTTCTCGCCGGTCGCCAGCGCGCGGAAGTTCTCCACGGTCTTGGGGGCGACGTCGTCGAACAGGTTCATGTTGATCCTGCCGGCGGGAACGTCGTCGATGGTGATGTCAAAGAATACCTTGATAGTCATGTCCCCATCTTGACACCTGGCGCCCTCCGGACCGGCTCGGGTACCCCGGTGACCCCTCCGTGTGCGTGTGGTGACGTCGAAGCCGGCATAGACGAAGGTGGCGCCAATTGCGTTCGGTGATGTCCTTGAGCAGGATCTGACGAATGCAGAGTGGGAGCGGCTGCGGCCATTCCTGCCGGTCATCAACGGTCGTTGTGGCAGGTAGCGAGATCACCAGGACGTGGGAGCGTTTGCCGCATGCGGTTCGGGCCGAGGCCGACGCTGCAGGCGGGATCGACTGGGACCTCTCAGTGGACTCCACGATCGTTCGGGCACATCAGCGCGCGGCCAGCGCCCGCACCGACCGCCGCCGGCCCCCGCGTCAAAGGGGGCAGAAGACGTGGAACACACCAGCGCCTTCGTCCCGAGCCCGGTCGCGGCTCCCTCGGCATGACGGCTCTCCGCGGCCCGCGGCGGCGGTCGAGGGCCGCGCTGCTCAGTCGGCGGGCACCGCCGCTCCCAGCAGGGCCGCAGTGGCCGGGTGGGTCGGCTGGGAGAAGAGGTCGGGTGTGGCGCCGTGTTCGACGGCGTGGCCTTCCGACAGGACGAGCAGGGTGTCTGTCCGGTCGGCCACGAGCCGGAGGTCGTGGCTGATGAGGACGAGGGCGAGCTCGCGCCGGGTGCGGAGTTCGCCCAGCAGGTCCATGACGGCCTCGGCGGTCGCCGCGTCGAGGGCGGAGGTCACCTCGTCGCACACGAGGATCTCGGGATCGGCCGCCAGGGCTCGGGCTATGGAGGCTCGCTGCCGCTGGCCGCCGGACAGTTCGTGGGGGTAGCGGCTCGCGAAGCCGGCGGGAAGGCCGACCTGTTCGAGGAGTTCGAGGACGCGCTCGTCCCGCTGTGGGCGAGGGGTGCGGTTGTGGAGGGTGAGGGGGCGGCGGATGGCTGAGCCTATGGTGCGGCTGGGGTTGAGCGTGCCCAGGGGGTTCTGGGGGATGAGCTGGATGGCGCGGCGCTGCTCGCGAGTGCGGCGGGTGGCGGAGGCGGGCAGCGGGGTGCCGTGGAGGGTGACGGTTCCTCCGGTGGCGCGGTGCAGGCCGACGACGGTGCGCATCAGAGTGGTCTTGCCCGAGCCGGAGGCGCCGACGAGGCCCAGGCTGCCGCCCGTGGGCAAAGTGAAGTCGATTCCGTGGAGGGCGGTGACCGGGCGCCCTCGGTGGCTGAAGTCCGCTGTGAGTCCGGTGACAGTTAGTACGGGGAGCCTCTCGGCCTCCTCGGGGCGTGCGGCCCTGGGCGCGGGGACGCGTCGGGTGGGCGTGCCGGTTCCGGGGCGGAGCTCCACGACGTCATCGGCCAGCCGGGCGACGAGGTCCGCGTCGTGGCAGGACAGAGCGATGGCGATGTGGTGGCGCTCCGCCAGGTGGCGCAGGAGTTCGCCGATCTCGTCGCGCAGGTGCGGGTCGAGGCCGGCGGTGGGTTCGTCGAGGAGGAGGACGGCGGGGTGGCGGGCCAGTGCGCGGGCGAGGGCGACGCGTCGCTGCTGGCCGCCGGAGAGGGCGCCGGGGCGTCGGTCGGCCAGGTCCCCGTCGGTGGGGAGTCGTACCTCGTCGAGGAGCGCGGTGAGTGCTTCCGGGGTGCGGTCGGCGGCGACTTCGGCGAGCAGGCGGCGTACCTTCATGCGGGGGTTGAGGCCCGAGCCGGGATCCTGCCCCACATATGCGAGGCGATGGCGCCGCAGCTCGCGTCGCTCCACGTCGGACAGGGAGAACGGGTCGCGGCCGAGGACGTCGATGTCGCCGGCGGCGCGGCGCGCGCCGGGTGGCAGGACACCGGCGACGGCCCGTAGCAGGGTGGTCTTCCCGCAGCCGGAGGGGCCGGTGAGGGCGATGACCCGGCCGGTGCGGAGTTCGAGGCCGCCGTTCTCCAGGAGAAGCCGGCCGTCCGGTCCGGCGATGGTCAGGCCGTCCACGCGGACGACAGTCTCGTTCGCCGGGAGCTGCTGGTCCGCGTACCAGCGCGGCAGGTGGTTCACAGTGCGGTCACCGCCTTGCGGCCGCCGGGCGGGACGAGCGCCGAGGCGGCCAGGTTGACGCTCATGGCCAGCAGGCCGATGGCGATGCTGGGGGCCAGAACGGCCCAGGGGTTGAGGAGGATGCCGCCGGCGTTCTCCCGGATCATCAGCGCCCAGTCGGCAGCGGGAGGTTGGGGCCCCACCTGGAGGAAGCCGGCCGTGGCGACGACGTACACGGCGGCGACGAACCGCAGGCCGAACAGGGCGAGGAGCGTGGCCCGCAGGTTCGGCAGGACCTCCCTGACCACGAGGTGGCCGAGACGCTCGCCACCGGCCGCCGCCGCCTCGACGTAGCCGGACGCCACGACAGGCGCGGCTGCGGCCGCCACCAGCCGTACCGCGTACGGCACACCCAGCACGTACGCGGCGGCGATCAGCGCGAGCCGGCCGCCGGCCGGCCAGGACAAGGCGACCAGCAGGATGCCGAGGACGGGCGGCAGCAGCATGAGGACGTCGGCCGCCCGGTCGATGGCGCGTCCGATCCCGGGACGCACGGCGGCGACCGTGCCGAGGACGGCGGCCGTCACGGTGACGAGGGCCGCCACGACGAGGGACGTGGCGATGAGTGCGCGACCGCCGGCGAGGAGTCGGGTCCATACGTCGCGGCCGAGCTGGTCGCCGCCGAGGGGTGCTCCGTCACCGGCTTCGGCGTACGGGGCGGTGATGGGGGCGTCGATGGCGTGGGGGGCGAGCCAGGGTCCGGCCACGGCGAGAAGCACCAGGAGCAGTGCGGGGAGGGTACGCAACAGCGTTCCCCGAAGGAGCCGGGTGCGCCGCGCGGCGGGTGCGGTGGTCACAGGCGTCCTCCGGATGCCCAGGCCCGGACGAGGTCGGCGAGCAGGAGTACGCAGGTGATGACGGCGCCGGTCACGGCGACGATTCCGGCGATGACCGGGCTGTCGCGGTCGGTGACGGCTCCCGCGAGGACTGCGCCGAGGCCCGGGTAGTTGAAGATGGTCTCCACCACGACCGCGCCGCCCAGGAGCATGCCGGTGGAGGTGGCGAGGCCGGCGGCGATGGCGGGCAGCGCGCCGGGCAGCACGTGGTGGAGCAGGACGCGGTGATTCGGCAGTCCGTCAAGGACGGCGGTTTCCACGTGCGGTGCCCTGGCCTCGTCGGCGAGGGCGGCCCGAACGATCCGCGTGTTCCAGCCTATCTGGGGGATCGACAACGCAACGACCGGCAGGACGAGCATCTGCCAGGAACTGGGAGCGCCGTCGCTGTCGGCCAGGGTGACCGCGGGAAGCCACTCCAGCCACTGGGCGAAGACCAGGACGAGGGCCACCGCGACGACGAACTCGGGCAGGGCGAGGACGGCCGTCGCACTGCCGGAGACGGCCCGGTCCGTCCTGCCGCCGGGCCGGAGTGCGGCCCAACCCCCGAGCGCCAGGGAGGCGAGGAGCGTGACGAGCAGCGCAAGAGCGCCGAGCAGGAGCGTGTTGGGGAACGGGCGGGCGAGCAGGTCGGCGACCGGCTCTCCGCGCGCCGATGTCCCCAGGTCGCCGGTCGGCAGGCCGGTCATCCAGTCCGCGAACCGTTCGAGCACCGGCCGGTCCAGGTTGAGCAGGTGGCGACGCTCGGCGAGGTCGGCGGCGCTCTCGCCGCGCTCGGCCGTCGCCGTCGCCGCGTCCCCGGGCAGCAGCTCGACGGCGGCGAAGAGGGTGGCCAGGAGAACGGCGAGCAGCAGGGCCCGGCGCGCGAGAAGGCCGAGGAGGCGGACACCCGCGAACAGCCAGGGCCGGGACGGCGCGGAGGTCTTCCCTCCGGTCGTCCCGGCACCCGGCCGCTCGGCGGTGTCCGTCAGCGGTTCAGCCATGCCCGCTCGAGCTGGACCCGGCCGTAACCGGGCAGCGTGGGCAGGCCCTGCACGGCAGCGCCGGCGAGGTCGATGCCGTCGGCCATGCCCCACAGCAGGTAGCCGGAGGAGTCGTACTGGATCTTCTGCACCTCGTGCAGCAGCTTGGCGCGGGCCGCCGGGTCCTTGGTGGCCATCGCCGTGCGGTACGCGGTGTCGAAGGCGGGGTTCTTCCAGCCGGTCTCGTTCGTGCCGCTCTCGGAGAGCAGGACCTTGCTGGCGAAGAAGACGACGGAGTCGTTGGTGCCCCAGTACGTGGTGTAGAGGTCGCCCTTGAGCCAGGTCTTGTCCCAGAAGGCGCCCGATTCCTGCTTGACCACCTTGATCTTGACGTCCGCCTCGCGGACCTGGGTGGCGAAGAGCGTGGCCATCTCGGCGAGGCCGGGGACGTCCTCGGTCGTCATCAGCTCGTATGTCTTCGACAGGTCGAAACCTGCCTCCTTCAGCAGCGACTTGGCCTTGGCCAGGTCGCGGGCCCGCTGCGGGAGATCCTTGGCGTAGACAGGGTCGCCGGTGCCCAGGATGTCGTTGGCGACCGAGCCGTAGCCGGAGAGCACCTGCTTGACCATGGCCTCGCGGTCTACGGCCAGGCGCAGCGCCTCGCGGACCTTCGGGTCGGCGAAGGGGGAGCCGGCGGCGGTGCGCATGACGATGGGCATCGCCATGTCGTTGGGGCGGCGCACGACCTGGACGTCCTTGCGTTTCTCGGCGGTACGGGCGGCGACGGCACCGACGTTGGAGGCGACGTCGATCTGGCCGGCGAGCAGCGCGTTGGCCATGGCCTGCGGGGATTCGAAGATCTTGACCTCGATGGCGTCCAGGAGGACCTTGCCGCCGTACCAGTCGTCGTTGCGGACGAGGCGGGCGTTGCCGCCGCGGAACCACTCCAGCTTGAACGGGCCGGTGCCGGGGGCCTTTTCGATGTCCTTGTCCGTGGTGCCCTTCTTGACGATGAAGGTTGTCAGGCGCATGAGCAGCGGAAGCTCGGCGTTGGCGTAGTCGGAGACGAGGACGACGGTGTCCGCGCCCTCGGCCTTGATGTTCGCGGCCTTGATGCCTGGCAGGCGGGAGGCGCCGGACGGGGTGCCGCGCAGGCGGCGCAGCGAGAAGACGACGTCCTCTGCGGTGACGGGGGAGCCGTCGTGGAACTTCGCGCCCTTGGCGAGGGTGAAGCGCCAGGTCTTCATGTCGTCCGAGGGCGTCCACGACGAGGCGAGGCGGGGGAGGGTGTTCGGTTTGGCACCGGGGATGGTGAGGGTGTCGTAGACGAGCGAGAGGATGAGGTAGTCGCTCTCGTTGGCCTGACTGCCGTGCGGATCACGGGTGATGGCGTTCGCTCGGCCGAGGGCGCCGACGCGCAGGGTGCCACCGGCCTTCGGCTTGGCCGTGGTGTTCTTGGCGTTGTCGGGGGACGACGTGTCGCCGTCGGCTCCGCAGGCGGCCAGCAGGGCCGCCGCGCCGATGCCGCCACCGGCCCACAGCAGTTGCCGTCGATTCAGTTCCACGCGTCCGTCCTTGGCTTGTTCATACCGAAAATCAATACTACTTAGGTGTGCCTACCCTAAGAGTCATGCCCGTGACAAGGGGGCGGGTCGCTTACGGGCGTGAAGTCCGAAATGATCCAGGCGTTGGTCTTGACCAGGCGATTCAACGGTGAACTAACCTCTGGCGACGGTGACTTGCCGCCTCAAGGTAAGGATTGCCTTACCTGATTCGCCCTGCTACGTTCCCGTTCGGCTGCTGACGCGGCCACGCCATTCAGGCCTCCGCTTCCTTCCGGGGGTCTTACCTCGCATGCCATCTTCCGGCCTCGCCCCGGTTTCCTCCCGCACGTCCCGCAACGGAAACGGAACACCCCAGCCATGACTCCGGCGCCCGCACCCGCCCCTGTCCGTGCGCTCGATGACGCCACGATCGACGAACTGACCCGAGCGGCGCAGAGGATCGTCGACGAGTTTGGCAGCTCGGCCACCCGGCCCGAGCTGCTGGAGCGTGTCGCCGAGACGGCGGCCGGTCTGAGCGAAACGATTCGTCACCAGTGCCGCCCGGTCGACACCGCAGACGGCCTGTTCGTGCTGCGCGGTCTGCCCGTCGACGACGCCGAGATCGGCTCCACGCCGCTGAGTTGGGCCGCAGCGGGCGACAGCGGTGCGGTGTGGGACGTGCTGTTGCTGCTGCTCGCCACGGTGATGGGCAACCCCATCGCCTGGGCCGGCCAGCAGGACGGCCGGTTCGTCCACAACATCGTCCCCAGCCCCGGCCACGAGCAGGAGCAGACCGGCGCCAGCAGCACCGTCCTGCTCAGCCCGCACACCGAGGACGCCTTCCACCCCGGCCGCGCTCACCTGCTGATGCTCGGCTGCATGCGCAATCACGACCGCATCGCGACCACCGCCGCCAGCATCCGCAAGGCGCGGCTCGCGGAGGAGGACGTGGCGCTGCTGTCCCGCCCGGAGCTTCCGATCCTGCCCGACGACGCCTACGCCGAGGCGCAGGGTTTCGACGGCCTGCCGCCGAAGGTGCCGACCGTGTGGGAATCCGGGGACGGACTCACCCTCCGATTCGATCCTGCCTACACTCCGCTCGACGACGCCACTCCCGAACACCGCGCCGCGTACGGTCGGCTGGAGGACGAACTGGCCCGGGTGTCCGTGGCCGTCAGCCTGGAGCCCGGTGACGTACTCGTCGTCGACAACGACCTCGTCGTCCACGGCCGTGTGCCCTTCCAGGCCCGCTACGACGGCACCGACCGCTGGCTGAAGCGGGCCTCCGTACGCGTGCCCGGCCGCCGCACCCGGCCCGCCGCCGAGGCGCACGAGCACGGCTACGGCCAGGCCGCGATCCAGGCGTACGCGTAATCCGCCGCTCGCCGCATCCATCCACCGGACACCCACCGGACGAAGGGGACTCCCATGACCGCCAGCCTCGAACTCGCGGACGACAAAAGCCTGTGCGTGCTCAGCACCAGTGACATCGCGGGCATCGACATCACGCTGACCGACGTCGTGGACGTCGTCGAACAGGCGTACCGCACGCTCGCCGACGGGCAGTCGGACAACCCGCGCAAGCTGACGGTCAAGCCTGCCGACGGTCACTCCGTCTCGTACGCGATGCTCGGTCGCGACGGCGTACGCAACGTCGTCGCCATCAAGACCTCGTACAAGCACGGCCTGCACGAGGAGCGCGACAAGCAGCACTACTACACGGCGCTGACGATCTACGACGACGTGACCGGTCTGCCCGTCGCCATGATGGACTGCGGTCGCATCGGCTCCCTGCGCACCCCCGCCGTGTCCGCCCTGCTCGCCCGCGAGCTGGCCGCACCCGGCAGCCGCACCGCCCTGGTCATCGGCACCGGTACGCAGGGCCGCCTCGCCCTGCCGTTCCTCCTCACCACCATGCCCCAGCTCGACCGGCTGATGGTCTTCGGGACCCACCCCGACGGCATACGCGCCGTGCGCGAGCAGCTGCACGCCCACTTCCCCGACCGCGAGGTCGAGATCGTCGACGACCTGCGCGCCGCGGCCGGAGCCGCCGACGTGGTCGTCGCCACCGCCGGGCCCCACAGCGCGGAGGTGGAGGCCGGCTGGCTCAAGCCCGCCGCTCTCTGCATCCTCGTCGGCCACGGCATCGCGCCCTCCACGCTCCACCGCGCCGACCGGGTGATCGCCACCAGCGCCGCGCAGATGAAGGTCACCGGCACCGACATGGCCGACGAGAACGGCGAACTCCGTGACGTCGACGCCGAGTTCCCCGAGATTCTTGCGGGCCGTGCGTCCGGACGTACCGACGCGGGTCAGAGCATCTTCGCGTACAACAGCGGTCTCGTCGTCACCGACATCGCCCTCGGCCACCGCTTCGCCCAGCTCGCCCTCGCCCAGGGCGCCGGAACGCGGGTGCCGCTGTGGCAGTGACGCCCCCGCCGAGTTTGCCGGCCCACCCCGACCCGTGGCTCGACACGATCCTGCACGGCGACCTGCCGCACGAGCTGGCGTACGCGTTCGGCGGACCGGTCCACCTGCTGCTGCCCGAACGCTTCGACGTCAACGTCACCGCCTTCCGTACCGCGCTCGACGAGGCGGGCGTCGACGGCCGCGTGTACTACGCCAAGAAGGCAAACAAGGCGGCCGCCTGGATCGAGCGGTGTGCCGTGCACGGCACGGGTGTCGACGTGGCCTCCCTGGGTGAGCTCCGAGAGGCGCTCGGCCACGGCGTACGCGGCGAGAGCATCGTCGTCACCGGCCCCTCCAAGTCCGACGACCTGCTGCGCGTCGCCGTCCTGCAGGGCTGCCTGATCGCCGTCGACGCGCTCGACGAACTGGACCGAGTCGTCTCGCTGACCACGGTCACCCGCCCGGCCCGGCTGCTGCTGCGCCGACTCCCCCCGGCCCAGCCCCACAGCCGCTTCGGCCTGAACGACGCCGAGCTGGCCACGGCCCTGGAGCGGTGCGCGGAGGCTGCCGACGCCGTACGGATGGAGGGCTTCTCCTTCCACCTGTCCGGCTACGCCACCCAGCCCCGCGCCGACCTCGCGGGCGAACTCGTCGAGCTGTGCCTCAAGGCCCGCGTCATGGGCCTGCAGGCCGACCGCATCAGCATCGGCGGCGGCTTCGCCGTCGACTACGCGGCGGCCAGCGACTGGGAACGGTTCCTACGGGAGCAGGGCCCCGGCGACTACCACGCAGGCAAGTCCTTCACGACGGCCGACTTCTACCCCTACCACTCACCCATCGCCGGCGCCGACGCGCTGCGGGCCGTTCTCACCGCCGCTCCGTCCGGCAGTGGTGCCCCGCTCGCGGACCGGCTCCGCGAGGCGGGGGTCATGCTCCTGATGGAACCCGGCCGCGCCCTACTGGACCGGGCAGGCTGCACCGTCTTCCGCGTCCAGGGCATCAAGGACCGGAGCGGGTACGCGATCCTGACCGTGGACGGCACCAGCCTGAGCCTGTCCGAGCAGTGGTTCAACAGCGAGTACCTCCCCGACCCTGTACTCCTCACCACTGGCGACCGGCCGGACGGCGCACCCGTACGCGCCTGCGTCGGCGGCGCCACCTGCCTGGAGTCGGACATGCTCACCTGGCGCAAGGTCACCTTCCCGGCCCGGCCGCGCCCCGGGGACCTCCTGGTCTACCCCAACACCGCCGGATACCAGATGGACTCCAACGAGTCACCCTTCCACGACCTTCCGCTCCCCCCGAAGGTCGTCGTCGGCGAAGCAGACGGACGCATCCGCTGGCGGCTCGACCGCCGCCCGCCCTCCTGACCCGCCCCCTCACCTGGAGTCCCTCATGCACAAGGACCTGATGCGCCCCGCCGTCGTCAGCCGTGTCTCCGACCTCATCGGCTACACCCCTCTCTTCGAGCTGTGCAGAACCGAGAACGGCAGTCGCCTGCTGCTCAAGCTGGAGCAGTTCAACCCCACCGGCACCGCGAAGATCCGCATGGCCCGCGCCATGATCGACGCCGCCGAAGCGGCCGGCGAACTCCGCCCCGGCGGCCGCATCATCGAGTCCACCTCCGGCAACACCGGCCTCGGCCTCGCCGTGATCGCCGCCGAACGCGGCTACACCTTCACCGCCGTCGTCGACAACCACGCCGCCGCCGACAAACTGCGCGGCATGAAGGCCATGGGCACCGAGCTCGTCTATGTCGTCGACGACGGCACCGAGGAACTGGCCACCGCCGCCCGCGAGGACCTCGCCGAGAAGATGGCCGACGAGGACGACAACGCCATCTTCACCGAGCAGCACAACAACCCGGCCAACGGCGTCGGCTACCACGCCGTCGGGCGTGAGCTGGACGCTGCCCTCGACGGCCGCATCGACATCCTCATCGGCGCCGTCGGAACCGGCGGCGGGCTGTGCGGTACGGGCCGCGAGCTGCGCCGCACCGTCCCGGACGTCCGCATCGTCGGCGTCGAACCGAAGGGCTCCATCGCCTTCGGCGGCCCGGCCCACGACTACTACCAGTCCGGCACCGGCACCCCCGAGGGCGCCACCATCGGCGCCCTGGTCGACTTCGAAATGATCGACGAAGGCGTCAAGGTCGGCGACGTCGAAGCCTTCGCCACCGCCCGCGTCGTCGCCCGCAAGACGGGCCTCCTCATCGGCGGTTCGGCCGGCGGAGTCGTGTACGAGGCCCTGACCCGGATGGCGTCCCTCCCGCCCGAGACCACTATGGTCGCGTTCGTCAACGACGGCGGCGAGAAGTACATGGATACCGTCTTCAACGACGACTGGATGAACGCTCGCGACCTCATCGACCCCACGGTCGAGCGCGAGATCGACGAACTGCTCACCAAGCTCCGCGGGAACTGACACCGATGCCGACACCCATACGCACCCTGCTGGCCGACAGCCGGGCCCTCGCCGGCCTGGCCGTACCGCTCGCCCTCACCCAGCTCGCCCAGGTCGCCCTCACCACGACCGACACCGTGATGATGGGCCTCATGGGCGCCGAGGCCCTCGCGGCCGGCGGCCTCGCCATGGTGATCTTCAACCAGCTGCGCACCATGGGCGTCGGCATGGTCACCGCTGTCGGCAACCAGGTTGCCGCCGCGGCAGCCCGCGCCGAAACGGCGGACACCGACACGGCACGGGCCGAGGCCGACGAGGACGTACGCGATCTCGTCCGCGCGGCCCTCGCCCTGGCCACCCTCGCCGGACTCGCCGGCGCCATCCTCATGATCCTGATCGGCCACGCCGTCGCCTGGCTCGGCCAGGACGCCTCCGTCGTCGACGCGGCCAAGCCAGTCCTCTACGCCATGGCCCCGGGCCTCATCCCCTGCCTGTGGTTCCAGGCCATCCGGCAGTTCACCGTCGGCATGCGCCGCCCCCAGGCCCTGCTCCAGATCACCCTCGCGTCCATCGCCGTCAACGCCGCCCTCAACTGGGGCCTCATCCACGGCACAGGGATCCTCCCCGAGCTGGGCCTGCCGGGCATCGGCGTCGCCACCTCCCTGGTGTACCTGCTCACCTGCCTCGCCCTGTACGCGTCGACCGCCCGCGATCCGCAGCTCGCCCCGCTCCTTGACATCCGCGTCTGGAAGACCCGCCCGAGCACGCTGCGCCGCCTCATCGGCCTGGGCACCCCCATCGCCGCCACCTACGGGTCCGAGGCCGGCTTCTTCTTCGTCGTCGCCCTCATCGTGGGCTCGTTCGGCAGCGCCGCCCTCGCCGCCCACACCGCCGTCAACCAGCTCATCTACATCGTCTTCCAGATCGCCGTCGGCCTCTCCCACGCCGCCTCCATCAACGTCAGTCGGGAACTCGCCCTCGGCCGCATCGACGCCGCCCGCCGCCTGAAGAACACCGCCCTGACCTGCGCCGCGGCCGTCATGGCCGTCGTCGCCGCCGTCTACCTCCTCGCCCCCGAGCTGGTCCTGCGCCCCTTCCTCTCCCCGGACGAGACCCAGGCCATCGCGATCGGCGCCGACCTCCTGCTGATCGCGGCCGTCCTGCAGTTCTTCGACTGCACGCAGAACATCGGCGTCGGCCTGCTGCGCGGCCTCGACGACACCAAGGGCGGCTTCCACGTCACCCTCATCGGCTACTGGGCCATAGGCCTCCCCGCCGCTTGGGTCCTCGGCCACCTCACCGGACTCGACACCACCGGCGTCTGGCTCGGCCTCCTCACCGGCCTCGCCGCCACGGCCCTGCTCCTCCTGCGCCGCTACCACCGCGGTCTCGCGGCACGCGCTGCCGCGATCCCGGCGGAGGTGGAGGAGGAAGCGACAGCCGGCTGATCGAGCGTGCGCGGCCCCCGGCCTGGCACCGCTTCGGGAACGGACGGGCAGGAGGTATCCACAGGCTGCATACACGATTCGCCGACATCAGGAAGGGCTTGCTTGCCGCCGCTCTCGACGCCCTGACCGCTCCGATCCTCCGCCGATCCTGAGCGCCCGTGGGTGAGGCGCTCGCTTACCCGGCCGACCTCGCCGATCTCCTCGACATCTCGCGCACGAAAGCTGCAGATTCAATTCTGACCGAAACAACCACTCGTAGTCATAGAACCGAAACCGAAACCTGAGCCCGCCCCAGTCCCTGGGGCGGGCTCAGGCCCCACATTTCAACACCAGGAGTTTGGGTGCGAATCTTCCTCTCGGCATTCGGCATCCTCGCAGGCCTTTTACTGATCATCTACAGCAAGAAATTCGCGCGCGCCACCACAAGCCAGCGCAACGTTTTCGGCAGGGCGACCGCATCCGCTGGGGAGTCCACCGTGCGGACTGGTCCGCTGATCGTAGGAGTGTTCCTGATCATCATTGGAGTCCTCGCAGCCGCCGGAGTGGTCGGGGTCGAATAGCCCGCCTTCCGTGTGGGCGACAGGGACACGGTGATCTTGACCTGGCCGCCGCAACTCTGCTGATTACAGAACTTCAGGAGCATGTGAACGCAGGGCACTTACGCGGGTGGCTCTGCAGGTCGAGCCGGAGGCCGGTGAGAAGCGCAGAACGTAGCCGACGTGATCCACCGCGTTGCGCGCCAGTGGGAAGGCCGACTGGTCGGTACGACGAGTGTGCGTGTCGATGCCGTGACGCGGCGGCACTTACTCCTGTCGGCGGCCGGTGAACTGCGCGACTTCACGCTTGACGCTGGGGTTTGTAGGGCGGTGGCCGGGGCACTGGCTGTCGCTGAGCGGGCGACCAGGCTCGGCGTCACGTCCATCTGTGTGTCCTGCGCGGCTGCCGGGCAGGACCACCGGCACGGTGTGCCGGTTCCGATGGACGCACCGCCGCCCGCGCGTGTTCGGCGCACCACAGCAGGTCTGGGAGGATGGCCGGCAGCAGTCCGTACCGGGTCCGGGAACCCGCGGGCGGCGAGAGGCGGGCGGGTGCGGGCAGCGGCCCGGTGGGCGGGAGAGCGGAGCGGTGCGGCATATGCCGGAGTACCCGGAGTACCTCGCCGCGGTCGTGTTCGCCGCGGGCGGGGTCGTCAACGCCCTGCTGGCACCGCACCGGTTCTCCACCGGCGTCCTGTTCTGCCTCGCGGTGACCTCTGCCGGACTCGGCGTGGCCGCTCGCAGTGCGGCCGCCCACCCGACCATCGCCACCGTCCTCGCCGTCGCCGCCCTGCTCTTGGCGCTCGCACTGGGCCTGCTGCTGTTGGCCGACGGCGTCCTCCTGGTCCGGCGCTACGGACCGCAGGCAGCCCTGCTGGCGACCGGGGCCGCCGGCTGCGCGGTGCTGGCGGTGCTCGGCCTCGAGGTGGTCTTCCACGCGGTCGGCGGTGAGGCGTTCGGTGCCCTCGTTCTCGCGGTGAACGCGGCCGCGGGATACCTCAGTCTGCTCTTCCTGGTCTTCGCCGGCTACGTCTTCGTCCGGGGCCGAAGCATCCCCCTGCCGGAAACCACCCATGTCGTCGTCCTGGGCGCCGGGCTTAACGGCGACCGGCCCGGCCCGCTGCTGACCCGCAGGCTCGAGCGCGCCCTGGCGATCGACGCCGCCCGCGCACCGGACACGCCTCGTGTGGTGTTCGTCGTCTCGGGCGGCCAGGGCGACGACGAGGTCCGCTCCGAGGCGGACGCGATGGCCGACTATCTGCGCGGACGCGGAGTGCCCGCCGACCGGATCGTGCGGGAAGACCGCTCCGTCAACACCGGGCAGAACCTCCGCTTCAGCGCGGCCCTCGTGGACTGCGCCACTCCCGGCCACTGCGCCACGGTGGTCACCAGCGGCTTCCACGTCTACCGCACGACCCTGCTGGCCCGCCGCGTCGGCGTGCCCGTGCACGTCGTGGGCGCGCCGACCTCCCCCGCCTACTGGCTGGCCGCGACACTGCGCGAATTCGCCGCCATCCTGTGGCTGGACCGCCTCCCCCTGGTCGGACTCAGCCTGCTGCTGGCAGTGCCGGTGGCGACGGCGCTCTTCGAGCACTGAAGCGCCGGCGGCAAACCTCGTAAAGGGTTCTTTAGGGCCCGTCTTCAAAGGTGCCTTTTGAGCTGCCGACGCGAGATCGGTATCTCGTTTCTACCTTTTGCCCCGCGATCTCTCGTAGGCGGCCAGTTCCTCTGCATTGCCGATGAAGGCTGGGCCGCAATGTGGTGGCAGGCGATCGACGACCATCGCTACCGCAGCTTGCGCGCTGTCTGTCTCGGCGATCCGCGGGCTGGTTCGGCTCGGCCCGTCGACGTAGTACCGGCCGTCTCCCAGGGTGCCGATGTAGGGGAGGTCCCAGGTGTGGCGGATCTCCGTGCACCTGCTGAAGTGCAGCTCCCACATACCGGCCCAGGGGTAGAGCTGGCGAAGCAGCGGCTCGGCATGCGCCACCAGCACCAGCTCGGCAAACGGAGCAGCAAGCGGCGATTCTTCCGGTCGGCGAGGTTCGCCGGCCGTGGTGAGGATCCTGCGCCAGGCTGCTTCAACAGTGTTGGTCATGCCGTGATTGTGCGGGCACTGCTGCCCGTCATCAAAGATCACTCCCTGGCAGATCATGGTCGGATGCGCCGATACGAACTCAGTGACCGGAAGTGGGATTTGCTCGCTCCGCAAGCCGTCGGCGTCCCTCAATGGTCAAAGGAGCGTTCGCATGCGTCACTGGAGCACCTCGACGCTCCGGCCAGCCGCGATCACTGTGCGAAGAGGGAATGCGATGAGCAGCGCAACTGCGACCAAGAACCCGCTCGACCACAGCGGCCCGATATTTCCAACTGCGGTGCCGAGGGTGGTCGCGGCGATGAGGGGTCCGAAGGCGGCGCCGACGTTGAGTGCCGCCGTCGCGTACGAGCCAGCCATGGTCGGGGCTCCTGTGGCCTCATAGAGGACCCGCGTGATCAGGGTGCTGCCCAGCGCGAACGACAGGGCGCCCTGCACGAACACGAGGGCGAACAGGGCGACCGGCTTGTTGGCCAGCACTGCCAGGGCCGGCCAGCCGATGAGCAGCAGAGGGCCTCCGACTGCGATGACCAGGCCGGGACGCTGGTCGGACAGCCGGCCGGCGATGGTGACCCCGGCGAAGGAACCGGCACCGAAGAGCACCAGAACGACAGAGATCCACAATTCTCCCAGCCCGGCGACGTCGGTCACGACGGGGGCGAGGAAGGTGAAGCTTCCGAACGTGGCTGCGTTCACCAGCGCGCTGAGCAGCATCACCAGAATCAACGACGGCCTTGTGAGCTGGGCGAGCTCCGCTTGCAAGGCTGGCCCGACAGTCGCCTCTTGCTTCACACGTCCCGCCGGGATTGCCTTGAGGATGCCGAGAGCTGCAGGCAGGCAGAGAGCGGCGACGGCCCAGAATGTGGCCCGCCAGCCGAGCACCGTGCCGAGTACCGACCCGCCAGGGACACCGGCGATCGTGGCCACCGTGGTGCCGGACAGCAGCACGGCCAGCGCACGTCCCTTCTTGTCGGGTGGGGCCAGCGCGGCGGCAGCCGTGAGAGCGACGGCGAGAAACCCTGCGTTCGCGAGCGCGGCGACTACCCGGGTGGCGAACAGGACCGGAAAGCTGGTGGTGATGGCGCCCACGGCGTGAGCTGCCGCGAAGGTGAGGATGAACCCGAGAAGGCCGGAGCGCCTGGGCCAGTTGCGGGCAAGCGCGGCCACAAGGGGAGCACCGATGACCATACCGACCGCGAAGGCCGAGGTGAGCGTGCCTGCTGTCCCGACTGTGACACCGAGATCTGAGGCGATGTCCGGCAGCAGGCCGGCGAGCATGAACTCCGAGGTACCCATGGCGAAGACCGCCATGGCAAGCAGATACAGCGGGAGAGGCATCGAGTGGCTCCGAGGTGAGGAGAAGCACGAGAAGGTCATCTCGTCACCGCGGCCAGCCCCAAGGGCACCCTCGCCCGCCCGCAGAATGCGGTGCGACGACAGGGCTACGAGCTCAGTGGTTCAGGGGGCTGACGGCGTGACCGAAAGCCCCCACCTTGTCTGACTCAGGACTCGACATGGCACGCACGGTACCCGACTGATGCTCGTCGAGGCACCTCGGTTTCACCGGCATTTGGACTGAGCAACCAACGTCATGTCCCCCAACGTCTAGTCGCATTGAGCAGGGCCACTGCTGCAGCGCAGAGGGCCACGACAAGGCGGGCCGTCCAGTTGTCTTTCTCGATGGCCATCTGGATCGTCCGCCAAAACTCGGATCTCATAGCGCCTCCCTGGCGTCGTGCGGGCTTCGACGCCCGGTGACCAGTCGGCTCACATGATGCTGCGTCACTGGGGCGGAAAACGTCACACCCCGAAGCTTCATTTTTGCGTCTGGTGGAACGTCGCAGGTTCGGGCGGCTTCGGTGCGCGGGGCTGTGGCGACCGACCGATCGGGGACGGTTTCTACGCCCGTGCGGTGTGCTTCGTCGAGGGCGCGCATCCGACCGCGCCGGCGTCGGAACCGTTGGCGGCATGGGCCGGCGGGCTCGTGGCTGACCTTGCACGGTGCGCGATTCCAGCCGACCCGACCGTCGATGGCGACTACCGGTCGTACTCCCAGGGGGAGTGGGAGGAGTGGTTCGCTCAGGCCGAACGCCTCGAGGTCCTCAGTGCCGAGCATGTCCGCATCCTCAAGGGGGAGATCGCCTCAAACCGGCGCGACGAGCAGGAGATGTTCGTCCTGTGCCTGCGCATCTTGCAGTCGGCTCTGGTCTTCGTGAACACCCTGATGCTTCAGGACCTCCTGGGCGAACCAGAGTGGGCCGACATCCTCACGGGGTCATCTCGACGAAGGAGCGGCTGATGTCCATGCCGCTCGCGTCGAAGTCGCCCGACAGCACCAGCACTGCCGGGCGACCCTCCGCCTTGGTCCTCGCCTTCACCTTTGCGCGTCATCAGGCGCCCGCGTGGACGTGTGCGGCCCACACCGACGGCAGGTTCGGATACTTCGCCCTGAGCTGCCTGACCGTGCGATGGACCGCCGCCGACGCGCACAACGCACCGGATCGATCCGCGATCAACTCGCCGTAGAGCTGCTGGCTGAAGGCTGGCGCCACCACGTCGTCGACGCGCCAGAGCGTGCCGACCACCTGGGAGAAACCGGCTATCTGAAAAGCCGCCAACGGGTGGATCGCCTCGTCGGACAGGCGCGCAGTGGTGCGGGCCGTGTCGCAGGCCGACAGGAACGCGAACTCCGCGTTCCGCAGACGCAGCCGGGAAAGGTCCAGCACCCGAAGCGGCGCGCGGTCGTGGTCGTGCAGCGCGAGGTGGCTGTCCGAAGGGTTGTCCGGGTCGCTGTACCCGTGGCAGGCGAAGTGCGCCCAGCCACTGGCCGGCAAGGCGTCGAGAACGGCGTCACGAGTCGCGTCCGCGCCGACCAGGACCGTGGCGCCGGGTATGAGAGCGGCCAGGTGGTCGGCTTCGGCCTGTGCGCCGGGCAGGTCCGGGGCATCCGGAGTGTGCGGCATCGCGACCACCAGCAGCCGCGGCTCGTTCCGGTCGTCGCGGCGGCCCGCGCGGGCGTGACCCAGGGCGCGGATCGTCGGCGTCGTCGAGGAGACGACGCGGTCGAGGAGCACAGGTCCGCCGTCGCGGTGGTGGCCCGCCGCGTGCAGGGGGAGCAGGCTGAGCGGCCCGACCGGGGCCCACCAGATCCTTGGCCACGGACCATCCGCCGCCGGTTCCGCCGTCAGCCCCAGTTCGCCGAGCACAGGGCCCACGATGGTGTCCCACAGCCACTCGAGCGTGTCATGGATCGCCTGCTCGGCGGCCAGCCGCCCCTTCGTGAACGCGGTGTGCAGAGCGCGTACGCGGTGGCTTACGGTCTCTTCGCTCAGCCGGTCCAGCGCGCGTGACCGGACCCCGTCCGGAGTGATGATCAGCGCGTCACACCGGTGCCTGCTGACGTTGACGTACACGATCGGGCCCTCGTGTGCCTGCGCGGTGAGGTCGGTGAGCAGCGGGGGTCGTAGGAACCGCTCCATCCCGGGCAGCGCGCGGATCCGGTCGGTCACCGCGTCGAGCTCGTCGGCGAGGGCCACGCGGTCGCTCGCGGTGTCGGTTTCGAACTCCGCGGTGAGCGTCCGGAAGCGTTCGGCCAGCTCGGGTGCCCGCTCGCGCAGGTCGGAAAGATCGCCGCGGCTGTCGAGTGTCTGGGCGGCGAGCACGCAGCGCCCGGATTCGAGCAGGGTCACCGCGCTCACCTCGTCGCCGACGGCCAGCGCGCACGCGGCCGCGTCGGCGGCGACCCCGGCGAACCGGCCGAGCCAGTACTGGGCGTCCTCGCGGCCCAGGCGGCGCCCGGCGAGGCGGGGCAGCAGCCGGACCGCAGCGGCGTACCCCTCGGCGGCCACGTCGAACTGCCCCGCCTCGGCGGCCAGATCGCCCCACCGGTCCGCCGCTTCCGCCCGGCTCTCCGCCGGCGATCCGGCGGACGCCGCGGCCTCCCGGTAGTAGCCGAGTGCCTCGGTCAGCGCGTCGCCGTCGCCGAGGTGCCGGAAGCCGAGCGCCAGGACGTTGGCGACGCGGGTCAGTAAACCCGCCCGGGAATAGGCGTCCTGCTCGGGCCTTTGCACCGCACTCCGGGCCAGGCCGACCGCCTCGGCGAGGACCTGCGGATCCGGCGGCTCCCGTCGCGCGGCGGCGGGTACGACGGGGTTCGTGCACCAGTCGCCGAGCGCGGCGGCCAGACTCGCGGTGTGCCCGGGCCAGTGCGGGCTGTCCTGCGGAGTCGCGGCCACGGACGCGCGACGCGCGGCGATCGCGTCCCGCAACGCGTTCCGGTCTCCGAACTTCTCGTACGCCATCCCCAGCACACCGCCGAGATTGGCCAGCCGCACTGCCCGGCCCGGGTCGTCGTCCGCCGTCACATCCGCGGCCGCGCGGTGCGCGTCGATCGCCTCGTCGAGCACGCTCGCGTCGCCGGTCCTGGTGAACAAGTCGGACAGCATGGCGCCAAGGTTGGAGAGCCGCTGGGCCTGCCCGGCGACCAGCCTCGCGCCGAGGCGGACGGACTCCCTCGCGCGGTCGACCGCCTCCGACAGCACCTGCAGTTCGCCGGTCACCCGGAACCGTTTGTGCAGCACGACGGCGAGGATCCCGAGCGAACGCGGGTGGTCACCCTGCCCGGCGGTGGCCTCGGCGGCACGGCGGGCGACGTCGATCGCGTCCATGAGGTGGGCCAGATCTCCGGTCGCGTGGAACAACGCGTTCAGGTTGACGGCGAGGTTGCCCATGAACTGGACGCGCAGCGGATGGCCCGCCGAGGTGCACGCGACCGCCTCCCGCTCGATGATGACGGCCTCCGCGAGCGCGGCGCGGTCCCCGAACGCTTCACCCCGGGTGGCCAGCGCCGTGGCGAAGTGGTCCAGCCGCACGCCGCGGCTGGGGTGCCCGGCGGGGGTGGCCGCCGCCGCCGAACGTCCGAGCTCGATCGCCCGCTCGAGCAGGTCCGAGTCCCGGGTCTGCTCGAACTCGGCGGCGTACCGGCCGCACGCTTCGGCTTCGGTGTCGGCGCGTTCCCAGCCGGGGGTCGCTTTCGGGCGCTCGCCGGTGAGCGCGGTCCAGGCTCGTTCCGTGGTTGTCAGCTCGACGAGGTTCTGCGAGTGCCGCGGATCGGTGACCGGGGTGTGGGCTACCAGCGTCTGCCGGACCAGGAGCAGTTCGGCCAGATCATCCCGCGCTCCGCGAGCCCGGTAGCGGTCGTCGAGAAGGTACGCGAGGATCTTCAACCGGTCGAGCACGTCGGCCGACCCCGCCGGTGTGAGCTCCACCGCTCGCCGCGCGGCGTCGACGGCTTCCTACATGACACCGGTCTCCCCGGTGTCATGGGACCAGTCGCGCAGGACGACGGCGAGGAAGTGCAGGCTCCTCGCGGTGAGCACGTCGTCGGGGGAGCACTCGACGGCGGCCCGCGCGTGCTCTACGGCTTCCGCCAGGGGAGCGAGGTCCTTCGTCACAGTGAACGCCGTCCGCAGCGCGACAACGAGGTTACCCAGGTAGAACGCCCTTTTCGTGGACGGTTCCTCCTCGACGGCCGCCCGGCTCCAGTCGAGCGCGTCGGCCAGGGTGCTGCGGTCCTGGTTCTGCTGGAACGCGGTGTGCAGCAGCATGCCGATGTTGTTGGCGTAGCCGGCCGAGTCTTCCGGGCTTTCGTACGCCAGGAGGTAAGCCTCCGTGACTTTGCGGACGGCTTCCTGCAGGAACTCGAAGTCGCCGGTCTGGTGGTACCGGGTCTGCAGCAGGCCCCCGAGATTAGACAGGACCAAGCGGCGCTCGGCCACGTCCTCGGCGGCCAGCACGGCATGGCCGAGGTCGATCGCCTTCTCGACCGACGCGGGGTCCGCGCTGTGCCGGGCCACCCGGAACGCCTCCCAGAACCGCTCGGCCAGACCGTTCGCGGGTCCGCCGCCCACGCGTCAGTCCTCGTTGCCGTTCGAGGTGCCGGCCGGGCCGCCGGGCGCCTCGTCCGGCTCGGCGACCGTGCGTTTCGGGGTGTAGCCGCGTTCCGCGGCCTCCTGCAGCAGCGCCGCCTCTTCGGGCGTGAGCTCGGGTTCGTACGAGAGCTCGGGTTCGTGCGCCATTATCGCTCCTCCCTCGGCACGGCCGCCGGTTCTCCGGCTTCGACGAACTCCAGCACATCGAAGTCTTCCGCCCGCAGCCGCAGGCCCGCCGTCCCGTGCACGCGCGCGCCGAACGCCCCGTCGGCACCCATCACGCGCGCCGATTCGAGGTACAGCTCGGCCGGGTGGGGGTACGACGAGGCGTACGACCGGTTGCCGTACCAGCCGCCCGCCCAGTTGCCGTCCTTGAGCCGCACGCGCACGAAGCACGGTTCGCGGTCGCGGAACGCGTGGTCCCAGGCGCTGGGCGTGCGCAGGAACCGAGCCTTGCGCCGCCGCCGATCCACCAGGGAAACGGTGACCGCCGCCACGGCCGGCACGACGAGGAACAGCACCACGGCGACGAAGCCGACCACTCGCGGCCGCTCCACGAAGCCGTCCCAGCCGCCGCCGGCGCCTCGAGCCAGGCGAACCAGCGCCGGCCCCGCCACCACTGCGTACAGGGCGTCCAGCGCGATCGACGCGACGATCGCCCGCAGCACCCGCTCACCCAGATCACGCTCGCCGGGCACCGGCCCACGGCGGCGTTCCCGGACGAACTGATAGGTGACCCCGGGCAGCACCAGAAGGACGAGCAGAGCGAGCTGCACGACGGTCGCAGGCGCCTGCACTCACCACCCCCATGCCTCACGGACTCCGCTCGATCAGGCTACTGGCTTGCGTCTCCGCGGTCGGCAGAACAGCCCTTTCCGCGGTTACTGGGAGGCAGCTGGCCGGCCTCGGCGAAGCCGGCCCGCATGAGCCTGTCGATCTGCGGGACGGGGCTCTGTCCTGCGGCCGCGCGGACGTAGCCGACGACGGCTGGGGCCGATGGGGTCCGCCGCAGGGAGAACACGGTCGTCAGCGGGTGTCCACCTGCTCATGGTCGGGACGGCCCGGAGCGCCATGGGTAGAACGGCAGGCTGCGGTCGCAGGGTTCTTGCTCGACCCAGCGGATCAGCGGGTCGCGTTCGCCGACGGCTTCGACGCCATCGTCGGGGGCGGCCGACATCTGGATAGTCGGTCGTTGCCTGCGAAGAGGCGCGTGGCGTCACATATGGCCGACGTGCTGCTGGACTGCGTACGTTCCCCATGCCACGTTCGAAGCCGCGAGGGATCCGGCTACGGGGGTGGGAATGCTGATGACGGAGTTCAGCACGGAGGCCCCTGCCGCCCGGTGGCATGCTCTCGCATCGACCGGAGTAGTCC
Organism: Streptomyces sp. NPDC093598; assembly: GCF_044764825.1. Lineage (NCBI taxonomy): Bacteria > Bacillati > Actinomycetota > Actinomycetes > Kitasatosporales > Streptomycetaceae > Streptomyces > Streptomyces sp. NPDC093598. The sequence continues at coordinate 17,449 of NZ_JBIWIV010000026.1, read as the reverse complement.
GAGCATCCGAAAGGCGGAACATCAGTGACACCTGCAAAGGAGCAGAAGCAGTGGGTTATGGCGTTCGACGCCACATGCGGCACGTGCACGGCGATCTCCTCGGCCGTGGCCGAGGCGAGCGACGGCAAGCTGGAGGTGCTTCCGCTGACCGACCCCGACGTGCAGGGGTGGCGGCACCAGAGTATGGGCCTCGACCCTGAGTGGACCCCGACATTACTCCGCGTCGACGGACCTGCCGTCCGCGCGTGGACGGGACCCGCCATGACAGTTCCGCTGGTAAGGCGGCTCGGGCCAGGCGCGACAGTCCGGGTCCTGCGCGCTCTGGGCCGTTTGCGCTACGAGGCCAAGCACGGCTCGTCGCAATCCGACAGCATGTCGATCGGTCGCAAGCGGTTCTTGCAACTGTGCGGCGGGATCGCTGCGGCGGCCGCCCTGACGGTGACGGGCAAGACGCCTGCCTTCGCACAATCGGGCCAGACCCAGGCGCGGGCATGGGTCGAGGCCAACAAAGGCAACCTGCCACGCACCTATACGGAGATAGCCAAACACTCGGAGCCGTACCGCAAGGCGATTCTGCGTGCGCTGTCACCGCAGGACCGAACGCAACTCTGGCTGGACCACCTCGAGCACTACCGCGCGGCACATCCCGACCTGTCGGCCCCCCAGACGCAGGTCATCGACCAGGCTCGCGAACTGGCACCCAAGGTGCTTCTGTCCGCGGAGGACGTCTCCCAGAAGGTACGGCGTCTGGAGGACGTGGCGAAGCGTGAGTTCGGCCGCGAGGGAGCTGCCGACCTGCTCGCCCGGCTCGGACCTGCGGACGCCGGGCTCGGACCACTGGCCTACTGCTCGTGCGCGACGGAGAGCGACTACTGCAGCGGCTCTTGCCGACGCGGGGGCTGCACCATCGTCCCCTCGGACTGCGGGACGTTCTGGGCGTACGACTGCAACGGTCTGTGTGCCTGATCAGGTAGCGGAAGCCTGAGTAGGCCACGGACTGTCGGCTGTCTGAGTTCCAACGGCGGCAATGATCTGGTCGCCGGGGTGCCGCGCACGTCGCGGCACCCGGGGCCCTGCCGAGGCTGACGATGTGGCGGCAGTGGAAGAAGCCGTTCTGCCGAAGTCGACGGCCTATCGCGTCCTCGGGATGTTCGTCAGGGTGGGGGCGGTCGAACATGAGGGCACCGGCTACCGGATCGCGTTACAGATGATGGCCATTGTGCAGCGTCGCCCGAAGGAGCGGTCCGCCGTCGCGCTTCCGTACTTGCTGGATCTGCACCGGGCTATAGGGCACACCGTCCATCTGTGTGTCCTGGCGCGGCCGGCGGGCAGCACCACCGGCACGACGTGCCGGTTTGTGCTGTCCGCTTTCCATCCGGGCACGTGCTGAGAGACGATGCCTCGTCTCTCGTGGGACCTCAGCTCACTTCGCCGGAACCTGACGGATCGGAGACGTCGACGGCGGCAGGTCCGCGAACGAGGTCGGCCACGCGACGTCATCGATGGCGAGCCACGGCGCAGCGGCTACGGCGGTGGGTGTCACCCCGGTGAACGCTTTGACCTCGCGGTGTAGGTGGGCCTGGTCGACGTAGCCGCTTGCGGCCGCCACCTGGGCGGCGGCGTTACCCGCCGCGAGGAGATGGGCGGCATGGTCGAAGCGCACCAGCCGGGCGGCGTGCTTGGGGGTGAGGCCGATCTGGGACCGGAAGCGGGACCACAGGCGCTTACGGCTCCATCCGACCTCGTTCGCCAGGCTGTCGACGCGTACCCGTCCCCGGCTGGTGAGCATCAGCCACCAGGCAGCAGCCACCTCTGGATCAAGCGACGGGCGGGCGCTCAGCCGTCGGCCCAGGGCATCCACTGCGATCGTGAACCGCTCGTCCCACGACGCGGCGGCCCGCAGCCTGTCCTCGGCTCGCCCGGCGTCGCGGCCCCAGACATCCTCCAGGGAGACCACCGTCCCGCTGAGGTCGGTCGATGCGCCGAGCACCGCAACCGCCAGGACCGGCGACAACCGGATCTGGAGGCACTCGATCCCCGTGGCCGCCCGGCCTCCGAGCCGAAGGTCGCGCGGTACCAGTCCAACGACCGCGCTGCCGCATTCGCGCCGGCCGTGGGTGTCGTAGACAAGGCTGTCTCCCTCACTCAGGTCCACGAACAGAGTGACCGAGGGGTGCGCGACCATGGTGATATCCACGCGCGCCGGGGCACGTTGGCGGAACCCAGCCATGCTGACCCCCGGGAGTCGGCCCGGCTGCCGGGGCACGGCGACCTCCACCGACGCCCAGTCAGGTGGTGATTCGGTGGATTTCACAGCACCAGGCTAGGCGATGGGTGTCAGCGGCCCGTCGCCGCGAAGCCCAGCAGCAACTCGCCGGTCGCCTCCGGCGCCTCGAGCATGGGGAGGTGTCCGACGTCGGACAGCTGCTCGACTCGCGCGTTCGGCACCGTGTCGTAGCGGTGCACTGAAGACGGATCCCAGCGGCGGTCGGCAGCACCGAAGATCACCAGAACCGGGACGTCGAGTGCGGTCAGGCGCGCGGGTACGCTCGTCTCGGCGATGTACGCGCCGTTTTGGCGCAGCACCGTCCTGAACGTGCGGTAGCCAATGGCCCGTGCCTCGGCGACCAGGTCGTCCGGGACGTCCACCGGGCGGTTGCACACCGCGGTCACCCCCCGGCGGAGCATCGCGTCGGAACGGACTCTCCACAGAAGCGGGCCGAGCGGCGGGGCGATCAGGACCCGAAGGAGGACGGGCTGCGGAAGGAGCGCGTCGGGACTCGGGCCACTGCTGATCAGTGCGAGCGAACCCACTAGGTCCGGGCGCTGTTCGGCGAGGGCGGTGGCGATGTATCCGCCGCTGGAGTGCCCGGCCACGGTGACCGGACGAAGGCCGAGCTCATCGAGCGCCGCGGCCAGGCGGGCTGCCTGCTCAGGCACGTCGTACGACGGTGCGGGCGGGGACTGACCGTGGCCCGGGAGGTCGACCCGGATGACGTGATACCGGCTGGCCAGTGCCGGCACTACCGGGCCCCAGGAGCTGCCCGAGGCCCCCGATCCGTGGATGAGCACCAGCGGTGGCGCCTCCCGCGGGCCGTCGTGGACCATGTGCATCCCGTGCAAGTGCTCGCCGTCGTAGATACCCATGCACGGGAGGATGCCTGGGCTGCCGGCCTCGGTCTTGTACAAATGTCGTCACGGGGCCGACGATCGCCAGGACTTCCGTCTCCACGGCGAGCGGGACTTCCGCGAAAGCCAGGCCGTTTGAGATCGGCAGCCATCTGCAGTCACAGGCGACCGCGCGATCCGGCGGGCCCTCGACGCCGCCGCCGGCCACTGGCGCGCCGCCTGAGCGGCAGCTGCCCCGCGCCGGGCGAGCCGCTGCTGCAGCCGCTGGAACGCCAGCCCGTCCCGCTCCCGCACCACTAGCTCGCCATCGATCCCGGTGTCCGTCGGCAGCTGCGCCAGGGTCGCCGCCCGGATCTCGGGGAACGAGGCCGTCATGTCCGTGCCGCGCCGTGAGCGCAGCAGCACCCGCCCGCCTGCGTACACGGCGAGCGGAGCACGGTAGCCATCCCATTTCGGCTCACCCGCCCACCCGGCAGCAGCGCAGGGTCGGACACAGGGGCGGCGAGCATCGGTTCCGGCAGTGTCCACGTCACAGCCCATGCCTTCCACCCAGTCCGCCCGTCGGCAAACCGAGTGCGCGTACGCACCCGACTACCGGCCCGACCACGGCAGTTCAGCGCACTGCAACACCCTCGCCGGGGGCTGTGTGCTGAGCTTCTGGCGCACGTCCAGGCAGCGCAGCCGGACACCGGGCTGCCCGGATCCCGTGTCGTACGGTCCGATGTCGCGGCCGCCCACCGTCCGCAACGGATCTCACCGAACCCGGCGGTGCCGCCGGTACGGCCGAAAGATCTGAACCAGATCTGAACCGATACCGGGAATCAGGCGGCGACGAGCTCCTGCTCGCGGTCCGGCGTCTTGGCCTTGGGCTTCTTGTTCGGCAGCGACAGCCGGAAGACCTTGTGCCACGCGGAGAACACCTGCTTGGGCAGCGGCCCGGTGACGTACTCCAGCTCGTACTTCTCGAACAGCGCGCGCACCTTCACCGCGACCTCGGCGTACCGGTTGCTCGGCAGGTCCGGGAACAGGTGGTGCTCGATCTGGTGCGACAGGTTGCCGGTCATGAAGTGCATGGCCTTGCTGCCGCTGATGTTCGCCGAGCCCATCATCTGGCGCAGGTACCACTGGCCGCGCGTCTCGCCCTTGATCGACCGGCGCTCGAAGACCTGCACGCCCTCGGGGAAGTGCCCGCACATGATCACCGAGTGGGACCAGATGTTGCGGACCAGGTTCGCGGTGAACGTGGCGGCGAGCGTGGGGAGGAACGACGGGCCCGACAGCAGCGGGTGGATCACGTAGTCCTTGAGCACCTGCTTGCGGATCTTGCGGCCCACGGCCTTGGCCCGCGCGCGGAACTCCGGGTTCTTGCGGCGGCGCTTGTGCAGGTTCTTGCCGAGCTCCAGGTCGTACGCTGCGATGCCGTACTCGAAGAAGCAGGCGTTGAGGAAGTTCCACAGCGGCTGGCCGAGGTGGAACGGGTGCCACTTCTGGTCTTCGTCGACGCGCATGATGCCGTAGCCGAGGTCGTTGTCCTTGCCGATCACGTTGGTGTACGTGTGGTGCAGCTCGTTGTGCGAGTGCTTCCACTGGTCGGCCGGCGAGACGTGATCCCATTCCCAGGTGGTGGAGTGGATCTTCGGGTCTCGCATCCAGTCCCACTGGCCGTGCAGGATGTTGTGGCCGATCTCCATGTTGTCCATGATCTTCGCCACGGACAGACCGGCGGTGCCGATCACCCACGCGGGCGGAAAGATCGAGAACAGCAGCACCCCCCTGCTGACCAACTCGAGCTTGCGCTGCGCCGAGATGACCTTGCGGATGTAGGCGGCGTCCTTCTCGCCTCGGCCGGCGATCACCTCGTCGCGGATCGCGTCCAGCTCGCGGCCGAGCTCCTCGATCTGCTGCGCGGTCAGGTGGGCGGTGGGGTCAATGGCGGTCAAAGTGCTCCTACCGTTCGATGTCGCAGGGGCCCGCCGCGGCGGACACACAGGTCTGGATGAGGACGCCCGGCTCGGCCTCGGTGAGCTCGCCGGTGCGCAGGTCGCGGACGGCGCCCGCTTTGAGCGGAGTGACGCAGCCGAAACAGATGCCCATGCGGCACCCCGACGGCATGAGCACGCCGGCCTCTTCACCGACGTCCAGCAACGGCGTGGCGCCGTCCGCGTCGACGGTTTTGCCGGTGGTGCTGAAGGTGACCTGGCCGCCGTCGCCGGTGACGACGACGCTGGGGCGGAAGCGTTCGGTGTGCAGGCGCTCTGGGACGCCGTGTTCGCTCCAGTGCTTTTCGGCGGCGTCGAGCAGGCCCGCAGGTCCGCAGGCCCACGTCTCGCGCTCGGCCCAGTCGGGCACGAGTTCGTCGAGACGGGCGATGTCGAGCATGCCGTCCGTGTCGGTGTGCACCTCGGTGAGCCGCAGCTTCTTGTCGGCGACCAGGTCGTGCAGTTCGTCGCGGAAGATCACGTCTTGGGGCTGCGGCGCGCAGTGGACCATGACGGCGTCGTCGAACTCGGTGTCGCGCAGCATGCCCATCACGGGCGTGATGCCGCTGCCGGCCGTCAGGTAGAGCACCTTGGCGGGCTTGGCCTGCGGCAGTACGAAGTCACCGGTCGGCTGGTCGAGCTGGATCAGCGTGCCCGGTTTCGCCCTGCGGACCAAGTGGTTGCTGACCTTGCCGTCCGGGATCGCCTTCACGGTGATCGTGACGCGGCCGTCCTGACGGTTTGTCGGCGAGGTGATGGAGTAGGCACGCCACAGGCGCACCCCGTCGACGTCGACCCCGATCCGCACGTACTGACCGGCTGTGTGGCCGCGCCAGCCCCGTCCCGGCCTGATCACGACAGTCGCGGCGTCACCCGTCTCGGGGTGCACGGCCTCGATGCGCCCACGCAGGTCGGCGCCCGCACGCAGCGGGCTGACCAGGTCCAGGTAGTCCGACGGCAGCAGCGGCGTCGTGACCATCTCCAGCAGTTTCCACGCCCTGCTGCGCAGGGCTGTACTCGTCATGACTCCAGCTTGCTGCGCCTCAAGGCGTAAAGTCCTGACCGCAGGACGTAAATCTGATCAGCTGAATTGTTCGCGGGGAACAAAACGTGAGCCATGCAATCCAGAGGGCCAGCGAACTGGCCTTGGACGAGACGACGGTCACCGCACTTCGGGCCGAGCTGAAGACCACCGCCGACGAGGTCGTCCAGGCGATCATCGACGAGGTCCCTTCCTACGCCAACGCCCTTTCGGGCAGCATGGGCGGCACCATCCGCCGAGCCGTCCGCACTGCCCTGGGACACTACCTGGACCTCGCGAGCGGCAACGCCACGGGCGGCGACGGCGGTGACGCAGCCTACGAACTGGGCCGCGGCGAGGTACGCGACGGCCGTTCGATGGACGCCCTGCTCAGCGCCTACCGCGTCGGCGCCCGCGTAGCCTGGCGCTGCCTGGCCGCCGGCGCCGTACCCGCAGGTCTGCCCGCTGCCGAGGTCGCCAAGTTCGCCGAGCTGACCTTCGCCTACATCGACGAGCTCTCCGCCGCGAGCGCCGCGGGCCACGCCGACGAACTGGCCGCCCAGGGCAGGGCCCACGAGCGCCACCTGGAACAGCTTGCCCGCGACCTCCTCGCCGGCGCGAGCCCGGACGTACTGCTTGTCTCTGCTCAACGGGCCGGGTGGCAGCCCCCGGTTTCGCTGACCGCGGTCCTGCTGCCCGCCGCCCAGGCCCGGCCTGCCTACCGCGCGCTCGACCCGAGCACCCTCGTCCTCGACGATCTGCCGGACGCCACCGGTGTGCTGCTCGTCCCCGATGCCGACCGATCACATCTCTTGCGGCAGCTGACCGACCGCACCGCCGTGGTCGGCCCGGCCCGGCCATGGACTCGTGCGTCCGCCTCGTACGCACGAGCCGTACGCGCGCGCTCCCTCTCCTCCGATATTCGCGACACCGAGGACCACCTGCCCGAGCTGGTGCTGAGCGCCGACCTGGACGCGTTCGCAGACCTGCGTGCCCGAGCCCTCGCACCGTTGCGGGCCTTGCCTGTCGCGACCGCACGGCGGCTGGAGGAGACGCTGCGGGCGTGGCTGCTGCACCAGGGCAGGCGGAACGAGGTGGCGGCGGCGTTGTTCGTCCATCCCCAGACCGTCCGGTACCGGATGTCGCAGCTGCGGGAGCTGTTTCCGGATCTCGCATCGCCGCACCGGGTCCTTGAACTGACACTGGCGGTCGGTCTTCGGGTCAGCTGACGCGTACTTCGACCGTCCACGACTGCGTCCGCGAGCGGTCCAGGAATCGTGCCTCGTTCTCGGTGCCGTCAGCTGGCTCATGCGGCCCGGGAAAGAGCGGTATGGGCCAGCTGAGACCGGGGGGTGATGTGAAGACCGGACAAGGCCTCGGGAAGCCCCGTCGGGGGCGCTGTCTTCGAGAAGTGCGGTGGTGGATACGGCTCGACTGGATCCGGTGGACGATGCGCACCGGCCCGCTCGTCGACGTGCTCATCGAGCATCTGGTCAGCGACCTGGGCCGCTATGCCCTGGAAAACGGCTTTCATGTCGTCGTGGAGGGCGCTGCCCTGGCACGAGCTGACCCACGGGCGCGCGGCGGGCTGCAGCTGGGTGACCGGCGCTGCGGCCAGGCCGGGTCACCAGGGGCCGGGGGCAGGGCCGCTCGCGCCGGGGACCACCGTGGTTGTGCCACGGCCCCGTGCTTCCGACAGGTCAACCGGACGGCCGACCGGGCCGGCCTGGCACACCGCGCGAGGGATGATGATGGTGGAATGACGGAACGTGAGGTCAGGAGCTTCCATGGCGAAGAGGGTTCACCGACCCCGTGAGGACGCGGAGTTCAATTTCATTCTCGGGATGAGCGGAGTTCCGGTCCTCGCATACTTCACCGGGACATGGCCCAAAGCAATCGAGCCCTGCCGGGTGATGGACCTCGTCGTGGGTGGCATCGCCGACGACTACACGGGCCGCCTGACGGCCGTCCGCGCCGACATCACGCGTTGTCCGGCCGCAACCGAGCGATACGGGATCACCGGAGCCCCGTCCTGCGTCCTGCTGAAGGAGGGAGAGGCGGTGGCGCACGGCACGGGGCCTATGACCATCACCGACGTACGGAAGTTCCTGGACGGCCACCTCTGAGCGGCCGCTGCGGCACGTGGCCGCGACGCCCGTCACGTCTCGTCTATGGGAGCTGCGCCGCCTGAGACATCGTGGGGCTGAGACACCCCCACGGGTCAATGACGCAGTCGATCGCGGTCGCGTCCGGCAGCCGCCCGGCTGCGGCCACGATCTCGGGGAAGGCCCATGTCGGAGCCCCGGCGTGAGCGCAGCACCACGGTGCCAGCCTCGACGGACAACGCCTTGTCCAACACTGCCCGATGCAGGCGCCCTGGCCGGGGCAGAGGCCGAGTTCGCGATGGACAACGGACAACACAAAACCCTGTCGACAACTTCGGCTGGGCCGCCCAGTCCGGCGTCAGGTCGGGGCTGTTCACGGCCGCGGTGAGCATTGGTTTGGGCAGTGTCCAGGACATGCCCGGATGCCTTCCCAGCGGTCCGTGAGCCCCCCGGGTGCCGGGCGCCGGTGAGGGTGTGAGCGGCTCAGGAAGCCATGGCTTCGTGGAGGGTGGGGTGGCATTCGATGATGTCGTCGACGCCGACAATGTGCAGGACCCGCAGGACGGAGTCGGTGGGTCCTGCCAGGCGGAGCCAGCCGCCGGCCTCGGTCACGGCCCGGTAGGCGGCGATGAGGATATTGATGCCGGTGGAGTCCATGAAGGTGACCTGGCACATGTCGATCACGGTTCGGGGCCGGACGGCGCCGGTGACGTCCAGGGCGCGGCGCAGCTGGTCGCCGGTGTGGTGGTCGATCTCCCCGGCCAGGGACAACACGCGGATGCCGTCCGTGGAGGTGGCCACGACCGACAGCCCGGCTTCCTGTTCGGCTTGCCCGGTGTCCGTCATTCGTTCCTCGGCCATTCGGTGATACTTGCACACCAAGACCTTCGGCCCGAAGTGCTGCCCTGCACGTCCGGGCGATGCTGCTGTGCCGGTGGGGAGCCGGCGCAGGAGAGTGGAGCGTGTACCGCGCGGGCGCGGGTACGCGCGGGGGTGTGAACGGGGTAGCGAAAGCGGGCCGTGATGGAACCAGTCCCGGTGAATGAGGACGGCACCGCACCAGGCGAGCAGACCATGCAGACCACGGTGGCCCTGGAAGGTGACGGCACGGTCATCGCCCAGGCCCGCCACCTGGCAACGCAGTTCCTCACCCGGGTACAGGCCGAACAGGGCCTGCCCGTCTCGCAGCGTGCCGTGGACCTGACGCAGCTCGTGGTCAGCGAGCTGGTCACCAACGCCCGCAAGTACGCGCCCGGCCCGGTGCTGATGGACCTGCGCATCGCCGGTGACATGGTCGAGGTGGTGGTGTGGGACTCCGAGCCGGTGCTGCCGGTGGCCCGGGCCGCGGATGCCGGACGGGTGGGACAGCACGGGCTGGAGATCGTGATGGCCGTCGCTCAGGGCTTCGAGGTCCAGCGGGAGCCGGTCGGCAAGCGCATCACTGTTCGCATCGCCTTGCTGGACGACCCCGGCGGGGCCATTACAGGACGGAGCCCCTTGTAGGAATCGGCTGGCCCAGTGCGTCCAGCTGCTGCCGGCTGACCGTACGACACCGGTCGGCTCCTGGCCGCAGCTCAGCACTCACCGGTGTGCACAGCATCGACGCGCGGCACGATCACACACGTTCCTCGCCGAACAGCGGCACATCCTGAACGCTGATGTCCGTGCGCACGCGGTGCGGCCGGGCCGGGTGCCTCCACCGCCCACCACTGTCCCGGGCGACGTCGACGGCCACCTCCATCACCACCTCCATCACCACCTCGGGCTCCACCAGGAAAACCTCGAGCGTGCGCTGCGTCCCCCAGTTTGCGGAAAACGACCAGCCTGTCCACGGATGCCCGCCCCGCTCCGCAGCGAACAGGCCGGCGAGGCAGCGCCCGCCACCCGGGCCAGCGTGGTCGTGCGGCCGACGTACTGGAAGCGGCCTTCGTCGTCGTACCGGCCGAGCAGCAGTGTCCGCGGAGCGGCCAGGGAGCCGGTGACCGCGCCGACGATCGCCTCGCTCGTCTGGCGGACCTTGTACTTCTGCCCAGCCCCTCACCGACGGCCTGTACGGATCGGTGAGCCGCTTGAAGACCACGCCCTCCGTCCCGACCGACGCCCACGACAGCCCCTCGCGCACGGTGGCCGGATCGGTGGTCGACGGGCACAGCGCCCACGGCGCGAAAAGCCGGCGGGTGACGAACACGGACTCCAGCGCTGACTGGCGCCGCCGGTACGGCCACCGGGTCGTGTCCGTCCCGGACGACCTGAGCAGATCGAACGCCACGAAGTGGGCCGGCCACTCCTCGGCTGCCCGCACCGCCCCGCCACCGCGTCGGGCCAGCCGGTTCTGCAACCGCGCGAACGCGAGGCGACCCGCGGCGTCCTGCACGACCAGCTCGCCGTCGAACGCGGTCGCATCCGGCTTCTGCACGGCCCCTGCCACGATCTCCGCAAACGCCGGCCCCATCTGCGTTCCATGCCGGGAGCGCAGCACCACCCGGCCCGCGTCAACCAAGACGGCCGCCCGGAACCCATCCCACTTCGGCTCGCCCGCCCAGCCCGGCCTCAGATCCGGCGTGAGGCGGGGGTGCTCAGCATCGGCTCCGGCAGCGTCCACGTCACACCGGATCCCTTCCACCGCTCCTCAAGACCTGGGCCAAGGCGAGAGTTGAGCACGGCATGGTCTTTCAGGACGGCAGCCGCAGGGCGAGCAAGGCCACGTCGTCGGTGCTGCCGGGCGGCATGCGGTCGAGTAGCTGATCGCACAGGGTGTCGAGCGGTTCGTGGGCGAGAGCGAGGGCGTGGTGGCGCAGACGGGTGAGGCCGGTGTCGAGGTCGCTGCCGGGGATTTCGATCAGGCCGTCGGTGTAGAGCAGCAGGGTGGAACCCGGCGGCAGCGACTGCGCGGCGTTCGGCCGGCTGCCGACGGTGCCCGAACCGGCGCCGAGGAGGAGCCCCTGCCCGGCTTCGAGGTACTGAGCCTGCCCGTCCTGGGTCAGCAGGAGGGGCGGCGGATGCCCGGCGCTGGTCCATCGCAGCGTCCATGGGCCGGTGTGCGGGCTGCCTTCGAGCAGGGCGAGGACGAGGGTGGCCATGGGGACGGTGGTGATGGCGGGCAGGGCGTCGTCGAGGCGGTCGACGACGGCACCGGGCGGGCCGGTGCGGTCCCACGCCAGTGACCGCAGGATGCCGTGCAGTTGTGCCATGCCGGCCGCGGCGGTGAGATCGTGACCCACGACGTCGCCGATGACCAGAGCGAGCGTGCCGTCCTTCAGCTCGAAGGCGTCGTACCAGTCGCCACCGACCTGGGAGCCGGCCGGGGCGGGCTGGTAGCGGGCGGCCAGTCGCAGGCGGCCGAGCCGGGGCAGCGGGGCGAGCAGGTTGCGCTGCATGGCCTCGGCGACGGCACGCTGGCGGCCGAACCGGCGGGCGTTGTCGATGACCAGGCCGACCCGGCGGCCGATGTCGCCCACCACTTTCAGATCGTCGGTGTCGAAGGGGGACGCCGGGTCGGTGCGCACCAGCGTCAGGGCGCCGGTGACCTGACGAGCGGGGCCAAGCGGCACCGTGATGACGGACGTCGCGCCCACCGCCCGCAGGAAGCCGCTGTGGACGGCGGCCAGGGCAGAGCCGGCCGGCGCGGCGACGTCAGCTTCGCGCTGCAGGACGGGATCACCGCCGTTCAGCACCTGGACCAGCGGGGAGCGGGCTCCCACCTCCGCCTGGGGCAGGCGCTCGCGCCAGTCCTCCTGCGCGGCGTGGCGGCCCCCCGGGCCCGTCACCGCCACACGGTGGACCTGTCCGGAACCGACCCGCAGGTCCACGGCCGCCCAGTCGGCCAGGCGGGGAACCAGCAGGCGGCCCAGCCGGGCGAGGGCCTCGTCGATCTCCAGTGTCTGACCCAGCACGTCGGTGATCTGCGCCACCAGCGTCAGCCGCTCGGTACGGTCCTCCAGAGCACGCGTATAGGCCGCACGCTCCCGACGCGTGCTGCGGTCGCCGGCGGCGTCGGTCAACAGCACGGCCATGCCCTGGAAGGCGCCCTCGTCCCTCAGAGGGGAAGCGGACCAGGAGATCGCGGTCAGGCGGCCGTCACCGCGCAGACAGATCTCACCCTCCCCCCGTGCCTCGGCTCTCTCGGCCAGGGACCGCAGCAGCGGGCACTGCCCCCGGGGAACCGGGCCGCCGGCCGCGTCCCGGTGCAGCAGGTCGTGTGCGTCCTCGCCCCGCATGGCGGCGGCGGCACGGCCCAGCAGGCGCTCGGCGGCCGGGTTGGCCGCGAGAATCCGTCCGGTGGGGTCCACCACGATGAGAGCCGTGCCCAGCCGTCGGACGACCTGCCGCCAGAAATCCGGCTCGGCCGCCGACCGGCACCGCCCCTCATCTCCCATGTCCTCCACCATGCCGCCTTTCCAGTCATGCAAACCCTCGCCCGAAACCGCGGACGCGTTGGCAGGCCGACACACCAGCGGATCGATGACTCCGGAGTTGACAACGATCGGTACGACCTGCTTCAACGCAATGTGCGAGCGGCAGGGAACGGGCTCCGGTCTCGACCGGTCCAAGTCGTACTGACCAGGAAACGCTGGAGTTACCCAGGACCCTTCGAACACCGGCCTTCATGTCTGTGTCGTCCTCGATGATCCAATACGCCGGGCAGGTTCCGATCGGCCCGAGGCAGGGTTCGCGTTCATGACTGCGACCATCTCCCGCCCGGCTTCACCCGCAGGCGGGCTCGCACCCGTCCCTCGCCTCTCGCTCGCTCCCACCGGTTGCGCACCGGCCCTGCTGGACGGCGCCTGGTGGCCGCGCTCGGGCGACCTCGACGCCGAACTTCCCGCACTCGCGGCCGTTCTCGATCCGCTGTGGGGACGGATCACCCGGATCACCGTCAATCCCGGCCAATGTCCGGTCATACCGCGCAAAGTGCCCGTCACCGGGCACGTGGTGAAGGTGGGCTGGTTCCGCACCGAACAGGACCAGCACGAGCTGCTGCTGTTCTCGTACCACGTGGGCCGCTGGAACCTGCTGGTGGTGCCCCCGCAGACACCTCCCGCCCAGGCCGCATGGCTGATGGCCGCCGCGAGCGACCCGACACGCACCTCCACCGGCAGCGCGTTGACGGAGGAGGCCGCGCACCTGGGGAACGCCGCAGAGACCGACCGGACCGCGGAAGCGCTCTGGAACTCCGAGGAAGGGCACGTGGCCAGCCACCTGTCTACCGCGTCCCTTTCCTGACCTTACTGGCCCACGCAGACCGAGAACCAGGACGACGCGGCCCGACGGCGCCGAGAAGTCACGACCCGCCGCCACAAGCAGATCGCCCTCCAACTGACTCGCCACGCCCACGCGTCACCGTCGACGTACGACGCCGCGCCACCCAGTTGCCGGGGAACAGCGGCCCGCGAGCGCTCGCCGACATCGTCCTGCGTGAGGCACAGGGCCAGCTGTCGGCGTCGCTGGAGGACACCGCTGAGACCAGAACCCACGCGGGCGACGCGGGGAAGGCCGCAGCCGAGGCCGCCCGCTACCCGTTCCTGTGCCGCCTGGGCGGGATCAGGCGTCCGCCTCATCCGCCTCGGCCGTCCGAACTGCGCGCACTCGGCATAGACCACTGTTGTCCCGTGAGCCCGCCCGGCGGGAGGCGCACAGACGGGATGAACGTGGATCACCGGCTTTGCCATCCGGGGGACAGGGGCGTCAAAAGACCGATCCCGATGGATGATTCGAATCTCGACGGTTGATTCAGGGCGACTGCACAGCGGATGGTTCCCGGCACGGAGGCGGACCGAGCACTGGGCCGAGGCGTGGCCGAGTTCAGGCCACACCTGGCCCTTACACCGCCTTGTGTACTCTGAAGTCCGGATGCCCCGGCTCACGGCTGCTCGTCCCGGACCTTCTTGGGCAAGTACTGGTGTCCGCGCCAAATTTGTACGCGTGCTGAACCCAAGTGCTGCCAGCACCGTGTGGAACCGATCCGCTGGATGCGTCGCCGCAGTGGCGTGACAGATCCACCCCCCTACCGCCCCGACCCGATTCCGTGTGCGACGTGCCGTTGTGACGTCGTCCGTGGTGCGGGCCGGCACCGGGAAAAGAGACATCATGCCGACCCCTCGTCAGTCCTTCGACGACATCCTGTCCCCGCTCCGTTCACGAACGACAGGATCGACGATGACCACAGACACGACGCAACGCGCGAGCGACACCGTCGCACCAACTCGGGAACGCCGCGCAGGCAGTGACTTCTCGCGTCTGTCCAAGCAGATCAAGGACGCCGGACTGATGCGGCGTCGCCCCTTCTACTACGGCGTGCGCATGGCGCTGGTGACCGCGGCCTACGCGGTGGGCTGGCTGGTCTTCGTGACGATCGGCGACAGCTGGTGGACGCTGCTCGCCGCCGTGTTCCTCGCTGCAGTGTTCGGACAGGTCGCGCTCGTCGCGCACGACATCGGTCACCGTCAGGTGTTCCGGCGCAGTCGCTCAAGCGCGCTGATCGGGCGGCTCGCCGCCAACATGGGGATCGGCATGGGGTACGGCTGGTGGCAGGACAAGCACTCCCGCCACCACGCCAACCCCAACCACGAAGAACTCGACCCCGACGTGGCCCCCGACATCCTGGTCTGGAGTCAGGCCCAGGCCCGCAAGGCCACCGGCCTGCCCCGCCTGCTCGGCAGGGTGCAGGCGTACCTGTTCTTCCCACTGCTGACACTGGAGGGCTTCAACCTGCACGTCGCGGGGATCCGGGCGCTGGCGGACCGCTCCCTCAAGCAGCGCCGGATCGAGGGAACTCTCCTTGTCGCTCACTTCGTCCTGTACCTCGGCGCACTGTTCCTCCTGTTGTCTCCGGGAAAGGCCGTGGTGTTCCTCCTGGTGCACCAGTGCCTGTTCGGGGTCTACCTGGGAGCCCTCTTCGCCCCGAACCACAAGGGAATGCCGACGCTCACCGACGGTGACCGGCCCGACTTCCTGCGCCGCCAGGTCCTCACTTCCCGCAACGTGCGCGGAAACCGGTTCACGGACGTGGTGCTGGGCGGACTGAACTACCAGATCGAGCACCACCTGTTCCCGAGCATGCCCTCGCCGAATCTGCGCAAGGCACAACTCCTCGTGCACCGTTACTGCGACGAACTGGGCGTGGCATACCTCCAGACCTCGCTCCTCGCCTCTTACGGACAAGCCCTCAGGAGCCTGCACCGGGCAAGCAGCCCGCTGCGGCAGCAAGCACGGCTCGTCTGACGACCTGGGTCACACGTGGCGCGGCCGGCGGTAGCGCTACGGCACCAGCTCGGCCTACACCGTGCTGTACGAGCAGTTCCGGCTCACCGCCGCCGCGGTCGCCGACGCGGCCCGTGAGAGCCTTGCCGCCGTCGAGGCACGGCCGCCGACCACCACGGTACAGAGCGAGTGGCAGCCACTTCAGGCCGGGGGAGGTGCCCGGCGTGGAGGCAGCCTGCGTGCAGGGGCGCCGTCACCACGCGCCACCCGCACCGGCGTGCTGCAGTGGGTCAACCGCGGCCACCCCCCGCCGATCAGCATCCGCTGCATCCGCTGGAGCGTCCAGCTCGCCTGCCGACGGGCCCACCCCGGCACCGAACGCAACTTCTCAGCACCGTGTACGAGGGGCAGCTCCAGTCCGGCAACCGCATGGTGCTCCACACCGCCGGCATCACCGAAGCCCGCCGCTGCGGCACAGGCGACAGACTCGGGCTGCGCGCCGAGGGCGCGCATACGTTTCCGCTGAGAAGCGGAGTACGTCTCACGATGGTGCTGAACATACCGATCGAGTGAGGCTGTCCGGCCCGGGTACCAATGTCCTACGACCAGCGCATCCCGATCGCGGCCAGATGCTCTACGCGCTCCAGAGAGTGCTTTGGCACGGGCCGGGTTGAAGAAGACGGATCTCGTCGCTCGGACAAGGCTGAGCCGTACGACGGTGCAGCTGGCGTTCCAGGCCGAAGGGCCGGTGCCGTCGGAAGCCACAGTGACCGCGTTGGCAGGTGCGCTGAAACTGCGGCCGTCGGAGGAGCTGCGGAGACTGCAGCGGGTAGCGGCCCGCAGCGAGATCAGTGAACGGCCGGAGCCCGGCTGGCCCATCGGGCAGTGGGATCCGCATACGCTGGCGGTTCATCCGGCCAGCGTTGCTACCGAGAGTCCCGGCCTGCCGGCGCACCGGGTGCTGCCTGGCTATGTGAAGCGTGAGCATGACCGGGTCCTCGCGGAGGTGGTGCGGGAGGCCAGACAGAGCCGCATTGACCGCCACCGGAGCACCCGACCGGATCCACACCTTCACCAGCAGCCTCACTGCCGTCGACGACTTCAACTTCCTGAGCGAGGGGTCCGACGTGGTGTTCGCGGCGGAGAACGATTTGACGGACCAGGTCGCGGTGGTCCGTCCGAATGGCACCACCAAGACCGTGCTAAGCGCCTCCAACGGCCACGCCTCGCCCACCGCCACCGCGGTCAGCGGCAAGCGGCTGTACATCACTAACGCCGGACTCACCAAACCCTACGACGCGAAACTGCAGCGCGCCACCATCAACCTCCGTGCCCTGCTCGCACCCTGAGGCGGTCGTTCGTCTCTTGCACCAGGCCCCCGCACTACACGCGCGGCGTGCGCCAGGCGTGCCGTCATCTCTACGGATGTCTTCGGGGGTCCCTGCCGGTACCCCTCACAGCGCGGACTCCCACGTCGTGGGGGATCCCGGTTGCCATCACCGCCTACGACCAGGACGAGTTCAACGCGATCCGGTGGCTGACCGACGAGCAGGTGCTCGAGGAGTCGGACAAGCTGCTCGACCCCCACATGCACCGCTTCACCCACAAGCTGCAGCACGCCCGCGCCGGAAGGCATTGCGGGTAGCCTCCCCCGGCCGTCCACGGTGCTGTTGTACGCCCCTACCGGCACAAGGCCGAGAACGAGACCAGCACCGCTCACGTTCGCCGTCCCCATGGGGAGTCGTGACTGCGAGAGTGGGGAATTACGTGACGCTCAGACCATCGGAAGTGGGGAATTGCGTGAGCGTCGACACGAGCTACCAGGAGACCCTGCCTTCATGCGCGTACCGCCGGAAGATCACCCAACCAGGAACTCCGTTCGATCCACACGTTCCAAGATCGGTTGAGAGGTGACTCCTTACTGATCGTTTCAGAATGAGTTTGGCTCACACGCTTGGCAGTTGGGCTGGTGGGCGGCAGAGTTCTGCGGGTGTCGGATGATCTTGTGCCTGATG
>NZ_JBIWIV010000025.1:0-68118 GCF_044764825.1 Streptomyces sp. NPDC093598 | reverse complement strand
CCCGCCACCGCACTCATCGAACGCCTCGCCGACACCGTCTACGCCACCGAAGAGGAACTGCCCTACCTCCTCCCCGGCGCGGACATCCTCATGGCGTGGGTGAGCATCACCCCGGCCATCCGCGAGGCCTGGCCCGACAACCCGGAGAAGGCACCCCGCTGGGTGCATGCCGCGGCTACCGGAGTGGACTCCTTCCTGTTCCCCGCCCTGGTGGAGGATCCAGGCGTCATACTCACCAACTCGAGCGGTGTGTACAGCGAGCCGATCGCCGAGTACGTCCTCGGACTGATCCTCGCCCTCGCCAAGGACTTCCCCCGCATCTGGGAGCACCAGCAGCACCGCGAATGGCGTCCTCACCAGAGCGAGACGATCAGTGGCCGCACCGTGCTGGTCTGGGGGACGGGGCCGATCGGCCGGGCCATCGCCCGGCTGCTGAGCGCCGTCGGGATGCGGGTCTGCGGCGCCGGCCGCACGGCCCGCACGGCCGACCCCGACTTCGGCACGGTCCACGATGCGACGACCCTGCCCTCCGCCCTGGCAGAGGCCGACTACGTCGTCCTGGCCGCACCCCTCACCCAGGACACCCGGGGCATGGTCGACGCCCCCGTGCTCGCCGCGATGAAGCCGGGTGCCCGGCTGATCAACGTAGGCCGGGGCGGACTCGTCGACGAGGAGGCCCTGGTCGACCACCTCGCCGCCGGACGCCTCGCCGGCGCCGCCCTGGACGTCTTCGCCCAGGAACCCCTGCCTGCCGCATCACCCCTGTGGGACATGCCCGGCGTGATGATCTCCCCGCACACGGCGGGCGAGACCACCAGCGAGCGGGAGGCGCTCGTCGAGGTGTTCCTGGACAATCTCACCCGCCGTGCCGAGGGCCTACCGCTCCGCAACGTCGTCGACAAACGCCGCGGATACGTGGTGGACTCCGGCCCACCGCCTCTGTGAAGGCAGTACTTTTCCTGGTAAACACTGACTGAAGCTGCACGAGGAAGATCCGTCGCGGATCAATCCGGAAGGCACTGTGGAGGCAGCCGGTGGGAGATATCGCATTCGACCGCAGAGCCTTCCTGACCGGTGTCGGGGGAATCGCCGTGGGCGCAGCTGCCGCCTCGCTCACGGCGTGTGAGACCCGCGCCGGGCGGAGTGCCACCAAGACCAGCCAAGTGCTCATCGTCCGGAACTTCGGCGGCTCTTATGGCGAGGCGAACCGAAAGGCGGTCTACGACCCGTTCACCAAAGAGACCGGCATTCGGATCAGGACGGTGAACTTCGGGCACGCGCAGATGCTCGCCCAAATCAAGGAAGGCCGTCCGCAGTTCGACGTCATGGACATCGACATGTCCAATCTGATTCTTTTCGAGCACGAGGGCGCCTCCGAGCAGCTGGACTACGCCCGGTTGAAAAACACCAGGAACGCGGGAATCGCCCAGTCCCTGCTCACCCCCAACGGCGTGGGCAAGAGCTACTGGGCCAGCGTCCTCGCCTACCGCACCGACGCCTTCGACGGGCGGAAGCCCGAGTCGTGGGCGGACTTCTGGAGCCTCGGGCCCTTCCCGGGCCGCCGCGCGCTCCAGGGCGAGGTGGACTGGCCGGAGCTGGAGTTCGCCCTGCTCGCCGACGGTGTACCGCTCGACCGGCTCTACCCCCTCGATGTGGACCGCGCCTTCAAGGTCCTCGACGAGGTCAGGGGCTCCGTGCGGACGTTCTGGGAGTACGGCGCGGAGCCGGGTGAGCTGCTGTCACGCGGCAGTGTCGTAACCTCCAGCGCCTGGGCCGGCAGGCTCCAGAACCTGATCGAACGCGGGACTCCGCTCGCGTACGAGTGGAACGGTGCCCGCAGGCAGAGCAACGGCTACGGCATTCCCAAGGGCTCCGCGAACCCGGACGCCGCCTACCGGCTCATCGATTTCGCGCTGCGGCCCGAGGTGCAGGCCCACATGGCGCGGCTCTACCCCGACGGCCCCGTCGTGCCCGCCGCCTACGGACACCTCACCGAGTCCACCGCCGTGAATCTGGCGAGCACTCCCGGCCACCTGTTGTCGGGCTTCGATCTCGACATCGAGTGGTGGCTCGAGCACGGGGACTCCGTCACCAGGCGCTGGCAGGAGTGGGCTCGAGCCTGACCGGCTGAATGCAGCCATATGGCTGAATATGACGGTACATGGTAAAGAGTCGGTATGCTCCGGCACCTTGGTCGATCCTCGGCCCTTCGCTCCCCCGCACGCAGTGGCGAGCCGATGGGGCGAGCCTCGCGGCGTGCCGCGGAGCAGGACTCGCGGCACGAGCCCGGCACCCGGCCCCGGGGAGCGCGACGGAGGGGCCTGCCGAGGGTGCGCAGCGTCGCCGGCCAGGTGTTCCTGCTGCAGCTGGTGATCATGGTGCTGTTCGCCGCCGCCGCTGGAGGGGCTCTCGTGGTGCAGGCCCGGGACTCGAGCACGCAGGAGGCCTGGCTGCTGTCGAAAGGTGTCGCCCAGTCCTTCGCGCGGGCCCCGGGAACGCTGGATGCCATGAAGTCCGGCGACCCCACCGTGCTGCTGCAGCCGCGTGCGGAGGACACCCGGAAGAACACCGGGGTCGACTACGTGGTGACCTTCGATCCACAGGGCTTCCGCTGGACGCACCCCGATCCGGAGCTGATCGGCAAGCACATCTACGCCCTGCGCGAGGGCGCCGCCGCCGACCGCCCGTTCACCAAAACGTTCGAGGGCAGTCTGGGTCCTGCCGTGGACACGACGGTTCCCGTCTACGACACCAACGGGATCACCATCGTCGGCTTCGTGTCGGTCGGGGTCACCGTGGCCAGTGTGGACGACGTGGTGCAGGACCAGCTGCCGCAGTTGTTGGGTTTCGCCGGCGGCGCCCTCGTGGTGGCCGCCGGCGGGACGGCACTGGTCTCCTGGCGGCTGCGGCGACAGACCCGCGGCCTGGATCCGTCCGAGATGACCCGGATGTACGAGCACCACGACGCGGTGCTGCACGCCGTGCGGGAGGGCGTACTGATCACCGGGGGCGACGGGCGGCTTTTGCTCGCCAACGACGAGGCACGCAGGCTGCTCGACCTGCCCGAGGACGCCGAGGAGCGCCGGGTCGGCGATCTCGGCCTGGAAGCGGGCACCGCCGGGTTGCTGGGCTCGGGCCGGCCGGTCACGGACGTGGTGCACCTGGCCGGCGACCGGCTGCTGGCGGTCAACGTACGGCCGGTCGACCCCGACGACCACTCCGCGGGCAGCGTGGCCACCTTGCGCGACACGACGGAGCTGCGTGCCCTGGCGGGCCGGGCGGAGGTGGCCCGGGAGCGGCTGGGGCTGCTGTACGAGGCGGGGGTGCGGATCGGAACCACGCTGGACGTGGTGCGCACCGCACAGGAGCTTGCCGAGGTGGCGGTCCCCCGGTTCGCCGACGCCGCGACCGTCGACCTGCTCGATCCGATCCTGCGCGGTGCGGTGTCGGCCGGGCCCGGTCCCGAGATGCGCCGGGTGGCGGTGCACGGCACTGACGGTGCCCGGTCCCTCCATCCGGTGGGAGAGCTGATCCGCTTCGTTCCCACTTCTCCCGTGGCCGTCGGCGCCGAGCGGGGCCGCGCGGTCCTGGACGTCGACCTGACCGCCCCCGGCGGCTGGATGAGCGCCCAGGATCCCGATCGTGCCCGGCGTGTGCGGGAACTCGGCTTCCACTCCCTGATCACGGTGCCGCTCCAGGCCCGCGGTGTGGTGCTGGGCATGGCGAGTTTCTGGCGCTCGGACGGCGTTCCCTTCGGCGGGGAGGATCTGGCCTTCGCCGAGGAACTGGCCGCCCGGGCCGCGGTGGCCGTCGACAACGCCCGTCGCTACACCCGCGAACACACCCTGGCCGAGACGCTTCAGCGCAGTCTGCTGCCCAGCTCCCTGCCCGATCACGCGGCCGTGGAGGTCGCCCACCGCTATCTGCCGGCCCTGGACGGCGTGGGGGGTGACTGGTTCGACGTGATCCCCCTGCCCGGTGCACGGGTCGCGCTGGTGGTCGGTGACGTGGTGGGGCACGGCCTCCATGCCGCGGCGACGATGGGCCGGCTGCGCACCGCCGTGCACAACTTCTCCGCCCTGGACCTGCCCCCGGACGAGCTCCTGGGGCACCTCGACGAGCTCGTCGCGCGGATCGACAGCGACGAGAACGGGGAGCGGGACAGCGAGAGCGTCTCGGGCGCCACATGTCTCTACGCCATCTACGACCCGGCCTCCGGGATGTGCTCCCTGTCCCGCTCCGGGCATCCGCAGCCGGCCCTGGTGCGCCCCGACGGCACCGTGGAATTCCTGCGGGTGCCCGGTTCCCCGCCGCTCGGTCTGGGCGGCGGGGAGCCCTTCGAGACCGCCGAGCTCACCCTCCCCGAGGGCTCCCGGCTGGTTCTTTACACGGACGGTCTGATCGAGGACCGGGAGCGGGGCATCGACACCGGTCTCGAGGCGCTGCGTGACGCGCTGGCGCACTCGGGCCGGGCCCCTGAGGCGACCTGCCAGGACGTCCTCGACGCGATGCTTCCGGCGCGGGCGAGTGACGACATCGCCCTGCTCGTCGCCCGCACCCGACTGCTGGACCCCGCCCAGGTGGCCGAGTGGGACGTGCCCGGTGATCCGGCGGCCGTCGCGGCCATCCGGGCGGAGGTCACGGGGCGCCTGAGGACCTGGGGACTGGAGGAGATGGCCTTCACGACCGAGTTGATCGTCAGCGAGCTGGTCACCAACGCCATCCGCTACGGCATCGCACCGATCCGGCTGCGGGTGCTGCACGACCGCGACAGCCTGATCTGCGAGGTCGCCGACGGCAGCAGCACCTCACCCCACCTTCGTCGGGCCGCGACCACCGACGAGGGCGGACGGGGACTGTTCCTCGTCGCCCGGTTCGCCCAGCGGTGGGGCACCCGTTACAAGGCCCGTGGCAAGGTGATCTGGACCGAACAATCGACGCGGAGTCCGGCCGGCGAGCCCGACGAGGTGCCGGCCGAAGCCCTCCTGGACCAGTGGGAGGACGCGGCCTGGTGAGTCACCGCGTCACAGGCCGATGCTGTACAGCTTGCGGAGCGTCTCCTTGACGTCCCAGCGGCCGGACCAGCCCTTGGGCTGGTCCGGCCGCTGACGTCGCCGGCGGAGATCTCGAAGGTCTCTCCCGTGGCACCGTCCGTGATGATCGCGCGGCCGCTCAGGATGCAGCAGGTCTCGGTGTCCTCGCGCTCCTCGACCGGCCACCCTCCGGCCGGCACTCCCACAACTCGTCCGGGAGCCCTGAGTGGCCGATCCTCAGGAGCCGATGCTCCAGCGCTGGTTGGACCCGCCGTTGCAGTTCCACAGAACCGCTCGGGTCCCGTTGGCGGTGCCGGAGCCGGACGCCTCCAGGCACAGGCCGGAGCGGGCGCTGGTGATCGTGCCGTTGGCGTTGACGTTCCAGCGTTGGTTCTGGCCGCCGTGACAGTCCCAGATGAGCGCCCGCGTACCAGGAGAGGTTCCGGAGGCCTCGGCGTCCAGACACTTGCCGCCGTACACGCGCAGCTCGCCGGCGCCCGTGCGGGTCCACTTCTGGCCGGCGCGGTCCAGGCAGTCCCACAACTGCACCTGGGTGCCGTTGGCCTGCGAGGAATCCTGCACGTCCAGGCACCGGCCCGAGCCGGCGCCGACGACCTTGCCACCGGTCGGCTGCGGGGCCGTTCCGCCCGGCGGAACATAGGGGCACTTGGTCTTCGACCGGGAGATCTGGCTGCGGTCCGCGAGCGACGGGCACAGGAACTGGGTGTACCGGGTGTCGTTGTCGAGGAAGATCTTGAGCCAGGGGATCGTACGGCGCATGACGTTCGAGTTGCCCCACGTCGGGAAGCCGTGGCCGCCGCTGGTGAGTTCGATGAAGGCGCTCTGCGTCGCCGCCGGCATGCCGCCGTAGAGGCCGTCGAGGTAGGAGGGGGTGACCGTGCCGTCGTCCCGGGCGCCCATGATCATCGTCGGGACCCGCAGGGTGGACAGGTTCTGCGAGGGCGAGAAGGGCGCGAGCGGGACGGCCGCCTTCAGCGACGGCCGCCGTTCGGCCGCGCTGATGGCGCCGCCGCCGCCCATGGAGTGGCCGAGTACGCCCAGCCGGCCGGGGTCGACGCGATCGCGCACCGGGCTCTTCTGGGTGAGGTAGTCAAGGGCGGCGAGGAGCTGGGTTCCGCGGGCGGTGTCGAAGTCGTTGGGGCTGTTGGTGTCGATGCCGATGACGACGAATCCGAAGGATGCGAGCCAGTGCCCCATCCAGGCGCCCTCGGCTGCCCACTTGGCGGTGTAACCGGGCACGGCGGCGATCGCGCCCCAGGTGCCCTGGCTGGTGTCCGTCGGGTAGTAGATCTTGCCGCCGTTGAAGCCGTTGCCGGGCGAGACGTTGATCTCCGCGGTGGCGAAGGTGCCCCGCTGGGCCGCGACGCTGCTCACCGTGGGGGCAGGGCCCCGCTCGTACGGGTTTGCCTGAGCCGCCGCCGGTCGGGCCTGCGCCGGCTGGATCGAGAGGAGTGTGGCGAGCAGGCCGGTCACGGCCGCTACCAGGGCGGCCGTGACCGTCCTGCTTCTCCGCCGGGGTGTCTGCATGGTCCTGTTCCTCCTTGCCCTGCCCGGTCCGAGGAGGGCGGGGCGGTACGCAGCGAGTGGGGGTGCGCGAACAGGTGCTCTGGGAGCGTTCCCAGGTGCGGTGAGCGTAGGTAGGCCCTGACGTGCCGTCAAGGATTCTGTCGGGGTCTGTTGTCGGGACGTGTCGGGTTCCTTTGCAGTCCGTCCCGTCCGCGTCGTCCGCGGACCCGGTGCCTCACGGAGTGCGGAAGCCGCGGAACGTCACGTGCTTGCGGGTCTCGAAACCGAGCCGTTCGTAGAGCGCGAGCGCGCCGCTGTTCGCCTCGGCCACGTGCAGGAAGGGGCGTTCGCCGCGAGCCACGATGCGTGCGATGAGCGCGCGCAGCAGGCGCACCGCATGACCCTGCCCACGGGCCTCGGGGGCGGTGCAGACGGCACTGACCTCGGTCCATCCGGGAGGCCTCAGCCGCTCCCCCACCATCGCCACCAGCCTGCCGCCGTCACGGATGCCGAGATAGGTGCCGAGTTCATGAGTGCGGGGCCAGAAAGGTCCCGGCCGGGTCCGCTCGATGAGGTCGAGCATCTCGGGCACGCTCTCCACGCCGAGTTCGATGACGCCGGAGCCGAGCTCGGCGGGAGAGAGGTCAGGGCTGCTGCTGCCGGTCCAGATCATCTGGCGGCCTTCGAGGACGAAGACCGGTTCCCAGTCCGACGGCGGCAACGCCGGGCAGCTGAACATGTCGGCGAACTCGCCCGGTCCCAGCAGCTTGGCCAAGTCCGCCCATGCGTCCGCGTCCGGCTCGGCGGGTATCGCGGAGAAGGTCGCGACGCCGGGTACGTAGGTGGCGGCGCTGCCGAGCCGGCGGGCGAGATGTGCGTGGTGACCGCGGAGCGACTCGCCCACCGGGTCGTCGAGTGCGACGGCGTCGCGGAGCCCCGTCATGTTGCTGTGCCTCTCCTGCCCTCGGTCGGAGCCGGTCGGCCGGGAGGCCGGCACGGCGCCTTCGGATGCCGACAGCCATGCTAGTCAGCCCTCATGACCGGTTCTCGGCGCTACCTGAGATATGCGGCGAGCGGGAGGTTCTGCCTGCGCACGTCACCGGCGACGAGTCCGGCGATCCGCTGTGCGCCGTACGTCTCGAAGTGGGTGCGGTCGTCGCAGAAGAAGGCGCCCACGGGGCCCGACCCGAAGTCGCCGTTGTGCGGGCAGAAGCGCAGGCTGTTGTAGAGCGAGACGCTGAGCGACTGCAGGTCGACGACCGGCGCCCTGGTGGCGGATCCGACGGCGAAGGTCTCGTTCACGAAGCCGCGGTTCTTCGTCGCCGTGCTTCCGGAACAGGTGAGGGCGGCCACCGGGGTGAGCAGCACCGGGTGTGCTCCTCGGGCCAGTGCGGCCTGCACCATCGTGGTCATCAGCTGCCGGTAGCGGGCCGGGCCGACGTGCCGGGGGCAGGTCGAGGAGGAGTCGTTGATGCCGAACTGGATGAACAGGTAGTCACCCGCCTTCATCCCGGTGCCCGCGTTCAGCATCGACTGCCAGCGTGACGAGTACGTGCTGGACGTGAGACGGCACTCGCCGTCCGCGCCCTTGGTGCTGCTGACGTTGCCCTCGTACATCCAGGTCTGGATGCTGCGGCCTCCCACGGCCTGGTTCCTGACGGTCACGTCGGCGTTGAACAGGGCGTCGAACTGGCTGCCCCAGCCGACCGGGCAGCGGGCGGAGCCCGGGTTGGCCATGGTCGAGTCACCGGCCAGCCACACGGTGACCGGCTGGGCGGCCGCCCGGGCCGCCGGTGCCGCGACACCGGAGGTGCCGGAGCAGCGCGTCGCGGCGCTGTCGGCCGCGGAGGCGGCACCGAGCCCGAGGCTCGACAGGGCGATCACCAGCGCGGTGGTGATGACGGTCCGTAAGTTCTTCATCGGTTCCCTCCCGGGGACGTGCGCCCCGTGCGTCGGTCAGCGCAGGTGGGCGGCCAGGGGCAGGTTCTGCTCCCGGACGGCCTGGAGCAGCAGCCCGCCCATCTGGGCCGCGCCGTACTGCGAGAAGTGGGTGTTGTCCGTGACACCGTCGACGGAGGAGCGGAGGAAGAGCTGCGCGGAGGCGGACGGTCCGAGGGACTCCACCAGCGCCTTGCTCCGGGCGGTCAGGTCGACCACCGGAACCCGCTGCGCCGCACCGACCGCGCGCATCTCGGCGGGGAGGTTCACGTTGACGCCGTTGACGTGCAGTGCCGTGGGCGTGAGCCGGTTGCCGTCGAACAGTCGGCGGACCGGTGGTGTCACCAGGACCGGGACACCGCCCTTGCCGCGGACCCGCGAGATCATGGTGGTGAGGTTGTTGCGGTAGGCGGACGCGCTGGTCTGCTTGTCGTTGTGGCCGAACTGGATGAAGACCGGGTCGTTCGCCCTGACCTTCGCCAGCAGCGCGGGGAAGAGCGCCGAGTTGCTCAGGAAGCTTCCCGAACTCTCCCCCGAGTCACCGTAGTTGGCGATGACCGCGCCGGGACGCACCGCTGTCGTGATCATCTGCCCCCAGCCGGTGTACGGAGCTGCCGGCTGGTCGCACACGGTCGAGTCCCCGGCCAGGTAGGCGACCAGCGGTTGCGACGCCGGCTTCACGGAGACGGCCGAGACCTGAGGGCCGGAGCCCGTGAAGCGGAGGTCCAGGCCGGGGTTCCCGGTGCCGCCCTGGCCGGTCGGCTGCCCCTCCGGCTGGCGCACGTTGACGGTGAACGAGTACGTGGCGACGGCTCCGGCCGCCGTTCGCGTGGCCGGGAGCATCAGCCGCCGGGCCTCGGCCCACATCTCGGTCTGCCCCGCCGAGGCGCCGCCGATGGAGACCGTCACGTCGTAGTTGCCCGGCGCGACGCCGTAATGACAGGTGATCGCGGAGGTGCCGGAACAGCCGGCCGGCAGGGCCCGCGGCGCGGCGGCAGCGCTGTGGGCCGCGCCGGTGCCGGCCAGAGCCGCCAGGGTCAGCAAACCCGCCACTCCCAGCTGGGCGGCATGTCTGCCGCGGCCGACCCGCCTCAATGTCATGCTCATTACCATCATGGGTCCGTCCTTCGCCACGGAGAGGTAAGGGGTGGGGTGCACAGCTCGCTGCTCAGGCCTGGGTGAAGCCGTCCATGATGACGGTGGGCCGCTTGCTGGAGGAGTCCCAGGCACCCATGTTGTAGCCGGTGAACGGGGACATGCACTCCGGCTCCCAGTAGAAGATGCCCTGTCCGCCGTTGGCCTTCAGTGCCTTGGTGCAGGCCACAAGTGAGGCCCGGGTGGACGAGGCCCGGTCCACCCGACCGCCGAACTCGCTCTGCAGGAACGGTTTTCCATAGGCGTCGGAGATCCTCTTCATGTTCGCCACGATCCCGGGGGCGACGTCGGCGCTGCCGTAGGAGGAGAACACCGACATGTCCCACCTGCCACCGTTGGCCGCGAAGCGGCTGAAGAACGTCGTCATCACGTCGTACTTCTGCGGCTGGGCCAGGTGGATGCACACCGTCGAGTTCGGCGACACCGTCTTGACCTGGGTGTAGGCGGCGTTGAGCAGCCCGGTCATCTGCGCCGGGCTGGAGACGCTGCCGACGGGCCGGCAGATCCCGCTGTTGATCTCGTTGCCGATCTGCACCCAGGCGGGGAGCACATCGTTGTTCTTCATGACGGTCATCGTCTGGTTCACGTACGCGCTCATCGCGGTGAGCATCTGGCTGTAGTTCATGCTGCGCCAGGCGGCGGGCGGGTTCTGCACGCCGACGGAGTTCCAGGTGTCGCCGAACATGTAGTCCAGCATGATCGACATGCCCGCGGCCTTGACCCGCTTGGCGAAGGCGGCTACCTCGCTGATGGAGCAGTGCCCGTCGGTCGAGCTGCTGGACGGGTTGACGAACGTGCGCAGCCGGACCGCGGTGATGCCGTAACCCTTGAGGATGGTCAACAGGTCCTGCGCCTGCCCGCCGGCGTTCCTCCAGGTGTAGCCGCGCGCCTCCATCTGCGGCACACAGCTGATGTCGACGCCCTTGACGAAACCGGCGGCAGCGTGGGCCGGCGTTTCGAGCTCGGCGAGCGCGGCGGCGGTGGCGATGGCGCCGGCGGTCGCGGTCGTGGCCTTGAGCAGCGTCCGGCGATCGATCCAAGCGGGAGCAGGGGTCGGGGACATGGTCGCTCCTCCCTGTCCGCCGGCCGCGCAGGGGGCGTCGCGGCCGGCGGGCAGCGGGTTGTGGGGGGTGGAGTTTCCGGGACTGGTCGTAGCGGCCTACAGGTGCTGGGAGCGTTCACAACCTGTCCAGGCGGGCACGCGACGCTCCATCTTCGAAAGGAGGAAGTTGCAGGTGCGGGGATCCACGAACTGTCTCGCTCGGCGCCCGAGTTCGTCGGCCGGTCGACCAGTTCGACTGCGATCGACCACTGTGGACCGTGAGGCGCCTCACGCAGTGTTCTCGGCTCGACACCCGACTGTCAATCCGTGGGGCACGAGAACCTCACGGATCCGAACAGGGCCGAACAGCGGAGTGGACAGAATCCTTGACGAGGCATCAGCCCGTTCTTACGCTCCGTCCTCATGGGAGCGTTCCCATACCCCCCACGCCCCGGAGGCCACCGTGACCGACTCGCACCGGCGTCCCCGCACCGCGCCACGACCGTGGCGATCACCCCATCGGCCGGGCGGCCGGTTCATCGGCGGCGTCTCCGCTGCCGCTCTGGCCGTCTCCGCGCTCGTCGCCCTGCCGCAGACCGCGCACGCGGCGACCGCCAGACAGGTCGAGAAGCTCGACCGCGGCCTGTCCAGCGTGCACACCGACAGCGGAAACCTCGTGTCGTGGCGATGGCTGGCGACCGACCCGAACGACGTGTCGTTCAACGTCTACCGCGGCGGAAGCAGACTCAACTCCTCACCCGTCACGGCCTCGACGAACTACTTCGACGCCGGCGGCGCGGCGTCGGCCGACTACACGGTGCGCGCGGTCGTCAACGGCACCGAGCAGGCCGCGTCCGCGCCCGCGGTCCAGTTCCGCACGGGCTACAAGGACGTGCCCATCTCCCCGCCCGCGGGTGGTACCGCGCCGGGCAACTCGGCCTACACCTACGAGGCCAACGACGCCTCCGTCGGCGATCTCGACGGCGACGGTGCCATGGACCTGGTGCTCAAGTGGCAGCCGACCAACGCCAAGGACAACTCCCAGTCCGGCTACACCGGCAACACCGTCGTCGACGGCATCAAACTCGACGGCACCCGGCTGTGGCGCATCGACCTGGGCCGCAACATCCGCTCCGGCGCGCACTACACACAGTTCCAGGTGTACGACTACGACGGCGACGGCAGGGCCGAAGTCGCCATGAAGACCGCCGACGGCACCCGCGACGGCACCGGCGCGGTCATCGGCAGTCCCTCCGCCGACCACCGCAACTCCAGCGGCTACGTCCTGTCCGGCCCCGAGTTCCTGACGATGTTCGACGGCCGAACCGGCAAGGCGATGCAGAGCGTCGACTACGTCCCGGGCCGCGGCAGCGTCTCCTCCTGGGGCGACAACTACGGCAACCGCGTCGACCGCTTCCTCGCCGGCACGGCCTACCTCGACGGCGCCCGCCCCTCACTGATCATGGCGCGCGGCTACTACACCCGTACGGTGATAGCCGCTTGGGACTGGCGGAACGGCGCCTTCACCCGCCGCTGGACCTTCGACACGACGTCCTCCAGCAACAGCGGCAAGGGTTACGACGGCCAGGGCAACCACAGCCTGTCGGTCGCCGATGTCGACGCCGACGGCAAGGACGAGATCGTCTACGGCGCGATGACCGTCGACGACAACGGCAGCGGCCTGTGGACCACCAGGCTCGGCCACGGCGACGCCGGCCACGTCGGCGACCTCAACCCCTCGCGTCCGGGCCTGGAGTACTTCAAGGTCTCGGAGGACTCCAGCAAGCCCGGCTCCTGGATGGCCGACGCCCGCACCGGTACGAGGCTGTGGCAGACGGCGTCGGGCTCCGACAACGGCCGGGGTGTCGCCGCCGACGTCTACGCCGGCAGCGCGGGCGCCGAGGCCTGGTCCGCCACCGACACCACCCTGCGCTCCGCCACCGGCGCCTCCCTGGGCCGGGAGCCCTCCAGCATCAACTTCCTGTCCTGGTGGGACGGCGACCCCGTCCGCGAACTCCTCGACGGCACCCGGATCGACAAGTACGGCACCTCCGGCGACACCCGCCTGCTCACCGGGTCAGGCGTGGCCTCGAACAACGGCACCAAATCCACCCCGGCCCTGTCGGGCGACATCCTCGGCGACTGGCGCGAGGAGGTCATCTGGCGCACCGGCGACAACAAGGCGCTGCGGATCTACTCCACCCCGCACCAGACCAGCACGAAGATCACGACCCTGCTCCACGACACCCAGTACCGCACGGCGCTGGCCTGGCAGAACACCGCCTACAACCAGCCCCCGCACCCGAGCTTCTTCATCGGCAACGCCATGCCGACGGCTCCACGCCCCACGGTCTACACACCCTGACCCACCCTGGCCCAGCTCGGCCCGCGGACATGTGTCTCTGCCGCGATCGCGGCAGAGACACATGTCCGCGCTCGGCCGACGACACTGACGCCCCGGGAGCGCCAGGTCATGACGCCGGTGGCCACAGGCCTGTCCGACCACGCGATCGCCGAGCGGCTCCTCGCCACCCCGGTCACCGTCAAGACCCACGCCAAGCGGGCCATGGCCAGGCTCGGCGCCCGGGACCGGGTCCAACACGTGGTCATGGCCTACGAGCGGACTGGTCCGCGCCGGGGAGACGCGGATCCGACCGGCTCAGTCGTCGCGCAGCGTCTTCTCGATCTCGCTCAGCGAGCGGATCAGCCGTCCGTAGTCGGCAGCGGCCACCGGTGCCACGAAGTACCGCTCGACGACCCGCGCGTGGACAGTGGCGGCCCGGAGGAACACCGCACGGCCGTGATCGGTCGCCTCGACCAGGACGCTTCTGCGGTCACCGGGAGCCGGTACGCGCCGCGCCAGACCGGCGCCCTCCATGCGGTCGATCAGCCGGGTGATGCCGCTGCTGGTGAGCGTGAGGTCGTCGGCGAGCCGGCGCTGGGAGGTCTCCTCCTCCGGGTGCCGGCAGAGCCGGATGAGGACCTCGAACATGGTGTGGCTGACCTGGCACTCCTTGCGCAGCGCCGTGTCGATCCGCTGCTCCATGCGCGTGGCGGCCTTGATCAGCAGTCCGAAGTCGTGCACGAGCCGGCTGTCGGCGGCGCGGGCGGCTTCGTCGTTCTCTCGGTTCGCGGGACTCATCCGGCCGACTTTACTGCGTCTTCACCTACTGCCGTCTCAATTACTGAGCAATCAATTGCTGAGTAGTCAACGAACTCCTATGGTGGACACCCACCCCCCGGAAACGGCAGAGAGGGAGATCAGTGGACCTTCAGCACTGGCTCGGCCGGGCCAACGACGCGATACAGCAGTGGGCCGACGGCTTCGGCCCCTACGAGCAGCACCCGTCCCTCCTCGTCGACGACGACCGTTTCGCCGCCGCCTTCGAGGAACTCACCGGGAGACTGAAGGAGAACTATCCCTTCTTCCATCCGCGCTACGCGGGGCAGATGCTCAAGCCCCCGCACCCGGCGGCGATCGTCGGCTACCTGACCACCATGCTGATCAACCCGAACAACCACGCGCTGGACGGGGGCCCCGCCACCGCCCGCATAGAACGCGAGGCGGTCGCGCAACTGGCCGCGATGTTCGGCTACGACACCCACCTCGGTCACCTCACCACCAGCGGCACGATCGCCAACCTCGAGGCCCTCTTCGTCGCCCGCGAGCTCCATCCCGGCCGCGGCATCGCCTACAGCGCCGACGCCCACTACACCCACGGCCGCATGTGCCACGTCCTGGGCATGAAGGGCTACCCGATCCCGACCGACGACCGCGGCCGCATCAGCCTCGACGCGCTCGAGGACATCCTGCGGTCGGGAGAGGTCGGCACAGTCGTCCTCACCGCCGGCACCACCGGCCTCGGGGCCGTCGACCCGATTCACGAGGCCCTCCCCCTCAGGGACCGCTACGGTGTCCGGCTCCATGTCGACGCGGCCTACGGCGGCTTCTTCACGCTGCTCGCCGGCGCCGAAGGGCCGGAAGGACTCCCCTCCCAGCCCTGGCGGGCGATCGCCCGGTGCGACTCGATCGTCGTCGATCCGCACAAACACGGACTCCAGCCCTACGGCTGCGGTGCCGTCCTGTTCCGCGACCCCGAGGTGGGCCGCTTCTACCTGCACGACTCGCCCTACACCTACTTCACCTCCAGCGAGCTCCACCTCGGCGAGATCAGCCTGGAGTGCTCCCGCGCCGGTGCCTCGGCCGCCGCCCTGTGGCTCACCTTCCAGGTCCTCCCGCCCACCCCCGACGGACTCGGCCGCGTCCTCGGAGCCGGTCGCCGGGCCGCCCTGCGCTGGGCCGACCTGATCACCGCCTCCGACGCCCTGGAGCTGTACCAGCAGCCCGAGTTGGACATCGTCGGCTACTTCCCCGCGGTGGAGCCCGCCGGCCTCACCGCCATCGACGCGGCGTCCGCCAGGGTCCTGGCCGACGGCATGGCGGAACCCGATCCCGTGTTCCTGAGCACCCTCAAGGCCGACCGCGACGCGTTCACCGCACGCCACCAGAAGATCACCGCCGACGCCGACGGCGCACGCATCCTCCGCAGCGTCCTGATGAAGCCGGAGTCCGAGGACCACGTGCAGCGCCTCCATGACCGGGTCGCGCGTCTCGCCCGGTCATGAGCGCTGCCACCGGGGTTCACATCAGGTCATGGTCACCTCGGAGTGCGTACGCCTCCGCCAGGAGGAGGTAGCTGCTGGCGGTCCAGGTGTAGGCGCGGTCGCGCAGGCCCGTTCCGGTGAGGGCGTCGAAGTTCTCGGCGAAGCCCGAGGTCTCGCACAGGGCGCGGAAGCGGGTGCTGATGTCGTCCGCCAGACGGTGGTGGCCGGCGCGGCGCAGCCCGTCCTCGATGAGGACGGTGGCGGGGGCCCAGATGGGGCCGCGCCAGTAGCCGTCGTCGAGGTAGTGGGGTGAGGTGGGCAGTTCCGTGGCGAGACCGTACGGGGTCAGGTGGGCCTTGATGTGGTCGGCCAGGGCGCCGCTGATGTCGCCCGGCAGATGCTCGCCGAGCACGATGGGCATCAGGTCGAGGAGGCCGGCGCTGCCCCAGGTGTCCCCGCTTTCGACGCCCCGGGCGACGAACCGGTCGCCGCTCCAGAGCTGGTCCAGCAACGCCGCCTGGGTCGCCTCGGCGGCTCGCTGCCAACGGCCGGCCTCGTCCCTTCGCTCCAACTCGCTTGCCAGGTACGCGAGTTCACGGAGCTGGAGGACGAGGAAGGCGGACAGGTCGGCGGTCTCGACGACCCGCTCGGGGTCGAAGGTGGTGGCGTTGTCCCAGCCACTGTCGTTGCCGTGCTGGTAGTGGGGGAAGGCGGAGCCGGGGGTGCGCCGGGCCGTGAGCCAGAAGTTCGTCCAGCGCTCCAGCCGGTGGTAGACCTCGGCCAGTTCGGCCGGGCCGGGAGGCGCCGGCAGACGGCGGCGCAGGTGCCCGAAGGCCCAGCCGTGGATGGGCGGTTTGACGAAGTTGTAGAGGACCTCGGAGTGGGTCACCGAGTCCGGCAGGGCGCCGCTGCCGTCCTGGTGGTCGAAGGGCAGGGCGAACTGGTCCCGGGCCAGCTCCGGGCAACCGGGGGCCAAGGCCAGGGCGTTGAAGCAGTGGTCCCAGCTCCACACCTTGTCCATCCAGTGCTTGGACATCAGCACCGCGGGCCGGGTGACCAGGCCGGTCGGGCGTACCGTGGCCGACCAGACGACGTAGGCGGCCAGTTCGGCGGCCGGGGTGGCGGACGAGCGCCAGGGGGCGACGGCGTCCACGAACTCCGCGAACGCGCGTCGCCCGGATGCCACGATCTCCTCGAAGGCCGCCGCGGACGTGTACGGCGGGCGAGCCGCGTCGAGTTCCTCGATCGCGATCTCCCAGGTCCCGCCCGTATCCGCGGTGGTGGCGAGACCGCGTTCGGCACTGCCCAGCGCCTGGGCACCGGTCGTGCCGGCGGTACCGGACAGCACGGTGACGCGGTACCGGCGCCCCGTCTCGTAGGACGTGAACACATGGGCGCCTGCGGCGGCGTCGCGGAAGAAGTACGTTCCGCTGAACGGCGTCAGGACCTGGGCGGCCGCCCGGACGGCGATCCCCAGGCCGCTCCCGCGCAGACGTACGGTGTCCGGCGACTCGTAGGCCAGGTCGACGCGCCCGTCCGCGCCGGTCCAGCTGAGCAGACCCGGTCTGGCCTCCACGCGGGTCTCGGCCCGGTCGCCCGTCACGGGGTCCAGGGGTGTCAGGCGCAGGACGGCGTGCATGCCGTTCTGGTGGGAGACGAGGTGGAGATCCTCGGCGTACGTCTTCTCCGCCACCACGGGCGAGATGCCGAACCAGGATCCGTACGTGCTGAACGGGATGTCGTGGACGGAGAAGGCCGGGCCGGAGTGGTCGGCGGTCATGAAGTGTCACTCGTTTCTCGAGCAGGGGGAGGTCAGTCCTTGACCGCGCCGGCCGTCACGCCGGCGGCGACGTAGCGCTGGGCCAGGACGAGGATCACCGCGGCGGGCAGCGAGGCCACGACGGCGGTGGCCATGATGGCGTTCCACTCCTGGTTGTTGTTGCCGATGTAGTGGTAAATGCCGAGGGTGATCGGCTCGTGCGCCCCGCCGTTGACGAGGGTGCCGGCGAAGACGAAGTCGGACCAGGACCACAGGAACGCGAAGAGCGACACCGTGACGACGGCGTTGCGGCTCATCGGCAGGACGATCGACCAGAAGGTGCGCACCGGGCCGGCGCCGTCCGTCCGGGCCGCCTGGAGCAGTTCGCCGGGGATGCCGGACATGAACGCGGTGAAGATGAGCACCGCGAAGGGGACGGCCAGGGTGGAGTCGGCGACGATCAGCCCGGGGACGGACTGGAGCAGGCCGAGCTGGAGGTAGATGGCGTAGAAGCCCATCGCCATGATGATGCCGGGGATCATCTGCGCGGCGAGGAGGAGGAAGCTCAGCACTCCCCCGCCGCGCGGGCGCAGTTTGGCCAGGGCGTAGCCGGCCGGTGCGGACAGGGCCACGGTCAGGACGACGGTGCCCAGGCCGATGACCAGGCTGGTGCCGAGGTAGGGCAACTGTTCGTCCAGGACGGTGCGGTAGCCGGCCAGGGTGCCGTGGACGGGGAACAGGCCGGGCGGGGACTTGCGCATGTCCTGGTCGCGGGTGAAGGACACGTTCAGCATCCAGTAGACCGGGAAGAGCATGATCGCGGTCAGCAGGACGCCGACGGTCGTCTTTCCCCAGGTGCGTCGGCTCATGACAACGCCTGCTTTCGCTGGACCCGGACATGGACGAGGCCGAAGACGAGGGCGGCGACCACGAGCAGGTTGCCGACGGCCGCGCCCGGGCCGAAGGCGGGCAGCAGGTTGCCGAAGCCGAGCTGGTAGGACCAGGTGGCGAAGGTCGTGGACGAGTCCGCCGGGCCGCCCTTCGTCATGATCCAGATGATGTCGAAGACCTTGAGTGTGTAGACCAGCCCGAGGAGCAGGGTGATCGCGGAGACGGGGCGCAGCAGCGGGAAGGTGATGCTCCAGAAGCGGCGCCAGGCCCCCGCTCCGTCGAGGGCGGCCGCCTCGTACAGGCCGGACGGGATGGACTGCAGGCCGCTGTAGAGCACGACCAGGTTGAACGGGACGCCGATCCAGATGTTCGCGATGATCACCGAGGTGAGCGACCAGGAGGGCGACGTCAGCCAGTTGACGGGGTCGAGGCCGACGGCGTGCAGCGCCGCGTTGACGATGCCGGAGTCGCTGTTGAGCATCCACGACCAGGTGGAGGCCGACACGATCAGGGGCAGCAGCCAGGGGACGAGGAACAGGGCCCGCAGGGTCGCCGAGAGCCGGAAGTGCTGGTTGAAGAAGACCGCGAGGGCCAGGCCGATGGCGTACTGGAAGGCCAGGCACACGCCCGTGAAGAGCACGGTGTGGAGCAGGGCCGGAGCGAAGGTCGGGTCGTCGAAGACCTTCTGGTAGTTCTGCAGGCCGGTGAACGGCGCGTCGCCCTGGACGAAGGAGCGGACGGTGTAGTCGCGCAGGCTCAGGTCGAGGTTGCGGTAGAGCGGATAGGCGTAGAAGAGGGCGAGGTAGAGGGTCACGGGGGCGAGGAAGGCCCAGGCGGCCCACTGCGGGGAGGTGGTCCGGCGGCGTTTCGTGGTGCGGTCCGGGGGCGGGGCGGCGTGGGCCGCCCCGTTCCGGAGCCGCACGGCGCGGTGGTCCGGCGGATGGATCGTCTGCTTCATCGGGCCCACGTCACTTGACCGCGGCCTGCGCGGAACTCAGCGCGTCCTCGGGCGACTTGGATCCGCTGAGCGCGGACTGCACGGCCTTCCACATCTGCTCGGAGATCTTGGGGTACTTGGTGCCCAGGTCGTCGCTGGTGCGGCCCTTGGCCGCCTTGACCGCGTCGACCCACGGCTTGAGTGCGGGGTCGGCCGCCACCTGCTTCCTCCGGACCTCTTCGGTGGGCGCGACGTAGGAGAGGGTGGTGTCGGTGTCGTACAGGTTGGTCGTGCTGGTCAGGCAGGTGGTGAGCTTGTTCGTGGTGGCGTAGCGGGCGGTGTCGCTCTGGACGGGGACGGTGACGAACTCGCCGCCGGTCGGGGCGGCGGCGGCACCTCCGCCGGAGGCGGGGACGGGCAGGACGCCGTAGTCGAAGCCCGCCTTCTTGGCCGCCGCGAGCTGCCAGGTGCCGTTCTCCGCGAACGCGTAGTCGCCGGTCGCGAACTCCTGCCAGCTGGTGGTCTGGGTGTTGTTGAGCACGGAGTTGGGGGCGTACCCCTTGGCCAGCCAGTCCTTCCACAGGGACAGCGCGGAGACGGCCTGGGCGGAGTCGAGCTCGGTCAGCTTCGCGCCGGAGCCCCAGAACCACGGCAGGAACTGGAAGCTGCCCTCCTCGGTGCCGATCGCGGAGAAGGTGATGCCCTTCTTGCCGGCCTTCTCGACCTTGTCCAGGGCTGCCGTCAGCGACTTCCAGTCCTTCACGGAGGCGATGTCGACGCCGGCCTCCTTCAGGACCTTCTTGTTGTAGTAGAGCGCGAGGGTGTTGGCGCCGATGGGGGTGCCGTAGGTCTTGCCTCCCGACTGGCCTGCGGCGAGGAGGTTGGGGTCCACGGCGGAGGTGTCGAGCTTGTTGTCGTCGGTCGTGGTGAGGACGCCCGCCTCGGCGAGGGTCGACACCACCGGGTTGTCGACGATGAGAATGTCCGGGGAGTTGCCCTGCTGGGCCGCCAGCAGCGTCTTGTTGGCGAGGTCGCTGGTGTCGAAGCCGGTCCGCTTGACCTTCACGCCGGCCTTGGCGCCGCAGGCGTCCAGCAGCTTCACCCACGCCGAGCCCTTGGCGAACTGCGGGTAGGGGTCCCAGATGGTGTACGTGCCGCTGTCCGCGCCCTTCGTGCCGGTGCTGCCCGAACCGGAGGAGCAGGCCGTGCCGGCGGCGGCGAGGACGGTCGACAGGGCCACTGCGGCGAGGCGCCGCCTGGAGGAGCTGTGCATCGCGGGTTCCTTCGTTCTTGGCACAGGGGTGCCGTGGCAGGGGCGATGTGGGGGAAGCGGGCATGCCGGAGGGAGGCGGTGAGGGGGATGGCGTGCTCGGAGGAGGTGGGAGAGGAAGCAGCGGGTCAGGGGGCCAGGGTCAGGGCCGCGGGGTGCCGGCGGCGGGCCCGGTACTGGCCCGCAGCGAGATGGGGGGTGTCAGCAGGTGGTGCCGGGCGGGGGCGCCGGGCTGGTCGAGCCGCTCCACCAGCAGTTCGACGGCGCGCCGGCCCATGTCCTCCGCCGGTACGTCCGCCGCGGTGAGCTGCGGGGTGACCGTCTCCGCCCACCGGCTCGCCACCACTCCGGTGACGGAGAAGTCGCGCGGCACATGGCGGCCGGCCCGGGCCAGCCCCCGGTACAGGCCGCCCAGCGCGGCCTCGTTCAGCGTGACCAGGGCGGTGGTCTCCGGGTCGTCGCGCAGGATCCGCTCCAGGCAGGCCTGGCCCGAGGCGGCGTCGTCCCCGCAGCAGTACGTCCGCACCGTCAGCCCGCGCTCGGCCGCGGCCTTGGTGAAGCCGTCCAGGCCCCGGTGCGCCGACTCGTATCCGGCCTTCAGCAGCTGCTCCGGCCGGTTGACGAAGGCGACTCTGCGGTGGCCCAGGTCCGCGAGATGGTGGACGCACGCCGCCGCCAGCGCCGTGTGGTCAAGACTCACCCACCAGCCGCTCTCCGGATGGGCGGTGCGGCCGATGGCGACCGCCGGGAAGTCCAGCTCGGCCAGGTGCTCGACCCGGTCGTCCTCCAGCCTGATCTCCATCAGGATGGCGCCGTCGACCCGCCGCTCCCCCAGCAGCCGCTGGAACGAGCGGTCGCTGTCCACGCCGCTGGGTGACAGCAGCACGTCGTAGTCGTAGGCCGCGGCGGCCTCCACGACACTGCCGATGAAGTCCAGCTGCATTCCGGTGTAGTGGTTTCCGGCCGGCGGGAAGACGAGGCCGATCGTGCTGGTCCGCCCGTTGGCCAGGGCGCGGGCGCTGGCGCTGGGCTGGTAGCCCAGCTCGTCGACGACCTGCTGGATCTTCCGGCGGGTGTCCTCCGAGACCGGGCGCTTGCCGCTCAGCGCGTAGGACACGGTGCTGCGCGAGACACCGGCACGCTTGGCGATCTCACCGATGTTCACGGCAACTCCTAGCTCGTCGAACCGGTTCGCTTGGCAGGAACGTAGGAACTGCCCGGACTCCTGTCAACACCCGGACCGCATCTCCCTGCTCAATCGGCTGTCCCGTCGAAATGCTCGTGTCGCAGGGATTGCTGGCCGGAAGTCCCGGTGCTAGCTTCGCGAACCGGTTCGACACAGCGTTCCCTTCAGGCAGCGGCGGGGCAGACCCTCATGCCCCCATCCGCGGAGCCGCCGTACCCGCCACTCGACACATGCCCCCTGCTCCTTCGCACCCCCTGAATCGAACCGGTTCGACAGGTGCGACCGGCGGGCCGACCACAACCACTGCTCGTCGAAGCGACGACACGACGACTGAGGACGCCATCCATGCCATCCGCTGACAGATTCACGCGGCGCCGGGCCCCGGCCGCCGTGGCGCTGACCATCGGGGCGGGCCTGCTGGCCGCACCGGCCGCCCCCGCGCAGGCCGCCGAGGCACCCCGGCCCGCCGCCCACTACTCCTTCGACCAGGACGACCTGGCCTCCGGGAAGATCACGGACAGCTCGGGCAACGGCCTGACGGCGACGCTCGTGAACGGCTCCACCGCCGGTTCGGTCGACGGCACGGCCGGAGGCAAGGCGCTGTCCCTGCCCGGCGGCGCGCCGGCCTCCGACGGCGCGTACGTCCGCCTCCCCCGCCAAGTGCTCGCCGGGACGACCGACCTGACCGTCTCCGCCCGCGTGAAATGGAGCGGTGACAAGTCGCCCTGGCAGCGGATCTTCGACCTGGGCACGGACACCACCAAGTACCTCTTCAGCACTCCCTACAACGGCAGCGGACTGTTCCAGACCTCCGTGACCACCGGCGGCGGAGGCGCGGAGACCCAGGTCCGCGGCTACGCGAGCCTGCCCGCGAACGAGTGGCGGACGGTCACCGTCACCCTCGACACCGCCGCCGGCCGGCTCACCACCTACCTCGACGGCGTGGCGGTCTCCTCCTCCGCGACCGGCATCAAGGCCGGGGACCTGCTGGACGGTTCGGCCACCGCCGCCGGCTACATCGGCAAGTCCCTCTACCCGGACCCGCTGCTCAAGGGCGCGATCGACGACTTCACCGTGTGGCACGCGGCACTGAGCCCCGAGCAGGTGGCCGGTACGGTCGGTGCCGTGCCGACCGTCCAGGAGCTCTCACGGACGTCCTTCGACGTCCGAACCACCACCGGGACCGCCCCGTCCCTGCCCGCCGCCGTCCGCTCCTCCTTCTCCGACGGCTACGACCGGGACACCCCCGTCACCTGGGACGCCGTCCCCTCCGGCAAGTACGCCGCGCCGGGCACCTTCCCGGTCGCCGGGACCGCGGCCGGGCAGGCGGTGAAGGCCACCGTCACCGTGGTCCGCGAGGGGCAGCTCACCGTCGACCTCGGCTCGAACACCGGCGCGTTCCACGGCGGCGCCTCCGGCACCCTCTACGGCGTGTACGGGCCGGACGTCCCCACCAACAACCTCATGGAGGGCATGGGCCTGCGCACGGTCTCCACCAAGGCGCAGGACGGCCCGCAACACCCCGGCGCCGACGCCCTGGAGGTGGTCGAGCCGCTGGCCGACTCCACCGACGGTGATGTGTACATCTACATGACCGACATCCACCGCGGCTTCCCCTACCAGTGGCCGGGCGACACACCCGCGGAGAAGATCAAGCTCTACAAGGAGAAGATCGCCGAGCAGGTCGACCAGGTGCTGAAGCTGCCGGAGCAGTACCGGGACAACATCGTCTTCGTGCCGTTCAACGAGCCCGAGGGCAACATGTTCGGCACCGGCGAGTGGAGCTACGACAAGGTCAGCTGGCTCAACGACCCCGACGCCTTCTTCGCCGCCTGGGACGACGCGTACAAGCTCATCAAGGGCAAGATGCCCGACGCGCGCATCGCCGGGCCCAACACCAGCGTCCTCTACGACCAGGTGAAGGGCTTCCTCAGCCACACCCTGACCGCCGGCACCCTTCCGCAGGTCATCACCTGGCACGAACTGAGCCACCCGGAGGCGGTGCGCCAGAGCGTCGCCAAGTACCGGGCCTGGGAGAAGGACCTGTTCAAGGGCACCGACCGGGAAGGCACCCAACTCCCCATCAACATCAACGAGTACGCCTTCAACTACCACACCTCCGTGCCCGGCCAGATGATCCAGTGGGTGTCCGCGATCGAGGAGTCCAAGGTCGACGCCGACATCGCGTACTGGAACATCGACGGCAACCTGTCCGACTCCGCGGTGCAGTCCAATCGGGGCAACGGCCAGTGGTGGCTGCTCAACTCGTACGCCTCGATGAGCGGCCACACCGTGAAGGTGACCCCGCCGTTCCCCGGCGAGAACTACACCATGCAGGGCGTCGCCACCCTCGACGAGAAGAGGAAGCAGTCCCGGTTGCTCTTCGGCGGCTCCACCGGCAAGGGGCACATCACCTTCGCGGGCGTCCCGAAGAAGGTCTTCGGCACGCGCGTGCACGCCTGGGTGCGGGAGATCGAGTGGAGCGGGCAGGTCGGCGACTCGTCCGGCCCGAAACTCCTCGCCGAGACCGACCTGAAGGTCGGTGACGACGGCACGGTCGTCCTCGACTTCGGCGACGGGGCCCTGCCGAAGCTCAAGGAGTCCTCGGCCTACGAGGTCGTCCTCAGCCCGGCCGGCGAGGCGAAGGGCACGCAGTCCCCGCCGGTGCGCTGGCAGTCCTCGTACGAGGCGGAGGACGCCGCGCACACCGGCTCCGGCTGGTCGAAGAACGGCCCGGAGGGCTCGCCGCGTGACGTGTCGAAGTTCTACACCTCCGGCGGCTACGACGTCGGCGGGCTGCGCACCGGCTCGGACGTCGCACTCGACTTCACCGTGGACGTGCCCGAGGACGGCAGCTACGACCTGAGCGTCTTCGCCAACTCCCTCAACACCTTCGACAAGGTCAAAGAGCAGGGCCCCACCAACGTCTTCCTGCGCGTGGACGGCAAGGCCGGCAGCGAGCAGGAACTGCACCTGCCGCTCGGCTACAAGTGGGTCGTCTGGGACCACACCGACACCACGGTCGAGCTGACCAAGGGCAAGCACACCCTGACGCTGGCCGCGAAGAGCGCCGACGGCAAGCGCGCCACGAAGGGGGACGCCATCGTCGACCGTCTCACCCTCTCGCTCCCCCGCGCTTCGGCGGACACGCAGGTGTACGAGGGTGAGCTGGCCTGGCCGGCCGGCGGGGCGCGTCCGGTCTACGACCTTCCGAAGCCGGCGGCCACCGGCTCGGGCGCGGTCCGCCTCGCGAAGGGCCAGAGCGCGACGTTCTGGGTCTACTCGCCGGCCGACCGCGAGGCCACGCTGGAGGTCGACACCCTCGCCGGCACGGGCGCCCGGCTCTCCGTGAACGGCCACGACGTCCTGCGCCTGGCCAAGGGCCGGAGCCGTGCGGCGGTCTCCCTCTCCGGCGGTGTCAACAAGGTGACCGTGACGGGAGGCGCTTCCACCACCCTCGTCGACCGCCTCACGGTCACACCGACCGAGGGCACGTTGCCGGTGCGCACCTACGAGGCCGGGGACGCCACGCTGGCCGGCTCGGCCGCGCTCGCCCCGCTCTCCCTCGCCACCGGCGGCACGGCGATCACGGGCATCGGCGGGGCCCCCGGCAACGACAACACCGCGACGTTCACCGTCACGGCCGACCGGGCCGGCCTGTACGCCCTGCGCATCCGCTACTCCAACCCGGAGCAGTCCGAGGCCACCCACTACAACCCCGACCCGCTCGCCCGTCACGCCGACATCAGTGTCAACGGCGGCACGGCGCGTCGGGTCGGCTTCCCGCACAGCTTCCACCAGAACAACTTCTGGGAGCTCACCGTCCCGGTGCAGCTGAAGAAGGGGAAGAACACGGTCGGCTTCCGCTCCGAGGAGCTGCCGAACTTCGACGGCA
Source organism: Streptomyces sp. NPDC093598 (assembly GCF_044764825.1). Classification (NCBI taxonomy): domain Bacteria; kingdom Bacillati; phylum Actinomycetota; class Actinomycetes; order Kitasatosporales; family Streptomycetaceae; genus Streptomyces; species Streptomyces sp. NPDC093598. The sequence continues at coordinate 42,880 of NZ_JBIWIV010000025.1, read as the reverse complement.
CCACCTACGCCTCGGACACCTTCCCGGGCGTGCTGCTCCGCTCCCGTCACGCACCGCTGATCGACCGGATCACGGTAGCGCCGTACGCGCGAGAGGTGCGATGAACCGCTGACGCGTGGCGCCCGGGCCCGTCCCCTCGGCGGTCCCGGGCGCCGCGCCGCTATGCCGAGGCCGCACCCGTCAGGGCGAGGAACTCGCCGCGGGAGCGGGAATCGGAGCGCAGCAGGCCGCGGCTACCTCGACGCCCTCGAGGTCAGCGGTGTCCAGGCGGTCCTGGCGCCGGAGCCCGGGGAATGCCGTGTCCGGCTGGGCTCCGGCGACACCGGGCCCGCCGGCGGGACGCCCGAGAGCGACTGAGGATCCTCGTCGCCGCACGTCCGGAAGGGACGGCGAGCGAGCCGCCAGTGGGTCTCCTGCGGTTGCCGCGAGTCTCGCGCCGGGTTACGACGTGATGACCGCGCGTCAACCGGGAGCGCAGTGACCCGAGGGAGAAATCACATGGCAGTGGAGATCAAGCCTCTGATGAAACCCTCACGGCTCAGACGCCGCGCGGGGCTGGCGGGCGAGTGCCTGGCGGAGTTCGTCGGGACGTTCGTCCTCATCTCCTTCGGATGCGGCGTGGTGGCGATGACCGTGGCAGCGCTGCCCGGCTCGGGGCGCACCGAGGGGCCCACCGTCTTCTTCCTCGGTGCCGGGGACTGGCTGCTGATCACCTGGGGCTGGGCCATGGCCGTGATCCTCGGCATCTATGTGGCCGGCGGCGTCAGCGGAGCGCACATCAACCCGGCGGTGACCCTGGCGTTCGCCGTCCGCCGCAAGTTCCCCTGGGTCAAGGTGGTGCCCTACTGGGTGGCCCAGGTGCTCGGCGCCCTGGCCGGGGCCGCCCTGGTCTACGCCGTGTACCACGACGCCATCAACGCCTTCGACGACGCCATGCAGGGGCCCAAGACGAACGGGCACACCCTCGCCTCGTTCTCGATCTTCGCCACGTTCCCGGCGCCGTACTTCAACGGCGGGATCTGGGGCCCCCTGGTCGACCAGATCGTCGGCACCGCCTTCCTGGTCATGCTGGTGGTGGCGATCATCGACCTGCGCAACACGGCCGTGAAGGCGAACCTCGGCCCGCTGGTCATCGGTTTCGTCGTGGCGGCCATCGGCATGTCCTTCGGGGCGAACGCGGGGTACGCCATCAACCCGGCCCGTGACTTCGGCCCGCGGCTGTTCACCTGGATGGCGGGATGGCAGGACCTGGCGTTTCCGGGCAGCTTGTCCGGGGCGTTCAGCAGCTACTGGTGGATCCCGATCGTCGGGCCGCTCGTCGGCGGCGTGATCGGCGTACTGGTGTACGACCTGTTCATCGGCGACGTGCTCCACGTCCGCGCACAGCAGGGCGAGCAACCGGAGCCCGGGCGGACGCGCCCCACCACGTCCGACGACGAGTGACCCAGCAGCGGCCACGGCCGGGGAGACAGCCGATGCCAGATTCCTCGGGGCATCCGCGCCCACAAGCGGTGCGGATCGCCTGCCGAACGGGTGAACCGGCCCAGGGCAGGCCGGTATCGGATGGTGGAGCGGTCCATGACTGACCCGGAGGAGCTGCCCGGCGCGGCCGACGCTCCCGTTCCTCGGATCCTGTGCAACACCGAGTCGCTCGCAGCGACCGACCCGGCCTCGACCGGCGCCCTGTGGCGACTGGCCGAGCCCGGCCGGCAGTTGGACGCCAACCTCATCCGCATCCCGCCCCGGACGTCCATCGACGCCCACGCCGAACCCGACCTCGACGTACTGCTGCTGGTCGTCGCCGGTGACGGCACTCTCGGCTCCACGGCCGGGCCGAGCCGGGTGGAGTCCGGCAGCCTGGTCTGGCTGCCGCACGGCAGCGTCCGCAGCGTGACCGCGGGCGAGAGCGGCCTGTCGTACGTGACGGTTCACCGCCGCCGGCCCGGCATGCAGATCAAGGGCCGTCCCGGCGCGTGAGGGCCCCTCTCGGGCACGCAGAGCGCGGCAGGTGTTCGAGTTGCCCAACGCCGCGCCGAACGCCTGCAAGCTGTCAGGCAGGGCGGTGTCGCAGGCGGTTGGCGACCAGAGGTGCGGAATCAGTCCAGGCCGGTCCCCCAGGCCGTCAGCGCGGCGAAGTCGTCGGCGGTCAAGCCGCATCGGGGGTCGACCCTGTGCAGTAGGGCGGGGCCGTCGTGGTGGTCCTTCACCCAGGTGCGATCCGTCTCTGTGATCTCCTCGTCGGCCCATGCCCCCGCAGCGGCTTCAACGGCTTCTTCGGCAGGCCCCACTCAGTCAGCCGGCGCCGCTCGGCGGCTGCCCACCGAGGCGTCGGCATCCGGTGCGTCCTGAAGCGGACGGCCCGTCACGAGTATTGACGGTGGTACTGCGCGGCCCCTACGGTCCCATCCGGCAACACGAACGTCGTTCGGTATATCGATCGACGCGGTGAAGAACAGCTCCCTCCGGCAGCTGGAAGGACGAGCCGCCCATGCCTTTCCTGCCTGCTCCGCAACGCCTCACGCGGCGGGTGCGTGCCACGCATCCCGGCTCCTCCTGATCGGCCTTCCGAACCCCGCACGAGGCAGCGGCGGTTCGCCCCTCCCCCGCGCGCCCCCCTTGGAGAAACAGATGAGCCCGAACCCCCACCTCTCCCGCCGCGGTCTCCTCGGCATGACCGCCGCCGTGCCGCTCGCCCTGACCCTCGGCACCGGCACCGCGCACGCCGCCGATTCGGCGTACGCCATGGTCTACTTCACGGAGTCGACCAAACTCGGCGACGGCACGGACTACGGCCTGCACCTCGCCGTCAGCCCCGACGGGCTCCACTGGACGCCCCTCAACCAGAACAACCCCCTGGTCACCCCCACCGCGGGTGCGCTCGGGCTGCGCGATCCGTTCCTGATGCGCAAGCAGGACGGCACGTTCGTCGTGCTCGCCACCGACCTCAAGGGCACCGACTGGAACTACAACAGCCAGTACATCCACGTCTGGGACTCGGCCGACCTGCGCACCTTCACCGGCTACCGGCGGCTGAAACTGCACGACATGGCCACCCACAGCTGGGCGCCGGAGGCGTTCTGGGACGCGGGCCGGCGGCAGTACGCGGTGATCTACTCCTCGGTCAACTCCAGCGGCCACAACGTGATCATGGTCAACTACACGACCGACTTCGTGACCGCCTCCGCCCCGCAGGTCTTCTTCGACCCCGGCTACGACGTCATCGACGGCGACATGGCCGTCGGCGTGAACGGCTACAACTACCTCTACTTCAAGAAGAACCAGACGCTGGTGGGCGCCAGATCCACCTCCCTGAACCCGGGCAGCTTCACCGAGTTCAGCACCGGCGTGGCGCACGGCGGCACCGAGGCACCGACCCTGGTGAAGTCCCTGACGTCCGGCACCTGGTGGCTGTGGGGCGACACCTACACACCCAATGGCGTCTTCTACGCCTGGCAGTCAGGCAACCTCGCCTCCGGCACCTGGACGGCCCTCGACCAGAAGAGCTACACCCAGCCGGTCAACTCCAAGCACTGCGGCATCGCGACGATCACCACCGCCGAGTACGACAACCTGCTCGCGAAGTGGGGCGCTCCGGCCTGGAACCGGCTCAAGTCCTACAACTTCCCGGCCCGTTACGTCCGCCACGCCGACTACCTGGGCCGTATCGACGAGTACCCGATCGAGCCGTACAAGGACTCCCTGTGGACCCTGGTCCCGGGACTCGCCGACAGTGCGGGGGTCTCCTTCCGGTCCGTCAACTACCCGACCCGCTACCTGCGGCACTACAACTACGCGCTCCGCCTCGACGCCAACGACGGCACGTCGACGTTCGCCGCGGACGCGACCTTCCACCGCACGGCGGGCCTGGCGGACGCGAGCTGGTCCTCGTTCCGCTCGCACAACAACCCGACCCGCTACATCCGCCACGCCGACTACGCGCTGCGCATCGACCTGATCTCCACGACGACCGACCGGCAGGACGCGACCTTCCGCGTCGGCTACTGAGCGGAACACAGCAGACACCGGAACCAGGTCGTTCAGGTCATGTCCGAGCCGTGCAGCAGGAGTTGGGCCACAGCCATGCCCGCCACGACGACAGCTGCCCGGAACGGCCACCGGCTGCGGACGTCGCAGGGCAGGGCCGTGCCCGCGATCGCCACGGCGGCGGCCGCCCCCGCCAGCGCCCGACCCGGCCACCGCGCTTCTCCGGGCGGGCCGCCGACGAGCACGCACACGGCGGCCAGCATCGCGGCCGGGGCCAGCCACCGGCAGGCTCCGCGGCCCAGCCGCTGCGGCAGCCCGCGCACACCGGTCGCGAGGTCGTCCTGGATGTCCGGAAGCACGTTGACCAGGTGGGCCCCCACCCCCAGCAGGGCCCCGGCCGTCACCGCCCACCAGGCGGGCCAGGACGGCGAGGGCAGGCCGAGGGTGACGAACGCCGGCAGCGAGCCGAAGGCGACCGCGTAGGGCAGCGGGGACAGCACCGTGCGCTTGAACAGCAGGTTGTAGCTCCAGCCGGTGGCCACCATGCCGACATGTGCCGCTCCCGCCGCGGCGCCGCTCAGCAGTGACAGCGGCACGCACAGGCCGAGGGCCGTCCCGGCCGCGACGGCCACGGCCCGGGGCGGGAGTTCACCGGTGGCCACCGGCTTGTCCCGGCGCCCGCAGATCGCGTCGCGCCGGGCGTCGGCCGCGTCGTTGCACCAGCCCACCGAGAGCTGGCCCGCCAGCACGGCGGCCGCCACCGCCGCCGAACCCGCCGTGCCCCGGCCGGCCGCGACGGCCAGCCCGGTCGCGAACACCGTCACGGCGAGCGCGGGCTCCAGGTGGCAGGAGCGCAACAACGCCGGGACGCGGCGTGTCGCTCGGGGAAGGACTTCCGGCGGGTGTAGAGACACACAGGCAGACTAAATGGACAAATGGGGCGAGAGAGGCACTATCGATATGCGTGTCCCTGTGACGGCCGAGGACGTCCACGCCCCGCCCGGCGCACTGCGCGAGAAGCCGCCGCCTCTCGAGGGGACCACCATCACGGCGGTCCGCACCGCACTGCCCGCGCACCGATACGCCCAGGACGATCTCACCGAGTCGATCGGCGATCTGTGCCTGGCTCCGGGGGCCGACCGGGCCCTGCTGCGCCGCCTGCACGCCTCCGCCGGCGTCCGCGCCCGCCACCTCGCCCTGCCGATCGAACGGTACGCCGCTCTGCGCGACTTCGGACAGGCCAACGACGCCTGGATGGCGGCCGGACTCGAGCTGGGCGAAGAGGCCCTCACCGGCGCGCTGAAAGAAGCGGGACTCGGACCGGCCGATGTCGATCTCCTGGTGTGCACCTCCGTCACCGGCATCGCGGCCCCCTCGCTCGACGCCCGGCTGGCCGGGCGCCTGGGGCTGCGGTCCGACGTCAAGAGGGTTCCGGTGTTCGGGCTGGGATGTGTGGCGGGCGCGGCCGGTCTGGCCCGGCTGCACGACTACCTGCGCGGGCATCCCGGCGGGACGGCCGTGCTGCTCACCGTCGAACTGTGCTCACTGACCCTCCAGCGGCAGGACGACTCCCAGGCCAACCTCGTGGCCGGCGCCCTGTTCGGGGACGGCGCCGCGGCACTCGTCGCGCGCAACAGCACATCCGCCGGGCCGGACGGCACCGGCCCCTCGGTGGTCGCCACGCGCAGCCATCTGTATCCGGACACGGAGCAGCTCCTCGGGTGGAGCATCGGCACCACGGGGTTTCGCGTCGTGATCGATTCCGGCATCCCCGGCATCGTGCGACGCCACTTCGGCCGGCACCTGCGCGGCTTCCTGGCCGATCACGGCCTCACCGTCGAGGACATCGGCACCTGGGTGTGCCATCCGGGAGGACCCAAGGTGCTCTCGGCTGTCGCAGACACCCTCGACCTGCCGGGAAACGCCCTGGCCAGCGCGTGGAACTCGCTGGCGGCCGTGGGGAACATGTCCTCCGTCTCCGTCCTGCACATCCTCCAGACCATCCGCGAATCCGCCCGGCCCACGCCCGGCAGCTGGGGCCTGCTCATGGCGATGGGGCCCGGATTCTGCTCCGAACTCGTCCTGCTGCGCTGGTGACCTCATGACGTGGTACGCACTTCTCCTCCTGGCCATCGCCGCCGAACGCCTCACCGAACTGGTCGTGGCCCGGCGCAACGCGTCCTGGACCCTGGCCCGCTCCGGTGTCGAGCACGGCCGCGGCCACTACCCGGCCATGGTCGCCCTGCACACCGGCCTGCTGGTGTGCTGCTTCCTCGAATCAGCCCTGGCCGACCGGCCTTTCCTGCCCGCGCTCGGCTGGACCGCGCTCGTCCTCGTGGCACTGGCCCAGGCGCTGCGCTGGTGGTGCGTGATGACGCTCGGGCCGTACTGGAACACCCGCGTCATCGTCGTACCCGGAGCACGTCTGGTCGGCAGCGGGCCCTACCGGTTCCTTCGCCATCCCAACTACGTGGCCGTCGTCGTGGAGATCGCCGCCCTGCCCCTGGTGCACGGTGCGTGGCTGAGCGCGCTGGTGTTCACCGCGGCCAACGCCTGGCTGCTCGCCGTCCGCATCCGCTGCGAGAACGCGGCCCTCGCCGGGGCCGTACCCGCATGAGCCGCACCCTCGACATGGTGATCGCCGGTGGCGGGCCCGCGGGGCTGGCGACCGCTCTGCACGCCGCCCGCGCCGGCTTCGACGTCGTCGTGGCGGAGCCCCGCCCCGCCCCGGTCGACAAGGCGTGCGGCGAGGGCCTGATGCCCGGTGCGGTACGGGCCCTCGCCGCTCTGGGCCTGGAGGTCCCCGGGCAGCCGATCACCGGTATCCGCTACGTCCAGGGATCCCGCCAGGTCCAGGCGGCCTTCCGGCACGGCCCCGGCCTCGGCACACGCCGCACCGGCCTGCACGACGCCCTGCACCGGGCCGTCACCGACGCCGGGGTGCCCGTACTGCCCCTGCACGTGAAAGAGGTACGGCAGGACGCCACCGGTGTGACCGTGCCGGGCGCGGGTCTGCGCGCCCGGTGGCTCGTGGCCGCGGACGGTTTGCACTCACCGGTGCGCCGCTCGCTCGGCCTGGAGGTGAGGACCCGGGGCGAGCCCAGATACGGACTGCGCCGGCACTACGCGGTTCCCCCGTGGGCGTCCTGCGTCGAGGTGCACTGGGGGCCCCACGGGGAGGCGTACGTCACCCCGCTTGGCCCCTCGCTCGTCGGAGTCGCACTCCTGACGTCCCGGCGGGCTCCCTTCGACACGCAACTGGCGGCCTTTCCCGAGCTGGCCGCCCGACTACCCCGGACCGCCGCCGTGACCGCGGTGCGCGGCGCGGGGCCGCTGCGCCAGCGGGCCCGCACCCGCTTTCACGGCCGGGTGCTGTTCGTCGGTGACGCCGCCGGATACATCGACGCTCTCACCGGCGAGGGGATCTCCCTCGCCCTCACCGGCGCCCGGGCCCTGGTCACGAATGTGCGCCGCGGGACACCGGGCCGCTACGAGACCGACTGGAACCGCGCCACCCGCCGCCACCGGCTGCTGACCGATCTCCTGGTGAGGACCCGTCAGCGGCCCGCGCTCGCACCGCTGATCATGCCCACCGCGGCCCGCCTGCCCCGCGTCTTCGCGGCAGCGGTGAACGCACTGGCGTAGGACTTTCCGTCGACCGTTGTCGCCGGCGCCTTTATCTCTGGCGCCGATGATCCACTGCTGGGTAGCGTGGCCCGACCATGCCGGGCGGCCGTCCGCCTCGCCTTCTCGATCCGCGCGCTTGAGACCGGAAAGTGAGCAGTCAGATGCGACCGACGTTCGTCCTGGTTCACGGGGCTTTCGCGAACTCCTTCTCCTTCGCACCGCTCCAGGCCGAACTCGGCCTCCTCGGCCACCGCTCGGTCGCCGTCGACCTGCCCGGCCACGGGTTCGCGGCCACCTATGTGCGCGCCTACCAGGCACCGCAGGACCTGGCGGGGCTCGCCACCGCACCCGGCTCGATCAAGGGGGTCACGCTCGCCGACAACGCCGCGCACCTGATCGGGATCCTGGAGCGGGCCAAGGAGAACGGTCCGGTGATCCTGGTCTCGCACAGCCGTGGCGGCGTCACGGCCACCGCCGCGGCCAACGCACGGCCGGACCTGATCGACCGCCTCGTCTACGTGGCGTCCTGGTGCCCGGTCGAGCTGGACGTCGCCGGCTACTACGCCGAGCCCGAGATGGCCACCGTCGACGTCGCTTCGCTGGGTCTTGCCGCGGCCGGGAACCCGGCCGAACTCGGCCTGCTGCGCGTCAACTTCCGCACCGCGGACCCGGACGCCCTCGCCGCGCTCAAGGCGGCCTTCCTCGCCGACGGCACCGACGAGGAGTTCCTGACCTTCCTGAACACCTTCCAGCCCGACGAGAATCTGGACGCCGGCACGTCAGCCGACCGGGCGCGGGCGGCGACCTGGGGCAGCATCCCGAAGACCTTCGTGCGTCTGGCCGACGACGCGAGTATGCCGCTCGCCCTTCAGGACCGGCTGATCCGCGAGGGCAACGCGCTGACGCCGGAGAACCCCTACGACGTCCGCACGCTCGAGGGCAGCCACCTGAAGTGGCTGACCGACCCGGCACCGGCCGCCCGGGTCCTGGGGCAACTCGCCGCTCTCACGACCGAGTGAGGCGCTCCGCGAACGGGGGCGACCAGCACCTCGAAGTCGTCTCGGATGGCGGGGTACCCGGGCTCAACGGCTGTGTGATCTGGAAGGAGGCAGTCTCGTGCGAGGAGCAGTGAGCCGGATCCTGGTGACCGGTTCCGCGGACGGGCTGGGGCGTGCGGCGGCGGAGGCGTTGCTGGCCTCGGGGCACGACGTGGTGGTGCACGCCCGGAACGAGGAGCGCGCGGCGGATCTGGGCGAGCTGTCCGACCGTGGGGCACGGACCGTGGTGGGTGACTTCGCCGACCGTGACGCCGTACGGCGGATCGCCGACGAGCTGAACGCCGCGCAGCCGCTCGACGCCGTCATCCACAACGCCGGGGTGTGGAGCGGACCGGCGGTCATGCCGGTCAACATCGTCGCGCCCTATCTGCTGACCGCCCTGCTGCGTGGGCCGCGCCGGCTGGTGTACCTGAGCAGCAACTCGCATCTCGGCGGCCGTCCGTCGCTCGACGGGGTCGACTGGCGGGGCGAGAGCGCCGGGTCGTACGCCGACAGCAAGCTCTTCGTCACGACGCTCGCGGCCGTGGTGGCCCGGCTGCGACCCGGAGTGCTGAGCAACGCCGTGGACCCCGGGTGGGTACCGACGAGGATGGGCGGCCCGAGCGCGCCGGACGACCTCGAGCTCGGCCACCAGACGCAGGAGTGGCTGGCGTCGAGCGACGAACCGGAGGCCCTGACCACCGGCGGGTACTGGTACCACGGCCGACGGTTGCAGCCGCATCGCTCCGTCCACGACGAGGCTTTCCAGGACCGTCTCGTACGGGTGCTGGCCGAGGAGACGGGAACCGCGCTCTGAGCGGGTGGCTCCCACGGCGTACGCACCGATGACGCGGCCGGTGGAGCCGCGGTCCACCGGCTCTGCGCTCCGACGAGCGCACAGCCGCGCATCCGGCAGCTCCTCACATGGGAGGGACGAGGCGGGGCACCCGTGCTTCCACCAGCCGTGGGAGCCGATCGTGCCGGTCGCCGCCGTCATCACCGTGCGCGGTGCGCAGGCCGCCGCTCCCCTGGCCGCATGACCTTATTCGACCGGCTGTACGAGCCGAGCGGGGAGCCTCGTGATGAACGCCGAAGACGCCGACAAGCTGCTGGACGGACTGACCGTGGACGACAGCCGGCGAGAGCAGCCGATCGTGCTGGACGGAGACGGGCGCCCCATCCGGACATGGCAGGAGAACTATCCGTACGACCGCAAGGTGGGCCGCAAGGAGTACGAGCGGGCCAAGCGCGTTCTGCAGATAGAGCTGCTCAAGCTCCAGCGGTGGGTCAAGGACACCGGCGCACGCGTGATCGTCGTGTGCGAGGGGCGTGACGCGGCGGGCAAGGGCGGCACGATCCAGCGGCTCATCGAGCGGCTCAACCCGCGCGGCGCACGCGTCGTCGCCCTGGACAAGCCCACCGAACGCGAGATGGGCCAGTGGTACTTCCAGCGGTACATCGCGCATCTGCCGACGGCCGGGGAGATCGTCTTCTTCGATCGCTCCTGGTACAACCGGGCCGGCGTGGAGCGCGTGATGGGCTACTGCTCCAAGGACGAGTACGAGCTGTTCCTCGACCAGTGCCCGGCCTTCGAGCGGATGCTGGTCGACGACGGTGTCCTGCTGCTGAAGTTCTGGTTCTCCGTGTCCCGCTGCGAGCAGCGCACGCGCTTCGCGATCCGGCAGGTCGACCCGGTGCGCCAGTGGAAGCTCTCCCCCACCGACCTGGCCTCGCTGGATCTCTGGGACGACTACACCGAGGCGAAGGTGGACATGTTCCGCGCCACGGACACCGCACACGCCCCCTGGACCGTCGTCAAGAGCAACGACAAGCGGCGCGCGCGGCTGGAGACCATGCGCAGCCTGCTGTCGCGCATCGACTACGCCAGCAAGGACCGCGAGGCGGTCGGCACACCCGACCCCCTCATCGTCGGCGCGGCCGACACCCTGCTGGAGCCCGGTGAGGAGGACAGCACGCTGTCGCCCACTCCGCTGTCCCCCGGTTCCGACGGGCCCGGCAACCACCCCGAGACCGGCTGACACCCCCGGGGCCCTCCCGCGGGTGCGAGAGGGCCCCGGTCCGCTTCATCATCGCTGGGCGGCAGCGCGCGTTTCCGTGCGGTGGTCGTAGTAGGCCCAGACGGTCACCGCCACCACGGCGGTGAGCCCCACCGTCAGGACCCGCACGGCGCCACTGGTCAGGTAGGCGACGAGACCGGTGAGTCCGCCTCCGAACAGCATGATCAGGCGGCTGACGAAGCGGTTCTCCGGCGGCTGGGGATCTTCCCGGTCCTTGAGGTCGTGCAGGGCGTCCTGAGCCGGATGAGCGGAACCGCGCCGGGCACGGGCGCGGTATGCCAGTGCGTAGCTGATCAGCGCGTACAGCGCGAGAGCGCCCAGGACCCAGAGCCAGACGTAGGGGTCGTCACTCGATCCACGTGCCAGGTACACGACACTTCTCCCTTCTGAAGCGGCCTCATCGGTGAGCGGAACTCAACTGCCGCTGCCGCTTTGCCGGTCGGCCCCGGAGCCGCCGGCATCGGCGGGGCGGAAGCACGCCGTCACCGTCTTGCCGTGCCGCTGGCACCTGATCCCCCACTCGTCGGCGAGCGTCCGCACGATGGCCACTCCACGGCCGGAGACCTCCCCCGGCTCCGGTTCGCGCTGGCGCGGCAGCGTCGGGTCCTCGTCGTGGACGCTCACATGGAGACAGTCGCCGTCCCATGTGAGGACCAGGTGCGCGTCACTGTGCGCGTGGATGTGCGCATTCGTGATCAGCTCGGACACGGCCAGCACGACGGCGTCCACCGTGTCCGGCTCGGCGGCGGCCCAGGGCAGGGACTCGAGCCGCCCGCGGGTCCACTCCCGCCCTGCGCGCACGCCTTCGGAGATACGGAACGAGTGCGCCCACCCCATCGCCTTCACTGCCACTGCCCCCGGTCCCCTCTCGTCCACCCGCACCAGCTCGTGCGGAACCGTGTACCCGGTCGCCGCCTCTACAGGCATGGGACGATCAGCTGGGCGGCGCAGATGTTTGTTCGTCAACGGCGGCAGCGCGGTACGCCCCTCCCCCGACCGGGCGGGCACGTCCATCGCCTTCGCCGCCGAGAGCGCCTACGCGGCCATGCTCCACCAGGCCCTGGCACCGGAGTCGTCGGCGCCGGTGTCGAGGACCGGCTTCATGAGGTCCGCGCGGGGGACGGGGCTGTACGTCGGCGGGGAAACCGCGCACGGTCACGCCGTCCTGCTCGGGCCCGCGCTCAGCCGGTCCAGGTGTGCGCTGCCGCGGCGCGAGGCCTCGGTCAGACGGTGAGCATGGCCTTGACGGCGCGACGCTCGTCCATGGCCCGGTAGGCCTCGGCGGCCTCGTCGAGCGGGACGACGAGGTCGAAGACCTTGCCGGGGTTGATCTTCCGCTGGCGGATCAGGTCGATCAACTCGGGCAGGAAGCGGCGCACCGGGGCGGGGCCGCCGTGCAGATGGACCTGGGAGAAGAAGAGTTCCTCGCCGCTGAGGGTGACGTCGTGATTGACGCCCACGAAGCGAGGACCGGCTGAAGCTCCTCACCAGTTGGGCGGCGACCGGGGCGGAGGCGGCGGACCCCGCCGGCGACGGGGATCGCTGAACGGCGCACCACGCACCGGGTTCCGCGGAGCGAGCAGGGCCCGCCCCGATGCGGATGGTGGGCGGGCCCTGCTCGTGCGCACCATTGTCGGGACCGTGCGACGGGCGGGCCACGCGTGAGATCCGCCGATGTGCGCGCGGCGCTCACACCCCGCGCGCACGGCGCACATCCCGCGCTTCCGGCGCCACCCCAGGGCGCTGCCGGACGCCGCACCGCACGGCCCGGTGCCGCTTCGCGCCGCCCGATGGCTCCATGGCGCCGCCCTCGCGTCACATGGCGCGGCCCGGCACGGGTACGCGGTGCGCATGAGCGACGAGACCGAAGAAGAGAACGACCGGACCCGGCAGGTGGAGAACGCCGAGGCGGAGCGGGCCGCCGCCCGTCCCTTCAGCTATCCGCACCCGGAGCGGCGCGCGGGCGTGCGCGCGACGCGGCACATCAGCCGTGAGCAGGCCGACGCGGACGGCGTCCCCGGCGTCCCGGGCGGCTACGGCACCACGAGCGGCGGCCAGGCGGGCGGCCGGAGTGCGCCGCGTCCCGGCGGGGAGGACACCGCCGAGGAGTCGGGCGTGACCGATGTCGCCGCGGGGCGGGAGCCCCGCCCCGACCGGGGAGGTGAAGGCTCGTAGGTACGTTCGTCACCGGCGCACGGAGCCGGGTGCGACCCCGGGTAGCACCCGTCGGCCTGCGGCGACGATACTGGCAGGCGCACGTACCCCCGCTCATAGATGGACCCATGCAGACCTCCCTCACCGTCCGCTCCATGACTCCCGCCACGGTGTGGCTGGCGCGCGGCCGCCACGCTCCGGGCTCCGCGCACGACGTTCTCCGGCGCTCCCTTCAGCAGCGCAAGGACAGTCAGGCCATCGACGACTTCCTGGAGTTGCCCGAAGGCGGGGCCGCCCCGGCGGAGCGGGTCTTCGAGGCGCGCTGGCGGGTCGGCGACGACGTGACCGTACGTGCCCGGCTGAGTGTGCGGACCGGCGCGGGTGACGGGCCCGGGCAGGAGTGGATTCTTGCCGCCGAGGCCGAGGAACCGTGGAACGACGCGTGGCCGTCCCCCGCCGCCCTGTTCTGGCCGGAGGAACCCGACACCGCCTGGGAGCAGGACGCCGCCACGCGGCTGGCCCTGGGGGAGATCAATCCGCTGCCCCAGGACGACAAGGAGATCCGCCGCCTGCTGAGAAACGCGGTGCGCGGCGGATGGCACATCCATGTGGTCGTCCACGAGGCGATGACCACCGACGACCGGGGGCGTACGCCGGTGGCACGGTGGCTGCCTCCGGGCCTGCGCCACCGTGTGGTGGAGCATCACGCCGCCCCGCAGCAGCTGCGCGGCCTGAACTGGGCCCTGCGGGACTCCGGTGTCCAGGTGCCGCGCGGTGGAGCGGTGGTACTGCCCGGCGTCCCCGCACCGGAGGGTTACGACGCGCAGGACTTCTCCGTGCGCGCGGTCTTCCTCGACGGCTCCGAGCCCGCCGATCTGGTCGACGCCGTGACGCGGTTCGCCGCTCTCCCGAGGCCCCTGCCCGACGGCGCCGAGGAGGCCCTCACCGCGCTGCGCGAGGACTGGCACCTGCTGACGCTCGAGGAGGAGCTGGAGCGCCAGCGCGCTCTGGTGGCCATGTACGCCGAGGCGCTGGAGGCCATGACGAAGTCCCGTGACCTGTACCGGGAGGCGGCCGAAAGCGCCCACGAGGCTCTGGTCGCCTATCAGGAGTCCGCGGGCACCGCTCCCGTCGGACCGCAGCCGTCCGGTCCGCCGGCCGCGTCCCCGCTCCAGCAGCTCACGCGGACGTTCGAACGCTTCAAGATCAAGCGTCCCGCGGCTCCGGCCGGTGACGAGGAGAGCGCCGCCGCCCAGCACGTGGCGTCGGAGCGGTAGGCACCTTCTTCGTGGGGCGTACGTGTCAGCCGTGCCCTCCTGGATACGCGGTCCCTACGGCATCACGGCTCGCCCGGGAAGGTCCTCCACGACATGGGCAACCACCAGCACCACTCGGAGACCACGCTCCGAGTCAACGGCAAACCCCACACGCTCACCCTCGACCACCGGCGGGTCCTGCTGGACCTCCTGCGGGAGGACCTCGACCTCACGGGCGCCAAGAAGGGCTGTGACCACGGCCAGTGCGGCGCCTGCACGGTGCTGGTGGACGGGCGGCGCGTCAACAGCTGTCTGCTGTTCGCGGTCGCCCTGGACGGCTGCGACGTCACCACCGTCGAGGGCCTGTCCGGCGACGGGGAGGAACCGCATCCGCTGCAACGGGCCTTCATGGAGCGTGACGCCTTCCAGTGCGGCTACTGCACCCCCGGCCAGATCTGCTCCGCCGCCGGCGCGCTCGCCGAGGCGGCGGCCGGTCACCCCTCGCACGTCACCGACCCTGCCGCCCCCTCGGGTGAGCCGGTGCCGCTGGACCGGGAGGAGATCCGGGAGCGGCTGAGCGGCAACCTGTGCCGATGCGGCGCGTATCCGCGGATCGCCGAGGCGGTCGAGGACGTGATCCCGTGAAGGAGTTCGCCTACGTCCGCGCCGGCAGCGTCGCGGAGGCGACCTCCGCGTACGCCTCCCACCCCGATGCCCGCTACCTCGGTGGCGGCACCAACCTCGTCGACCTGATGAAGCTCGGCGTCGAGACCCCCGCCGCCCTCATCGACGTCACCCGCCTGCCGCTGGACGAGGTCGAGGAACTGCCCGACGGCGCGCTGCGGATCGGGGCGACGGTCCGCAACAGCGACCTCGCCGCCCACCCCCTCGTCCGCGACCGGTACCCAGCGTTGTCACAGGCGGTGCTCGCGGGTGCCTCCGGGCAGTTGCGCAACGCGGCGACGACGGGCGGGAACCTGCTCCAGCGCACCCGGTGCCCGTACTTCCAGGATCTGTCGAAGCCCTGCAACAAGCGCGAGCCGGGCAGCGGCTGCGGCGCACGGGACGGCGTCCACCGTGATCACGCGGTGCTGGGGCACTCCGCGCACTGCATCGCCACCCATCCGTCGGACATGGCGGTGGCACTCGCCGCTCTGGACGGGCGTGTCGAGCTGCACGGGCCCGAGGGAGCCCGGAATGTCCCGGCGGCCGACTTCCACCGGCTGCCCGGGGACCGGCCCGAGCAGGACACCGAGATCCGCCCCGGCGAACTGGTCACCGGAGTGGTGCTGCCGGCCGCCACGGCCGGACTGCCGTCGGCGTACCGGAAGGCCCGCGACCGGGCCTCGTACGCCTTCGCGCTCGCGTCCGTCGCGGTCGTGCTGCGTCTTGAGGACGGGGTGATCGGCCTTGCGGGGCTCGCCTTCGGGGCCTTGGCGCACCGGCCCTGGCGGGCGCGGCGCGCGGAGCAGGCGCTGCTGGGCGCGGCTCCGACCCGCGCGGCGTTCGAGCACGCCGTGGAGCTGGAGCTGTCCGCCGCACAGCCGCTGCGCGACAACGCCTACAAGGTGCCCCTCGCCCGCAACCTCGCCGTGGACGTGCTGTCCCGGCTCACGGACACCGCGCTCACCAGGAGGGCCTCATGACCGGCAGTGTGGGCGCCCCCGCCGAGCGCCGGGAGGGACGCGAGAAGGTCAGCGGTACCGCCCGCTACGCCGCCGAGTTCCACTTCCCCGGCCGGGCCCAGGCCTGGCCGGTGCCGGCGCGTGTGGCCCGGGGCCGGGTGACCGGCGTCGACACGGCGGAGGCCCTGGCCGTGCCCGGCGTGATCGCCGTCCTCACCCACGAGAACGCGCCGCGTCTCGCGGAGCCGGACGATCCCACGCTCGCCGTGCTCCAGAACGCGCGGGTTCCGCACCGCGGCTGGTTCGTGGCCCTGGTGGTGGCCGAGACCCTGGAGGCGGCCCGGGCGGGTGCCGCCGCCGTCCGCGTCGCCTACGACGCCGAGGAGCACGACGTGGCCCTCACCGCCTCGCACCCGGGTGTGTATGTGCCCGAGGAGGCCAACGGCGGTCATCCGGCCGTACGTGAACAGGGCGACCCGGACGGGGCATTCGGTTCCTCGCCGGCCCGGGTGGACGTCGCGTACCGGGTGCCGCCGCTGCACAACCACCCCATGGAGCCGCACACCAGCACCGCCCGCTGGGAGGACGGCCGGCTCACCGTGCACACCTCCAGCCAGGGCACCAACACCGTACGGGCGGTGCTCGCCGGGCTGTTCGACATGCCACAGGAGCGGATCGTCGTCACCGCCGAGCACGTCGGCGGCGGCTTCGGGTCCAAGGGCACGCCACGGCCCGACGTGGTGCTCGCCGCCATGGCGGCACGCGAGACGGGACGGCCGGTGACGGTGGCCCTGCCGCGCCGCCACCTGCCCGCCGTCGTCGGGCATCGCGCCCCGACCCTCCACCGGCTGCGGCTCGCAGCCGATACGGACGGCCGCCTCGCGTCCCTCGTGCACGAGGTCACCACGCACACCTCCCGGATCAAGGAGTTCGTGGAGCAGGCGGCGGTACCCGCACGGGTGATGTACGCCGCGCCCCACAGCCGTACGGTGCACCGGGTGGCGGCACTGGACGTGCCTTCCCCGTCGTGGATGAGGGCGCCGGGCGAGGCGCCAGGCATGTACGCGCTGGAGTCGGCCATGGACGAGCTCGCCGGCGAACTCGGCATGGACCCGGTCGAGTTGCGTGTCCGCAACGAACCGGACGTCGAGCCCGACAGTGGCAAGCCGTTCAGCAGCAGGCATCTGGTCGAGTGTCTGCGCGAAGGCGCCCGGCGCTTCGGCTGGGACGGGCGCGATCCCCGTCCGGGCTCCCACCGGGAAGGACCCCTGCTGCTGGGAACGGGGGTGGCGGCGGCGACCTACCCGGTCATGGTGGGCCCCTCCACGGCGGCGGCCCGCGCGCTGCCCGACGGGACTTTTCTGGTGCGGATCAACGCCGCCGACATCGGGACCGGCGCGCGGACCGTACTGGCGCAGGTCGGCGCCGATGCCCTCGGGGCGCCGCTGGAGCGGGTGCGGGTCGAGGTCGGCAGCACGGAACTGCCGTCGGCGCCGCTGGCCGGCGGCTCGTCCGGCACCGCCTCCTGGGGCTGGGCGGTCCACGAGGCGTGTGCCCGGCTGGCCCGGCGGCTCGCCGAGCACACCGGGCCGCTGCCCGAGCAGGGCCTCGACGCCCGCGCCGACACCCAGGGCGTGGCGGACGCCGAGAGCGACTTCGCGCGGCACGCCTTCGGGGCGCACTTCGCCGAGGTCACCGTGGACACGGTCACCGGCGAGGTCCGGGTCGGCCGGCTTCTCGGGGTGTACGCGGCGGGCCGCATCCTCAACGCCCGTACCGCGCGCTCCCAGTTCGTCGGCGGCATGACGATGGGCCTGGGCATGGCGCTGACCGAGGGCAGCACCATGGACGCCGCGTTCGGTGACTTCACCGAGTCGGATCTGGCGTCCTACCACGTGCCCGTGCACGCCGACGTCGCCGAGATCGAGGCACACTGGCTCGACGAGGACGACTCCCGTCTCAACCCCATGGGCAGCAAGGGGATCGGGGAGATCGGCATCGTCGGGACGGCCGCCGCGATCGGCAACGCGGTGCACCACGCCACGGGCGTCCGATTCCGGGAACTCCCGCTCACGCCGGACCGGGTGCTGGCCGGGCTGCTCGATCGCCGGGCGCGGAAGGCGGTATGAGACAGGTCACTGCGGACCGGGCCGCCGCGGCTCCCGGTGCGTGGCTCGACGGGGGCCGTCCTGCGTCAGCACGGCCTCCCCGTCCGCGGGACCGATCCGGCGGGGTCATGAGGGGACCGGATCGGCAGGCGACAGCGGTGCGATCCGGTCCGGCCGAAAGGAACACTCCAGTCCTCATTCCGCCGTGCCGCGTGCCCCGGGCCCCGGTGCGGGCGCCCACTGTCGGGCGGCGATGGGCGCCAGCGCGTGGAAGACCAGCGCGACCAGGGCCAGCAGTGCGGCGCACACGGCGACTCCGGCGGCGAGCCACGGTGGTGCGAGCGCCAGGTCGACGGCTCGGGGCAGGGACGCCGACGGGAAGGAGCTTCCGTACGCCTGAGCCCCGGCCAGCACCGTGGGCACCAGTACCGCACCTGCCAGCACCAGGGCGACGGGGCGCAGGGCCAGGAGCAGCGCCAGCACCGTGCACAGCACCGACAGACCGAGGGCGACCGCGTGCAGACGCAGGGACGCGTCGCCGCGCTCCAGCGGGAAGTGGACCACGGCGCACACGACGAGGGCCATGGCGGCGAGCCAGCCCGACCAGGAGAGGGACTTGGCGAACCGGTCCGTCTCGTCCCGGTCCGCGTGCGGGTCGTCGAGGGTCCGGTGCGTCCGACGGGCCGAGACCGGGCGTGCCGCGCGGCGCTTGCTCTGACGGCCGGGCGTCTCGGGCTCCCTGGTGTCGCCCTCGGGTCGCGAAGGCCCCTTGGGGCGACGGCCGTTGCGGTCCAGCCGCTCCAGGCCGAGGCGGTCGATCAGCTCGACCAGCTCTCCGACGGACCGGCCGGTGGCGGCCGCGCGGAGGGCCTCCTCGCGGACGTGGGGCTCCTGCGGCTCCTTGTGCAGCAGGGTCACCAGCCGGGTCACTTCCTCCACCGGCCGGTGGGCGGCCGCGGCCCGGATCGCCTCGTCCGCGCTCTCGGCGTCCCGCGGGGGCTTGGTCAGCAGGGCGATCAGCCGGGACACGTCCTCCACCGACCGGCGCACCCCGGCGGTACGGAGCGCGTCGACCCTCGCCTGCGTGTGGTCGGGGGACTCCTCCAGCGAGGTGATGAGGTCGACGACCTCCTCCAGCGGCCGGTCTGCCACCGCGGCGTGCACCAGGTCGCTGACGGCGTCGCCGTACGGTGCGCCGGAGGCCGGACCGGTGCCGGGCCGGAGCTCCACCGGGTTGTCGTCGAGCGACCGGATGACGAACGGCCGCGCACCCGGCCGGCCGGCGTCGCCCGAGCCGGGCCCGTCGGGCGGATCGTCCTCGTCCGAACCGTGCTCAGCGGGCTGAACGGGCTCGCCCGGGCCGGCGGCGGACCTGGCGGTGTCGCCCGGGATCGAGCCGGCGGAGCGGGCGGACTCCGGTGCCTGGTCCGTCCGGTCCAGGACGGGTGCGACAGGCCGCGCGTCCGCGGGATCCAGCCAATCGTGAACGGGCGGAGGCGGCTGTGCGGCGGCCTGGTCCGAAGGGGGGTCGACTGACCGCTCGGCCGCCGTGTCCGCGGCGGGGGCCGCGGGCCACGCGGGCGCCTGCTCCGCCTGGTTCCAGCCCGGCTCGACGGGCCGGTCGGACGGCGTGTCCGCCTCGAACGGGCCCGGGGCTGCGGTACGGCCCGCCCGGTCCGGGTCCGGAGCCGCCGGCTGCGTTCCCGCCCCGGCCGCCGGGTGGGAGCCGAGGGCGACGGGCTCGGCGGCCACCCGGTCGGCCTGGTGAGAGCCGGCGGCGGACTCGGAGGGGCCCGTCCGGTACGTGTCGTAGGGGCCGGCGGCGGGCTGCGTGCTCGTCTGCTCCACCTGGTGCGTGCCGGTGGCGACCGTGGTCTCGGCGGACGGCTGGGCGGACCCGTTCGACTCGCTGGGTATGGCAGATTCGTTCGGGCGGGGTGATGAAGAGCAGGTGGTCATACTCGCCTCCAGGGGAAGAGTGCGGCCGCTCCTGCGCCCCCCGTCGTGTGACGAGCGACGTTACGCTGACCATTACTAGGCGCCTCCGTCACCCCGTGCCACTCGTGTGAGCCACCGGGATGACCACCCGCACGGGAAAATCCGCCGACTCGCCGACATGTCGGGCCCCGGCCGCAATACAGCCGCCGGAAAAGGGAATCCAGCTAAGGACACCCCGTGTCGCGACACGCCATGAGGAGGGCAACCCGTGGATACGACCACCAAGGTGATCATCCTGGCCGCGGTTGTCGCGGCCGTCGTCCTTTCCCTCGCCGTCGTCGTCCTCGTGCGGCTGGTGCGGACCCGGCGCGATCTGCGGCGCGCGGGACTGCCCACGGGCCCGCGCTGGGTCTTCTGGGGCGCACTGCTCTATTTCGTGCTGCCCACCGACCTGCTGCCCGACCCGGTCTACCTGGACGACATCGGTGTCCTGCTGCTCGCTCTGCGCACCGTCCGCGGCTCCCTCGGCGAACGGGAGCGCAGTACGGCACACCGGCCGGACCGGCAACCGGCTCGATGACTACGGAAAGTAAGGAAACCAACCACCCGTTCGATTCGTATAAGTCTCTGGAAGCCGAAACACGCCGGCGGACCGGGAGGCCGCGCCCCCGGACCGCCGTGTGATCGGCGCAGTACCGACGAGGGAGAGACGATGCAACCGTTCGCGCTCAACTACGCGCGCCCGGCAGTGGAGTTGGAAGCTGCCATTCCGTACGTGTACGACGCCGGACTGCAGTTGAACGTGCTCCGCGACGGCCGAGTCGCGGCTTGTGACTTCGCCCTGTTGAGAGAGTTCGGCACCACGACGTCCACCGCCGGCTCCAAGACGCACTTCGACGACTGACCGCGGGCCGCCGAAGATGACCGTACTGATCCTCACCTGTGAGGAGGACGTGACCGCGGACATGGTGGTGGTGCACCTGAACGCGACGGGGGTTCCGGTGGTCCGCGTCGATCCCGCCGATCTGACCGGTGGTGTCGCGCTCTCGGGGGAGTACGTGCACGGCCGGTTCCGCGGTCATCTGTCCGCCGGGGGGCGGCTGGTGAGCATCGGGGGGCTCCGGTCCGTGTGGGTGCGCCGGCCCGGCGTCCCGGCCGCGCGGGCGGCGCAACCGTCCACGTGGCTGACCGAGGAGGCCGCCCAGGCGCTCTACGGCATGCTGCGGGGCTCGGACGCGCGCTGGATGAACCACCCCGACGCCGCGCGCCGGGCCCGGCACAAGCCGTGGCAGCTGCGTCTGGCCCAGCGGTGTGGTCTGCCCGTGCCCGCGACGCTCATCACGACCTTCCCGCGCGCCGCCCGCGAGTTCGCCGAGCGCTACCCGGAACTGGTGGTCAAGCCGGTGTCGGGCGCGCATCCGCAGGACCCGCCCCGGGCGGTGCCGACCAGCCGGGTCGCTCCGGACACGGACTTCTCCGCCGTCGCGTTCGGGCCGACGCTGTTGCAGCGGCGGATCACCAAGCGGGCCGACATCCGGCTCACCGTCGTGGGCGAGCGGATGCTGGCCGCCCGCAAGGCGACCGCCGAGGACGCCGACCCGGACGAGGTCGACGTACGGTTCGCCGCGCCCGGCTCGCCGTGGCGCCCCGTCGATGTGCCGTCCTCCATCGCGCCGGGCGTGCTGTCCTACCTGCGAGAGGCGGAACTGGCGTACGGGGCCTTCGACTTCGTGGAGGACTCCGACGGGACGTGGTGGTTCCTGGAATGCAACCAGTCGGGGCAGTTCGGGTTCGTCGAGGTGGAGACGGGTCAGCCGATCGCCCGGAGCATCGCCGAGTGGCTGTGCCGGCCCCTTCCGGTCCAGCCGTCACATGTCATCGGCTGCGACACGCGAGTCCGTTGACCACCGGGCCCGGCACCGAGCGGGCCCGGGTCCGCCGTCCGTTCACTGGGGTCGCGGGCCGGGGAGCATGCCCGCGCGCTGCCAGCCGGCACCCGGCGAGTGCGGGCGGTCGTAGCCGAGGGACTGCGAGGGCCGCATGACCAGCTCCAGTTCCCTGCTCACACGTTCGGCCTCGCGGCGCACCTGTGCGGGTACATCGCCGCGCTCCGCGATGAGTCGGTCGTAGATGGGGGAATCCTGGAACACCCGTCAACGTGCCTTTCTGCTCGTCGGCCCCGTGCGGGGGCGAGACTGCGAGTGTAGGCCGCAGGGTGTCCCGGAGTGTGAATTCCTTGGGATGACTTGACGCAGACCGGACATCCATGACAGGGAAATGCGCCACACCCGCGACGCGCTTCCTCAGGCTCCCGTCGTGGAACCCGGCCGGACGATCATCAGCACGGTGACCGTCGCCCACAGCAGATTGAAGATGCCGGTGAACATGGCCAGTCGGGCGGTGCTCGCCCGGTCGACGTCCTGCTCGGCCTCCAACTGGTCGAGAAGTTCCTCCTGTCGGGGCAGGACGAAGGCGATCAGGACGCCGGCGGCCGCGGCGGTCAGGGCGATGGAGGTGACGAGCCATCCGCTGCCGAGGACGCCCATGGCGGCTGCGGTGGCGAACCCGAGGACCGGGACGGTCAGGGCGACCTTGGCGTAGACACGGCAGATGCGGTGCAGCAGCGCGACCGTGCCCACCCCCGTCGCATCGGGGGCGGCGCTGCGTGCGGCGGGCGGGAACATGCTGGCCGCAACGGTCACGGGACCGATGGCGACGATGGCGGCCAGGACATGGAGGGACAGCAGGAGCTTGGTCACCGGGACTCTTTCCAGGATGTGATCAACGGTGCCCACGCTAGGACGCCCCGCCGTGATCGCCCCAGCGGCTGAAACGACAGCTTCCAACGGGTTCTCGCCAACTCGCCTGACCTGCCCCCTCGCGCCGTCGGCCGCCCTGTTCCCCGCTTCTCCCGGCCGGCGGGAATGCGCCTAGGGTGGCGTTCATGCACTCCGTGGCGATCCTGGTTCTCGATCACGTGGTGCCGTTCGACATGGCGGCGCCCCAGCAGACGTTCGCCTGGACCCACCTGCCGGACGGGCGGCCCGCCTACCGGGTCCGGCTGTGCGCCGAGACGCCCGAGGTGCGTGCGGACGGCGGCTTCACCTTGCGGGTCGAGCGGGGGCTGGAAGCGCTGGCGGAGGCGGACACCGTCATCGTGCCGGGCTGCTCCCCCGACGCCGCGCCGCCGTCCGCCCGCGTGCTGGCGGCCCTGCGGGAGGCGGCCGAGGCCGGTACCCGGATCGCGTCGGTGTGCGTCGGCGCCTTCGTGCTGGCGGAGGCGGGGCTGCTGGACGGGCTGCGCGCCACCACGCACTGGGTGGCGGCCGGTGAGCTGGCCCGCCGCTTCCCACGGGTCGAGGTCGAGCCGGACGTGCTGTACGTCGACAACGGGCAGATCCTCACCTCGGCCGGGGCGGCCGCCGCGCTGGATCTGTGCCTGCACATGATCCGGCGGGACCTGGGGTCGGCCGTCGCCGCGAACATCGCCCGGATGTCGGTCATGCCGCTGGAACGGGAGGGCGGGCAGGCCCAGTTCATCGTGCACGAGCATCCGCCCGTGCCCCGGGGGTCGGCGCTCGAACCGGTGCTGGAGTGGATCGAGGACAACCTGGCGCACCAGGTGACGCTGGGCGCGCTGGCGGAGCGGGCGGGGATGAGCGAGCGGACCTTCAGCCGCCGCTTCCGTGAGCAGACCGGCAGCACGCCGCTGCAGTGGCTGCTGCGGGCGCGGGTGCGGCGCGCCCAGTACCTGCTGGAGAACTCCGACCACTCCGTCGAACGGATCGCGCGCCAGGCGGGGTTCGGCTCGCCGACCGCGTTCCGGGAGCGGTTCCGCAAGGTGGTGGGCACCACCCCGTACGCGTACCGCGCCGCGTTCCACGGGCGGAGGAACGCCTCGGCGGCCCCTTCCTAGGGGCCGCCGAGGCGCGATGCCCGGTCCGTGCCGGGCCTCTCGAACTGTCAGCCGACCAGCGTCAGGCCGTTCTCCCCGTCCGCGTCGGCGGCAGCGGGCCGCCCCTCGGTGAGCAGCAGGACGTCCGCCCTGGCGATGGCGTCGCTTATGTCGGACGTCCCCATCATCACGCACAGCGTGTAGCTGACGTCCTCCAGTTCGCGTGCCGCCGTCGGCACGTGCCTCTCCGACTGAGCGATCCTCAGCGACGCGTACCGCGTCAACAGCTCCCTGACGATCTTCCGGTCCGGTACGAGCACGTAGCGCCCCTCTCTCTGTTTCGCTGCGTATGCCCGAACCACGCGGAAACATTCACACGAATTTCTCACCTGGGGCGGATGTGACGAGAAATGATCGCATGCGACCGGTCTCGAAGTGAGCCGGCCGCTGTGCAGGGCCGTGTACGCCCCACCCTTGCGCAGGAGGTCCCGGTGCGTGCCGACCCTCGGTGGTGCTCCTCCTCGGTTGCCGGTGCGCAGGGCGAGCGCTTGCTCGTCGGCGGCATGAGACCCGGGGCGGCGCGCGGCCGTCCCCGGGTCTCGTGGTGCGCTCAGGCGGCGTCCAGCTCCGCCAGTTCCTGGGCGCTCAGGGCGAGGCCGGTGGCGGCGAGCGAGTCGCGGATGGTCTCGGGCCGGCTCGCACCCGGGATCGGGACGACCACCGGCGACTTGGCGAGCATCCAGGCCAGGCACACGCGCTGGGGGCTCACGCCGTGCGCCTCGGCGATACGGGCGAAGGGGGCGTGGCCCGAGCCCAGTTCGCCGGCCTTCGAGATCCCGCCGAGGGGGCTCCAGGGCAGGAAGGCGATGCCGAGTTCGTCGCACAGGCGCAGTTCCGGCTCACTGGAGCGGAAGGCCGGGGAGAACTGGTTCTGCACGGAGACCAGACGCCCGCCGAGGATCTCGTCGGCCTGCCGGATCTGCTCCGGGTTCGCGTTCGAGATGCCGGCCATGCGGATCTTGCCCTCGTCCAGCAGGTCCCGGATCGCGCCGACGGACTCGGCGTACGGGACGCGCGGGTCGGGGCGGTGGAACTGGTAGAGGCCGATGGCCTCGACGCCGAGCCGGCGCAGGGACTCCTCGCAGGCCGCCTTGAGATGGCGTGGACTGCCGTCGAGCGTCCAGCTGCCGTCGCCCGGGCGCAGGTGGCCGCCCTTGGTGGCGACCAGGACGTCACCGCCGCGGTCGTGGGAGGCGAGGGCCTTGGCGATCAGGGTCTCGTTGTGGCCGACCTCGTCGGCGTCGCGGTGGTAGGCGTCCGCGGTGTCGATCAGGGTCACACCGGCGTCGAGGGCGGCGTGGATGGTGGCGAGGGAGCGTGCCTCGTCCGGTCGTCCCTCGATGGACATGGGCATCGCGCCCAGGCCGATCGCGCTGACCTCGACGTCACCGATGCGGCGGCTGTGCATGGGTTCGTGACCTCTTCCGGCTGTCGGGCGATGGTGCACTCCAGCCTGGACGCCGCGCGGCCGGGGGTCCAATAGAAGAAGGAGAACGCATTCAGCACTCGGGCAACTGAATCGTGCCGGGCCCCCGGGCGCCCCCTTGTCACAGGGGGATGAAACCCCGCGCCGGAGGACTCAATTCCCCCACACAGACCGGCGATCGGTACGGCGCTCCCCCACCCCGCTGCCATATTCGAGGCCCACTTCGGAGGTGGTTGTGAGCACAGAGGTGACAGCATCCGGTCCGGGGGAGACGGCGACGCACACGCCCGGGGGCACCGCGGAGCGCGTCGCCGGCCTGGAGCACCGCCGGGAGCGTGCGGTGGCCCCGGACGGGCCGCGCAGACGCGGGGAGTTCTCGGCCCGGGAGCGGATCGAACGGCTCGTGGACAAGGACTCCTTCACCGAGACCGGCCTGTTCGTCCGGGCCCGGCCCTCCGGCCACGACGCCCGCCGCCCGTACGGCGACGGGGTGGTCACCGGGTACGGCACGGTCGACGGCCGCCCGGTGTGCGTGTTCGCCCAGGACTCCACGCTGTTCGGCGGCAGCATGGGCGAGGCCTTCGGTGAGAAGACCGTCGCCCTGATGGAACTGGCCCTGAAGACCGGCTGCCCGGTGATCGGTCTGAACGACTCCGGCGGGGCCCGGATCCAGGAGGGTGTCGCCGCCCTCGCCCTCTACGCCGAGCTGGTCCGGCGCAACGTCAAGGCGTCCGGGGTCATCCCGCAGATCTCGGTGGTCCTCGGCCCGTGCGCGGGCGGCGCCGCGTACTCGCCGGCGATCACCGACTTCACCGTGATGGTGGACGGCGCCTCGCACATGTTCGTCACCGGCCCCGACGTCATCGAGACGGTCACGGGCGAGCGCACCACCGCCGAGGAGCTGGGCGGCGCCCGCACCAGCAACACCGTCAACGGCAACGCCCACTTCCTGGCCGCCGACGAGGAGGACGCCCTCGACACCGTGCGCGACCTGCTGTCGTACCTGCCGGCCAACAACCTGGAACGGCCCCCGGAGTACGCCCCCGGGCACGCTCCGCCCGGGGCCGGGCTCGACGAGGTCGTCCCGGACCGGCTCGGCGAGGCCTACGACATGCGGGACATCCTGCACGCGGTCGTCGACGACGGTGAACTGCTGCCGGTGCAGGAGCTGTTCGCTCCGAACATCATCTGCGCCCTGGCCCGCGTCGAGGGCCGCTCGGTGGGTGTGGTCGCCAACCAGCCGCTGCACGCCGCCGGGGTTCTCGACATCGACGCGTCCGAGAAGGCCGCGCGGTTCGTCCGGTTCTGCGACGCGTTCGGCATCCCGCTGCTGACCTTCGCCGACGTGCCCGGATATCTGTCCGGGGTGCGGCAGGAGCAGGCCGGGATCATCCGGCGCGGCGCGAAACTGCTGTACGCCTACGCCGAGGCCACCGTCCCCAAGGTCACGGTCGTGGTGCGCAAGGCGTACGGCGGCGGCTACGCGGTGATGGGCTCCAAGCACCTGGGTGCCGACGTCAACCTCGCCTGGCCCACCGCCCGGATCGCCGTGATGGGCGC
Source organism: Streptomyces sp. NPDC093598 (assembly GCF_044764825.1). Classification (NCBI taxonomy): domain Bacteria; kingdom Bacillati; phylum Actinomycetota; class Actinomycetes; order Kitasatosporales; family Streptomycetaceae; genus Streptomyces; species Streptomyces sp. NPDC093598. The sequence continues at coordinate 16,132 of NZ_JBIWIV010000025.1, read as the reverse complement.
CGAGGGGGCCGTGGGCGTCCTGCACCGGCGTGAACTCGCCGCGTCCGACGACCCGGAGGCGCTGCGCGCCCGCCTCCTCGCCGCCTACGAGCGCACCCACGGCACTCCGTACCTCGCCGCCGAGCGCGGCTATGTCGACGCCGTCATCGCGCCGCGCGAGACCCGGGAGCAGGTCTGCCGCGCCCTGCGCGCACTGCGCGGCAAACGCGCCCCGATGCCGGAACGCCGGCACGGCAACATCCCCCTCTAGCCGCCCCCCTCTCTCCCTTTGCGACCCGTAGGCCGATCCGCGCCGTGAGGAGCCCCGCCCGATGGACAGCCGCCGCCCCCCGCTCGCGCCCGCGTGCCCCACACTGCCGGAGTACGTACGGCACTGGGCCGAGACCATCCCCGACCGCCGGGCCTTCACCTTCGTCGAACATCCGGCACCGCACTCGCGCGGCGTCCACCGCACCCTGACCTGGCGCCGCCTGGACCTGCGGGTGCGGGCGCTCGCCGCCCGCCTCGCGGACGAGACGGGCCCCGGGGACCGGGTGGCGCTGCTGTGCCCGCAGGGCACCGAGTACGTGACCGCCTTCCTCGCGGCCCTGGCCGCCGGGCTGGTCGCCGTGCCGCTGTATCCACCGGGTCTGCCCGGGCACGCGGACCGGCTCGCGGGCGTCCTGGCCGACGCGCGTCTCTCGGTCGTGGTGACCACCCGCCGCGCCTCGGACGAGGTGCGGGACTTCCTCGGGTCCGGCGGGCCGCGGATCGTCGTCGCGGACGAGGTGCCCGACGTCGAGGGCCGGGACCGGCAGCCGGCCGCCCCGGACGCAGGGGCGCCCGCCTACCTCCAGTACACCTCCGGTTCGACCCGTGCCCCGGCCGGCGTGGAGATCAGCCACGGCAACGTGGTCGCCAACGCCCGCCAGGCGCTGGCCGCCTACGGCCTCGACACCCGCCCGATGACCAGTGTGGGCTGGCTGCCGCTCTACCACGACATGGGGCTGGTGCTCAGCGTCGCGGCCCCGGTGGCGCGCGGAGCGCTGTCGGTGCTGATGGACCCGGCGGCGTTCCTGCATGAGCCGGTGCGCTGGCTGCGGCTGCTCGCCGCGCATCCGAACGCCGTGAGCGCCGCGCCCAACTTCGCCTACGACTACTGCGTCGCGACCGTCACCGCCGACCAGAAGGAGGGTCTGCGGCTGGACAGGGTGACCGCGCTGATCAACGGCAGCGAGCCGGTCCGCCCGGGCACGGCCGACCGCTTCCACGCGGCGTTCGCCGACCAGGGCCTGGCTCCCGGGACGCACTGCCCGTCGTACGGGCTGGCCGAGGCGACGGTGTTCGTGTGCGCCGCCCGGCCGGGTGAGCCGCTCAGCCGGTTCGCGCTCGACCGCGACGCCCTGGCGGCTGGAAAGGCCCTTCCCGCACCCCCGGGCGATCCCCGGGCGGTGCTGCTGGCGGGCTGCGGCACTCCGGCGGGTCAGCGGGTCCGGGTCGCCGACCCGGTGACGCGGGTGGCGCTGTCGGAGGGCGAGGTCGGGGAGATCTGGGTGCAGGGGCCGAACGTGGGCCGCGGTTACTGGAACCGGGACTCGGAGGAGGTCTTCGGCGCGGAGTTCGCGGACGCCTCGGCCGGTCCGGGCCGCTGGCTGCGCACGGGTGATCTGGGGACCGTGCTGGAGGGGCAGCTCGTCGTCACGGGACGGCTAAAGGACCTGATCATCGTCGACGGGCGCAATCACTACCCGCAGGACGTCGAGGCGACGGCCCAGGAGACGCACGAGGCGGTGCGCCGGGACCGGCTCGCCGCCTTCGCCGTGCCGGGCGGCGCCGGTGGCGAGCGTGCGGTCGTGGTGGCGGAGCACGCACGGACCGTGCGGCTCGCCGAGCTGGACGTGGCGGCCGTGGCGCGAGCCGTGCGCGGTGCCGTCTCCGCCAGGCACGGGCTGCGGCTGGCCGATGTCGTCCTGGTGCCGCCGGGCACGGTGCCGCGCACCTCCAGCGGCAAGGTGTCGCGGGCGCTGACCCGCGCCCGGTATCTGGAGGGCGCCTACGGCGGGCATGCCCGGGCGGGGGCCGCGGGATGAGGCCCGTCGACGAGGCCGCGCTGCGCCGGCTGATCGCCGAGCGGGTGGCCGTCTGGAACGGCACCTCCCCGCAGGACGTCCCGATGGACCGGCCGCTCGCGGACCTCGGCATGGCCTCCCGCGATGCCGTCGCCCTGGCCGGTGAACTCTCCCGCGCCACCGGCCGCGAACTGCCGACGACACTGCTGTGGGAGACGCCCACCGGGGAGGCCCTGGTGGCGCGGCTGTGCGGCACGGGGGGTCCGGAAGCCGGGGCGGCGCCGGCGCGCACCGCGGTCACGGGCGCGGCGGCCGAGCCGGTCGCTGTCGTCGGGGTCGGCTGCCGCCTGCCCGGCGGCGTGCACGGCCCGGACGACTACTGGCGGCTGCTCAGCGGGGGCGTCGACGCGATCCGGCGCGTCCCGGAGGACCGCTGGCGCGACTTCACCGCGTTCCCGCCCGCCGACGCGCATCCCTACGGCGGCTATCTCGACGACATCGCCGGGTTCGACGCGGACTTCTTCCGCATCAGCCCGCGCGAGGCCGCGGTGATGGATCCCCAGCAGCGGATCCTGCTGGAGGTCGTCCACGAGGCGCTCGACCATGCCGCCGTGCCGGCCGAGTCCCTTGCGGGCAGCGCCACCGGCGTGTTCGTCGGCATCTCGGCACCGGAGTACGGGCAGCTCACGGGGGCCGACCCGGCCGCCGTCGATCCCTGGGCGCCTGCCGGGGGCGCCCTCAGCGTCGCCGCCGGGCGGCTCGCCTACGTCCTGGACACCCGGGGGCCGAGCCTGGCCGTCGACACGGCCTGCTCCTCCTCGCTGGTCGCCGTGCACCACGCCTGCGTCAGCCTGCGCACGGGCGAGAGTGACACGGCGATCGCGGCCGGGGTCAACGTGCTGCTGTCGCCGGCCGTCACGGTCGCCTTCAGCCGCGTGGGAGCCCTCGCGCCGGACGGACGCTGCAAGCCGTTCTCGGCGGCGGCCGACGGCATCGGCCGCGGCGAGGGCTGCGCGGCCGTGATCCTGAAGCGGCTGTCCGACGCCGAGCGGGACGGCGACCGTGTACTGGCCGTCATCCGGGCCAGCGCCGTCAACTCCGACGGCCGCTCGAACGGCCTCATGGCGCCCAACCCGGCCGCCCAGCAGGCGTTGCTGGAGCGGGCGTACGCGCAGGCGGGGCTCGCCGCGCAGCACGTCGACTACGTGGAGGCCCACGGCACCGGCACGCCGCTGGGCGACCCGATCGAGGCAGGGGCGCTCGGCGCGGTGCTGGGCGCGGGCCGCGACCCCGACCAGCCGCTGCTGCTGGGGTCCGTGAAGGGCAACCTCGGTCATCTGGAGTCCGCGGCGGGCGTCGCCGGTCTGGTGAAGACCGTGCTGGCTCTGCACCATGACGCCATCCCGCCGTCCCTGCATTGCGAGCAGGGCAGTTCGCTCACGGATGCGCGGCTGAGGGTGGTGACCGAGCCGGAGCCCTGGCCCCGCTACGGCGGCACGGCCGTCGCGGGCGTCTCGGGGTTCGGCTTCGGCGGCACCAACGCGCATGTGGTGCTGGAGGAAGGGCCGCCCGGCCTGGTTCCGGTACGACCGGCCGAGGAACCGGCCGCCCGCGTGCATCTGCTCTCCGACGTCGACACCGAGCGCCTCCGGGACACGGCGGGCAGGCTCGCGGCCCGGCTGCGCGACAGCGGCGCGCACCCCGCCGACGTGGCCCGGACCCTGGCCGGGCGCACGGGCCGGGGCCCCGTGCGCGCCGCGGTGGTCGCCCGCGACCGCGCCGAACTGACGGAAGCACTGCATGAGTTGGCGGCCGGGCGTTCGGACGCACGGGTGACGACCGGTGACCGCGACCGCGTGGGGCGCGGCACGGTGTGGGTCTTCTCCGGCTACGGCAGCCAGTGGCCCGGCATGGGGCGCCGGCTGCTGGCCGAGGAACCCGCGTTCGCCGCCGCCGTCGAGAAGCTCGACCCGCAGCTCGCCCCGGAATGCGGCCTGTCCCTCCACGACCGTCTGTCCTCGGGTGAAGGCCTCGATCGCCTCGAGGTTGCCCAACCGGTTTTGTTCGGGATGCAGTTGGCGCTCGCCGAGCTGTGGCGTGCCCACGGGGTCGAGCCCGCCGCCGTGATCGGTCACTCCATGGGCGAGGTGGCGGCGGCCGTGTGCGCGGGCGCGCTGGACGTGGCGGAGGGGGCGCGTGTCATCGCCGTACGGGCCCGGCTGCTGAGCGGTCTGCGCGGCGGCGCGATGGCCGTGGTGGACCTGGACGACGACGAACTGGACTCGCTGGCACGGGACTTCCCGGATGTGCATGTCGCCGTGCACTCCTCTCCCCGGCAGAAGGTCGTCACCGGCGAGGAGGCGGCGGTGGCCGGGCTCGTGCGCCGGCTGGACGGGCGGGGCCGCGCGGTCCGGGCCATGCGGGTCGTCGGCGCCGGGCACTCGCCGCAGGTGGACGGGCTGTTGCCAGAGCTGGTGGACGCGCTGTCGGGCATCCGGGGACGGCAGCCGCGCGTCCCGGTCCACTCCACGGTCCTCGACGACCCCCGCGGAGACTGTCTCTTCGACGCCGCACACTGGGCGGCCAACCTGCGGCGGCCCGTGCGGCTGGACCGGGCCCTCGCGTCGGCCGCGGCCGACGGCCACACGGCCTTCGTCGAGATCTCCCCCCACCCGGTGCTGACGGGGGCCGTCGCCGACACCGTGCCCGGCGCCCTCGCCCTGGCCACCCTGCGCCGGGACGCCGACGGATCGGGGGCGTTCGCCGGGCAGCTGGGCGCCCTGTACGCGGCGGGACAGCGGCTGCCCGTGCCACCGGGGCGGGTCGTCGACCTGCCGCTGCCCCGGTGGCGGCACGTACGGCACTGGTGGACCGACGGCCGGGCGGCGCGCACCGAGCCGGTGGCGGAGGAAAATCCCGCCGCACTGCCGGAACCCTCCTCGGTCCTGGCCCGCCTGATCCACCACATCGCCGCCGTCACCGGCCACTCCCCCGCCCGTATCAGCCCGGGCACCGCGTGGACCGACCTCGGGCTGGACTCGCTGATGGCCGTCCGCGTCCGCACGGCGGTGGAACGCGAGTTCGACATCGAACTGCCCCTGCGCGACCTGTTCGCCGCCGTCACCGTCGAGGACGCCGCCATCCGGGTCGAGCGCGCCCTCCCCCGCGACGACACCCCGGTGCGCGCCCTGCGCGCCGGCGGCTCACGGCCCCCACTGTTCCTCGTCCATGCCGCCGGCGGGCCGGTCGGCGTCTACCGGACGCTCACCGAACGGCTCGGCGGCGATCAGCCGGTGTACGGGCTGGAGCGGATCGAGGAGGCGCGGACCGTGCCCGACAAGGCGCGGCGCTACGCCGAGGCGATCAATGACATCCGCCCCGACGGCCCCTGCCTGCTGGGGGGCTGGTCCTTCGGGGGCTTCGTCGCCCAGGAGACCGCGCGCCAACTGACCGACGCCGGGCGGGAGGTGCGGCTGGTCGTGCTCATCGACTCCGTGCGGCCCCTCCCCCGGCCCGGACTGGCACCGGCCGACCGGATCCGGGCGCACTTCGAGGGCTTCGCCCGCCACGTCGCCGACACCCACGGCGTGCGGCTGGAGCTGCCGTACGACGAGCTCGTGGCGATGGACGACGACGCGGCCCGTATCGACGCCGTGCTGCGAGCGCTGCGCGAGGCCGCCGACGTGCCGCCCGCGGCGCTGGAGCACCAGCGCGCCTCCTACCTGGACATGGGCATCGGCGAGTCGCACCGGCCCGGCGGCTACGACGGTCCGGTGATCCTCTACCGGGCCACCGAACCCGCGCCGCACACCGTGCGCGACCCGGCGTACGAACGGGACGACCCGGCGCTGGGCTGGGACGAGGTGTGCCCACGCCTGGAAGTGGTGCCGGTGCCCGGTCACCATCTGTCGCTGCTCGATCCGCCGCACGTCGACGAGATCGCCGCCCATCTGAGCCGGATGCTCGCCGCACCGGCCCCCTGACATGGAACCCGAGGAGCCGTCATGCCCGACCTGCCGCAGAAGCCCCCTGCCGGAGTGTCCCGGCGCGCCGTCGCCAGAGCGACGGCCGCCGCCGGCCTCGCCGCCCTGTTCGGGGCCACGACCGGCACGGCCCCGGCCCGGGCGGCCGGCCGGCTCGGTCCCCGCACGCTGGACGTGTCCGTGCCCTCCGCCGCGCTCGGCCGCAGCGCGCCGGTCCGGCTGATCCTGCCGTCGGACTTCGGTACGCGCCCGGAGAAGAAGTACCCCGTGCTGTACCTGCTGCACGGCGCCCACGACGACTACACGTCCTGGACCCGCGAGACGGACATCGAGGCGTTCACCGCGGGCCGTGACCTGATCGTGGCTATGCCGGACGCGGGCCCCACCGGCATCCCCAGCGTCTGGCGCGGCGGCCCGGACTACGAGACGTTCCAGGTGAAGGAGGTGCCGGCGCTGCTCGCCCGGGACTACCGGGCCTCCGGCGTACGGGCGGTCGCCGGTGTCTCCACCGGCGGCTACGGGGCGATGGCCCACGCGGCCCGCCACCCCGGGGCGTTCACCGCGGCGGCCTCCTACAGCGGCATCCTCGACACCACGGCTCCCGGTGTTCCCGCCATCATGGACGCGATCGTCGCCCGCGAGAACCTGCCGGCCGCCTCCCTGTGGGGCAATCCGGTGTTCAACCTCCTGACGTGGCGGGACTTCAACCCGCGCGCCCGCGCCACCGGATTGCGCGGCACCGCGCTGTACGTGTCGCAGGGCAGCGGAGTGGGCGGCGGCGGTGATCCGCTGCCCGGGATACTGGAGAGCGCCCTGTGGCCCTCGGCCCAGGGTTTCGCCCGGACACTGGCCCTCATGGGAATCCCGGCCACCACGCACTTCTACGGGGGCGGCGGACACGACTGGGCGCACTGGAAACCGGAGTTCACCGCCTCGTGGCCGATCCTCGCCCGTGCGCTGGGTGTGCCCGAGTGACGGAGGTGCCGTCGGGGCACGGAACGGAGCGGAGGGGTCGTCCGTCCAACACAGGACTGCCCACTCGTCCCACAGGCATCAGCCCGCGGGTGAGCCGCTTCCGGTCGAAAGGAGTGTCCGTGATGGCTGTGCCCACCCCGCACGGCGTGCCGGACCACCCCACCGCGCTGCCACAGGTCCCGCCCGAGCTGGCGGAGCTGCTGCGCGCCAATCTGGCCGCCGTCGCCGACGAGGTGGAGGAGGAGGTCCGCCGCCAGGTCCCGGAGTACGCGCGGCCCGCCGACGGAACGTACCGCCAGAACCTGCGGTCCGGGGTGGTGCAGGCGCTGACCCTGTTCGTCGACCACATCGCCGACCCGCGCGACGACGGGGACGCGATCGCGGCGACGTACTACGAACTCGGGCGGGGCGAGGCCCTGGAGGGCCGCAGCCTGGACGCACTGCAGTCCGCGCTGCGGGTCGGCGGTCTGCGCGCCTGGCGGCTGATGGGCCGGACGGCGGAGGAACTCGGGCTGGACTCCACGGCCGTGGCCGCGCTGGGGGAACTGGCGTTCCGGACCGTGCACGAGGTCGCCCAGGCGGCCGCGTCCGGGTACGCGGAGGCCCAGCTGCGCAGCTCCGACGAGCTGGAGCGCCGCCGCAAGCGCCTGCTCGACCTGCTCCTGGAGGACGGGCCGGTGGCGCCGGAGGCCGTGCAGGACCTGGCGCACAGCGCGCGCTGGCCGGTGCCCCGGACGGTCGCCGTCGTGGCGCTCGCGGCGGCGCCGGACCGGCGGGAGGAGGACCGGCCGCTGGCGGCGGCGGGCGCCCTGGTGGACATGGGGTCCCGTCCGCCGCGGATGCTGGTGCCCGACCCGGACGGCCCGGGCGGCATCGGCGGCCGGGCGTTCACGCTGGCGCTGCGCGGCCGGCCCGCCGCGATCGGTCCGACGGTCGCGGTCACCGAGGCCGCGCGGTCGCTGCACCTGGCCACCCGGGCGCTCGGGCTGATGGGCCGTGGGGTGCTCCCCCGCCAAGGCGTGGTGCGCTGCTCCGAGCATCTGTCGACGCTCCTGCTGTACGGCGACGAGCCGCTGCTGGAGCGGCTCCGGGCGCGGGTCCTCGGGCCCCTCGACACGGTCTCCGCGGGGCAGCGCGACCGGCTCGCCGAGACACTGCTGGCCTGGCTGCTCAGCGGCAGCAACGTGCCGGACGTCGCCGTACGGCTGCACATCCACCCGCAGACGGTCCGCTACCGCCTGCGCCAGCTGGAGAAGCTCTTCGGCGACGCCCTGCACGACCCGGCGACCCGCCTCGACCTGATTCTCGCGCTGCGTGCGGAATCACTGCGCGCGGAATCACCGGCCCCGGGGCAGAACTGACTTCCTGAATTCAGGCGGCGTACTCAATCGGCGACAAAAACCGGCGGCGTTTCCATAATCCCGTCCATAACAGCCAGAGAGAGAAAGCGCATACGTTCGGGGCGTCCTTTTTCGCAGGCGCTCCACGCGCCTCCCAAGCGGAGGATCCCCCATGCGTATCCGTATCTGTCTCGTGGCGCTCACGCTGGCCGGCGGGGCCGGACTTGCCACCCTCTCGGCTCCCCCGGCCATGGCCGCGGCCTGCTCGGACGTCGAGGTCGTCGCGGCCCGCGGCACCTTCGAACCGGGCACGCTCGGCTTCATAGTCGGCGACCCGGTGTATTCCGCACTGCAGAAGAAGGCAGCGGGCAAGAACCTGTCCAGCTACAAGGTGAACTACCCCGCCGATCTCTCCCCCACGTCCGCGGCGCAGGGCAATCTGGACCTGGTGAACCACGTGAAGAACCAGGCCGCCGCCTGCCCGAGCCAGAAGTTCGTTCTCGTCGGCTATTCGCAGGGCGCGAACGTCGTCGACAACTCGATCGGCATCAGCAGCGCGGGCGCTGTGGTCGGCAGCCCCATCGTGGCCACGCTGCCCGCGGCACTCGAGCCGAAGGTCGCCGCGGTGCTGCTGTTCGGCAACCCCATCCGGGCGCTCGGCAAGAGCGTCACCGGCACGTACCAGAGCCGCACCCTGGACCTGTGCGCCCAGGGCGACCCCGTCTGCGAGAACGGCGGGGGTGACGTGGGGGCGCACCTCGGCTACCGGGACGACGCCGAGGAGGCGGCCACGTTCGCCGCGGGCAGGCTCTGAGACCCGCTCGTACACGAAGGGGCCCGGGAGGAGATCCTCCCGGGCCCCGGGCGTGCGTACGGGCACCTACCAGCGCGGTGTCCGGGCGAAGCCGGCGAGACCGGTGGAGACGGGCTCCGGGCGGCCGTTGTTCTGCACGGGCGCGGCGGTCAGGACGTCGAGGTGCTGGTAGCCGTCGGCGACCACGGGGTGCAGGTCGGCCGGGACCCGGCCGGCCAGCAGTCCCTCACCGGCGAGCACGGTGAGCACCGGGTTGGCCTTGAGCCCCTCGGGGTGGACGACGAGCTGCTTCACCTGCGGCGAGGTGGCCAGCTGGATGTCGGTGACCAGCTTGGTCGGGAAGTACTGCTCGGTGAAGTCCAGCGGCTGCTCGGCGAGGCTGCGGGCCAGTTGCCGCACGTCGGTGACCTCCTCACCGGCGCCGGTGAACGGGGTGCCGTCGGCCGACCGGTGTCCGGGGTCGTCCGGGTCGCCGACGCGGTCGTAGTTGCGCCAGGTGTAGAGCGGGCCCTTCGGCTTGTCGGGGATGGCCTTGTACGCGGTGCCGTACAGCCCCGGCTGCTGGTCAGCGCCGTTGGCGACGGGAAAGCTCTTGTCGGCGATCGGCCCGCCGTCGAAGAAGCCCACACTGGTCTGGAGGAACGCCAGCGGTACGGAGTTGTCGTCCAGCAGCGCCCCGAGCACGGCCCCGTTGGTGAGCCGGAAGTCCTTCACGGCGGGCTTGCCGCTGAGGAAGGCCGCGGTGTCCTTGGCGAACAGGAGACGGTGGGTGGCCTCGATGTTGAGGTTGGAGGGCAGATAGCGCGGCAGGTCGGCCTCGCCCTCCAGGTCGTCGAGGGCGCCGAGTCCGGCGATGCCGAGCAGGGTCATGGTCTCGGGGTTGAGCAGCACCGGCGCGGACAGCGTGCGCGGCAGCACCCCGCTGTCCAGCCCGGCCTGCAGGGCGCCGTAACCGAGGCCGATGTCGGGCAGGTTGGTGTCGTCCGGGATGCTGCCGCTGAGGTCGGCCAGTGAGGTGGAGACGGTCGTGTCGAGTGCGAAGTAACCGGCGCACTGGTTGTACCCGGCGTCCGCCGTGGTGGCGCGGTTGCCGTCGAAGTCGGCGGTGGCGAAGTACCCGGTGATCACACCGCCCAGCGAGTGCCCGCCGCACAGCACCTTCCGCTTGCGCTGCGCCTGGGAGGGCAACTCGGCGGTGAGGAGGTCGTACTGGTCGCGTACGGTCTGCTCGATCCCGAGCCTCGCCATCCAGCCCAGTTGTCCGTTGCCGGCGAAGCCGCCGAAGGTCCGGCCGCCGACCTGCTTGCCGCGGTAGTAGTAGTCGACGGCGGTGTGCTGGTCGCCGGAGGCGATGCCGGTGCGGTCCTCCAGGCAGTTGGAGCGCCGGTCCAGCGCCCAGAACTCGATGTGCAGCCCCTGCTCGGCGGCCGTCGTGACGGTGTTGCGGGCGACGCTGTCGAAGGCACCCGCTCCTTCCAGGATGCCGGGCTGGGCGATGAGGATCCGGTCCGCGTCGGCCGAGGCGGCCGGCCCGGCGGCGGAGCGGTAGCGCAGGTACGACAGCCAGTCGCACGCCGCGGGACGAGCCCCGGCCGACTCCGGCAGCGGCACCTTCACCCGCACCATCGACTCCGTCACTCCGGTCACCGGCGATGTCGACGTCACCGGTGTCTCGGTGCGCGCCCCGTCGGCCCGGGCGCCCGGGGCGGCGGCCGTGAGTGTCCCGGTGGTCAGCAGCACCGCCAGCACGGCACCGCACCACTTCCCTCTGCGCATACGGTTCATGTCCATGCCACGGACGCTAGGGCGGCGGCACCACCGCTCTCAGGCGGTGCTGATGAGAACTCAGCTTCCGGACAGCGCCTTGTCACCGGCGCACAGCGCGCCCGGTTCCCGAAGGCCCCGGAACGGGTTCGTACCGCTTCTGGACGCCACCGAGCTGCGAAACGGCCGTTTCGGGAGCATGGTGGGCCTATGGACGGTCAACCCCCTGTGGTCGTGCAGCCGCCCGCGACGGACGGCGGACGGCTGGTGACCATCCACGGCGAGCGCATGGGCGTCGCCTACAGCCTCTTCGACGTGCTGGACCTGCTGCATCGCGAGGGTCTGCCCACCACCGACACGGCCGTCGACGACACCGAGCTGATCGAGTGGCAGGGCGGCGGCCCGTACGACTGGAACAGCGGGGCGTCCGACGAGGCATGATCCGTCGTAGTCCGGCCAGGGCGGCCGGAGGAGCTCGTCGCGCCCGCGGTGACGGACGCGGTTCTCCGGTGTACCGCACCACTTGACGGCAGGGAAACGCCCCGGCCCCCGACCCCCGGCCGCGGCCCGCCCCGGCCCGGCCCGGCCCGGCCCGGCCCCTCAGCCTGATGCCGCCTTTGCCCCCTCGGCCAGCCGGTCGAGGCGGTCGCGCTGGGCGGACGTCAGCAACACGTCCGTCGAGCTTCCAGTCGCCGCCCGGGCCGGTGCGCGCCACACCCACCTTGGTGGTGATCAGCAGCCCCTCAGGGTAGGGATGCAGGGCCTCGGCGAGGAGCTCCTCATCGGCTCCGCCGCCGTACAGGTGCGCCGTGTCGATCAGCGTGACGCCCAGCTCCACGGCCCCCCGGGCCACCGCGAGGGCGTTTCCCCGATCCGGGCCGTGCTCGGTCGGCAGATGCATGGCCCCATAACCGAGCCGGTGTACGTCCAGATCCCCGCCGATGCGGAACGTCGATGCCATGAGCCGCTGTCTTCCCTCCGCTCAAGAGGCCACGGCAACAGGGCAGTTGGCCACGGCACCGGCCGCCGCGACACGTCACCCCGCCCACGGCGCGGCCCGCTCGACGAGCCGTTGTCCCTACCCGGCGCTACGCTGCGCGAAAACGGCCCTTTGCCCCCTTCTGGGAGGTTCTCATGGTTTCGCGCCTCAACCCGTACCTCAGTTTCAACGGCGACGCCCGGCAGGCGATGGAGTTCTACAAGGAGGTCTTCGGCGGCACCCTCGCCCTCAACAGCTACGGAGAGTTCGGGCAGGCGGACGCCCCGAACGCGGACAAGATCATGCACGGCATGCTGGAAACCACCAGCGGCTTCACCCTCATGGGCGCCGACAACCCGCCGGGCATGGAGTCCGAGCAGGGCAGCTCCTACTCCGTGAGCCTGAGCGGCGACGACGACGCCGAGCTGCGCGGCTACTGGGAGAAGCTCTCCGAGGGCGGCTCGGTGTCGGTGCCGCTGGAGAAGCAGATGTGGGGCGACGTGTTCGGCATGTGCACCGACCGGTTCGGCGTCCCGTGGATGGTCAACATCAGCACGGAGAGCTGAGCAGCCGGGCACGACGGTCCAGGACCGCCCGCCGTCGACAAGCCGTGGGTGAACTACCTGTACTGCGCGCCGCACACCTTCCACCCGTCCGGCGCCGACCCGGGCGCGGACATCGCGGCGATGATGCGCTACGCCGGTGACAAGCTCCAGCACGTGCACATCGCGGACTCCTTCAACCACAAGGGATCCAGCGGCCTGCGCCACATCCCGAACCCGCCGGGCACCCCGGCCCGGATCCACCAGCACCTCGACATCGGCCAGGGCGAGGTCGACTGGGCAAGGAGCTCGCCGGGTAGCACGCCGGCCGGGGCCCGCGCGAGGGCCCCGGCCGGAGCCGTGTCAGGAACTCGTGAGGACGACGAGCCGCTGGGTCGCCCGGGTCATCGCGACATAGTGGTCGACCGCTCCCTCGATGCCCGTGCCGAAGTCCTGCGGGTCGACGAGCACCACCAGGTCGAACTCCAGCCCCTTCGACAGCTCCGGCGTCAGCGACCGGACGCGGGACGACGCCGGCCGGAACCCCGGGTCGCCGATGACGCAGGCGACCCCCTCCGCATGGGCGGCGAGCCAGGTGTCGAGGACCGAGTCCAGCTCCGCCGTGGATCCGTACCGGACGGGGACGCCGCCACTGCGGATCGAGGTCGGCACGTTGGCGTCCGGCAGCGCGGCCCGGATGACCGGCTCGGCTTCCGCCATGATCTCCTCGGGCGTGCGGTAGTTGATGCGCAGGGAGGCCATCTCGACCCGGTCCAGCCCGATCCGCTCCAGCCGTTCGCGCCACGACTCCGTGAATCCGTGCCGGGCCTGGGCACGGTCCCCGACGATGGTGAAGCTGCGGGACGGGCAGCGCAGCAGCAGCATCTGCCACTGCGCGTCGGTCAGTTCCTGTGCCTCGTCCACGACGATGTGCACGAACGGTCCCGCGAGCCGGTCGGGGTCGGCGGTGGGCAGAGCGCTCTCGTCGACCAGGGAGTTGCGCATGTCCTGCCCGTGCAGCATGACCAGCACGCCTTCGCCGTCGTCGTAGCTGTGGGCCTCCAGCAGGTTGTCGATGACGTCGGCCATGCGCTCCTGCTGGGCGGCGACGGCGGCCTCCTGCCGGCGCTTGCGCCGTGACGTCTCCGGGTCGCCGAGCCGCTGCCGGGCCGCGTCCAGCAGCGGCAGGTCGGACACCGTCCAGGCCTGGGGTTCCTCGCGTTGCAGGAGGCGCACCTCGTCCCGGCCGAGCCAGGGCGCGCACATGCGCAGGTAGGCCGGAACCGACCAGAGGTCGCCGACGAGGTCGGTGGCTTCGAGGATCGGCCAGGCACGGTGGAAGGCCGCGAGCAACTCCCGGTCCTGGGACAGCGCCTTGCGGAGCAGGGCCTCGGAGATCTCGCCCTCGTGCTTGTCCACAAGGATTGTGAGCAGTTCCTCCCAGACCTGCTCGCGTGCCTCGTTGTGCGGTGCGCCGGGGTCCGCCGCCTCGAACGCCGCGGCCCAGTCGCCGGCGCTCAGGCGGATGTCGGACCAGTGGGTCGTGACCGTCATCGGCCGGGTGGGCGGCTCCTCGTAGAAGCGGACGGCCTTCTCGATCGCCCGCACCATGTCCGCGGACGACTTCAGGCGTGCCACCTCCGGGTCGGTCTCCTCCTCCGCCGTGGCGCCTTCGTCGACGAGGTCACGCAGGATGCAGGTCTGCACGCCCTCCTCGCCGAGGCTGGGCAGGACGTCGGAGACGTACGAAAGGTAGGGCCGGTGCGGGCCGACGAACAGCACGCCGCCCCGGCGGTGCTGTCCGAGGCGCGGGTCGGAGTGGAGGAGGTAGGCGGAGCGGTGCAGGGCGACGACGGTCTTGCCGGTGCCCGGGCCGCCGTCGACGACGAGGGCGCCGCGGGACCCGGCGCGGATGATGGCGTCCTGGTCGGCCTGGATGGTGCCGAGCACATCCCGCATGCGGGGCGAGCGGTTGGTGCCGAGGCTTGCGATGAAGGCGGACTGGTCGTCGAGCGCGGCGTGGCCCTCGAATCCGTCGGCGGTGAACACCTCGTCCCAGTAGTCGCCGACCCGGCCGCCGGTCCAGCGGTACCTGCGGCGCCGGGCCAGTCCCATCGGGTTGGCGTGGGTGGCCCCGAAGAACGGCTCGGCGGCCGGGGAACGCCAGTCGACCAGCAGTCGGCGCCCCTCGCTGTCCGTGAGGCCGAGCCGCCCCACGTACACGGGCTCGGAGCCGTCGGCACCGACCATGTGCCCGAGGCACAGGTCGAGTCCGAAGCGGCGCAGTGCGCGCAGCCGGGCGGTCAGCCGGTGGATCTCGGCGTCCCGGTCCATCGCCTGCCGTCCCTTGCCGCCGGGTGCCCTGCGCTCGGCTTCGAGACGCCCGGACAGTTCGGCGATCGACTGCTCGAGGCAGTCGGCGACGGCGGCGAAGTGCTGTTCGTCCCCGGCGATCAGTTCCGGTTCGGCCTTGTGCGCGAGGCGGTCGGGAAGATCGAACGCGCTCGTGGTCGCAGGGGTCACGTCATGCTCCCGTTTCCGCAGGTCCTGGGCCTAGGCCGGACATTCTGCGGGAGACGGGGGGCCTTGCCGCAAGACCCCCCGTGCGTTATAACTTGAGAGTGGCAAGGAGAGCGCTCCTTGCCTTTCTTGTTGCCCGCCGGCCGTTTCCGTGTGGCACGCTCTTCGTCCTTGGCAGCGAGGAGAGGCGGCGGCATGCGGATAGGACTGCTCGGCACCGGACCCTGGGCGCGGATGGCCCACGCACCCGCGTTGAGCGGGCACGAGGGGCTGGACTTCACAGGCGTGTGGGGTCGCCGTCCGGAGGCCGCCAAGGAGTTGGCCGAGCGGCACGGCGTGCGAGCGTACGACGACGTCGACGCGTTGTTCGCCGACGTGGACGCGGTGGCCGTGGCGCTGCCGCCGCAGGTGCAGGCCGGGCTCGCCGAACGGGCGGCGCGGTCCGGGTGCCATCTGCTGCTCGACAAGCCTCTGGCGCCGACGGTGGAGCAGGGGCGGGCGGTGGTCGAGGCGGCGAAGGAGGCCGGTGTCGCCTCGGTCGTGTTCTTCACGGCCCGCTTCCAGCCCGAGCCTGCGGCGTGGATCGCGGAGCAGGCGGCGGTGCCGGGCTGGTTCACGGGGCGGGCCGAGTGGCTCGGGGCGGTGTTCAGCGGTGAGAGCTCCTTCGCGACGCCGTGGCGGCGGGAGAAGGGCGCCCTGTGGGACGTCGGCCCGCACGCCCTGTCCGTGCTGCTGCCGGTCCTCGGCGACGTGCGGCAGGTGACGGCGGCGGTGTACGGACCCGGCGACACGTCCCATGTCGTCCTCGATCATGCGGGTGGCGCGTCGAGCACCCTCACCCTGAGCCTCACGGCACCGGCCGCCGCTGCCGGTGCCGCCGTGGAGCTGCGCGGGGACGCCGGGGTCGCGGTGCTTCCGGACAGCTCCGACGGGGCGGTGCCCGCGCTGATGCGGGCGGCGGACGCGCTGCTCGACGCCGCCCGGACCGGCCGCCCGCACGCCTGTGACGCGGCGTTCGGGCTGCGGGTGACGGAGATCCTCACGGCGGCGCAGGACCTGCTGAACAACGGGTCCTAAAGGGTGTTGCAGAAGGCTTTGCGGCGGGCATTTTGCCTGTATGGGTGGGGTGTTGAGGGCTGAGCCGGTGTGGGTGGAGACGTTCACGGG
>NZ_JBIWIV010000024.1:0-80693 GCF_044764825.1 Streptomyces sp. NPDC093598 | reverse complement strand
CGCCACCATGCACAACCTCGCCCTGACTGGGTGAAGCAGCAGGTCAAGCACTACTCCGGCCTGCCCGAGCCCGACCTTATGCAACACCCTTTAGGCCACCCCTCCCGTGCATGAAGCCGGTCGCGGAGCCATAGGGCCCGGGCGTGCGCTACCTCAGCACGCTCCCGGCCCGCGCGCTCGGGCGGGAGAACTTCCGCAGGGCGTGGTGCGTCATGCTCAGCAGGAGGCGAATCAACGAGGCGCATGTGGCTGTGCCGGGCTTGGCCGTGGTGGAGGTGGCGGCCGCCGACGACGCAACCGCCTTCGCAGTCCAGGAGCTGCTCGCCGCGCGGTGCGCCATCGCGCCGGCAGACCGTGCGACCCGGGAGCGGACGAACCCGGAGTACGCCTCCGGTTCTACCTGGAAACCTACGCCAAGGCGCCAACACGTAGCCCGCCGCGGGTACGGGCCAGCTTTTGGCTCAGCTGCCCAGGGTCGTGCCGAATGCCGGGGCGCCCGAGGTGGAGACGGCGGTGGCGGACGGGCCGAACACAGAACCGTTCGTCAGGCTCTTGAAGGACCAGACCGCGCCGTCGCTCCCGTTCTCGCCCGGGCCCGCGACCGTGAGGTCCGCCTTGCCGTCCTTGACCGTGTCGGCGAGCAGGACGCGGCCGCCGAAGCGGTCGTTGTCCTCCGAGGTGCCGGGGACGCCTGACGTGGACTGGGACAGGGTGAGCGCGCCGGTCGCCGAGAATCCGGTCTTGCTGCCGTAGAGGATCGTCACCGTGCCGGTGTCCTCCGAGGTGCCGAAGGACTCGTATGTCGCCCCGACCGCGAGGTCCGCGTGTCCGTCGCCGTTGATGTCGCCCAGCGAGACACCTCCGCCGAAGCCGTCGCCAGACTCCGAGGTGCCGGGGACGCCCGTCGTGGACTGGGTGAACGAAGCGGTCTTGCGGTTCTCGGTGAACTGGGCCTCCGCAGCTCCGTACACGAGGGTGACCTTGCCGCCGAGTGCGCCCGAGGGATCGGCCGCGCTCTCCCGGTGGTTGCCGGCCACGATGTCGGCGTAACCGTCCTTGTTGACGTCGGCGACCGAAGAGACGTAGCTGCCCGGGAGGTACTCCAGCCAGTCGGTGAAGTTGGTGATCCGGCCGTCGGCCCAGGCCGTGATCGCGTCGTCGGTGCCCTTGGCGCGGCCGTGGACGATGAGACCGTCGAAACCGGCGCCCAGCACGTCGCCCGAGGACAGGTACTCGACGCCGTACGTGTCGTTGAACGGCCGCGACCCGTGGCCCATGCCCCCGCCTGTGGAACCGCTCATGTGCTCGCCGGACCGGGCGAACGGACCCTTCATGATCTGGAGGTTGGAGTTCCCTGTGGCGCCCACCGCGATGTCGTCGTCTCCGTCGCCGTCGAAGTCCCCGGCGGTCAGGGCCTGTCCGTAGTGGTCGCGGTCGTTGGAGTTCACGTTCTCGAGGGTCGAGGCGCCGGACAGCCCCGCCGTGCCGCCCCAGACGATGACGACTGTGCCGTCGTCGGGGTCGGGATTGACCTCGTAGCCGATGTCCTCGCCCGGGGCGCCGACGACCAGGTCCGCGTAGCCGTCACGGTCCAGGTCCGCCGACGTGACCACCTTGCCGAAGGCGTCCGAGGTCTCCGCGCTGCCGGGGACACCGGTGGAGTTCTGGGTGATGCTCTGGTACTTCGTCGTCCTCAGGCCGGTGGAGGAGCCGTAGACGACGGACACCGCCCCCGCCTTCGTCTTGCCGCCGACCGTGGCACCCGGCACGCCGACCGCGAGGTCGCGGTACCCGTCGCCGTTGAAGTCATACGGAGCCGCTGGGGTCGCCGCGTGGGCGGCGGGCACCGCCAGGGCGAACGGAGTCAGTCCGGAGGTCAGAAGGCAAGCGGCCATCAGGAACGGGGGTGTGCGCAAGGCGTCTCCAAGAGGGAGGAGGGCCAGCGCCGAGTGGGGCGCGGGCTCAACTTCCGTAAGCGTGTGCGAGCAGGAGACCACTAACGGGGCAGGAGGGTTGTACGGGCGTTCCGGTGAACTTTGAGGGTGCGCCGAACTGGTTCAAGCCGACTGACGAGTCAGGGCCACAGAGGCCGTCGCCTGCTGTCGATTGAGCTTCTCCAGGACGCGGTCGCGGAGACGGTCGTACTCCTTACGGAGCCTGCGCCACTCGGTCACGGCGGGCGGGCAGTCACGATGCCTCCGGTGAGGATCTCCTCCGGCCGGACCTGCGCGCGGGTGGGGTCGATCTTGATACCCGACCAGCACACGCCGTGAGCCCTCCTCGGCTCCGGCGGTGGACACTGCCCTTGGGGCAGGCGTCGAAAGGGACCCGTCGGGACGCTGTGGCGCACAGCCCGACGGCCGCGCGGAAGGCGCACGAAGCGCCCGCGCCGGGCGCGTGTGGCTCAGTTGCCGTACAGCCAGCTGCCGTACTCGGCGCCGTCCACGAGGAGGTGCAGGCCGAAAGCGCCTGGGCACAGCACCAGCGCCAGTACTCCGACCCGTAGCAGGACCAGGGCCGCGACCGTTACGAACCCGGCCTGGCCCGTGACGGTGTGCCAGTCCCGGCAGCGCCGGATGTCTCCCCCGCAGGCCCACCAGAAAAAGAGCCCGATAAGAATCCCCCACCACGGCTACGAAGGCGGCGACCAATCCGACGACGCCGAGGAACGTGCTGCGGTCGTGGTGGTCGCCGACGAACAGGGAGGCCACCCCGAGCAGGGGCACGGCGGACAGCCCGTACATGGCCCCACGCGCCGCTACATGCCGTATCCGGAGTAGGGGTCGGATGATCGCGTCCTCGGTGCGCATAAGCGTCACCGTAGCTCAGCCCCGCCGTCGGCTGGCTCGGGGTGCTGCTGAAAGCGGATCTTGCTCAATGTGGCGATGAGGCCAGCACAGCTGGGTTCTCGTGCGCATTTCCCTTCGTCCGATCAGCCGCGCACGACGTCCTCGGTCTTGGGTGAACGTTCCACGCGCGTCTTCCGTCGTATGAGGAGCAGGAGGGGAGGGTGAGCGGATGGTGAACACGCGCACGTCCACGACGGGCGAGCCGCTGCTGCAGCCGTCGGATACAGAGCTGGTGCGCGCGATGCTGGCGCTCGGTGTTGAGACGATTTACACGCGCCACTGCCATAGCCACCGGCGTCGCAGCTACCGCAGCCGTCGCCACGACCGCCCTCCCCCTCAGCGGCCAGTCCGCCAGCGCCCAGCAAGACCGGCCGGCGGTGATCCTGGCCCACGGCGCTGACCGACACCCCGCGCAGACGGCGACCGACTGGGTCACCTACGCTGATCATGTCGTCGAGGTCACCCCTGTCGTGGAAAGGGAGATCTCGCCCAGCCAGGACGAGGTCGACCGCGGCGAAGGGCTGATCCTTCGCAAGGTGACTCTGCGCGTCGACAAGGTCTTATGGTCCAGCGACACCGCCGCCAAAGCCGCCCCCGCATCGTTCGAGTGGATCGCACACGGCTGGCAGTTCACTGACGGGAGCATGGACAACCGCACCGAGATGGCCGGAGAAGGCGAGCCGCGAATCGAAGCCGGCCACCACTACGTCATGGCCATCGACTGGCAGGCTCCCAAGTGCGACCCTGGCGACGGGGAGATCCCCGGCCAGTGGCGTGGCCTCGGATCCGAATCCAGGCGCTGTCACGTTGTTGGGCGGGTAGGTGTCTGATGGTGCGTCGTGGTGTGGTGGAGCCCGGTTCCGGGTTGTGCTCAGGCCGTGGCAGCGACGCCGGCGACTCCGGTGATCTGCTCCCAGATTGCGAAGCGGACGGTCATCACGGCTCGGTAGTCGTGTGCGGGCATCAGATGGCGGCGGGGCCGGAAGTGGTGCGAGATGCCGTTGAACGCGGACAGGAACCGCTGTGCTCCGCCCACGGACGCGGGCGAGCCATCCGAGGACACCTTCGCCTTGGAGGCCCTCGGGCGCGTCTTCATAACCTCGCTGCGGATCTGGGGCAGACCGGGCCGGACACGGCGGAGGGCATCGCCCGCGCCGTCATCGACTTCGCCGCGCAGTTCCTCACCGAGGGCCACGAGGACGTCGCCGACACCCTGCGCCAGCTGGAGGCCGTCGGCGTGGGCCAGGCCCTCGATGCCCACCCCGCACCGACCGGCTCGCACCCGGCTGGCGGCCAGGAGTGCGGGCGGCCACTCCTTGACCTCCGACGGCTTCACCGCCGCTGTGGTAGTCCTTGCAGAGCGCGCCGGAATCGAGGTGGACTGGGCACAGTTCGGCGCCGCCCCGCACGGCCCGCTCGAAGACGCGCAGGTCTCTGCCGTTACAGGTATGTCCGTCGCGACGGACGGCGGATCCTGGGCGGCAGGACTGCGGGAGAAGGCACGCGAGCTGAGTCCCCGCATGCCGCGCTGACCGGAGCAACCCCGCACGACGAACCGATTGCTTCCAGACGACCTCGGTGGGCGAAGACGCGCTCGCGGATCGAGCGCGAATACCGCGAGCCCCAACACAGCCTGGGCGTGAACTACTTCGGGGGCCGTACCTGGCGCGGCCGGCACCATCACGTCACCCACGGCCCGCCGTGACGTCGGAGCAGCGTGGTAACCGGGGTGGCCCGAGTCGTTATGTGCCGGGCTGGAGCGGAATCGTCGCCTCCGTGGTGCAGTGAAGAAATGGCCTGGTGGGAGACAGTCAGGAACGGCATCCGCAAGTGTCGGCGGTCGAGTGGACGCGGCAGCGCATCCGATGACACCGGGAGGCGCCGGCCCTCCCGGTTGACGGATGCCGCGGTCGCGCTGCTGCTGGCGGCAGCCGATGCTCTGGCCCTGGCGGGAGTGGCGCTGTGGATGTTCCTAGTGGGGATGTCGCATTCCGAGCCTTCGGCGGACCGGGCGACGTCAGGCCAGGCTGTGCCGTTGTCTCAGCTGGTCGTGGTCTGGATTATTCCCGTCGCGCTCGGCGCGTCGTCGTACGTTCACGCACGACTGCGTATGCCCATCACCAGCGCCGTTCAGGGACTGTTCTTCGTCCTCGGCGCAACGCTGGCTCTGGGGCAGACGAAGATGCTGCTGTCCCTTACCTGAACTGCTTCCCAGACGTTGCGGCCGCCTCGGTGAAGGCAGCCGATGTCACCGAGCTCGCATCCCTGCGACGCGGCGCTGCGGGTCGCCAGAGACGCGTCCGCACTGGCCGGGCAGGTACTCAGAGCGCGAGTGAACGCGGGTTTGCGAACCTATGCCGCCGGCCCTGCGGTGTTGTTGCCCTTGGAGCAACGGCGCCGGTCCGATTGCATGCGGCGAGCCCCCGTGCCGCGAAGAGCCGCGGAGCGGCCGGGGCGGCCTCCTGCATACGGCGAGGATGTTTCCCTCCAGGAGTTGGGTGGCCTCGTCGCTTACGCGGAGGAGACCGGACGACTGCGCGAAGCGCTCACCGAGTCGGTGGAACGCTCCCGGGGGCCTGGCCCGCCGGACGTCTGAAGACCCGACAAGGAGAGCGACCTGCGCGTCCACGGCCGCACCGGCCAGCCTGCGCCACCGTCCGCGAGGTCTCTCCCACCGGCTCCACCCTCCAGCACTGACCGACCTGTGACGGCGGCGAACGGCGGGCGAGCGGAGGTTGTTCGGACTACTCGAATGAATCGTGTTAACCCCAGCTGGGCGACTGCCCGTTCGGCCCGCCGTACGGCGCCGGGCGTCCGGTGAACGCGTCCAGAAGGATCCGGTCACCGAGCGGGCGTTCCAGCGTCACTGTCACGTCCTTGCCCAGCAGCTGGGTGGTGCAGGGGCGGCCGTCCTGCGTGCCGACCACATACGCCGAGAGCACCACGCTGCCCCTCGTCTCCAGCACGTCCACTACAGGGCCGTCATCGCAGGCTCCGTGGAGGGCCACCACCATGACGGTTCGACTGCCGACAGCCGTCTCGTCCAAGTGGTCGAGATTCCGGAGCCCGCTGGAGGGCGACTCGGCCGCCGGACCGATCGGCGGCCTGGGAAGCTTCGACGGACGCACAGCGACCCGCTTGAGCGGGGTGTCGTACCCTTCCAGCGTGAACAGCCAGGCGGGGACCGTGGCCGGGCCGCGGCTCGTGGCCAGCGTCATCTCGCCCAGCTCCGCCCCAGTGACGGTCAGGTGCGGCCCGTCGTTGCTGCCGCGAGCCACGGTCTCGTACGCCTGCCGCGCACCCATCAAGGGGAGAGTGAGCGAGCCGCCGCCCGCCCACCTCACGTCGCCCTCCTTGCGTGGCGTGGCGGGCAGGTCGCCGCGCAGGACGAAGTTCTGCGTCGCGTAAGCCTCCTTGTCGGCCTCGTGACGGAAGGCGTTCTCGGGCAGCTGCACCGCCTCGCCCATAGGGTAGTAGCCCTCGCGCCAGGCGTCGGCGGCCGCTGAGCCGTCCCAGGCGGCGGCGACCTGGCGGGCCCGGGTGTCCGGCGCCGGGCCGGTGTGGCGGACTTGTGTGTCCCGACTGCGGCCTCTCTCGGTGCCGTACCCCGCGGCAGCACTGATTCCGGTGACGACCAGAGCCAGGATGATGAGCAGGCGGACTGTGGTCTTGCGCATGGGTCCCCCGGGGTGACGATGACGAACGGAAGCCGTGCGTTCCTTGGACGCCCGGGGCCCGGCCGGAGTTCCGTCATCGCCTCCGCGGCGCCCTACTCCAGTCTTACCGGACGTTCCCCGTCCGCCGTAGGCCGCCCGGAGCCAGTTGCGCCGTCACCTGATCGGTGGTCATGCTGAAAGGGCTCAGGGACTTGACGGAACACCCCCGCGTGGGCGGGGAGGACCGAACCGATCCCCGTCCAGACATTCACCCGGGTCGGGTGCGAACGGGGTGAAGATGCACCGGGGCCCCAAACCCGCGTCATGCGGCCCACCGCCCAGGAGACGCAAGTGGCTGTCCATGTCTGCTCATTGAAGACCAGCGTTGCGCAGTCGATCCCCGCCGACGGCGCCTACCACGTTGTCCGCTTCCCGTTCGGCTCCGACGAGCCGTACGACGCGCACAACATGCACCAGGCCGTCCAGCCGGACGGCTACACCGTCACCAACTGGTTCACGGACGACCGCTCCGGCCTCATCTGGCCCTCCACGGCGGGATGGGGTCAGATGCACGCGATGATCCAGTGGGAGGACAGCTCCTACACCGAATTGCGGGACCGCTTCGTCCGCGATCCGCTGAACCTGTCCACCGGCTACGACTCGACGGCCACCGACCACCGCCCGCCGTCGCCCGGCATGCAGTGCTTCACCAAGGGCCACGGCCTGTTCACCGCCATCGGCACTCCGCCTGACCGGAGGGCCGACGCGGGCCGCCCCTATGGCTGTGGCGTCCCCGCTGGATCGTTCGCCGTCCTCCAGGGCCGGCGATCGGCAACCGGCGCGGTGCCGACAGTCGCCTCCGTTCCGGCTCTGGGGAATTCGTGGTGTGGCTGGGTCGAGTTGCTGCACGCACGCGCAAGCCTGGCGGCCGAGCGGCGGCGCTTCGTCAATCGCTGTCCTCCGGTCGGATGTGTGCGTGAACCGGAACAGGTTGTGCGGGTCGTACAGCGTCTTCGCGCGTCGTAGTCGCTCGAAGTCCTCGGGCGCGAACAGTTCCCGGACCTCCTCCTGGGAGACCAGGGTGCCGTCGCTCTAGACGGAGTTGAGGCTGCGGCCGACGGTCCAGGGCTTCACAGCGTCGTAGACCTGCTGATGGACCGGTCGGGCGGACGTGGACGGCACGGCTGTAGCGCCGGTCATCACGCGCAGCATGTACGCAGCGTCCCTGGCGTCCACTCCTCTCGTGATCGCGGTGGTTGAGAGACCACCGCGACCGCCCCGGCCCCGGCGGTAAGCCAGGGGCCGGGGCTGCACGGAGGTCCGTTAGCCGCGGATCGCTTCCAGGGCCTGCGTTTCGAGGTCAGCGCGGCCGTCGGGGTCGTCGCCGTTGTTCGGGCCGTGCACGGTGCAGACGATGTCCTCGTCGTCGTCCAGCGCCCGGAAGAGACAGGTGACGCTGTAGGCGGGCACCCAGGCACGGCCGGTGCACTCGTCGTCGTGCGGACACGGCACCATCACGTCGAACCCGTAGTCGCCCTCGCCGTCGACATCAGTGCGCAGGGCGAGGGTGAGGTACTGCAGGCCGAGGCGGATCTCCGCGACGCGGTCGCCGCCGGCGACGTTCGAGCCGGGCTTCCACTGCCACAGCGGCAGGATCTCCTCGCCAAACACCCGGGAGACGAGGTTCAGGTCACCGAGGCCGTCGCCGCCGTCCAGTCCGAGGTCGGCCTGGCGGGCCTCGCTCAGGCGCTCCAGGAACGGCAGCAGCCGGTAGAGGCTGTCGGAAAAGACGACCTCGGGGAAGCCCTCCGCCTTGAGAGCCCGGCGCGACGCTCGATCGTCACGCCGTCCCGCCCTTCCGGTCCTGCCGCAGTAAATCCGCTATTTACTGTGGTAGTTCTTCCGGTTCCCGCTGGGCGGCTGCGGTGAGCTGGGCGGCCAGATCCTTGAGCGCCTGCCGTAGTTCGTCGGGCTGGTGGATGGTGAAGGGCCATTCCAGGGAGGCGAGCATGTGGGCGATGCCGTCCAGCCGTTCCGCCCGTGCGTGCAGGAGAACGCCGGTGGGCTGGGCGGTGAGGGTCACCGCTGAGCGAGGCAGTCGGCGGGCGATCTCATCGAGGGGGCCATGGATCGTCACCTCGACCTGCCAACGGTAGGGCCCCTGGGCGAGGGTCGAGGTCAGGTGGGCGACGGGGTCGAAGCCGTCGGGTGCGGTGAAGCTGTCGGCTCGGGGTGTGACGGAGGCGATGCGGTCGATGCGGAAGGTCCGCAGGCTGTCGCGGAGGTGGTCGTGGCCGACGACGTACCAGCGGCCGGTGTGGAAGACCACGCCGTAGGGGTCGATGTCGCGTTCGGTGTGTTCCTGGCGCCAGGACCGGTGGCTGATACCGACGGTCGTGTGGGCGCGGGAGGCCTGGGCCAGGGCCAGCAGGACGCCGGTTCCGGGTGCCTGCCCGATCACGGCGATGGCGGTGAAGGACAGGGTTTCCCGCATGGCGGCGAGCGGCTCGCGCAGGGCGTGCGGAAGCACCCGCTCGATCTTGGCCAGGGCACCAGCACTGGCCGGCGCGGCGGTGCCCATGCCCAGACGTTCTGCCGCGAGCAGGCCAAGAACGACTGCGAGGGCCTCGTCGTTGGTGAGGACCAGAGGGGGCATGCGGTAGCCACGGGCCAGCCGGTAGCCGCCGTAGCGGCCGCGTTCGGCCTCCACGGGGATGCCTAAGTCGCGTAGGTGGGCCGTGTAGCGGCGCACGGTGCGGACGTCGGTGTCCAGGCGGTCTGCCAGCTCCGCCCCGGTGAGTCGGGCGTTTGACTGGAGGAGTTCCAGCAGGGTCAGCACACGGGTGAGGGGATGCGACATGGGTCACTCGGCATTTCAGGGCGGATTCTGTCCTGTATCGACTTTACGCTCCCCTCAGCACCTCACTTCAGGGAGATCACATGGCCACCTTCGTACTCGTTCCCGGCGCCTGGCTCGGGGCATGGGCCTGGGAACACACCGCCCAAGCTTTGCGGCAGCGCGGCCACACGGCGCTGCCGCTGACACTGACCGGCCTGGCCGAGCACGCCGACCAGGGCGGCCCCCAGACGGACCTGGACACGCACATCGCGGACATCACGGGATTCGTCGAAAGGCACGATCTGCGCGACGTCACGCTGGTCGCCCACAGCTACGCGGCTGCACCGGTCACCGGGGCAGCCGGACGTCTCGGCGACCGGCTGGAACGCGTGATCTACGTGGACAGCGCCCCATTCGCCGCAGGCATGTGCATGCTCGACCTCATGCCACCGCAAGCAGCGGACCAGTTGCGCCAGCAGATCGACGCTTCCGGCGACGGGTGGCGGCTACCGATGCCGCCCTTTGAGGTCCTGGGCCTGTCCAGCAGCCTCGACGGGCTCGATGAGGGCCAACGGAACACTCTGCGCACGCGTGCCACCCCTCAGCCGTTCGGCACCTACACCCAGCGCCTCGCCGACCCGGCCGAGCCCGGTCCCGGTGTGGACCGTGTCCTGATCGCCTGCCATGACTTCACGGGACTGCTGGATGCCGGGGTGCCGATGCTGGCCTACCTGAACCAGCCGCCGTGGCGGCGCTTCGACCTGCCCACCGGGCACTGGCCGATGCTGTCCGCGCCCGCCGAACTCGCCCGCGTCCTCGACAAGGCCGTCTCCTGACCGCGCCGGCCGAGAGGCACAGCCCGATGCCTGACCACGAGAGCATCCGCAGGCCGCGGGCCTGTGCTCAGGCCCTGGCCGGCGGAGCACGCGAGGCCTCTGCCGAGGCGGTCGTCCAACGGGTCTTCGCCATCCAGGCCCAGGACGCCACGGCCGCCGACCTGGGCATCCGGGTACGCGGCCGGGACATCTCCGCCCAGGCCATCCGCAGGGCATACGAGAAAGAGCGGAGCATCGTCCGCAACTGGTACATGCGCGGCACCCTGCACACCGTCCCCAGCGAAGACGCCCGCTGGGTGTTGCAGTTGCTGTCCCCGCGGATCCTTGCCGCAACAAACCGCCGCTACCAGCAGCTGAGCCTGGGCGATGATCTGCGCCAGCGCGCCGACCATCTCCTCCGGCGCGCTCTTGCCGCGCACGGCCCACTCACCCGGGCCGAGCTGACCGAGCGCCTTATCACCCTCGGTATTCCGCCGGACGGGCAGGCGCCGTTCTACCTGATCCGCCACGCGGCACTCACCGGCACCCTCTGTCACGGCCCGCAGCGCGCCGGTGAGACCACGTATGTACTGCTCGACGACTGGCTGCCCTCCACCAGGCGCTTCCGGTGGGAGGGAGACTCTGCCCTCACCGAGCTGGCCCGCCGCTACCTTGCCGCGCACGCCCCCGCCACCTTGGAGGACTTCGCCGCCTGGTCCGGGCTGCCGGTCACCTGGGCCCGCATGGCCTGGAAAATGCTGGCGGAATCGGGCGCGATCACCAAGTACGGCGCGTTCACCATGCTCGCCGGGCGGGTGAAAGAACTCCCACGCTCGTCTGACACCCCGGACGTTCGCATGCTGCCCGCCTACGACAACTACCTGATCGGCTACCGCACCCGCGAGGCGTCGGTCCCCGCTCCCCACCAGGCCCGCGTCTGGCCAGGAGGCGGCCTCATCCGCCCCACCGTCATCGCCGACGGCCAGGCCATCGCCACCTGGACCCGTGGCCCCAGCACGCGCTCCATCCAGGTGGAAGCGTTCGAACCTGTCCCGCCTCAGATCGAGCAGGGTATCGACATGGAAAAGGAGGCCGTCGTCGGCTTTCTGCGGCCCACCACATAGTCGACCCACATCCCGATCAACCTCCGGAGGGCCAACGCCCTGGACGGTGGCTCTGTCCCTGAGAACGGGCAGCGGATGTACACCGGGTTGGGAGGCAGCCGCTGCCCGAGGGGGAATCGAAATGTTCACGGGTTTCGACGGCAGTACTGGCACGAAAAGGTTGCTGGTGGGGTGCGTTGGAAAAACGGATGGCCGGGGGTGAGCGTGACGAGTCAGGATGCTCCGCATGACATTGCCTACCCCCGAACTGCACACCGCCCGCCTGCGACTACGGCCGTTCACCGACGCCGACGCGGCGCCGCTCTACGCGCTGCACAGCAGCGCCCACGTGCTGCGTTACTGGGACTCTCCGCCATGGACCGAACCGGCCCGCGCCCAGCGCTTCATCGCCATCTGCCGGACGATCGAGGAGGAAGGTACGGGAGCGCGGGTGGCCGTCGACCGCCTCTCCGACGGCGCGTTCATCGGCTGGTGCGGCCTGACCAGCTGGAACCCGGACTTCCGCAGCGCGTCCCTGGGCTACGCCTTCGACGCCGCCGCGTGGGGCCACGGCTACGCCACGGAGACCGCGCACGCCGTCCTGCGGTGGGCGTTCGACACCCTGGACCTGAACCGCGTCCAGGCCGAGACCGACACCCGCAACGTGGCGTCCGCCCGGGTCCTGGAGAAGCTCGGCTTCGTCCGCGAGGGCACCCTCCGCGAGGACTGCGTCGTCAACGGCGACGTCTCCGACTCCTGGGTCTTCGGCCTCCTCCGTCGCGAGTGGCACCCGACGGCCACGCCGACGGCTGGCCGCTAGGACCGAGACCTGCCCGCCTCCCCCACCGGTTCCGACCGTCCGCACCGCTGGAGCATCCAGTAGCTCGTAGGGTCCGCCCGGAACGGCAACATTCTCATCGGCGTGGGCGGTGCTGTCGCTTCTCGTGGACATCGAACACGTCGCGGTCCGGGTGCCTCCCAAAGCACTGAACAACTGCTGTCGAAACCGGTGAACAAAGCCAGGACGGCCACCCCGAGTGGAAGGCGGCGCTCGAGGAAATCGACGAGCACTGGAACCCCCAGTGGCCGGCCGACTGGCAACGCCACTACGCCGCCCACTGCGGCCCAGCGCTGGGGTTTGCCTCCATCTTCATACCCGGCGGCACGTTCGTAGCGGCCGGCCTCACCGCTGCATCGATCGGTATGGAGGCTGCAGGCGGGGCCATGCAAGGAAAGAGCGGGTCTTCGATTGCCGCCGGAGCTCTTGCGGGTGCGGTAGGCGGAAAGGTGGGAGTCGGAGCAAAGCTGCTCGGCGCTTCCAAAGCAGTGGATCAGGGCATCGGCGTGGCCTACTGGGCCATGGGCGCGGGTGCCGGCCTATTCATGTGACCGGCTTGTGACAGGCTGAGGAGAAGGACATGTCATTACCGCTTGCTCGTTCCGGCGCCGCTGTCGGGGGCAGCGTCGGAGCCACCATAGCCATCATCATCATCGGGCTTCTCATCTTCGCTATCCTCACCCTGCGGCGCCGCAGGAGAGGCGGAAAATGACAGCCGTCTGTCCGTGAAGTGGGAACGACGCGCTGATCGGTGCTTAGCGTGTAGGGAAAGTCCGCTGAATAAGGACGCTCGACCACCACTGGTCGAGCGCCCCGTCGGACATGCGGCGGGAAGCGGCGAATCAGCGATTGCTGCCCGTCGGACGCTTGGACCGGCAGCGCTGGATGAAATAGCGCCTCCCCTTTTGCCGCCCTGGACCAGCCCCTCCGCGATCTCCCGCAGCACCGCGGCTCACGGCGCTTCAGCCCCGTGCCGAACGTGGCCCGGGCCGTTCCCGCC
Source organism: Streptomyces sp. NPDC093598 (assembly GCF_044764825.1). Classification (NCBI taxonomy): domain Bacteria; kingdom Bacillati; phylum Actinomycetota; class Actinomycetes; order Kitasatosporales; family Streptomycetaceae; genus Streptomyces; species Streptomyces sp. NPDC093598. Next base: position 67,593 of record NZ_JBIWIV010000024.1, on the reverse strand, counting down.
TCACTCCGTTCGTGCAGAGGCGGGCCGTTGAGCGGTGCGCCCCCGTTGACCGGGCCGTTGATCCCGACGCGCAGGCGGGCGAACGGGTTGTACGGCCCCTACCGCGAAGCCTGCACCACCACCGGCACCCACCTCGACTCCAGCGGTCTGTACAAGATGGGTGGTCGCTTCACCCAGCCCGACCCCTTCGGCAAGGAAAGCAACCCCTGCGCCTACGCCGCCGGAGACCCGCCAACCGCGTCGACCCCAGCGGCAGGACGGTTGCACGAGGCGCTGTGAGCCGCCGTGCGGTCAGGCGCACGCGGGCTACCAGCGGCGCAGGTCTTTGGTGAGTTCGCGGTACCACTCAGTGCGGCGCGGCACGTGATCGTCAGGCGCCGGTCCAAGCGCGACGACCTGGTCTGTGATCCCGTAGATGACTCGGTAGGCCAGGACCTGGGTGGCGAGGTCCATCCACTCCTGCGTCCTGTGCGCCGGCGGCACGGGACCGAGCACGGTCACAAACCACATGGGCAGCAGGGCGCGGTCGCGGATCGCCTCGGCCAGACGGCTGCGCAGCAGCCAGTTCAGCTTCCTTTCCGCCTTGTCGCCCTGCTCGATCAGCGACGCCTTCGCCTGCCGCAGGGAGTCGTCCTGGGCCAGTGCGGCCTGGGCGGCTCGGGCGGGGCCAGGTTCCGGGCCCGCTGATCGTGTCTCTCAACGAGGGTGTGGGACATGCCGAAGTCCATGACGGCCTGCTTGAACTCGCGGGACGTGCGCGGCTGAGTGGCCAGGATGCCGGCGGCTTCCACCACCTCGTCGCGGTGCTCGTCGCGCTCTTCTAGTGCCTGTTCGTAGTGGCGGATGCTGAGGCGGTGAGCCTCGCGCTGGTGCTTGGGGAGCAGGCCGGAGCGGACGTGCCAGCCGTGGTTGGCGGTCCTGGCCAGCTTCATCCACTCCGGGTCAATGGTGTCGAGATCAGCGCGCGGGGCGCCGCCCGAAGCGAGCAGGTGGGCTTCGAGGGCCTGGACGCGGCCGGTCAGCCGCTTGAGGGCCTGATCGGTGTCCTGGATGTGGCCGCGTACGTCGTCGTCCAGCTCGGTCAGCTCGTTGCGGACGGTGCTGAGGTCGTCCTCGATGCGTCGGACATCGCCGCGGATGTCACTCAGCTCGTAGTCGAGGTCGTCGACCTCCCCCAACTTCGAACGCAGCGTCTGCAGCTCGCTCTCCACCCCGCCGGTCCGGGTCTCCAGACGGCGGACCTGGTAGCCGTAGTCGTCGCTCACCGCCGCGCCCCCTTCGGGTCGGCGCCCGTGCTGTCCATCGCGGACCCGGCGACCAGCATCCAGCCCAGGGCGGCAGCGAAGATGAACCACGAGCTGATCACGCTCAGGCTGATGAGGGCCACCAGGAGGGCGACCACGTGCACGCCAATGGCCCCGAAACGGCGGTCACGATGCTGTTCGGCATCGACCTTCTGGAAACAGCCGGCCACCGTTGCCACGAAGTGCGGGACCAGAAGGACCAACCACCAAGTCGAGCGGTCCAGAACCAAGACCAGCGCGATCAGCACGGCACCCACGGCCGCCTGGCCGCGCCAGGACCACGTCACGATGCGCTCACTGCGCCTGCGCTCGAGTTCAGCCAGCCGCTCGGGGATCGTCTTCTCGAACTCCACCAGCTTGCCGGTGACGTTCACCAGCCGGGCGTACTCCACCGCGAACTGGTCGTCGTCGACGTCGTGTTTCAGCACCTCCGCATGGCGAGCGCCGACCCGCTGCTGAAGCTGCGCCAACTGCTCCTCGATCTGCTGTTCGGTGCTGCCCACCGAACCACCCCCACCCGCGATGCGACGACACGCCGACCGGGCCCTTCCCACCGGCGGCCTCCGCCGGCCGTCAAACCGATCGACCGTATCCGCAGCGGTCCCGGCCCCGCCGGGCAATCACGTGCCGTGACCGAAACCATGCCGATCAAGGCCGTACGTCGATGCCTGGCCCGGGGCTTCCCGTTGACGGCAGACCGAGAGCCGGGCCCGAAAGCACTACGCGGGGCTCCCCCGGCCGTCGCGTCCCAGCCGTCCAGGAAGGCAGCCAGGGGGCGGCGCTGGGCGTCCTCGCGGGCGACCTGCCGGGCGAGGACGTCGCGGTCGACGTACGGGTCGACGGCGGCGAGGACCAGGCGCTGGAGTTCGGCCGACTCCAGCGCTTCCACCTCCCACTGCACCGGGCGGGCCGGGTCGAAGCCGGGGTGGCAGGCGAAGGCTGGCCAGCGCGGGTCGCCGTGCTTGCCCTCGGTCGCGGGCAGCTCGTAGTCGCGGACCTGCGCGTAGGTCAGCAGCACCCGTTCCGTCCGGCTCCAGCAGCCCGTCCGCGTCACCCAGTCGCGCTCGATGTCCTCGCCCGAGCAGTCGAAGTCGCCGACGACCAGGAGCACGGCGTCGCGCGGGGTCGGCGGTGACCCGGTCGTGGACGACGTCGGCGTACGACTGCGAGCCGAAGCCGCGGACCACCAGCACCGGGATGCCCGCCGGGGCAAGCCAGCAGTGAGCTGCTGGCGAAGGGTGTCCTTCTCCGCGGCCACGTATAGCGCGTGCTCCTGGCCCTCGGTGTGGTCCAGACGGAACCAGCCGTGGCTTTGTCCACGAGAACGGGTTCTGGCACGAGTTGTGTGACGCGGGCGCACGTTCAGCGACGGCCCCGTGCCTAGTAGATGTGGTCGTCGGCGCGTTCATCCTCGGGCGTCCGTCGAAGACGCCACACGCCGAAGCCGGCCCCGAGGGCCCCGCCCATGAGAGTTGCCGCTCCTGACCACACGCCGCTGGGCGAGAGCGCCGCAGCGAGCAAGCCGACCAACAGTGCGCCAACCAGCAGGTACATGACGACGATGAAGCACGCAGCGAGGTATCGATTCTTCAGTGGCGTCATGCCACCTTGCATGAGGTCCTCCTGTCCCCTTCGGCTGGTCCCCTTCTCGCCTTTCCCCGAACGTTCACGACAATCCGGCTCACGGGGACGCGTCACAGAAGTTGAGCCAGAGCCGCTGAACGTGAACGAAGCCAGACGCTCAAGGCCCGCATGGACCCCGAGCAGTACGACGTCCTGGCCAAGGCCGTGCACGAGACAGCGCACCTGATAGCCGAGGGCCATCGGGCCGGGTCGGATTGTCCGGCCCCACTGCCGGTCAGGCAGATGTTCCGCCCGCCCTGCCCTGCGTCGGGCGCGGCAGTCGGGGGGCAGGCCAGGTCGGGTTCCACCGCCAGGACATCCACGAGGCGGCGTCGGCGAACGGGCCGGAGTACTCGGTGAGCATGGCGATGACCTGGTCGCGGGCGGCGTCCACGGCCTGGTGCTCGGTGTCGGTGACGATGCCGAGCCGCCGCACGTGCGCGTACTCGTCTTCGTCCTTCCACTCCCAGCTGGTCAGGTCGGGGTCGACGACCAGGTCCACCGTGAGGTCGAAGGTGTCGAATCCGTCCGTCGTACGGCGGGTGGGGTGCTCGAAGTTCACGTACCAGTTCCGCAGCCCGCCGCTGGTGTAGAAGGCGTTGACGCTGAACCATGCCGTCGGCGGCTTCCACAGCAGCAGCTCGGTCTCCTGCCACACGGCGTCCGCGAGCTCCCACACGCCAGTCGCCATCGCGTCGAACGCCTCCGTGCGCACCGATCGGTCGCCATCATCGCGGGCCTTGACGTACAGGGCCGGCCAGCGCGTCTCGGCTCCTGGCGGGCAGGCGGCCACCAGGGCCTCGCTGGTGTCGGCGACGACGCGCAGCGCGTGCTCGCTCCACACCCGGCCTGAGCCGTGTACGTCGCGCCGTACAACCGTCTGTCCCGTCTCGAAGGTGCGCACCTGTTCCTCCTTCGCCGCGTGCCGGGTCTCGGCGCGCGGTCTCCAGCCCAGCGCCGAGGGTGCGGCCTGGGCAAGCCCCCGTTGGAGGGAGGCTTGCCCAGGAGCGCCTTTGGCCTGCCCGGGTCAGGCCCGCCGGCGGAACAGGCTGCGGCGGGGCTTGCCCGGCTCCTGGCCGTTGTCCTCCGGCTCCGGCGGTGCGGCAGCCTGGAGACGGGCGGCTTCCTCACGGGCGACGTCGTCGGCGTGGCAGGGGCCGTACACGGACACATCCCCGGCGTTCCAGGCCGTCCGGTGCGCGGTGGTCTCCTCCCAGCGCTGGTCAGTGAACTCCTGCCCGCACCGCTTGTACACGGGGCGCTGCGCCTCTCGCTCAGCGGCACGGCGCCGCTCGTCCTCCGCTTCGGCCTGCGCGTACTGGCGGCGGTAGAGAGCGTCGCCGTCGGGGTTGTCGAGCGCGTCGGTCAGGGTCTGTTCGTCGTTGCGCCCCAGGCGCCGCCACACCGCCGCCTCCGCGCCGTGCTCCGTCAGCTGCTCCAGGGTGGTGACGAGGACGGGCACGGTCTGGCCGTAGTCGAGGGCGGTGATGCCCCGGTGGTAGGTGTCGTACCGGCGCGCCTGTAGCGTCGGCCGGCCTCCTCCAGCACGGCGACCGTGTTGGCGACCTTCGTGTCCGTAGTGTCCGCGAACACAAACGCCACCGGCGGCAGACCCTCCCGGCCGGTCGGCGGGTAGATGCGGCGCCACAGCCGCTTCTCGTGGTCGACGTGCTCGATCGCGTCCGGCCTGGAGCGGACCAGGGCTGTGGTGTGCTTGTCCGCGTCCAGCGGCAGCAGTCGGCCCCACTGCCAGTACCGGCGCAGCTTGTGCACCAGGTCGTGGGCGTCCTCACTGCGGCGGTCGATCTCCAGCAGCAGCACCAGCACCTTCGAGGCCGGCGCCCGCACCACCAGGTCCGCCCGCTGCACGTACCCGTCTGCGAGCCGGTGCGGGATCTCGGTCTGGAAGCCGAGCCGGTGCCCGATCCCGGCGCGGTGAAGTTCGGCGGCTGTCGAGGTGACCGCTGCGGCGTGGTCGTCGTAGCCGCCGCCCAACAGCTCCCCGGTGACCGGGTCGTACTCCTCCTTGCGCAGCACCGAGACGCGTATGCCCTTCGGCTCCAGCAGCTGCTTCGCCTCGCGGTGTCCTCGGGCGGTGAGCACCCACACCTGCCGATCCCGCCGTGCACCTTCTACAGGTGTGGTTTTCGGCTCCCGTGTGACGCCGGTCTTGAAAAACCTGACGGCCGTGACCGCATCGTGATCCACGTTGTCCTCTGCCGTTGAACCTGGACGGTTTGCCAACGAAGTTGGACCGCCACTCGGTGCGTGACAGCGAAGTTGGACCGGGAGCTGAGAGGCCACAGCGGTGGCGTCACTGTCGGCACCTGGCCTGACCTGAGCGATGCCTACGAGGTCGAGGAGGATGCTGGGGGGAAATCCATGCTTGACCTCAACCCAGGTGGAGGGGCGAGTGGCGAGTTATGACTACTCACGACTCGACGAGTCTCCCGTGCGCGTCGCCGGGCACCAGCCGCGGCCACATGCCCCGCAGGGCGAGCCAGCCCTCCCCGCTGGCCGTCCCCTCGTTCCCGCGGCACGGGACAGATTCGCCTGGGCGGTCGGTAACCGCCGTATCCCCCCGTTTGGGTGTACGGCCCGCCCCGCCGACCGTGGTGCCCGGCTGGCTCACTGCGGCTGATGGCTTGAAAACAGGCCGATTGACTGTGAGGCCAAAGCCGCTGGTGGCACGATGACTTGGGATGAAGGGGGTTCGTGCTCGGTGATAGGCGGCAGATTCAGACAGCGGTCCTGGGTGGCGCGGACTCGGAAGATCCGCTGATGCTGCCGCTGGAGGCGATCGAGCTGGACGCCTTCCGCCGCCATCACGAGCACGACACGTTCTGGTGCGGGCTGCTGCTCGGAGGCTGCGGCCTCCAGCTGACGACGAAGCTGTACACCGACCGGGTCTGTTCCCTGTCAGGTACAGCGTGTTGATCCCAAACGCACACAGATCCTCTGGCCAGGGGCAGGTCAGAGGGTGCACGCAGCACGAGCGAGGCTGCGACCGGCCTCTGGTTCCGGTCGCAGCCTCGCTCGGAGCAACCACCTTCCGACGTTTCCGATCCCGGACAGGGGCAGCTCGACTTCAACGGGCTACCTGGTCGGGGGTGAACGCGGTGTTCGCGGGGCGGTCTGCTTGCTGTGGTCCGGCTCTTGTGCGGTCAGCCGGCGGAGAGAGCCTCAGCGGGGTCTGTCTCGTCCGCGACCGCGGAGGGAGTGTTCTTGGGACCGCGGAGGGCGATGTAGATGAACAGGGCGCCCATGATGACGGCGCCTGCCCACATGGCCTGCTGCCAGCCGTCGACGAAGGACTGCTGCGCCGCGTGGAGCACGTCTGGTGCGTGCGGGCCGGTGGTGCCCGCCACTTCAACTGCGTTAGCGACGCCCTCGCGGGCGGTGTCCGCGGCGCTTTGGGTGATGCCGTGCAGCTTGTCGTCGATGGCGTTGCGGTAGCCGGCGGACACGAGTGCGCCGAGCAGGGCGACGCCGAGTGCGGTGCCGAATTCGCGGGTGACGTCGTTGAGGGCGGAGGCGACACCCTGCTTCTCGCGCGGCAGGGAGGCGGTGATGGCCTCCGTGGACGGGGTCATCGACAGGCCCATGCCGACGCCCATGGCGAGCAGGCCGGGCAGGACTGACAGGTAGCCGCCGCTGACGGAGACGAACAGCGCCATGAGCGCCATGCCGACGCCGGCCAGTGCGATGCCCACGACCATGGTCGAGCGTGCGCCGATCCCTGCGGCCAGCTTGGGGGCCAGGCCGGAGGCCATCATCATCGCCAGGGCCATGGGCATCATCGCGACCGTGGACAGCAGGCCCGACCAGTCGAGTACGGCCTGGAAGAACGGGAAGAGGACCACGCCGATGCCCGCCTGAACACCGAAGACCACCAGCAGCGTGATCGAGCCGCCCGACAGTCCGCGCTCCCGGAACAGCCGCACGTCCAGCAGGGAGGCGTCGCGGCGGTGCAGCTCCCAGGCCACGAACCCGATGGTGGCGATGAGGCCGACGGTCAGACTGATCAGCGCCTCGGGCGCGGTCCAGCCGCGTTCGGGGCCTTCCTGCAGGACGAAGATGAGGCCGACCACAGCAATGATGGAGACCAGCGCGCCGACGGTGTCGAATCGGTGGGCCGAGGTCTCGCGGGAGTTGGGAACCGACTTCAGCGTCATGGCCAGGGCCACGAGGACCAAGACCGCGGGCAGGACGAACAGCCAGCGCCAGTCGGCGACGTCGACGAGGAGCGCGGAGAGGAACATGCCCAGGATGCCGCCGCCTCCGGCGATACCGGTCCACACGCCGATTGCCTTGCTGCGCTGCTCTTCGGGGAAGGTGGAGGTGATGACGGCGAGCGTGATCGGCATGATCATGGCGGCGCCGATGCCGCTGGCCACGCGGGCGGCGAGCATCACTTCGGCCGTCGGAGCCAGGCCCGCGACCACGGTGGCGATGCCGAAAACGCTCAGTCCGGCGATGAGCATGGGCTTACGGCCCCGGCGGTCGCCCAGGGCGCCGAGCGGCAGCAGCAGCGCGGCCAGGGCGAGGGTGTAGATGTTGATGATCCACAGGACCGTGCTCTGGGAGGCACCGAAGTCCACGGCCATGTGGGTCTGCGCGACGTTCAGCCCGGTCACCGAGGCGATGACCGCCATCAGGGCGAAGGAGACGGTGATCAGGATCGTGCGCAGTTGACGCGCGTCGGGGCCACGCCGGCCGCCGACCGGCGTGGCCGGTACAGGCTGGTTCGTACTCATGGATTCCTCTCAAAACGGCATGCCGAGTCAGCCCCGGAGCAGGACCGGTCGCTGGGCGAAGGGGGCGGGTGGGGCCCGGGCCGCCGCACACATCGGGGGCGTGCGGCGGCCGGTGCCGCGCCGGGATCAGAGGGCGGGAGTTTCGCTCTGGGCTGCGGCGAGAGCCGAGTCGGTGTCCGCGGTGGCCAGCACGCTGTTGATGTGGGCGCCAGCCAGGGCGCCGGCCGCTGCGGCGGCGCCGAGCTGGGCGGCAAGGTCGGTGGCGTTGCCCGCCACCCAGACGCCCCGCACCTCGGTGGCGCCCGCCATGCCGCAGGCGAAGCCGCGGCCCATGTTGTCGGGCAGGTCCTACATCGGCAGCTTCAGGCCCTCCAGGCCCTCGGTACGGGCCTCCATCCGGGTGGCGACTGCGAGTACGCTGCGGGCCACGACATGGCCGTCGGCCAGGCGCACGCCGGCGAGGGTGCCGTCCTCGTTGTTGACGACCTCCTGCACCGGGGTGTCGACGATGCGAATACAGCGGGCCGCGAACCGGGCGCGGGTGGCCTCATCCAGGTCAGTGCCCTGGGCGAAGAAGGTCAGATCCTCGGTCAGTGAGCGGGCGAGCATCAGCGCTCCGTTCAGCCCTGCGGCGCCCCCGCCGATCACCACCACATCGACGGTCCCCTCGGGCAGTGCGTCACTCGCGTACGGAGAAGTTGTCACAGCCATGGGCCTCCTGCCTTTCCTCGTGCACTGGTCCCAGACGTTGCGGACCATCTGCACACGACGTTAAGCGCAGTTGCGTCCAAGGCATACGCTGTTGCCTATGACGCAAGAAGATGGAGATCTGGACAGCCTCGTACGCAAACGCATCCGCGCACTGCGGGTCGCGCAGGGCTGGTCCCTGGAGGAATTGGCCTCCCGCGCCCACCTCAGTCAGTCCTCACTGAGCCGCATCGAGAACGGCCAGCGCCGCCTCGCACTGGATCAGCTGGTCACCCTCGCCCGCGCCCTGGACACCACGCTCGATCAGCTCGTGGAGACCGCCACCGACGACGTCGTCACCAGCCCGACTATCGACAGCACCCACGGTCGGATGCGCTGGACCATCAAGGCCGACCCCGGGATGAGCGTGGTGCGGCAGCGCATGGCCGAACCGCCCCCCGAGAACCCGGCGCGCATGCGCGCCCACCCGGGGCGCGAATGGCTCGTCGTCCTGTCCGGCACCGCGATCCTCATGCTCGGCCACCGCCGCTTCCGCCTCGAGACCAACCAGGCCGCCGAGTTCCCCACGATGATGCCGCACGCGATCGGCGCCGACGGCGGACCCTGCGAGATCCTTGGCATCTTCGACCGCGACGCCCGCCGCAGCCACCAGGGCGACAGCGACGACGACACCCAAGGCGCTCCCGAGTGACCGTGAGGCCGCGCGACGGCCTTCCCTGGCGGTGACATTTTGCGCGTCGGGCAGCGCCCTAAACCATCATCTTGCGTAAATCGGGACACTTCGTGCCGCAGGGGCATATCCGCCTTGGTGTGAAGAGCATGAACCACGTACACACCCACACCCCCACCACGGCGCTTCGCACGGTCACCACCACGAGCACGCAATGGACGGCCAGGCGGAGATCCTCGACCTGGACGCCGAGGTCCTCGCCGAGCACACCGCCTCCATCACTGCATGGCTGCCGCTGCAGACCGCCCCGCGCCACATCGTGGACCTGGGCTGCGGCACGGGAGCGGGCACCTTCGCCCTCATGGACCGCTTCCCCGACGCGCATGTCACCGCCGTCGACGCCTCCGCCGAACACCTGCAGCGCCTGCGCACCAAGGCGTGCACCCGCAGCGTCGAGGAACGCGTACGCACCGTGCAGACCGACCTCGACGACGACGTCTGGCCCGACCTCGGCTCACCGGACTTGGTCTGGGCATCGGCCTCGATGCACCACATGGCTCACTCCGACCGCGCACTGCGCAACGTCCACGACGCGCTCGCGCCCGGCGGCCTGTTCGCCGTCGTCGAACTGGCCGGCCACCCCCGCTTCCTGCCCGAAAACGCCCCCGAGGACAGGCCCGGCCTGGAAGAGCGCGTCCACGCCGCCGCCGACCGCCGCCAAGCCGAACACATGCCCCACCGCGGCGCCGACTGGGGCCCGATGCTGACCGCGGCCGGATTCACCGTCGAGGGCGAACGCACCATCGCCGTGAACTTCGAAGGCTCGCGCAGCGAAGCGATCGGCCGCTACGCCACCGGCGTCCTGCAGCGCATCCGCAGCGTCATCGCAGACAGACTCTCCCCCGAGGACCTCACCGCGCTCGACCAGCTCCTCGACACCAGCAGCCCGCACAGCATCCTGCGCCGCGACGACCTGACGGTACGCACCGAGCGCACCGTCTGGGCCGCCCGCCGTATCTGACCACGGATGGTTCCCCCGTCAGGGCGGGCCCGCCTCCGAGCCCGCGGGCGGTGATGGCCGGGTACGCCTTTCGTCCCGCTCGCTGGTCAGCTGCACTTTGCGGCGAAGCCACCACCTGGTAGGCAGCGACTCAGTGGCATCTTCCTGGATGTGGCTGGGTCGGCAGCGCCCGGACCGGGGAGTCGGGCTGCGACAGGACGTGGAGCAGCTGCCGGTTGTGCGCGGTCAGTTGGTTCACAGCGCGGACGAGGTGCTCGACGTCGGTCCGCAGCTGGGCCAGCTCTGTGGCGTCCTTGGCGCGGAGCTCCTTCAGTTTGACGATCTGCCGTCGCAGACGGATCTCGGAGTGCGGCGTCTGCCCGCGCGCCCTGACCTCTGCGTAGAAGTCGTTCTTGAGGTCGAGGTGGCGCTGGGTGAGCGCGTTGCGCGGGACGCCGGCTTCCTGGGCCAGGGCGACGATCGTCAGCGCGCCGTTGGAGTGCTGCGCGGTTCCCTGCAGGATGCGGTCCATGGCCGCGCGGAACCCGCGCCTACCAGCAGCTTCCTTGCTCAACCGACGCCTTCGTCTGGCTCCGCCTCTACCAGGAGGAAACACGGCGAGACGGCATCCCGCGGGGTAAGAACCTGCCGTTGTGGTGGACCCTGAGGCGCCCTGGCGCCCGCTGAACTACGACGCGGCGCGGGCGATGTTCAACCGGGCCAACGATCTCCTCGGGGCGAACTGGACGCTCCACGATCTACGCCACACCGCGTCCTACCGACTCGCCCGCGACCCCGACATGCCCCTGCCCGACGTCCAATGGGTCCTCGGTCACGCGCATCTGACGACCACACAGCTCTACCTCCCGGCCAGCCAGGACGAAGTGATCGAACGTGTCCGCGCCCATCATGCACGCCGGGCAGAGCAGCGTGACCGGCCGCCCGCGCCACCGGCCCCCGGCTACAGCCCCGACTCGTTGAAGACTCTCTTCGGGAACTCATGGTGACGAGCACAGAGACCTTGCGCGCTCCGGCCGCCATCCGAGATGCACAGCCACTCGCCGGCGAGGCTCTCCGGGCCGCCAAGAGGCGTTTCCCGCCGCGACCTTACGAGGACGCCTGGCCTGCCACCAGCCAGTCCTACGAGGAGGTCGTGGCCCGGCTAAACCGGCCTCCGCTCCGGGCCGCGAGCGAGTCCACCCACTTCTACCGGCGCCGGGGTCCAACGCTCATTCTCCGCTGGCTCCAGGACCAGCCGGGCGTCACCTGGCAACAACGGTGGAACGCGAGCCCCGCCGCAAGCTCGACCGGGGGCACAGTGGAACAAAGACAACTCCAACTGGGTCGGCTACGACGCGGCGAATGCGAACGGCATCCTGAACACCGGCCTCTTCGCCCTGGTCTGCGCCGATGTGCTCCCGCCATCGCTCCACTGGCAGCTCACCCGGACCTCGACCAACCTGCGCGCCATCATCTGCCAATACCGTGACCCTGAGGGATTTGCCCGCCTCCAGGACTTGGTGGGCCCAGAAGCGTGGTCCTCTCATCTCGGCATCCGCGCCAAGAACGTGCTGGTCAAGCTGGTCATCGCCAAGGGCGGGGGTCTGGCCGACATCAATGTCGGAGACTCCATTGAGTACATGGAGGCGCATCGGGAACAGCGGGCCACGTCGGGCGGTCAAAGCCTGTTCTATTCCTGGCTGAGGGAACTGGGGCACCTCCCGCCCGACGCGCCCGTGTCACTGAGACTCCTGCACCGAACGTCCGGCCAGGTCTCGGTCGAGCAGCTCGTGGACCGCTACCGGCCACAGTCCAAGCCGATCCGGGACCTGCTTGGTCGAGTACCTCAAGGAACGCCAGCCCACCATGGACTACGCGTCCTTGGAGGACGCGTCGCGGACGCTCGTGAGGAACTTCTGGCTGCAGATTGAACGCATCCAGCCCGGCATCAACACACTCCGACTGCCGCCCGAAGTCGTGAGCGCATGGAAGCAGGTCAGCCGGACGAAAGTCACGCGCCGCCGACTGCCCGATGGCACAGTCCACGAGGCAGTGACGGAGCGCGCCAACTACGGCAGCCTCATGATCGGAGTTCGAGCCCTATACCTCGACCTGGCCCACTGGGCCGTCGAAGAACCAGAACGCTGGGGACCGTGGGTTGCTCCCCGCCCGGTCAGCGCTGCTGATGCCAGTACCTCCAAGCACCAGAAGCGCCGCAAGGCGAAGATGGACCAGCGCACCCGTGAACGACTGCCCGCGCTGTCCACTGTTGTCCGCGCCGCCAGCGCAAACTGGACGGAGGCCGGGGAGGGAATGGCCGCCCTACAGGCCGCCCCACTCGGCGGACAGTTCACGTTCAGGGGCAGAACCTACACGCGCCAGAAGAAGGACTCGTCGACTCCGTTCCGGGCCTGCGACGAGTCCGGTCGACGCGTCCATCTGGGTCTGCTCGAGGAACGGGCATTCTGGGCCTGGGCCACGATCGAGTTCCTGCAGCACACCGGCGCCCGCATCGAGGAGATGCTGGAGGCCAGCCATCACGCCCTGATCCAATACAAGCTGCCCACCAGCGGTGAAGTGGTACCTCTGCTCCAGGTCGCTCCCTCAAAAACCGACGAGGAACGGCTTCTCCTCGTCAGTCCGGAACTGGCCGACGTCCTCAGCACGATCATTGCCCGCGTCCGTGACCCTCGAACAGGCGCGATCCCGATGCTGCCCAACTATGACGTCGCGGAGAAGATCTGGAACCCGCCGATGCCCCTGCTGTTCCAGTGGACATACGGAGGCCAGCGCACATCAGTATCTCGGCAAATGATCCGCGACGGTCTCAACGAGGTCCTGGAACGAACCGGGCTCACCGACTCCGCGGGCCAGCCCCTCGACTTCGCTCCGCACGACTTCCGAAGGATCTTCATCACTGACGCGATCTGCAGTGGCCTGCCGCCCCACATCGCGCAGGTCCTCGCAGGTCACTCCGACATCAACACCACGATGGGCTACAACGCCATCTACCCGGCGGACGCCATCGAAGCCCACCGCGCGTTCATCGCCCGTCGCCGATCGCTGCGTCCCAGCGAGGAATACCGGGCCCCGACGAACGAGGAGTGGGACGCCTTCCTCGCCCACTTCGAGAAGCGCAAGCTCTCTCTGGGAACCTGCGCTCGCGCCTTCGGAACAGCATGCATCCATGAGCACGCTTGCGTCCGATGCTCGCTTCTCCGGCCCGAGCCGTACCAACAGAACCGCCTGATCGAGATCCGCGACAACCTACTCGACCGGATCGCCGAGGCTCAGCGCGAAGGCTGGCTCGGAGAGGTCGAGGGCCTGGAAATCAGCCTGGCCGGCGCCGAGGAAAAGCTGACCCAACTCGAAGCCGCACTCAAGCCTACGGTGATCCACTTGGGCCTGCCCACCTTCGATCAGATCGCGGGACGGTCCACCCGCTCTGATCGTCCCTCTCAGAGCCTTTGAACAAACATGAGGGCGCTTAGGACCTGTTGTTCTTTGGTTCATGGCGCGCATCAGCCGAGCTCCGGCAACATCACCTGTCGCGTTCCGGTGCCTTCTTCGCTCCGGGTACACGGCCTAGCGTCGGCTTCAGGACCGGTACATGGCGGGCCAAGAAGTCCCACAGCTGGTCGGCGACTGGCCCGTGCGGACGGTCGCGCCGTCGCGCCGCCGAGAGTTCCTCGACCACACCGGGAAAGTGCTGTCCGGCAATGGAAAGCAGGCTTCCATTGCGCAGCTCAGTCTCGATCATGAACCGCGGCACGTGCCCCCACGCCATGCCGTGCAAGATCAGCTCCTTCTTCATGAGGTGGTCCGGAACAGAGGTCTGGGGCGCGCCCTCGACCAGGAAATGGCCTTGTTCGGACGGATGCCGCGACGAGTCCCGGACCACGCATTGGGTTAGGGCCTGCATCCGCTGCGGTGTGATGTCGGCGTCCGGAGGGAAGGGCAGGAAGCCGGGCGCCACGACGGGCACCAGGGCGACGCGGCCGAGGTCGATCCACTCCATCCGTACGTCGCTCTTGGGGACGCGGTGCACGATGAGGTCGGCTTCATCCTCCAGCAGTCGCTCCCAGGGGCCGGTGACGGTCTCGAATAGCAGGTGCAGTCGTGTCTGCGGGCGCTGAGCGAAGAAGCTGCTGAGTATCTCCAGCACTGGTGGAAGCGGACATAGGTCCCCGAGCGCCACGCGCAGCTCGGACTCTTCGCCCATCGCCAACTGCGCGGCGTAGGTCTGCAGTTCCTCGGCGTCGTGCAGCAGGACGCGCACCTTGCGGTGGAAGGCGTGCCCGGCCTCGGTCAGCTGAACCCGATAGCCCGAGCGATCCAGCAGGTCCAGACTCAGCTGGCGCTCCAGCTTGGCGACCGCTGCGAACACAGAAGGGTGTGAGCGGTGCAATAGATCGGCGGCGGCCTGGAAGCCGCCGCCGCGCACAACGGCGTTGAAGCACTGCAATTCATGGAGCGTGAAGTTCGACATTATCCAGAGAATCTACAGTGTGTGTCCAATCTTTGTAATAGATATCTGCAGACAGTGTTCCTAGGCTGAGCGCATAGCCGCTAGATCACTGGAGCTGACATGACTTCTCGAACCCGTACCGCCATCACCACCGGAGACGGTGTCCGCATCGCCTACCGCTTCGACGGTGATGAGAACAAGCCCGTGCTGCTGCTTTCGAACTCCATCGGCACCGACCTCCACATGTGGGATGGTCAGGTGCCGGCTCTGACCGAGCACTTCCGGCTGCTGCGCTACGACGCACGCGGCCACGGCGCCTCCGGTGTCCCGAGTGGCCCGTACTCCATGGACCGGCTGGGGCGCGACGTGGTGGAGCTGCTGGATGCCCTGGGCCTGCAGCGGGTGCACGTGTTGGGGCTGTCTCTAGGGGGAATGGTCGCGCAGTGGTTGGGGATCCATGTTCCGGAGCGTGTCGACCGTCTCGTGCTCTCCAACACCGCCGCGTACCTCGGCCCGGCGAATCAGTGGGATCGGCCGATCGCCGAACTGCTGGAGGCCCCCGACATGCAGGTCACCGCGGAGAGGTTCCTGAACAACTGGTTCCCGGCCCGCATGCTGCGGGGCGACAACGAGGTTGTCGAGGGTTTCCGCCGCACTCTGCTCGCCACGCGGCGCGAGGGTGTGGCCGGCAGCTGGGCTGCGGTGCGTGACTACGACCTGCGCCGCACGGCCACACTCATCCAGAACCCGACCTTGGTCATCGCGGGCGAGCATGACACCGTCACGTCGGCCGACCACGGCAAGGAGCTCGCCGCGACCGTACCCGGGGCGCGGTTCACTGTCCTGCCCACGGTGCACATGGCGAACGTCGAAGGGCAGACGAAGTTCCTGGAGGCTGTGGTGGCGTTCCTTACAGAAGGGTCTTGACCTGTAGCGAAAAGTGGAGGGTGGCATGGGCGTGAGTAGCCGCAGGGCTGCCCGGGACGACTGGGCAGCCCTGCGGTATAGAGAATCTTCGTCTCAGGGCGTGACAGTCCTGGCTTCTTCGGGATTCTGCCCGTCGGCTTGTTCTCATCGAGCTACGGCGCGGGCCCGAACGCGGTACCCGCGTGCAGGAGCTGTCCGAGGCAGCAGGGCTGGACCAGTCCTCTACGTGTCGCCTTGTGACGCGCCTGGAGCGCAAGGGGCTCACGGCCAGAGTCTCCTGCGAGCATGACCGCCGCGGCGTGTACTGCACGCTCACGCCAGAGGGCCTCAAGCGCGGGCAGCAAGGTGAGGCGCGGTGCCGCGAGGAGTTGTCCGGGCTGTTGAATGTTGCCGCCTTCGATGACCGCTGGGCCTCCATGATCGCGCGCCTGCGCTACACGGCAGCCGACGTCACGCCCTGACGTCTTGTCCGCCGTGCCTCACCATCCACTGACCCGGTGCGATCCGACCTCTACAACGCCGGTCGCATGGGTAGTTCGGAGAAGGCCTCCTATGCACCCAGTGCAACCGGGTGTTGGAGGAGTGCCCGCACCTCACCGGGTGTCCCAGGGCCGACTACCTGCTCGCGCCCCCGGCGACCGGGCTGAACCTCCTCTACCCGGCCAGCCAGCAGTGGCGGCCCAAGGAAACCACCCGTCAGCGGGTGATCGAGCAGCTGGGCTTCGATCCCTTCGAGGGGCTCCATCCGGCCCCGTAGAGCGGAAAGCAGCGGGCCCCGGCGCCCCCTCGTATGGGGATCGCCGGGGCCCGCCGTCGGCCGCCGGATGCTCAGTCTTCGTCCGCCGGGCCGAAGACCCCAAGGCAATCCGCACACATGACCTTGCCGCGCCGCAGCGTCCTCGGCGAGGCCCTGATGACGTTGGGCGGGTCACACTGGCAGACGCCCTTGGCGTAGTTGCGGTCCTCCCGCTCCGGCTTCTGCGGGCCGTCATCCTCCTCGACCTCGTCGCCGTCCGCGCCCTCGTACCCTTCGGTGTCCAGGTCGTCGTCAGCCTTCGTGCCGGTCCGGGAGTGGCCACCCCGGACGCCGTAGAAGTTGGGCACGCGGGTGGCACGGATCGCCGCGTCCAGGGCCGATCCCCTCGCTTGAGCGACTGGCAGATGTCCTCGGCCTCGCCCGGTTGCGCCGGATCAGCCGGACTGATCACATCGGCGCCTACTCACACACGGTTCATGGGACAGGCTGCCGCTTCGTCAGCGACAACGGCACTGAAGTCGATGTGGACTTCGCAGCCGACGGGAGTGAAGTCTTCGACCTCTGGCGGCTGCGTCGGTACGGGCTAGGCCGTTTCCTTCGGATCATCTCGCTGACCAGATGAAGATGGCGGCGACGTGGAGTCCGGCCAGGTAGATGGTGGCCGTCTTGTCGTATCGAGTGGCCAGACCGCGCCACTGCTTGAGCTTGTTGATGCACCGCTCGACGGTGTTGCGCCGCTTGTATGCCTCGCGGTCGAAGGCCGGCGGGCGACCGCCGGATCGGCCTCGCTTCTTGCGCTTGGCGACCTGGTCGGAGGGTTGAGGAATCACCGCGCGGATCCCGCGCCGACGGAGATGTGTCCGGATCGCGCGGGACGAATAGGCCTTGTCGGCCAGGACCACGTCCGGGGTGGTTCTGGGCCGGCCGATCGGCCGCGGCACCCGTAATTTGGTCATGACCTCGGGGAACGCGGGTGCGTCGCCTGCCTGGCCGGGCGTGAGTACGAAGGCGAGCGGCCGGCAGCGGCTGTCCGCGGCGAGGTGGATCTTGGTGGCCAGACCGCCGCGGGACCGTCCGAGGGCATGGTCGTCTGGCTCACTGGCCGGGGCCCCTTTTGACGGGCCCCGGCGGCGTGCTGATGAGCCCGCACGATCGTGGAGTCGACCCCGACGATCCAGTCGAGATCGCCTTCGGCGTCGGCCTGGGCGAGCAGGGCGGTGAAGACCTTCTCCCAGGTCCCGTCAGCGGCCCACTTGCGCAGACGGTTGTGGGCGCCTTTCCACGAGCCGTAGTGCTCGGGCAGGTCCATCCAGGGCGTGCCGGTGCGGTACTTGAACGCGATCGCGTCGATCACCTGCCGGTGATCACGCCACCGCCCTCCCCGCTTCGGTGTTCGGTCCGGCAGCAGCGGCTCGATCCTCGCCCACTGGGCGTCAGTCAACGACACACATCAACCAACGATCAGATGATCCGAAGGAAACGTCCTAAGCCTGCCGGAGGCTGTTGACGTCACCGATGAAAATCTGCGGTCCGCAGTGAGGTCGCTGCAACCGCTTCTGACCGAGGGTGCGGCCGGGGTGGTTCAGCGTAGCCAACTCCGTTTCATCGTCTGACCAGCGTGTCTTGAAGCAGCTCAAGGTGGGCCCGACCAGCTCCCCCATGCCTTCATGCACCACAAACAGGGGGGAACCCTGACACCTCACATCATCAGGAGATCCGCGTTGCGCGCCGCCTGGGCCGCATGCGTCGGCTCCCTCATCGCCTCGGCCGCGATCGCTCCCCAGGCCATCACCCCGAGTACAGCCCATGCCGCCGACGAGGCGTGCACTTCCTCGGTGGGCACCTACGTGCTGAGGCCGTCGGGCAGCAGCAACGCCGCCAAGAAGCGGACTCTGGCCAAGTACATGGACTGGGGGCCCAAGGGGAGCGAGTCGAGCTTCTTTGACACGGAGTTCACCGCCCAGATAGCGGCAGCCAGCAAGCTGTTCACCGCACCGAACGGCTTGATCTACGAAATCTCCAGCAGCGACCGTGACGCGCCGCTGAAGTCCTACAAGGACAACACCGCCACCGGCGGCGCGCTGCTGACGCCGGTGAAGTCGTACAAGCCCAACTGGGCCGGGGCCAAGCGGGTGTGGTCGAACGGCAAGCGGATCTTCGTCGTCAGCGACGACACGGTGAACGTGCTCGAGCAGAGCGCACCGGCTACCGGCGACGGCACCATCAGTCTGATCGCTACACTCCCCCGCTCGAGCAGGCTGACCGAGATCATCACCGCTCAGGACGTGTGGATGGTCGGCTCGGTCATCTACACACTGAGCACCGATGGTGCGATAGCGCACCGCACCTACCTGGAGACCAAGGACTCCGCCGGCACCATCAAGCCGACGCTGGGCGCCACGGTCACCGACAAGACCGGGCTGAGCGGGGTCACACAGGCGTGGAGCCCCGGCCCCGGCGTCATCAACACCCTCAGCACCACTGATGATCCAGACACCACGGGCCGCATCAGCAAGTCCACCACGGACCCGTTCACCACGATCAACGACGAGGTAACCGTCGGCGTCCTGGGCGACGTCATGGCGGCCCCCGCCTCCTGCCTGGCCGACGCCGATCCCAACATCGTGCCCCACTTCGGCACCCGACGAGAACGACCTGCCGACCGCGCAGGAAACAACCGACCCCGACACACCGCAACCGTCGAACACGGTCACGGGAAAGTTCACGCTGGGCAACGGACAGCCCGCCGCCGGCCTGGAGGTCACCGTCACCGCTGCCGACGTCGTCGCCGGCAGCGACAGTGCCTCCGGAGCGAAGGAGCCCGTGCTGAGCAAGGCGATCACCACCGCCGACGGCACCTGGTCGGTGACGCTTCCGCCAGCCCTCCCAGAGGCTGTGCGCACGGCCATGGACGCCAACCGTGGCGCATTGAACCTCAACGCCACCACGACCGGGACCACCACCTCCGGCGTCCCCGTCCTCGGCATCGACGCCCTGGTCGCCGTACCGCCGCCCCGGCCCACGGCCCTGCGGGCCGCGAGCAGCGCGGACGCGACCGCTGCGGCGGAGGCGATCGATGACGGCCACAGCGTGCCCATGCTGCCCAACACCGTCGACGACGTCACGGCGAAGGACCCGACGCCGGAGCAGGAGAAGCTTTCGTTCGCCGCTCAGACTGAGGCCGACCCGATGGCCACGGACGACACGACGCCGACCTGGCAATCCGACCGAGGCACCCTCTCTGCCGATTACAACCCCTACCTCGCGGGCGGCAAGGACATCAGCGCGGAGAAGATCACTCCTCTCGCTTCGGGCTCGTGTGACAACGTGCGGTACAAGCAGTCCTCGAGGATCAAGTACACGGTGGTCGGCGAAGCCCACGCGAACTGGGACTCCAAGGCGACGTTCGAGTACGACGAGTCCATGAACAGCACCATCGACATCGACTTCAACAGCAACGGCGACTGGAAGGTCGGCGGCAGCAAGCAGGTGTCGCACGAGACGGGTGTGTCGACGGGTTACACCAACAAGGGCTCGTACTACGCCCGCCAGTACAAGGCGCCGATCGAGTACATCAAGTACAAGCACCAGCGGATCTGTTTCGGCGGTGTCCGCTCCACCTGGTACACGATCGAGGCCGGCCGCTACAAGGTTCCCTCCGGCGGCTCGGTGGGCAAGATCGGCAAGAACGTCTCCTCCAAGGACGGCTCCCGCAACTACAACCGGTCACGCAAGAGCCATCGGGCCAAGGTCGATCCGGGTACCTACTTCCAGCTCAGCAGGAAGAAGTCGAGTAAGTTCGGCAACGCCGTCAACTTCATGGGCGTCGCACTCGGCGTGACCACCGGCTACGACACCAATCACAAGCAGAAGATCACCGCGGGCAACCGCACCAATGCAAAGCACCTGATCTGGGGGAAGAATGGGCCGGTTTCGAGCAAGCCTGGCGTCTTCTACTCCAACTAGGCGCCGCGCCGCCCTTGGTGTTCTTGGCTGTTGCCTGGCGGCCCTAGCGGCCGGCGCCGTCTGGCTGATCACGGGCGCACCGGCCGGCGGGGTCCGCGAGGGCTCAGCGCTCGACGGTGGCACCCAGTCGGCCGGGGACGTCGGATACGAACACGCACAGGTCGGCGAGGAGTACTGGGCAGGACTGCCACTCCCCTGGAACACCTCCGGCCAGGACCTGGAGATCACCAAAGCGGAGTTCTCCCAGGTCCCCAAGGGCGTTAAGGTCATCGAGTACCAGGCCGTCAACGGCAACGAGACGGACGGGAACATCCTGTTCGCCCGCACCGACGGCAAGGGCGGCGTCCCTAGCCTGTCCCGAGCCCGCAACTACGCCGGGCACCCGTTTACGGTGAAGGCGAAGTCCGGCAGCGACATCCACTACGTCGCCCGGGTCAAGGTCACCGGCCCCATCCGCGGGGCGCTGAAGGACTGCCGGTTCTGGTACCGGCAGGGCTCTCAGCAGTACCAGCAGCAGCTGGACTGCTCAACCATCATCCGCCTTGGACCGCCCATCAAGTACGAGAACTGACGGGTAGGACCCACTGGCCCGTGCCGGACCCAACTGGCACGGGCCTTCCGCGGTACTGGCCGCCGCGCATGCCACCGAGCCACGTTCAGGAGGGTTCGCCAAGTGCAGGACGGCGCTTGCCCTCGTCGACATTCGATCCAGACCTGGGAGACCTTTACCGCGGTGCCGGCCTTAGACATGCAGAGAGCTGATGCCGGATCCGGCTGTGTGCGACCCGCTTACCAGCCTCTGGACGCTGCCGTCTTCGTTCACGGAATGGGCATGCCGCCTTCCCCGGGTCAGAGCCATCGTGGCGGCGGTTGAGGGCCGTGCGGGTGGCCCGAGCACGGAGCGCGCTGGTGCTCCAGCGAATCACGGCCATCACCCAGCCCGCCTACGCGCAGCCAGGCTGCTCGGACAACCATTCCGTTGCCGCGTCCAAGACGGGGTCCTTGCTTCCCCCGCGTCCGAGGTTGTCGACGACTGGCTGGTCAGGCGGGATGGGGCTGTCGTATGCACGCCCCGTGCGGTCGGCGTCCTTCACCTCTGTCAGGTTGAGAATGGCCCCGTCGGACAGTCGGTGTTGTACGTTGCCGGTGGGGACGCCTGTGGTGTCCTCGCCGAAGGATCGCGTATCAGGGCGCCCGCGGAAGGCCACAGTCACCGCCTCCCCAGAACTGGCAGTGGAACGGCTGGTGAGTATCGCAACAGGGGCTGATCCGCCGCCTATGGGAGGACTTGTTCCCCAGCCGGTGGAATCACCGTCCAGATGAGGGCTGCCCTTCTCAATGGACCACACCGTCTTCTTGCCGTCCGCATCGACGAACGACCCGACGTCGCCATCACCGAGGATCGGTCCCACGACGGTAAGCATCGGCCACATGTTGCCACCGCGGTTGCGGCGCAGGTCGATCACCCAACCGCAAGCGTTCGGACGATCAGCCTTCGCCACGGCATCTCGCCCCTCCCGCACGTACTGCTGATAGACCTTCTCAGATCCCTGCACTCCTGGGAGCGACAAATACCCCATGCCGCCGGCCAACACCCGCCCCTCAACAGGGCTTCGGACCTGCTCGTCCCCGTGCGACTCCTCTGCCCTCTTCGGGTCGAAGAAGCTACTGTGCCCGTCTCCCAAACTGCCCAGAGCCGCCTCAATGGCCCGATAGGTATCGCCAGGACGCTGCGCGCTGCCGGCTTCGATGAAGGCTGTTCGCCGTATCTCATCCCAGTCGACATCGTGGCGGCGAAGTGCCTTGTCCTCCATGAGGTCCAACGCGGTGGACAGGTAGGACCGGGCCTTGTCAGACATTGCCGCCCCCGGAGTCGACGCTTCCTCCCCCGAGCACCCAGCCCCAGCAGCGAGAACACACACCAACCCAGCAGCCCTTAAACGCGGCAAACGCCTCCAAACCATGTGCCCTCCCAGTCAGCCAAACCAGTCGATCTATTGGTGACCCTAACCTCCGATGATCAGTGCGCGGCCGACTCCGGTTCAGAAACGATGTCTAAGAGGTCGTTTTCACCTGGTCTGCCCGCGTATTCAGCGATTTTCGGGCCGCCGGGTTGTGGTGCTCGTACTGCTGGGGATACTGGTTGGTTTTTGCTGGTCAGGTGGGTGACAGGTGGGGCGGGGAGTGGCTTGCGCCTGTCTCATCCCAGGACGTCCGGCCTTCGCGGCCGCGTGCTTCCGTTGTCGTCGCTGTGTGCCTGGGCGCACTCGGTCCGCGGCGGTACGCCTGAAGCATGCCGACGCGACGCCGTATCCGAGTGATCTGTCCGATGCCCGCTGGGAGTTGATCGAGCCGGTGCTGGCGGCCTGGCGCTTCGAGCGCCGCGGCAGGGCTCTCGACTTCGGCCGGCCGCCGGAACACGACCTGCGCGACATCATGGACGCGATCTTGTACGTGGACCGCACCGCGGTGCAGTGGCGCTACCTCCCGCACGACTTTCCGCACTGGAATACGGTCTACGGCTACTTCGCCAAGTGGGCGGACGAGAGCGTGGCCGCTCAGCTCAACGGCCTTCTCCGGCAGCTTCTACGGGAGAACGAAGGACGGGACGCCGAGCCGTCGGCCTGTGTAATCGACGCGCAGAGCGTCAAGACCTCCACCAGCGTCCCGCCGCCGGCCAGGGCATCGACGCCGGGAAGAAGATCGCGGCCAGGAAGCGGAACATCGTCACCGACACGCTTGGACTCTTGCTTGCCGTGCTGGTCACTGCGGCAAGTGTGCAGGACTCCGCCGCCGGCGCCCGGCTCCTGGACCAGGTCGCCGCTGACCATCCTGGTATCCGCAAGGTGTGGGTCGACGGCAGCTACCGCTAGCACCTCGTCGAGCATGCCGCCGTTCTCGGCATCGACATGGAAATCACCGCCCGCAAGCCCGGCACCAGGGGTTTCGCCCCTATACCGAAGCGGTGGGCGGTCGAACGGACCTATGGCTGGCTCCTGCTGCACCGCCGACTGGTCCGCGACTACGAAACCCTGCCCACTCGCTCCGAAGCTGTGATCCACGTTGCCATGACAGATCTCATGGCCCGCCGCCTCACCAGCGAGAACACCATCTCCTGGCGCGACCCGACACCGCAGACCAAACACCCAATTCCGGGATGAAACAACGGCAGAAAACGACCTCTCAGGGCGGGGACCCTGGTGGCTGCCCGCTCCGGCTGTGAGGGGCGAAGCCAGCCGTGCGGGGTGTCGGGGTGTGGCTGGGGTCCGGCGGTTGGAGGTGCAGGTTCCGCTGCTTCACCGGGCCCCAGCTATGGAGCCTTGTGCCCGGGATGGTGGTGGATACACGGTTTGCCTGGCGGGATGTCCTGAGACCCAACAGGCCTGTGGGCCCCGGGAACACCCGGGGCCCACAGGCTGGCTTCTGTGTTGCGGGATTACCAGCGATACCAGCGGCCCTTGCGGCCTCCTGTGTCCGCACTGCGCAGCACGAAGCCCAGCAGCCAGACGACCAGCACGATGACGGCGATCCACCACAGTGCCTTGAGCGCGAAGCCCGCGCCGAAGAGGATCAGAGCCAGAAGCAGGACGAGAAGCAGGGGAACCATAGTTATCAACCTCCGTTGCTCCTGGTGCCCGGTGATTCGAAGAACACGCGGCTGATCTGCCTGGTTTCTTCACTGCTCTTGCGGGAACTGGGCTCAGTTTCGTCACTGGTGTTCCTCTCACGGCCAGCGGGCGCCCGGCGCGTCCGCGCCAATTCGGACGCGCATCTTGGAGCGGGACTTGCTGTCCGCGCCCCGCTCGCACTGAGTACGGGCACCAGGAGCACGACCAGGCCGTGCCCGAGTAGAGGGCCGAGGGCGGTTGGCTCTCCCCGCTCCTGAACCACCACCGTGCCGCCGGGAGCGTGGCGTACCAACGCGATCAGGTGGCTCTGCGCTGCCATTCCGCCAGGAACGCGGCGGCACCCGCAAGAGCGGGGAGCAGACATAGCGCCACCCACAACCTGGACTGCGCAAGGACAGGCCCCAGCAAGCTGGTCCCGTGCTCTACGAGAGTGTTCACATCACAGAGTCGAACGGACAGCCCAAAGTGCTGCCTCAGATCCCAAGATTTTCTGGATTGTGGTGTGACCCCGTGACCGAACCGATCACATCCGGCGCGGACGGCCTGGCGTACCACCGCGCGCACCGTGGCTGCGCGCCCTCCTGGGTGTCCCCCTGGCCGCCGTCCGTTCCGACGAACGCCACGCCACCCGCTTCCTGGAAAGCGTCCTGTGCCCGCCGCCCGCGACCGAAGGGAACATCCCGTGACCGGCATCGAAGAACTCCTTCCAGAGCCCTGCTCGTCCGCGAGCGCACCCTGCCCCGCGACACCGTCCCCGCATCACCCTCGCGACCGGCGCCCGAAGCCGCCCGCACCGGCCAGAGTGCTCCGAGTGGCAGCCGCCATGTGGCGGCCGAGGACCTGCGTGCCCTGTGCGAAACCCTCGTTTCCTACACCCCGCCGCACACCGTCGCAAAGTTCGTCACCGAACCCGCCGGACCCTTGAGGCCGCCGCCAAGCTCCAGGACGGCATCCGGGAGCGCGCCGTCGCCCACGGCCCCCGACCGCAGCCCGCCCCGGCGACGGCCCTGCCGCCGCACACCCAGCAGCCCGGCACCCAGCACACGCCGGGCCGGACCACAGGAGGAGTCGCGTGAGCACCCCGGAAGAACAACCCAGCCTTGATGACACCCGCGCCCGCGCAGCCGCCAAGGACAATCCGCCGCGCTCGACGAGGACCAGGAGCCCGAGTCCGATGAGCCCCTGGGGTGGCAGCCGATCTGGAAGCGGCCCCGGAAGTCGAAGGCGGCGAGCAAGCAGGAGCTGCGCAAGCAGCGGCGCCGACTCCAGGAGGCCGGACGCCGCCGCCTCGCCGCCGCGCAGTCGCGCCGGCCCCGGTCCCGGCAGAACCGGATCGGCAATGCGGCCGCGCGCCGCGATGCCCGTGCCCTGTCCCGGGTGCAGCACTCCACCGCCCGGATGTGGTGACGATGCCGGGCATTGATGGGGACATTTGAATCTCCCCACCCCCTGCTCGGAGTGGCTTCAGAGTTGCTCGGCTTGATCCCCAGGCAGACCCAGAGGTTGGGGCAAATCGGAACGAAGCCGGCGCCCGCAGCCGACGCCGGGAAGCATCCCGCGTAGAGGTGCGGGGATTCCCGGCGAACCTCCGTACGCCGACATCGTCGGTTCGGGTGGTCGAGGTCTGCTTCCGGTGCTGGAGGTTCGCAGGCGAAGGGTCGGGTGAAAGGCGACGATCAGTGCGGAGCGGCCCGCGTGCACGACTCGGCGGTCCGGTGCAGGATCGTCTCAGCGTCATCGACGATTCGCCGCACGATCTCGGCTGCTGGAAGGATGTCGTGGACGAGGGCCGCGGACTGTCCGGTGAACGGGAGGAACTCATGTCCTCGTCCGGCGAGCATGGCCTCCACAATGCGGGGACCGGCTTCGGCCGGCTGTACCCGCTCTGGATGCGCTTCCACATCCTCGAGAAAGGCGGTACGCAGCGACCGGGGGAAGCCGTAGGCATCAGGCCGTGAGAACGGCGGCATGAACCTGTCGCTGTGTGCCAGCTTGATCGTGTCGCGCGCCTCGGCGGCGACGATCCGGCTCTTCCACTCCTCAGCGATGTTCATCTCCACCGACGCGAGCAGCCGTGTGCCGATGACCACGCCCTGAGCTCCCAGGACAAGTGCCGCCGCCAGCCCCCGGCCATCGGCGATCCCGCCTGCGGCAACGACCGGAGTGCCTGCCGCGATGTCCACGACCTGCGGCACCAGCACCATGGTCGACACCTCGCCGCCCTGGCCGCCCGCCTCGCCGCCTTGGGCGACGATGACGTCCACGCCCGCGCGCGCCGCCTGCTCGGCCTGACGGACGTCCATGACCTGTTGAATCCACAGGATGCCCGCATCATGGGCGCGCTCGACCAGGTCGTCGGGGACACCGAGGTGGAAGGAGATCGCAGCCGGACGCTCGTCCAGCGTCGCCTGAAAAGCCTCCTCGTTCAGGGGGCGCAGGGTGTGGTTGATGGCGAAGGGGCGATCGGTCAGCTCCCGCATCCGGGCCCACTGACGCCGCAGATCAGAGACCGGGCGCACCGCAGTGCCCAGGCTGCCCAGGCCGCCTGACTCGCAGACGGTCGCGGCCAGCTCGACCTGGTCGAATGGTCCGTATGGTGCGCCGATGAGGGGCACCTCGATACCGAGCACGTCGCACAGCCGCGTCCGGAGCATTGCCGCCTCCTCCCGGCACCGCGATCGAGCGGAGCTGGCCGTTTTCTCCATTTTGCCCCGGTGGCCAGGTGTGTGCACTGCGGTCCGCGGCGGCAGCTGGCCAGGAGTGCTCGGAAAGGTCAGGAGCCGCAGCTAGGAGCCGAGCCGGTGCGCGGGGCGACGTGGCCGGTTGCCAGGCGGAAGTGACCGGAGGCTCCTTCGTGCTGTGTCCTAACCCGTTCCCCGATGAGCGACCGAATCATCACTTAATTGTGCATACCCATATTATGGGAATATGTCGGAGATTCAGCTCGCCAGCAACCGCCGTGGCACGGGGTCGCCTCTGGTTGTGATCCGGCAGCTGGACCGGGAGGGCTGGGCGCCCGTTATCGATCTGTTGGCCCACGAACGCGAGGTCGTGGCCGTCGACCTTCCGGGATTCGGCGACAGCCCACCGCTACCGGGCACAATGCCCACCGTCCAGGCACTGGCCACCGAGGTCGCCCGGTGGTTCTCCACGGTCGGCCTCACTCGCCCGCCCGTCGTGGGCAACTCGCTCGGCGGAGCCGTCGCACTCGAACTCGCCCGGGCCGGCGTGGTCGCCAGCACCGTAGCCCTGTCCCCCATCGGCTTGTGGGCCGGCCCCGGGGCCGCCTACGCCCTCGGCTCGCTCCGCTTCGCGCGCACGATGGTGCAGACCCTCGGCCCCCGCACGGCACGGCTGACCAGAAGCCCGCTGGGTCGAACACTCGTCTTCTGGCAACTCGCCGCGCGTCCCTGGAAGATGACGGCAGAGGCGGCCGACGGTGCCCTGCGCAACCTGGTCCGCTCACCAGGCTTCGAAGCCACACGCCGGGCAGCCCGCACCTACCGGCTCACCGGCTTCACCCCCAGCGTCCCGGTCACGGTCGCCTGGGGTACCCGAGACCTTCTGACACCCCGGCACCAGGCCCACCGCGCAGCCCAACTTCTGCCCGTAGCCCGCCATGTGCGGCTGCTCGGCTGCGGGCACTCACCCATGTCCGACGATCCCGGCCGGATTGCCCGCCTCCTGCTGTCCACGAGTACCGGCTGAGGCAGGGGAGTCGGCGTCCTGCTCAAGTCTCAACAACAGCCCCCCGCCACTGACATGCGGTCGGGCGCCACAAGAGAGGGAACAATGGGGCGGCCCAGCTCATCGGCGGCCTGCCGCTCGCCGACTTGCCCACTCCGTTGATGAGGGGGACTGAGTGGTGGGAGGAGCAGCCCCGGCCGTTTTCAAGAATCCCCATCAGCATCGTCCACCGGGTGGAGCCCACGATGTTCTGCATCCAATGGCGATGCACGGCATCGGGTGGACTTCACTCAGTGGACTCCACCCGATGGGATCCACCGAGTGGACTCCACTCCGGTGCGCCGGATGGCGATGCACGCCACGTGGTGCGCACCGCGATGTCCGCCACCGCATCCAGCCCGCGCACCACCCGACGATGCCCGGCACTCTCGCGCGCGCCCGGTGCGGGCTGTAGACGCAGGACGACACGCTGCTGTCCGTCCGCATCATGGTCACTACCTTGCCGGTCGTGGGATCCCAGATCCGCACGCCCGGTCACCTGTGCGGTGCATTTTCCAATCTCGACCTCGGGGCCGCTCACCTGCGTAAATGAGCAAAGGAGTGCGGTCGCTGGGTGTGGCCGGGTAACCCATCCGTCCGTATGTCGTGTTGCAGCCCTGACGATCTGTCGGTCTTCTCATGAGCGGAACACAACCACGGTGCCGCGCATTCCGGCCGGCCACTGCTTCCCCGGAGGAACTTCATGCATATCAAGTGTGCAAGCGCCGGTATCGGTCTGGTTCTCGGTGCCGTCGGTCTCTCGAGCTCAGCCGCAGCAGCCGGGAGCGGCCCCAGTGGAGATTCACGTATCCACATCAGCACGAGACACGCCGCCCCAGGCTCTACCGTCAGCGTCAGCACCACAGCCTGTGGCTCGGAGACCTATGGGAAGGGCGAGGCTGAGGCAGGAGGCAAGTTCCACCTCTTCCCAGGCGACCGCAAAGGCGTACTGACCGGCGAATTCCAGGTGCCGAGTGGCACCGAGCGCGGTGCTTACACCGTCACCCTGAAGTGCCCGCCCCGAGTCAAAGTCACGGGCACGTACCTCGTCGGCAGCGGCAGCCCCAGTGGAGCGGTCAATGCTGGTTTCGGGGCGGGCAACGACAAGGACACACAGCTTGCCCTAGGGGCGCTGCTGATCGCCGGAGCCGCCGCCGGAGGCGTGATCAAGATGCGCCGCCGCCCGGCCGGTGCCCGCACCTGACGCTCCCCTCTATCGGCCCAGCCCCCGGGCCCGTGTCGGTCCGGGGGCTCGAGTCGCAACCCGTCTCCACTCATTTCGGCCGCGAAGCGGAGGCGCCAGAGCGATGGCACCCGGCGACGAACCCGTCGATCCTTCACCCCCGTTCACCCCCTCCACCAAATTTCTCGCCTGCACCATGCTGGCGGGCTTGATGCTGGTGATCACGGCGCTCGGACAGCCTCCGCAGCCTTCGCCCGCGCAGTCCTACTCCCCCTCCCAACGGCCCGGTCCCAGCAACACCGCCTCGGCCCACTACCCCTCCGTGTCGGCGCTGCCCCCGTCTGAGCCAGTCCGGCTGCGGATCCCCATCATCGGCGTGAATGCCCCGATGACGGAATTGACCCTCGACGAGACAGGGGCACTGCGCCCGCCATCGGCAGATATGCCGGCCTTTGCCGGGTGGTACGGCGACGGCACGACCCCCGGCTCAGTGGGGACAGCCGTCACGACGGGACATGTCGACACGCACGAAGGTCCCGGGGTTTTCTACCGGCTCGGGGCACTGGCCAAGGGCGACACTATCGAGATCGCCCGGGCAGACCGGCGAACAGCAGTCTTCGCGGTCGACGCCGTAGAGCTCTACGACAAGGAGGCGTTTCCGGACGAGAAGGTCTACGGCAGTTCCCACCAGCCCGAACTACGCGTGATCACCTGTGGGGGTGAATATGTGGAAGAAACTGGTTACCGGGGCAATGTCGTGGTCTACGCGACGCTGACCGCGGTGACGTGAGCACACCGAACCAGCCTGTGCCCAGCTCGCCGTGTTCGCGGGCCGGCGGGTACTGCTGCGCTCACGGCGCGGCACGGACATGACGGCCTCGTTCCCCGAGATCCGGGCGGCGGCCCTGGCGCATCTGCCGGAGGACACCGGGCTCGATGGCGTGCTGGTGGTGTGGGAGCGGGCCCGGTTGGCGTTCGAGCGGCTCAGCAGCGGCTCGCCCGGCGCGGGGCAGCTACCGTTCACGCGGCGCGGGATTGGCCGGCGCACTTCGTGGCCTTCGACTGGTCCGCCGAGGCGACGACCTGACTGGCTGGCCGTACGCCCGGCGCCGTACGGCGTTGGAGGCGCTGTTCGCTGAGCACGGCCTGACGGCGCCGTGGGTGCTGTGCCCATCGACGACCGACCCGGCCGTGGCGCGGAAGTGGCTGGAGTGGACGCGGCCGGGGTGGAGGGGCTGTGCTTCAAGCGGCTGGAGGAGTCCTATCGCGGGGGCGTGCGCTCGTGGCGGAAGTACAAGGTGCGGGTCACCACTGAAGCCGTGATCGGCGCGATCACCGGGCCGCTCACCGCGCCCCGCACGCTGCTGCTAGGTCCTGTCTGACAAAGGATCTTGGGTGGCTTCGCGGAGCCAGAGGATGAGTGCGGCAAGGTGGACTCCGGCTTTGTAGCGGTCGGCGAGTTTATCGAAGCGGGTGGCGATCGCGCGGAACTGCTTGAGGCGGTTGAGGCAGCGTTCGACCACATTGCGGGCCTTGTAGCGGCGCAAGGTGACGATGTTCAGGGGCGGCGGAGTCGGTTCTCACCGAACGCGCCATTCGTGCAGCGGATCAGGACCCGTCGCATTGGGGGGCGTCCTGCGCCGATATGTTCCACGCCTCCGAGCTCACCAGGGTGGGCTGCCC
Source organism: Streptomyces sp. NPDC093598 (assembly GCF_044764825.1). Taxonomy (NCBI): domain Bacteria; kingdom Bacillati; phylum Actinomycetota; class Actinomycetes; order Kitasatosporales; family Streptomycetaceae; genus Streptomyces; species Streptomyces sp. NPDC093598. Next base: position 37,192 of record NZ_JBIWIV010000024.1, on the reverse strand, counting down.
AGACGGTGCCCATGCGTCCATGCGCGCGAGGGCCCCGCCGCTGTTACGGATCCAGGCCTTGCTCATCGGGTCCATGAACTCCAGCCGGAGTTGGACCAGGTCCCCTTCCGTCAGATGTTCACCACGATGACCTCCGAGCCCATTCGGTAGAAGTCGACAAGGTTCGCGTACGCCTTCTCCCGGTCCTCCTTGGACCGGCTCTCCTCCGCGGCCGCCCGCTGCTCCGCCTTCTCGGCGCGCTGATCCTCCCTGCCGGCGTACAGCTCGGCCCGAATGCCGAGAATCAGTCCATTCCGTCCGGAGGCCCGGACCTGGTACGGCAGTCCTTTGGGGACAGGGTCGTCCCGCAGCGGATCACCCATGTACCGCACGTGACGCAGCAGACCGAAGAACTGGTAGTCCCAGCCCCACGGGTAGGTGTCGTTCGTGACGGGGTCACGGCGGTCCAGGGGGTTGGTGAAGAAGCCGTCCGGCACGCCGGGGGCCATGGTCGGGGGGAAGCAGACGAGGAAGGGCGCGGGCGAGGCGCCCGGGGATGGCGGCGAATTCGCGCAGTGTCGCGGCCAGCCAGTAGGCGGGGGAGGTCGGCGCGCCCACGACGTGCACGGGCACGCCGACGCGGCGGGCCAGCAGGGTCGTGCGGTAGACGTGGAAGCCGCTGGTGACCACCGTGGCGCAGTGGCCGGGAGTGGCGCAGTCCACGAGGGCCGCGCTGAAGCGGAGGTTCTGCCCGGTGTTGACGGAGCGGTCTTCCCGCACGATCCGGTCGGCGGGCACTCCGCGTCCGCGCAGATAGTCGGCCATCGCGTCCGCCTCGGAGCGGACCTCGTCGTCGCCCTGGCCGCCCGAGACGACGAACACCACACGAGGCGTGTCCGGTGCGCGGGCGGCGTCGATCGCCAGGGCGCGCTCGAGCCTGCGGGTCAGCAGCGGGCCGGGCCGGTCGCCGTTGAGCCCGGCGCCCAGGACGACGACATGGGTGGTTTCCGGCAGGGGGGTGCTTCGGCCCCGGACGAACACGTAGCCGGCGAAGACCAGGAAGAGCAGACTGAGGTATCCCGCGGCCGCGTTCACCGCGAGGACGAGGGCACCGAACGCCTCGCCGCCGACCGCGTGGAAGACCACGTCGAGGCCGAGCACCGCCAGCACCGCGCAGCCGGCGGCCCCGGTCGCCAGCAGGGCTGCCTGCGGTCCGTAGCGCCGCACCAGGAGGACGCCGTCGGCCAACAACAGCAGGCCCACCGCGAGCGCCAAGAGCAGGACGGCGAGGACGGTGGCGATGGTCGGGTGGGCTGGCCACCCCTCCCCCGCCCGTGGCCAGCCTCTTCTCCGGCACAACCGATCCACCGCAGACGGCAGCGCTCGCGCGCGGCGTCGGCCAGGCGGAATCATCTGGACACCATTTGGAGCTGTCCGGGCGGCATGGCGTCTGAGCGTGCCAGTGCCCGACTGTCGTGGGTGCTGACGGCCGGGACTCCGTCACGACGCGAGGTCGTGCGCGCCCTGCGGGCCGGCAGCCTGGATCTCGTCCGGCAGGCTGAGCGGCGCGGTCGGTGCGTCCTCAGCGCGTGGCCCGGTCTGCTGCTTCTCGGGTGATGCCGGCATAGAGACGGAAGAGGGTCGGCCGGTCTTCGCCGTGGTCACGTTCGGACAGTGCCGCCCAGCAGCGGGCGACGAGTTCCCGAGCCTGGGTACCGGGCCAGGACTGGGGCAGGAGCTGAGGCGGCAGCAGCGGGTCAGGCTCCATGGCGCGGGTGAGTTCGGCCGCCAGCTCGACAGCGATGGTGAGCAGGACGGCTGGGGAGAGTTCGGCAGAGCCAGTGAGCCGGTCGAGGCGGGGTCGAGTGATGCGGCTGAGGCGGTGGTAGCGGTCGGCGATCTCCTGCAGGGGCCACAGGCGGCGAACGAGTTCGGCAGGATTCTGGGTGTCGCCCCTGCGTAGATCCGTGGTGCTGAGGAGGGTGAGCGCACTGTGGGCGCCCAGGCGGCGCGCCGCGTCTTCGACGTACGGCTCCCAGGCGTTGGCGCAGACGTAGAGTCCGCCCTGGAGCGGGGCGCCACCGAGGTGGACGAGCGTCTCGCGCAGGGCGTCCCGGGCGGTGCGCGCCGATTCGGGCACGGCGAAGGCGGCCAGGTGCCAGACGCCGTCCCAGGGGGCGAGCCCAGCATCCTGACGGAATGCGAGCCGCAGAAAGTCCGCGTTGGGGGCCAGGGCTTGTGTCGTGTCGTCCGTGGCGTGCAGCACTGCTTTACGACCGCGGCCTCGGGAGGTGAACCGGCGCTCGGCCACGAGGCGTTTGACGCACAGCCGTACCTGCTGGTCGCTCATGCCGAGGGACGAAGCGACGGTGTACAGGTCGTTCGCGCTGACCGTGCCGTCCTCCCGGATCAGCGCGTGGACGAGCATGCGGGTGGGAATCTCGATGTGGTCGGTCACGGCGCGCACAGTCCTCTCGGCTCGTCCGCCTGGACGGGGCGGTGCATGGTGGTCACCGCGCCGAACCCCAGCAGCCCGCGGAGATAGGGCGTGTGCTCGGTCCGCACGGCCGTGAAACCGCGCCGCTCGTACAGGGCTCTGGCGCGCGGATTGGTGTCGATCACGTCCAGTCTGATCTCCCTGCAGTGCTCCTCGGCCGCGACGGCTGTCACTTCCTCGATGAGCAGGCTTCCGATACCGCGGCCGCGCGCGTCCGGGTCGACGGCGATGCCGTCCATGACGAGCTGCCCGGGCGCCGGCCGGCGTTCGAACAGGGCGAGGAGCAGGAGTCGATACAGCCCTCCCAGGTATCCGTACGTGCGCAGCACGGCGGAGGCCGACCCCCCGGTAAGGGCCCGCCCGCCGAGCTGGTAGCCGGCGAGGCCGACGAGTTGCCCTCCGGAGATCGCACAGACCGCGCGGTCGGCGTTCAGATGGGCGGCGATGAAGGGCACCGCCTTGCCCGGCGGGTTCAGCGCGGGACCGAGTTTGCGGCCGAAGGCGTCCCAGTACAGCTCGGCCGCCCGCCACTCGGCTCCCACCGGAAGACCTCGCTGGACGGTCACGGGCCCGGCACCGTGGTCTGTCTCGTCCAATCCCATGCCGTCCCTCCCTTCGCCTCGGAAACCGACCTCCAACCTATCAGACCCACTACGATCGTTCCCGCAATGATAGTTTGAGACCCTGCGCACACCCGAACAGAGGCGGCCGTCCCATGTGTCCGAAGACCCAGCCCCGACGGCGCGGGCTCCGCATCACCGTGTGCTCACTCGTCACCGTCCTGGTCCTGGCCGCCGGGCTCGCCGGTGTGGTGCTGTGGCAGAACTCCTACGACTTCGACGAGCAGCGGGTCACGATCCGCCACGGCGGCCACACCCTCACCGGCGTACTGGCCACCCCCAAGGACCGCCGCAAGTCCTACGGCCTGGTCGTCTACGTCCACGGCGACGGCCCCATCGACGCCACCCACGACGACGGGTACAAGCCCATGTGGGAAGCGAACGCCAAGGCCGGCTACGCCTCTCTGTCATGGGACAAGCCCGGCGTCGCAGGCGCACCTGGCAACTGGCTGGACCAGTCCATGGACGACCGGGCCGACGAAGCAGCCGCCGCAATCGCCTGGGCGCGTGCCCGCCCGGACATCGACGCCGATCGAATCGGGCTCTGGGGCGCCAGTCAGGCGGGCTGGGTCCTGCCGAAGATCGCGGCCAAGACCCCGGTGAGTTTCGTCATCGCCGTCTCCCCCGCAATCAACTGGCTCCGGCAGGGCCGCCACAATCTCCTCGCCGAACTACGCGCCGACGGCGCATCGGCAGCCCGCACCAAGGCCGCGATCGCCAAGAGCGACACCACCCGCCGACTGCTCGCGCGGCACGCGACCTTCGAGGAGTACGTGAAGGCGACGCGCGGTGACACGGACGGCATGACCGCCGACCGCTGGGGCTTCATCTCCAAGAACTACACCGCGGACGCCACGCAAGATCTGCGCGCTCTGCGCGGCATACCCGTGCTGCTGACCCTCGCGGGCCATGACATCAACGTGGACACCGCCGACACGGAGCGCGTCTACCGCGAAGTGCTGGGCCCTCGCAGGGCATTGACGGTCAAACGCTACCCTCACGGGTCCCATTCGATGCTCAGACAGTCCGTCGAGCAGTCGGACGTCAGGACCACGCTCACCGCACTCTTCTCCCCCCGCTCGCTCTTCGTGAACGGATTCCTGGAAGACCAGCGACAGTTCCTGAAGGACCTCGGCCGCGGCGGCAACGGTTCTTGAGTGCGCCGCTTCCGGCAGCGGCTCACCACTTCGACACGACAACGAACCGGATGCGGCCGGTACGCCGCCGGCCCGTCAGCTCGACGCTTGCCGGAGGCCGTCGAGGATGAGGTCCAGCCCGAACTCGAACTCGTCGCCGAACGCGTACCCCGGCCGCATGACGTGTGTGGTCGCCATCTCGGTCAGATGAGGGTACTCACCATCGCCGAAACCGCTCATGATGGAATCCGCCAATTCGGCGGTCTCCTGCGGAGAGTCGAAGGGCAAGGCCTTCTCCTGCAGGGCGAATCCGTAGATGTAGCTGTCGAGAACCGACACGGCGTGGGCGGTCAGTGCGAGGGAGAACCCGCCCTCGCGCAGGCAGCCGAGAACGGCGTCATGGTGACGCAGGGTGGCTGGGCCGGGAGTGGACCGTGACTCCATCAGCCCGATGGCCCAGCGGTGGCGGGACAGTACGAGACGCATGGAGATGGCTCGCTGCCGCATGGCCTGTCGCCATTCGTCACCCGGCGTGGGCAGCTCGACCTCGGCGAACACCAGGTCGACCATGCCGTCGATCAGGTCCTCCTTGTTGGCCACGTGGTTGTACAAGGACATTGCCTCGACTCCGACGGCCTCGCCGAGCTTGCGCATGCTGAGTGTCTCCAGGCCACCGGCGTCGGCGAGTTCGACTGCGGCGTGCAGCACCCGTTGCCGGGTGAGCGTCTCGCGGCTCGCCTGCCGGACGGTACGTCGGGTCACGGTGGACATCACTTCCTCTCGGTCTCCCAGCATTGACGAGCTTACGCCGTAAGTGCTGTACTTACGGCGTAAGTATGCGGCCGACACGAATGGGACCAGGGACCATGCGGAACATGAGTGAGCGGATCGCAACCGCCCGCGAGACCACGACGATGGCGGCAGTCGTACAGGAGCGTTACGGCGCCGAACCGGAAGCCGTGCTGCGCACGGGGCGGCTCGCTCGGCCCGACATCGAGCCGACCGAGGTGCTCATACGTGTGCGCGCCTCCAGTGTGGACCGGGGCACCTGGCACATGATGGCCGGCCTGCCGTACGCGGTTCGGCCTGTGAGCGGCCTGCGCAGGCCGAAGCTCCCCAATCCCGGCCGCAACATCGCCGGTGTCGTCGAAGCGGTCGGCCCCGAAGTGACCGACTTCGCGCCCGGCGATGACGTCTACGGCACGGCAGTGGCCGCGTTCGCCGAGTACGCCGCCACCCGTCCTGACAGAATCGCCGCCAAGCCGCCGGGACTCACCTTCGAGGAGGCGGCGACGGTACCCGTCAGCGCGCTCACCGCACTCCAGGCGGTTCGCGACAGGGCCAAGGTCCAAGAAGGCCAGCAGGTCCTGATCACGGGCGCCGCCGGCGGTGTAGGCACCTTCGCCGTCCAACTCGCCCACGCCTTCGGCGCCCGGGTCACCGCCGTCGCCAGCACCCCCAAACTCGACGCCGTACGAGCCCTGGGCGCCGACCACGTGATCGACTACACCCGCGAGGACTTCCTTGCCGACCCCCGACGCTACGACGCCATCATCGACATAGCGGGCCAGCGTGGTCTGCGGGATCTGCGCCGGGCCCTCACACCCCGCGGCAGGCTGGTCATCACCGGTGGTGAAACGGACGGCCGCTGGCTGGGCGGCACCGACCGGCAGCTGCGGGCACACATGCTCTCCCCGTTCACCGGACAGCACCTGGGCACCTTCATCTCCTCCGAGCACGCCGACGGGTTGCGCGACCTGACCGTTCTCATCGACGCGGGCACGCTCATGCCTGTCGTGGACCGTGTCTTCCCGCTCGCCGAGACTGCCGCAGCCATCCGGCACCTTCTCGACGGCCACACCACCGGCAAGGTGGCGATCGCCCTGCCCTCGGAGTAACGCCGCGGGCCGCTTCCGGCAACACGCCGACCACCAGCGGCTCATGAACATCGCCACCTCCGGCGGCTGACTGGCCCCCGCGCCCGACACGCATGGGCGCGCCGGGAGCCCATGAAGACCTGATACTCCTCTACGAGAAGGCAGTGGGAGCCGCGCCGCGCTGAAGAGGCGGGCCGCCGCGCGGTCTTGACACGGCTACGGCAGGGCTCCGCGACACCTGTGCGCGCACCGCGGCAAGGCGGGTGACCAGGTCGGAGGCCGCACAGGCCCTGCCCGCCGGGATGTGTCCGGGCGGGCAGGAGCACCTGGTTTCAGCGGCCGGTGCAGCGAGGCACAGGAGCACGCCGTCGGCCAGGCCGTTTTCCGGGGCGGTGACCGGGACCGGCTCCGGGTGGTCCTGGGGCCGGTCCGACGAGGAGGGGCGACAGGGTCCTCGAGGTACTTCCCCGCTGCCATGCGGCACTTGCCGCCTCTCTTCGTCCGTGCCGAGGGCCTCGATCGCCTCACCTGGCTTTCCGGTGGGCACCGTGTCAGTCGGTGGCGACCCTTTCGGGGTCGTCGCCCGGAGTGCCGACGCGCAGCCACCGGTACCCGTAGGCGGGCAGCTCGACGGCGAGCCGACCGTCGTCGGACACGGTGGCACCCGCGTGCCCTTCGTCGAGCAGATCCGTCAGCCTCCCACCGGCCCCGACATCGGGCAGCCGTACCCGCGCGGTGACCGGCCGGCCGGCGAAGTTGTGCAGGGCCAGGACGCTCCCGTCGGTGGTGTGGCTGACGTGGGCAAGGACGGAGCGCTCCCCGCTCTCGAGCAGCCGGTACTCGCCCCAGGCCAGCTCGGGAGCCTCCCGGTAGCGCTCGGCGAACAGGCGCATGCGGCTGAGCAGGGAGCCAGGGTCGCGGCTCTGCTCGTACACGTTGACCTCCTGTGGTGCGAACGCGCCCTCCGGCAGAGGGTTGGGGAAGGTGTCGGGTCCACCGGTGGAGAACCCGGCGCCGGGCTCCGGGGTCCACTGCATGGGCGTGCGGACGGCCTGACGGCCCTCGGCGGCCAGGTTCTCGCCCATGCCGATCTCCTCGCCGTAGAAGAGCACGGGGGTGCCCGGCAGGGTGAACAGCAGGCTGTAGGCGAGTTCGATACGGCGGCGGTCGCCGTCGACCATGGGGGGCAGCCTGCGGCGCAGACCGCGGTCGTACAGCTGCATGTCCTTGTCGGGGCCGAAGGCGGCGAAGACCTCGGCGCGTTCGTCGTCGCTCAGCTTGTCGAGGGTCAACTCGTCGTGGTTGCGCACGAACGTGGCCCAGTGGGCGTCGCGGGGGGCCGCGGGCCGTTCCCGCAGCGCGGCGGCGAGCGGGCCCGCGTCCTCGCGCGCCATCGACAGGTACGTCTGCTGCATCCCGACGAAGTCGAAGCACATGGTCAGCTCGTCCCCGCGGTCCGAGTCGGGGTCCCCGAAGAACCGGCAGAGGCCGTCGTACGGCAGGTTGACCTCGCCGAGCAGTACGGACTCGCCGTTGCGGCGGCCGAGGAAGGCACGCAGGTCGGCGAGGTACTCGTGCGGGTCGGGCAGCGCGTCGGCATCGTCCTGACCGTCCGTCTCCAGCAGGAAGGGCACGGCGTCCACCCGGAATCCGGACAGTCCGAGTTGTGTCCAGAAGCCCATGATCCGTGCTATCTCGTCGCGCACCTCGGGGTTGGCGACGTTGAGGTCGGGCTGCTGCTTGTAGAAGCGGTGCAGGTAGTACTGACCACTGCCCTCGTCGTACTCCCACAGGCTGTCCTCCGCGTCGGGGAAGACCACTCCCTCGGGCCCGTTCTCGGGAGGCTCGTCCTTCCAGACGTACCAGTCCCGGTGGGCGGAGTCCCGGCCGGAGAGGGCGTCCTGGAACCAGGGATGGTCCTCGGAGGTGTGGTTGACGACGAGGTCGGCGATCACGCGGATGCCGCGGTCCCGGGCCGTGCGGACGAACTCGGTGAAGTCGCCGAGCGTCCCCAGGCGGGGGTCGACACCGTAGAAGTCCGTGATGTCGTATCCGTCGTCGCGTTCCCGCGTCGGGTAGAAGGGCATCAGCCACACGCAGGTCACCCCGAGTCGCACCAGGTGGTCGATGCGCTGCGTGAGTCCCGCGAAGTCGCCGATCCCGTCGCCGTTGCCGTCCTGGTACGTCTCGACGTCCAGGCAGTACACGACGGCGTCCTTCCACCACAGGTCGGACGTGCGGGTCAGACGCATCGGTACTCCTCGGCCGTGGCGGGCAGCGGGCGGGTGACGTCGAGACGCGGCAGCACCTCGGCACCGAACGCGTCGATGAACGCGTGCTGTTCACGGCCGACGTGGTGCAGCATCACCGCGTCGAAGCCGAGTTCGGCGTACTCGTGGAGCCAGGCGGTGTGCCGGCCGAGATCGGACGAGACGTTCACGGTGCCCGCCACCTGCTCGGGTGTCACGTGCTCGCTGACGATGTCGAACAGTTCGGCGGAGTCCAGGTCCCAACTCGCGGGCGGGGCGTGCACGTTGGTGCGCCACTGGTCGTGCGCCAGAGCGAGGGCCTGGTCGTCGTCGGGCGCCCAGCTCAGGTGCACTTGGAGGTGCACCGGCCCGCGCCCTCCCGCGTCGCGGTAGGCAGCGACGATCTCGCGCAGTCTTTCCCGGGGGGCGTTGACCGTGATCAGGCCGTCCGCCCACTGCGCACACCAGGCCGCTGTGGCCGTGCTGCACGCGGCTCCGATCAGTGGCGGTACGGCGGGCGGCAGCGTCCACAGCCTGGCCCGGTCCACGGTGACGAGTCCGTCGTGGCTGACCTCCTCCCCGTGCAGCAGGGCGCGGATGACGTCGACGCACTCGCGCAGCCGCGCGTTGCGGACGTCCTTGCGGGGCCAACCGGCCCCCGTGATGTGTTCGTTGGACGCCTCACCGCTGCCGAGCGCCACCCAGAACCGGCCCGGGTACATGGATGCGAGGGTGGCGACCGCCTGGGCGATGATCGCCGGGTGGTAACGCTGGCCGGGGGCGTTCACCACGCCGAACGGCAGATGGCCGGTGGCCTGCAGGGCGGCGCCGAGCCACGACCAGGCGAATCCGGATTCCCCCTGCCGGACGCTCCACGGCGAGAAGTGGTCCGAGCACATGGCGGCGGTGAATCCCGTCTGTTCCGCGTGCACCACGGCGGCGAGCAGGTCCGCGGGCGGTATCTGCTCGTGCGAGGCGTGTAACCCGTAAACAGTCATGCCGAGCGGTTACCCCCGGGATCCCCACGCAGCGCAGAGCAGACCGGAAGAAGCCCGCGAAGCCGTTGTGCCCCGGCGGACCGGCGGCGAACCCGGGCGCGCGTTTCGTCGAGTTCGTACCGTCAGAAGTTATGGGATCAAGAGCTCTGTGTCGGGCCGGTCCCCACACCACCGCGGGCGGGTTCACGGAGACGGTCTCGTGGACCTCCCCGGTGTCGACGAGCACCTCGACGGCCCGGGTGGCCCCGGTGTCGGGCACCGTCTGCGTGGCGGGGATCTCCCCTGCCTTCTGCTTGTCCTTTTTCCATAGTTTGATCCTCGGCGTGAAGGTGCTGCCCTTCTTGATGCTGGTGACGCTGCACAGTGTGGCCACCTGGGAGAAGGGGAGGCGGAGACCGCGAACGATGGGGGGTGGCGGGTGCGGTGGCTTGGGCCCGCCAGGCCAGCGGGATGTGGGGCAGCGGCCGGGTATCGCCTTCGACCACGAGGTCCTGGACGTCGGTGCGTCCGAGCTGGCTGAGCAGGCTCTCCAGTGTCCGCCAGATCGCCTCCTTCGTCTCCGGGGCACAGGTGGGCAGGAGCTCGCGCTCCACGGGCAGGACCGCCGCGTAGGTGTCCGCCGTCCTGCGGCGAGCGTGCCGAACGTGAGGCGTCAGGTCGGTTTCTGGCAGGCGGGGTTGGAGGCGAGCGCCGAGTAGCCGCCGATCAATGCACCAGCGGGGACACGCGCGAAGCCCCAGTCCTGGAGAGCGTAGCCTCACCGCTGATCGCCTCTCGTTCGCAGTGGCTCCGCCGCCCGTACTCGCAGGCGGAGCCTCTGCGGTCATCGCTGCAGGTCAGCTTGACAGGCGGTCACAGCTTCCTGGCGTGCGTGTCCTGGTACGCCGCCCTCCCTCCGAACACGTTGAGGCCGATGTGTCCGTTGGTGTACGTCGTGTCCTTTACGTCGATGATCTGTGTGCCGTTGAGAAACACCTGGATGCGGGTGCCCTGGGCGAGGATGCGGATCGGGTACGTGGTGCCGCGGCGGACCAGGGCCGGGACGCGGGCGAGGGCGGCGGCGTCGTCGAAGTAGCCGTTGGCCTTGGCGACCAGGCGGATCACCCGGAGGTCGGGGTCGATGTTGAGGCAGTAGGCGTCGCTGCCGTCGGCGGAGGCGCGCCACAGGAGGGAGAGGGCGCCGCCGGTGTCCGGGGCGGGGCCGCCGAGGCGGACCAGGGTGGTGAGGTCCAGGTCCGTTGCCGTACGGGTCGACATGGCGTTGGAGTCCTGGTCGAAGGCTCCCGCGCGGCCCGCGCTGTCCGTGGACCAGTGGCCGGCCGGGGTGATCGTCAGCTCGCCCAGGTCCGAGCGGAATTCGCCGCCGGTCGGGGCGACTGTCAGCGGCTTCACCCGATCCACCAGGCGGCAGGTGCTGTCCAGTCGGTGCACCTTGAGCGACTCGATGTGCGCGGTGCCGCCCTTGGCGTAGAAGGCCATGCCGTCGGCGTCCGGGGTGGGGAAGATCAGGCTGGTCACCGCGGCTTGGCCGTCCGCGCCGAATGCCTCGACCGACGAAGAGTCGACGTACACGCGCAGGGTCACGCGGCCGTCGGTCGCCTTCATCGGGGCGGTCGTGCGGCCCGCGAAGTACTGCGTGAAGTCGCTCAGTCCCGAAGCCGTCCGGTCGACGAACAGCTGGTTCGCCTCCGCGTTGTATCCGACCGTCGTGTGCTGGTCGTCGTCGGCCCGGAGCCGGAAGCCGATCTCCGTGGCGGTGCCGAGGGTGATCTCGGCCTCGATCTCGTAGGCGACGCCCTTCACGCCCGCGAGCGGGTTCGCAGAGCCGGGGCCGACGGAGAGGTCCTTGCGGGTCGTCGTGGCCGTGCGCAGAGGCGTCAGCTCCTGCACCGGGCGCTGCACCAGGCGGGCCCCGTCGGCGGTTTCCGTGAGCGTCAGTGCGCGGGGGATGCTCAGCTGGCCGTTCCAGGCACCGGTCGGGGCGCTGAACGGGTAGTCCCAGTTGCTCATCCAGCCGAGCCAGACGCGGCGCTCGTCGGGCAGTCCGTAGAAGGACATGGCGGCGTAGTAGTCGCGGCCGGAGTCGGCGCGCAGGGTCGTGCCGGCGCTCTGGTCGGGGGTGAAGTCGGTGCCGTTCCAGTCGCCGGTGAAGTACTGGGCGGCCGAGCCGTTCGTGGCGCGTACGGCGCCTGTGCTCAGGGTGAGGACCCACTTCACCTTGTCCTTGTCGCCGTCGACCGGGAGCGGGAAGAAGTCGGGGCACTCCCAGACGCCTGGGGTGACCCAGTCGCCGTAGCCAAAGGAGCTGACCTGGGCCCAGGTGAGGAGGTCGGTGGAGGTGAAGAAGCGGATGTGGTCGCCGCCGGAGACCACCATCAGCCACTGGGCGTGCTTGTCGTCGCGGATCACCTTGGGGTCGCGGAAGGTCCAGCCGGCGTCAAGGCCGCCGGGATTCTGCACGGCCGGGGTCGAGCCGCCGTGCCACTGCCAGGAGCGGCCCTTGTCTTTGCTGTACGCGATGCGCACGCTGGCGTTCCCGCCCGGCTTGTCCGGGTGGTAGCTGGTGTAGTACGCGATCAGGCCCGATCCGCCGTCGAAGAGGCCGGAGGTGTCGTCCGCGTCCACGATCGCCGAGCCCGACCAGCAGTTGCCGTACTCGTTCCAGGGCAGGGCGATCGGTAGGGCCTGCCAGTGGACGAGGTCGGTGCTGACCGCGTGCGCCCAGCGGCCCTCGTCCTGGTGGAAGAGGTGGTATTCGCCGTCGTAGTACACCAGGCCGTTCGGGTCGCTGGTGCGGCCGGCGAGCTGGGAGTAGTGGTACGTGGGGCGGTACGGCTCGGTGAAATAGTCGGCGGTGCTGGTGAACTCGACGTTCTGGAAGTACGACGTGCCGTGTGCGGCCGTGGTGCCGACGGCGGCGCCCGTGGTGCGGGACACGCGGGTTCTGAGGGCCCGTACGCCGTCCACGTACACCTCGATCGTCTTGCCGGTCGCGCGGGCCTCGACGCGGTAGGTGCCGCCGGGCGCGATGCGCCGGACCGGGCCGGAGGTGGAGGCGAGGCGGGCGCCGGAGGAGCGGTCAAGGAGCACGACGGTGTTCCGGCCGGCTTCCAGGCGTACTTCGTAGCCGCCGGAGGCGTTCGCGGATGCGCGCAGCACGAGACCGGCCGTGGACGAGGTGCCGACGGGAGTGATGTCGGCCCTCGCCACCAGGTCCCCTTCGGTGAAGGGAGCTGTGCGCAGGCCGTTCTCGCCTCGGATGCCGCGCAGGTCGGGGGTCCAGGTGCCTGAGCGGGCCGTCCAGCCCTCAAGACCGGTGACGAGGTCGGGGGCGGCAAGGTTCTCGAAGGACACAGCGCCGGCCGAGGCAGTGACGGCGAGCCGGCCCGTTGTGTGGGTGGAGTCCTGGGCGGTGATGGCGGGGCTGTAGCCGTCGGGTGAGAGGAAGTTCGTCTGCCAGTGCACGCGCAGTTCTGCGCCCTCGGCTTCGAGGCGCAGGCGGTAGACCGTGTCGGCCTTGATGGTGGTCGGGTAGGTGCCGAGGGTGACGTTCCCGTCGACGCGGTAGAGCCTCAGCCTGCCCTGGCCCGGGTCCACTTCGACACCGTAGCCGCGTGTGGTCGTCGCGTCGGTACGCACCAGCAGCGAGGCCACCGCGGAGGCGTCGTGCAGGAGCAGGTCGGCCTGGAACGCGGTGTCGTACGCCCGGGTCGTGGTGACGGCACGGGCGGTGGCGCCCTGGGACGGGTCCGCGTGCCAGCCGAGCGAGGTCGCCGTCCAGGTGCCGCCGCTCGTGGTCCAGCCGGTGAGGTTGGTGGTGACCGCGGAGAGGGAGGGTGGGCCGAAGGTGACGGTGCCGCCCTGGGCGAGCAGGCCCACGGAGCCGGTGTCGTGGCGGTGGTCCTCGACGCGGAGGAGCCGCTTGCCGTCGACGGCCACCGTCAGCTGTGGTCCGTCCACGGCCACCGCGAGGTCGTGGGGCTCCCCGGTCCGGGTGCTCTTCAGTGGCGCGGTGGCGAGTGTGTCGCCGCTCGCCAGGTCGTAGAGCCGTATGCGGGCACGGCTCGCGTCCAGGGCGGCCACGTATCCGGTCGAGCCGTCCAGGGCAGCCCGGAACACCAGAGCGCCCACAGCGGATGCGGATTCGGGCGTCATGCGCGCCGTGTACGTGCCCTTGGTCGCGAGCTGCTGCTCGGACAGGGCGAGGGCGGGGCCGCGACGGCCGGCAGTCGCCTTCTGGCCGCCGTCCGAGGTGCGGGTCCACGCCCCCGTGATGGGAAGGGGGTCGGGGATCGGGGTGGGGGCGGGGGTGTCTCCGGCGGCGCTCGGCGTGGCGGCCTGCGCTGCGGGGAGGCCGCCTGCGAGGGGCAGGAGGGCGGCGGTGGTGCCGGTTGCGAGCAGGAGGGTACGGCGGGACACGCTCATGGCGGCTCCTGAGGGAAAGGCAGGGAAGGGTGGGCCACGGCCCGGGGCGACGTCCACCCCGCGGGCCGTGATCGTGGGTAAGCAGGTCACGGCCACAGCGGGCGGGGTCCGTCGGTGAACGCCGACGCCATCTGCCAGGCGTCGAACCGCTCCAGGGTCACGTCACCGTCGGCACCGATGCCGACGCCGACGGCCTCGTCGGGACGGGTGGGGTAGATGCGGGCGGTGAGGGGCCGCCCGTTGGCGAAGATCTCCAGTGCGGAGTGGTCGACGAGGACGCGCAGGTCGACCCGGCCGTCGGCCTCCAACGGCAACTCGCCGTACCGTGGTTCGTTGTCGACCGTCGGATCGAGGCTGCTGGTTTCGCGGTGCAGATGCAGGGTGCCGGTTCCGTCGTGCGCCCGGCTCACCTCCACGACGGTGCGTTCGGCGCCGTCCGGTGTCTCGCGGAGGACGAGGCGGGCGGACGCTCCCGGGGCGAGGTGCAGGGTCGTCTCGATGTCCAGTTGGTCTCCGCGCACGGTGTGCAGCCGGGTGTATGCGGTCTCCAGCGGTCCGGCGGGAATCTGTAGGTGTTCCCGCCGCAACAGCCGCAGTTCGGGCACCGGGGCCTGGTTCAGGCGGCCGTCCGCGCCGAGCGTGACGATCCTCGGCAGGGACATCACACCGCACCAGCCGGCCTCAGCGTTCGCCTCGTCCGTGCGGCCCTCCTGGAGCCAGCCGAACATGATGCGGCGGCCGTGCTCGTCGCGGGTGGACTGGGGGGCGTAGAAGTAGCGACCGCCGTAGTCGAGGCGGTTCAGGGCGGTCGGGGTGAAGGTGTCGCCCTGGTAGTGGCCGGTCCAGTACAGGGGGTGGTGGGTGGTGCCCTCGTCCCAGGCGGAGAAGACCAGCACCTCGGTGCTGCCGGCCTTCTCGTCCTCGCCGAGTCGGAAGAGGTCGACGCACTCCCACATCGTGCCGGTCCAGTCGAGCTCGCCCCGGTTCTGCGAGGCGTCGCCGGTCAGCAGCGGGCCGACGTAGCGCCAGTCGCGCAGGTCGTCCGACTCGTACAGGAAGGCCGTACCGCCGACACCCCGAATGCCCGAGCCGATCAGCTGCCGCCACACCGCGTCCTCACCGGAGCCCTCCCGCCACACGCAGTGGTCGCGGAAGGCCGTGATGTCGACGCCCTCGGGCGGAGCGGTGATGACCGGGTTGGACTGGTCCTTGGTCCAGTACCGAAGATCCGCTGATCCCCTTGCCACGCACGGGAGTTCACGGTCTCCGTGCCTGCCGGAGTAGACGAGTGTGGGCACTCCCCCGTCGTCTACGAGGACGCCGGACCAGCAGCCGTCGCGGTCGGGGCCGTCGGTGCCGGGGACGAGGGCGACCGGTTCGTCGGTCCAGTGGACGAGGTCGGTGCTGGTGGCGTGCCCCCAATGGATGCGGTCGTGGGCGGCGGCGAGCGGGTTGTACTGGTAGAAGAGGTGGTAGACGCCCCTCCAGTGAGTCAGGCCGTTGGGGTCGTTGAGCCAGCCACCGGGCGAGGTGAAGTGGAAGCGGGGGCGGTGGGGGTCGCGCAGGGCGCGTTCGGCCAGCCCCTCGGCGGTGGGTGTGCCGGAGGGGAGGGTGAGATCGTGGGTCATGCGGCGGGTATCTCCGCTTTCTCGGTGTCGTCGGTGGCCTCGCCGTCCGGCCGGTCGGTGGCCTTGAGGACGCGGCGGGCGATGTCGGAGGCGGGTGCGCGCAGGTGGCAGCGCACCCAGTGCGGTTGACCGTCGTTCTCGCCGACGATGTGGCGGACGGGCTCGGTGCGGCTGCACGTGCCGTCGTCGCCGTAGGGGCAGGACGTGGGGTTGAGGATCGCTTCGCGCAGGCGGGCGCGCTCAGCCGGGTCGTAGCTCCCGGCCCGTTCGGGGTCGGGTACGGCGGACAGCAGCAGGCGGGTGTAGGGGTGGGCGGGGGCGTCCATGACGGCCAGTGCGTCGCCGCCTTCGACGATTTCGCCGGCGAACATGACCATCGTGGTGTCCGCGAGGTAGCGGGCGGAGCCGAGGTCGTGGGTGATGTAGAGCATGGCGATGTCGCGCTCGTCACGCAGGCGCCGCATCAGGTTGAGCACGCCGACGCGCACGGAGACGTCCAGCATCGACGTCGGTTCGTCAGCGAGGATCAGCCGGGGTTCGACGGCGAGGGCGCGGGCGATGGCGACGCGCTGGCGCTGGCCGCCGGAGAGTTCGTGCGGGTAGGACTGGAGCATGTCCTCGGTCAGACCGACCGTCGCCATCAGCTCCCGCAGGGCCTCGGGTGTGGCGGGGTGGCCGTGCAGGACGAGAGCGCGGGTGAGGAAGTGCTCGATGCGGTGGACGGGGTTGAGCGAGCCGAAGGGGTCCTGGAAGACCATCTGGACCTTGCGGCGGTACGTCCGTGACGCCCGGCGCCGCTCGGTGCGCAGGACGTCCTCGCCGTCGAGCAGCACCTGTCCGGAGGTGGGCTGTTCGAGGCGGGCGAGGCAGCGGGCGATGGTGGACTTGCCGCTGCCGGACTCGCCGACCAGGGCGGTGATCCGGCCGGCCGGCAGGTCGAAGGAGACGTCGTTGACGGCGCGGACACGGCGCCGGGAGAAGACGGTGCCGACCTGGAAGTCCTTGGTCAGGCCGCGTACGGACAGCAGGGGTTCGGTCATCGGGGGCCTCCTTCCGGGCTGCGGGCCACCCAGCGGCCGGGTGCGACCTCGCGCAGGTCGGGGATGTTCATGGAGCAGTCCGAGCGGTTCTCGGGGCAGCGCAGGTGGAAGCCGCAGCTTTCGGCGGTGCGCGGGGCGTCGAAGAGGCCGGTGAGCTCTTGGCGCGGGCCGGTCAGCGGCGGGAAGGCGTTCATCAGCGCCGCGGTGTACGGGTGGAGGGGATCGGCGAACAGGTCTTTGGCGTCGGCGAGTTCGACGATCCGCCCGCCGTACATCACGCCCATGCGGTCCGACAGCTCGACCATCAGGGACATGTCGTGGGTGATGAAGAGGATGGAGAAGCCCAGCTCCCGCTGGAGGTCACGGATCTGCGCCATGATCTCCTGCTGCACGACCACGTCGAGCGCGGTGGTCGGCTCGTCCATGATCAGCAGCCGGGGTTTCAGGGCGACGGCCATGGCGATGACGACGCGCTGGCGCATACCGCCGGACAGCTGGTGCGGGTATGCCTTGAGGCGCCCGGGGTCGATGCCCACCAGCTCCAGCAGCTCGCCCGCCCGCTCCCGGGCGGCCCGCTTCTTCAGCTTCTCGTGGGTGGTGAAGATGTCGACGATCTGCTCGCCGATGGTCAGGACGGGGTTGAGGGAGTTCATCGCCGACTGGAAGACCATGGCGATCTGCCGCCACCGGAAGGCACGCAGCTCCCGCTCGTCCAGCGTAAGGACGTCGCGGCCCTGGAAGCGGATGCTGCCCGCGGTGATCTCCGCCGGAGGCTTCAGCAGCCGCATCACCGCGTTGGCGATGGTCGACTTGCCGCAGCCGGACTCCCCGGCGAGGCCGAAGACCTCTCCGGCGCCGATGGAGAAGGAGACGTCGTCGGCACCCACGACAGTGCGTCCGGCGCCGCGGTATTCGACGCGCAGGCCGCTCACCTCGAGTACGGGTTCCATGGCTCAGGCCCTCCTCTCACGCCGGGCACGGCGGCTGCGCAGCTTCGGGTTGGTGATCTCGTCGACCGCGTAGTTGACCAGCGCGAGCGCGAAGGCGACGAGCGCGATGCACATGCCGGAGGGGACGAAGGCCCACCACGCCCCGGTCATCAGTGCGCCGTCGTTGCTGGCCCAGTACAGGTTGGTGCCCCAGCTGACGACGCTGCTGTCGCCGAGGCCGAGGAACTCCAGGCCGGCCTGTGCGCCGATGCCGAAGATCACGCAGCCGAGCAGCGTGGTCATCACCACGGACGCCATGTTGGGCAGGATCTCGCGAAACATGATCCGCAGGGGTCGTTCTCCGGTGACGACGGCGGCGGCCACGAAGTCCTTGCCGCGGATCGACTTGGCCTGCGCCCGCAGCACCCGGGCCGAGCCGGCCCAGCCGGTGACGACGAGGACCAGGATCACGGTGGAGGTCCCGGGCGGCAGGAACGCGGCCAGGATGATGAGCAGCGGCAGCCCGGGCAGCAGCAGGAAGATGTTGGTGACCAGGGTCAGCGCGTCGTCCACGATGCGGCCGAGGTAGGCGGACGCGAGGCCGACGAGGATGGCGACCGCGGTCGCCGCGAGCCCCACGGTGAACCCGACGAACAGGGAGCTGCGCGCGCCCCACAGGGTGAGGGCGAGCACGTCCTGTCCCTTGGCGGTCGTCCCGAGCCAGTGCGCGGCCGAAGGGGCCTGGCTGCCCGTGGAGTTGATGAGGGACGGGTCGCCCGGCTCAAGGACGGGGGCGAGCAGGGCGAGCAGCGCGCAGAGAGCGAGCAGGATCAGCCCGGCAAGCGCCTTCTTGCTGTCGATGAGCTGGCGCAGCAGTCCGCGCCGGCGGGACGTGGGCGCGGTGGCGGTCGGCGTGGTGGCCGTCGCGATCTCGATGGCGGTCATGTCGGCAACCCCCTTCAGCGGACGCGGACGCGCGGGTCGAGGCGGACGTAGACGAGGTCGACGAGGAAGTTCGCGAGCAGCACCGCCGCCGTGATCGTCAGGAAGATGCCCTGCATCAGGGGGTAGTCCAGGCCCTGGACTGCCATCAGCAGCTGGTAGCCGATGCCGGGGTAGGCGAAGACGACCTCGGTGAGCAGGGCGCCGCCGACGACGAAGCCGAGCGCCATGCCGAAGTTGGTGACCGAGGGCAGCAGGGCGTTGCGTGCGGCGTAGCGGAACATGATCCGCGACGGGCTGAGCCCCTTCGCCTCGGCCATCGTGATGTAGTCCTCGGCCGCTGTGGCGATCATGGTGTTGCGCATGCCGAGCATCCAGCCACCGATGGAGACCAGCACGATGGTCAGCGCGGGCAGCACCAGATGGGTGGCGACGTTCGAGACGAACTCGCCGTTGAAGCCGGGTGTCAGTCCGACGTCGTAGGCGTGCCGCAGCGGGAACCAGCCCAGGCTCACGCCGAACAGGTACAGCGCGCCCATCGCCAGCCAGAAGTACGGGAAGGAACCGACGAAGATCAGCAGGGGCGGGAAGGCGGAGTCGAGGACGCCGCCGCGCCGCCAGGCGGCGACGATGCCGAGGAGATTGCCGAGGACTGCGGCGATGACGAGGGCGACACCGCCGAGCAGCAGGGTCCAGCCGATCTGCTGGCCGATCACGTCGGAGACCGGGGTCGGGAAGCGAGTGATGGAGATGCCGAGGTCGCCGGTGAAGACGCTCTTGACGTATGAGAGGTACTGCTCCCACAGGGGGCGGTGGTCCAGGCCGAAGAGTTTGCGCAGTTGGGCTATCTGGTCGGGCTGCATGGTGCCCTGGGCTTGAGCGAACATCCGGGAGACCGGGTCACCCGGCATCAAGCGCGGGAGAACGAAGTTCAGGGTGATGGAGGCCCAGAAGGCGAGCAGATAGAACCCCAGGTTACGCAGGATGAGACGCACGGGTCGTGCTCCTGTCGGTGGGGGCGAAGGGGTCGGTGGCGGGGCGGCCGTCCGGGGAGGAGGACGGCCGCCGGTCCGTGCGTCAGCCCTTGACGGGCTTGAGCGAGGTGAGCACGAGGATGGTGCTGCCGTTGCGGTTGCCGAGGGTCGCGTACGGGTTCTTCTCGGAGGGCCAGCCGGTGAAGCGGGCGTCCGTGTACGCGCCCCACTCGGGGCCGGTGAACAGCGGGACGATCGGCGCGTCCTTGTTGTACAGCTCCTGCAGGCCGTTCATCTGCTCGCGCTGCGTCTTGTCGTCGGTGGCGGCGGCGAAGGCGTCGATGAGCTTGTCGGCCTTCTTGTCGCCGAAGCGGTGGTAGTTCTCGGTGGCCTGCTGGCCCACCGGCTTGAGCATCTTCGTCGACATCACGCCGCGGTAGTACTCGTAGGGGGTGGCGCCGTTGTTGCTCCACACGATGCCGGTGTCGAAGGTGCCGGTGTTGTACGACGACTGGACGGCCGACCAGTCGGGCGTCTTCACGGTGGCGATGATGCCGACCTTCGCCAGGTCCTGCTTGATGATGTTGGCGACGGAGATCCAGTCGGAGGAGGCCGAGCCGACGGAGATGTCGAGCGTGAAGTTCTTGCCGTTCTTCAGCTTCCGCTTGCCGCCGCTCTCCTTGTAGCCGGCCGCGTCCAGGGCCTTGGCCGCCGCGTCACTGTTGTACTTCGTCCACGTGCAGGAGGCAGCCAGCGACGTGTCGCGCCACTTGTCGTAGGTGCGGGCCAGGCCCGTGCAGTCGGCGGGCTCGGCGTAGCCGTTCATCGCGACCTTGGTGATCTGGTCCCGGTCGACGGCCATGCTGAGCGCCTTGCGCACGGCCGGGTCGTTGAAGGGCGCCTTGGTGGTGTTCAGCTGCCAGTTGATCATGGCGCCGGTGGCCGGGAACCAGTAGTGGTTGTGCTTCTTGTCCTTGGCCACGAAGGACTTCTCGATGTCCGGGATGAACGACTGCGTCCAGTCCACCTCGCCGCTGGTGAAGGCGATGTTGGCACTGTCGTTGCCGGAGAAGGCGAGCATCTGGATGCCGGCGATCCGCTGCTTGGCCGGCTGCCAGTAGTCCGGGTTCTTGCCCAGCTGGTACGACTGGCTCTGGAACTTCTCGACCTTGGTGTACGGGCCGGTGCCGACCGGGTTCGGGTTGGTGAACTTCGCCGGGTCCTTCACCTTGGACCAGATGTGCTTCGGGACGATCCAGTGGCCGCTGATCTCGTAGAAGGCGGGCGAGAAAGGCTTGTTGAAGGAGAACTTCACCGTGTGCGCGTCGAGGGCGGTGACCTTGTCCAGGTAGTCGAAGCCGCCCAGCACCTTTTTCTGCAGCTGGAAGGTGTAGACGACGTCGTCGGCGGTGAGCGGCTTGCCGTCCGACCACTTCACACCGTCGCGCAGCGTGAAGGTGAGGGACTTGGCGTCCTTGGCCTGCTCCCACTTGGTGGCCAGCCACGGTGTGTCCTTGGCGTCCGACATGCTGTGCACGACCAGCGGCTCGTAGATCGCCTGCAGGGTCATGGGGGCGGGCTGCGGGGCGAGCGGGTTGAAGTTGCGCGTGAACGTCGCCAGGTCCTCGCGCGGGATGGTGAGCATCTGGTTGCCGGAGGTGTCCCCGGCGCCGGAGGCGCCAGAGCCACCCGTGCAGGCGGACAGGACCAGGGCCGCGGCGGCGGTCGCGGTGACCGCTCTCAGGACGGCCCGTGGCCGCCGTGAAGATATGCGGGAGGGTGCCATAATGGAGACTCTTTTCCTCTCTTCAACACACAGGGCGAAGACGGGATGGGATTCCTCGGCGGGCTGATTAGCGGTCAGACCGACGAGCGTTCGAGCAGCGGGCAGTCGACCGTCACCCGGTGGGTGTCGAGCGGCTGCCCCGCTGCGAGAGCGGCGAGCATGTCGATGCCCTTGGTGCCCATGGCCTCGAAGGGCAGGGCGAGCGTCGTCAGCTTCGGCCGCAGATAGGCGGCGATGAGTTCCTGGTTGTCGAACCCCACCACGGCCACGTCGTGCGGGATGCGCAGCCCACGTTCCTTGATCGCGTCGTACGCGCCCATCGCCATCCGGTCGTTGCCGCAGAACAGTGCGGTCGGCCGGTCGGCCACCGGACGGTCCAGCAGCGCGCAGGCGGCGTCGTAGGCGCCGTCGGCGGTGGCCCAGCCGGGGATGACGAGGGAGGGGTCGGGGGTGATCCCGGCCTCGCGCAGGGCACGTTCGTACCCCTCGCGCCTGCCGACGGCGGCCGGGATCGCCGGGTCGAGGTTGATGAACGCGATGCGGGTGTGCCCGGCGTCCAGGAGCCGGCGGGTCGCCCGGTATCCGCCCGATTCCTCGTCGGGCAGGATGCACGGCAGTTCCCCTGCCGCGTCGTAGCAGTTCACGAGCACGGTCGGCACTTCGCGGACGGCCTTGGGCAGCGTGACGGCCCGGTGCCAGGTCGTGGCATACAGCAGCCCTTCCACACGGTGCTCCAGCATCTGGTCGAGCGCGGCGGACTCCTGCGCGGGGTCGCCCTCACTCGCGGCGATCAGCAGGAACCTCCGGTCACCCCAGGCGCGGCTCTGCGCTCCCGTGATCACCTCGGCGGCGAAAGGGCCGGTCACGATCTCGGTGATCAGACCGAACCAACCGCTGCGCTTCGCGGCCAGCGCCCGCGCCCCGGCGTTGGGCCGGTAACCGAGCTCGTCGATCGCCTCCAGGATCCGCCGACGGGTCTCGTCGGGGATGGCGGCACCGGGCCGGTCGTTCAGGACGAAGGAGACCGTGGTCCGCGAGACACCCGCGTGGCGCGCCACATCGCTCATGGTCACGCGACTCGCCTTGTTCGTGGCCACTTCCAGTCCCTTTCGGCCGGACGGAGGCGAGACATCACCTCCGGTTTCGCGCTTTAATAACGCGCGTTAGTTCCGTGTTGCACGGAAGTTACGTCCGTCTTGAGTGGCATGTCAATACCTACGGCATGGGCTGCATCCGGCCACCGGACCGGGCCCCGGGCGCGGGGCAGAGCGGCCCCACACCTTCCTGAGAGAGGCAGACCGTCAGCATGGCCCGACCCCAGTCCCCCCGCGGTGTCACCGTCCTCGGGGAGTGCGTCGCCGACGCCTTCGTCGACCCCGCCGGATCCGGCGCCGGCGAACTCGCGCTGCGTGCCCTGCCCGGTGGCGGCCCCGCCAACACCGCCGTCGCCCTCGCCCGGCTCGGCACCCCCACCCGGTTTCTCGGGCGGTTCTCCAGCGATGCCTTCGGCGCGCTCTTCCGCGCCCGCCTCGCCGCATCAGGGGTCGACCTGACCGGCAGCGTGGCCGCCCCCGAGGCCAGCACGCTCGCGGTCGCCGACCTGGAGGAGACCGGTCAGGCCACCTACACCTTCTACGCCGACATCGCCGCCGACTGGCAGTGGACGGACGACGAGCTCGCCGCCACCCGCCAGGACGACGCGGCCTGCCTGCACACCGGCTCTCTGGCCCTCATACGCCAACCCGGCGGCAGGCACATCGAGGACCATCTCGCACAGACCCGCGAGCACGCCACCGTGTCCATCGACCCCAACGTCCGCCCGCTCCTCGTACCCCCCTCCGCCTACCGTGAACGGCTCCCCCACTGGTGCGCCCTCGCCGACATCCTCCGCCTCAGCGAGGACGACCTCGCACTCCTCCTCCCCGGCGCCGGCCCCGACCAGGCTTGCGACACCTGGCACGCCGCCGGCGTGCGCCTCGTCGTCATCACCCTCGGCGGGCGGGGTGCCGTCGCTTCCCTCGACGGCGTACGGGTCACCGTCCCGGCCCCAGCCGTCGACGCCGTCGACACCGTCGGCGCGGGGGACTCCTTCACCGCGGGCCTGCTGCACCGCCTCGCCAACCTCGGACCCCTCGGCGGCCGACTCGACGGACTGAGCCTCGAAGACGTCACCGACGCGTGTCATTTCGCCGCCCGTGTCGCTGCCCTGATCTGCTCCGTGGTCGGCGCAAACCCGCCCCGGGCGAACGAGGCGGCGCTGCAAACCGGCGTCGAACGGTTCCTGCCACACCCCTGAACGCGGCACGCGCTTTTCCCGCGTCAGCGGGGACATCGGCAAAGCCGACATCGGAGCACTGCTGATGTGGAAGCGGCTCAGAGCCGACACGCCCTGGGCCGCCGAACTCATGGCCCTCCCCGACGCCGACGTACGCCGCGCAACCGCCGCAGCCACCACCGCTGCCCGCGACACCTCCCTCAGCCGCAGCACGTCGGCACAAGCCGGCCGGGCAGCACTCGCTCCCCTGCCGGGCTTCCGCACCGGCGACGCCCTCGCCTCCGCCGTCCTCACAGCAGCCGCACCCGACCGCATGGCCATCTACGACTGCCGAGCCCACACCGCCCTCCACACCCTCGGCGTCCCCCCACGCACCCGGCCGCTACAGCCGCTACATCGAAACGGTCGACCAGCTCCTGGCCGCCGTCCCAGACCCCATCCGCAACTGGACCCCAAGCGACATGGACACCGCCCTGTACTGGCTCAACACCACCGCATAACAGCACTCAACGAACCTGAGCAGAACGCAAGAGAACTGACCACACCTGACCCCCACTCCATACACCTGACAAAACAGCAGCCCAGTACACACAACCCAAGCCCCCTGGCCCCGCATCACCGGCCAACCACAGCCCCGGCCTACAACCCCACCACCCAGCACCAAACTGATCAGCCCAGGCCAGCCCACCACCCACTGATCAGAAAAACCGCTCCTGGACAGGTGAAGCAGCGATCCTGCCGGGACGGGGCTGGTGCTCCGGCCTGTCCGGGGCGTCGACGGGGGTCTGCGCGGCGGCGGGGATGTCGGTCGGCTCGTTGGTGAGCTGGGTCTGGTTCGGCTTCGGGCGCAGCAGGGCGAGCAGGGCGTCGTTGACCGTCATCGGGTGGGAGGCGCCGGTGTGGTCTGGTCTTGGAGGCCTGCGCGGGCGTGGAGCGCGCGCTGGAGGCCCGGGCCGCGGACGCGGACGCGGATTCGGATGCGGCGGCCTGGAGTAGCCGGTAGGGCGGCGGGGGGGCGCCCGGTGTGCGCGGGGCGCCCCTTGGGGGTGCTCAGGGGCGGGCGCCGGGCTTGTTGACGACGCCCCAGGCGGCGCGGGCGCTGATCATTTTCCCGTCGTCCCGGGTCTGCGCGAGGTAGGCGTAGCTTTCGGGGTCGAAGAAGATCTCCTGCTTGCCCTGCCAGCCCGAGAGTGTCTTCTCGGCGTAGGTCACGCTCACGCCGATCGCCGCGCGGCCGAGCGGGTCCTTCACGCCGGTCGTCACGCGGGCGCCGGGGATCTTCGCGAGAGCGCGGAACAGGCCCGCCTGGACGTTCGGCGGGATCAGCACCGACCGGTACAGGACGTCGATCTCCCGCCAGTCGCGCTGGGCACGGGTCTCCCCCTTGACGGAGCCGATGGCGTGCTCTTGGCGGATGTGCTGCATCATGCGGTCAGGGTCGCTCGGCAGGGTGGTGAGGAAGCGGTAGAACTGGCGCTGGGAGCGGTCGTCGTAGCCCTCCTTCTTCCACTTGGCCTCCTGGTTGGGGCCGTACCAGACCTGGAGCTTGTCCGGGTCGAAGTCCGAGACGTCACCGGCCGGGGGGATGCCGGGCAGATTGGCGTGCCCGGTGCCGTCCCAGCGGGTCCACTCCTCGCTGCTTTGCGGCTTGCCCTGGACGAAGACGGTGCTCTTGTCGTACACCCACTGCTTCGGGCCGGGTTCGGTGCCGTCGTGCTTCTCGACACTCGTGGCGGCCAGTTCGAGGGCGTCGGCGGAGGCGCCTGCCGACAGCATCTGGGGGCCCTTCCTCGCGGAGGCGTGGGTGCTGTCCTGGGGGAGGGTCGTGACGATCCCGGCGATCACGGCGAGGGTCCCTGCGGTGGCGGCGCCGGCCAGGATCATCCGGCGCGCCGGGAGGGCGGCGCGCCCGCGACGGGTCTCGTGCCGGAGTGCCGCGGTGAGCCGGGCCCGCGGCGCGGTGAGCCGGTCGGCGTCGGGAAGGGGTGCGTCGGCGCGCAGGCCGCGGAATGCGGAGAGCTCGTTCATGCGGGGTCACCTTCGTGGATGCGAGCTTCGATGCGGGGGCCGCCGGCCGTGCCCGTAGCGGTGCGCAGCTTGCGGCGGGCGCGGTTGAGGCGGGAGCGGACGGTGCCGACGGGAATGCCGAGGGCTTCGGCGATCTCGTGATAGCCGAGGTCGGCCCAGGCGAACAGCAGCAGGACATGCCGGTCCCCCGCCGAGAGACGAGCCAGTGCCCCGGCCAGTGGGCGGGCGGCGGCCTCGGCGGCGAGACGGTCGTCGGCACAGTCGGTCCAGCTGTGGGCGACCGGGTCGTGGCCGGTGCGGGCGAGCAGCTTCAGCGCCTTCACCTCCTGTCGGCGGTGCCGGCCGATCTGCTTGGCGGCGATGCCGTACAGCCAGGGCCGCACCCCGGCACGGGCCGGGTCGAACCGGGCTCGTATCCGAAAGGCCGTCAGGAACGTCTCGGCGGTGACGTCATCGGCCGCGTCCCGGCCGAGCCGTCGGGCGACGTACTGGTGGATCGCCGGGGCGTGGCGGTCGAAGAGCGCTGCGAAACGCTCGGGTTCCTCAAGTGAGGCCGCGATGAGCTCGGCATCGCCGTCGGCCGGGTCGGTCATGGACAGTCCGTCCGTTGGTCGGGTCGGTGGGTGTCACGGTGGTGGGTGTTCACACCCTGTACTTGCCATCTCGCGGTGAACGGGTTCACGCCGCGACGGCCTGATGCGCTGCACGGCTTGCGCGGCCCCCGCAGTACAGCCGTAGGCGCGGCCTTTCGACCGCGGCCTCCTCCTGCCCCCCTTGTGCATGGCCGCCATCATGAGCCGGACCGGGGCGACCATCCGACCGCCGGGCGGGGCAATCATGAGCCGGACCGGGCAGCCGGGGTCCAACTCACGCAACGCCGTGGGGCACGACGGCCGTGCAGGACGCCGGGGCCCGCCCCCCTTCACCCCATCCCGCACTGGTATGTCACGGGGCAAGCCGCTACGAGGAGTTAGCGCCTCCGTATGAGTGGTCCAGCGGGGCCCCAACAGCGAGATGGTCGGCCGCTACCAGCCGCGGCTGTTGCTGCGCATCGGCCTGGCCGCGATGCTGGCCGCCTCCACTGCGGCGCTGCTGGTCAGTCTCGCCGGCCAGCTCAACCGCGTCCTCGCCCTCGGGCTCGCCGGGACCGCCTTCCTCGGTGTCGGCCAGGTCTTCGGCACCGCCTCGGTAGCGGCCAGGTCTTCGGCACCGCCACGACGCTCGCCATCGAGCGGGTCCCGCACGCGGCCGGAACCGGCTCGGCCGTACTCGGAGCCCTGCAGAGCGTCCTGGGCGGCTGTTGCCTCACCGCTTGCCGGCCCAGGCGGCGAGGACGACGGGTGGGCCGGTGTGTGACGCACGGATCGTTGTCTCGGTGCATCGAGAGAAGCTGTGATGGGCATGCATTTCGGGGTTTGATCCCTCTTCCACGAGGAGTGAGTGCGTGATGAGCGCCCCCACCACGGCACCCGTCCCCACCCCCACGGCCCCCGGCGGACTGCCGCTGATCGGGCACGGACTCCGCCTCGTCCGCGACCCCCTGCCGTTCATCACCTCGCTGCGCGAATACGGCAGGGTGGTGCGCATCCGCATCGGCCCCACACCCGCCTATGTGGTCACGGACCCCGCACTGACCCGCCAGCTCCTGGTGACCGACGCCGCCCACTTCCCCAAGGGCGGCAGGTATTACGATGCGCTGCGGGTCTTCCTCGGTGATGGAGTCGCGACCGTCGCCGACGGCGACACTCATCTGCGCAACCGCCGTCTGATGCAGCCCATGTTCAGCAGGGCGCATATCGCCGAGCGGGGCAACGCCATGATCGATCAGGTGCGGACGATGGTCGGTGCCTGGCCCGCGGCCGAGTCGCGCGACATGTTCGCCGGCATGAACGAGATCACCCTGGCTACGTTCCTCGTCGCTGTGTTCGGCACGGACCTGCCCGCACACCTGGAGGGCGAGTTCACCGCCCTCATGCCCGAGATCATGAAAGGGACGATCCGGCAGGTCATTCTTCCGCCCTGGATCACGCGGCTGGCGCTGCCCGCCAACCGCGCGCACGCCGACCGTGTCGTCCGCCTGCGCGCCCTCATCGACCAGGCCATCGACCATCACATCGACGTCACCGCACCCGGATCCGCTTCGGCGGGGGGTGCCTCCGGCGCCGAGGCATGCCCGCATGCGTCCGGGTCTCGCCGCGAGCAGAGGGGTCTGTTCGAGACCCTGCTCGGTGTTGAAGACCAACTCGGCCGCCGGCAACTCCAGGACGAGGCCATCACCCTCCTGGCCGGCGCGATCGAGACCACCGGCACCACACTCGCCTGGGCGCTGTACGAGATCGCCGGCCATCCCGCCGTCGAACGACGTCTTCGCGAGGAACTGGTCTCGGTGTGCGGGAACCGGCCGCTGCGCTACGACGACATCGGCCAACTCCCCTACGCCCGACGGGTTCTGCAGGAGGCCATCAGAAAATACGGACCGTCCTGGATGGTGACGCGGACCGCCGCCCGCGACATCGTCCTGGGCGGACACCTCATACCCGAGGGCGCCGATGTCGTGTGGAGTCCCTATCTGCACCAGCACGACTCCGCCTGTTTCCCCGACCCGGACACCTTCGATCCGGACCGTTGGGAGGCAGACCGCGTCGCGGCCACCCGAGGGTCCTTTCTCGCCTTCGGCGACGGCCGCCGCAAGTGCATCGGAGAGAACTTCGCGTGGGTTGAGATGCACATCCCCCTCGCGACCGTCCTGCAAATTTGGCCCCGGTTCAAGGTGACCTCCCGTCCACCGCGTGCCCAGGCCGTCATCACAGTGAAACCCGACGCCTTGGCCATGGAGTTCCATTCGGACTCGGCCGGCTGACGGGTCGGTCGAGCAGCCCGCATGCGCGGGGCGGCCCTCCGTGTGCCAACGCCGGGCAGCGGCCGTGTGCCCGCAGGTCGGCGAAGTCGTCGCACGCCCGGAAGCTGGGCGTCGACCCGGCCGAACCAGCGTCGAGGAGTGTGGCGCGGACTCCGCCCCCCGTCCGAAGTGTGTCGAGGGGGGCGGTGGGGGGTGGTGGGGGGTGGTGGTGGAGGCGGGCAGGCTGCCGGGGACGACTGGGCAGGGGCGATGACGCGGGCGCGGTCGGCGGCCTGCGCGCGCCGCCCAGCAGGCGCTGGACGGTGGCGGGCGGGAGCCGGTCGGCATGCCGATCGCTGGGCACGCCGTAGTCGTGCAAGACCTGCGCCGGACGCGGCCCAAGCCACGGAGCGCCCCGATCAGCAGGCCGACGGCACCGGCAGCTCTGGTGTTGGCCGGCATCCAGTCGCGGCGGTGCCGGCCGTGCTCCCTCCTCCGGAGCTTGCACGTCCTCGCGCCGTTCCCCAACCCCCATTACCCGGCCAGCGCCTTCTCGATCGCCGCCGCGTCCGCAGCCTCCGCCGCCCAGGCCACGTATCCGTCGGGCCGTACCAGGACGATCGTCCGGCGGTCGCCCGCCCAGCGCTCCACGGTCAGCCACCCCTCACGGACACCGGGGCCTTCGTACGTCCCGGGCGTGATCAGCACGAACCGGCCGCCGCGCAGCGCCTCGTAGAGCCGGCCGTCCTTCAGGGCGACGTCGGGGACGCGGGTGCCGGTGAGGCGGTGGGCGCCGCGGGGGGCGGGGTAGGCGTAGCCGATCCCGGTGATCTGCCCCAGGGCCTTGCGCTGGACGGGCGGGGCCATGTCGACGAACGCGGAGACGAGGGCGCGGGCGGCACGCAGCAGCGGATTCCGCGCGCGGGCCAGCCGGACCAGTCCGCCACTGCTGCGCAGCACCATCCTGCCGACAGGGTGGCGCTCGGCCTCGTAGCTGTCGAGGAGCCCTTCGGGCGCCCGGCCCCGGATGGCCGCGGCGAGCTTCCAGCTCAGGTTGGCGGCGTCCTGGAGGCCGGTGTTCATGCCCTGCCCGCCGGCCGGGGAGTGGATGTGCGCGGCGTCCCCGGCGAGGAAGACCCGCCCGACCCGGTAGTGCGGTGCCTGGCGCTCGTCACTGTGGAAACGGGAGAGCCAGCGGGCGTCGTGCATGCCGTAGTCGGTGCCCAGGGCACGGCGGGTGATCTCCTTGACCTCGTCGAGGTCGAGCGGGGCGTCGTCGTAGACCTCGTTGCGGCGGTTCCAGCCCATGACCCGGTACCAGCCGTCGCCGAAGGAGGCGATCATCGCGAAGGCGTCGCCGCGGCCGTTGACGGTGAGGACACCCTCGGGCTTCTCGGCCAGCCGGACATCGGCCAGAATCAGCGACTTGATGACAGATACACCGGGGAAGTCCAGGCCGATCGCCTCCCGCACGGCGCTCCGGTGACCGTCGGCGCCGACGACATAGGCCGCCCGGCGGGTGACGACCGCCCCGTCCGCGCCGCGCACGTCGAGGTCGACCCCCTCGTCGTCCTGCCGCAGCCCCACGACCTCGCTCTCGTACGCGAACTCGACCCCGGCCTCCCGGGCCCGCCGCTCCAGAAGCCGCTCGACCTCGTACTGCGGGGTGATGAGCAGGAACGGGAAGCGCGACGGCAGGGTGCTCAGGTCGAGGGAGAGGCGGCGGAAGAGCCGCAGGCCGGTGATGGTGTCGCCGGTGGTGAGGAGTTCGTCGGCGAGGCCGCGGGCGTCGAGGTGCTCCAGGGTGCGTGCGTGCACGCCGAAGGCGCGGGAGAGGTTGCTGATCTTGCGTGGCCGCTTCTCGACGAGTGTCACGGTGACGCCGGCTGTGGCGAGGTCACCGGCGAGGAGGAGGCCGGTGGGGCCGGAGCCGACGACGATCACGGTGTGGTGGGTGGCGGTGCCGTGCATGGTGGCCTCCTGTTGCCAACGCCTGCTTGTCATCGCCCATCGCCAACGAATGTTGGCCAACGCTCGTTGACGAAAATAGTGAGGCGCCGAGAAGGATGTCAACGGCTGTTGGCAAACAATCGTTGGCGAACACTTGTTGACCTACACTCGTTGGCCTACGTTTGTTGGCATGAACGGCAGCGACAGCACCCCCATGGTTCCCGGCTCCGGCGCCCCCCGCCGCTCCGACGCCACTCGCGGCGCGATCCTCGCGGCGGCCCGCGAGCGCTTCGCGACCGACGGCTATGAGCGAGCCACCATCCGCGCCATCGCCAAGGACGCGAACATCGATCCGTCGATGGTGATGCGGTACTACGGCAACAAAGAGGGCCTCTTCGCGGCGGCCGTCGCCATCGACCTGCGGCTGCCGGACGTGAGCGGGGCAGACCGCCGGCAGGACGCGGGGCGGATCCTCGTCGAGCACTTCCTCGACATGTGGGAGAACAACGAGGTCCTCACCGCCCTGCTGCGGGTCGGCGTGACCAACCAGGCCGGGGCGGAGCGCATGCAGGGCATCCTGCGGGACCAGCTGCTGCCGGTCGCCCGGCAGGTGTGCCCCGACCCCGAGCAGGTTTCGGCACGGGCGGCACTCATGGCGTCGCAGCTGCTGGGGCTGGCGCTCACGCGGTACGTGCTGCGGATGCAGCCGGCGGTGGGGCTGGCCCGGGCGGAGATCGTGGCATGGCTGGCACCGACGATCCAGCGGTACCTGACCGCGCCGAGTCCCTGAGGCTTGCCGAGCACTCGTATCCGCCGGGACCACGGGACCGGTAGGGCGCGAGAAAAGGGGGCTCCGACACCTGTCTTCCGCCGGTCGACCGGCGGAAGACAGGCAGCAAACTCCACCTGATCTGCGACGGACGCGGCACTCCGCTCAAGGTCATCACGACCGCGGCGAATGTCAACGACGTCACCCAGACCCTCGCCCTGGTCGACGGCATCCCGCCCGTCGCCGGCCGCCCCGACCGGCCACGCAAGGACGCCAACTCCAGCCCCTACACGCCCAGACCGCAGCAGAACGCTCGTTTCTGATCGTCATCCATGCGGAAGGCGCGCGGCTTCCCTCGTGCTCAAGGAACCCCAGGAGGGCCCCGTGCCGCCCCCGCCCGGCACCTCGAAGCCGCCGGACGGGAGCCAACGGCCACTCCCTCGGGTCGGCCCCGGCAGCCGCTCCCCCAAGCGTCCAACCTCGCCGGGCCGGTGAAGTTCTGCGGGCAGAACCTCGCTGGGTGAGGGGCCGGGTGACCGCCGCGTACTGTGACCTCCCGGTGAACACCGCACGTGGGTGCGATATGTTGCCCGCCATGACCGAGCCCGGACCCGTCGCCTGGCCACCTGCCCCGATCAGGACCGAACAGCTCGTGCTCCGCCAGTCCGAAGCCGCGGACCGTCCCGCGTTCATCGAACTGTTCGCCTCGTTTGAAAAGCGCACCTACCTCGGTGGCCCTCACTCGCGCGATGAACTCGAACGCACGGTGTCCTAGCTGCCCGGGCGCCGCCCGGGCGTCTTCGTGGTCGCTTTGGACGGAGCAATGATCGGCAGCATCACGCTCCTCGACCGGCGCGACGCCACACGTCCGGGACACGTCCGCCCCGAGCCCGGGGGAGCCGAGCTCGGCTACATGTTCCTACCGCAGGCGTGGAGATGGGGGTACGCCGGCGAGGCGTGCGCAGCACTCGGCTGGTTCGCCGGCGCGCTCCCCGGCGAACCGGTGGTGCTGTGCACCCAGACCGCCAACCACTGCTCGATGCGCCTCGCGGCAAGCGTCTCGGCGACGATCACCGGGCAGAACAGCCGCGCGGGCAGCTGACCTTGCGTCAGGCCCACGGCTTGAAATGCGCCGTCTACCAGGAGGCTCCCGGGCATCCAGTCAGTGCCCTTGACCATCACCTGGAGGACGTCGGTCTCCGCGAACGCGGCGAGTTCCTTGACCATGTTCCGGTACAGGGTGGCGAGGTCGAGATAGCCGCCGTCCGCGGGCGTGATCGTGGCCGTGTAGGGGCCGTGGTGCAAGCAGACCGCTGCCACCCTGGCGAGGCCACGGTCGGCCCACTCCACTCGGGTGCGCTGTGCGTACTTCTCCGCCCATCCGCAGGAGCGCGGGCAGGGCACCCGCAGGTGCGGCACTCCGGTGGAGGGCGCCAGCCACATGCCGGCGGCTTCCAGGCGGGGCAGGACCCGTAACCCCGTTTCCCGGAACAGGGAAGTCTGCTGCTGTTGTGAGAAGGTTTCCACGCCGTACGGCCCGGCCAGCCGCTCTGACAGAGCGTCGAAGAGGGGTTGGTAGAGGGTTTCGACGAGGTGAGCGATGCCGTCCGTACCGAGGGCTTGGGCGTTGGCCCCCTGGTAGCGGTGCTCCGATACGGGTCGGTGACCAGCTCGTGCGGCGCGTTGTCCAGTGCCGAGAACCGGACCTCCACGGGCAAGCCGTGACGTTCGCGGGAGGCGGAACCGGCCGCGGGGCCGGGCGCTTCAGGGGATCAGCGGTCTGTTCAGCCAGCGACCAGGGCGGCCGCTGCGATCCATCCCTTGTGCCCAGGACTGATCCAGTAGGGGCCCGGCGCCTGGGTCGCATGCGAGAGGCGCACGCCGGGGCTTGCTGGCATCGGGAGTGCGCTCCTGCCGTGTGTGAAGGCCTGCGCCCGGTCGTGGCACCGGGGCGGACATGCTGCTGGTTATCCGACGACCGCGAGGACGGCGATCAGGAGCAGGGCGAGAGCGGCGAGGATGATGTCGACCGCGCGGGCCAGGCGCTCGAACTTGCCGAGGGCGATGAGGGACAGCGCCTGAACGCGGACAGCTCGGGTGTCCTGCCGCATCGCATTGTGCAGGTATTCCTTGCTCAGTTACGCCCAGCGAGGAAAGCCCTACCGCACGACACGGCCCTCCCCTCGAGGTTGGGACGCACGACCAGGAGCATCAGCACGGCCGAGGCCGCGAGGGTCAGGACGGCGCAACCGCCGACAAGCTGGGCGGGCCGCGGTAAGTCCTTGTCCGGCAAAGACCGCGCCGTTGAACGACAGGAGCAGCGAGGCCTTGTCGTCGGTGCGGCTGGAAACGCGTGGGTTCCCGGATTCCTGCGGGTCGGGCCTGCCGATCTCGGACGAGAGTCCCGCCTTGGGAGTCAGGTGGGGGGTTCCTCGATGCTGTTGTGCAGATTGGCTGCCCACGCTGATCAGGACTCGACGAAAGTGGGGCTCCGGGCTGGGTCTTCTCCTTCGGATCACCCTCACGGGGGTGCGATAGGTTGCCCGCCATGACTGAGCTCGGATCCGTCGCCTGGCCGCGTGCTCCGATAAGGACCGAACGGCTCATGCTCCGCGGGTCCGAGGCCCGGGACCGTGCGGCGTTCATCGAGCTGTTCGCCTCGCCAGAGGTGCGCACCTACCTCGGTGGCCCTCGCCCGCGTGATGAGCTCGAACGCGCGGTGCCCGAGGTACCCGGGCGGCGCCCTGGCCTTTTTGTGGTCACTCTCGACGGGGCGATGATCGGCACGGTCACGCTCGATCGGCGTGACGCGGAGCGTCCGGGTCACGTCCGTCCGAATGCCGGGGACGCCGAGCTCGGCTACATGTTCCTGCCGGAAGCGTGGGGCTGCGGGTACGCCGCCGAGGCGTGCGCAGCGGCACTCGACTGGTTCGCCGACGCGCTCCCCGGCGAGCCGGTGGTGCTCTGCACTCAGATCGCCAACACCCGCTCGATGCGCCTCGCGGCAAAGCTGGGTTTCACCGAGGTGGCGCGGTTCGAGGAGTGGGGCGCCGAGCAGTGGTTCGGCGTGTGGTGCCCGGTCACACCGTTCGGTTGAACTAGATGATCTATTTCAAGGGGTCAGTGATCGTAGGCGATGAGTGAGCGTAGGACGGTTTGTCCGGTGGCGTCGTTGTGCCAGATCAAGGCGGTCAGCGCGAGGATGCGTTGCATGACGTGGGCTATGACACTTCCGGGTGTGCGCCCTCGGTGCCGTTCGAGGTCAGGCTGCCCCTTGAAGGTCTCGTTGATCGATTCGATGACCTGTCGCAGCGGCTTGGACAGCGATAGCGCGGACCGTGGCGTTGGTGAGGGTGCGCGGCAGGGTGAACAGGGGAAGCTGCCCCCACACCTGCGGCTCCAGTACCGCCGCACCGGCCGGCTCTTCGCACTGCTGATTCAGCGTGCGCTTCTATTTGGCGTTCACCCCACGCCCGCCACTCTCACCGTGCAGAGGTGGGCCTCGTGTGGCATCGCGGGCACACCCCGCGTGCTACTGGCGCAGAGCACTTGTTCCGTTGCTGTCGTATTCCTGGGCAAGGACGTCAGGAAGCTGCTCCTACGGGCCGCGGGGAAATGACTGGATGGACCCGGGTCCGTGCGGAATGCTGCAGGCGTGATCGAACGAGAAGCCGCAGTTCGGGCCGTCCAGGAACAACTGGAGCGCGACTATCAAAGGTGGCGTGCTGGGGGTGCAGAGGCACTGCGCATGGCTGTGGTGGACGTCGAGGAGCATGAATTGGTGTGGATCGTCTACTGGACGTCCGAGAGGTTCGTGCGCACTCGGGATCCGGAGTTCATGCTGGCAGGCAACGGGCCGTACCTGGTCGACCGTGTCGACGGGGGACTGCATCAGGTCGGCGTCGTCTCCGCGGTGACCGGGGAGTGGGAGGCTGACTACCGGGCTCGGATACGTGGGCTGCCGGTGCGTACTGCAGTGGACGATCTACACGATGTGCTCCGCGGAGTCGCCGCTACGCGCGGACGGATGCATGCCGTGCGGACACTGCGCCAAAGGCTGCCTGTGCTCTCGGCAGCGGAGGCCATCGAGTACGTGAACGCGTTGCTGGAGGGTGATGCACCCGCCCGCCTCGTGGCCGTCGCCACCAAGGAACTCGTGGAGCCTCTCAACCCGGTACTTGCGGTGACGACCGTTCTGAGCGGGGCGACAACCCGAACCGGTCAGAGACCCAAGGGATGAGCGACCGCCTTGGTAGCGCGTTCGAGGCTGTGGCCCTGGCAGGGGGGCACGCGAGTGCGGGCGCTGAACCGTGGCAACCAGCGCCGTCCGTCGATTCCGCTGATCTCCACATCGACCTGCACCTACAGTGCAGAGGCAGCAGCTGGTGAACACTCGCGGACAGGGCGAAAACGAGGTTCGGCGTTTCGATGCAGGTAGCAGTCGAGCATCTCGACATGTCGGAAGAAGCGCGCTTGGCTGCCTACAGCGCTGTTTCCACCTCACTAGCCCTGCGAAGTGATCACCGACTGGCCGAGCTTGTGGACGCCACCGTGCCGCTCGGCTCCGGTATCGGCGGCAAGTCCGCGCTGATGGAGGTCGACGGAAAGCCGGTCTTCGTGAAACGGGTGCCGCTCACGGACATGGAGCGGCTGCCGGAGCACGTACGGTCCACGGCCAACCTGTTCGAGCTGCCCAGCTACTGCCAATACGGCGTCGGTGGGCCCAGTTTCGGTGCGTGGCGGGAGCTCGCTGTTCACACCATGACGACGAACTGGGTGCTCGGAAGGCAGTACCAGGGGTTTCCGGTGATGTACCACTGGCGCGTGCTGCCGGACACAACCGCTCTTCCGGAAGAACTCGCGGACGTGGAGCGGGCCGTGGTCTACTGGGGAGGTCGACCCGAGGTACGCCGTCGTATCGAGGCCCTTCAGCAGTCCTCTGCGAGCCTCGTGCTGTTCCTGGAGTACATCCCTCAGACGCTCCACGAGTGGCTCACCAAGCAGGTGCAGGCTGATGACGAATCTGCCGACCGGGCTCTCTCCCTGGTTGAGTACGAACTGGAAGCCGGCACGTCCTTCATGAACGCTCGCGGGCTCCTGCACTTCAACGCCCATTTTCAGAACATCCTGACCGACGGCCGACGCCTCTACTTCACGGACTATGGCCTCGCCCTCTCCTCCCGATTCGATCTGTCACCGTCCGAAACACAGTTCTTCGAACTGCACCGGACCTACGATCGCTGCTACACGGTCAGCTGGCTGGTGAAGTGGCTGATCACTGCTCTATACGGATACGAGCGGAACGAACGCGTGGCGCTCATTCACGCATGTGCCGATGGGAAGAAACCGCCGGACGGATCGCCAAAGGCCAGGGCGTTCCTCTCCCGCCATGCACCGCTCGCCGCAGTGCTGACGGACTTCTACCTCAAGATTCAGGAGGAGAGCAGGGAGAGCCCGACCCTTTGAAGGCGCTCCGCCGGGTCCTCGAAGCGGACAGGTCACGTCCTAGTTGAGCAGGCCTCAGAAGACGTATCTCGACCGATCTTGGCGCGGATCGAACGGAGTTCCTGGACAGTGATCTTCCGGTGGTACGCGCATGAAGGCAGGGTGAGTGTCCGTTTGTGGTCGTTGCGATATGAATCGAGAGAGCTTTCAGTTCAGGACGGGGGCTAGCCTGACGGTCCTGCTCGCTCGATGGTGAGGAGAGTAAGTGCCCACTCTCATCAATGCAGTTGATGTCCGCCCGCGCGTGTACTACAGGACCATCCAGATCGGCCCCATCCTCTTCGAAGAAGCGCCGGCGGAGGACGACATAGTTCAGATCCCCGGGGAAGGCTGGAGTCTTACCTCCAGCGACAACGATTTTTACCCTTTGGTGCGTTTGGAGGTGTGGGACGGGCCCGCTCCTCAGCCATCAGGCTCTTGGGAGTACGAACGGGCTTTTTATTCTCCGATGGCAGATCGCCTCGCGGTGGTCGACTTGAATGGCGTCTGCTACGGCGAGATTCAGCTGCAGCCGGGGTGCTATCACCTGCGTTTGCTCTGTCGAGGGCGGGATCATGTCGAGGCCCTGCTGGCACTCGATCCCTTCCCTCCTGAAGGGCCGCACGAGGATCCTCTTGAGGTATGGGTTGTCCAGATTTGGCCTAATGCTGACTAACTGATCATTTCAGAATGAGGTTCGGAGTCGTCTCAAGCAGATGATGCTGCAGGCGAGTTGGAGCAGTCCGAGGTGGAGGTCGGCTCGTATC
>NZ_JBIWIV010000023.1:0-99884 GCF_044764825.1 Streptomyces sp. NPDC093598 | reverse complement strand
GGCTTCGCCCGCGAGGTCGCCGACGAGGTGCTGTTCATGGACGGCGGCATCGCGGTGGAACGCGGCGACGCCCGTGAAGTGCTGGCCAATCCCCGCGAGAAACGAACCCAGGCATTCCTCGAAAGGGTGCTGTAGCAGGGCACGGACCTGCGGCAGCGGTTCGGCAGCGCATCCGACCCGGCTCTTGCTCCGGTCAAAGCCGTCGCCTTCGGCGAGTTGGTGGGCCTTGGCCGGAGTGACGCCGATGCTGTGACCAGTGGTCCATGTCGAGGCCGCGGGCGGCGACCGGGCCGATGCGGATCGAATGCTCGCCCCCCCGGGTCCGGGGCCTTGAGCCGTCGACAGACCGACCAGGTGCGGACCCGTCCTGATCTCCGGCACCGCCGGAAGGCTCTGGTCGAGCCGCCCGCGCACCTGTGGAAGCACGATGTCGACATCTGCGATGGCTCGCTGGAGGCCGGAGCCCGCGAAGATCTTCATCACCTCCGCGGGGCCGAAGATTTCCGTGCCGCCCCGGACCCGCCCGGGCACGGCGGCGACGATCTGACGCAGGGGGCCCTGTGCGGATTCGGCGGCCTGCGCGATCAGGTCGACCAGCCACCGTGCGGCGTCCCTGACCTCCTGGTGATCGGCGCACCGTCACGTGCTGGATCACGCGGCCTCTCAGGTCGGTCACCAGGACACCGGTGGTCTTGGCGCCGAAGCTGATACCGACGACGTGGCCGGCCTTGCCGGACAGGTCCAGATACGTGGACCGGCGACCGGGCCGGTGACCTCGTCGACCCCGCACTCGACGAGGAAGCCGTCGGCCCA
Source organism: Streptomyces sp. NPDC093598 (assembly GCF_044764825.1). Lineage (NCBI taxonomy): Bacteria > Bacillati > Actinomycetota > Actinomycetes > Kitasatosporales > Streptomycetaceae > Streptomyces > Streptomyces sp. NPDC093598. The sequence continues at coordinate 99,071 of NZ_JBIWIV010000023.1, read as the reverse complement.
GATCTCCTCCACTGCTCTGAAGACCGTGGCCCTGCTCAGGCCTGTCAGCTCGGTGAGCTTGTTCCGTGTCAAGGGGGCATGGGAGAGGACCACGTCGAGAACTGACGCCTTGTTGCAGTCGCGGGAGGTTGGGTCGGTGGTCACGTGATGACCACAACGAGCCCGGTACGCCGATCGGACCGGGGCCGGTTCGGACGGTACGCCCAAGGGCGACGCGGTGACAAGCGGCTGTTTCGACAGACTTGTCGTTCCCGCCTGGCCGCGCTCGAAAGCGTCCGTGCCGGAGGCTTCCGTCTTGTCGGACGGGCGACTTGACCGCGCACCAGGAGCCAGCCGGCCGTCAGCGGCGGGTCTTCCAGCCGCCACCAGGGCTCGTCGGGGACGACGTGCCGGGCAGTCCGGCGTCACGACCACGGACCGTGCTCCGGTGCGCGCCCGACGACGGCCAGGGCACCGGCCGCTCGAACACGGAGCACCGTGGCGCGGTACCCGGCGGGATGTTCGGTGAACAGCCTTGTGCGAGGGGAGAACTGAGCCGCTCCGCTCCCCGCAGGTCCGCCCTCGGTGCACCTCTCGCGCGGTTCCTGATCCGAGCCGATGAGTCGCGGCGGGTGGAGCGAAGAGCAACGCATCCTGCACACGCGCATGCGGCCCTGCGGGGGCCGGCCGACGCGAGAAGTGTCCGGTGGTGCGAACGTGGGTCACGTCCAGCTGTGCGGAATGGTCGCAGAACGGACAAGAGACCTCGTACGGAGTTCAACGTGCGCTACGGCACTGCCACCCCGCCGCCCGGGTGACCCGAGCCGCACCGGAAACGGAACCCGTCGGAAACATTGACGGAAGCACGGCCCATACCTATCTTCTGCTCGAAGTACCGCACGCAGTTCGGAACTTCGAACAACCTCTCAAGCGTCAGGGCAGTTCACGCAGAAATGGGACGAGCGTTGGACAAAACCCTCAGGGCGGTCCTCGCCCTCCTCGCCTCGGTGGCCGCCCTGCTGGGCCTCACCACCGCCTTCGCCGGTACGGCCGGAGCCGCCCACCCGCCGGCGGGACAGACGACGCGGTACACGATGACCGCATTCACCAACAGCAGCGAGTCGAACATGTACGTGTACGACTCGCCGGACGCCACCGGATTCACCCTGCGGAAGGGCCCGTCCTACACCCCGCCGTCCGGTCTGATCCGAGACCCCAGCATCTTCAAGCACACCGACGGCTTCTACTACCTCACTTACACCACCAACTGGACCGGGAACACGATCGGTTTCGCCCGGAGCACCGACCGAGTGAACTGGACATTCCTGTACAACCACACGATCCCGATCAGCGGGCTGACCCGCACCTGGGCGCCCGAGTGGTTCATCGACACCGATGGCAGCGTCAACGTCATCGTGTCCCTGACGTCGGCGAGCACCGCGACCCACTTCACCGCCTACAAGATCACGGCGACCAACTCCGCGCTGACCGCCTGGTCGGCGCCCACGCAGCTGTCCGGCATCGGCCCGAACTACATCGACACCTTCGTCGTCAAGGTCGGTTCCACCTACCACGCGTTCACCAAGAACGAGACGACGAAGTACATCGAGTACGCCACCGCCTCCAGCCTCACCGGCCCGTACACCGTCAAGAAGACCGGCGACTGGGCGGGCTTCGGCGACTGGGTCGAGGGCCCGGCCCTGGTCCGGCTCGACAACGGAGGCTGGCGCATCTACTACGACGGTTACCGCGCCGGGAAGTACTGGTACAGCGACAGCTACGACAACTTCGCCACCTGGTCCACGCCCACCGAGGTGCCCGGACTGTCCGGCTCCATACGCCACGCGACGGTGCTGAAGGAGACCGTCTCCGGTGGCGTCACCCTCCCGGCCAACACCACTCGGTCCCTCCAGTCCGTCAACTTCCCGAGCCGTTACGCCGTGGTGCGCTCCGACAACCTCGGCTACATCGACCCGGTGACATCCTCCAGCAGCACCACCGTCAAGCAGAGCGCCACCTTCACCGTCGTCCCCGGACTCGCGGACGCCAACTGCTACTCCTTCCGCGACTCCGCCGGACGCTATCTGCGGCACTGGGACTACCGGATCCGCTTCGACAGCAGCAGCGGCACGGCCGTCTTCGACAAGGACGCCACGTACTGCGCCCGTCCGGGCGCGACCGCGGGCTCGGTGAGCCTGGAGTCGTACAACTACCCGGGCCGTTACCTCCGCCACTACAACTACGCGCTGCGCATGGACCTCTACCAGAACACCGACACCTTCCGCGCCGACAGCTCCTTCACGGTGGTCAGCCCCTGGGCCTGACCTGTCCAACCCCCGGCCGGGCCGTCGTGGACCCACGCGGCGGCGCGGCCCCCCTGTCGCCCCGTCAGACGCCACGGCTGCATCCGGCGGCCCCGGAGACGAGGAACCACATGCCGCAGCACGTTCCAGGCGCGCCCCGGTCCAGGCCACGGCCCTCACCGCGTGGATACGCAACCACACGCGCATCGGCTCTCGCCGGCACGGCGGCCGCCACCAACGGCTCCGCCGTGATGCCGTCGGCCTGCCATGTGTGACGGCACGTCGGCAGCAGGCAAGTCCGTGACGTACTGCACCCGACCGTCGGACATGCGAGCGAACGCTCCTACGAACCAAGCAGTCACTCTTCCCTCACCGAAAGGTTCAAGATGTCTTCCTCCGTCAGCAGACGGCGCTTACTGCAAGCAGTCGGGGCCACCGCCGCCGCCTCTGCCACCGGATCCTTCGTCTGCGCGTCCCCCGCCCACGCGGCCGTGCCGCCCGCAAGGGTCGACATCGGGGTCTCCGCGCACCCCTTCGCACTCGACCAGGTCCGGCTCACCGCGAGCCGCTGGCTGGACAACCAGAACCGCACGCGGAACTACCTGCGGTTCGTCGATATCGACCGACTGCTGTACAACTTCCGCGCCAACCACCGGCTGTCCACCAACGGCGCGTCTTCGAACGGCGGTTGGGACGCGCCCGACTTCCCCTTCCGCACCCATGTCCAAGGGCACTTCCTCACGGCATGGGCACAGCTGTACGCCGTGACCGGGGACACCGTCTGCCGGGACAAGGCGACCCACATGGTCGCGGAGCTGGCCAAGTGCCAGGCCAACAACAGTGCCGCCGGTTTCAACGCCGGGTACCTCTCCGGCTACCCCGAGTCCGACTTCACCGCTCTCGAGCAACGGACCCTGAGCAACGGCAACGTGCCGTACTACACCATCCACAAGACCCTCGCCGGCCTGCTGGACGTATGGCGCCACATCGGCAGCACACAAGCCCGTGACGTGCTGCTCGCCCTGGCGGGATGGGTGGACCGGCGCACCGGCCGGCTGAGCGGCCAGCAGATGCAGGCCATGCTGGGAACCGAGTTCGGCGGCATGAACGCCGTGCTGACCGATCTCTACCAGCAGACGGGCGACGCGCGGTGGCTCACCGTCGCCCGACGGTTCGACCACGCGGCGGTGTTCGACCCGCTGGCGGCCAACCAGGACCGGCTCAGCGGACTGCACGCCAACACCCAGGTACCCAAGTGGATCGGGGCCGCGCGGGAGTACAAGGCGACCGGCACCACCCGCTACCGGGACATCGCCACCAACGCCTGGAACTTCTGCGTCGACTCGCACACCTATGCCATCGGCGGCAACAGCCAGGCGGAGCACTTCCGCGCCCCGAACGCCATCGCCGGCTACCTGAACAAGGACACCTGCGAAAGCTGCAACACCTTCAACATGCTCATCCTCACCCGGGAACTGTTCGCGCTGGACCCGAACCGGGCCGCGCTGTTCGACTACTACGAGCGGGCGTGGCTGAACCACATGATCGGCCAGCAGAACCCGGCCGACCCCCACGGCCACGTCACCTACTTCACCCCGCTCAACCCGGGAGGCCGGCGTGGTGTGGGTCCCGCGTGGGGCGGCGGCACCTGGAGCACCGACTACGGCACGTTCTGGTGCTGCCAGGGCACGGGCCTGGAGATGCACACCAGGCTGATGGACTCCATCTACTACCGCAGTGACGACACGCTGATCGTGAACCTGTTCGTGCCCTCGGTGCTCACCTGGTCGGAGCGCGGAATCACGGTCACCCAGACCACGACATACCCCGTCAGCGACACCACGACCCTGCAGATCACCGGCAACGTCAGCGGAACCTGGGCGATGCGCTTGCGCATCCCGGGCTGGACCGCCGGGGCCACCGTCAGCGTCAACGGCACGCGGCAGGACATCGCCACCACGCCCGGCAGCTACGCCACCCTGACCCGCTCCTGGACCTCCGGCGACACGGTCACCGTCCGTCTGCCCATGCGGGTCGTCATGCGAGCGGCCAACGACAACGCGAACGTCGCCGCGATCACCTACGGTCCGGTGGTCCTGTCCGGCAACTACGGCGATTCCACGCTCAGCTCCCTCCCCTCGCTGAACACGTCCTCGATCAGACGGACCAGCAGCACGTCACTCGCCTTCACCGCCACCGCCAACGGCTCCACCGTCAGCCTGGGCCCGTTCCACGACGCGCACGGCCACAACTACACCGTCTACTGGAACGCCGGCGGCACCGTCCGTCTCACCAATGTGGGCAGCGGTCTCGTGCTGGGCATCCAGGACATGTCCACGGCCGACGGCGGCCGCGCCCTCCAGTGGCACGACTCGGGCACCGCCGACCACGACTGGCACATGGTCGCCGATGGAAACGGGTTCCGCTTCCGCAACGCCCACAGCGGCAAGGTGCTCGGCATCTTGAACATGTCCACGGACGACAACGCGACCGTCCTGCAGTGGTCGGACAACGGCACCGCCGACCACCGATGGACACTGCTCGACCAGGGAGACGGGACGTACAAGATCCGCAACGAGCACAGCGGCAAGTTGCTCGCCATCGCGAACAACTCCACCTCTGTCGGCGCGTTCGCGATCCAGGATTCGGACGACGGCACCGCCGACAACCGGTGGCGCATCGTGCGGATATGAGTTCCGCCCCGGAGGCAGAAGGCCGCTCTCCCCCTTCTGTCTGCTCGACAGCTCGACCCTTGTTCGGCATGACGAACATGACGAACGGAACCGCTCACTCAAGGAATGAGACCCCCATGCGCAGACGTGGTTTCAGCCGCAGGCACGTGTCAGTCGTGCTCGCGACCCTGCTCGCTTCGGCGGCGACACTCGTCGCCAACCCCGCCCAGGCCGCCACCACGAGCACCGTGCGCGGCGCCGGTTCCGGCCGGTGCCTCGATGTGCCGGGCACCAGCCAGACCGACGGCACGAACGTGCAGGTCTGGGACTGCCACGGCGGGACCAACCAGCAGTGGACGCTGACGGACAACAACCAGCTCACCGTGTACGGCAACAAGTGCCTGGACGTTCCGGGCCACGCCACCACGGCCGGTACCCGGCCGGTGATCTGGTCCTGCAACGGCGGGACCAACCAGCAGTGGAGGGCGAACGCCGACGGTACGATCGTCGCCGTGGAGTCCGGGCTGTGCCTGGACGTCTCGGGCGGCGCCACCGCCAACGGCACAGCGGTGCAGCTCTGGAACTGCAACGGCGGCAGCAACCAGAAGTGGACCGGCCTGACCGGGACGCCGACCACGTGCGCACTTCCGTCCGCCTACCGGTGGTCCTCGACCGGCCCGCTCGCGCAGCCGACGAACGGCTCGCTGGCGCTGAAGGACTTCACCACCGTCCCGTTCAACGGACAGAACCTGGTCTACGCCACCAGCTCCGACGGAAACGCCTGGAGCGGGATGATGTTCAGCCCCTTCAGGAACTGGTCCGACATGAGCACAGCCACCCAGAACGGAGTAAGCGGGCCGGCGGTGGCGCCCAAACTGTTCTACCTCTCGACCAGGAACATCTGGGTGCTGGCCTCGAACGGGTGGGGCACCAACTGGCCCTTCACCTACCGCACGTCCAGCGACCCCACCAACCCCAACGGCTGGTCCGCCCCGCAGCCACTGTTCACCGGCAGCGTCCCGGTCGGCGGCCCGATCGACCCGACCCTGATCGCCGACGGCCAGAACATCCACCTGTTCTTCGCCAACGACAAGGGCAGCATCTTCAGGTCGAGCATGCCGCTCGGGAACTTCCCCAGCAGCTTCGGCTCCTCCTACACCACGGTCATGACCGACACCGAGGAGCGCCTGTTCGAAGCCCCCGAGGTCTACAAAGTCCAGGGCCAGAACCAGTACCTCATGATCGTCGAGGCGCGGGGTGTCAACGGGCGCTACTTCCGCTCCTTCACCGCCACCAGCCTGACCGGCACGTGGACCGAGCAGGCCGGCAGCGAGAGCAACCCCTTCGCGGGCAAGGCCAACACCAACCAGACCTGGACCAACGACATCAGCCACGGTGACCTGGTCCGCGTCAACGCCGACCAGACCATGACCATCGACCCCTGCAACCTGCAGTTCCTCTACCAGGGCAGGTCTCCCTCATCGGACGGCACCGACTACCTGAAGCTGCCGTACCGGCCGGCCCTGCTCACCCTCCAGCGCTGACCCGGGCGCACCTGATCACCAACTCATGAGCGGCCCATCAGGCCCGCACAGCTACGCGGGCCAGGAAGGAACCCCCCATGGTTTCCCTGCGCAGACGACTACTGCATCTCCTCACGGCCACCGCGCTGACGCTCGCCGCCTGCGTCACCGCCTCCGCCGGCTCGACCGCCGAGGCCGCGCCGGGCAGCCCGGCGCTCACCCCGCCACTGGGCTGGAACAGCTGGAACAGCTTCGGGTGCGGGATCACCGAGGCGCAGGTCCGCCAGGCCGCCGACGCGATGGTGTCCACGGGCATGAAGGCCGCGGGCTACCAGTACGTCGTCGTCGACGACTGCTGGTTCGACCCGCAGCGTGACGCGGCGGGCAACCTCCGGGCCAACCCGACCAAGTTCCCCAGCGGCATGAAGGCGCTCGGGGACTACATCCACGGCAAGGGCCTGAAGTTCGGCATCTACCAGGCGCCCAACGAGAAGACGTGCGCGCAGGGCGTGGGGACCTACCCCGGCTCCACCGGCAGCAAGGGTCACGAGGCCCAGGACGCCGCCACGTTCGCCTCATGGGGCGTGGACTACCTCAAGTACGACTGGTGTTCCGGCAGCGGCACCCTCAACGAGCAGATCGCGCAGTTCACGACCATGCGCGACGCCCTGCGTGCCACCGGCCGCCCGATCGTCTACAGCATCAACCCCAACAGCTTCCACTCCCCCACCGGCGACAAGTACGACTGGGGTGAGGTCGCCGACCTGTGGCGGACGACCGAGGACCTGCTCGACATCTGGCAGAACAACAACACCAACAGCTACCCGATGGGCGTCGGCAACGTCCTGGACGTCACCGCGCCGCTGGCCGCGCAGTCGGGCCCGGGAAACTGGAACGACCCCGACATGCTGGTCGTCGGCCGTCCCGGTCTGTCGCTGACCGAGTCCCGCTCCCACTTCGCCCTGTGGTCGCTGCTCTCGGCCCCGCTCATGGCCGGCAACGACATCCGCACCATGTCCGCCGACGTGAGCGCGATCCTGCGCAACCCCCGTCTGCTGGCGGTCAACCAGGATCCGCTGGGCGCGGGCGGGCGCAGGGTGCGCGACGACGGCGACACCGAGGTGTTCGCCAAGCCCCTGTCCGACGGCTCGGTCGCCGTGGGCCTGTTCAACCGGGGAGGGGGCACCACGACCATCACCGCCTCGGCCGCGCAGGTCGGCCTCACCGGAGGGTCGTTCACCCTCACCGACCTGTGGACCGGTGCCACGTCGAGCACGTCCGGGCAGATCTCGGCGAGCGTCCCGGCGCACGGTGTCGCCGTGTTCAAGATGACCGGCGGCAGCCCGCTGGCCTCCACCACCGCACGTCTGCGCGGTGGTGGATCCGGCCGCTGTCTGGACGTGGACCGCGCCGCCACCGCGGCCGGGTCGGCGACGCTGATCTGGGACTGCCACACCGCCGCCAACCAGCTCTGGACCACATGGGCCGGAGGCGAGATCCGCGTCTACGGCGACAAGTGCCTGGACGCCTCCAACCAGGGCACCACCAACGGCACACGGGTCGTCATCTGGCCCTGCAACGGCCAGAACAACCAGAAGTGGACCAGGCAGACCGACGGGTCGATCCGCAACGTCCACGCCGGGCTCTGCCTGGACGCCCAACAAGCAGGGACCGCCAACGGGACCCCGGTCGTCCTGTGGACCTGCAACGGCCAGAACAACCAGAAGTGGACCACACTCCCGTAACCCGCCACCCCTGCCACCGCACGGGCAGACGCCCGAGCGGTTGAGGGCAGTCCCACGACAGCGGACCTAGCTGCGGGGCCGCAGGCCGTCACGGCTGCGGCCCCGCCACGGCTCTCGGGTCAGGACGGGTCGCCGTACTGCAGGCCGCGTCCGTTGGTGCCGACGTAGACGCGGCCGAAGGTGTCGGGGTCGCCGGTGATGACGCCCACGCCGCCGATGGCGCCCCACTGGTGGGCGTTGTCGTTGACGCGGAGCCAGGTGGCGCCCTTGTCGGTGGAGCGGAAGACGCCGGTGACGTCCTTGACGGTGCCGATCAGGTACAGGGCCTGGTATCTGGTGCCCGGCTTGGCCTTGCCGAAGCCGAGGGCGGAGGCGGACTGCACCGACCTGAGGGTGGTGAAGGTCCGGCCGCCGTCGGTGGAGCGCAGCAGCCCCTTGCCGCCGCCGGCGATCCACAGGTCCCCGGCGATGCCGGGGACGGCCTTGAGCCGGCCGTCGGGCAGGTTTCCGGCGCGGGCGGTGAAGGTCGCGCCGCCGTCGGTGCTGGCGTAGAGCGTGCCGCCCGACAGCGAGTAGAAGGTCCTGGCCGAGGAGCGGTCGGCGACGACCACGGCGCCGTTGCCCAGGCCGCTGACCCTCGACCAGCTCGCCCCCTTGTCGGTGGAGCGGTAGGGGTCCTGGCCGGCCTGGGTCCAGACGATGGTGGAGCCGTCCGCCGCGAGCGCGGCATGCCCGTCCTGGGCACTGGCCACCGGTTCGGCCTTGAAGCCGTTCCAGCTGCTGCCGCCGTCGGTGGAGTAGGCGCCGTCCTGCGCGCCGCCACGGCCGACGCGGACCATCATCGAGGGCTTGGACTGGGCGAAGTCGATGTCGGTGCTGTTGGTCATCAGCGGGTTGTTCAGCCGCCCGGAGGGCACCTTGGTCAGGGAGTCGTGCCGGAAGCCGCCCTGGTCACCCATGGCGGTGATGACGCTGGCGCCGCCGGGAGGGGCGATCGCGTCCAGCAGCGCGGTCTCTTCCAGCCCTCGGGCGCCCATGCTCCAGTGGCTCGTGCCGCCGCTGTCGGAGGCATTGGCGTCCTTGCTGCGCAGGATGCCGTTGCCGGTGCCGTACAGCACGTGCCCGGAGTTGAAGGGATCGATGGCCAGGGCGGTCATCCAGTGCCCGGTGTGGGTGCCGACGTAGGGAGCGGCGGAGGCGTTGCGCTTGGACTTGTCGGCCAGGGCCTTCCAGGTGGTGCCGCCGTCGGTGCTGCGGTAGATCTCGTCCTCGGGCCACCAGCGGCCGAGGGTGGTGACCATCACCGTGGAGGGCTTGCGCGGGTCGACGGCCAGACCGGAGAAGCCATAGTCGCCCTTGGACGGGGAGATGCTCTTCCACGCCCCGCTGCCCGGCGTGTACTTCCACACCGAACCGCCCGTCACGCCGTTGGGGCCGAGGGCGTTGGTGTACGTCAGGTACAGCGAGCCGTCACCGGAGAGCACGCCGTGCTGCGGCAGCTGGCCGGTGGGCTGCCCGGAGACGGCCTGCCAGGTGTTGCCGCCGTCGGTGGAGCGGTACAGCGGGGTGGACTTGTCCCCGACACCGACGTAGATCGTCTTGCTGCCGGCCGGGCCGTACGTCACGAAGGAGATGCCCGCGCCGCTGCTCGCCCCGTCCTTGACGGGGAACGAGGAGACCTGCCGCCATGTCACGCCGTAGTCGGTGCTGCGCCACAGGCCGTTCTTGCGGGTGCCCAGCAGCAGGGTGCGGTGGTTCGCGGGGTCGATCACGAGCCGTTCGCCCGCGCCGCGGCCGTCCTCGTTGCCGCCGATCTTGAAGGGCAGACTCGTGCGCTTGAAGGTGCGGCCCCGGTCGGTGGAGCGCAGGATCGCGCCGTTGCCCGCCCACTCGTTGGTGTAGGTGCCCGCCCCGAGGTAGAGCCGCTTGGGGTCGACGGGGTCGGTGGCCACCGAGTCGATGCCCAGCAGGTTCCAGTCCTTCTCGCCGATCCAGTCGGTCAGCGGGATCCACTGCTCGGCCCCGGTGTCCCAGCGGTAGGCGCCGCCCATGTCGGTACGCGCGTACAGCAGGCCCTTCTCCCGCTGGTTGAACACCAGTCCGGTGACATAACCACCGCCCACCACCTGGGCGTTCTTCCACACATACGGACCGGCCGCGGCCGTGGTCCGCGCCGTGCCCGCCCCGGCCGCCCGGGTCTCGGCTGTCTTCACCAGCTTCCACTGCTGGTTGGCGCTGCCTGTGGCGGGATACTGGACGACTGCCGCGCCGTCGGCCTCGGAACCCTTGGAGACGCCCAGCAGCTGGCCGCTCCTGCGCGAGGTGAAGGTGACGGCGTCGGAACCACTCACCTCGTTGAGCTTCCACTCCTGGGAGGTGGAGGAACTGTCGGTCTGCTGCTCCGTGGCGGCCGCCCGGGCGGTCGAGTCGCCCGCTATGCCCAGCACTTTGCCGCTGTTGCGGTTGACCAGCTCGTAGTAGCCGTCCCTGGTGGGCCGCAGCCTCCATTGCTGGTTGGCGGTGTTCTGGTCGGTCCACTGCTGGATACGGGTGCCGTCGGCGGTGGAGAAGCTGCTGACGTCCAGCACCTTGCCGCTGCGCACGGAGACCAGCCGGTAGTAGGCATCGCCATCGACCGTCGCGGCCTGCGAGTCCTCCTGCGCGATCAGGAGATACGGCACGAGAACGGCGGGCACGCCGAGCAGCAGACCAGTGGCGGTCCAGCGGCGACGGTGACGCCCGCGGCGCCCGCCGTTCGTGGGGTTGTTCATGGGGAGGCGTTCTCCTTGCGTGCTGTTCAACAGTGGAAATCCGGATCCCGGCCACTGGAACTGGCCGGATCCGCTCCCTTGTCGTCACAGACGTCACACAAGGTTGCCGCGAGCCGGAAATTGGATGTCAGCCGTCGTCTTTGAGGTCTCCGGCGCGCTGGGAACCCCGGCGCCACAGCGGGAGCCGGTCCCGACCGTGCCCCGCCACCGGTGTTCTCCCGCAATCCGCGCCCGGAAAGGGTTCAGATTCCGGGAGCGGGGTCATCCGGCGGTCAGAGTGGTCCACTTCTGGTTGGAGCCGCCGTTGCAGTCCCACAGGTGGAGCTGCGTGCCGTCGGTCGTGGAGGAGCCCGGAACGTCGAGGCAGCGACCGGATGCGGGGTTGCGGTAGCCACCGTTGTAGGGCTGCCATACCTGGTTGGCACCGCCGTGGCAGGACCAGAGCTGTACTTTCGTGCCGTTGGCGGTGGCTCCGCCGACGGCGTCGAGGCACTTGCCCATGGAGCGCAGCGTGCCGTCGGTGTAGGCGGACCAGAAGTGGTTGGCACCGTCGCCGCAGCTCCACGTCTGGACGGCGGTCCCGTCGGTGGTGGCGGCGCCCTTGACGTCCATGCACTTGCCGGCCACACCGGACTGTACGCGTGCGGGAGCGGGGGCGGGGTTCTTCAGCCATCCGGCGCTGTCCGCGGCCCTGACGCCGCGGTGGAAGACGTCGGCCATCTTCTGATAGCCCGAATCGTTGGGATGCAGGGCGTCGGCCAGGTCGGCCGTGGTCAGGCTGCTCATGTCCACGTAGGCGACGCGCTTGCCCGCGGCCCGTGCCTCACTGACGATCTGGGGGATGGCCTGGTTGTACGCGGCCCGGTACCGCTCCTCCGAGCCGCTGGTGGACACGACCAGCGAGGCCACGAGGACGGTCGCGTCGGGGGCGGCGGCGGTGATCTGGCCGACCAGCGACTTCAGCCGGGCGGTGGCGGTGGAGACCTCGTAGGACCTGTCTAGGTCGTTGGTGCCGATGTGCAGCGTCACGACATTGGGCCGGTAGCGGGTGAGCGAGGCATCGGCGAGTGCGGCGATCTGGTCGATGCGATATCCCGAGTGGCCTTGGTTGTCCGGGTCGGACATCGAACCGCCCCGCAACGTGCCGACGAAGTCGAGCGGATGGCCGTCCGCGGCAAGCTTGTCCCACAACGGGCCCCGGTAGCCGTTGCCCGTACTGCTGCCCACACCCCAGGTGATGGAGTCACCCAACGGCATGACCCGCAAGGGCGTGGTGGAGGCTGCGGAGGCAGGGGCCACGCCTCCCGCTGTCACCCCCAGCGCGGCGGTGACCAGCGTGATGAGGGACAGAATCCAAGACTTTCTCATGGAGTTCCTCTCTTCTTCGAGCGATTGCTGAATCAGCGAACTGACCGCCGCCCGGCCGTACCAGCGTGTGGTTCGCCGACGACGGCCCGCTCGACGTCCGGATCACCGAGCACAAGGGCGCCGTGATGGCCGTCGCGGCTCAGGAATCCGTCCGGTGGAACGGAAGACGGTGTCGGCCTCGGCCCAGCGGTTGTTGGTGGAGACGACGAGGGTGCCGGGGCGGCGGGCGGCGACGGTGCCGTGCGGCACCCGGCGGTGGGGGCGACGTGCGGAGTCGTGACTGGGGAATTGGCTGAGCTGAAAGAGGGACATCCCATGACTGGGACACGAGGCGCTGTCGAACCGCTTCGACATTGCTGTGAGGTTAAGTGAACGCCCATGGGTGCACAAGGCCCCTTCCAACATTCCCCGGGACACGGAAGAGGCTCTTCGTATGGGCTGCTTGACGCGACGACGTTGGTGATTCATTGCCCTCCCCTGGTCCCACAACGGGTATCGAAGCGCTTCGAATGCGTTCTTCGCTCCACCTCTCCAGGGGAGCGCGCGTGTTCGCATCCAGCTGGACGCGGTCGAGGACCGCTGCCCGTCCGGCGTGCTGCGCGTCGAGCGGTTCCGGCCGAAGGAGCAACCGGCCGGTCCGGGCGGAGAGTTCGAGATCGAGCTGGCGCAAAGTGGCCTGCCCCTGACCGTCGCGCCGGGCGTGTCCGTGCTCGACACGGTGCGGTCGGCCGGCGTCGAGGTGCTCTACCCCTGCACCGAGGGCACCTGCGGCACCTGCGGCACCTGTGAGACCGACGTCCTTGACGGCACCCCGGAACACCGGGACTCCGTTCTCACTCCTGAGGAGCGGGAGAGCGGTGAGACGAGGGATGATCTGTGTCTCCCGGTACCGGGGGCGGCGGCTGGTGCTGGACTTGTGACCCGCAGGTCGGCCTCGATGCGGGCGACGGTCGCCACGCAGCAGGAGGCAGCCCCGCTGCGCCGGGCGGAAGCCGCCATCCCAGAAGTGGGGGCGTGCCCGGCCCCGGCAAGCGGGACCGGGCGCCACCAAGAGGTCGGCAGTCCGGCGAGTGGCCGACAGTGTGGGATCGGCGGGAGTCGTCCCCGTCAGGCCAGTGGGTCGACGCGCCTTGTCGGGCCGCCTCGGCACGGCGTTGTGCCGGCGAGGGCCGGTCAACTGGTCGGCCGCAAAGAGAGGTTGTAGTAGCGGATCTCCTCGTACTCCTCGAGTCCTTCGCTGCTGCCCTCGCGTCCGAGGCCGGATTGCTTGACCCCGCCGAACGGTGCGGCCGCGTTCGAGGGGACGCCCTGGTTGATGCCGACCAGTCCGGTGGCCAGTTGGTCGGCCACGTTGAAGGCGCGGTCGAGGTTCTCGGTGAAGACGTAGCCCGCCAGGCCGTGCTCGGTGTCGTTGGCGCGGGCGATGGCCTCGTCCTGGTGGGAGAAGCGCTGGATGGCGGCGACCGGCCCGAAGATCTCGGTGCGGGCGAGGTCGGCGTCAGCCGGTACGTGGTCCAGGAGCGTCGGTTCGAAGTACGTGCCGGGGTGGCTGGGAGCCGAGCCGCCGGTGCGGAGGTGTGCGCCGCGGCGGGTCGCGTCCTCGACCAGGCCGGTGAGTCTGGTCACGGCGCTGTGGTCGATCACAGGGCCGAGGTCGACGCCCGGGGCGAGTCCGTTGCCGACCTCGATGGCGGCCAGCCGGTCGGTCAGGGCGTCGACGAAGGCGTCGGCGATGCCGTCCTGGACGAAGATGCGGTTGGCGGCGATGCAGGACTGGCCGCCGTTGCGCATCTTGGCGGCGAACGCCCCGTCGACGGCCCGCTCCAAGTCGGCGTCGTCGAAGACCAGCAGCGGGGCGTTGCCGCCCAGTTCCATGGAGCTCTTGAGGACGTTGTCCGCGGCGAGACGCAGGAGGACCTTGCCGACCCCGGTCGATCCGGTGAAGGACACCTTGCGCGCCCTCGGGTCGGCCAGCACGGCGGTGCTGAAGGCGGGGGCGTCGGTGGTGGTGACGACCTGCACCAGGTCTTCGGGGACACCGGCCGCGACCGCGAGCTGGACCGCGAGGATGGTGGTCAGGGGGGTCTGGGGCGCGGGTTTGACGACCACGGGGCAGCCGGCGGCCAGCGCCGGGGCTATCTTGCGGGTGGCCATGGCGAGCGGGAAGTTCCACGGGGTGATGAGGACCGACAGCCCCACGGGTGCGCGCCGGGTGAACAGACGGGCCCCGCCGGTGGGGGCGTCGCGGAGGTTTCCGGCCGGGCGTACCGCTTCCTCGGCGTACCAGCGGACGAAGTCCGCGCCGTAGGAGACTTCGGCACGGGCCTCGGCGAGCGGCTTGCCCATCTCGCGGGTGATGAGCAGGGCGATGATCTCGGCGTTGCTTCTGATCAGGTCGTACCAGGCGCGCAGGATGTCGGCGCGGTGCCGCGTGGTGGTGGCGGCCCAGGACCGGCCTGCCTCGTCGGCGCGGGCGACGGCGTCGAGGGCCTGCCGGACATCGAGGTCGGGGACCTGGGCGATCGTGTGGCCGGTGGCCGGATCGTGGACGTCGAAGGTGCGGGCCACGCCCGGCACGGCGAGATCGAGGTTGGCCAGAACCTTGTCGGAGCCGGCCAGGGCGGTCGGTTCGGCGTCGGGGAGGGTGCGCATGGTGGTCACTTGGCTTCCTGGTCGGCGATGACGGTGTCGATGGCGGCCACGAGCTGCCGGATCTCGTCGTCGGTGGTGATGAACGGCGGGCTGATCTGAACGGTGTTGCCGCGCAGCGGTCGAGTGATGAAACCGTGCTCGACCAGTTCGTCGGTGACCGCTTCGGCGCTGATGTCGTCCGTGAGCGTGATGCCGCCCAGGAAACCCGCCACCCGTGTCTCCACGACCGCTGCCCGGGTCGTGAGGCCGTTCAGTTCGCGGGCGAGCAGCTGTTCCAGCTCGGTCACTCGGGGCAGCAGCTTGTCCTCGTCGAGGAGGTCGAGGTTGCGCAGGGCGACGGCGGAGGCGGTGGCGTGCCCGGCGTAGGTGGCGCCGTGGCGGAAGACGGGGGTGTCGGATGAGTCGCGGTAGAACGGCTGCCAGATGTGGGGCGCGACGAGTACGCCGCCCAGTGGGGCGTATCCGGACGTGATGCCCTTGGCGAAGGTGATCAGGTCGGGCCGGAGACCGTACCGCTCGGAGGCGAACATGTGGCCCGTACGTCCGAACCCGGTGATGACCTCGTCGACGATCAGGAGGATGTCGTTCTGCCGGCAGATGCGCTGCAGTCCCTCCAGGTAGCCGGGCGCGGGCGGGTTGACGCCGCCGGTGCCCTGGATGGGTTCGGCCACGATCGCCGCGATGCTCTCCGGGCCGATGTCGCGCACCGTGCGCTGGACCGCCTCGATGTCGTGGGTCGAGACGCGCGCGGTCTCGGGCACCAGGGACTCGGTGCCGTAGCCGGCGCGGTTGAAGTCGAGGCCCGCGATGCTGGTGCCGTAGGCGTGCAGGCCGTGGTAGGCGAACTCGCGGCTGAGTATCACGGTCTTGCCGGTGCGTCCCTCGCGCTGCCAGTGGCGGCGGGCGAGCTTGCAGGCGACGTCGATGGCGTCGGATCCGCCGCTGTTGAGGATGACCTTGGGGTCGTCGATGGGCGAGAGCGTGGCCAGGCGCTCGGCGAGTTCGACGGCTCGGTCGTTCAGGTAGCGGCCGAAGATGTGGTACGTCTCCAGCCGCCGCATCTGCTCGTAGGCGGCCTCTGCGAGTTCGGGGCGGGCGTGGCCGACGTTCGCGTGCCACAGACCGGCCGTGCCGTCGAACAGACGGCGGCCGTCCGTGGTGAAGACGTAGCTTCCTTCGGCGCGGTCGACGGTCAGCTGGCGTCCCAGGACGGACGGGAGGTGGGCCTGGGCGCTCCAGAGGGCGGGCCCGGTCAGGACGGGCGGGTTCTCGTTGGACATGACTGCTTCCCTGGGGGTGTGCGAGTTACTGGGCGGTGTAGCCGCCGTCGACGGGCAGGGTGATGCCGGTGATGTAGTCGGCGCTGGGTGAGGCCAGGAACGCGATGGCGTTCGCGACGTCCTGCGGGGTGGCCGGCCTGCCGAGCGGAATGCCGTCGGCCACCGTGCGGGCAACGGTTTCGGGGTCCTCGTGGGAGGCGAGCCATTCCTCGTAGAGCGGCGTGCGGGTCATGCCGGGTGCTACGGCGTTGACGCGGATGTTGTACGGCGCGAGTTCCACCGCGGCCGCCGCCGTCAAGGCCTTCATCGCGCCCTTGCTGGCGCTGTAGACGCCCATCGTGGCAACGCCGACCGTGGCCAGCCGGGAGGTGACGTTGATGATGCTGCCGCCCGACTCCCGCATGGCGCGCCCTGCCGCCTGGAGCACGGCGATCGCGGCGAAGGTGTTGATCTCGAACGTGGCGCGGATCTCGGCGGCCGGGACGTGCAGCAGTTCTCCGGTGTGGTCGCTTGCCGCGTTGTTCACCACCACGTCCACCCTGCCGAACCGGTCGACGGCGTGTGCCAGGAGACGTTCGGGTTCGCCGTCCCGTGTGAGGTCGGCCGGGGCGAAACAGGCGCTGTCGGAGTCGAGTTCACGCGCCAGGGCCTCACCTCGTTCGCCGCAGCGGCCGCTCAGGAGTACCGCGAACCCGTCGTGGTGGAGTCGCCGGGCGGCTTCGGCGCCTATGCCGGAGGTGGCGCCCGTGACGAGAGCCACCCGGGACGGCGTCGGTACCTGGCTCGTCATCGACGTGCGACGGCCTTCTGCACGTACCGCACGACCACGTACGTGGCGAGGATGACGGCCAGGCTGAGGACGCTGAGGTAGAGCTGCGAGCGGGCGTCCGGAACCAGCAGCATGGAGCTCACCACGACCAGGATGCCCGCCAGGGTGATCCAGCTCAGGTACGGATAACCCCACATGCGGAGCTTGAGCCGCTCGGGGGCCTCCCGCTCCAGCCGGCGCCGCATGCGCAGCTGTGATCCGGCGATGATCGCGTAGACGAACAGGCCCACGGCCCCGGCGGAGTTGATGATGAAATCGAAGACGGTGTCCGGCGCGACGTAGCTCATGACGACGGCGACATAACCGGCGGAGGTGCAGGCCAGAATGGCCTTCCAGGGCGTTCCCTTCCGGTTGCGGTCGGCGACCCATCTCGGCGCCCAGTTGTGGCGCTGGAGTGCGAACAGCATCCTCGAGGCCGTGTAGAGGCCGGAGTTGAGGACCGACAGTACGGAGGTGAGGACGACGACGCTGATGATGGTGGACGCCGCGGGTATGCCCATCTTGCCGAAGGCGGCGGCATAGGGGCTGGTCTGGGTCGGGATCTGGCCCCACGGGGTGATCATCACCAGCAGGGTCACCGAGCCGACGTAGAAGATGATCACACGCCATACCGTCGAGGAGGTCGCCTTGACGACCGACTTCACCGGGTCGGCGGACTCCGCCGCGGCGATGGTCACGATCTCCGTGCCGACGTAGGCGAAGATCACCATCACGATGCCGTGCAGGATCGCCGACAGGCCGTGGGGGGCGAAGCCGCCGTGGGTGACGTTGCCGACCGACAGGTTCGACCCTGGCCAGATGCCCAGCGCGAAGAGGGTGCCGGCGAGGAGGAAGACGACGATCGTGGCGATCTTGACCGAAGCCAGCCAGAACTCGGTTTCGCCGAACGAGCGGGTGGACACGAGGTTCGAGGCGGTGAGAAGGGTCATCAGGACCAGGGAGAAGACCCACTGGGGTACGCCCGGGATCCACAGCATGAGCAGTTTGGCGCCGGCCACCGCCTCGAACGCCACGACGCCCACCCAGAAGTACCAGTACAGCCAGCCGATGGTGTAGCCGGCCCAGCCGCCGAGCGAGGCGCGGGCGTACTCCATGAACGACCCGAGCGTGGGTGAGGCGGTGGCCATCTCCCCCAGCATCCGCATGACGAGGATGACCAGGAGGCCGCCGAGGGCGTAGGAGAGGATGCTCGCCGGACCCACGGTGTGGATGACGGCTCCGCTGCCGACGAAGAGGCTGGCGCCGACGATGCCGCCGAGGGCGATCATTCGGACGTGCCGTTGTCTTAGTGGTCCCGGCGCGTCGGGCTTGAGGTGCTCTGTGGTGACCTCGGGAATTGTCTGCACTGTTCTGAGCCTTTCTGCGGCGTCGTTGCCGGTGGTCGCGCATGCGACAAACAACGGGGGCCGTGTGCGCGCCAGGCGGTCTGCGGCTCGGACGTGGACGTGGAGCGCCTGGCATCGCGGTGGCTGGGCGGGGGCGGGACTCGCGGCGTCGGGCGACGGCGCGGAGACGCTGTCCCAGGACGAGTCG
Source organism: Streptomyces sp. NPDC093598 (assembly GCF_044764825.1). NCBI lineage: Bacteria > Bacillati > Actinomycetota > Actinomycetes > Kitasatosporales > Streptomycetaceae > Streptomyces > Streptomyces sp. NPDC093598. The sequence goes on along the minus strand of NZ_JBIWIV010000023.1, from coordinate 80,416 downwards.
AGCTGTGCGACCGTCGATGTGGAACTGTAGAACAGTTCTACTGTTGAGCGCTAGGGCCCCGGCTCGGTACGATGACGCCATGACGGCACTCGACGGGTTGGTGGCCCGCAGGACCACCACCGCACAGCAGATCGCGGACGGACTTTCGCAGCGGATCCTCGCGGGGGCCTTCCGCCCCGGTGAGCGCCTGCGCGAGAGTGCGATCGCCACCGAACTCGGTATCGCACGCAACACGGTCCGCGAGGCGGTGCGTCTACTGGAGCACGGCGGTCTGGTCCGTTTCGAGCTGAACCGCGGGGCCGTCATCATCTCTCCGACACCCGAGACGGTCGCGGAGCTCTACACCGCTCGCCAACGCTTGGAGACGGCCGCGCTGGCGACACCCCTCTCCGGTGACCAACTCGCTGTCGTGGAAGAGTCCTACTCCCGACTCGCGACGGCGACCAGGTCACACGAGCGCGCTGACATCGTGGCCGCGGACCTGGCCTTTCACGCGGCGATCGTGGCAGCCCTCGGCAGTAGCCGCATCGACGCGTTCTACGCGGGACTGACCCGGGAACTGCGCTTCTATCTCATGGCCCTGTCCGCACACGAGCGGGAGTACGAGAACCCCCGCAAGGTGGTCAGCGAGCACGAGCCGCTCATGGAAGCGGTCCGGGCAGGCGATGCCCGGCGTGCACAGCGCGAGGCGAGTCACCACATCGAGACGAACGCCGAAAGAGTGCAGCGAATCCTGGCCGCTCACGACGACGGCTGACGCCTGCACCCCGCACACACCGTGGCGGTGACGGACGTCGAGTGAGGCCGCCCGCACGGCGGCGGGCGCAGGGAGGGGCCCGACCGCCGACGACCCCGGACGGACCCGGCACGCACCGAAGACCCCACCATCCCGCGAGGAAACAATTCCGCGTCTTGAAACCCTCTTGGCGAAATGGAAACGGTTTTCACCTACTCTGCCGTTGAAGCCCCCTTGATCGCCACCGTCGGAAGACAAGAACGCGAACCATGAGAACACCCCGCCGCCGACTGATAGCCGGCTTGCTCCTCGCTCCCCTCCTCACCGGCTGTTTCGCCTCCCATGAGGACGACCCATCGTCCTCCGGCTCGTCGGGCTCCGCAGCGGGAGCCCGGCTGCGGGTGGCCCTGGCCTTCGCACCGACCGAGCACTACTCCCCTTACGGCCAGGACGCCTTCATCATGTCCCGGTTGGATGTCTCGGAGGGGCTGACCAAGCTGGACGCCAACGGCACCGCGATCCCCTCGCTCGCCGAGTCGTGGATCAGTGACAAGGACGGCAGGAGCTGGGTGTTCACGCTGCGGCAGGCCAGGTTCCAGGACGGCACCGCGGTCACCGCGAAGGCCGTCGCCTCCGCGCTCACCCACGCCGCCGAGGCTGAGCCGGCACCCGCCGCCCTGAGCGGAGTGAAGCTGACCGCCCAGGCCATGGGCGAGGACCGGGTGCGGGTCGACACCGGCACGGCCGACCCGGTGCTGCCGCTGCGGCTGTCGAACCCTGGCCTGGCGGTGTTCTCCCCGAAGGCGTACGAGAAGAACGGCACCGTGAACCCGGTCGGCACCGCCACCGGCCCCTTCGAGATCACGAAGATCACCGGTGACACGGCGGCCACCCTGAACCGCTTCGACGGCTACTGGGACGGCCTCGCCCAGTCCCCCGGCATCGACGTCCAGTTCATCGCCGACGGCACCGCCCGCGCCGACGCCCTGCGCACCGGCCAGGTGGACATCGCCCAGGCGATCCCCGTCTCGCAAATCGCGTCCCTGGACAAGGGCACCGTCCACGAGACGGACACCGCCCGCGACACCAGCCTCTACCTGAACACCAGATCCGGCCCCTTCACCGACCCCGGACTGCGGGCCGCCGCCCGCGAGGCCATCGGCACCTCCGTCATCGCCAAGCAGGTGTACGAGGGGTACGCCGAACCCGCCAAGGGCCTCTTCGGCCCCGCCCTGCCCTGGACGGCCGGCAAGCGCGTTGCGCCCACCGGACGGGCCGAGGCCACCAAGCCCGACGGCAGGACCATCACCATCGCCACCTACTCCACCCGGCCCGAGCTGCCCGAGGTGGCCCAGGTGCTGCAGCAGGACCTGGAGAAGGCCGGGTTCAAGGTGAAGCTGGTGGTGCGCAGCGACTCGCAGGTCGAAAGCGACATGCTGGCCGGGAAGTACGACGCCGCGGTGACCTCCCGCAACATGATGCTCGACACGGGCGACCCCGTCTCGGTCCTGGCCAGCGACTTCACCTGCCACGGCACGTACAACCTGTCGCAGCTGTGCGACAAGAACGTCGACCGGCTCGTCGCCGCCGCCCAGGCACAGTCCGACACCGGCAGGCGGCAGGACGCCGCCATGAAGGCCGAGGCGGCGATCCTCGGCACCGACGCCGTGATCCCCCTCGTCCACGTGAAGGCAGTCCTGGGCATCGCCAAGTCGGTGCAGGGCGCGCTGTTCAGCTGGGACGAGCGCCAGTACGTGGGAACAGGATCCCGGCGCTGAACCGCACATCCGGCCGCTCCGAAGGCCCCTCCGCTCGGTCCACCGCCCTGCGCGCTCTGGCGCGGGGCGGCGGCCCCACGCTGCTGTGGCGGGCCGCGCTCACCGCCGCCCTGGTGTGCGCGATCGGCCTGCTGCCATGGCTGTCGCGCACCGACCCCGCGCTGACCGTGCTCAAGGCCCGCTCCGCAGAGCGCGATCCCACCCCCGGGGCACTGCGGGCCATACGGGATCAACTCGGCTTGAGCAGGGGCCCGTTGACGCTGCTCGGGCACTGGCTGGGCGGACTTCTGCGCGGAGACACGGGCCGCTCCTGGGTCTCCGGCAGCGAGGTGCTGCCCTCTGCCGCACAGGCCCTCGGTGTCTCCCTGATGCTGATGGCCGGGGCTGTCGCGGTCGCCGTGTGCACGGCCGCCGCGGTGTGCGCCCGCACCCTGTGGCTGGGCTCCAGGCGCCAGCCCGGCACCAGGCGTCCGGGCGGCACCGGATCGGCGGTGCTGGCCGCACTGCCCGAGTTCCTCGTCGCCTCCGTCCTCGCCTCGGTCATCGGCGCGCAGCTCGGCTGGCTGCCCGCCCTCGGCTGGTACGGCCCCCAGTGGATGGTCCTGCCCTCCCTCGCACTCGGTCTGCCCGCCGGGGCGGTCCTCGGGCGACTCCTGGACGACCTGTTGCCCGGCGCGTTCGCCGAGCCGTGGGCTTTGGCGGCTGCCGCCCGCGGCCTCCCGCCCAGGGCCGTGGCCCGCGAAGCGGTGCGGCGCTGCGTGCCCGGCCTGCTGCCCAACCTGGGTCTGTTCGTAGTGAGCCTGACCGGCGGAGCCGTCGCCGTGGAGCAGATCTTCGACATCCCCGGTCTGGGTCAGCTCACCCTGCGCGCCGCCCTCGCCCAGGACCTGCCCGTCCTGCAGACCGGCACGCTCACCCTGGTCGTGCTCGCCGCCATCGCGGGTGCCCTGGCGCGACTCACCGCCCGGCTGCTCATCGGGCCCGCGCTGCGCGACGGCGCCCTGCATTCCCTGCATCCTCCCGCACCGCCGGCGCGCAGCATCCTCCCCTTGCTGTACGGGGCACTGCTGGCCGCCGTCATCACCCTCGGCCTGCCACGCGACCCGCTCGCGCTGGACCCCGCCGCCGGACTCCAAGCCCCCTCCGCCTCCCATCCGTTCGGCACCGACGCGCTCGGCCGGGACATCCTGGCCCGCGTCGGCCACGGCGCGCTCACCACCCTCGGTATCGCCCTGGCCGTCAGCGCCGCCGCCCTCGTCACCGGCCTCTTGCTGGGCCTGCTCCCCCGCCTGTCCGGGCCCGTGGCCGACACCATCAACGCCGTACCACCCGTCCTGGCCGGACTCCTCGTCACCGGCCTCGCGGGCAGCGGCCCGTGGACCCCGGCCATCGCCGTGGCCGTCGGCGCCTGGACCCCCCTGGCCACCCACACCTCCGCCCTCCTCCAGCAGGAACGCGCCACCACCCACCTCACCGCCACCCGCGCCCTCGGCGCCTCGGAGTGGTACCTGCTCACCCGGGAGTTGCTCCCGGCCGTCCTGCCGCCCGTCGTCCGCCACGCCCTGCTCCGACTGCCCGGCGTCGCCCTGAACCTGGCCGCGCTCAGCTTCCTCGGCCTCGGTGCCCAGCCCCCCTCCCCCGAATGGGGCCTGCTGCTCGCCGAGAACCAGCCATACGCCGAACGCGCCCCCTGGGCCGTCCTCGCCCCGGCCGCCGTCCTGGCCCTGCTCGGAGCGCTCGCGGTCACGGCAGCCGGTGGAGTCCGCATCCCCCGGCTCAGGCGGCCGCAGGCCGCTTTGCGCTCTCGGGCCGAATCAGGTGGAAGAGCTCGCGTGCCACATCGAGGGCCTGCACCAAGCCAGGCGGGCGGTCGGAACCGTGACTGCGGTGTATTGGCAGGCCCCTATCGGGACACAACCCCCAGACTCGGTGCGGGCACGCACCGTCCCACACCCGAAGAGCGACACACTACGTGACAAGGCACCCGGCCAGCTCTCACACGAGTCAGACCCCGACACGGGACGGCACCCGTCGGGTTCCCCCCCCCCGGCACAGCCGCCCCAGCGACCGCGTGCTTCCGGAAGATCCAGCGACCGGCCCGCGAGTTGCTCGCATGGGATCTGACAGCGCCGGAACCACTCGGATTACGTGAGACGCATCGACCCGGTCGGCGCGCCAGACGTGCCGACCGGGTCGATGGCGCCGACGGGTCAGTCGGTCAGGTTACCCATCTTCCAGATGGTCATGGACTTGACGACACTGCCGTCGCCGAAGAGCCGCAGGCCGAGAGAGTCCTGCCGGAAGGGGTACGCGCGGGTGGTGATGGACTTGTGCGCGTTCGCGTACGCCTCGATCATCGAGCGGTCCAGGAACACATCCAGTGACAACTGTCCGTTGGAGAGCGTCAGCGGACCTTTCTGGATGCCCGGGTCGGCGTCGACGCTGGAGTTGTTTCCGGATCGTGTTCGATCGACGCCCAGCTGTCCGGCTGAGGCGTCGTAGAACAGACGGGTCCGCTCTTCGTCCCCGGGGCTGCGCAGGACGTCCAGACCGAAGGTGTCGGCGCTGCCCCGCTCCAGGGTCAGCTTGATGTGCAGCATGTCCCCCTTGATGTCTGCCAGGCGCGCATTGGCGTCGGCGACGGAGGCCGGTTCGTTGATCTTCAGGAGCGGTTCGCCCACATGGAGCCGGGAGACCTCCTCGACCGGGCCGACTCCCAGGTCTCCGTCAGGTCGCATGGACAGTTGGACGGGGAGTCCGGCGTTGTGGGCCCAGCCGGCGTCGTAGTGGGCGCGCTCCGTGCGCCGGTCCTGCGCGATGCTGAAGACGAGGGAGCGGCCCTTGTCGTCGACCGTGCCGCTGGGGCCGGTGAAGTGATCGCCGTAGTCGAGCAGCTTGGGCTCGGTGGTGTCGGGTGTCCATCGGCGGGCCTGGGCGTCCCAGGTGCCGACCCAGTAGTAGACGTACTTGCTGCTGTACTCGGCGGGGCCGTCGGGGAAGGACGGGTTGACGAGCAGCGCCCGTCGCTGGCGTCCCTGGTCGTCCTTGCCGATGGGGAGGAAGGTGGGCAGCTCCCAGACCTGGCCGGTCTTGGGGTGGGCCGCCACGTCACCGACCATCAGAGGCCCCGAGTAGGTCCAGTCGGTGAGGTTCTTGGAGGTGTAGAGGAGCGCCGTCCCGCCGACGCTTCGACCTGAGGTGGTCTGGACTCCCGAGCCGACCAGCTGGAACCAGGTGTCGCCTTCCTTCCACACGTCCTGGTCGCGGAAGTCCCCGAAGCGGACCTTCCGTCCGGCGCCGACGTCCAGATCGGCGGTCTGGCTGGTCACCAGGGTCGGGTGCATCTTCCACTCGACCAGGTCCGGGTCGCCGGGGTCGACGGGGCGTGCGAGTCCGGTTGCCTGGTTGGGGCGCTGGGAATCGTTGCCGGCCGTGAACAGCAGGACGGGGACGCCGTTCTCGTCGAGGGTCGCGTCGCCGGACCAGACACCGTCGGGTGCCACACTCCCCGCGGTGGGTGCGAGGGCGACGGGCAGGTCGCGCCAGTGCACCAGATCCTCGCTGACCGCGTGCCCCCAGCCGATGTTGTGCCAGTAGGGGCCGTGGGAGTTGTGCTGGTAGAAGAGGTGGTACTTGCCGTTGACCTGGATGGGGGCGTGGGGCTCGTTCATCCAGTGGTTGGGGGCCGAGAAGTGGTAGCCCGGGCGGTAGCGGTCGCCGTCGTAGCGTGAGCGGTCCATGGCCATACGGGCCTCAGGGATGCTGCCTCCGGCGAATGTCTGCATGTCGTGCTCGTGGCCGGCCCGCACGGCTTCGGAGGTGAGCGCGTCCGTGTGGACCTTCACCTCGTCGATCTGGCCGTTGAACATGTTTGCGGCAAAGGTGCCGTTGATGATGGCGGGCTGGTTGTGGCGGCCGATGAGCAGGGGAACGTCGGCCTTGGCCAGACGGGCCGTGGTGGGGATGGCGGTCCGGGCGACCTGCTCGCCATTCAGGTAGAGGCTGATGGTGCCCTCGCTCGGAGCGAAGGCCGCGGCGATGTGCGCCCACTTGCCCGCGGCCAGAGCTGCCGCCTGGGGGACCGCCGTCTCGTACCAGGCGTCACCGGTACCGATGCCGAACTGCCACATGCCGTGCCGGCCGACGCCGAGCGAGAATCCTCGGCGTGCTGCCTTGTCCTGCTGGTTGACGATGGCCGAGGGCTTGCCTTCGTCACCCCATTCGAAGGCGCGCGGTGCGACCCAGGCTTCGACGGTCATGCCGTCCGTGGGGAGCTGGGTCTGTGATGCGGCGCGGGTGACCCAGGTGGAGTAGCCGTCGAAGAGAAGGGCGCCGGACAGGACGCCGTCCTCCTGCCGCTTGGTACGCCACAGTGGGTCGCTGTTCGGCTTGTGGACCGCGTTGTTGAAGACGTAGCTGATGGGGTCCGCGCTCCGGCTGATCCGCTCCGTGGTCGCGGTGCCGTGGCCCTCGGCGAAATCCCAGTAGGCGGTGAGCCCTTCGAGGCCCGGGTCCGGAGCCTCGTCCAGGCCGACTCTCACGTCGTCCAGGTTGATGTGTCCCCAGCCGCCGGTGGCCCGGTCGACCGCCGTGATGCGTAACCGCTCGCCCAGGTGCTCGCGCGCGTCCCAGGTGACGCGGCGGTAGGCCTCGTCGTCGGTGCCGGTGGCCTTGTGCAGGACGGTGCCGTCCAGGGTCGTCAGAGCCACGTACAGCCGGCCGTCGTCACGGCCGCCGGAAACCAGGACACTGACCATTCCCGTGCCGGTGAGGGTGAACGGCTCGGAGGTGACGGTGCCTGTGGGGGCATCACCGCCGCCCGCGAATCCCCAGAGGTGATAGGTGCCCTGCTGGTTGAAGCAGCAGCCCCATCCCCAGCCCGGCTGGTTGGTGACGGATCCGTTGAAGGCGCCTCCTGTGGTGCTCCAGCCGCTCAGGTCGCCCGTCTCGAAGCCGGGGTTGGACAGGGTGTTCTCGCCGGCGCCGGCCTGTCCCGACATGAGGGGCGTTGTCATGCCGAGACATGCCACGAGGACGAGCAGTGTGCGCAGCAGGCTGCCCGGGGGCCCCGTCCTGGATGTCGCTGATGAACGCGTGCGCATGCATACCTCCGGTGATGGGGTGAGGTGTGTTGAGCAGGCTGATCAGTGCGTTCTCCTGGTCGCGGGCCCACGACAGGGCCCCGGGAGCGTGGAACGTGGGTGGGCAGGTGGTCAGGAGCGCTGGACAGGCACGTTGACGTCGTCGACGTTGATGTGGCCCCAGCCGCCGGTCGCCTTGTCGACGACCTCGACGTAGACCCGTTCGCCGATGTGCTCGGACAGGTCGAAGACGACACGGCGGTACTGTTCGCCACCACGCCCGGTTTCCTTGGCCAGTACCTTGCTGTCGTCCGCGCGGACGACAGCCGCGTAGAGCCGGTCGAGGTCGTTGCCGCCGGACACGAGCAGGTCGACCACGCCGTCTCCGCCGAGGACGACGGTGGCGGAGCGGAGCACACCTGTGGCGTCGTCGCCGCCCGCGTCCGGGTTGAAGCCCCACAGGTGGTGGCCGCCCGGGTCGTCCGCCGTCTCGGCCTGGTAGAAGGGTCCGCCCCAGCCCCAGTCGGTGCGGGTGGTCACGTTGGCGTCGCCGAAGGTGGTGCCCGAGACGACGGTCCATCCGGTGAGGTCGCCGGTGGCGAAGTCGTGGTTGGGCAGGGCGTCGACGTTCGTCGGGCGCGGCGGGTCGTAGGCGGCCGGCGCCACGGACGTGTCGTAGGCGCCGTTCATGCGCCAGACGTCCAGGGAGACGACCCGGGCGGAGCCGCCCTCGCTGGTCAGCCGCAGGCCGGTGGCGTCCTTCCGGGTCGGGTAGACGCGGCTGGTGAGGCTGTTGGTGCCGTTGACGTACGCCTCCAGCATCGAACGGTCGAGCAGGACCCTCAACCTCAGCTGTCCGCCGACGAGTTCGACCGTGCCGCCGTGGACGCCCTTGCGGACGTCCGGGTCGAGGCTGGAGCGGCCGCGGTCGATGGAGAAGCGGTGCTTGCTCGTGTCGTAGGAGAGCAGGGTCCGCTCACTGCCGTCGGCGCTCGACCGGACGGCCAGGGTGACGGTCGTGGCGTCGCGGGGCTCGATGACGGCCTCGATGTCGAGCATGTCGCCGGAGATGCCGGCGAGTTGGCGGTCGGCCTCCTTCACCGACGCCTGGCGGATCTTGACCAGTCGTCGGCCCCGCAGTCCGGCCGCCTCTTCGATCGGCTCGACTCCGAGGGTTCCGTCCTGGCGCAGCGAGACGCTGACCGGCATGCCGGCGTTGTGGGCCCAGCCGGACTGGGCGTGCTGCTGTTCGCTGCGGCGGTCCTGGGTGATGCTGAAGAGCACCGAGCGGCCGTCGGGGGTGACGAAGCCGGACGGGCCGGTGAAGTGCTCGCCGAAGTCGAACTCGCGGGGCTTTTCGTGGTCGGGCACGAAGCGGAACGCGCGCTTGTCGAAGGTTCCGATCCAGTAGTAGGTGTGCTTGACGGCGTCAGGGTTGAACGCCTCCCACCAGGGGCTGACCAGCAGGATGTGCTTGCCGGTGCGCTTGCCCGTCGGGCCGGGGAGCGGCAGGAGCACCGGCAGTTCCCAGACCTCTCCGGGCTCGGGGACCTTCGTGAGGTCGTTCCAGTGCAGCGGGCCCCGGTACGTCCAGGGCCCCTCGGGCCTGCGTGCGGTGTAGACGAGCGCGGTGCCGCCGTGCTTCCTGGTGACCTGGGTGCCGTTGTAGTCGACGATGCCGCTGCCGACCAGTTGGTACCAGACGCCGTCCTCCTCCCAGACGAACGGGTCGCGGAAGTTCTCCGCCCACGCGGTGCCGGGGCCGGCGGGGAGACCGGCCGGGGCCTCGGTGACCGGCTCGGACTTCATGGTCCAGGTGGGCAGGTCCGTGTCGTGGTCGGTCTTGTACGAGGACACGGCCATGCCGGTGCGCTGACGGTAGGGAAGCCGGTCGTCGCCGCCGGTGAAGAAGAGCACCGGCCCGCGGTCGCCGTCGACGTAGGCCGAGCCCGACCAGATCCCGTCCGGTCCGGGCGAGTCCGCGGCGGGCGCGAGGGCGATGGGCATGTCCCGCCAGTGCACCATGTCGGTGCTGACGGCGTGTCCCCAGTGGATCTGGCCCCAGAACGGGCCGAGCGGATCGTGCTGGTAGAAGATGTGGTACTTGCCCTTGAAGTACACGGGCGCGTGCGGCTCGTTCATCCAGTGCCAGGGCGGCAGCATGTGGAACTGGGGGCGGTGCCGGTCGCCGTCGAAACGGGACCGGTTCAACGTCAGGTCCGGGCGGGGCACGCGGTTGCCGGGCAGCGCGGCAACGCTCTCGGTGTGCTCCCGCTGCGCGGTGGTGTCGTCCAGGGTGCCGGGGCGGATGACGAGGCTGTCCAGCAGGCCCATGTACATGTTGGCGTGGAACTCGCCGTTGAGCAGGGTGGGCCGGTTGTGCCGGCCGATCAACAGCAGCTCACCGAGGGCCAGTTGGGGGGTCTTTTCGGGAGTGGCGGCGGCGCCGATGAGGCGGCCGTCGCGGTAGAGGCGCAGCTGGTGTGCGGCCGGGTCGTAGCTGGCGGCGACGTGGGTCCATCGGCCCTTGGCGGCCGGCTGGTCCTGGGCTCCCTTGACCTCGATCAGGTCGGTGCCGAAGCCGAGCTGGAAGACGATCTGGCCGAAGCGGCGCAGACCGAGCAGGAAGCCGGTCCTGGCGTCCGGGTTGTGCTGGTTGACCAGGGCCTGGGGCTTGCCGTCGATGCCGTGCTCGTAGGCGTAGGGGGCGATCCACGCATCGATGGTCAGGCCTTGGGCGGGGTCCAGCCGGCCGGGGCCCTGGGCGGTGACGACGGTGGAGTAGCCGTCGAAGTACAGCGCCCGGCCGCGCACTCCGCGCCGCCGGACGGGATCGGTGTCCGGCTTGTAGCGGGCGTCTTCGAAGACGTAGTCGATGGGGTCGGCGGAGCCCGAGACCGCCTCGCGGGCGACCGTGCCGCCGCGCTCGTCGAAGTCCCAGCGGGCGGTGGGACTTTGGGGTCCGCGTCGGCTCTCCGCAGCGGCGGAAGCGGAAGCGAACGAGAGCGGTACGACGGCCCCGCCGATGGCGGCGGACACGACGGTGAGGGCTGTTCTTCTCCTCATGGGCGGGCTCCTGGGTGGTGCGCGGCAGGTGTGACGCTCTGCCAAATCGGTTTAAGCGAGATGGCTCGGCATCGTTCGCTCCCCGCTCCTGCTAACGCAAGAGCTAATGCATACCGATTTACCTGGGGGTTACAACAGAGACGGGCAAATCGGTATGTATAGCCCCCATTTTTCATTCGAGATGTCTGCGGTGTTGACATCCGGCCACGGGCGCATCAATCTCTTCGCAACTTGCTAATCCGATTTATCACGGAGCTGAGCAGCGCATGTCTGAACGTCGTGTGACCATGGCCGATGTCGCCCGCCACGCGGGCGTCTCGCCGACGACCGCGTCGTTCGCCCTGTCCGGTCGCACCGACATGCGCATCTCCGACGCCTCCCGCCAGAAGGTGCTGGACGCCGCGAAGGAGCTGGGCTACCGCCCCAACGTCACCGCGCGCAGCCTGCGGACGAAGTCGACGCAGACCATCGGGTTCGTCTCGGACCGGATCACCACGACGCCCTTCGCGGGCGAGGTGATCCGCGGCGCGATGGAGGCCGCCCGGGAACGGGACAACCTGCTCTTCATCACGGAGGCGGGCGGCGACCGCGACGCCGAGTCCTCGCTGGTCCACGCGCTGCTGGACCGCCAGGTCGACGCGGTGATCTACGCGTCCATGTTCACCCGGTACGTCACTCCGCCCAAAGAGCTCTTCGGGCGCCGCGTGGTCCTGCTGAACTGCCTCGCCCCCGGCTTCGACGCCCCGTCCGTCGTCCCCGACGAACTGCAGGCCGGCCGGGACGCGGCCCGCGCCCTGCTCGCGGCCGGCCACACCGAGGGCATCTGGGCGATCGGCGGCCACCAGGCCGTGCCGGCCACGCCCGAGGGGATCATCGCCGGCAACGAGCGCATGCGCGGCCTGGAAGAGGTTCTGCGGGAGGGCGGGGCCCGGCTGGACGGTGTCATCGAGTGCGACTGGGACACGCGGGACGGCTACCGGGAGGTCTCCGCGCTGCTCGCGGCGGGTCACCGTCCGCGGGCGCTGGTGTGCCTGGCCGATCGGGTGTCCCTCGGCGCCTACCAGGCGCTCGGCGAGGCAGGTCTGTCCGTGCCCGGCGACGTGTCGGTGGTCTCCTTCGACGACCAGGACATCGCGTCCGTACTGCGCCCGGCGCTCACCACGCTGAAGCTGCCGCACTACCGACTGGGCCGACTCGCCGTGGAACTGATCCTCCGCAGGGGGCCGCTCGAAGCAGTCGTCCACCGTGTGCCCATGCCGCTGCGGGAACGTGCCTCCATCGGCGCCCCCGCCGGGGGCTGACACCGGGCACCCGAAGACGGTTGTCCCGCCGCCAGGAGCTCTGACCCTCCGGGCGGCGGGACGACCACCAAGAACAGCGACCGTCGCAACCGGTCGCCAAGGCGGGTCCGGCAAGACCCGTCTCAGTGAGATGGAGGAACCCTCGTGGTGTTCAGAACCAGGCGCCTCGCAGTAGCGAGTGTAGCCGTGGCAGCGGTGACCGCGCTGGTCGCCGGATGCGCGACCGGCAGCGGCGGCAGCACGTCCGGAGCCGACGGCGACACACTGACGCTGTGGACGCACAACGCCGGCAACTCGGCCGAGCTCGACGTCGTCAAGAAGATCATCAAGGACTTCAACGGATCCCAGAGCAAGTACAAGGTCAAGCTCCAGGCGTTCCCGCAGAGCGACTACAACAACTCCGTCGTCGCCGCCGCCTCGGCCCGCAAACTGCCCTGCCTGCTCGACGTGGACGGGCCCAACGTGCCGAACTGGGCCTGGGGCGGCTACCTCGCCCCGATCGACGTCTCCGGCAGCGAGGTCCCGCTGTCCGACCAGCTGCCCAGCACCGTCGGCCGCTACAAGGACAAGGTCTACGGCTTCGGCTTCTACGACGTCGCCCTCACCTTCTTCGCCCGCAAGTCGGTGCTGAACGAGAACGACATCCGCATCCCCACCATGGACAAGCCGTGGACCAAGACCGAGTTCGACGCGGCGCTCGCCAGGCTGAAGAAGAGCGGGAAGTTCAAGTACCCGCTGGAGATGGGCACCGGCGGCACCGGTGAGTGGTGGTCGTACGCGTACTCCCCGCAGCTGCAGAGCTTCGGCGGTGACCTGGTCAACCGCGAGGGCTACAAGACCGCCTCCGGCACCCTCGACGGCAAGAAGTCCGTGGAATGGGCGGCCTGGTTCCGCTCGTTGGTATCCAAGGGCTACATGTCGAAGAAGTCCGGCGCCGACCCCAACAAGGACTTCCTGGCCGGCAAGAGCGCCATCCAGTGGGACGGCAGCTGGAACGCGACCAAGAACGCCGACAAGCTCGGCGACGACCTGGCGATCATCCCACCGGTCGACTTCGGCAACGGTCCCAAGATCGGCGGCGCCTCCTGGCAGTGGGCGATGAGCTCCAGCTGCTCCAACAAGGACGGCGCGCAGGCGTGGCTGAAGTTCTCCCGCCAGACCAAGTACTTCGTCGACTACGCCAAGGCCACCGGCACTCTCCCGGGCACCGAGGCCGCCGCGAAACAGATCGACGGCTACCAGCCGGGCGGGAAGTTCAACGAGCTCGTCCAGTTCGCGCGCAAGTACGCGGAGGTACGCCCGGTGACCCCCGCCTACCCCTACATCTCCACCGAGTTCGAGAAGGCGGCCCAGGACATCCTGTCCGGCGCCGATCCCAAGAACGCTCTGGGCCAGGCCGCGAAGGACATCGACAACAACCTGAAGACGAACAACTACAACGCCGGCTGACCCTGCTCCGGTCCGGTTCGGGCCCCGACCGCGCCTCCTCGCGCGCCCGAACCGGACCGGCTCCCCCCTGGAGCTACCGTGACCACCATGATCGCAGCCCTTGAGCGGCTGCGTCCGGTCCGGCGAACCCGAACGACCAACGCACGCCGCCGGGAGAGCCTCACCGCCGTCGGCATGGCCACCCCGGCCGTCGTGCTGCTGATCGTCTTCCTCGTCGTACCGGTCGCCCTCGCCTTCGCCCTGGCGTTCACCGACGCGAGGCTGATCTCACCCACCCCGGCCCGCTTCGTGGGCCTTCGCAACTTCACCCAGCTTTTCGAAGACCCGGTCTTCTACAAGTCCCTGCGCAACACGGCCTACTTCGCCGCCGTCGTCGTCCCGCTCCAGGCCGGGCTCGCCCTGGTGCTGGCGCTGCTGGTCAACGCGAAGGTGCGGGGCGTCAACTTCTTCCGCACCGTCTACTTCCTGCCGGTCGTCACCTCGATGGTCGTCGTGTCCCTCCTGTGGACCTTCCTCTACCGGCAGGACGGCCTGGTCAATCACGTCATCTCGGTGCTCACCCTCGGACACGTCGACGGCCCGGACTGGCTGGGCAACCCGGACACCGCCATGCCCGCCATCATCCTGATGTCGGTGTGGCAGGGCGTCGGCTTCCACATGATCATCTGGCTGGCCGGTCTCCAGACCATCCCCGCCGAGCTGTACGAGGCCGCCGACCTGGACGGAGCCACCCGCTGGCACCGCTTCCGCCACGTCACCTGGCCAGGACTGCGCGCCACCCGCACCTTCGTGCTGGTCACCATCACCATCGCGGCGTTCAGCCTCTTCACCCAGATCAGGGTGATGACGCAAGGCGGCCCGCTCGACTCCACCACCACCGTCGTCTACCAGGCCGTGCGCACCGGCTACGACCAGCAGCAGACCGCATACGCCGCGGCGATCTCGCTGATCTTCTTCGTGCTCGTGCTGGCCGTGTCCCTCGTCCAGCGATTCCTGACCCGGGAGAAGGACTGACATGACCTCCGTCCTCAAGCACCTCGGCGGTCACGTCGGCCGGTTCGTCCTGGCCCTGGTCTTCGCGTTGCCGCTCGTGTTCATGCTGGTCTCGTCGTTCAAGCCGGACGACCAGATCTTCGGCGACCTGGGCTCCCTGCGCGCCTTCCTGCCGGTCGGCGCCCTGTCGCTGGACAACTACACGGCCGTGTTCGAACGAGTCCCGGCGGCACAATTCCTGCTGAACTCCGTACTGATCTCCTCGATCACCGTCGTGCTCGGCATCATCGTCAACAGCATGGCCGCCTTCGCCCTGTCCCGGATGCGCTGGCCCGGCCGCAAGCTCGTCCTCACCGGCATCATCGCCACCCTCATCGTGCCGTTCGAGACCTTCGCCCTGCCGCTGGTGTGGTGGGTCAACCAACTGCCGCTGCTCCGCGTCAACGGCTTCCACCTGGAGTGGACCACCGGCTGGATGGACACCTACCAGGTCCAGATCGTGCCGTTCGTCGCCAACGCCTTCTCGATCTTCTTCTTCCACCAGTACTTCCAGAGCATCCCCAAGGAGATCGACGAGGCGGCCATCGTGGACGGCGCCGGCTGGTTCACCATTTACCGCCGCATCGTCATGCCCCTGTCCGGCCCGGCCGTCGCCACCGTCGCCATCCTCACCTTCCTGCCCGCCTGGAACTCCTACCTGTGGCCGCTGATGGTCGTGCAGAGCGAGAACCTGCGCCCGGTCATGGTGGGCATCTCCTACTTCTTCCAACTCAACGTGGGCTGGGGCCAGATCATGGCGTACTCCTCCATGATCACCGTGCCGATCCTCGCCCTGTTCGTGGCGTTCCAGCGGTCGTTCGTGAACAGCATCGCGTCGACGGGCGTGAAGGGCTGAACCCGCGCCCGAGCAACGCCCCGCGTCTTCACCCCTTCTTCTTCCCCTGTGCCTCGCGCACCCCGAGAAAGGCCCCGTGTGTCCACGCCGCCTGCTGACCCCCACCTTCCGGCCGTGCACCTGCGCCCCCCGCGCAACTGGATCAACGACCCCAACGGGCTGGTCTTCCACGACGGCCACTACCACGTCTTCTTCCAGTACAACCCGTACGGCCCGCGGCATTCGAACGTGCACTGGGGCCACTACCGCAGCCCCGACCTGATCAACTGGGAACCCCTCCCCGTGGCCCTCGCCCCCACTCCCGGCGGCTACGACGCCGACGGCTGCTTCTCCGGAAACGCGGTCTCCGACGACGGCCGCATGGTGGCCTTCTACTCGGCCCACCGCTCCGATCGCTGGTGGCAGCCGGTGACCACCGCCGAGTCGTACGACGGCGGAATCACCTGGGCCAAACGCCCGGAGCTGCTCATCCCCGAGCCGCCCGCAGACACCACCATGTACCGGGACCCCTACGTCTGGCAGCAGGACGGCCGCTGGCGGATGCTGGTCGGCTCGGCCCTCGACGACAACCGCGCCGCGGCGCAGCTGTACGAATCCGACGACCTGGAGCACTGGGAGTACCGCGGCCCCTTCCACGCCAGCGACGCCGCGGCCGGCTCCGGCCCGGTCGGATGGGAGTGCCCCCAGTACGCCACCTTCGGCGACCGCGGCGTCCTGATCATCAGCGACTGGACCCCGCAGGGCGGCCCCAGCCACACCACCGTCCACACCGGCCGCGAGCAGGACGGACGCTTCACGGCGACCGCGGACCCGGTGCCGCTGGATCACGGCCCCGACTTCTACGCCCCCGCGCTGCTCAGGGCCCCCGGGGACCGCTGGCTGCTGTGGGGCTGGGCGTGGGAGGCCCGCGACGACGCCTGGGTGCATGAAGCAGGCTGGGCGGGAACGCTCACTCTCCCCCGCGAGGTGACCCTCGCCGCCGACGGAACGATCATCCAACGCCCCGCTCGCGAACTGCTCGCGCTGCGCGGCGAACGCGTACTGCACCGCACCGGGCACGTCACACAATCCGGGGCGGCCGAACTCGGCCAGGTCAGCCGCACCTTCGACCTCACTGCCGTCCTGACCCCGGACACCACCGGCACGAGCGGCCTGCGCCTGGTCACCTCAGCGGACGACACCGAGTACCTCGACATCAGCATCGATCCCACCACCGGCCGGCTCACCGTGGACCGCAGCCACGCGTCACTGGACGCGAGGGCGCGGGGAGGCTCATATGCCGTCCCGTGCCCGGCGGCGATGGCCGGCACCCCCGTGGAGCTGCGCGTGATCGTGGACCGTTCGATCGCCGAGGTCTATCTCGACGACGGCCGGGTCCTCACCCTCAGGTTCTATCCGCTGGCCGAGGGACCCTGGCGGCTGCAGGCCCGCACGACAGGCACGGGCCGCAGCGACTTCACCGTCGAGGCGTGGGACCTGACCCCCGGCGGAATCCGTCAGGAACCGCTGCTGGCGAGCCAAGGGCGGGACGCGTAACACGCGCTGTCTGCCCTTACCTGCCCTCCGAACGCCGTCCTCACCCCGAAGCGGGTGAGGACGGCACCGTCCTAGACCTACCCGTTGGCCTCGACGTACTTGCCGGACCCACGCACGGGAGCGGCAGCCACGCGCTCCCTTCCGCCACTCGCCCAGTGACAGCAGACCCAGCGCCTTCGCCCCCGCCTGCTACGAGGCCGTGTCCATCACGTCTCCGTCCACGCCACGCGCTGCCCACCGCGGGGAGACTCGGGATGTCGCAGACACATGTCAAGGAGCCGCGCAAGTAGCCTGCCGTTTCGCATGAGGCCGTTGTGGTGGAAGTCGTCGGTCGTGACGAGGCGCGTGTTGCCCACGGCCTGCGCGGTGCGGTGTTGGAGCTTGACCGGCGTGTAGAGGTCGTGCGAGTAGACCAGCGCTATGAGCGGCACGCGGTTGGCGGCGAGGCGGTCCAGATCGTAGAGGGCGGGGAAGTCGTCGGCCTCGGCGAGCAGATCGGCGGCCTCGGCGAAGGGCCGGAGCCGGGTGATCTCCCGGAACATCCACGGATACATCATCTCGCCGAACAGCAGAAGAGGCTCGAGATCCGGGGCAAACTCGGGCAAGCCCCCCAGAAGGCGATGGGCCGCCCATCGAGTGGCTTTGCCGGGTTGGGCGTAGATGAACTCCTGGAGGGCGTACAGGGGCATGTCGACGAAACCTGTGTGCGTGACCACGGCACGGCGAAACGCCTCGGAGACTTCGGTGCCGTCCCATGCCTGCTCGAAAAGGCGGTGGGCACGCTCGAAACCGTCGCTCATGCCGAAGTTGCGGCCGAACTGTCCGGAGTTCTGCGGGATCCGGGCAGACGGCCAGGTACGCGTCCCGGTGCCCGTGGCGTTCCCCGAGCAGGGCGGCGCCGCCGGCCCAGACGTCGACGACGCGCCGGGGGGCCAGCCGGCCCTCGCGTTCTGCGGTGGCGGCGCGCCACGCACGGACCTCGGACTCCGGGAACGGCTCACCGGTGTAGCTGTCCACACGAGCCGGCAGGGCGCCGACCGGGCGGCCCGGGGGCCGGGCAGGATACGACGTCGGTGGGCCATCGCCTTCCGCCGCCCGGCAGGGGCGGACGTAGGCGACGAGTTCGCAGGGCTCGTCGCCCGGATCCTCGGCGCGCCGGGCGACGACCACTGCGGCCCTGTCCACGTGCGGGTGCCGGGACAAGACGTTCTCGATCTCGTCGAGCTCGACGCGCTGGCACGGTCCACCTTTCAGCACGTGAAGCCGGACGTATCGATATGGCCATACACGAGATCCCGATCGGGAGTGGCACGGTTACTCAGAGGCAAACAAGGGCGCTTTGCAAAGACTGTCCCTCACAAGCTGCAAATCCCAAGATGTCGCCTCAAAACGGGCATGGAAAATCATGACATTACCTTAACTTGCACCTACCACTGATCGGTCGCATCCTTGTCAGCCAAGACTGCGTTCTTCTGCGTGTCCGCCGTTTCCTGAACGATCTCTGCGGAGCCACGGGGGAACCCATATGCCTTTGGAAGAAGGCGAGGAGTAGGTGACGCGCCCCCTGCAAAATTCCTCATTCCGATGGTTCTTCACAGGGCGCTTAGTCTCGCTGCTGGGTAGCTCCATGGCCCCCGTGGCCATCGCCTTCGCCGTACTGGAGTCCTCGCACAGCGCGGGAGACCTGGGCATCGTCCTGGCAGCACGCAGCATTCCGTTGGTGCTGTTCCTGCTGGTCGGTGGCGCCGTGGCCGACCGGATGTCGCGCGGCGCGCTGCTGGTGATGTCGAATCTGGGCGCGGCCCTGACCCAGGGAATCGCCGCGCTTCTTCTGGTCTCCGGCGCGTACCATCTTTCCGCCATCGCCTCGGTGGAGTTCCTGAACGGCACGCTCACCGCGTTCACGTCGCCCGCCCTGCGGGGCATCGTGCCCCAACTCGTCGCAGGGATCGATAATCAGCGGGCCAACTCGCTCCTCGCAACGGCCAAGAACGCGATCTCGGTGGCGGGACCCACCGCGTCAGGACTCGTCGTCGCGGCCTGGGGCGGTGGCTGGGCCATCGCCGCCGACGCCGCGACCTACCTCGTCGCGGCGTTCTGCATGGCCCGGCTCGACCTCCCCGAGCACGCGCCCGGTCCACGATCGGCGCTGGTGCAGGACCTGCGAGCAGGCTGGTCGGCATTCCGGTCTCTCCCTTGGGTCTGCGCAACCGTGGCCGCCTTCGCCGTCACCAACTGCGTCTACGTCGGCGTCTGGAACGTCCTCGGGCCGACGACGGCCAAGGCGTCCATCGGTGCGGTGTCCTGGGGGGTGGTGCTCAGCACACGGGCTGTCGGCGTCCTGGTCTCGAGCGCCGCGATGTACAGAGTCAGATTGCGCCGGCTCCTGAGCGCAGGTCAGATGTGCTTTGCTCTGGGCGCGCTGCCGCTGGTCGCCCTGGGATTGCGCCGCAGTGTCTTCTGGCTCGTTCCATCCGCCCTGGCCGCCGGTCTGGGCCAAGGAGTGATGGGGATCGCCTGGGACACCTCGCTCCAGGAACACGTCCCGAACGCCTTGCTGTCACGTATCGCCGCCTACGACGACCTCGTATCCTTCATTGCTGTCCCCATCGGCCAGGTCGCAGTCGCCCCTCTTGCCGCCGCGCTCGGCGACGCCCACGTCGTGGTGGCGGGAGGCATCCTCTTCGGCGCGGCCGCGCTCGCCCCTCTCCTGTTCCGCTCCGTCCGGGGACTGGAGCAGAAGCCGAAGCCCCAGCCGACGCCTGCGACGTGACGGCGCCATGCTGACAGAGACCGTCAGCGTTGCCGCTCGGGCCTTCGAGGGCCGGCGGCAACAGTCGTGGTTGTGGGGGATCCCGTACTGTTCGCAGGCTTCCACGAAGGCGACGGAGACCGGGTGGATGCGTGGTTTCGGGTGACCGCATCGGGCCGCCCGCCCCGTGGTGGTGCGAGGGCCCGTCCTCGACTATCGGAGCGCTCGGGAACAGCGGCGACTTCGCCAAGCTCTGGGCCAAAGGCGACGTGGCGGACTGCACCGTGGGCACGATGCCCCTGCAACACCCGACCCAACACCTCGACGCGCAGCCCGGTCGCGTCCGCCTTCGCCGTCCATGAGCTTGAAGACGGGCATCGGGCGCGCGTCGGCGCGCTCACTATGACCAGCCGGGCAGTAGCGCACGGCATCCCGGCCTTCGCCGTGCGCATCGAGGCCGAGGGCCGATCGCTGGTCTACTCCGGGGACACAGCACCGTGCGCGAACCTTACGCGGCTGGCCGAGGGATGCGATCTGCTGCTGTGCGAGGCTGGAAGTGACCGGGCGCCTGACGAGGGCGAGCAGGTGCACCACACGCCCGAAGACACCGGCGACACGGCCAGCGCGGCCCGGGCGGGCCGGTTGATCGTCACCCACGTCGGCCGTTTCCTCACCCCGCAACAGGCGGTGGCACGCGCCTCGGCCCGGTTCGACGGTCCCGTCGACTATGCCGCACCCGGTGCCACCTTCTCAGTCGGTTAGGCCGCAATTGCCTGGGGCCGTCCGACGAGGTGGCCGTGTTCGAAGCGCGCTCCGGCGCGGACGAGTGCGACGAGGTGGGGTGCTTTCACGGCCCGCCACCGCTGCTGGGCCGCCTCGACGAGTTTGAAGACCATGGCCGGTGTGGCGGTGCGGGAGCCGGCGCCGCGGATGACCTTGGTCCGCAGCCGGACGGTGGAGAAAGCGGACTCGATGGGGTTCGTGGTACGCAGGTGGATCCGGTGCTCGGCCGGGAAGTCGAGGAACGCCAGCAGCTCGGGCTCGTCGTCCGTGATCTTTTTGACGGCCTTGGGGAACTTCGCGCTGTAGAGCTGGGCGAACGTCTTGATCGCCGTCTCGGCTTGGTCGCGGTCTTCGGCGTTGCGGATGTCCTGGATGGCCTTCTTGGCGCCGGGCTGCGCGGACTTCGGCATGGAGTCGAGGACGTTGACAGTGCCGCAGTTATGGGGGTCGGTCGGTGGCCGCGACGGCGGTAGCGGCTGAGACGGGCTTGGTGTTGGTGGCGTCGTCTCCAGCATGACCAGTGCAAGGTGCGTTCGGTCCCGTGCTGGACGGCGTGGGCGAGCTTGCTCAGCATGCGGCGGATCTCATTCACGCTGAGGCGGATCAGGTCGTCTCTGTGTCCCCCTTTTCGCAGGTGGTAGCCCGGATGACGGTCAGGTGAGCGGAAGCAGCCATGGCCAGGGTGATGTGCCGGTACCAGGCCGGATGGTGGCGGACCTGGTAGTGGTCCGGGCCGGCTTCGTTTTTCGCCGCCTGGAAGCACTCCTCGATCGCCCAGCGGGCTCCGGCGGCCCGGACGATCTCTCCCAGCGGGGTGCCTTCAGGGGCATGGGCGAGGTAGTAGGCACGTTGACCGTTGGCCAATGACCGGCGGATCAGCAGGGCGTGTTCGAAGCCGTCCGCGCTGTTGCCGGGCAGTGGGACCGAGGCCCAGGCGTATTCACGCAGGCCGTGGGCACCGTCACCCGCGGAGCGGACTTCCCAGGTGTCCTCGGGCAGGATGGCGGAGAGGGTCCGGGCATTGTGCCCGCGTGGCCCGCAGCGCTGCTTGTATGCGATGGCCAGCACATAGCTGAGCCGGTGGTCGGTGAGCCAGCCGCGCAGCACCGGGTCCTGGCCGGAGACCTCATCGCCGGTGACCCACCGAAACGGCACCTCGGCGTCCACGGCTCTTGCCGGCATCGCTCAACACCCAACGGGCAGTTGTCGATCTTCCCGGAGGTGCCGGTGTACTGCCGTTGCACCTCAGCCGAGCGGGTGCCCTTCTTGATGAACTTGATGAACCCGGTTTCATCGACGATCAACACGCCGTCATCGGCGCCCGGATGCTCCAGCACGTAGCCACGGACCTCGTCCCGCACCGCGTCTGCGTCCCAGTCGGTCTGGTTCAGCAGACGCTGCATGCCGTCCGGGCACACGTCGCCAGCCTGCTCCGTCGGCGTCCAGCCGTTCCTGCGCTCCAGTGGTGCGAGCAGGCCGTGTAGATACTCCCCCGCCCGTTGGCGCGGCTCCGACCGGTGAAAATACTGGCCGATATGGGCATGCAACGTGTCGCGGCCAGCGGCCCAGCGGTGCACCTGACCACACTGAGACGTCCCCACCCATGACCAGCTCAACGATCAGCAGAACCACCGGTCACAGCAACTGCGGCTGCAGTACTGGGTGCGCTGTGCCCGTGACGTTCGCTGCCGCAAGGTTGATACTTTCCGGCAGCAGCGCTCCGACCGACCGCCACCGACCACGACAGGGAACTGACGCCCCGTCATCAAAGTCGGCATTAAGTCAGCATCAGTACCGCTGCAGCCCGCCCCGGACCGCCACGAAACGTCTCGAGCCAGAACTGGCCTGACACATCCTGACCTGCAAAAATGAAGGCCAGAGGCACATTGACCAGTCTCACCTGGAGGTACCCATGAAGATGCTGATCAACGTCCCGGAGACCGTGGTCGCGGACGCGCTGCGCGGTCTGGCGGCTGCTCACCCGGAGCTGACCGTGGACGTGGACAACCGGGTGATCGTGCGGCGGGACGCCCCTGTCCCGGGGCAGGTGGGGCTGGTCTCGGGCGGAGGCTCGGGGCACGAGCCGTTGCACGGCGGTTTCGTGGGTCCCGGCATGCTGTCGGCGGCCTGTCCGGGCGAGGTGTTCACCTCCCCCGTGCCCGACCAGATGCTGCGCGCGGCGGCCGCCGTGGACAGCGGGGCGGGTGTGCTGTTCATCGTGAAGAACTACACCGGTGACGTGCTCAACTTCGACATGGCCGCCGAGATGGCCGAGGACGAGGGGATCCAGGTCGCGAAGGTGCTGGTCAACGATGATGTGGCGGTGACCGACAGTCTGTACACGGCGGGGCGGCGCGGTACGGGCGCGACCCTGTTCGTGGAGAAGATCGCGGGCGCCGCCGCCGCCGAGGGCATGCCTCTGGAGCGGGTCGAGGCAATCGCGCGGCAGGTGAACGAGAACTCCCGCAGTTTCGGTGTCGCGCTGAGCGCATGCAGCACGCCGGCCAAGGGCAGCCCCACTTTCGATCTGCCGCCCGGCGAACTGGAGTTGGGCATCGGCATCCACGGCGAGCCCGGCCGGGAGCGGCGGGCGATGATGACCTCCGGCGAGATCGCCGAGGCCGCCGTCGAGGCGGTGGTGGAGGACCTCCAGCCGCGCAATCCGGTGCTGGTCCTGGTCAACGGCATGGGCGCGACGCCCCTGCTCGAGCTGTACGGCTTCAACGCCGAGGTGCACCGGGTGCTCGCCCAGCGCGGCGTCCCCGTGGCCCGCGTCCTCGTGGGCAACTACGTCACCTCCCTGGACATGGCGGGCGCCTCGCTCACCCTGTGCCAGGTCGACGAGGAGCTGCTGCGGCTGTACGACGCGCCGGTGAAGACCCCGGGTCTGCGCTGGGGCGTGTGAGGGGCAGGGGGTAGAGGATCACCACGTACCTACCAGGCAAGGAGATCCAGTGCTCGACGCCGATTTCTTCCGCCGTTGGATGACGGCGACCGCCGCGTCCGTGGACCGCGAGGCGGAACGGCTCACCGCCCTCGACTCCCCCATCGGGGACGCCGATCACGGCAGCAACCTCCAGCGCGGGTTCACGGCGGTCGTGGCCGTCCTGGAGAAGGAGGCCCCGGACACGCCCGGCGGGGTCCTGACGCTGGCCGGACGCCAGCTGATCTCGACGGTCGGCGGCGCCTCGGGGCCGCTGTACGGGACGCTGCTGCGCCGTACCGGCAAGGCGCTGGGTGACTCCGGCGAGGTCAGTGCGGAGCAGCTGGCCGAGGCCTTGCGGGCGGGGGTGGACGCGGTCCAGACGCTCGGCGGTGCCGCCCCCGGCGACAAGACCATGATCGACGCGCTGGTGCCCGCCGTGGACGCGCTCGGTGACTCGTTCGAAGCGGCCCGGACCGCCGCGGAGGAGGGCGCCGTGGCGACGACGCCCTTGCAGGCGCGCAAGGGCCGGGCAAGCTATGTGGGCGAGCGCAGCATCGGGCACCAGGACCCGGGCGCGACGTCGGCGGCGCTGCTGATCGCCGGACTCGTGGAGGCCGCCGGTGAGTGACGAGCAGCTGGTGGGGATCGTGCTGGTGTCGCACAGCGCGGAGGTGGCCGCGTCGGTCGCCGAGCTGGCGAAGGGGCTCGCGGGCGGTGGCCCGGTGGTGCCCGTGGCCCCGGCGGGCGGGACGGAGGGCGGCGGGCTCGGTACGAGCTCCGAACTGATCGCCGCGGCGGCCGCGTCCGTCGACCGCGGTGCCGGAGTCGCCGTCCTGACCGACCTGGGCAGCGCGGTGCTCACCGTGAAGGCGCTGCTCGCGGAGGGCGACGAACTCCCCGAGCGGACCCGCCTGGTGGACGCCCCCTTCGTGGAGGGGGCCGTGGCCGCGGTCGTCACCGCGTCCACGGGGGCGGATCTGGCGGCGGTGGAGGCGGCCGCGACGGAGGCGTACACCTACCGGAAGGTGTGAGCGACGCCTGCGGCCGGGCACGCCGCGCCGACGGTGTGCCCGGCCGCAGGCGTGTCCATGACGCGCCGTCAGCCGCTCAGCGTCCGGCTGCCCGATTCGCCTCGACGCGTCCGTCCGCCTGATTCGCCTCGACGCGTCCGTCCGCCCGATTCGCCTCGATGAACTGCTCCGCCGCCCGCTCCCCCGTCGCCACGGCCGCGGCGCGGTCCTCGATGGGCGACACCTTGATGTCCTTGAAGACGATGTAGGTGACGCCGGAGCGGGCGCCGCCGCCGTGCGGGTGGGGGCGGATGCCGAGGGCCTTGGCGGTGGCGTAGGACGCCTCTCCGATGATGCCCTGAGGGCCCGTGTCGCCGACGACCGCGTACCGCACTCGGTCGCGGTACACGACGGCCACCACCGAGCCGCCGCCGACGCCGTGGTCCCGGTAGTCCCAGATGCCGCTCGGCGCGGGCACGACGACGAACGGCAGGCGTTCGGCGCTCAACGGACGGCCGTCGGACTGTGTGTAGGCCGTGCTCGCCGCGAAGTACGGGTCGGTGCGGTGGTTGCAGCGGGGCCCGGGGCGGCCGTCGCAGTCGATGTCCATGTCCGCCTTCCAGAACACGGCGTCGCGGGTGCCGCAGACCGGGATGTCAGCGGGGGCGCCGTTGTCACTGCGGTAGCGGCCTCGGGAGACAGGAGTGCAGTCCTGCACCGCGGCGAGCAGCTCGGCGGCGCTCACCGTGCTGTCGCGCCACACCGCGAGCTGGGCAGGGGCGGCGGGGGGTGTGGTCGGGGCGAGCAGGGCGGCGCTGGCCGCGGCCAGCGTGAGCGACTGGACACGCACGATACGGAGCCTCTCCTCGGGGACCTGACGGGCACTCAGCCCAAAATGACCCCGCGACGATCACCCGGCCACCCGTGAGGGGCCGGACGGTGCATGTCCCAAAGTCCGGCAGGGGCCGGGGGCCTGAGTCCGTGTAAGACTCCGGCCCCCGGCCACCCGCGCCGGCGCGGGATCTGCGACGACAGCGGTCCGCGCGACAGGTCCCGAACTCCCTGGTCTCCACCAGGAGTTCGGCCGTGAGGAACGTCAGCATACGTAACTCTTCCGGGTGGTCGCACACGGCGGGGTGACGCCCTCCCGCAAGCAGGACCCGCGCTCGGCCGACGCCCTCTTGATGTGATCGCACCAACGGCGTCATATTGGTCCGGACCATTCCCGTGTGCCACCCCCGGGAGGCAGTGTCGTGCGAAGTCGTTCCGCTTCCTCATCCCTCCTTCGCCACCTGGCGCTCTTCGGGATGCTCTTGCTGGTCGCCTCCTGCGGCCGGGCCGGAGCGGAGGGCGGGAACGGCGGTGGTGCGCCCGGTCCGCCCACGGGCGTCACCGCCGCGGCCGGCAGCGCGACGAGCGTGCACGTCATGTGGAACGCGACCGCACGGGCCGATGCCTACGAGGTGTATCGCGGCACCACGAAAGTGAGGGAGGTGCCGGGTTCGAAGCACATGGTGGATGTCACCAGGCTGCGGCCCTCGACGCGGTACGTCTTCTCCGTACGGGCGCGGGACGCCGACGGGCGGCTCGGGCCCCCGAGCCGCCAGGTCCGGGCGAAGACACCCGCCGCCGTCGCGGACGACCGCTCCGCACCGACCCGCCCGTCGACACCTCGCGGGCGGGCGGCCGGGAGCCGGGCGGTTCAGCTGTCCTGGTCCGCCTCGACGGACGACCGGGGCGTGGTGTCGTACGACATCCACCAGGGAGCCACGAAGATCCACAGCGTGAGCGGAGGCCGGACGGCGACCGTGCTCACGGGGCTGCGGCCCGGCACGGACTACGCGTTCACCGTCCGGGCCAGGGACGCGGCCGGCAACGTCTCCCCCGCCGGCCCCACCGTCCGGCTCACCACCCCGGGCACGGACGACGGCCGCGCCACAGCCCCCACCGGCTTCCGGGCGACGAGCCACCGCGAGGACGGGGCGTACCACGTCGACCTGAGCTGGGTGCCGCCCCGCGTGGACGGGGAGGTCACCGAGTACCAGATCCATCTGGACGGCCGGCCGGCCACGTCCCTCGTGTACGGCGGCGAGGCCCCCCGCGAGCGGGCCACGTACAGCTTCTACGTCGGGCGGACCACCGGTGTCACGCACCGGGTCCGGGTCCGGGCGATGCTCCCGGACGGCACCTGGGGAGGCTTCTCGGCGGAGCGGGCGGTGACGACGGGCGCGGGGCGCTGACGTGCTCCTCGGCGTCGGCCGGCCGACGTGACACGTCACCTGCACGGGGGCGCTTGAAGTGCGGCCGGGGCCGGGGAGGCCTTGGCTGACCCTGAGGCAGCACGGACGTTCCCCGACCCTCGGCGGCGCAAGGGATGTACCGCCAACCGTGCCGCCGGAGGGCAGTCCACATGCGCAACTCATCGCCAGTTCTCCGCTCCGGCCTGACCGTGGCGGCCGCGGCCGCGCTGCCTCTCTTCCCGGCCGCGCTGCCCGCTGTCGCGGGGCCGGGCATCTCCGTGAGGACCACGGGGTCCACGGTGTCGGTCACGACCAGCTCGTGCACCCAGATCAACGGGAGTTGGGGCAGCGCCTCGCTCCTCACCAGCAGCCAGGGCAGTTTCGCCCAGGGCCGCCAGGTGACGCTGTCGGGGACGCAGGTCAGTCAGTCCGCCGCCTGGTCGGGCGTCTCCCCGGGGACGTACACCGTCATCGTCGTCTGCTCGGACGGCACCACGGCGGGCACCCAGTCCATCGTGGTCTCCACCGCCCCCTCCCCCACGCGGTCACCGTCCCCCTCGGCCTCGCCGTCCCGCGGTGTCATGGGCGGGGTCGGCGGCAGCTCGACGGACTACGGAACCGTCACGCTGGTGGCGGGCGGCACGCTGGTCGGGGCCGGCCTCCTCGCGACGGCCTGGTACCTGCGCCGGCGCAACAAGCCGTACCGGCTCTGACCCGGTGCGGACGGCGGCCCGCTCTCCCGAAGCGCTCCGGTCGGGCGGGCCGCCGTCATGTCGTGGACGGGTCCGGCGGAACGGACCGCCTCAGGCCGTGATCGCCCGGGGGGGCCGCCCGACCCCGGCGGACGGGGCGGAGCGGCGGCACACCGCGTCGGGCTCGAGCGGGCGCCCTCACACCCCGGTCACCCCGGCGCGGCCGGCGCCCCGCCCCGGTCGGGCTCACCCCTCACCGTCACGCCGGTCAGGTCCCGGCCCTGTGGGGGCGCCGTCCGGGAGCTCGGCGAAATCCGCCAGGGCGCGCCTGAGCCACTGGGTCCAGAAGGTCTCCAGGTCGATGCCGGCCCGCAGCACCAGATGCCGCAGCCGGACCTCGGCGCCGTCCCGGCCGGGCGGGAAGTCGCGCTTCTCGATCTCCTCGTACTCCGCCAGCTGCCGTTCGTGCAGCTCCAGATGGCGTCGCAGATCGGCCTCCAGGCCCGCCGTGCCGACCACGGCCGCCGCCCTGAGCCGCAGCAGCAGCACGTCGCGGTGCGGCTTGGGGTCCTGGGAGGCGGAGGTCCAGCGGGCCAGTTCGGCGCGGCCCGCGGGCAGGACCTCGTAACTCTTCTTCTGCCCGCGGGCCGGCTGCTCGGCCGGCAGGGCCCTGATGAGGCCGTCGGCCTCCAGTTTCCCGAGCTCGCGATAGATCTGCTGGTGCGTCGCCGACCAGAAGTACCCGATCGACCGGTCGAACCGGCGCGTCAGCTCCAGCCCGGACGACGGCTTCTCGAGCAGGGCGGTGAGGATCGCGTGCGGGAGTGACATGGCCTCATCCTAGGGACGCGTTACCGCACTACAGGGCGGCCGCCAGCTCCGTGCCCTGCTTGATGGCGCGCTTGGCGTCCAGCTCGGCGGCCACGTCGGCACCGCCGATGAGGTGCGTGCTGCGCCCGGCGGCGAGCAGCTCCTCGTAGAGGCCGCGGCGCGGTTCCTGGCCCGTGCACAGCACGATCGTGTCGACCTCCAACACCGTGCTCTCCTCGCCCACGGTGATGTGCAGGCCGGCATCGTCGATCCGGTCGTAGCGCACGCCCGGGACCATGGTGACGCCGCGGTGCTTGAGCTCGGTGCGGTGGATCCAGCCGGTGGTCTTGCCGAGGCCGGCGCCGACCTTGGACGTCTTGCGCTGGAGCAGATGGACGGTGCGCGGCGGGGCGGGCCGTTCGGGCGCGGCGAGCCCTCCGGGGCCGCGGTAGTCCATGTCGACGCCCCACTGGCGGAAGTACGTCGCCGGGTCCTCGTGGGCCTTGTCCCCGCCGTCGGTGAGGAACTCGGCGACGTCGAAGCCGATGCCGCCCGCGCCGAGGATCGCGACCCGGTCGCCGACGGGGGCGCCGTCGCGCAGGACATCGAGGTAGCCGACCACGCTCGGGTGGTCGACGCCGGGGATCTCGGGGGTGCGCGGGGTGACGCCGGTGGCGACGACGACCTCGTCGTAGCCGTCGACGTCCGCGACCGTGACCAGGGTGTTCAGC
Source organism: Streptomyces sp. NPDC093598 (assembly GCF_044764825.1). Classification (NCBI taxonomy): domain Bacteria; kingdom Bacillati; phylum Actinomycetota; class Actinomycetes; order Kitasatosporales; family Streptomycetaceae; genus Streptomyces; species Streptomyces sp. NPDC093598. The sequence continues at coordinate 51,637 of NZ_JBIWIV010000023.1, read as the reverse complement.
CGGATGTCGACGCCGTGCCAGTCGAGCTGGGTGCGGAAGTAGCGGAGCGTCTCGTCGAACTCCTGCTTGCCGGGGACCTTGCGGGCGACGTTGAGCTGGCCGCCGATCTCGCTCGCCGCGTCGAACAGTGTCACGTCGTGCCCACGCTCGGCGGCGGAGACCGCGCAGGCCAGGCCGGCCGGGCCGGCGCCGACGACCGCGACACGCTTGCGCAGCCGGGTCGGGGAGAGCACGAGCTCGGTCTCGTGGCAGGCGCGCGGGTTGACCAGGCAGGAGGTGATCAGACCGCTGAAGGTGTGGTCGAGGCAGGCCTGGTTGCAGCCGATGCAGGTGTTGATCGCATCGGGCCGGCCGGCGGCGGCCTTCGTGACGAAGTCGGGGTCGGCGAGCATCGGGCGGGCCATCGACACCATGTCGGCGGCGCCCTCGGCGAGCAGTTCCTCGGCGAGTTCGGGGGTGTTGATGCGGTTGGTGGTGACGAGCGGGACGGACACCTCGCCCATGAGCCGCTTGGTCACCCAGGTGTACGCGCCGCGCGGCACGGAGGTCGCGATGGTGGGGATGCGGGCCTCGTGCCAGCCGATGCCGGTGTTGATGATCGTCGCGCCGGCGGCCTCGACAGCCTTGGCGAGGGTGATGACCTCGTCGAGCGTGGAGCCGCCCGGGACGAGGTCGAGCATGGAGAGCCGGTAGATGACGATGAAGTCCTCGCCGACCGCCTCGCGCACCCGGCGCACGATCTCCAGCGGGAAGCGCATGCGGTTCTCGTACGAGCCGCCCCAGCGGTCGGTGCGCTGGTTGGTCTGCAGGGCGATGAACTCGTTGACGAGGTAGCCCTCGGAGCCCATGATCTCGACGCCGTCGTAACCGGCCTGCCGGGCGAGGCGGGCGGCGCGGGCGTAGTCGTCGATGGTCCGCTCGATGTCGGCTTCGGTGAGCTCGCGGGGCGGGAAGGGGCTGATCGGCGCCTGGACCGGGCTCGGGGCCACGAGGTCCTTGTGGTAGGCGTACCGGCCGAAGTGCAGGATCTGCATCGCGATCCGCCCGCCCTCGCGGTGCACGGCGTCGGTGATGACCCGGTGCTGCTCGGCCTCCGCGTCGGTGGTGAGTTTGGCGCCGCCCTCGTAGGGCCGCCCCTCGTCGTTGGGGGCGATGCCGCCGGTGACGATCAGGCCCACTCCCCCGCGGGCGCGGGCGGCGTAGAAGGCGGCCATGCGCGCGAAGCCGCCCTCCGCCTCCTCCAGGCCGACGTGCATGGAGCCCATCAGGACCCGGTTGGGCAGGGTCGTGAAGCCCAGGTCGAGGGGGGTCAGCAGGTGCGGGTAACGGCTCATGGGGCCCTCCGTGCGCGGTGTCGTGCCTGTAGTTGTAGAGGACTACCGACGGTTTATGCAACTAGTTGCACAAGGTGATGGAGGGCACAGTGGGTCCATGACCAGGGAGCTTGGGCCGCTGACCGCCGTGGTGGACCGCGAGCGTGCGTGCCGGGCGTCGCGACGCTGCGGAGATCCATCAGAAGGCCGCAAGACGCCGACGAGCAGGGGCGGCTTCGGGGGCGCCCGGGCCTGCCTCGCCGACCCGGACACCGGTCCGCCCGGCCGGGGTGATGATCGGCTACCCGGGTCTCGACGAGGTCGTGGTCGGCGGGCGTGGGCTGTGGCGGGCCGGGACCGCCGTGCACGGGACGTCAGGGCACCCCGGGTCACGCCGGACGGTGGTCGGCGCGGTGTCGCGGGCGGCGCATCTCGTCCGGCTGCTGGACGCGCGCGTCCCCGCTGCCCGGGGCGAGCGGGGAGTTCCCGCTGCCGCCGAAGCTGACGGTGACCTACTGCCACGGCGGTGAGGGCTTCTCCGTCCTCCCGGACCGGTGCGAGGTCGGCGCGGACGTGTCCGCGCGGCCGAGGACCCGGTCCGGGCTCCTGTGCGCCGCGGCCGGGCAATCCTGGCGGACCTGCCCGTGGTGCACGCCGTCTACCGGCGGGCCGTCCTCGACCCGCTGACGGGGTGAGGGGCGGTCACCGGCTCTGCAGACGCACGTGCAGTTCCTTCTCCTGGTCGCCGGAGGCCGTGCTCAGATCGTGCACGTCGAACAGCGAGTCCAGGGTCGTGCGGAACCGTTCGATCGCCCAGTAGCCGCCGTGCAGGTCGGCCTCGACGGAGGACGACAGGTGAACGGGTCGCGCGCCTTCGTGCTCGTCGGCGACGTCGAAGGTGCCGAGCCATACGGTCGGGCGGGTCTCGTGCAGTTCCTCGGGCACGTCGTCGGCGCACCGGTCGGACTCGAAGCAGGAGCACAATGCGTCGAACACGATCCGGGCGTCGTACTTGCTGCACCCGCTGATCTCCACCGAGACGGAGTGCGGGTGCGGTCGCTCGTGGTCCATCGCCATCGTGATCGCTCCTCTCGTGGCCACCACATGCCGTGTCCGCCCCTACCCCAGCAAAGCACCACCTTCCGGCGAGCACTACCGGCGGTGCCCGTCTCCCGGTGACGGTTTTGCGGGGCGGCCCGCGCCGTGGTGGGAGATGGTGGAAGGTGACGGAAGGGGCCTCGGACAAGCGGCTCCGCGCGGTGGAACATGGGGTGTCGGCACACGACGGCGTGCCGCGAGGACGGCGAAGGCGGGGCGTGGGATGAGTGCAGCCGGGTCTCCCGAGTCCGCAGGCGACGGTCCGGTACGCGGGTCGGCGCGCCCGAGCGGGCTGCTGGACGTGCTGCGCGTGGCCTCGGTGGTCCTGGACGCCGAGGGCCGCATCGTGCTGTGGAGCCCGCAGGCCGAGGAGCTGTTCGGGTACGAGGCCCAGGAGGCGCTCGGCCAGTACGCCGCCCGGATCATGGTCCACGAGCAGCACGTCGACCTCGTGGTCAAGCTGTTCGCCGACGTCATGGGCACCGGGCAGAGCTGGGCGGGGGCGTTCCCGATCCGCCGCAAGGACGGCGGCACGCGGCTCGTGGAGTTCCGCAACATGCGGCTGCTGGACGACCAGGGCGACGTCTACGCGCTGGGATTGTGCGCCGACCAGGGCACCGTGCACCGGCTGGAGCGGGAGGTGGCGCTGTCGACGCGGATGATCGCGCAGTCCCCGATCGGGCTGGCCGTGCTGGACACCGAGCTGCGGTACGTCTCGGTCAACAGGGCGCTGGAGGAGATCAACGGCGTGCCGGCCGACGAGCACCTGGGCCGCACGGTCCGCGAGGTGGTGCCGCAGATGGACGTCGACGCCCTGGAGACCGCCGCGCGCCGGGTCCTGGACACCGGCCGGCCCGTCGTCGACCAGTCCACGATCGGCCGCACCCCCGCCGACCCGCACCAGGACCACGCCTGGTCGATCTCGCTGTACCGGCTGGAGAACGCCTTCGGGACCGTGCTGGGCGTGGCCGTCTCGATCGTCGACGTCACCGAGCAGTACCGGGCGGGCATCGAGGCCGAGGCGGCGCGGCGGCGCCTGGCCCTGATCGCCGACGCCTCGGGCCGGATCGGTACCACGCTCGACCTGGACCGCACGGCCCGCGAGCTGGCCGAGGTGGCCGTGCCGGAGCTCGCCGACATCGCGGCCGTCGACCTGCTGGACGCGGTGGTGCAGGGCCGCCGAACCAGTCTCGGCCCGGCCGAGGCGGCCGTGATCCGGGCGCTGGCGGTCCAGGGGTACGACTCCGCCGAGGCGCTGGAGGCGGCCGACCCTCCCGGGCAGGTCGCCCGGTACGCCCCCGACCGGCTCGTCACTCAGTGCGTGCGCACCGCGAGCCCGGTGATGCTGCCGGAGGTCAAGGACGAGGACCTGGACCGCATCGCCCGTTCCTCCGAGGCGGCCGAGCTGCTGGGCCGGGCCGGGGTGCACTCCTATCTGGCGGTGCCACTGATCGCGCGCGGCGAGGTGCTGGGCGCCCTGGACCTCAAGCGCACCCGCAATCCGCTGCCGTTCAGCCAGGACGACCTGCTGCTGGCACGGGAGCTGGCCGCCCGGGCCGCCGTGCAGATCGACAACGCCCGCTGGTACCAGAGCGCCCGCGAGACCGCGCTCACCCTCCAGCGCAGCCTGCTGCCCAGCCATCCACCGGTGACGGGCGGACTGGAGGTCGCCTCCCGCTACCAGCCGGCCGGAGCGACCAGCGAGGTCGGCGGCGACTGGTTCGACGTGATCCCGCTGGACGACGGCAAGACGGCGCTCGTCGTGGGTGATGTGATGGGCAGCGGAATCCCCGCAGCGGCGGCCATGGGGCGGCTGCGCACGGCGACCAACACCCTCGCCTCCCTCGACCTCGATCCGCACGTGCTCCTGGAGCACCTCGACAAGATCACCGCCGGTCTGGAGCAGGCCATCGCCACCTGCGTCTACGCCGTCCACGACCCGCATCTGCGGCAGTGCCGGATCGCCAACGCCGGACATCTGCCGCCGGTGCGCGTCCGGGCCGGCCGGCCGCCGGAGCTCCTCGACCTGCCGACCGGGGTGCCGCTCGGCGTGGGCGGTGTCGCCTTCTCCACGACCACCGTCGGCCTCGAGCCCGGCGACCGGCTGGTGTTCTACACCGACGGCCTCGTCGAGACCCGGCGCGACCCGCTCGACGAACGGCTCGACACACTGCTGTCCCTGCTCGACGGGCCGGACCGGCCACTGGAGGAGGTCTGCGACCTGCTGCTGCGCACGCTGCACGAGCCCGACAACTTCGACGACGTGGCACTGCTCATCGCGCGGGCGACCGCACCGGACTGAGGGGCTGAGAGGCGGACGAGGCCCTACGGCCTGACGCCGATCACCACGTGGGCGTACCACTCCTGCGACACGGCCAGCTCGGTCGTGAGGCCGTTGCGTTCGAAGGCCTCGACGGCGGCCGGGGCCTGGTGCCGGCTCGTCTCCACCAGGACGCAGCCGCCGGGGGCGAGCCAGCTGGACGCCCCGGCCGCGACCCGGCGCAGCACGTCGAGGCCGTCCGTGCCGCCGTCGAGGGCGACCAGCGGCTCGTGGTCCCGGGCCTCCTGCGGCAGCAGGCCGATCTCGTCGCTGGGCACGTACGGCACGTTGGCCGCGAGGATGCCGACGCGGCCGCGCAGCGCGGCGGGCAGCGCTTCGAACAGATCGCCCTGGTGGACGTGGCCGCCGGCGGCGGCGATGTTGCCGCGGGCGCACCGCACGGCGGCCGGGTCGATGTCGGCGGCGTGCAGTTCGACGCGGCCGAGCGCGGCGGCGAGCGCCGCTCCCACCGCACCCGAACCGCAGCACAGGTCCACGACGACGGTGGTGCCGTGCGCCCGCTGAAGGGCCTGCTCCACCAGGAACTCGGTGCGTCGGCGGGGCACGAAGACGCCGGGGGCCACGGCGATCCGCAGGCCCCTGAACTCGGCCCAGCCGACGACGAGTTCGAGCGGCAGGCCCGCGGCACGGCGTTCGGCCATGGCGGCGGCTTCGGCCGGGGTGCGCGCGGTGGCGAGGATCAACTCGGCCTCGTCCTCGGCGAAGACGCACCCCGCGGCGCGCAGGGCGGCGACGACGGAGTCACGGGAGGGCGGGGTGGACGGGGGGACGGCGGACACAGACGGCATGAAGCCAAGAGCCTTTCGAGAACCGAAGGGCGCTCCGGCGATCGCCTACGACCGGCGATCCGCGCGACATCGGGAGGAGAGCACCCGCGCTGACACAGCGGTAATGGGTCTCACCTCCTCGGCTTCCGACGGCCGGGTCCCTGCCCGGCCGGACGGCAACCCTACCCGACGGGCCGGCCGCCCGTACGGTGACCGGCCCCGCCCCGTCAAGTGGTTGAGTTATGCAACCATGGAAGGAGCTGAGCCGTATCCGGTGAGGGAGGTCCCGTTGCACACCGCCGACGCCGTGGAGACCATCCAGCGGGAGATGACGGTCTTCGCCCGTCGCGCCCGTGCCGCCGCGGGCCGGATGCACCCCGAGCTGTCGCTGGTGTCGTACACGCTGCTGGGGCACCTGGAGGAGCGCGACGGGTGCCGGGCCACCGACCTGGCCGCCCACTACGCCCTGGACAAGTCCACCGTCAGCCGCCAGGTGGCCGGACTGGAGCGCGCCGGCCTGGTCGAGCGCCGCCCCGACGCGCAGGACCAGCGCGTCCAGGTGCTGCACCTGACACAGGCCGGGCGGCACATCCTGGCTCAGGTCACCGAGAGCCGCCGGGCGGCCTTCCGGGAACGTCTGGCCGACTGGCCGGCGCAGGACCTGAGCCGCTTCGCGGACTACCTCGTGCGCTACAACGCCTGGCCCGGTCCCGGCCCGCGGGACTAGGGGACCACGTACGGTTGACTGCGCACACACTGATCACACCGGTCCGGCGGGGCACCGTCGGCCCGGCCCGGAGGCACCCCCGCATGCACATCACCCGAGGCTTCACCGGGCGCCCACGCGTCGCCGACCCCGGCCTGCCGCCCGGCCAGTACGACGCGGGCGACGACTGGCCCGTGCTGTCCGCCGAGGTCACTCCCGAGCTGGCACCCGCCGACTGGACCTTCCGCATCGACGGGCTGGTGGCCGAGCCCCGCACCTGGGACTGGGACGAGGCGCACCGGCTGCCGCCGTCGGCGTACGAAGGCGCCATCCACTGTGTGACGAGCTGGTCGAAGTTCGGGGTGCGGTTCTCGGGCGTGTCCCTGGACGCGTTCCTGGACGTGGTCCGGCCCCATGGGTCGGCCACCCATGCCGTCGCCTACTCGCACACCGGCTACACCGCCAACCTCCCGCTCGCCGACCTCACGGGCGGGCGGGCCTGGATCGCCTGGGAGTACGACGGAAGGCCCCTCGCCCCCGAGCACGGGGGCCCGGCCCGGCTGCTGGTGCCGCACCTGTACTTCTGGAAGAGCGCCAAGTGGATCGCGGGCCTGCGGATCCTCGACCACGACGAGCCGGGCTTCTGGGAGCAGAACGGCTATCACGAGCGGGGCAACCCGTGGGAGGAGCAGAGGTACTCCGGTGACTGAGAGCTTCGTGCCTCCCTCACGGTTCGCCGTGCCCGGGCGCATCGAGGTGAGCGGGCAGACCGCCTCCGAGTGGCAGTCCGCCACGCTCATCGAGATCCGCCGGGAGACCCCGCGCGCCGCCACGTTCCGGCTCGCCGTGCCCGGCTGGCCGGGGCATCTGCCCGGCCAGCACCTGATGGTGCGGCTGACCGCCGAGGACGGCTATACGGCCCAGCGCCACTATTCGATCGCGTCCGCGCCGGACGACTCGGGGCATGTCGAGCTGACCCTGGACCACGTCGAGGGCGGCGAGGTCTCGGGCTGGTTCCACACCGTCGCCCGGCCCGGCGACCGGGTCGAGGTGCGGGGCCCGGTGAGCGGCTTCTTCGCCTGGCCGGGCGACCGGCCCGCGCTGCTCATCGGCGCCGGCTCCGGCGTCGTACCTCTGATGTCGATGATCCGGCACCACCGGGCCCGGAACCTGGCCGTGCCGCTTCGGCTGGTGGTGTCCGCGCGGAGCCCCGAGGAGCTCATCTACGCCCGGGAGTTCGGCGCCGAGACGACACCCGTCTTCACCCGGAGCGCACCGGAGGGTGCGGCGGTGGGACGTATGGCGGCCGCACATGTGGCGCCGCTCCTGACCGAGCGGCCTTCCGGTGGGTGGGAGGCCTATGTGTGCGGCTCGAACTCCTTCGCCGAGCACGCCTCCCGGCTGCTGGTGACGGCCGGTCAGCCGGTGGACCGGATCCGCATCGAGCGTTTCGGCTGACCTCGGCGTTTCGCGGCAGTCGCACAGGGCACCCTGCCGGCGTGTTCCGGCACGCCGTTCCCGCCGTGCATCAGGCCCTGGAGCGATCGACGGGCGCCGGAGGGGGTACCCCGAGAGTGTGGGCACTCGCACGTGTGGCGTGACGTGGAGGGAGCGGCGCCGTCACCGCGGCCGGTCCGGACCTCCGGCCGCGGTGACGGCGAGGAGGTGGGCATGCGAACCCGGGTGCGCGGCTGGCGTTGGCGGCGCAGTGCGCTGCGGCGCCGGTCGGATGTCGTCGAAGCGTGGACGGTGCTGGTGGTCGCCGTCCTCATCCTGGTGGGCGCGCCCCTGGCGGGGGCGGCGGCCGCCTCGTGGGCCCATGGCGAGGCCCGTTCGGTGTCGATGGAGCAGCGGGCCGAGCGGCATCGCGTCCGGGCCGAGGTGGTCGGCAGGAAGGGCGACTCGCTGCCGTCGGTGCAGGCCGGCGGGCAGCACGCGTACCGGGCGACCGTGCGCTGGACGGAGCCGGGCGAAGGCACGCGCACCGCGACGGCCCGGGTCCCCGCGGACGCCCGGCGGGGCGAGAGAGTGGACGTCTGGTTCGACGACCAGGGGCGGAACGTGATGCCGCCGGTGGACGAGGCGGCGGTCCGGCAGCACACCCTCACCATCGGCACCTTTGCAGCGGGCGGTGCGGTGCTGGTGGTGCTCTTCGGTCACTTCCTCGTGCGCCGGGTGGCGCTGCGCCGCCGGCTGGCCGAGTGGGACCGGGCGTGGGCCCGCACGGAACCGCAGTGGACCCACCGCCGTGCGTGAGGCGCGGCGGCGTCCGGACGGGCCGCACCCAGTCATGAATGCCAGGTGACCCGACCACCCACGCTTGACACCAGCCTCGGAACCCTCGCCCGTGATGGCGCTTTCCACGCCCGTGACCAGCGCCTCACCCGCTCCGAGCGGACAGCGCCCGACAGACGGACCACATCAAAACCCTGGCCAGTCCTCCGACCACCCCCGTAGTGTGATCGTCCGCACTGCCCCGTAGCTGCTCCTCACCCAAGGCGGTCCTGCATGGCCCTGTTCGACCTTCCTCTCGACGAACTCCGCGAGTACCGCAGCGCGGCCACCGAGCCCGAGGACTTCGACGCGTTCTGGTCCAAGACCCTCCAGGAGGCGCGCGAACACGACCTGGACGCCCGTTTCGAACCGGTCGACACGGGCCTGTCCACCGTGCAGGTGTTCGACGTGACGTATGCGGGCTTCGGCGGTCATCCGGTCAAGGGCTGGCTGACCCTCCCGGCCGGGGCGGACGGCCCGCTGCCGCTGGTCGTGGAGTTCATCGGCTACGGCGGAGGGCGCGGGCTCCCGCACGAGCACCTGCTGTGGGCGTCCACGGGCCGGGCCCACTTCGTGATGGACACCCGCGGGCAGGGCAGCGCCTGGGGCGGTGGCGGCGGCACGGCGGATCCGGTGGGTGGTGCGCCCGCGTACCCCGGTTTCATGACGCGCGGCATCGACGCCCCGGAGCACTACTACTACCGCCGGGTCTACACGGACGCGGTGCGCGCGGTGGAGGCGGCCCGCTCGCACCCCCTCACGGACCCGGCGCGCACGGTGGCTGTCGGTTCCAGCCAGGGCGGCGGCATCACGATCGCGGTCGGCGGCCTGGTCCCGGACCTGGCGGGCATCGCGCCGGACGTGCCGTTCCTGTGCGACTTCCCGCGCGCGGCGACGATCACGGACCGGCACCCCTACCGGGAGATCGGCCTCTACCTCAAGACCCACCGCGGCCGCACCGAGGACGCCCTGCGCACGGTGAACTACTTCGACGGCGTCCACTTCGCCGCCCGCGGCCGGGCGCCGGCGCTCTTCTCGGCCGCCCTGGAGGACCAGACCTGCCCGCCCTCGACCGTCTTCGCGGCCTTCAACGCCTGGGGCCACGAGGACAAGGCCATCGAGGTCTACGACTTCAACGACCACGAGGGCGGCGGGCCCTTCCAGCAGGCGGCCAAACTGCGCTGGATGCGCTCGTACATCTGATCCGGCCGTTCACCCCCCGCGGGCTTCCACCCGGTCCGACCAGTCGGTACGTTCATCGCGCCCGGGCCGCGACACTTCGACCCGGGCCGGAGACGGTCGGCGGAGGGGGCTCATGTCCGGGAACGGGACACAGGTGCACGGTCACTGCGACGCGCGGTTCACGGCGGTACGCACGGCGTTCGAGGATAACTTCCGGGAGCGGGGCGAACTGGGCGCCGCGGTGGCCGTCACCGTCGGCGGCGAGACCGTGGTGGATCTGTGGGGCGGCTGGGCGGACGCGGCGCGCTCCCGGCCCTGGGAGCGGGACACGCTGGTCAACGTCTGGTCCACGACCAAAGGGCCGGTGGCGCTGTGCGCGCACATCCTGGCCGACCGGGGACTGCTGGACCTGGACGCGCCGGTGGCCGTGTACTGGCCCGAGTTCGCCGCGGCGGGCAAGGAGAAGGTCCTCGTCCGGCATCTGCTGTCCCACCGCGCCGGTCTGGCCGGCCTGCGGGAGCCGCACTCGCTGGAGCAGCTCTGCGACTGGGAGCTGACCACGCAGCGGCTCGCGGCGACCGAGCCGTGGTGGGAACCCGGCACCCGGTCCGGCTACCACGCGCTGACCTACGGCCATCTGGTCGGCGAGGTCGTACGACGGGTGTCGGGCCTGCGGCCGGGGGCCTTCCTGGCGCGGGAGGTGACGGGGCCGCTCGGCATCGACTTCCGCATCGGCCTGCCGGTGCGGGACTTCGGCCGGGCGGCCGAGCTGGTCCAGCCGGCGGTCACTGCGAGCAGCGAACAGGCAGCCGTCTTCGCCCAGTTGGCGCCCGCGGCGATCGCCGCGCTGACCAACCCGGCGGTGTCAGCCGCGGCGGCCGGCACATCCGAGTGGCGGGCCGCCGAGATCCCGGCGGTGAACGGGCACGGCACCGCACGTGCGGTGGCGTCGCTGTACGGCGTCTTCGCGGGGCTCGGCTCCTACGGAGGGCACCGTCTGCTGTCCCGCGAGGCGGCCGAGCGGGTGCGCGAGGGGCAGGGCGGCTGCCGGGACCTGGTGCTCGGCGCGGGGTTCGAGCACGAGACGGAGGTGGGGCTCGGGCTCTGGCTCAGCGGACCCGACGGCTCCTACGGTCCCAATCCGCGCGCTTTCGGACACGACGGCTTCGGCGGCTCCTGTGGGCTCGCCGACCCGGAGGCGGGGGTGTCCCTCGGCTATGTGATGAACCGGATGGGGTCCCGCATCGCCAATGATCCACGGAAGACGGCCCTGGTCGACGCCCTGTACGGCGTGCTGTGAGGGCGGTCGTGGGCGGGCCGGTTTCAGCCGAACCGTCCGGCTGCCCTTCCCTGCTGGTTTAGACCAATGCTAGATCTGGTGGCGCACCGAGCCCGTACGGCTACCGCACGTCACCAACAGGAGGGGCGGCATGGCCCGCACCACCCCGCACGACCACCCGCCGGCCGAGGGAGAGCCCCTGTACCGGCGGATCGCGACGGAGTTGCTCGGCGAACTGCGCGACGGCACCGTCCCGCCCGGGGAACGGCTGCCCGGGGAACGGCGGTTGGCCGGCCACTTCGGGGTCAGCCGGGAGACCGTACGGCAGGCGCTGGAGCTGCTGCGCCGCGACGGCCTCGTCGCCACCGACCGGCGCGGCAGCCACGCCACCCTGCCCGGTGCGCCGGTCGGGACCCCGGCGTCGCTCACCTTCCCGGTCGGTGCCCGGGCCGCGACCCCGGGCACCGTCGCCCGCGCCACCGTCGCCTGGGAAGCTCCCCCGGCGGACCACGCCGAAGCCCTGGGTCTTGCCCCGGGGCGCCCGACCCTGATCCACCGCTACCGTTGCGCGACCGCCGACGGACAGGGCCTGCGATCGGCCGTGACCTCGTTCTCCGCCGTGGCGCTGGCGGAGGTGGAGGAGCTGGCCCGCTACCGCGACCGTGCCGACGGCACCGCCGCCGCACATCTTCGGCAGGCCTACGACTGGATGCGCCGGGCCGGTCTCACCCTGCACCACCGCGATGCGATCACCCCTCTCGCGAGCACGCCGTCGGTGCGGGTCACCCGGCGGGTGCACGACCAGTACGCCCGCCCGCTGGAGATCACCGACCTCGTGGTCGACGCCCGACAGGACGCACTCGTCTACGAGTTCACCCTGCCGGGCCGGGCGGCGCCGCCCGCAGCCGACAGCCGTCGGTCACTCGTTCGGCGGACTGCCGGCGCCGGTTCCCGCAGATGACGGAGACCATCGAGACACGGCACGGCTCCCCCACGACTCCCGAGAGGACCCCCATGACCACCTTCACGACCTCCGACGGAACCGAGCTCTACTACAAGGACTGGGGCGAGGGGCAGCCCGTGGTGTTCAGCCACGGCTGGCCCCTCAACGCGGACGCGTGGGACGGCCAGGCCCGGCTGGTCGCCGAGCACGGTTTCCGGGCGATCGCGCACGACCGCCGCGGGCACGGCCGCTCGGGCCAGCCCTGGCGGGGCAACCACATGGACCGCTACGCCGACGACCTGGCCGAGCTGATCGAGGCGCTGGACCTCACAGACGCGGTCCTGGTGGGCCATTCGACCGGTGGCGGCGAGGTGGCCCGCTACATCGGGCGGCACGGGACCGCGCGGGTCGCGAAGGTGGTGCTGCTGGGTGCGGTGCCGCCGCTGATGCTGCGGACCGAGGCCAATCCAAAGGGCACACCGAAGGACGTCTTCGACGGGATCCGCGCCGGCGTCGCGGCCGACCGTTCGCAGTTCTACTGGGAGCTGAGCGAGAGCTTCTACGGCTTCAACCGGCCCGGTGCCGCCGTGTCGGAGGGCGTGCGGCGGGCGTTCTGGATGTGGAGCATGCAGGCCGGACTGAAGGGGGCCTACGACTGCGTCGCGCAGTTCTCGGAGACCGACTTCACCGAGGACCTGCGGCGCATCGACGTGCCGACGCTCGTCGCGCACGGGGACGACGACCAGATCGTGCCGATCGCCGCCTCGGCCCACCGGACCTCCCAGCTCGTCAAGGGCGCGACGCTGAAGGTGTACCCGGGCGCGCCGCACGGCCTGGTCGGTGACTACGAGAAGGCGTTCAACGACGATCTGCTGAACTTCCTGCGCGGCTGACCGGCCCGGGCAGCCGGGCCATGACGAGCCGCACCCGGGGGCTGCCGTCGGAGCGCCGCCCGAACTCCTCCAGCGGGTGGAGCTCCACCCGGAAGCCGGCCTCCGCGAGGTCGCGCTGCACGTTCCCGAGGCGGAACGCGCGGTAGTACATGACGAACGGAGGCCGCCAGAGCGCGTTGCGCACCCGCATCACGGTGTCGAAGCCCAGCAGCATCCAGTAGCCGAGCGAGCCCGGGCGGGGCGGAGCGACCAGCGGGAACGCGAAGCAGCCGCCCGGCCGCAGGACGGAGCGGACCTGCGCGAACAGTCCGGGCAGTTCGCTGGGCAGGAAGTGCCCGAAGGCCCCGAAGCTCACCACCAGGTCGAAGGCGGGCGCGAAGGGCAGGGCGCGGGCATCGGCGCGGACCCAGGAGACCGGCGGGCTCTGCCCCTCAGGCACGGTCCGCTCACGCGCGACGTCGAGCATGCCCGCGCTGAAGTCGACGCCGGTGACCCGTTCCCCGCACACCCGCGCGAGCACGCCGACGCCCGCGCCGGTGCCGCAGCACAGGTCGAGTCCGGCGCCGAAGGGCCCCGTCCGCCGCAGTGCCGAGCCGACGGCGTCGAGGACGGCGTCGGGTGTCCGGAAGGGCGTGTGGTCGAACTTCGGCGCGAGGAGGTCGTAGCCGCGCTCGACGGACGACAACGCCTGGACGGCGAGCTCGCGCAGAGTGGGGCCTTCGGGGCTGAACATCGGATCAGCCTAGGGGAGCCCGCTGCTTCAGGACGGTGAGTACGCGCTCGCACCAGCGGAGGTTCTCCTCCTCGAAGCCGATGCCTCCCATCAGGGTGAGGTACGGGCCGACGCGGTCGGCTTCCCGGAGGTACTCCTCCTCGCTGCGGCCGGCCAGGAGGCGCTCGCGTACGCGCCGGTATCGGGCGAGCTTGCCGCGGGCCCAGGCCTCGCGCTCCTCGACCAGCGCACGGGTCGCCCCGGGATCCGCGCCGTCCATGGCCTGGATCTTGATGAGGAGTTCGTCGCGGATGGCGGTGGGCCGCCGCGGCGGTGTGGCGGCGAACCCGCGCAGATCCTCGCGGCCGGCCTCGGTCAGCGTGAACAGGCGCTTGTCGGGCCGCCGTTCCTGGCGTACCACCCGGGCCTCGATCAGTCCGTCCTGCGCGAGGCGCTCCAGTTCCCGGTAGAGCTGCTGGGGGGTCGAGGCCCAGAAGTTGGCCAGCGACACGTCGAACACCTTGGACAGCTCGTACCCCGAGGCCTCGCCCTCCAGGAGCGCCGCCAGCACGGCGTACTTGAGAGACATGTGGACACCGTATCAATGGGTGACTAATCTACTCCACACCTACTCAACAAATTGACTAAGGCGGATTCGATGCGTGCATTCCGTGAGGCGGTCGAGAAGCTCGACCTCGACGCCGCCGAGGCGCTGCTGGCGCCGGACGTCGTCTTCACCAGCCCGGTCGTGTTCAAGCCGTACGCCGGAAAGGCGATCACAGCGGCGATCCTGCGCGCCGTGTCCGGGGTCTTCCAGGACTTCCGCTACGTGCGCGAGATCGACGACGTGGGCGGCCGCGACCACGCCCTGGTCTTCACCGCGCGCGTGGGCGACCGGGAGATCAACGGCTGTGACTTCATCCACGTCGACGAGGACGGTCTCATCGACGAATTCACGGTGATGGTGCGCCCGTTGTCGGCCGCCCAGGCGCTCGCGGCGGCCATGGGCGAGCAGTTCGAGCGGATCGCCGAGGAGGCGCGGGCCCGCTCGGTCTGAGCGACACGTCCTGAGATCCGTTGCCGCGTTCTCCCGGCGCCCGCGGCCGGTTCACGGTTGGATGTCCTCATGACGTCCGCCGAGCACGACCGGCTGATGCGGGCCAACCAGGCGAACTGGGACGCCCGCACGCCCGTCCATCTCGCCAGCCGGTTCTACGGTTGCGACCAGGACCTCGACCCAGAGCGCTGGTTCGCCCCGTTCGAGTGGGAGGACCTCGGCGAGCTGGCCGGGCGCGACGTGCTGCACCTCCAGTGTCACCTCGGCACGGAGACGATCGCCTTCGCGCGGCGCGGCGCCCGGGCCGTCGGCCTCGACTTCTCCGAGGCGTCCGTGGCGGCCGCCCACGACATCGCCGCGCAGTCCGGCACGGACGTGACGTACGTCCGGGCGAACGTGTACGACGCCGTCGAGGCCCTGGACGGACGGCGGTTCGACGTCGTCTACACCGGCAAGGGCGCCCTGTGCTACCTCCCCGACCTCGGCCGATGGGCGGAGATCATCAGCCAACTCCTGCGCCCGGGTGGCCGGTTGTACGTCGTGGAGTTCCATCCCCTGCTCAACTCGCTCGGGCCGAAGCCCGCGGCGGGCGAGGGCCCGGAGCTGCTTCTGCGTCACGACTACCTGGGCGGCGCCGGTCCGGTGCACCGCGACGGGACCCACACGTACACGGACGGCCCGGCCGTCGAGGGCGCCACGGACAGCTACGAGTGGATGCACGGCATGGGTGAGGTCGTCAACGCGTTGACGGATGCGGGGCTCGCCGTGCGGCGGCTGCGGGAAGCCGACGAACTTCCCTGGCCGCGCTGGCCGCAGATGGTCCGTACGGACTCCGGCTGGTGGCGGCTGCCCGAGCCGCGGATCCCGTTGTTGTACGGGCTGCTGGCCACTCGCTGAGGTAGCCGGCTCACATCCACCGCTTTCCGTGGTACATTGCGAGCAGCACTCGTGCACGCCCCCTTTGTGGGCGCCGGTGCCGGCTTCTTTCTCCCTCTCCTTCATTTCCAGCACCACGACGCGTTTCGTCGTATCCGAAGGTGCTGTTCCCCGCCGCCCGGAGGCGTGCCACAGGCCCTCCCCTCGCGGCTCTCTCCCCCTTCCCTTCGCATGTCTCATGCCTGCCGTCCGTGAAAGGACACCCACCACCATGACCACCACGCTCGAACACCCGCTCGTACAGCAGCAGTCCCCGGTCCGGACCGTGTCCGGGGTCCTCGACATCGACGCGAACGGAAAGGGGCACCTTCGCGCCGAGAACTGCCTGCCCACACCCATCGAGGCCGCGGTCCCCGCCACGCTCATCCGCCGGTACGGCCTGCGCAAGGGGGACCTCGTCGAGGGCGTGCCCGGCGACCGGCGCGGACTGACCGACGTCACCCGGGTCGACGGCCGTGCGCCCGGGGACCTGCGCGGCCGGCGCCACTTCCGGGACCTGACGCCGCTGCATCCGCACGAGCGGCTGCGGCTCGAACACCCAGCCGCCGGACCGGCCGGACGCGTCGTCGACCTGATCGCACCGGTCGGCAAGGGCCAGCGCGGGCTCCTCGTGGCCCCGCCCAAGACCGGCAAGACCGTGCTCCTCCAGCAGATCGCGGCCGCCGTCACCGGCAACCATCCCGAGTGCCGGCTGATGATGCTGCTGCTCGACGAGCGGCCCGAGGAGGTCACCGACATGCGGCGCTGCGTGCGGGGCGAGGTCTACGCCTCGACCTTCGACCGCAGCGCCAAGCAGCACATCGCGCTCGCCGACCTCGTGATCGAGCGCGCCAAACGGCTCGTCGAGGCCGGCGAGGACGTCGTCGTCCTCCTCGACTCCCTGACCCGGCTGTGCCGGGCGCACAACAACGCGGCCGCGTCCGGTGGCCGCATCCTCACCGGTGGCGTCGACGCGTCCGCGCTGACCGGCCCCAAGCGGTTCTTCGGTGCCGCCCGGTCGGCCGAGGAGGGCGGTTCCCTCACCATCCTCGCGACCGCCCTGGTGGAGACCGGCTCCCGGGCCGACGACTTCTACTTCGAGGAGCTGAAAAGCACCGGCAACATGGAGCTCCGCCTGAGCCGTGACCCGGCGTCCCGGCGCGTGTTCCCGGCCGTCGACATCACCGGCTCCGGCACGCGCCGGGAGGAACTCCTGCTGCCTCCGGCCGAGTTGGCGGCCGTCCACGGACTGCGGCGGGTGCTGCAGGGCCGGGACGGGCAGGGTGGTCTGGAGACCCTCCTGGAGCGGATGCGTGAGACACCGGACAACGCGACGTTCCTGCGGCGCATCCGGCCCACGCTGCCCTCGGGCTGACCCGGGGGAATCATCCATCCGGGTGCTGGCGCGCGGCGCGCGGCCCCGCCGTCGCCGCGTGGCACGTGTCCGTTCCTACGTTGATCATATGATCATCGGATTCTCTTCCCGGGTGGCCGTGTCGGCCGGTGCGCTCTGCGTGGCGGGGCTCCTGGCACTGACGCCCGCGGCGGCCGGCCCCGGCGGGACGGAGCCCACTCCGCCGGGCGGGCCGAGGGCCGCGGCCCCGCACCCTTCGCTGCTGTACCGCCCCGGCACCCAGGTCCGCCCGCGCGCCGGGGCGCCTCGCGTCCCGGCGGTCTCCGCCCTGTCCTGGCTGGTGGCCGACGCCCGGACCGGTGAGGTGCTCGCCGCCCACAACGCCCACCGCAGGCTGCCCCCGGCCAGCACCCTGAAGACCCTGTTCGCCCTGACCGTGCTGCCCGCGCTGCCGGCGGGCATCCAGCACACGGTCCGCGCGCGGGAGTTGCGGGGCATCGGTGCCGGCAGCAGCCTGGTCGGAGTCGCCGAGGGCCGTACGTACCAGGTCGCCGACCTGTGGCGCGGTGTCTTCCTCAACTCGGGCAACGACGCCGTGCGCGTCCTGGCCGAGCTCAACGGCGGCTGGCGGGTCACGGCCGAGCGGATGCAGGCCAAGGCCCTGTCCCTCGGCGCCCTCGACACCCGCGTGGTGTCACCCGACGGCTACGACGCACCGGGCCAGGTGTCGTCGGCGTACGACCTGGCGGTGTTCGGCCGGGTGGGGCTGCGCAACCCCGACTTCGCCCGGTACTGCGCCACCGTCGAGGCCCGCTTCCCCGGTGGCGGCGGCCGGTCGTACTCGATCCTCAACACCAACCGGCTGCTGAGCGGCGCCCGGGGCGTGAAGCCGTACCGGGGGCTGATCGGGATCAAGAACGGTTACACCAGCAAGGCCGGGAGCACGCTCGTCGCGGCGGCGCGGCGGGACGGGCGCACCTTGGTCGTGACGGTGATGAATCCTCAGGAGGGCGGCGGGTCGGCCGTGTACGAGGAGGCGCGCTCGCTGCTCGACTGGGGCTTCGGGTCGGCCGGGAGGGTCGAGGCGGTGGGCTCGCTCGGCGCGCCGCGGACCCCCGCCAGGCCGGCGGCGACCCCCGCGGTCGCGGCGGCGGTGCCGGAGGAGCCCGGCTCCGTCTGGACGGAGGCGGGGCTGATCGCGGGTGCCGCCGGTACGGGCGCGGCGGTCGTGGTGCTGGTGCTGCGGCTTCCCGTGCGCAGACCCGGACGGAGCTGACCCACCGGCAGCCACAGCAGCAGCCCCAGGGTGATCCAGGCATAGGTGTTGCTGCCCAGGAACCCGTCGACGCCGGACGCGTCGTCGAACCACAGCCACACCACGCTCGTGCACAGCACCGCGTAGAGGGCACTCGCGATCCGGGGGCGCCCCGCGCGGAACAGCACGGCGAAGGACGGCAGCAGCCACACGAGATGGTGCACCCAGGTGATCGGGCTGACGAGACAGGCGGCGAGGCCGGTCAGGGCGAATGCCGCCGTCCAGTCCCCCGCGGCGACCGCCCGGCGCGTCCGCAGCGCCCACACGCCGAGGATCAGCAGGACCGCCACCGCCCACACCGCCCGGTCCGGTTCGCCGAGCCGGGCCAGGATGCCCTGCACGGACTGGTTCGAGACGTAATCGAGGCGCCCGACGCGGTCGGTGTCCCACAGCGCCTCGGTCCAGTAGAAGCGCGAGGCGTCCGGGTCCACCCAGGCCGCGAGGGCCGTGGCCCCGAGGGCCACAGCCGTGGCGACCGCGGCCGCGCGCCACCGCCTGGCCACCAGCAGCAGACCGATGAACAGCGCCGGCGTGAGCTTGATCGCGGCCGCGAGCCCGATGCCGACGCCCGCAAGGCGTCCGCGTCCGGTGGCGAGCAGCGTCGCGTCGGAGAGGACGAGCGCCAGCAGCAGCAGGTTGACCTGGCCGAAGCTGAGGGTGTCGCGGAGCGGTTCGAACAGGGCGAGCAGGCAGGCGATCAGGGCCCAGCCGTACCAGCCGTGGCGCCGCCGGTCCGGTCCGGCGAGCAGGCGCAGGATCACGGCCAGGGCGGCCAGGTTGAGGAGCAGGGCGGCGGCGATGGCGGTGTGCAGGCCCAGCAGGGCCATCGGCAGCATGGCGACCGCGGCGAACGGCGGGTAGGTGAAGCCGTACGTCGTGCCGGGCACCCGGTAGTCGTAGACGCTGCCGCCGTGGTGGACCCAGGTGTCGATGCTTCCGTAGTAGACGCGCAGATCGAACCAGTCGCGCAGCAGGGGCACGGTCGCGGTGAAGACGGTCACCACGGTGGCGAGGGCGAGCACCAGCAGCATCCGGCCCCGGTCGGTGCGCGGCAGGGCCGGGGTCATGCCGCGCGTCCCATGGCCGGGGCGAGCTCGGCCTGGTGGGCCTGGCACAGCACGACGACCGCGAGCGCGCCGCCGGAGACGGCCAGCAGGAGTTGCCCCGTGTCCGCCGGGCCGCCGCTGGGCAGGACGCACAGCGCGAGCACGCCGGTCACCCCCGCCATGCGGTGGCGTACGGACGTACTGGTGGGGGCGGTTGCGGCGATCAGGAACAGGCCCCACAGGGCGTACCAGGGGCGGATCGCCGGGCCGAGCGCGGCCACCGCCGCCAGGGACAGGCCGAGCGCGTACACCGGCCGGGGGCGCAGCCGCACCCAGATCAGCAGAATCGCGGCCACGGCGGCCCCGATGCCCAGCGCGTGCCAGGCGGGGATCGCCAGGGGCGCGAGATCGCTGCCCAGGTGCTCCAGCAGGGCCTGGGTGGCGCGGCCGAGGAGGGTGGTCAGGGCCCAGTTCTGGGGTGAGACGGGGGTGTTGAGGGCGCCGACCCAGCCGTATCCGGTGCCGGCCGCGGCCGTCGCGGCGACGGTGGTCACCGTGGCCGCGACGGTGGTGGTCACGAGGGCCTTCGCCGGGCTGCGGCCCGCGCGGACCTGGAGGACGACGACGGCGGCCAGACCGAGCACGGCGGGCACCTTGACCAGGGCGGCGAGGGTGACGAGGACGGCTCCGATCACCGGCCACCGGCCGAGCGCCGCCACCAGGCCGACACCGAGCAGGCCGAGCATGACGGCGTCGTTGTGGGCGCCCGCGACCAGGTGCAGCAGGACCAGCGGGTTGAGGGCGCCCAGCCACAGCGCGGCGGACGGGTCGGCGCCGCCGTGCCGGGCGAGACGGGGCAGCGCGGCCGCCATCAGGGCCACACCGGCGAGGGCGACGAGCCGCATCCCGAACAGCCCGGCGGGCAGTTCGCCGCGGGTCAGACCCGACAGGGCCGCCGCGACGGCGAGGAACACCGGGCCGTACGGGGCGCCGGTGTGCCGCCAGAGCGGGGCGACCTCGTCGGCGAGCGGGCCGCCGAGCCGGGACGGCCCGTGCGCGTACACGTCCATGTGCGCCTCGACCATCGCGCCCTGGGCGAGGTAGCTGTAGACGTCCCGGCTGAACAGCGGAGGGGCGAGCAGCAGCGGGGCCGCCCAGGCGGCGAGGACGAGCAGCAGGGCGCGGGGAGAGGGTGGCCGGGGCCCTCGCACCAGCCGGCCCAGCAGCGCCCAGGCCGCGATCAGCAGGACCACGCCGAAGTACGCGCCGACCAGCCCGAGGGCGGCACGAGCGGAAGCCGGGTGGAGGAGGTCCCCCACGGGCAGGGCACCGGCCGTCTCACCGCCCAGGGCGAGGCAGGCGGTACCGGCCAGTCCGAGTATCTGGCAGCGGCGGAGATCGACGGGGAAAGCCATGGCCAACACTCGGGCAGCGTGTCAACGCGGGGTGGCTGGAAGTTGACGCGGTGCCCTCCGGGGGGAGACCGGGGTGTGATCGGCCGGTGATCAGGTGCGGGGGGTCTGGTCTACCGGGGAGCGTCTGCCGGGGGCGGTGGAGCGCGGAGTGCGGGCCGGTAGGGGCTGGTCGCGCAGTTCCCCGCGCCCTTGGGGAGCGTTCAGAACACCGACAGACCCGTCAGCGTCGTGAATCTGTCGAGCGCCGCCACGCCCGCCACGGAGTTGCCCCGCTCGTCCAGGCCCGGGCTCCACACGCACAGGGTGCAGCGGCCCGGGACGACCGCGATGATGCCGCCGCCCACACCGCTCTTGCCGGGCAGGCCCACGCGGTACGCGAAGTCGCCCGCCGCGTCGTACGTGCCGCAGGTCAGCATGATCGCGTTGATCTGCTTGGCCTGGCTGCGGGTGAGCAGGCGGGTGCCGTCGGCGCGGATGCCGTGCCGGGCGAGGAAACTCGTGGCGAGCGCGAGGTCGGCGCAGGACGCGGCGATCGAGCACTGGCGGAAGTACTGCTCCAGAAGCGTCGGCACGGGGTTGTCGATGTTGCCGTAGGACGCCATGAAGTGGCCGAGCGCGGCGTTGCGGTCGCCGTGGGCGGTCTCGGACGCGGCGACCTCCTTGTCGAAGGTCAGGTCGGGGTTGCCGCTCTCCGCCCTCAGGAAGGCCAGCAGTTCGCCCGACGCGTCGCCGGTACGGGTGTGCAGCCGGTCGGTGACGACGAGGGCACCGGCGTTGATGAACGGGTTGCGCGGGATGCCGTTCTCGTACTCCAGCTGCACCAGGGAGTTGAAGGGGTTGCCGGAGGGCTCTCGGCCCACGTGCTCCCACAGGGCGTCGCCCTCGCGGGCCAGGTCGAGGGCGAGGGTGAAGACCTTGGTGAGGGACTGCGCGGAGAACGGCTGCCGCCAGTCCCCCACCCCGTACACCGTGCCGTCGAGGTCGGCGACGGCCATGCCGAAGCGACGCGGGTCGCAGGCGGCGAGCGCCGGGATGTAGTCGGCGGGCCGGCCGCGGCCGGGGGTCCGCTCGATCTCCTCGGCGATGCGCTCCAGGACCGGCTGGAAGGTCGTCGACGGCGTCATGATCGCCATTCTCCCTCCCGGCCGGTCCCGGCGCGCTCGGCGGGTCAGGCCGGGGCCCGGCCGCTGCCGGCCAGGACCTCCGGGCGCAGCAGGCCGGCGAGCGTCTCGGCGGGCAGGAGGCCCTTCTCCAGGACCAGTTCGGCCACGCCCCGGCCGGTGGCGAGGGCCTCCTTGGCGATGTCGGTGGCGGCCGTGTAGCCGATGTGCGGGTTGAGGGCGGTGACCAGGCCGATGGAGTTCTCGACGGTGGCGCGCAACGCCTCGGTGTTGGCGGTGATGCCGGCCACGCAGCGGTCGGCGAGCGTGAGGCAGGCCGCGCGCAGGTGTGTGATGGACTCCGACAGGGAGTGCAGGATGATCGGCTCGAAGGCGTTGAGCTGGAGCTGTCCGGCCTCGGCGGCCATGGTGATGGTGACGTCGTTGCCGATGACCTCGAAGGCGACCTGGTTGACGACCTCGGGGATCACCGGGTTGACTTTGCCCGGCATGATGGACGAACCGGCCTGCACGGGCGGCAGGTTGATCTCGCCGAGGCCGGCGCGCGGACCGGAGGACAGCAGCCGCAGGTCGTTGCAGCTCTTGGAGAGCTTGACCGCGATGCGCTTGAGCACGCCGGACATCTGTACGAACGCGCCGCAGTCCTGGGTCGCCTCGACCAGATTCGCCGCCGTCACCAGGGGCAGTCCGGTGATGGCCGCGAGGTGACGCCGGGCCGCCTCGGCGTATCCGGCGGGGGCGTTGAGGCCGGTGCCGATCGCGGTCGCGCCCAGGTTGATCTCATGGATCAACAGGACGGCCTCAGCAAGACGGGACCGGTCCTCGTCCAGCATGACGGCATAGGCCGAGAACTCCTGGCCCAGCGTCATCGGCACCGCGTCCTGCAACTGGGTACGGCCCATCTTGAGCACGTCGCGGAACTCGACGGCCTTGGCCGCGAACGCGTCCTGGAGGACGGACATCGCGTCGAGCAGCCCACGCACCGCGAACACCGTCGCGATCTTGACGGCGGTCGGGTAGACGTCGTTGGTGGACTGGCCGAGGTTGACGTCCTCGTTCGGGTGCAGGAAGCCGTACTCGCCCTTGGCGTGCCCCAGCAGCTCCAGCGCCCGGTTCGCCACGACCTCGTTGGCGTTCATGTTGGTGGAGGTTCCGGCGCCGCCCTGGACGACGTCCACGACGAACTGGTCGTGCAGCTCGCCGTCGCGGATCTCGCGGCAGGCCTCGACGATGGCGGCGGCCTTCTTCGGGTCCAGAAGGCCGAGCTCCTCGTTGGCGAGGGCGGCGGCCTCCTTGACTGCGGCGAGGGCGTCGATCAGGTGCGGGTAGGCGGAGATGGGCATGCCCGTGATGGGGAAGTTCTCCGTGGCCCGCAGGGTGTGCACACCCCAGTACGCCTCGGCGGGAACGTCACGGTCGCCGAGCAGGTCGTGCTCGGAGCGGGTGGCGGCGGTCATGACGGTGAGGGGCCTCTTTCTGCGTGGAACTGAGGATGGGGCGCGCCCTTCAGGGGCGCGGGGGAACTGCGCGACCAGCCACATGCGCCCCGCAGCCGACGGACGCGAGAACGCGGCACATCGTCAGGCACGGGCCGCACCGGCGACCGGCTCCAGCGAGCGGACGGGCCGCACTCGCCCGACCTCCCGCCCGCCT
Organism: Streptomyces sp. NPDC093598; assembly: GCF_044764825.1. Taxonomy (NCBI): domain Bacteria; kingdom Bacillati; phylum Actinomycetota; class Actinomycetes; order Kitasatosporales; family Streptomycetaceae; genus Streptomyces; species Streptomyces sp. NPDC093598. Next base: position 28,253 of record NZ_JBIWIV010000023.1, on the reverse strand, counting down.
CCGAGCAGCGGCTCTCCCTGGAACTCGGTGAGCAGCCCCGGGTCGACACCGGCCCAGGCCAACGCGGCGGCAGCCACCGGCACCCGCGCCCGGTTCGCACCGTCCGCGATCTTCACCGCCACGGCCCGCCCGTCGGGCAGCGCGGCGACCTGGACGCCCTCGAAGCCGTCCTTGGACAACAGCCCCGGCACGGCCCGCATCAGCGCGGCGACGTCCCGGCCGGAGCCGGAGGCCATCTCGGCGTGCTCACGCATGGCGTCGGCGACCCGGGCCTCGGGTGTGCCCGGCGCGGCGGTGACGATCCGGGCGGTGGCGCGGGCCAGGCCGTGCAGGGAGAGGGAGAACAGGGGCGCCCCGCAGCCGTCGACGGTGACCCGGGCGATGCGCTGCCCGGTGAGGTCCTCGACGATCTCGGCGATGGCCTGCTGGAGCGGGTGACCGGGGTCGAGGTAGTTCTCCAGGGGCCAGCCGTTGAGGGTGCAGGTGTAGAGCATGGCGGCGTGCTTGCCGGAGCAGTTCTGGGCGAGCCGTGAGGGCAGCCGGCCCTCGCGCACCCAGGCGTCCCGGACGACCGGGTCGAACGGCAGGTCGGGGACGTTGCGCAGGTGGTCCTCGGTGAGCCCGGCGAGTTCGAGGATGCGCCGGGCGCCGGCGAGGTGGCGTTCCTCGCCGGAGTGACTGGCGGCCGTCAGCGACAGCAGCTCGCCGTCGAGCGGCAGTCCCGCCCGGACCATGGCCACGGCCTGGACGGGCTTGATCGCGGAACGGGGGTAGAAGGCGGCCTCGATGTCTCCGATCTGGAGCGAGACCTCTGCGTCGGCGCCGAGGACGACGACGGAGCCGTAGTGGATGCCTTCGACGATCCCGCCGCGGATGAGGTGGGCGACGGGGGCGTGGACGGGTTCACGGACAAGGGGTGCGTCCGCGAGGGAACTGCTGAACATCACTGCCTGCTTCTCGTGGAGCGGCGCGTTCCTCACGCGTCGGCCCCGGTGGTGGACTTGCGCGCGATACGGCCGCGGATGGCGAACCATCCGGCGACCAGGGCCCCGACGATCAGCGGCAGGCACAGCACGGTGGTGCGTCCCGCGCCGCCGTCGGCGTACATGAGGACCAGGACGGAGGCGAGGAAGGCCAGCGTCACGATCTCGGTCCAGGGGGATCCCGGGAGCCGGTAGCCCGGGCGGGTCAGCTCGCCCCTCTGGGTCTTCTGCCAGAAGAGGAGGTGACAGATCATGATCATGCCCCAGGTGGCGAGGATGCCGATCGCGGCGAAGTTCAGCACGATCTCGAACGCCTCGGCGGGCACGACGAAGTTGAGGCCGACGCCCAGGACGCAGATGCCGCTGGTGAGCAGGATGCCGCCGTAGGGGACCTGGCTGCGGCTCATCACGGAGGTGAACCTGGGCGCGGATCCGGACATGGCCATGGAGCGCAGGATGCGGCCGGTGGAGTACAGGCCGGAGTTGAGGGAGGACATCGCGGCGGTGAGGACGACCAGGTTCATCACGCCGCCGGCCGCCGGGACGCCGATGTTGGACAGCACCGTCACGAAGGGGCTCTCACCGGCGGTGTACTTGTTCCAGGGCAGCAGCATCGACAGCAGCACGACCGAGCCGACGTAGAACACGGCGACGCGCCACATGATCGAGTTGATCGCCTTCGGCATGATCTTTTCGGGGTTCTGGGTCTCGCCGGCCGCGACGCCGACCAGTTCCACGGAGGCGTAGGCGAAGACGACGCCCTGGATGATCAGCAGCATGGGCAGCAGGCCGTGCGGGAAGACACCGCCGCTGTCGCCGATCAGGGACGGGCCCGGGGTGTGGCCGTCGACGGGGTGCTGGGTGACCAGCAGGAAGATGCCGATGCACATGAAGACGACCAGTGCGCCGACCTTGACGATGGCGAACCAGAACTCCAGCTCGCCGAAGATCTTCACCGAGATCAGGTTCACGGTGAGCACCACGGCAAGGGCGATCAGCGCGATGACCCACTGGGGTATGTCGGAGAACATGCCCCAGTAGTGGGTGTAGGTGGCGACGGCGGTGATGTCGGCGATGCCGGTGGTCGCCCAGTTGAGGAAGTACATCCAGCCCGCGGTGTAGGCGCCCTTCTCCCCCATGAACTCGCGCGCGTAGGAGACGAAGGCGCCGGAGGAGGGCCGGTAGAGCACGAGTTCGCCGAGGGCACGCACGACGAGGAAGGCGAAGAGACCGCAGACCGCGTAGGCGATGAAGAGGGAGGGGCCGGCTTCGGCGAGGCGGCCCCCTGCGCCGAGGAAGAGCCCGGTGCCGATGGCGCCGCCGATGGCGATCATGTTGACGTGCCGGGACTTCAGGGACTTGCTGTAGCCCGCGTCTCCGGCATCGACATGGGTGGAACGTTTCTGCACATCGTCGTGCAGGGACTGCTCGCTCACGCCTCGGTTCCGCCTTCCGTGGGGGTGTCCGTGTGCGACGAACGCACGATGTCGGTGAGGGTCGTCTCGACGCGGTCGAGGTGGTGGGCCATGGCCTCCACCGCGTCGTTCTCGGAACCGTCGACCAGCGCCTCGACGATCGCCCGGTGCTCGCGGTTGGACTGCTCGCGGCGACCGCCCAGCTCGTTGAGGAACGCGGACTGGCGTGCCAGCGCGTCCCGGATCTCCTCGATGACCCGGCGGAAGACCGGGTTCTGGGCGGCCTCGGCCACGGCGAGGTGGAACAGCGTGTCCATGGCGACCCACGCGGTGGTGTCCGTCTCCCGCTCCATCCGGTCCAGCAGGTGGGCCAGGTGGTCGAGGTTCTCCGGGGTGCGGCGCCGGGCCGCGTACCCCGCGACCGGGATCTCGACGTGGCGGCGCACCTCCAGCAGGTCACTGGCCGCGTAGTCGCCGAAGGTGGGGTCCTCGACGGTGCTGGCGACGACGAAGGTGCCCTTGCCGGTCCTGGACACGGTCAGGCCCATGGTCTGCAGGGCCCGCAGCGCCTCGCGCAGCACGGGCCGGGAGACCTCGAGGGTGCGGCACAGCTCCGCCTCGGAGGGGAGCTTGTCGCCGATGGCGTACTCGCCCCGTTCGATGGCGCCGCGCAAGTACGCCAGTACCGCTTCCATGGCACTGACCCGACGCACAGGCTGTCCGGCTGTCCGGCTGTCTGACAGGTTCACGGGAGTGATCCTGCGGGGCCCGCGCGGCCCCTGTCAAGGGGCCGGAACGAAACGTTCGTGGGGGCCTTGAGCCCGCGTGCGGACTGCCTGCCCCGAGGCCGCGAGGGACGGTCAGCTGCTCAGCACACCCGCTCCGAGCAGGCCGAACAGCAGCACTCCCACGACGATCCGGTAGATCACGAAGGCGTTGAAGGAGTGCTTGGCGACGAACTTCAGCAGCCAGGCGATGGAGGCGTAGGCCACGACGAACGACACGGCCGTGCCGACAGCGAGCGGGGCCGCGCCCACCCCGGTGCCCAGGGCGTCCTTGAGCTCGTAGAGGCCGGCGCCGGTCAGGGCGGGGATGCCGAGGAAGAAGGACAGCCGGGTCGCGGCGACGCGGTCCAGGTCGAGGATCAGCGCGGTCGACATGGTGGCACCGGAGCGGGAGAAGCCGGGGAAGAGCAGGGCGAGGATCTGGGAGCTGCCGACCAGCATCGCGTCCTTGAACGAGGTGTCGTCCTCGCCTCGCTTGTGCCGGCCCATCTGGTCCGCCGCCCACATCACCCCGCTGCCGACGATCAGCGAACCGGCGACCACCCACAGCGAGGCGAGGGGGCCCTCGATGAGCGGCTTGGCGGCGAGTCCGACGGCGACGATCGGGATGGTGGCGTAGATGACCCACCAGGCGAACTTGTAGTCGTGGTGGTAACGCTCCTCGCGGTCGCGCAGGCCCCGCCCCCAGGCGGAGACGATCCGCACGATGTCCTTGAAGAAGTACACGAGCACCGCGGCGATCGCGCCGACCTGGATGACGGCCGAGAACCCGACCACGGCGTTGTCGTCGACCGGGATCCCCATCAGCCCCTCGACGATCTTCAGATGGCCGGTGGAGGAGACGGGCAGGAACTCGGTCACCCCCTCGACGGCTCCGAGGACGACGGCCTGACCGACGCTGATGACGCTCATGGGATCCAGTTCTGCTCGGGGGCGGGAGCGGAGGGGACCGTCTTACTACACCCGGACGAGAACGGATCTCATGGACGCGCCTCACATACGCACCAGCGCCGCCCCCGCGAAGGCCGCGGCAAGACCGGCCGCCACGCTGACCGCGACGTTGAGGGCGGCCGGGAGACGTGCCCCGGTCTCCGCCAGTCGCAGCGTCTCGTAGGAGAACGTCGAGTACGTCGTCAGAGCCCCGCACAGGCCGGTGCCGAGCAGGAGCTGCAGCTGTGCGGTGGCGCCGGTGAGCAGCCCGAGGATCAGGCAGCCGGTGACGTTCACCGTGAAGGTGCCCCAGGGGAAGACCGAATCGTGCCGCGCCTGGACCGCCCGGTCGGTGAGGTAGCGGAGCGGGGCACCCACCATCGCGCCGCCGACGACCAGCAGCCAGTTCACGACGACTTCTTACCCTTCGTGTCCGATGTGCCGGGATCGTCCCCACGTCCGGCGTACCGGATCACTTCGCAGTCCTCGAGGGTCACGAGCCCCTCGGTGACGATGTCGTCGAGTTGCGCGAGGAAGGCGCGGACGCGTGGCTCGGTGTCGACGATCACCACGGCGATCGGCAGGTCCTCGCTCAGGGACAGCAACCGCGAGGTGTGGATCAGGGAGGACGCGCCGAAGCCCTCGATGCCGCGGAAGACGCTGGCACCCGCGAGGCCCGCCGCGTGGGCCCGGTGGACGATCTCGGAATAGAGGGGCTTGTGGTGCCAGGTGTCGCTCTCGCCGATGAAGACGGTCAGGCGCAGAGCGCTGCCGGTCAGTCTCGTCATCGTCGCCTCCCTTTCAGGACGCGGCGGGTCGTTCCGGCTGCGAGCCACACCGCTGTGAGCGCCGCGAGCGGGGTCGCGACGAGGTAGGCCAGACCGGTGCCGGCATGGCCGCCGTCGATGAGTTTCTGGATGTCGACGGTGTACGTCGAGAAGGTCGTGAAGCCGCCGAGGACGCCGGTGCCGAAGAAGGGCCGCACGAGGGGGTGTGCGGGCCGGATCTCGGTGATGACCACCATGAACACGCCGATCACGGCGCAGCCGGCGATGTTGACCCAGAGGGTCGTCCAGGGGAAGCCGCCCGGGGGCATGGGCCACCAGAGGGAGGCCGCGTACCGGGCGGCCGCGCCCACTGCTCCGCCGAGCGACACGACCGCGACGACGGGCGCCTGGGCACGCCAGGAGGACGGACGGGAGGTGGTCGCCGGAGCGCGGAGGCTCTCAGGGGCTGTCATGGCGTGGGACTCCTACTCGCCGGGGCCCGGGGTCGTACGGGCTCGTGCCGTCGCAAGTAGGGACCGTTGGCGGCGTCGCTGCCGCGGTTCGGGTACGGCGGGCCCCACCGCCGCGCCGCGAGAGGATCGCGGCCGGGGTTCAGGTTAACCCCGGGGGCGCCGCGAGGTCACTCCGGAGCGAGGTGAGGATGGCTCGCGTCACTTCGGAGCCGGCGGTTCGCAGACCGCCACGCCCCGTTCCCGGATGCTGCCCAGGATCAGGTGCCCGCCCGCTTCACAGACGCTGGTGGGCATGCGGTAACCGGAGTGGCGGCGGGCGAGGTGGTGGACGACGCGGCCCTCGTCGTCGAAGGCCTGGAGGGCGATCGTGCCGGTCGGCCGGAACGGGGCGCGTACGGCCACGCGGGCGGCGGCGGCGCGGACGCCGGGCGCGCTGCGGTGGAGCAGGTCGAGGGCGGGCCCGCGGGGTCCGGCGAGCGCGACCCAGATCGGTCCGTCGGGCGCACCGCGCCACAGGTTGTCGGGCATGCCCGGGAGGTTCTCGGCGAACGGCTCGCTCTGCCCGGCCTTCGGCCCGGTGAGCCAGTGGCGCAGGAGCCGGCAGGCACCGGTCTCGGCGACGACGAGGAAGGACTCGTCCGCGCCGACGGCGACCCCGTTGGCGAACTGAAGGCCGTCCAGCACCACCTCGGGTGTGTCATCGCCGGGGGCGAGCCGCAGCAGCCGTCCTGTTCCGGTGTGTTCGACGATGTCGCCGATCCAGTGCTCCAGGGGGTACCGGCGGCTGGAGACGGTGAAGCAGACGCTGCCGTCGGAGAGGGACACGGCGTTGCTGCAGAACCGCAGCGGCTCCCCCGCCACCGAGTCGGCGAGGATCCGCACCGTGCCGTCGCCGGTGTCGACGCGCAGCAGGCCGCGTTCGGCGTCGCACACCAACAGGTCCCCGTCCGGGAGGAGTTCCAGCCCGAGCGGCCTGCCACCGGTCTCGGCGATGACCTCGACGCGGGCCGCGACCGGGTCGGCGAGAGCGTCGAGTCGCAGGATGCGGCCGTCCGCGACGCCGGTGAGGACGCGGCCGCGTGGGTCGGCGACCACGTCCTCGGGGCCGGGGCCCACCGCGACGTAGTGGCGGGGAACGAGTGCCGTGGGACGGTCCATTGCGCGGGTGTCCTTCACCATCGGGGGCGATACCGCTGTACCGGGTCGCCTACCAGCCCTTCTCAAACATCCGGGCGACCTCGGCGATCCGCATGTCGTCGCGGTGGTAGTGCACGCGGCCCCCGGACCTGCCGGCGCACAGCATGCCGGTGGCCTCCAGCAGCCGGAGGTGGGTGACGGCGACCGGGCGCGGTATCGAGAACCGCTCGGCGACTGCGTCCGCGGTGACACCGTCCGCCGCGGGGCCGGGTTCCTTCAGCCAGGCCAGGATCCGCAGCCGCGTCTCGTCCGTGGGAGTCCTCAGCATGTCGTGCCCCTGCCTCGCGGCTTCGCCCTCTCACCGAGCCTTCCCACTGTCTCGCGGCGCAAGCCGTCCTGTCCGGCACTCGGCATCGTTGACCGATACCGAACTGCCCTCAGCGGTGGCGGAGTTCAGGCCGGGGGCGTGCTGATGGGGAGGGACGCGCCCCGCACGCCCCTCCCCCTGCACTCAGCGGTGCCGGAACCAGGACATCGACGACAGCGCCCGGTCGTCGTAGCCGAACAGCGCCTGGTTCTCCCAGGCGTTGCCGGAAGCCGCGTCGGTCGGGTCCCAGCCGTTGCCGCCCACCGCGGTCCAGGTCGCCTCCCAGTAGAAGATGCCCAGGCCGCGGCCGTTCGGGACGGCCTCCACGATGCTCGCCATGTCGTTCATCCACCGGGTCTGGCCGGCCACGCTCGCCGGGTAGCCGGGGACCAGTTCGCCGCTGGTGTCGATGATGTTCTCGTGCGCGTCCTCGCTGTCGAGGCGGAACGGGTAAGCGGTCTCGGCGACGAAGACCGGCTTGCCGTAGCGGGCGGCCGCGTCGTCGAGGGTGGTCTGGAAGTCGGCCAGGGTGCCGTGCCAGTAGCCGTAGAACGACAGGCCGATCGCGTCGAACTTCACGCCGTTGGAGCGGGCGCTGTCGAACCACCAGCGGGTGCCCTCCACGTCACCGCCCTCGGCGAGGTGCAGGGCCACGGTGGCGGACGGGCTGACCGCCTTGACCGCGTCGTAGCCGGAGTTGAGCAGACCGGCCAGCTGCGTCCAGTTGGAGGTGGATCCCTCGTTCCAGAGCATGCCGCCGTTGATCTCGTTGCCGACCTGGACCATGTCGGCGGTGGTGCCCTGCGCCTTCAGGGCGTTCAGCACGTCGTACGTGTGGTTGTACACGTCCGTCTTCAGTTGAGCGTAGGAGTGTCCGGCCCAGGCGGCGGGCTTGTCCTGGCGTCCCGGGTCGGCCCAGAAGTCCGAGTAGTGGAAGTCGACCAGCAGCTTCATGCCCTGCGCCTTGACCCGCTTGGCCGTGGCCAGGACGCGGGCCTTGTTGTTGTAGCCGTCGGCCGGGTTCACCCACACCTTGAGGCGCGCGTAGTTCATGCCGTTCGACTTGAGGACGGCCAGGGCGTCGCCGGCGGTGCCCGAGCCGGTGCGGTAGACGCCGCCCTTGGCCTCGCTCTTGGCCAGGGACGAGATGTCGGCACCCTTGATCGACGTACCGGACGTGCCGGAGGTGAAGGTCAGGTCGTCGACATTGATCCAGTTGCCCGCGTTCGCGTCACTGTTGATGCTGATCGTGCACTGGTTGCCGGTCACGGTGACCGGCACGACGATCCTGATCCACCCACTGGCCGAGACCGGCAGGTCGGTGCGCTGCTCGGCGCCGCCGCAGTTCTTCAGCGCCAGGTAGGCGGACTTCTGCCCGCCACCGGAGCGTACCCAGGCGGTGAGCTTGTGGTTGCCGTTGGTGAGTCCGGACAGGTACTGGTACGTCTCCACCTTGTAGGCCGACGCGGACCAGTGACTGAGGCGGTGGCTCCCGCCGTGGCCGCCGGACTCGGTGAACGAGGCGCCGGTGTCGCCGTACTCGGACCAGCCGCTCGGAGTCGCGGCGCCCGCGCCGCCGGTCTCGAAGCCGCCGTTGGTCAGCGTGCTCGCGGCGTGGGCGGAGGTGGCGGGCAGGGCGGTGAGGGCGAGGCCCGCGGCGAGCGGGAGCAGCAGGGCCCTGAGGGTGCGTCTGGGATGGAACATCGTCGTCCGTCGTCCCTTCGACGTGGGGTTGGGGAGCGCCTCTCACGCGGAGGCGGGTGAGGATCCCTCCGCCCGCGGCTCGTGGCTCGCGCGGGCGGAGGGAGTCGGTTCAGCCGTCGAGCCGGACGACCCGGACGGCTCCGGCCGGGACCGCCAGGCGGCCGGCGGCGCGTTCACCGGTCAGCAGCTCGGTGCCGGGGACCTCCAGTGGCACCTTGGCGTCCGAGCCGGTGTGGTTGACGGCGAACAGATAGGTGCCCGACTCGCCGGTGCGGCGGACCACTTCGACGTCCCGGGGCAGATCCGCGCGCGGGGCGAGTCGCGCGTCCTGGCTCGCCCGGCCGAGCAGCGCGTCGAGACCGTCGGCGCCGAGCCGGGTGGAGACGTACCAGGCGGTGCCCTGCCCGAGGCGGTGCCGGGTGACGGCGGGCAGACCGGCGGCGAGACCGTCGGCGTAGGTCAGGACGGTCTCGGCGCCGCGCGGCACCACGAACTCCGTCCACACGTCGGCGGACAGCTCGGTTCCGTCGGGGCCGGTGACCCGCACCCGTTCGCCGGGCAGCAGCGGGGAGAACTCCTCGACGGTGAGGCCGAGAACGTCCCGCAACGGGCCCGGGTAGGCGCCCTCGTGGACGGCGTCGTGCTCGTCGACGATGCCGGAGAAGTACGAGACGACGAGTGTGCCGCCGTTCTCGACGTACGCCGTCAGGTTGCGCCCGGCCGCCTCCGTCATCAGGTACAGGGCCGGTACGACGACAAGGGGATACCTCGACACGTCGGCTTCCGGGTGGGCGAAGTCGACGGTGAGGTGGCGGTCGTAGAGGGCCTCGTAGAAGGCGTCGGCGCGTTCGCGGGCCTCGTGGTCGACGCTGGGGCGCCAGTCGAGGGTCTGCGCCCACCAGGAGTGCCAGTCCCACAGCACGGCCACGTCGGCCTGCGTGCGGGTGCCGCGGATCTCGCGCAACGCCTCGACGCAGGCGCCGAGTTCGACGACCTCACGCCATACGCGGGTGTCGGTGCCGCCGTGCGGGACCATCGCCGAGTGGAACTTCTCGGCGCCGCGCCGGGACTGGCGCCACTGGAAGAACATGGCGCCCTCGGAGCCGCGCGCCACGTGCGCCAGGGAGTTGCGGGCCATCTGGCCGGGAGCCTTGGCGGGGTTGCGGGGCTGCCAGTTGACGCCCGAGGTGGAGTGCTCCAGCAGCAGCCAGGGGGCGCCGCCCGCGACGGACCGGGTGAGGTCGGCGGCCATCGCCAGGTTGACGTGGGTGCGGCGGCCGTCGGTGATCAGGTAGTGGTCGTTGGTGACGAGGTCGACCTCGCGGCCCCAGGCCCAGTAGTCGACCGAGTCGCACTGGCTCAGCGCCGTCATGAAGTTGGTGGTGACCGGGACGCCCGGCGAGCGGCGGTGCAGGATGTCCCGCTCCATACGGAAGTTCTCGCGCATGGTGGCGTCGGCGAACCGCTTGTAGTCCAGCGCCTGACTCGGGTTGACCGCCGCGGGGGTGAGCCGGGGCGGGTTGATGTCCTCGAAGCCGGCGTAGTGCTGGCCCCAGAAGGCCGTGCCCCAGGCCTCGTTGACGGCGTCGACCGTGCCGTACCTGGTCGCCAGCCAGCGGCGGAAGTGGGCGGCACAGGACTCGCAGTAGCAGGCCGAGACGGGGACGCCGTACTCGTTGTGCACGTGCCACATCGCCAGGGCCGGGTGGTCGCCGTAGCGCTCGGCGAGCTTCTCCGTGATGGAGGCCGCGGCCGCGCGGTAGTCGGCGTTGCTGTGGCAGATGGCCGCGCGGGAGCCGAACTCGTAGCGCACGCCTTCGGCGGTCACGGGCAGCGCTTCGGGGTGGGCCCGGTAGAACCAGACGGGCGGCACGACGGTGGGGGTGCCGAGGTCGACGCGGACGCCGTGCTCGTGCAGCAGGTCCAGGAGCCGGTCCAGCCAGCCGAAGTCGTAACGGCCGGGTGAGGGCTCCAGCAGCGCCCAGGAGAAGATTCCGACGCTCACCAGGGTGACGCCGGCTTCCCGCATCAGCCGGACGTCCTCCTGCCACACGCTCTCCGGCCACTGCTCGGGGTTGTAGTCCCCACCGAAGGCGAGCCTGGTGAGGCCCTTGGGGCTGGTCTCCGGCATGGATGGTCTCCCGGTCGATCGACAAATGGGAACGTGCACACACGACGGTGCGGTGCGGAGGCCAACATAACCGCACAGCAACAACCATTGACAAGTGTCGTGAGGGTTTCTCTACTGTGAACGCTCACAGAAGCATGGCAGGGTCCCGCAGCAGGCGAGGACCCCAGGTCAGGGGAGAGATCCATGCCGTACACGAAGCGCCGCCGCCTCGTGACCACCGCCGTCGCCGTCGCGCTCGGCGCCACCACCCTCGCCGCCTGCGGCTCGGGGTCCGGGGACAGCGAGACCGAGTCGGGGCCTGTCTCGCTGACGTACTGGACCTGGACGCCCGGCATGGACAAGGTCGTGGACCTGTGGAACAAGGGGCCGGGCAAGAAGGACCGGATCACCGTCACAGTGAAGAAGCAGGCGTCCGGTGACACGCTGGTCACCAAGATCCTCACCGCGCACAAGGCGGGCAAGGCGCCCGACCTGGTGCAGGCCGAGTACCAGGCGCTGCCGACCCTGGTCAGCAACGACGCCCTCGCGGACATCTCGAAGAACGCGGGTGAGGCCAAGGACCGATTCGCCGACGGCGTCTGGCAGCAGACGACGCTGGGCACCGACGCGGTCTACGCGGTCCCGCAGGACATCGGGCCGCTGATGTTCTACTACCGCGAGGACCTGTTCAAGGAGTACGGCCTGACCGTGCCGACGACCTGGGACGAGTTCGCCGAGACCGCCCGCAAGCTGAAGAAGGCCGCTCCCGGCAAGGACCTCACCACCTTCTCCGCCAACGACTCCGGTCTCTTCGCGGGCCTCGCCCAGCAGGCGGGCGCGAAGTGGTGGACGACCTCCGGCGACCAGTGGAAGGTCTCCATCAACGACGCGGCGACGCAGAAGGTCGCGAAGTTCTGGGGCGACCTGGTGAAGGAGGGCGCCGTCGACAACCAGCCGATGTACACCCCGGCCTGGAACAAGGCGCTCAACACCGGCAAGCAGATCGCCTGGGTCAGCGCCGTGTGGGCACCGGGCACGCTGACCACCGCGGCTCCCGACACCAAGGGCAAGTGGGCCATGGCCCCGCTCCCCCAGTGGTCCGCGAGCGAGAACCGCACCGGCAGCTGGGGCGGCTCCTCCACCGCCGTCACGACCGACTCCGAGCACCAGGAGGCCGCCGCCGAGTTCGCCACCTGGCTGAACACCGACGGCGAGGCCCTGAACGCGCTGGCGAAGGAGAGCGGCATCTACCCGGCCGCCACCAACGCCCAGACCAGCGGCGCCTTCCTCAAGCCGCCGGCGTACTTCTCGAACCAGGCCGACTTCTACACCAAGGCCGCCGATATCGCGAAGACCACCGCGCCGTCCGCCTGGGGCCCGAACGTGAACGTCGCCTACACCACGTTCAAGGACGCCTTCGGCGCGGCCGCGAAGAGCAAGTCGGACTTCGGCGCCGCACTGGACAAGATGCAGGCCGACACCGTCGCCGACATGAAGAAGCAGGGCTTCGGGGTCGCGGAGTGAAAAGCACGGCACGTCGGCAGCCGTACGGGGTGAAGGGCGCCCCGTACGCCTTCCTTGTTCCCGCGACGGTCCTGTTCGCCCTGTTCTTCGCCCTGCCCATCGGCTACGCGCTCTGGCTCAGCTTCCGCAAGGTCAAGGTCTCGGGTCTGGGCCTCGGCTCCGGCGCCCGCAAGGAGGTCTGGGCCGGCCTGGAGAACTACACCGACGCCCTCTCCGACAGCGAACTGCTGCACGGCGCCCTGCGCGTGCTCGGCTACGGGTGCATCGTCGTACCGGTCATGCTCGGCCTGGCCCTGCTGTTCGCGCTGATGCTCGACTCGGAGAAGGTGCGGCTCGCGCCCTTCACCCGGCTCGCGATCTTCCTGCCGTACGCCATCCCCGGCGTGGTGGCGGCCCTGCTGTGGGGCTTCCTCTACCTGCCGGACGTCAGCCCCTTCTACTTCGTGCTCGGCAAACTGGGATTGCCGCAGCCGGACCTGCTGGACGGCGGGCCGCTGTACCTGGCCCTGTCGAACATCGCGGTCTGGGGCGGCACCGGATTCAACATGATCGTCATCTACACCTCGCTCCAGGCGATCCCGGCGGAGGTGTACGAGGCCGCGAAGCTGGACGGCGCCACGCCGACGCAGATCGCGCTGCGGATCAAAATCCCGATGGTGGCGCCCTCGCTGGTGCTGACCTGCTTCTTCTCGATCATCGCGACGCTCCAGATGTTCAACGAGCCGACCACCCTCAAGCCGCTCACCAACTCCGTGTCCACGACCTGGAGTCCACTGATGAAGGTGTACCGGGACGCCTTCGGCGAGGGTGACATCCACGGGGCCGCGGCGCAGGCCATGATCATCGCCTTCGCCACGCTCCTCCTCTCCTTCGGCTTCCTGCGGGCCGTGAACCGTCGTCAGAAGCAGGAGGCCGCTCGATGAGCTCCCTCGCCGTGCCCCAGGCAGAGCCGAGGGCAGGCAGCACGCCAGGCACCGCCCAGGACCACCGCCCGCCGCTGCGCCGCCGGATCGCCCTGGTCCCCACGGTCACCCTGCTGCTGGGCGCGCTCTACTGCCTGCTTCCGGTCGCCTGGGTCGTCATCGCCGCCACCAAGTCCGGGCGTGAGCTGTTCTCCACCTTCACGTTCCTGCCGGGCACGGGCTTCGCCGACAACGTCAGGGACCTGAACGCCTACCGCGGCGGCGTCTACTGGGAGTGGATGGCCAACTCCGCCCTGTACGCCGGCCTCGGGGCCCTGCTGTCGACGGGCGTGTCGGCGTTCAGCGGGTACGCGCTCGCGATCTACCGTTTCCGCGGCCGCGAGACGATCTTCAACGTGCTGCTCGCGGGGGTGCTGATGCCGCCGGTGATCCTGGCCGTCCCGCAGTACCTGCTGCTGGCGAAGGCCGACCTCACCGACTCGTACCTGTCCGTCCTGCTGCCGCAGATCCTCTTCCCGTACGGCGTCTACCTCGCGCGGATCTACGCCGCCGCCGCGGTGCCCGCCGACGTGGTCGAGGCCGGGCGCATGGACGGGGCGAGCGAGTGGCGGATCTTCACGCGGATCGCGCTGCCGATGATGATCCCCGGGATGGTGACGGTGTTCCTGTTCCAGTTCGTGGCGATCTGGAACAACTTCCTGCTGCCGTACATCATGCTCAGCGACGACGAGAAGTTCCCGATCACGCTCGGCCTGTTCACCTTGCTGGAGCAGGGCGCCAACACCCCGGCGCTGTACACCCTGGTGATCACGGGCGCGTTCCTCGCGGTCCTCCCGCTGGTCGCCCTCTTCCTGGTCATCCAGCGGTTCTGGAGTCTGGATCTGCTCTCCGGAGCCGTAAAGTCATGACCATGAACGCTGCGGGAGGCAGGCGCAGGCCGCCCACGATCCACGACGTGGCGCGCGAGGCGGGGGTCTCGCGCGGCACCGTCTCGCGCGTCCTCAACGGCGGCCACTACGTCAGTCCGGCCGCCCAGGAAGCCGTCAACGCGGCCATCCGCAGAACCGGTTACGTGGTCAACCGGCACGCCCGCTCGCTGATCACCGGGCGCTCCGACTCGATCGGTTTCCTGCTCACCGAGCCGCAGGAGCGGTTCTTCGAGGACCCCAACTTCAACGTCCTGCTGCGCGGCTGCACCCAGGCGCTCGCCGCGCACGACATCCCGCTGCTGCTGATGCTGGCGGGCACCGAGGACGAACGGCGGCGGATCACGCGCTACATCACCGCCGGGCACGTCGACGGGGTGTTGCTGGTCTCCAGCCACTCCGGTGATCCCGTTGCCGAGCAACTGCGCGAGGCGGGGGTGCCGCTGGTCGCGTGCGGGAAGCCGATCGGGCTGGCCTCCAAGGTGAGTTACGTGGCCGCCGACGATCGTGACGGCGCCCGCGACATGGTGCGCCACCTGCTGTCGCTCGGACGCCGCCGGGTGGGCACCGTGACCGGTCCGCTGGACACACCCGGAGGTGTCGAGCGCCTCGCCGGCTACAAGGAGGTGCTCGCGGAAGCGGGCCTGGCATTCGACGAGCGGCTGGTCGTCTCCGGCGACTACAGCCGGGCGAGCGGTGAGGCGGGCGGCGAACGGCTGCTGGCGCAGGCCCCGGACATCGACGCGGTCTTCGTGGCCTCCGACCTCATGGCGCAGGGAGTGCTCGCGGCCCTGCAACGGGCCGGGCGGCGGGTGCCCGGGGACGTGGCGGTCGGCGGTTTCGACGACTCACCGGCCGCCGTGGCCTCCAGCCCCGAGCTGACGACCATCCGGCAGCCGTGGGACCGCATCAGCAACGAGATGGTGCGGGTGCTGCTCGCGCAGATCGGGGGCGAGGATCCGGCGGCGGTGATCCTGCCGACGGAGCTGGTGAGACGGGAGTCGACCTGAGGCCGTGGAGCCCGGGCCACGAGCCGTACTCCATGCACGGTCATCGAACCCTGCACCGGTGTTACCGTTCCCCTATGGCGTCGGAAACGGCTGGTGGGCAGCTCGAGGAGCGGTGGCGGGACATCCTCTCGGCGCACGCGCGCACGATGTGCGAGATCGACCGCGCGCTGCATCCGCACGGTCTCGGCGCGTCCGACTTCGAGGTCCTGGACATGCTCGCCACCGCGGCGCCCGAGGAGGGCGAGCAGTGCCGGGTGCAGAACCTCGTGGGGCGGGTCCACCTCAGCCAGAGCGCGCTGTCGCGGCTGATCGCCCGGCTGGAGAAGGACGGGCTGGTGACGCGGTCCGTGTGCGTCGAGGACCGGCGGGGCGTGTGGGTCTCCCTGACGCCCAAGGGCCGTGACCTGCACGCCGAGGTGCTGCCCCTGCAACGGGCGGCGCTGACCCGGACGCTGGGCGGCTGAGCCACCCAGGCCCGGACCGGGTCGGTCGCCTCACCGGCCGGCGGACACCCCTAGCGTGCCAGCAGGGTGCGGACTCCCTCCGAGGTGAGTGTCAGGCGGTGCTCCGAGCTGCCGTCGATGGTGAGCGACAGGTCGTCGGCCGGCCACTGGGCGGCGAGGGCGCCGAGGGGCACCAGGCGGTAGCGGGAGACGAACGGCAGCAGCCCGGCCATCTCCACCTCGGAGGTGAACACGGGCACCACCGGTTCGCCGCCCGGCTGCTCCAGCACCGGGAGCGCCACCGCCGACGGATTGGCGGCTTCGGAGTCGTTGGCGTCGTCGGGCACGGGGATGAGCACGTCGCTGTTGGCGAGCGCGTCCAGAGCCGCCGCGTCCTCGGTGTTCTCGGCGAGGACGTCCAGAGCCCGCTGGGCGGGCGTGGGCGTGGGGTCGTTTGCGGGTGTCTCCATGGCAGATTCCCTGGTAGCGGCGGTCGTGCGGCCCACCCGGGACAAGATCCGCCCCGGGTGCGGTCCTGCTCGCGTACCCGAACGGGAACAGGGCAACCCTGGTGGATCTCCGGGGTTCGTGGGAGCGCGGGGGAGATCTCGTGGGGACCAGGGGGACGACGGGCGTGCCGAGGGGATGTTGACGAGCGTGATGTTACCGGTAACATCGCTCCTCTGATCCAGACGTAGGCGCCTGTGCCCTCCGCCCACCCACACGGTGGCCCGTCCTCCGGAGTCCGCGTGACCGAAGAGCGCGTAGCTCGTCTCTCCCCCGCGCCGCCCGGCCCCGTGTTCAGCAGGGCCGCCGTGGTCGCCTCCTGCGTGGGCTTCGTCCTCATCGGGGTGCTGCAGGCCTTGTACGGACCGGCGATCCCGGCCTTCCGCGCGGAGTTCGGGCTCTCGCCCTCCGCGGCGGGGCTGGGACTGAGCGCGCATTTCGTCGGTGGTGTGGGCGGCGTGCTGCTGTTCGACCGGCTCTACGGGCGGGTCGGCAACCGGCGGATCCTCGGCAGTTCGTATCTGCTGATGGCCGTCGGCGCGGCCGGCTTCGCGCTGGCGCCCGACTGGCCCACCGCGCTGACGGCGGCCCTGCTCGCCGGGTTCGGCTTCGGCGGTATCGACTACGGCCTCAACCAGCTGTTCGCCGTGGGCTTCGGCCACCGATCGACCGCGATGCTGAACATCCTCCACGCGCACTTCGGCATCGGCGCCATCCTCGGCCCCGCCGTGATCGGCGCGGTCGGCTCCGCCCACTACCCGGCGGTCTTTCTCGTCTTCGCCCTCGCCAACCTGCCGTTGCTGCTGTGCCTGCGAGGCGTACAGAGCCAGGTTCCCGTACCGCCCGCAGAACGGACCGGCGGGGGGCCCGTCCTCGGGCGGAGCCTCGGTTCCGTGCTCGCCGTCTTCGTCGTCCTCTACGTGCTGCACGTCGGCGTCGAGGCCGGTGTCGGCGGCTGGGAGCCCACGCACCTGGAGACCGTCGGCTACGGGGCGGGCGTCGCCGCCACCGCCACCTCCGTGTACTGGCTGATGCTGACCGCCGGCCGCTTCCTGGTCGCCCCGCTCGCGCTGCGTTTCTCCGCCCAGGCCATCATCACCGTCTCGTGCGCGGGCATGACGGTGTGCCTGCTGGCCGCGACCGTCCCGGCCTTCGCGCCCTACGCTTACGCCGGTGTCGGTCTGTTCATCGCACCGATCTTCCCCACCGGGCTGCCCTGGCTGAACCGGGCGGCTCCGCGGGCCCGGCGGGCCGGTGCCCTGGTCATCGCGGCTTCCATGGTCGGCGGTGTCGCCGCGGGGCCGGCATTGGGCAAGGCCATCGAAGGTTCCGGGGTTCGCGCCGTGCCGCTCCTGCTGTGCGGCGTCTCGGCGCTCTGCCTGGCCGCCACGCTCTGGCTGATCCGCGCCACCCGCTCCCGCTGACTCCACTCCCCCTCTCTCGAAGGGAAGCTTCCGCATGCCCGCTCTGACGACGACGCCCGACGGATTCCTGCTGCACGGCGAGCCGTTCCGGATCATCTCCGGCGCCCTGCACTACTTCCGCGTCCATCCCGGGTTGTGGTCCGACCGGCTGCGCAAGGCGCGGCTGATGGGCCTCAACACGGTGGAGACATACATCCCGTGGAACCACCACCAGCCCGGCCCCGAGGGCCCCCTGGTCCTCGACGGCTTCCTCGACCTGCCCCGGTTCCTCCGGCTCGCGCAGGACGAGGGACTGCGGGTGCTGCTGCGTCCGGGGCCGTTCATCTGCGCCGAGTGGGACGGCGGCGGCCTGCCCGACTGGCTGACCTCCGACCCGGACATCCGGCTGCGCACCAGCGATCCCCGCTTCACCGGGGCCGTGGACCGCTACCTCGACCTGCTGCTGCCCGCGCTCCGGCCGCACATGGCAGCGGCGGGCGGCCCCGTCATCGCCGTACAGGTGGAGAACGAGTACGGGGCCTACGGCGACGACAGCGCCTATCTGAAGCACCTCGCCGACGCCTTCCGCTCCCGCGGTGTCGAGGAGCTGCTGTTCACCTGCGACCAGGCCGACCCCGCGCATCTGGCCACCGGCAGCCTGCCCGGCGTCCTGACCACCGGCACTTTCGGCAGCCGCGTCGAGCAGTCCCTGGCCCGACTGCGCGATCATCGGCGCGAAGGCCCGCTGTTCTGCGCCGAGTTCTGGATCGGCTGGTTCGACCACTGGGGCGGTCCGCACCACGTGCGGGACGCGGCCGACGCCGCCGCCGACCTGGACCGGCTGCTGTCCGCCGGGGCGTCCGTCAACATCTACATGTTCCACGGCGGAACGAACTTCGGCTTCACCAACGGCGCCAACCACAAACACGCCTACACGCCCACCGTCACGTCCTACGACTACGACGCCGCGCTCACCGAGTGCGGTGACCCGGGTCCGAAGTACCACGCCTTCCGCGAGGTCATCGCCCGCCACGCCACCGTGCCCGACGAGCCCGTCCCCGCACCGGGCCCCAAACTCCCGTCCACCGCGGTCGAGTTGAGCAGCCGGGCGTCTCTGCTGCCGCTGGCCGGTTCACTCGCCGCAGCCGTGCACACCGACGCGCCCGTGACCATGGACGAGCTCGGGCGCCGCACCGGCTACGCGCTCTACCGCACCGCCCTCCCGGAGGAGGGTGACGGCCTGCTGCACTTCGCCCGGGGTGTGGGCGACCGCGCCCAGGTCTTCGTCGACGGCGCGCCCATCGGCGTGCTGGAGAGCGAACGTCACGACGAGTCGCTGCCCGTGCGCGTGCCACGTCCCGGCGCGACGCTGGAGGTCCTCGTCGAGAACCTGGGCGGCGTCAACTACGGCCCCCGCATCGGAGCGCCCAAGGGCCTGCTCGGACCCGTCTCCCTCAACGGCACGGACCTGACGGGCTGGGACTGCCGCCCACTGCCGCTGGACGACCTGGACGCGGTGCCGTTCGCCCCCGCCGGCGAGGCGCCGGTCACCGTGCCGGCCTTCCACCGCGGCACCTTCGACGTCGGCACCCCCGCCGACGCCTTCCTCTCCCTGCCCGGCTGGTCGAAGGGCCAGGCCTGGATCAACGGCTTCCACCTGGGCCGCTACTGGAACCGCGGCCCGCAGCGCACGCTCTACGTCCCCGCGCCGGTGCTGCGCCCGGGCACGAACGAACTCGTCCTGCTGGAACTGCACGGCAGCACCACCACCCGCGCCCTGCTCACCGACACCCCCGACCTCGGCCCGGAGAACACCTGGTGACACATCTCCTGCGCGTTCCCCCGCCCGCCGCTCCCCCGCTGACCGGCCACCTGCCCTTCGCGGACGCGCCCGGCGTGCCCGACCCGATCGGGATCACCAGCCGCTGGCTCACCCGGGGCGGGCGCCCCTGGTTCCCGGTCTCCGGTGAGTTCCACTACTCCCGCTACCCGAACGGGGAATGGGAGGAGGAGCTGCTGAAGATGAAGGCGGGCGGGGTGACCGCCGTCGCCTCCTACGTCGTCTGGATCCACCACGAGGAGGCCGAAGGCCGGGTCCGCTTCGACGGCGACCGGGACCTCAGGCGCTTCGCCGGGCTGTGCGCGCGCCACGGCCTGGACTTCATTCCCCGTATCGGCCCCTGGTCCCACGCGGAGGTACGCAACGGCGGCCTGCCCGACTGGCTCCTGGCCCGGACCCGTGCCCCGCGCACCGACGACCCGGCCTATCTGGCACCGGTGCGCGCCTGGTTCACCGAGATCGGGGGGCAACTGAGGGGCCTGGAGCGGGCGAACGGCGGCCCCATCGTCGCGATCCAGATCGAGAACGAGCTCTACGACCAGCCCGGCCATCTGCGCACGCTGAAGCGCCTGGCCCAGGAGGCGGGGCTGAGCGCGCCGCTGTGGACGTCGACCGCCTGGGGCGGGGTCCGGCTCCCGGGCGAGGACCTCCTTCCGCTGTACGGCGGCTATCCGGAGGCGTTCTGGACGGAGGCCGACGGCGGCTGGCCCGACACCTGCCGCAAGCACTTCTTCTTCACCCACGAGCGCGACGACGAGGCCATCGGCGCCGATCTGCGGCCCGCGCGGATGCCCGACAGCGCCCCTTCGGCGGATCGATTTCCCTGGGTCACCTGCGAGTTGGGCGGTGGCATGGCGGTGGCTTACCACCGGCGGCCCCGGGTGGAGGCCGGCGATGTCGGTGCCCTCGGGCTCACCAAGATCGGCTGCGGCTCCGTGTGGCAGGGCTACTACATGTTCCACGGTGGCACGAACCCGGCCGGCGAGCTGACTTCCCTCCAGGAGTCGCACGCCACCGGCTACCCCAACGACCTGCCCGTCCTGACCTACGACTTCCAGGCCCCGCTCGGCGAGTACGGCCAGGTGCGGCCCTCGTACCACGAACTGCGCCTCCAGCACCTGCTGCTGGCCGAGATGGGGCACCGGATCGCGCCCATGCGGTCCGTGCTGCCCGAGCAGTCGCCGACCGGGCAGCACGACCGGGACACTCTGCGCTGGGCGGTACGCACCGACGGCACCTCGGGCTTCCTCTTCGTGACCAACCACCAGCCGCACGAGCCGCTGCCGGACCATCCGGACACGGCCTTCACGGTCGAGTTCCCGCACGCCTCCTCGCTGTCCCTGCCGAGCACTCCCGTCACGGTCCCCGCCGGCGCGTACTTCTGCTGGCCGCTCCGGCTGGACGTGGCCGGGCTGCGGCTGGAGTGGGCCACGGCGCAGCCCGTGTGCACCGTCGAGGCGGACGGTCGTACGGTCCTGGTGCTGGCAGCGATCGACGGCATCGCGCTCGAACTCGCCCTGGACGCGGACACGGTGGCGTCCGTCGCCGCGCCGTCAGGGGAGATCACGCCGATCGCCGGCCGGGTCCTGGTCACCGGGGTGCGGCCCGGCACCGACGCCTTGGTCGAGGTGGAGGCGGCCGACGGTTCGCGCGTCGGCCTGCTGGTCCTGGACGCGGCGACGGCCCGCACGGTCTACCGGGGACGGGCGTGGGGTGCCGAACGGCTGGTGCTGTG
This sequence comes from Streptomyces sp. NPDC093598, assembly GCF_044764825.1. Taxonomy (NCBI): domain Bacteria; kingdom Bacillati; phylum Actinomycetota; class Actinomycetes; order Kitasatosporales; family Streptomycetaceae; genus Streptomyces; species Streptomyces sp. NPDC093598. The sequence continues at coordinate 7,271 of NZ_JBIWIV010000023.1, read as the reverse complement.
CGAGGACGGTGTGGTCTTCGACGAGCGCCGTCGCGAGGTGCGGCTGCACAGTCCGGCCGCCGAGCCGTCGTTCGCCGTGCTGCCCGCACCGGAAACGGCCCTGGTGGCGGAAGGGGCCCAGGCTCGGGAGGCGGCCGACGGTGTGTTCACGCGTTTCACGATCGAGGCCGGTCCCCTCGCGGACACCACCGCCACCGTCACCTCCGTCAGGCCCGGCGGCCCGGCACCCGCACCGGTGACCGGCGTACAGGGCAGGGCGAGCGTGCCGGCCGACAAGTGTGCGGACGCTGCGGCCGCCGAGTACCGGATCGACGTACCGGAGGACCTGCTGCGCAACCCCTCGGGTGTGCTGCTGCGGCTGCGCTGGACGGGGGACCTGGCGCGGGCCTACGCGGGAGAGGTGCTGGTCGCCGACCAGTTCTTTTCGGGGCGCGTCTGGGACATCGGGCTGGACCGGCTGCCGGCCCGGGCCCTGCGCGCGGAGGGACTGCGGCTGAAGGTGCTGCCGCTGGCCCCGGACGCCGCCGTGTACGTACCGGGGCAGCAGCCGGGTGATGCCTGGCGTGAGGCTCGGGTGCTGGACGCCGAGTGGGTGATCACGCGCCGCTGGACGGTCCGGACCGGCTGAGGGCCCCCGGGCACCGCCCGGCCTATGCTGTGCTCCTGCCGGGGCGGGTTCAGGACCGCCGTACCGACCTCGAGGAATCACCCGCCATGACACCCAGCGCCACCGACGGCCCTGTGCCCAAGCGCAGCAGGCGCAACTTCGCGGGGGCGCGGCCGGTGATGGCCGACGTGGCCCGGATGGCAGGCGTGTCCAAGCAGACCGTCTCGCGGGTGCTCAACGACCATCCGGCCGTGCGCCCCGAGACGCGCGAGGCGGTCCTGGAGGCCATGCGCACGCTCGGCTACCGGCCCAGCCGCAGCGCGCGGTCCCTGGCCAGTGGCAGGACCCGGATGCTCGGGGTCATCTCCTTCGACGCCGCCCGGTACGGGCCCGCCTCGATCCTGACCGGGATCAACACGGCGGCCCAGAAGGCCGGTTACCTCGTCAGCTCCATCGCCCTGGACACGGCCGACCGCGACACCGTCGTCGAGGCCGTGAACCGGCTGTCGGCCGAGGGCGCGGACGGTGTGATCGCGATCGCGCCGCAGCTGTGGGTGGGCCGGGCGCTGGCGGAGACGACCGACCTGGGCACTCCCCTGGTGGTGCTGGAGAACGCGCTCGACGACGAAACCCCCCTGGTCACCGGCGATTCCCGGGCCGGCGCCCGCAAGGCCACCGAGCACCTCCTCGACCTCGGGCACACCACCGTGTGGCACATCGCGGGCCCCACCGGCTGGACCTCCGCAGACCATCGGCTGGCGAGCTGGCAGGCGACCCTCCGGGCCGCCGGTGCCGTCGTTCCGGCCCCTCTCGTGGGGGACTGGAGCGCCGGCTCCGGCTACGACCTGGGCCGTCGGCTGGCCCGCAGCCCGGAGGTGACGGCGGTGTTCGTCTCCAACGACCAGATGGCGCTGGGGGTGCTGCACGCCCTGCACGAGTCCGGGCGGTCCGTGCCCGGGGAGGTCAGCGTCGTCGGCTACGACGACATCCCCGAGGCCGCGCATTTCCTGCCGCCGCTGACCACCGTCCGCACCGACTTCGCGGAGATCGGCACCCGTTCGCTGCGGCTCCTCCTCGACCGGATCGACGGCCCGGGCGAGCCGCGCGTCGACACCCTCGTGCCCGTGGACCTGGTGGTGCGGGCCAGCAGCGGTCCCCCGCCGGTGCGCTGACGGGCGTGCGTCAGTCGGCTCCCTGGGTGGCGGCCCGCTGCCAGGCGCTCTCCCGCAGCAGCCGCAGCCCGTTCAGGCCGACCAGGACGGTGGAGCCCTCGTGGCCCGCGACGCCCAGCGGCAGCGGCAGATCACCGGCGAGGTCCCAGACGACCAGGCCGGCGATGAACACCCCGGCGATGACGAGGTTCTGCACGACCAGCCTGCGGGCGCGGCGGGAGAGGGCGACGGTGGCGGGAACCGCGGCGAGTTCGTCACGCACGATGACGGCGTCTGCGGTTTCCAGGGCCAGGTCGGAGCCGGCCCGGCCCATGGCGATCCCGGTGTGCGCGGCGGCCAGGGCGGGTGCGTCGTTGACGCCGTCCCCGACGACCAGCACCTTGCGGCCCGCGCTCTCCATGGCCTGCACGGCCGCCAGCTTGTCCTGCGGCAGCAGCCCGGCGCGCACGTCGTCGATGCCGGCCTCGGCAGCGACGTGTGCGGCGGCCCGGGGGTTGTCGCCGGTGAGGAGCACCGGGGCGGTGCCCGTGAGCGTGGCGAGGGAGGCGACGGTGGCGGCGGCGTCGGGGCGCAGCCGGTCGGCGATGCCGAGCAGCCCGGCGGGGGTGCCGTCGACGACGACCAGGACGGCGGTGCGGCCTGATTCCTCCAGTTCCCCGGCCACACCGACGGCGGCGTCCAGAAGCCGGGCCGGTGCGCCCACCGCGACCGTACGGCCGTCGACGACGGCGGTGACTCCCACGCCGGGCGCGGAGGTGAAGTCCTCCGCTTCGGGCAGGTCGAGGCCGCGCTCGCGGGCCGCGTCCACGACCGCCCGGGCCAGCGGATGCTCGCTGGGGCGTTCGGCGGCGGCCGCCAGCGTCAGCAACTCGCCGTCGTCCAGGCCGGATCCGGGCAGCGGCCGGACATCGGTGACCCGGGGGCTGCCCTCGGTGAGCGTTCCGGTCTTGTCCAGCGCGACCGCGTCCACCTGACCGAGCCGCTCCATCACCACGGCCGACTTCACCAGCACGCCGTGCCGTCCGGCGTTGGCGATGGCGGACAGCAGGGGCGGCATGGTGGCCAGCACGACCGCGCACGGAGAGGCCACGATCATGAACGTCATGGCGCGCAGCAGCGCGTCGGTGAGCTGTGCGCCGAAGGCGAGCGGCACCAGGAAGACGGCCAGGGTCGCGGCCACCATGCCCAGCGAGTAGCGCTGTTCGACCTTCTCGATGAACAACTGCGTGGGCGCCTTGGTCTCGGACGCCTCCTGCACCATGCGGACGATCCGGGCGATCACGGAGTCGGACGCGTCGCGCTCGACCCGGATCCGCAGCGCCCCGGTGCCGTTGAGGGTGCCCGCGAAGACCTCGTCACCCCGCTCCTTCGGCACGGGCAGCGGCTCGCCGGTGATGGTCGCCTGGTCCACCTCGCTCGCCCCGTCCAGCACCCGGCCGTCGGCGCCGACGCGCTCCCCGGGGCGCACGAGTACGGTGTCGCCGACCACCAACTCCTCGACAGACACGGCCTGTTCACCGCCGTCGGAGCTCAGCCGGGTGGCCGTGGCGGGGGCCAGGTCGAGCAGGCCGCGGACGGAGTCGGCGGTGCGAGCCGTGGCCAGCGCCTCCAGCGCACCGGAGGTGGCGAAGATGACGATGAGCAGGGCGCCGTCCATGACCTGCCCGATCGCGGCCGCGCCCAGTGCGGCGACGACCATCAGCAGGTCGACGTCGAGGGTGCGGTCTTTCAGCGCCTTGAGCCCTTCCCAGCCGGGCTCCCAGCCACCCGTGACGTACGACAGGGCGTACAGCGGTCCCCATGCCCAGGCCGGGGCACCGGTCAACTGCAAGGGCAGCGCGAGCAGGAAGAAGACGGTGGCCGCGGCGGCCCAGCGTGCCTCGGGGAGCGCGAGGACGCGGGTGCGCCGCCGGGCCATCGGCCCGGTGCGTGCGGGATTCGCCCGTTCGACCGGGTGCGGCGTGAGGGTGGAGGTCATCGGGGGTCCTTATGGCGGGGTGCGTGGCCACCCCACCATACAGGAACACATGAAGACTGATTCATGTCTTCATTCCCCGCCTGGGGCACCGAGGGTCAGCGCAGCTTGTCCTTCGCCTTGTAGTAGGCGCCGCCGAACGGCAGGAACCAGGGCGTGCCGTTGTAGAAGGGGACCGGGACCTTCGGGAAGCCGAGGCCGCGCAGCGGGTTGGCCTCGGGGCGGCCGTCCATCATCTCGGCGACCGCGCGGCCCGGGATGCCGAGCTCCACGCCGTAGGTGCTGGTGCCGACCGGGATCAGACCCTGGGCGCGCTCACCGGGGGCGACGGTCAGGGAGCCGATGGAGTGCATGTCGTTCCTGTCGAGAAGGTGGATCAAAGGCGGGCGGAGGCCTCGTCGAGGGGGTCCGCGATGATGTCGGCGATACGGTCCAGAAGTGCGCGTTCGCTGATCAGCGGCGGCGTGATCTGCACGGCCTCCACGTCGGCGAGCAGATACTCCGTGAAGGCCGCCTCGTCGAAGGGTTCTTCCAGGGCGGTCCGGTTGGTGTTGGCGACGAAGTGGGTCTCCACGGCGGGCGGTCCGTACGGCTCCGTGAGGCCGAGGTCCTCCGTGAAGGACAGTGCGCCGAGGGTCAGGCCGAGGTAGGCGCCGCGCCTGGCGATGGCCTTGGTCCGGCCCGCCTCGCCGCGCAGGGTGTGGTACCTGCGGGCGACGCCGGCCGGCTGCCCGAGTGGGGCCGCCTGGTCGGCGACACGGCGTCCGGCATCAGTGAGCGCCGACTGGGCGGGTGACAACCCGGCACACACATGACAGGGCCCCCTGCTGCCGACCGGCGGCAGGGGGCGTGACGCGTTCCACGTCAGGAGCGGCCCGCGCTCTGCTTCTCCACCACTTCCGCGAGTGCCTCCACGAAGCGGTCGAGCTCGCTTTCGCGCATGTAGATGTGGGGCGACACGCGCATGCGCTTTTGGTGCCGTACCTCCCGGTACTTCACATCCACCTGGTGCTCGTCCCGGAGCTCCTGTTCCACCGCTCTGGCGTCCAGGCCGTCGACAGAGAAGACGGTGTGGGGTCCCGCCATGGTGCTCAGCTCCGGTGTGTTGTACCGGGAGGCCGTCATCGCACGGGCACCGCGACGTACTGGTACTCCAGGAACTCGTCGATCCCGACCCGCCCGCCCTCACGGCCGAGCCCGGACTGCTTGACCCCGCCGAACGGCGCGGCCGGGTTGGAGACGAGGCCGGTGTTCAGCCCCACCATGCCCACCTCCAGACCCTCGCTGACGCGCAGCCCGCGGTCCAGCCCCTGGGTGAAGACGTACCCCACCAGACCCCACGGGGTGTCGTTGGCCCGGCGCAGCACCTCGTCCTCGTCGTCGAAGGTGAGGATCGCGGCGACCGGGCCGAAGATCTCCGTGTCCATCAGGCGGCTGCCGGGATCGACGTCGGCGAGCACGGTCGGCGGGTAGAAGCAGCCGGGCCCCTCGGGCGTACGGCCCCCGACGAGCACGCGGGCGCCACGCTCCACCGCGTCGGTGACGAGTTCCTGGACCTTGGCGCGTCCGGCGGCGTCGATGAGCGGGCCGACCTCGACGCCCCCCCGGGTACCGGGGCCGACGACAAGCGCCCCCATGCGCTCGGCGAGGCGGCGTGCGAACTCCTCGGCCACCGACCGGTGCACGAAGAAGCGGTTGGCAGCGGTGCAGGCCTCGCCCATGTTGCGCATCTTGGCGACCATCGCGCCGTCCACGGCCACGTCCAGGTCGGCGTCGTCGAAGACGATGAAGGGCGCGTTGCCGCCCAGCTCCATCGAGGTGCGTACGACGGTGTCGGCGCACTGCGCGAGCAGCAGCCGGCCGACGGCGGTGGAGCCGGTGAAGGAGAGCTTCCTGATCCGGCCGCCGCGCAGGAGGGGCTCGCAGACCTCCCCGGCGCGAGAGGTGGTGACGACGTTCAGCACGCCGTCGGGCAGCCCGGCCTCCTTCAGGATTCCGGCCAGCGCCAGGCTGGACAGGGGGGTCTGCGGCGCGGGCTTGAGAATCATCGTGCAGCCCGCCGCGATGGCCGGGCCGATCTTGCGGGTGCCCATGGCCAGCGGGAAGTTCCACGGCGTGATCAGCAGGCAGGGGCCCACCGGGCGGCGGGAGAGCAGCATGCGGTTGCGGCCGTCGGGCAGGGTGCCGCAGCCGCCGTCGATGCGGACGGCTTCCTCGGAGAACCAGCGGAAGAACTCGGCGGCGTACGCCACCTCTCCCCTGGCCTCGGCGAGTGGCTTGCCCATCTCGGACGTCATCAGGTGGGCGAGTTCGTCGGTGCGCTCGAGGATGAGCTCGTGGGCGCGGCGCAGGATCTCGCTGCGGGCCCGGGGTGCCGTACGGGCCCATTCGGCCTGGGCCTGGACGGCGGCCTCCTCCGCGAGGCGGGCGTCCTTGGGGCCCGCGTCGGCGACGTGGCAGAGGATCTCGCCGGTCGCGGGGTCGTCGACGGGCATGGTGGCGCCGTCCGCGGCGTCCACCCAGGCGCCGCCGATGAACAGCTGGGTCAGTACCTCGGTCATGATGTCTCTCCTGTGTGATCGGCGGCGGGGTCGAGGAGTTCGGCGAGGTGCAGGGCGCGGATGTCCCGGTCGCCGGCGAGGTGGTCGATCTGGGTGGCGCAGCTGAAGCCGTCGGCGACGACGGGGCGTTCGTCGAGGTTGTCGAGTCGGGGTGTGAGGGCCAGATCCGCGACGGCGATGGAGGTGTCGTAGTGCTGGGCCTCGAAGCCGAAGTTGCCGGCCAGTCCGCAGCAGCCCTCGGCCTCGTCGACGCCGCTGACGCCGAGCCGGCGTAGCAGGTCGGCGGGGCGGCGGCCTTTGAAGGTGGCGTACTCGTGGCAGTGGGTCTGGAGCACGACGTTCTCGGGCAGCGGAGGCGGGCTCCAGTCCTGGTCGGCCAGGTCGGTGAGGGCGCCGGTGAAGGTGTGGACGCGGTCCGCGACGCGCTGGGCGGCCTCGGTGCCCAGCAGTTCGGGCACGTCGCGTTTCAAAGCGGCCGCGCAACTCGGCTCGGCCACGATGATCGGCCGGTCGTCACCGTCGTCGAGGGCGGCGACCGTGCGGGTCATGATTTTGCGGGCCACGGACAGCTGACCGGTGCTGACCCAGGTCAGCCCGCAGCACAGCCCGTCCTGCGGCGTGCAGGAGATACCGGCGTCGGCGAGCACACGGCTCGCGGCTCCCGCGACCTGGGGGCGGAAGGCGCGGGTGAAGCTGTCGACGAAGAGGATGGCCTTGGCGGGCCCTGTGGGTTTCGCCGCGCGGAGGGTCTTGCGCAGGGCGCGGCGGGAGGCGAAGGCGGGGATCCTGCGCTTGGTGGTCACGCCGCCTAGGCGTGCCAGGAGCTTGCCGATCGGTCCGCGCAGCAGGGCGTTGACGGGTCGGGCCGCGTATCCGGCCAACGCCGAGGTCAGCGGCAGCCAGCCCAGCGAGTAGTGGGAGCGGGGGCGCAGGCGGCCCTTGTAGTGCTGGTGGAG
>NZ_JBIWIV010000022.1:0-106616 GCF_044764825.1 Streptomyces sp. NPDC093598 | reverse complement strand
AAGCCCACCCCGAAGTCGTCCAGGTGCCGTGCGATGGCCAGCTTGTCGGCGACGGTGAGGTTGATGCCCTCCCGCTGGGCGCCGTCGCGCAGGGTGGTGTCGAAGACGTGGAACGAATCGTCGAGCTCGCTGCTAGCGGTCATGGTTTCAAGGCTCCTGAGGATGGGATCTCGGTCGTACCGGAATGACCGGCTCCACCGCCCTCACATACTCCCTCGCGCTCTCGCCTCCGGCTGTGGGTGGGCCAGAAATGCGAAAAACCTCTCGCGGGTGCGAGAGGTCTGCGCGCGGGTCGAGGACGACGGTGTCCGCCCGTACCTGGTCGTACGTGGCGGTCACTGCGGACCGGCGCGCCTGCTGCCAATAATCATGGCGAACGAGAGCACGGGGGCAGTCTGGCACAACCCCCGCGCTTCGCTCACCGCCGTCTCAGGATGCGGGCGTTCACCTCAGGTGGCGGACGTAGACATGCGAGGTGTCGTACGTGTCGCCGGGCACGAGGTCGGGTGAGGAGCTGCTGAAGGCGACCGTGCGGCCGTTGCGGTCGATCACCGGCGCGGACACGCTCTGGTCGTTCGGGCCGCCCTGGGCGTCCGGGCCGGCGAGGGTCGTACGGCCGGTGCGCAGGTCGCGGACGTACGCGCGCGTCGTGTGGTTCGGGTCGCCCGGGTCGGCCGAGGTGAAGGCCAGGTGGCGGTTGTCGGCGCTGAGCCTCGGACGGGCGGTGAAGGCGGCCGGGTCGGCGGCGTCGATCCGGCGCACCTGGCCCGTCCTCAGGTCGCGGAGGAAGACGTTGTGCCCCTGGTTGGTGTCGCCCGGGCTGAGCTGCGAGTCGAGCGAGTTGAAGACGGCGTACCGGCCGTCGGCGCTGACCTGCGGGAACTCGCTCTGACCGTCGGACTTCCGGCCGTCCGGGGCCCGGTCGGCCTGGATCAGTTCGCCGCTCGGGACGTCACGGACGTAGGCGTCGCTCCAGTCGCCGGAGGCGGGGTGCGGGACGAAGAACTGGAAGCCGACCCGTGTGCCGTCGGCGCTGATGGTCGGGTTGGTTGCGGCGGTCCTGCGGTCGCCCGCGGCGGGCACCTGGCTGATGCGGACGGCCTTGCCGCTGGTGCGTTCGACGCGGTAGACGCGGCCCCAGCGGTCCTCGCCCTCCCCGAGGCCGGACCGCTGGGCGACGAAGGCCACGTAGCGGCCGTCAGCGCTGATGGCGGGCTGCCGGCCGGTGTCGTAGCCCGTGTCGACGGTGTCCTCGATGCGCTGCACGGCGCCGGTCTTGAGGTCCTCGACCCAGATGTGGCTCAGGCCGTCGCCCGGATCGGTGGCGCTGAGAGCCAGGTACCGGCCGTTGCCGCTCAGTGCGACGCCGTCGACGGAGCCGACCACCGAGCCTCCGGCCATCCTGGTCGTGCCGGTCCTCAGGTCGCGGACGAAGGCGTCGGCGGTGCCGTCGGTGTCGCCGGCGACGAGGTTGTCGGCGCTGGAGACGAAGGCCAGACGGCGGCCGTCGGCGCTCAGGCTCGGCCCGCCGGAGGGGCCGTTGCCGTCGGTGCCGTCCGGGGCGATGCTCGCCTTCTCGGTCCGCGGTGCCGTGGGCGCGGCGGTCGCGGGCAGCGCGGCGGCGGCGCCGAGCGTGACGGCCAGGGCCACGCCGAGCGCGACGGACGTGGCCCTCCTGGTGCTGGTCATGTGCTGTTCCCCCTGTGTTCCCGTGTCCCCGTGTCCCCGTGTCCCCGTGTCCCCGTGTCCCCGTGGACGCTTCTCCCCCGGCCCCGCGCCGAAGGGCTCACCCGAGCCAACATCACCCGGGCCAGAGGGTCAATCCGTCGTATTGAGTACAACCCGGGCGTGCGTTCACGCGTCCGCGAGGAGGCTGTCGGCGAGGAAGTCGTGCACGTGTCCGAGCACTTGGGCCCGGTCGGTGCCGCGCAGGCCGATGGCGACGTGGATGGAGAACCCGTCCAGCAGTGCCCGCAGGCGGGCGGCGAAGCGGTCCGGGTCGACGCGGCGGAACTCGCCGCGCGAGATGCCCTCGGCGAGCAGGGCGACCAGGTCGCGGTGCCAGGCGCCCTCGATGGCGGCCTGCCGGTCGCGGGCGACCGCGTCGACGGCAGCGCTCTGCGAGCGGTTCCAGACCTCCAGCCACAGCGTCCAGTGCGGGTCGCGGTGGCCTTCGGGGACGTACAGGTCGACGTAGGCGTCGAGGCGCTCGCGGGCGGGCGCGGTCCGGGTCAGCAGGCGACCCCGCTCGCTGCCGAGCCGGCCCTCGCTCCACTCCAGGGTGCGCAGCAGCAACTCGTCCTTGGAGCCGAAGTAGTAGAGCAGATGGCCGCTGCTCATGCCGACCTCGCGGCCGAGCGCCGCCATGGTGAGCTTCTCCAGACCGCGCTCGGCGATCATCTCCATGGCGGCGGCTAGGACGTCCTCACGGGGCGGGGCCTGCCTTCGCCCACCGGCCATGTGCGCTCCTGGATCCTCGGTTGCTGCTGCGTGATGCAGTGGATGCCTCCACCACCCGCGAAGATCGTACGGGCGTCCACCAGCGTCACGGTCCGCTCGGGGAAGAGCCGGCGGAAGATGCCGGCCGCGATCTCGTCGCGCGGGTCGTCGAAGCCGCACAGCACGACGCCGCCGTTGCAGAGGTAGTGGTTGATGTAGGAGTAGTCGGCCCAGTGGCCGTCGGCCTCCAGGACGGTCGGGGCGGGGACCTCCACCACCTCCAGGCGCCGTCCGCGCGCGTCGGTCCGGGACCTCAGCAGGCCGATGACCTCCTGGGTGATCTCGTGGTCGGGATGCGCCGGGTCGGGTTGCGCGTGCGCCACGACGACGCCCGGGCGGGCGAAGGCCGCGACGATGTCGACGTGGCCGAGGGTGCCGAAGCCGTGGGGAGGGTAGTCGCCGGTCAGGCCGCGCGGCAGCCAGATGGCCTTGCGGGTGCCGAGCTGGGCGTGGATCTCGGCCTCGACCTGCTCGCGGGACCAGCCCGGGTTGCGCTCCGGGCCGAGCTGGACGGTCTCGGTCAGCAGGACCGTACCCTCGCCGTCGACATGGATCGCCCCGCCCTCGTTGACGAGCTTCGAGGCGTACGTCCGTGCCCCGGCGAGGTCGGCGACATGCGCGGCGATCTTCGCGTCATGCTCCCAGCGGGCCCACTCCTGGGCGCCCCAGCCGTTGAACGTCCAGTCTACGGCGGCCAGTTCACCGCGCGCACCGGTCAGAAAGGTCGGGCCGATGTCGCGCATCCAGGCGTCGTCGAGGTCCCGCTCGACGGTCTCGATGCCCTCGCCCAGCAGCGCACGGGCCTCGCCCGACTGTCCCCGCCCGCACACCACCGTCACCGGTTCGAAGCGGCGCACGGCCCGGGCGACTGCGGCCCAGGCGACCCGCGCGGCGGCCAACTGCCCGGGGTCGTCGAAGGTCTGGTTCGGGCCCGGCCAGGCCATCCAGGTGCGCTCGTGCGGAACCCATTCGGCGGGCATGCGGAAGCCGTCGGCGGCTGCGGACATCGGTGATCCTCAGAGGAAGTAGAGACGGTTGAGGGAGACGGACTCGGCGGGTTCGGAGCGCAGCGGCTCGCCGTCGAGGGTGACGAGGCCGGTGCGCTGGTCGACGTCGACGGCTCCGGTACGGGAGTTGAGGTGCAGGTCGGCCGGACCGATACCGCGGGTGCCGCGCACGGCGACCCTGCGGCGCCGGGTCGGCATGGTGTCGTGCCCCTGGTCGAGCGCGGCCCGCGCGACGAACGCCACCGAGATCTCGGCCGGTGTCGCCCCGTGCGCGCCGAACTGCGGCCCGAGCACGAGGGGTTCGCAGGTGTCGGTCGCCGCGTTCGGGTCGCCGACCACCCCGTACGCCGGGAAGCCGGCCTTCAGCACCAGTTGCGGCTTGGCGCCGAAGTACTCGGGCCGCCACAGCACGATGTCGGCGAGCTTGCCGGTCTCGATCGACCCGACCTCGTGCGCGAGGCCGTGGGCGAGGGCCGGGTTGATGGTCAGCTTGGCCATGTAGCGCAGGACGCGCTCGTTGTCGTGCTCGTCCGGGGCACCGAACTCGGCCTTCATCTTCCCGGCCATGGCGAATGTACGGCGGACCGTCTCGCCCGCGCGTCCCATGCCCTGCGCGTCCGAGGAGGTGATGCCGATCGCGCCCAGGTCGTGCAGGACGTCCTCGGCGCCCATGGTTCCGGCCCGGATGCGGTCCCGGGCCATGGCGGAGTCGCCGGGCAGGTCGGTCTTGAGGTCGTGGACCGAGACGATCATGCCGTAGTGCTCGGCGACGGCGTCCCGGCCGAAGGGCAGGGTCGGGTTGGTCGAGGAGCCGATGACGTTCGGCACGCCCGCCATCTTCAGGACGTTGGGGACGTGCCCGCCGCCGCAGCCCTCGATGTGGAAGGCGTGGATGGTCCGGCCCTCCAGCACGCGCAGGGTGTCCTCCACCGACAGACACTCGTTCAACCCGTCGCTGTGCAGGGCGACTTGGACGTCGTGCTCCTCGGCCACCCGCAGGGCGGTGTCCAGGGCGCGGGTGTGGGCGCCCATGTCCTCGTGCACCTTGAAGCCACTCGCGCCGCCCTCGGCCAGGGCCTCGACGAGGGGTGCCGCGTGGGAGGACGAACCCCGGCCCAGGAAGCCGATGTTGACCGGCCAGGCGTCGAACGCGTCGAAGGCGTGCCGCAGCGCCCAGGGCGAGTTGACGCCGACGCCCCACACCGGGCCGAACTCCTGCCCGATGATCGTGGTCACGCCGGAGGCGAGCGAGGCCTCCATGATGCGCGGTGACAGCAGGTGGACGTGGGTGTCCACGGCTCCGGCGGTGGCGATGAGGCCCTCGCCGGAGACAATCGAGGTGCCCGTGCCGACGACGACGTCGACGCCGTCGAGGGTGTCGGGGTTGCCGGCCCGCCCGATGGAGCAGATCCGGCCCTCGCGGATGCCGATGGACACCTTCCTGATGCCCTGCACGGCGTCGATCACCACGACGTTGCTGACCACGACGTCACAGGTCTCGCGGACCGCGGCGGCCTTGAGGTGCAGTCCGTCGCGGGCGGTCTTGCCGAACCCGGCGAGGAACTCGTCGCCGTACCGCTGGGAGTCGGACTCGACGCGGACGGTCAGCCCCGAGTCACCGAGGCGGACGCGGTCGCCGGCGCGGGGGCCGTGGGTGGCGGCGTACTCGTGGGGGGTGAGGCGGCGGGCCTCGGCGGGGTGGCCCCCTGGGCGGCTCATCGCTCGGCCTCCTGCTCGGGTGTGTCCGGTACGCCGAGGTAGCCGCAGGCGGCGGCCCGCCGCAGCGCCTCCTCCTTCGCACCCGGCGCGTCCAGCGGCCCGTCGACGAGCCCGGCGAACCCGATCGCGATCCGCTCGCCCCCGATCGGCACCAGCCCGACCTCGGCGCTCTCGCCCGGCCCGAACCGCACGGACGATCCCGCCGGCACGGCGAGCCGCATGCCGTAGGCCCGTCCGCGGTCAAAGTCGAGTCGCGGGTTGGCTTCGCAGAAGTGGAAGTGGGAGGTCACGGAGACCGGCACGGCCGCGGTGTTCGTGACCGTCAGCCGCTCCGCGGGCTCGGGCTCGGCATGCTCCGGCCCGGGCAGCAGCGCGCCCGGGGCGTCCGGCCCCGAACCGCCGGCGATGGGGTCGGAGACGACCGCGAGCCGCGACCCGTCGTCGAAGACGGCCTCGACATGCACCTCGGTGACGACGTCGGCGACACCGGGCAGCACGTCGTCCGGCCCGAGCACCGCGCGCGCCCGCTCGATCGCCTCGACGAGCCGGGCGCCGTCCCGGGCGGCCTCGCACACGGTGTCCGCGACCAGGGCGGTGGCCTCGGGCACGTTCAGCCGCACACCGCGCGCCTTGCGGGCCCGGGCCAGCTCGGCGGCCGAGAAGAGCAGCAGCCGGTCACGTTCCGTGGGAGTCAGTCTCACGTCTCGGCACCTCCTTGCCATCCACGAGTTAGAGCATCACTCTAAACCTGGGTTTTCTGCAACCCACCCGTTGACGCCACACGGTCGCCCAGGTCACATTGAGCGTCGCTCTAAAAGTACGGCAGCGTCGAAGGAGACCAGCCCATGCCGATCGAACAGCGCGGAGTCGACACCATCCCCGAGGAGGAGCGCACCAGCGGGCCGCGCGACCTCGTGTCGATCCTGCTCGGCTCCAACCTCTGCCTGGGCGTGATCGTCTTCGGGTGGCTACCGCCGTCCTTCGGCCTGGACTGGTGGTCGTCGGTCGGCGCGGTGCTCGCGGGCACGGCGGTGGGGGTGCTGTTCACTGCCCCGCTGGCGCTGGTCTCGCTGCGCACCGGCACCAACCTGTCGACCTCCTCCGGCGCCCAGTTCGGCGTCCGCGGGCGGCTGGTCGGCTCGGTGGTGGGGCTGCTGCTGGCCCTCGGCTACACGGCGCTGACGGTGTGGATCGGCGGGGACGTCATGGTGAGCGTGCTGGGCCGGCTCGCCGGGCTGCCGCAGGGCGGGGTGTCGTACGGCATCGTCTACGGACTGCTCGCCGCGGCCACCGTCGCCGGCGCGGTGTACGGCTACCGGGTGCTGCTCGCGATGTCGCGGGTGCTGGCGTTCGGCATGACGGCCCTGCTGGCGCTGGGCGTGATCGCCTACGCCCCCGGCTTCTCCACCGCCGCGCTGCCGGAGGCCGGCGGCTATCTGCTGGGCGGATTCTGGCCGACCTGGCTGCTCGCGGCCGTCGCCGCCGGGCTGTCCGGCCCCGTCGCCTTCATCACGCTCCTCGGCGACTACACCCGCTACATCTCCCCGGCCCGCCACTCCTCCCGCCGGGTGCTGCACGCGACCTGGCTGGGGCTGACGCTGGGCCTGCTGGTGCCGCAGCTGTTCGGCACGTTCACGGCCTACGCGGCCGGGGCGGCCCTCGACTACGCGGGTCCGCTGGTCGACGCGGCCCCGTCCTGGTACCTCGTCCCGCTGCTCCTCGCGGCCTCGGCCGGCTCGGTCGGCAACGCGGGGCTGATGCTGTACTCGATGGGCCTCGACCTGGACGCCATCCTGCCGCGCGCCTCCCGGGCCCGGGCGACCTACGTGGTCGCGGCCGTCGCCACCGCCTGTGTCTTCGCCCGGGCACTACTACTCGACCGCACAGGACGTGATGACGTCCTTCGTGCTGCTCCTGACCGCCATCGGCACGCCCTGGGCGGTCATCACCCTGATCGGCTTCGCCCGCTGCGGCGGGGTCTACGACGCGGACGCCCTCCAGGTCTTCAACCGCCGTGCCCGGGGCGGCGTCTACTGGTACCGCGCCGGCTGGAACGTCCCGGCGACCCTCTCCTGGGCGGCCGGTGCGACCGTCGGAGTCCTGGCGGTGTCCCTGCCGTCGTACGAGGGCCCGCTGCTGTCCCTGACGGGCGGGGTGGACTGCAGCTTCCTGCTGTCGGGGGTGGTGGGCGGTGGGGCTTATGCGCTGTCGGCCCCGGGCGCGGTTTCAGTGGAGCCCGGGGCCGATGAGGCGACCAGCACTTCCAGCCCGACTGCTTCGGGCGGTGGGTGGGCATAGGTCCGGGGGCCCGGGGACGGAGCCCCGGGTGCCGGAGCGGGCTCAGCCCAGCCGGTGCATCCAACCGTGGGCGTCCGAGGCCGTACCCCGCTGAATGTCCAGCAGTGCCTGGCGCAGCCGCAGCGTGACCTCGCCCGGCTCTCCCCCGCTCTGCTTCCACTCCGCCCCGGCCCGCTTCACCGTACCGACCGGAGTGATCACCGCGGCCGTACCGCAGGCGAAGACCTCGGTCAGCGACCCGTTCTCCGAGTCCCGCTGCCACTGGTCGGCCGAGACCCGGCCCTCCTCCGCCTCGTACCCGAGGTCACGGGCGACGGCGAGCAGGGAGTCCCGGGTGACGCCCTCCAGGATCGACCCGGTGAGCGACGGCGTGATGATCTTGTCGCCGTACACGAAGTACAGGTTCATGCCGCCCAGCTCCTCGACCCACGTGTGCTCCACGGCGTCGAGGTAGCAGACCTGGTCGCAGCCCTTCGTGGCGGCCTCGGCCTGGGCGAGCAGGGACGCCGCGTAGTTGCCGCCCGTCTTCGCGTCCCCCATGCCGCCGGGGACGGCACGCACGCGGTCCTCGGAGACCCAGATGGACACCGGCTTCACACCACCGGGGAAATACGCCCCGGCCGGGGAGGCGATCACCAGGAACAGGTATTCGTTGGCCGGCTTCACACCCAGCCCGACCTCGGTGGCGATCATGAACGGGCGCAGGTAGAGGGACTCCTCGCCGCCGTGCGCCGGCACCCATGCCTTGTCCTGCTGCACCAGGGCGTCGCACGCCTCGATGAACGTCTCGACGGGCAGCTCGGGCATCGCGAGCCGGCGGGCGGAGCGCTGGAAGCGCTCGGCGTTCTTCTCGGGGCGGAAGGTGGCGACGGACCCGTCGGGCTGGCGGTAGGCCTTCAGCCCCTCGAAGATCTCCTGCGCGTAGTGCAGGACCGTGGTGGCGGGGTCCAGGGAGATCGGCGCGTACGGCACGAGCTGACCGTCGTGCCAGCCGCGGCCCTCCGTCCACTTGATCGTCACCATGTGATCGGTGAAGTGGCGGCCGAACCCGGGGTCGGCCAGGATCGCCTCGCGTTCTGCGGCGGAGAGCGGGTGGGCGGAGGGCTTGAGCTCGATCGTGGGCGTCGTCATGGGTTGATGTCCTTCACCGGTTGTAGTGACGGGCCGCGCTCGGTACTGCTCTGATGGTGACCAGTGCTAGGACGTCCGAGCATTCCCTCGTTCCGCGGCCTCGCGTTCGATTATCGCCCGGGGGCGTCGGCGGAAGGAACGGGGTGAATGCGGCCCGGTGGTCGATGGTGGCACCCGGCGGGAACATGCGAAAGCCGCCGGGCGCGGTGGCGACCCGGCGGCCTGCGGTGTGCAGCGGCGGGTCAGCCGGCTACGCGTACGGCGAGGGCGTCGCCGATCTCCGAGGTGGAGCGGGCGGGCTTGCCGGTGCGCTCGGCGAGGTCGGCGGCGACCGCCTCGTCGATGCGGGCGGCCTCGGCCTCGTAGCCGAGGTGGCGCAGGAGCAGGGCGACGGACAGCACGGTGGCGGTCGGGTCGGCCTTGCCCTGGCCGGCGATGTCCGGGGCCGAGCCGTGCACGGGCTCGAACATCGAGGGGAACTCACCGGACGGGTTGATGTTGCCGGAGGCCGCGACGCCGATGCCGCCGGAGACGGCCGCGGCGAGGTCGGTGACGATGTCGCCGAAGAGGTTGTCGGTGACGATCACGTCGAAGCGCTCGGGCTGCGTGACGAGGTAGATCGTCGCCGCGTCCACGTGCATGTACTCGGTGGTGACCTCGGGGAACTCCGCGGCCACCTTGTTGAAGACGTTCGTCCACAGGTGACCCGCGAAGGTCAGCACATTGTTCTTGTGGATCAGCGCCAGCTTCTTGCGGGGGCGGGCCTGGGCACGCGCGAAGGCGTCACGAACCACGCGCTCGACACCGAAGGCCGTGTTCACGGAGACCTCGGTGGCGACCTCGTGCTCGGTGCCCTTGCGGATCGTGCCGCCGTTGCCGGTGTACGGGCCCTCGGTGCCCTCGCGGACCACGACGAAGTCGATCTGCGGCTCGCCCGCGAGCGGGGTGGCGACACCCGGCAGGAGCTTCGACGGGCGCAGGTTGACGTGGTGGTCGAAGGCGAAGCGGAGCTTGAGCAGGAAGCCGCGCTCCAGGACGCCGGACGGCACGGACGGGTCGCCGATCGCGCCGAGCAGGATGGCGTCGTGCCGCTTCAGGGCGTCGAGGTCGGCGTCGGTGAGGGTCTCACCGGTGGCGTGGTAGCGCCGGGCGCCGAAGTCGTACTCCTCGGTCTCCAGCTTCACATCCTGCGGAAGGACGGCGGAGAGGACCTTCAGGCCTTCGGCCACGACCTCCTGGCCGATGCCGTCACCGGGGATCACTGCGAGATTGATGCTGCGAGACATGCGGGCACCCTACTCCTCGTCCCATGGGATGACACTCGGTGTCCGTGATGCGGACAGGCGGGAGGCGCCCGACCGGGGGACGGCACGCGTCCGTCGGATGCCGTTCACCCGCAGGTGGTGCGGCCGTTGGCCGCTGCTGGGAAGTTCACTGGCCATGGAGATCCCCCACTTCGGCATCCCGCCCGAGCTCGCCGGCCGGATGAGCATGGCGGAGCAGCACGAGTACCTGCGGACGCGACTGTCGCGGCGGCGCACTCTGGTGACCGCGGGCGCGGTGGCGAGCGGGCTGCTGACCGGCTGCTCCGGCGCCGGCTCCCCTTCCGGGCAGGGCGGCGCCACGGCGGCCGGAAGCCCGTCGCCCGGCACGTCGCAGGCGCCCGGCTCCTTCATCACGCCCTTCGGCCGCCATCTCGCCTTCGGCGCCGACCCGAAGACGCAGATGCGGATCTCCTGGCAGGTGCCGCTCGCGGTGCGGAAGCCGTACGTCCGGGTGGGCCTGCGCCCCGACGACCTCGGCCGCAGGATCGAGGCGGAGCTGCGCGACCTGCACACCCCGGAACTGAAGGGGGTACGGGCGGCCGTCGACCAGTACTACCTGCACGCCGCGCTGGACGGTCTGCGCCCGGGCACGACCTACTACTACGGCGTCGGCCACGAGGGCTTCGACCCCGCCTCCCCGCGGCACCGCTCGACCGTCACGTCCTTCCGCACGGCACCCGCGAGCCCGCCGGAGCGGTTCGTGTTCACCGCGTTCGGCGACCAGGGCGTGGGCGAGGAGGCGGCCCTCAACGACCGTACGCTGCTGCGCCGGAAGCCCGCGTTCCATCTGCACGCCGGCGACATCTGCTACGCCGACCCGACCGGCAAGGGCAAGGAGTCGGACGTGTTCGACGCCGGGCAGTGGGACCGGTTCCTGAAGCAGACGGAGCCGGTGGCCAGGTCGGTGCCCTGGATGGTGACGACCGGCAATCACGACATGGAGGCCTGGTACTCGCCGGACGGCTACGGCGGCCAACTCGCCCGGTTCTCCCTGCCGGACAACGGTTTCGACGCCCGCACGGCACCGGGCGTGTACGCCTTCACGTACGGCAACGTCGGCGTGGTCGCGCTGGACGCGAACGACGTGTCGTACGAGATCCCCGCCAACTTCGGTTACACGGAGGGCAGGCAGACCAGGTGGCTGGAGAAGAAGCTCGGCGAACTGAGGTCCTCCGCGGACGTCGACTTCATCGTCGTCTTCTTCCACCACTGCGCGTACTCGACGTCCACGCACGCCTCCGACGGCGGGGTACGCGCCGAGTGGCTGCCGCTGTTCGCCCGGCACGAGGTGGACCTGGTGATCAACGGGCACAACCACGTCTACGAGCGGACCGACGCCATCCGGGGCGGCGAGGTGGGCAGGCCGGTGCCGGTCGGCGGGACGACGGATCCGCGGCGGGACGGGACCGTGTACGTCACCGCGGGCGGCGGCGGCAAGGAGCTGTACGGATTCCCCGACGGCGTGAAGGAGAGCTACGAGGGCAACCTCGCCGATACCGAGTCGGTCGCCACGTTCCGGTGGACCAAGTCCCGGGACACCAAGGCGGAGTCGGTGCAGTGGTCGCGGGTGCGCTACCGCGGCTTCTCGTTCCTCTCGGTGGAGGCGGAGAGCGGCGCCAGGCCGGCGTTGAGGGTGTCGGCGCTGGCGTCGAGCGGTGAGCGGATCGACCACTTCGAGGTGCGGCGCGGGGCGTGAGGCCCCGCACCGCGCCTCGTCGGGCGGCTCCCGGTCCTGCTGCGGCTCAGTGGCCGCTGGATCCGCCGTTGTCCCTGCGGTCGAGGGCGCGCTGGAGCGCTGCGGCGGCGTTCTTGCGGTCGGACTCGGTCGAACGGGAGACGTGACGGACTCGGCGGCGGACGGTCGTCTCGGCCATGGGAAATCGACTCCTTCGGACAGCACGGAGTGCGGAGTAAGGGGTTACGAGACGCCGGAAGAGGCGGGGAGCACCGGCCGCAGGGGTTGCCTGCACAGGGCCCGGCTCACGACCGCCATTCGCTTGGTCGAGCGAGACGTTCGGCTCCTACAAAGCTAAGGGAGGCCGGAGCGTCTGTCTCCACAATTACTCGGACTTCCTACTATCTGAGACGGTGGATTGAGTCACACCGTGCTGACCTGCGGTGATCTCTAGAGCACGTCGCCGTCGCGCCAGTCGAAGAGCAGCGCGTGCGCGGGGTCGAGGGGACCGGCCAGGGCGGTGCGTACGTAGGTGCTCCCCTCCTCGTCCGGCAGGCGGACGTCGCCGTCCCGGGGGCTGAGGGCGTGCACCTCCCCGGTCCACGGCTGCCAGCCGCGGGAGGTGTAGAGCCGGGCCCCGTCGTCGCTGGCGGAGAGGGCGCCGAGGTCGTAGGCGCGCTCGACGACGCGTTCCAGTTCCGCCATGACCTGCCCGCCGAGGCCGGTGCGGCGGACGTCGGCGCGGACGGCGACGTTCTCGACGTACCCGGCGCGCAGCCACCGGCCGCGGTGCCGCACCCGGCGCATCACGACCGCTCCGTGCGCGGCGAGCCCCGAGTCGTCGTGGACGAGGGCGTGCACGCCGCCGAGGCCGTGGTCCCAGTCCTCGTCGCCGAAGTCGCCCTCGAAGGCGGCTTCCAGGAGGCCGCGCACGGCGTCCAGTTCGGCGGGGGTGAGGTCGGCGGTGTGGGCGGTGCGCGCTCGGGTGGTCATCGGACCAGTATGCGAACGGGCCGGGTGGCTCTCGACCCGTTGTCCGCGCACGATGGAAGGGTCCGGCTCCGGGAGGGAGACCCGATGACCACGGCAGCGCCCCGCACCCAGGTGGTCACCCAGCACCGCTTCGGCGGCCCGGACGTCCTGGAGATCGAAGAGCGCCCGCGGCCCGACCCCGGCCCCGGCGAGCTCCTGCTCCGGGTGCACGCGGCCGCGGTCGACCCGGCGGACCGGACGGCCCGGTCCGGGACCGTGCCGCTGTACGGGGATCCGCCGTTCACGCTCGGGCACGACGTGTCCGGGGAGGTCGAGGAGGTGGGGGCCGGGGTCACCCGGTTCCGGCCCGGCGACGAGGTGTTCGGCCGGATCGACGGCGGCGGCCACGCCACGCACGTCACCGCGCCGGCCGGCCACTTCGCGGCGCGACCCGCCGGGCTGGACCACGCCCACGCGGCCGCCGCCCCGACGGCGGTGCTCACCGCCTGGCACGCCCTGATCGACATCGCCCGGATCGGCCCGGGCAGCCGCGTCCTGGTCCGCGCTGCGGCGGGCGGAGCCGGGCACGTGGCGGTGCAACTGGCCAAGGCGGAGGGCGCGTACGTCATCGGCGTCGCCGCCGCCGAGGACCACGGCTTCCTGCGCGACCTGGGCGCCGACGAACTCGTCGACGACACCGCCGGCGACTTGGCGGAGTCCGTCCACGACATCGACGCAGCCCTCGACCTGGTCGGCGGCGACGACGCCCTGCGCACCCTCGACACCCTGCACCCGAACGGCATCCTGCTCTGCACCGTCCCGGCCGACCTGGGCCTGGCCCCCGAGGACGCGGAGGCCCGGGGCCTGCGCTTCGCCCTCGTCCGCGCCGATCCGTCGGGCGCTCTGCTGTCCCGGATCGCCCCGCTCCTGGCCGATCGCCGCATCCGCGTCCACGTGGCGACGACCCTGCCCCTCACGAAGGCCGCCCAGGCCCACGAACGGGCCGAGGAGGGCCGCAGCAGGGGCGGGATCGTCCTGGTCCCGCATCCGTGAGCTGACGGGCCGCATCGCCCGTCGCGTCCGACGACCGGCACGCCGACGGGCCGGGTCGCACGACCCGGCCCGTCGGTTCCTTCAGGGGCTCAGCCCATGTGCGGGTACGTGTAGTCCGTCGGCGGGACCAGCGTCTCCTTGATGGCGCGGGTCAGCGTCCAGCGCATCAGGTTCTGCGGGGCGCCCGCCTTGTCGTTGGTGCCGGAGGCGCGGCCGCCGCCGAAGGGCTGCTGGCCGACGACGGCGCCGGTGGACTTGTCGTTGATGTAGAAGTTGCCGGCCGCGTAGCGGAGCCTGTCCGCCGTGTGGGCGGCGGCCGCGCGGTCGCCCGCGATGACCGAGCCGGTGAGGGCGTAGTCGGAGACCGACTCCATCTGAGTCAGCATCTCCTCGTACTTGTCGTCCTCGTAGACGTGCACGGCGAGGATCGGGCCGAAGTACTCGGTGCGGAAGACCTCGTTCTCCGGGTCGTCGCACTCGATGACGGTCGGGCGGACGAAGTACCCCTCGGAGTCGTCGTAGGTGCCGCCCGCGACGATCGTGCAGGAGGCGTCGTCCTTGGCGCGGTCGATGGCGGCCTTGTTCTTGGCGAAGGCACGCTCGTCGATGACGGCGCCGATGAAGTTCGACAGGTCGGTGACGTCACCCATCTTGATGCCGTCGACCTCGGCGGCGAACTCCTCCTTGAAGCCGGAGTTCCAGATCGAGGCGGGGACGTACGCCCGGGACGTGGCGCTGCACTTCTGGCCCTGGTACTCGAAGGCACCGCGGGTGAGCGCCGTCTTCAGGATCGCCGGGTCGGCCGACGGGTGGGCGACGAGGAAGTCCTTGCCGCCGGTCTCGCCGACGAGGCGCGGGTAGGTGCGGTACTTCTCGATGTTGTTGCCGACCGTCTTCCACAGGTACTGGAAGGTCTTGGTCGAGCCGGTGAAGTGGATGCCGGCGAGGTCCCGGTGCTCCAGGGCGACCTTCGAGACCTCGATGCCGTCGCCGGTGACGAGGTTGATGACGCCCTTGGGCAGACCGGCCTCCTCCAGCAGCTGCATGAGCAGCACGGCGGCGTGGGTCTGGGTCGGGGACGGCTTCCAGACGACGACGTTGCCCATCAGGGCGGGGGCCGTCGGCAGGTTGCCCGCGATGGCGGTGAAGTTGAAGGGCGTGATCGCGTAGACGAAGCCCTCCAGCGGGCGGTGGTCCAGCCGGTTCCACACGCCCGGGGCGTTGGCCGGCGGCTGCTCGGCCAGCAGGTTGCGGGCGTAGGAGACGTTGAAGCGCCAGAAGTCGATCAGCTCGCAGGGCGTGTCGATCTCGGCCTGCTGGGCGGTCTTCGACTGGCCGAGCATGGTCGAGGCGGCGAGCGTCTCGCGCCAGGGGCCCGACAGCAGTTCGGCGGCGCGCAGGATGATCGCCGCTCGGTCGTCGAAGGACAGGGCGCGCCAGGCGGGCGCGGCGGCCAGGGCCGCGTCGATGGCGTCCTGGGCGTCCGCCTGCGTGGCGTTGCGGTACGTGCCGAGCACGGCCTGGTGGTTGTGCGGCTGGACGACCTGGAAGGCCTCGCCGCCGCCCATCCGCTTCTCGCCGCCGATGGTGCAGGGCAGGTCGACGGGGTTGTCGGCCAGCTCCTTCAGCCGGGCCTCCAGCCGGGCCCGCTCGGGGGAGCCGGGGGCGTAGCCGTGCACCGGCTCGTTGACGGGGGTGGGGACCTGGGTCACAGCGTCCATGTTTTCCGTAACTCCTTAGTGAGCGGTGTTTCGGTCTCAGCCCTTGAAGAGCGTCAGCCCTTGGTGAGCATCGAACGGGCGAAGAAGCGCAGGTTGGCCGGCTTCTCCGCGAGGCGGCGCATGAAGTAGCCGTACCAGTCGGTGCCGTAGGCGGTGTACACGCGCATCCGGTGGCCCTCGGCGGCCAGCCGCAGGTGCTCCTCGCCGCGGATGCCGTAGAGCATCTGGAACTCGTACTCGTCGAGCTTGCGCCCGGCCTGGTGGGCGAGTTCCTGGCCGATCGCGATCAGGCGCGGGTCGTGGGACCCGATCATCGGGTACCCCTCCCCCTCCATCAACGTCCTCAGAATCCGAACGTATGCCCGGTCGATCTCGTGTTTGTCCTGGTACGCGACCGAGGCCGGCTCCTTGTACGCGCCCTTGACCAGGCGGACCCGGCTGCCGTTCGCGGCGAGGCGGCGGGCGTCGGCCTCGGTGCGGAAGAGGTAGGCCTGGATGACGCAGCCGGTCTGCGGAAAGTCCTTCCGCAGTTCCTCGTGGATGGCGAACATCGAGTCGAGGGTGGTGTGGTCCTCGGCGTCGAGCGTGACCGTGGTGCCGATCTCGGCGGCGGCCTCGACGACCGGGCGGACGTTCTTCAGGGCCAGCTCGTGGCCGCCCTGGAGCGCCTGCCCGAACATCGACAGCTTCACCGACATCTCGGCGCGGGTACCGAGCTCCAGCGGCTTGAGGCGGTCGACGAGCTCCAGGTAGGCGTCCCGGGCCGCGGCGGCCTGCGCGGGGTTGGTGATGTCCTCGCCGACGACGTCCATCGTCAGCTCCAGGCCCTGACCGGCCAGCTCCCGGACGACGGGGACGATGCCGTCGACGTCCTCGCCCGGGATGAAGCGGTCGACGACCTGCTTGGTCACCGGGGCCGCCGAGATCAGGCGTCGCATCCGGTCGCTGCGTGACGCGGCGAGAATCACGGGACCCAGCACGGGGCACCTCCAGAGCACAAGCAACGTGAAGGCCGGACCCCTCGCGGATGACGCGTCGGGTGCGGCACGGAGAACCACCGTGAAACCTAAGGATCCCTCCGATCGTCTGCCATCGACAGCTGTCACGCATCCGTGCCGCAGATCTCAGACAGATGTATGAAGGGGTCCGCGGAGTGCGGGACAATGCCCGGGTGACGTCGGAACACAGGGGCGACTACGAGGAGCTGGTCGACGAGATCTCGGAGCTGCTCGGCGCGCCCGCGACCTTGGAGAACCGGGACTTCGAGCTGCTCGCCTTCGGGGCGTACGACAGTGAGGGCGACCTCGATCCGTCGGCCCTGGACCCGGTGCGCACCCGCTCGATCCTCACCCGCCGCTCGACGGCCGCGGTCCGGGCGTGGTTCGAGGGCTTCGGCATCACGCGCGCGACGGGCCCGGTCCGCATCCCCCCGACGCCGGAGGCCGGGGTCTACCGGGGCCGGATCTGCCTCCCCGTGCGCCACAGGGGCGTGGTCCACGGCTACGTCTGGCTCCTGGACGACGATCCCGGCCCGAGCGAACCCCAGCTCGCCGCCGCCATGCGGGTCACAGCCCGGATCGGCGCCCTGCTCGCGGACGAGGCCCAGCACGGCGCCGACCTCAGCCGCGAGCTGAGGGCCGTCCTCACCGCCGAGCGCGGCTGGCAGAGCGACATGGCCATCGCCGAGCTCCGCACGGCCCTCGGCCCCCGAGCCGACGGCCTCCACGCCTTGATGTGCATCGCCCCCTGGCCCTCGGAGGACCCGGACGACGCCCCGTCGGTCCGCGCGGTCCCGGGCGCGACGGCCCTGTGCGCCCTGCCGTGGGGGGTGACGGCCCAGTGCCTGGCCGTCTTGATCCGCCTGCGCGCCCCCGACGTCCTGACACCGGCGACGACGGCGGCGGGGCGGTTGCTGGACCGGGCGCGCGGGGGGACCGGCCCGTCGAGCGCCACAGTGCAGGGGTCGGGCGCCAGGGGCTCGGGCGGATCCACCACCGGCGCCACGGACGGCGCCCCCGCGGGCCCGACGAGCAGAGGGGCCTCACGCTCAGCCGAAGCCCACCCGACAGGCTCCCGCGGAGCGGCCGGCGCCACCCCGCTCGACCGTCCCGGAGGCGCCTCCCGCGGAGCCGACAACGCTGCCGCCGGTGTCGCCACCCCCCGCTCCGGCCTCGCCGACCTGGCGGCCGCCTGGTGGGAGGCGTCGTCGGCCGCCCGGGCGGCGCTGGCGGAGGCGCGGCTGGGGCCGGTCGCGCGGTGGGCGTCGATCGGGCCGTTCCGGCTGCTCACCGCCCTGCCCCCGGAGATCGCCCACGACCCCGTCGCCCGCACCCTGCTCGCCCCGGTCCACCACGAACTGGCCCGGACCGCCGAGGTCTACCTCGACTGCGCCGGCCAGGCCGCCCGGGCCGCCGCCGAGCTGGGCATCCACCGCCAGACCCTCTACTACCGCCTGTCCCGGATCGAGAAGCTCACCGGACTCGACCTGGACGACGGAGAGGACCGTCTGCTGCTGCACATGGCCCTGAAGGCACACCGACTGTGAGGAGCGCCCCGACGGTGCCCCTGCTGCTGCTCGACCTGGACAACACCCTGGTCGACCGGGACGCCGCGTTCCGGGCGGCCGTCGCGGACTTCCTGGCCGAGCACGCCCTGCCCGCGCACGACGCCGAGTGGCTGATGACCGTCGACGCCGGCGGCTACACGCCCCGCGCCGAGGTGGCCCGGGCCGTGCACGCGCGGTACGGCGAGAGGGCACCCGGCCCGGCCGTCCGCTCCCTGCTCGACCGGGGCGCGGCCGACCGCGTGGTCCTGTCCGGCCCCGTCCGCACCGCCCTCGCCCGAGCGGCCACCGCCGGCTGGACCCTGGTCATCGTCACCAACGGCCGTACCGCACAGCAGGAGGCGAAGATCCGCACCGCCGGCCTCGACACGCTGACCCACGGCTGGGTCGTCTCCGAGGCCGTCGGCCACAAGAAGCCCGCGCCGGAGATCTTCCACGCCGCTGCCGCCACCGTCGGCGCCGGCCTCGACGGCGCCTGGGTGATCGGCGACTCCCCGCACGCCGACATCGCCGGCGCGGCCGCCGCCGGTGCCCGCAGCGTGTGGGTGTCGGCCGGGCGCCCCTGGACCGAGACGGCCCACACCCCCACCCGGACCGCCCCCGACACCGCGTCCGCCATCGACTCGGTCGTCCGCGCCCCCGGGTGATCGGGACGCGTCACTTTCCTTCGGCGGCCTCGATCACCCGGCGGAGCCCCGCGGCGAGCTGTGCGGCCTCCGGAGCGCTCTTCGGGTCGAAGGTCCACTGCGCCATGAGGCCCATCATCAGGGTCAGGTAGAAGTACCCGAGGGTGTCCACCTGCTCGTCCGTCACGTCGTCCTCGAGCCCGCCGTGGAAGAGCGTCACGATGCCGCGCGCCCCCTCCCGCTGGGCCCGCGCGAGATGCTCCCGCACCTCCGGCAGCTGGTCCCCCATGGCCACGATCTCCATGCTGAGCCGCCACATGGACCCGGGGTCGCGCATGGTCCCGATGATGTTCGCCCACACCCCGGTGAACCGCTCCAACGACCCCGGCTCGCCCCGCAGTTCGCCGCCCCCCTCGAAGGCGTCGGACATGCCCTCCACCATCTCGACGTACGCCTGCGCCAGCAGCGCGTCCTTCGAGCCGTAGTGGTAGCCGATCGACGCCAGGTTGGTCCCCGACTCCTTGACGATGTCGCGCGCTGTCGTGCGCAGGAAGCCCTTCGCCAGCAGGCAGCGCTTGGCGCCCTCGAGCAGATCCTCACGGTGTCCCATGGCTCGCCACCCTACTCCCCGATCCAGACGCTCGTATTACACAGTCGTACTAGACAAGCGTTTAATACGCTCGTACAGTCCAGTCCATGACGACGAACCCGCCGCCTCCCGCCCTCGCCGGCCGCCGCGAATGGACGGCCCTGGGCGTGCTGATGCTCCCGCTGCTGCTGGTCTCCATGGACGTCTCCGTCCTGTACTTCGCGGTCCCCGCGATCAGCGCCGACCTGGAACCGAGCGCCACCCAGCAGCTGTGGATCTTCGACATCTACGGCTTCGTGCTGGCCGGCCTGCTGATGACGATGGGCGCGCTGGGCGACCGCATCGGCCGCCGCAGGCTCCTGCTGATCGGCGCCGCCGCCTTCGGCACCGCCTCCCTGGTCGCGGCCTACGCCACCAGCGCCGAGACCCTCATCGCGGCCCGCGCCGTCCTCGGCATCGGCGGCGCGACGCTGATGCCGTCGACCATGGCGCTCGTGCGCACGATGTTCACCGACCCCGCGCAGCGCACCAAGGCGATCGGCGTGTGGTCGGGTGTGATGACGGCCGGCATCGCGCTCGGCTCGGTGATGAGCGGGGTGCTCGTCGAGCACTTCTGGTGGGGCTCGGTCTTCCTGGTCAACCTGCCCGCGATGCTGCTGCTCCTGGTCCTGGGACCCGTCCTGCTGCCCGAGTCGCGCACCCCGAACCCCGGCCGCTTCGACCTGCTGAGCGTCCCCCTGTCGATGGCGGCGGTCCTCCCCGTGATCTACGGCCTGAAGGAACTCGCGTCACAGGGCTGGCATGTGCGCTACGTGATGTCGGTGACCGTCGGCCTGCTGTTCGCCGCGCTGTTCGTCCACCGTCAGCGCACGGCCGTCTCCCCGCTGATCTCGCCGGAGCTGTTCCGGGGCCGCGGCTTCAGCCCGGCCGTCGTCCTCAACCTCGTCGCCGCCTTCGGCATGATGGGCTCGGCGTACTTCACGACCCAGTACATCCAGTCGGTCCTGGGCAACAGCCCCCTCGGGGCGGCGCTGTGGAGCCTGCTGCCGTCGGTGCCCATCGGTTTCGCGGCCCCGGTCGGCGCCCACCTCGTCCAGCGGGGCGTTCCCCGTGCGTACGTCGTCGGCGGCGGCTTCGCGGTCGCCGCGTGCGGCTACGTGATGCTGGCTCTGGCAGGCACGGACTCCCTCTGGCTGCTGCTGGCCGCGTGCGCCGTCCTGGCCTGCGGCATCGTCGCCGTCATGTCCCAGGTGGCCGACCTGGCCCTGAGCTCCGCCCCGGTGGAGAAGGCGGGCGCGGCCTCGTCCCTGCTGGAGACCGGCACGGAGTTCGGCGGCGCGCTGAGCATGGCGTTCCTCGGTTCCATCGGCACGGCCGTCTACCGCCACGAGATCCCGTCCTCGGCACCCGCCGCGGCCCGCGAGACGCTGGGCGGCGCCCTGGCCGTGGCCGACCGGCTCCCTGGGCGCGCGGGGGACGCCCTGGCGACGGCGGCACGCGAGGCCTTCACCAGCGGCATGCACGCGGCGGCGGTCACGGGCGCGGTTCTGCTGGCCGCGGCGGCGGTTGCGGGGGCGGTGACCCTGCGGCGGGTCCGGGTACGGACAAACGCCGGACAGGCTGATCAACTCAGCCCGTCCGGCGTTTGAGGACGAGTCCGTTCGAGGCGAACGGGGTCCTGGGGGTGGGAGCCCCCCGGGAGGGTCAGGCCAGGTTCACGGAACGGGCGGACGTGGCCCCGATCTCGGCCGCCACTTCGGCCAGCACAGCGGCGGTCACCGTGTCGTCCACGGTCAGCACCGCCAGCGCCTCGCCACCGGCCGCCGCCCGCGACACCTGCATGCCGGCGATGTTGAGACCGGCCTCGCCGAGGATGCGGCCCACCGTGCCGACGACGCCCGGCCGGTCCTCGTACTTCAGCACGATCATGTGGTCGGCGAGCGCAAGGTCGACGTCGAACTCCCCGACGGCGACGAGCTTCTGCAGGTGCTTGGGGCCGGCCAGCGTGCCGGACACCGACACCTCCTCGCCGTCGGCGAGGGTGCCGCGCACCGTGACGACGTTGCGGTGCTCGGTCGCCTCGGAGCTGGTGGTGAGGCGCACCTCGACGCCGCGCTCCTGCGCGAACAGCGGGGCGTTGACGTAGGACACCGTCTCGTCGACGACGTCCTCGAAGACACCCTTGAGCGCGGACAGCTCCAGCACCTTCACGTCGTGCTGGGTGATCTCGCCGTACACCTCGACGTCGAGGCGGACCGCGACCTCACCGGCGAGCGCGGTGAAGATCCGGCCCAGACGCTCGGCGAGCGGCAGACCCGGCTTGACGTCCTCGGCGATGACACCGCCCTGCACGTTCACCGCGTCCGGCACGAGCTCACCGGCGAGGGCGAGGCGCACCGAGCGGGCGACGGCGATACCGGCCTTCTCCTGCGCCTCGTCGGTGGAGGCACCGAGGTGCGGGGTGCACACGACCTGGTCGAACTCGAACAGCGGGGAGTCCGTGCAGGGCTCCTTCGCGTACACGTCGAGACCGGCACCGGCGACCCGGCCCTCCTTGAGGGCGGAGTACAGCGCCTCCTCGTCGACGATCCCGCCGCGCGCGGCGTTGACGATGCGCACGCTCGGCTTGACCTTGCGCAGCGCCTCGTCGCCGATCAGGCCGAGGGTCTCGGGGGTCTTGGGGAGGTGGACGGTGATGAAGTCGGAGACCTCGAGCAGCTCGTCCAGCGACAGCACCTTGACGCCCATCTGCGCGGCGCGGGCGGGCTGCACGTAGGGGTCGTAGGCGACGACCTTCATGCCGAAGGCCGACATGCGCTGCGCGACGAGCGCGCCGATACGGCCGAGGCCCACGACACCGAGGGTCTTCTCGGCCAGCTCGACGCCGGTGTACTTGCTGCGCTTCCACTCGCCGTTCTTCAGCGCGGCGTTGGCCTGCGGGATGTTGCGGGCCGTGGCGACCAGCAGACCGCAGGCCAGTTCGGCGGCGGTCACGATGTTCGAGGTGGGGGCGTTGACGACCATCACGCCGGCCTTGGTGGCGGCGGAGACGTCCACGTTGTCCAGGCCGACGCCGGCTCGTGCGACGACCTTCAGCTTGTTCGCGGCGGCGATCGCCTCGGCGTCGACCTTGGTGGCCGAGCGGACCAGGATCGCGTCCACATCGGCGATGGCCGGGAGCAGTTCGGCTCGGTCCGCGCCGTTGCAGTGCCGGATCTCGAAGTCCGGGCCCAGCGCGTCGACGGTGGCGGGCGACAGCTCTTCAGCGATGAGTACGACGGGTTTCGAGCTCACGTGAGTCCTCACAAGTCCAGTGCTGCGGACGGCCGTCCCGACGGCCGCAGGCGGTGGAGGGATGCTTGCCGCGTGGAAGACGCACGACGCTGTGGGCCTGACGCGTATGTATGTGTGCAGCAGTCTAGTGGCGCACCTGGCGTCGTCTTGTGCCGCTGCGGAAGGATCACTCGTCCGTGGCCGGACGGGTTGGACAACGCCGCACCTCCGACGTTACCCCGGGTTGCCCGAAGGGGCCGGAGCAGCTCGCTCCGGCCCCTCGGCCGTGAGGCTTACGCCTCCTCGTCGACCCAGCTCATGAGCTTGCGCAGCTCCTTGCCGGTGGTCTCCAGCAGGTGCTCGGAGTCCTGCTTCTTGTACTCGTTGTACTTCTTCAGGCCGCCGTGGTACTCGTCCATCCACTGCTGGGCGAAGGTACCGTCCTGGATCTCGGCGAGGACCTTCTTCATCTCGGCCTTGGTGGCGTCCGTGATGATGCGCGGGCCGGTGACGTAGTCGCCCCACTCGGCGGTCTCGGAGATCGACCAGCGCATCTTCTCCAGGCCGCCCTCGTACATGAGGTCCACGATCAGCTTCAGCTCGTGCAGGCACTCGAAGTAGGCGATCTCCGGCTGGTAGCCGGCCTCGGTCAGCGTCTCGAAGCCCGCCTTGACCAGCGCCGCGGTGCCACCGCAGAGGACGGCCTGCTCACCGAACAGGTCGGTCTCGGTCTCCTCGGTGAAGGTCGTCTTGATGACGCCGGCGCGGGTGCCGCCGATGCCCTTCGCGTACGACAGGGCCAGCGCGAAGGCGTTGCCCGTGGCGTCCTGCTCGACGGCGGCGATACACGGAACGCCGCGGCCCTCCTCGTACTGGCGGCGGACCAGGTGGCCCGGGCCCTTCGGGGCGACCATGCAGACGTCCACGCCGGCCGGGGGCTTGATGAAGCCGTAGCGGATGTTCAGGCCGTGGCCGAAGAACAGGGCGTCGCCGTCGTTCAGGTTCGGGGCGATGTGCTCCTCGTAGACCTGGGCCTGGATCGGGTCCGGGACGAGGATCATGATGACGTCGGCCTCGGCGGCGGCCTCCGACGGGCTCACCACCCGCAGGCCCTGCTCCTCGGCCTTGGCCTTGGACTTGGATCCCTCGTGCAGACCGACGCGCACGTCGACACCCGAGTCACGGAGCGACAGCGCGTGGGCGTGGCCCTGGCTGCCGTAACCGATGACCGCGACCTTGCGGCCCTGGATGATGGACAGGTCGGCGTCGGCGTCGTAGAACAGCTCGGCCACTTTGGGTTCTCTCCTCGGGAGTGCAGGTGTTGCGTCCCACCGTATGACGGGGGGCGGAAGGGAAGTCTCGGGGTCTCGGAATACGGGCGGCCGACGGCGCGCCGACCGCCCGTTTCTGGTCTTACGCCGACCGGTCCAGGGCGCGCAGCGACCGGTCCGTGATGGAACGGGCACCGCGGCCGATCGCGATCGTGCCGGACTGGACGAGCTCCTTGATGCCGTACGGCTCCAGCATCTTGAGCATCGCGGTCAGCTTCTCGCCGGATCCGGTGGCCTCGATGGTGACGGCCTCCGGTGAGACGTCGACGGTCTTGGCGCGGAACAGCTGGACGATCTCGACGATCTGGGAGCGCGTCTCGTTGTCGGCGCGCACCTTCACCAGGACGAGTTCGCGCTGCACCGCCTGCGACGGCTCCAGCTCGACGATCTTCAGCACGTTGACGAGCTTGTTGAGCTGCTTGGTGACCTGCTCCAGCGGCAGGTCCTCCACGCCGACGACGATGGTGATGCGGGAGATGTCGGGGTGCTCGGTGACGCCGACCGCGAGCGAGTCGATGTTGAACCCGCGGCGGGAGAACAGGGCGGCGATCCGGGCGAGGATGCCGGGGGTGTTCTCCACGAGGACGGAGAGCGTGTGCTTGGACATGATCTGCTTCCTTTACGGCTCTCAGTCGTCTTCGTTGTCGCCGAAGTCGGGGCGGACGTCCCGGGCGGCCATGATCTCGTCGTTGGAGGTGCCGGCGGCGACCATCGGCCAGACCATCGCGTCCTCGTGGACGATGAAGTCGACGACGACCGGGCGGTCGTTGATGGAGTTCGCCTCTTCGATGACCTTGTCGAGGTCGTCCGGGGACTCGCAGCGGATCGCGTAGCAGCCCATGGCCTCCGACAGCTTCACGAAGTCGGGGACGCGGGTGCCGCGGGCCTCGGGGTTGACGTCGTCCGGGCCGGAGTGCAGGACGGTGTTGGAGTACCGCTGGTTGTAGAAGAGGGTCTGCCACTGGCGGACCATCCCGAGGGCGCCGTTGTTGATGACGGCGACCTTGATCGGGATGTTGTTCAGGGCGCAGGTGGTGAGCTCCTGATTGGTCATCTGGAAGCAGCCGTCTCCGTCGATCGCCCAGACGGCCTTGTCGGGTGCTCCGGCCTTGGCGCCCATGGCGGCCGGGACGGCGTAGCCCATGGTTCCGGCGCCGCCGGAGTTCAGCCAGGTGCCGGGCTTGTCGTACTCGATGAAGTGGGCGGCCCACATCTGGTGCTGGCCGACGCCCGCCGCGAAGATCGTGCCCTCGGGGGCGAGCTGTCCGATGCGCTCGATGACCTGCTGCGGGGAGAGCGAGCCGTCGTCGGGCTGGTCGTAGCCGAGCGGGTAGGTGTCGCGCCAGCGGCTCAGATCCTTCCACCATGCGCTGTAGTCGCCCTGGTGGCCCTCGCTGTGCTCCTTCTGCACGGCCTGGATCAGGTCGGCGATGACCTCGCGGGCGTCACCCACGATCGGCACGTCCGCGGCGCGGTTCTTGCCGATCTCGGCCGGGTCGATGTCCGCGTGGACGATCTTGGCGAAGGGGGCGAAGCTGTCCAGCTTGCCGGTGACGCGGTCGTCGAAGCGGGCACCGAGGGCGACGATCAGGTCGGCCTTCTGCAGTCCGGTGACGGCGGCCACCGAGCCGTGCATGCCGGGCATGCCCAGGTGCTGCGGGTGGTTGTCGGGGAACGCGCCGAGCGCCATCAGCGTGGTGGTGACGGGCGCGCCGGTGAGCTCGGCGAGGACCTTCAGCTCGGCCGTGGCCTTGGCCTTGAGCACGCCGCCACCGACATACAGCACGGGCCGCTTGGCCTGCGTGATCAGCTTGGCGGCCTCGCGGATCTGCTTGGCGTGCGGCTTGGTCACCGGGCGGTAGCCGGGCAGATCCATGGCGGGCGGCCAGGAGAAGGTGGTCTTCGCCTGGAGGGCGTCCTTGGCGATGTCGACCAGGACCGGGCCGGGGCGGCCGGTGGAGGCGATGTGGAACGCCTGGGCGATGATCCGCGGGATGTCCTCGGCCTTGGTGACGAGGAAGTTGTGCTTGGTGATCGGCATGGTGATGCCGACGATGTCCGCCTCCTGGAAGGCGTCCGTGCCGATCGCCTTGGACGCCACCTGGCCGGTGATCGCGACCAGCGGCACGGAGTCCATGTGCGCGTCGGCGATCGGGGTGACCAGGTTGGTGGCGCCGGGGCCCGAGGTGGCCATGCAGACGCCGACCCTGCCGGTGGCCTGCGCGTAGCCGGTGGCGGCGTGACCGGCGCCCTGCTCGTGCCGGACCAGGACGTGGCGCACCCTGGTGGAGTCCATCAGCGGGTCGTAGGCCGGGAGGATCGCGCCGCCGGGAATGCCGAATACCGTGTCGGCGCCGACCTCCTCGAGAGAGCGGATGAGGGACTGCGCGCCCGTCACCTGCTCGGGGGCGGAGTGTCCTCCGGATCGGGGCCGGGGCTGCGGGTGGTGGGCCCCGGTGGCCTGCTCGGTCATCGGCATTCTCTTCTCAGATGCTGAGGGTTTTTGCGAGGTTCGTGCGGTCTTCGGCTGTTGCACGAAGGGTGCCTGTGCAACAAAAAACCCCTCGTGCCATAAGGCAAGCGAGGGGAGCGCGCCGGGTGGGGTCGCTGAGCGGTCGAGGCTCAGCGTCAGCCGACGCGCTTTCCAAGTACGAGAATTCGGGTGCGCATGGCACTGACCCTCTCCCCGGCACGCACTCACTGTCAAGTGGGTGGGACGGGAGTCTCATTATGTGAGCGGAGGACCGTGCCGCCTCCGATGACGGCGGACACCCCCGAGCTGTACACCCGCGTGGCGCCGCCCGCGAACGCCGGTTCGCCCGGTCCGTTCGGCACCGGATAGCGACCGTAGGCGAGGGCCCGGCGCAGCCGGTACTCGTCGAGCGGCCCGGAGAACGCCATGCCCTGCCCGTGCGTGCAGCCCATCGCGCGCAGGGCGGTGACCTGCTCGGGCAGATCCACCCCTTCGGCCACGGACTTCAGCCCGAGGTCACCGGCGATGCGCAGCAGCCCGCCGGTGATCTTGTGCAGCCGGGCGGACTCGACGACGCCCTCGACCAGACCGCGGTCGAGCTTCAGGACGTCGACGGGGAGCCGCCTGAGGGCCGTGATCGCCGCATAGCCGCTGCCGAACCCGTCGAGCGCGATCCGTACTCCGACCCGCCGCAGGGCACCCAGGCGCCGCTCCAGCTCGTCCAGCGAGACCTTCGGGTCGGCGTCCGACAGCTCGATGATCAGCGACCCGGACGGCAGGCCGTGCCGCGTGAGCAGCGCCTCGATCGAGCCGAGCGGCATCGACCGGTCCAGCAGCCGGCGGGCGCTCATGCGGACCACGACCGGCACGGACAGCCCGGTCGTGTGCCGCTCGGCGGCCTGCTCGACGGCCTCCTCGATCATCCACCGGCCCAGCTCGGCGGTCTTGTCACTGTCCTCGGCCACGCGCAGGAACTCAGCCGGGGTGAAGAGCACCCCTTGCGAGGAGCGCCAGCGCGCCTGCGCGGACACCGACGTGATCCGGCCGTCCTCCAGGGACACCACCGGCTGGTGCAGCAGGGCGAACTCCCCGTCGTGCAGCGCGGCCCGCAGGCGGGTGGCGAGCTCGGCCTTGCGGACAACGTCCTGCTGCATCTGCGGCTTGTACAGCTCGACGCGGCCCTTGCCGCCGGCCTTGGCGCGGTACATGGCCAGGTCGGCGTTGCGCAGCAGTTCGCCCGCGCCGAGGCCCGCCTCCGCGAAGGCCACGCCGATGGAGGCGTTGACCCGGACATCGTTGCCGTCGATGAGGTAGGGCTGGGACAGGGTCGTCCTGAGGCGGTCGGCGAGCTCCAGGATGTGCCGCTCGCGGGCGTCCCGGTCGCGGGTGTCGTCCCCGGCGATCAGGGCCGCGAACTCGTCTCCGCCGAGCCGGGACGCGGTGTCGCCGTGCCGGACGGAGTCCTGGAGTCTGCGGGCGGCCTGGACGAGCAGCTCGTCCCCGGCCTGGTGCCCGATCGTGTCGTTGACGGCCTTGAAGCCGTCGAGGTCGATGAACAGCACGGCCGTGTTCCGCAGGGCCAGGCCCCGGTCCGAGGCGCGGCGGCCCGAGAGGGCGTGCTGCACGCGCTTGGTGAACAGGGCCCGGTTGGGCAGGTCCGTGAGCGGGTCGTGCTCGGCGTTGTGCTGCAACTGGGCCTGGAGCCGCACCCGTTCGGTCACGTCGCGGCTGTTGAAGATGAGGCCGCCGTGATGGCGGTTGACGGTCGACTCGACATTCAGCCAGCCTCCGTCGCCCGAGCGGAAGCGGCACTCGATGCGCGTGGTGGGTTCCTCGACCGGGTCGGCGGCGAGGAATCTGCGCACCTCGTGCACGACGCAGCCCAGGTCCTCGGGGTGGATGAGGTTGGCCAGTTCCGTACCCACCAGCTCCTCCGCCGAGCGGCCGTAGACCCCGGCGGCGGCCGGGGAGACGTACCTGAGGACGCCGCTGGGGGCGGCGATCATGATGACGTCGCTGGAGCCCTGCACCAGGGAGCGGAAGTGGTTCTCCTTCTGCGCCAGTTCCTGGGTGAGGGTGATGTTGTCGAGCAGCATGATGCCCTGGCGCACCACGAGCGCGAGCACCACGGTGCCCCCCGTCAGCAGGACCACGCGGTCGACGCTGCGGCCGTTGAGGACGTTGTAGAGGATGCCCAGGGTGCACACGGCGGCCGCGAGATACGGCGTGAGGGCGGCGAGGGAGCCGGCGATGGGCCGGGCGACCGGGTACCGGCTGCTGTGCTCGGCTCCGGGCATCGGCGCCACGTGAGGGGGGCCGCTGCGCTGCCCGGGCACGTGCTCGTGCACCACGCGGGTGTGCCCGGTCGTGCCGTGCCGGTCCGGGCCGTGCCGGTCGGCGTCCGAGCGGGGCGCGGCCCACGGGGCGTACGCCAGGAGCAGCGAGCCCGCGAACCAGCCCGCGTCGAGCAGCTGACCGGAGCGGTAGTCGTGGTGCATGAGCGGCGAGGTGAACAGGGCGTCGCACATGACGGTCAGCGCGAGGGCCCCGATGGCGGTGTTGACCGCTGAGCGGTTCACCGCGGACCGCCTGAAGTGCAGGGCGAGCACCATGCTGACCAGCGCGATGTCGAGCAGCGGGTACGCCAGGGACAGCGCGATGTGCGCCACTCCGGGGCCTTCCGACTTCGCGGCCTGGGCGAGGGCGAGGCTCCACGCCAGCGTCAGCAGCGAGCCGCCGATCAGCCAGGCGTCGAGACCCAGGCAGACCCAGCCGGCCTTGGTCACCGGCCGCTTGGCGAGCACGAGCAGCCCGACGATCGCGGGCGGCGCGAAGCAGAGGAAGAACAGGTCGGCGTAGCTGGGACTGGGCACGGGCAGCCCCAGGACCACCTCGTACCACCCCCAGACCAGGTTGCCCAGGGAGGCCATGGCCGAGGAGAGGCCGAACAGCAGCCAGGCGGGTCGAAAGCGGGTGCGGCGGCTGCGGGCGTAGACGAAGCACGAGACGGCGGCGGCGCCGGCTGCGGCGCTCAGCCCGAAGTCACCCATGATCAGGGCCAGTTCGTACGAACCCCAGCCGAACGCGGAACCGGCGGCGTATCCCGCGCAGATCAGGGCCAGGACGAGCTGGAGGGCCAGGCCCGGCCGGTGGCCGGAGGCCGGCGTACGAGGCAGCAGCGCGCCCGGTGACGGAGGCTGTGCCCGCAGCGCTCCGTCCAGCGTGGGGGTGGGGGGCGCGCTCACCGGGCCCTCCCGGTTGATGCCGCTGCGCTGTCGCGTTCGCTGTGGTGGGTGTGGTGGCCGCCGTGATCGGCGTGCCGGCCGCGCCTGCTCGCGGCCGTCCGCCCGGGTCGCCGCCGGCAGCCCCGTCCCGTCGGATCGCTCGTCCAAAGGCCGTGCATCGCCTGTCGCCCCCCTCACAGTCCGAACTGTCCGTCCCCGGCGCCGAACGGTCCCCGGCGCAGCCCCTGTCGGGACGATACACCAGTCTCGTCACTCAGGGACATAGGTTCTCTACGCTCCGTGACGATCAACACGTACATGAGTACCCACCGCGCCCGAAGGATTGCGGACGGTACTCGAAGGTCTCTCAGCCGGTTGGTGCACCCGTCGTAAGGATCACGTTGCGGAGCGGCTCCCGGTTCACATAACGGTTCAACTGGTCCACCAGGAGCCGCTTGGCGCGCGGAAGGAACGCGGAGGTGGGTCCGCCGACGTGCGGGCTGATGAGTACCCCCGGCGCACGCCACAAGGGGTGTTCGCGCGCCAGCGGCTCCGGATCGGTGACGTCGAGGGCGGCGGTGATGCGGCCGCTCTCCAGCTCGGCGAGCAGGGCCTTGGTGTCGACGACGGGGCCGCGGGCGACGTTGACGAGGAGCGCGCCGTCCTTCATCCGGGACAGGAAGTCGGCCCCGGCCAGGCCACGGGTGGTTTCGGTGAGCGGCGTGGACAGGATGACGACGTCCGCCTCCGGCAGCAGCGCGGGCAGTTCGGTGAGCGGATGCACCGGCCCGCGCGCCGTGGTGCGCTCGGAGCGCGCGACGCGCGCCACCCGCGCCACCTCGAACGGAACGAGCCGGTCCTCGATGGCCTCGCCGATCGAGCCGTATCCCACGATGAGGACGTTCTTGTCGGCGAGCGCCGGCCGGAATCCGCCGAGCCACTCCCCCCGGTCCTGCGCCCGGACGAAGTCGGGGATTCCGCGCAGCGAGGCGAGGATCAGCGCGAGGGTGAGCTCGCCGGTGCTGGCCTCGTGCACCCCGCGCGCGTTGCACAACCGCACGCCGTCGGGCAGGTGCCCGAGCCCCGGCTCCACGTGGTCGATCCCGGCGGAGAGGGTCTGCACGACCCGGACGTTGCTCATCCGTCCCAGGGGCCGCACGCACAGCGGGCTGGGCTTCATGTAGGGGACGACGTAGAAGGCGCACTCGGCCGGGTCCGCGGGGAAGTCCTGCGCACCGTTCCAGAAGCGGTAGTCCGGCCCCTCGGGGAGTCCCTCGATCTCGTCCGGCGGGATGGGCAGCCACACGTCAGCAGTCATGCTCTGGAGGCTATGTCAGGAGCGTGCGACGGCAGAGGTTAGGTTGGGGTGGCTCGAACAGGGAGGGTCACGACCAGGTGGAGCGCAGGACGATCGGCGCGGCGGCGCTCGCGGTGGGGGCCGTCGGACTCGGGTGCATGCCGATGAGCTGGGCCTACAGCGCGTCGAGGCGGCGCGGCGACGAGTCGCTCAGGGCGGTGCACCGGGCGCTCGACCTGGGCGCGTCCCTGCTGGACACGGCCGACATGTACGGCCCCTTCACCAACGAGCTGCTGGTGGGGCGGGCGTTGAAGGAGCGCCGGTCCGACGCGTTCGTGTCGACGAAGGTCGGTCTGCTCGTGGGCGACCAGCACATCGTCGCCAACGGCCGCCCCGGGTACGTGAAGCGGGCCTGCGACGCGTCGCTGAGGCGGCTCCAGACGGACGTCATAGACCTCTACCAGCTGCACCGGGCCGACCCGGAGGTGCCGGTCGAGGAGACCTGGGGCGCGATGGCGGAGCTCGTCCAGGCCGGGAAGGTACGGGCGTTGGGCCTGTGCGCGGTGGGCGCGCGGGCCGGCCGCCGTGCCGGGGCCCGGCTGCACGACGGGACGATCCGGCAGCTGGAGCGGGTGCAGCAGGTCTTCCCGGTGAGCGCGGTGCAGGCGGAGCTGTCGGTGTGGTCGCCGGAGGCGCTGGAGACGCTGCTGCCGTGGTGCCAGACGCGGGGCGTCGGTTTCCTCGCCGCGATGCCGCTGGGCAACGGCTTCCTGACCGGCAGGCTGCGGCCCGGGGCGGGCTTCGAGGCGGACGACCCGCGCGCCCGGCACCCCCGCTTCACGGCCGAGATGATGGCCGCGAACCAGCCGGTCGTCGCGGGCCTGCGCCGCGTGGCCCGCCGGCACGGCGTGGACGTCACGCCCGCCCAGGTCGCCCTGGCATGGGTGCTGGCCCAGGGCCCGCACGTGGTCCCGGTCCCGGGCACGAAACAGGAGCGCTGGGTCACCGAGAACACGGCCGCGACGGCGCTGCGCCTGACCCTCGACGATCTCGAGGAGATAGCCCGGCTGCCCCCGGCCCAGGGGTCGTGGGACTGAGCCGGTCGCGCCGGGTGCGTTTCGGGCAAACCCCGCTTTCAAGGTTCGGCCTTCCGTGATCGGGAACCTCAGAGCCGCGAGCGGTGTATGACAGGGAGAGGACCCGCCCCGTCGAAGGGACCATGATCGTGCATCGTCGAGCCGTCCCGGCCGTGCTGGCCGCCGCCGCGCTCCTGCTGACGGCCGGTTGCTCCTCCGACGGCGGAGGATCGTCCGGTACCGACGACAGCTCCTCCCCGAGCCGTACGGCACCGGGGTCGTCCGCACCGCCGCGGCAGGCCGCCGAGGAGACACCTCCCGCCAAGGGCTCCGTGGAGGTCGTGCGCACCGTCGCCGAGGGTCTTGAGTCCCCGTGGGGTCTCGCCCCGCTGCCGGGCGGCGGACTGCTCGTCGCCTCCCGGGACGACGGGACGATCGTCCGGGTCGACGAGAAGACCGGCAGGAAGACCGAACTGGGCGAGGTGCCGGGGGTCTCGGCGGCCGGCGAGGGCGGCCTCCTCGGCATCGCCCTCTCCCCCGACTACGCGTCGGACCACATGGTCTACGCGTACTTCACGTCCGCCTCGGACAACCGCATCGTCCGCATGATCCACGACGAGCAGAAGCCCGCCGGCGAGCAGCTCGGCGCACCCGACACGGTCTTCAGGGGCATCCCCAAGGGCTTCATCCACAACGGCGGTCGCATCGCGTTCGGCCCGGACAAGATGCTGTACGTGGGCACGGGCGAGAGCGGCGACACCGGCCTGTCCCAGGACAAGGACTCCATGGGCGGCAAGATCCTGCGCCTGACCCCGGAGGGCGAGCCGGCGCCGGGCAACCCGTTCCCGGACTCGCCGGTGTACTCGTACGGCCACCGCAATGTGCAGGGCCTCGCCTGGGACGGCAAGCAGCGGCTGTTCGCCGCGGAGTTCGGGCAGGACACCTGGGACGAGCTGAACGCGATCAAGCCGGGCGACAACTACGGCTGGCCGGAGGCCGAGGGCCGCTCCGACGACAAGCGGTTCCACAACCCGATCGACCAGTGGACCACGGCCGAGGCCTCCCCCAGCGGCATCGCCTACGCCGAGGGGTCGGTCTGGATGGCGGGCCTGCGCGGCAAGCGGCTGTGGCGCATCCCGCTGAACGGCACCGAGGCCTCGGCCGAGCCGCAGGCCTTCCTGGAGGGCGAGTACGGCCGGCTGCGCACGGTGGTGCCGGCGGGCGGCGACCGGCTGTGGCTGGTGACCAGCAACACGGACGGCCGGGGCAGCCCGGAGGACGGGGACGACCGGATCCTGGAACTGAAGGTGGGCTAGACCCCCTGGTTCTCCGGATTCTCCGGGTGCTCCGGCTCCTCCCCGGGCGGGCGTACAACGACCTTCCCGGACGCGAGATCTATCGGTCCGCGTCCGGGGTCACCGTCCCCGACGTCCTCGCGGGTCAGTTCCAGGCGGTTCTGCTCGTCGCGGGTGTGCTTGCGCCCGGGTGAGAACAGTTCCTCGAACACGTTGAACAACGGAGCCTCCCTGGGCCCGGGGAGGTACGACCTCCGCGACGTCCCTCGCAGCGTATGCCTCAGCTCGCCGGACCGGGCATGAGCATCTCCGCCGGGAAGAGCCCCAGCCGGTGGGCCACCGCCGCGGCCTCGCCCCGCCCGGAGACGCCGAGCTTGCCGAGGATGTTGGAGACGTGCACGCTCGCCGTCTTCGGCGAGATGAACAGCTCCTGCGCTATCCGGCGGTTGGTGTGACCGGCGGCGACCAGGCGCAGCACGTCCCGTTCCCGGCTGGTCAGGCCGAGGGCCTCGACGGGGTCGGCCGGCGCGGGGCCCGGTTCCCCGGCGGGCGTGAGCGGGAGGCGGGCGCGCCGCCCGAGCGCGGTGGCGGCGTCGGCGAGCGGCCGCGCCCCGAGGTGGCGGGCGACGGTGTGGGCGAGGCGGAGCAGTTCCGTGGCGCGGTCGCGCTCGTCCTCGCCGCCGCACGCCAGCAGGGCATCGGCCAGGCGGTACCGGACGCGGGCGAGGTCATAGGGCCGGTCCAGGGGCTCGAAGGCGGTGACCACCTCCGACCAGGCGTCGGGGGTGGTCCGGCCCTCGGCGCGGTGGAGCTCGGCGCGGACCCACTGCTCGTGGGCGAGCCAGACGGGGGCGTGGGTGGTGAGGCGCTTGACGGCGCCGAAGATGCCCTCCAGAGCCTCCTCGCGGCCGTCGCGGGCGGCGGGCAGCGCCCGGGTGTCGGCCTCGGCGGTGGCCGCTTCGAGCAGCAGCGGCCAGGCGTAGCGCCGGGTGCCGAGCGGGAAGCCGGACTCCAGGGTGCGGGCCAGTTCGGCGCGGGCGTCGGCCAGGCGTCCCTCGGCGGCGGCGACGGCGATGGTGAGGCGGGAGATCGGCAGGTCGTGCTGGGGCATGGGGTCGTGCGGGCCGTAGGAGGCGCGGGCCTCGGCGAGGTGGCGGGCGGCCTCGGGCACCTGGCCGCGGGCGAGTGCGAGGAACGCCAGGCTGGTGGCGCCGGACCCGTACGGCGCGGCCGTCTGCCCTTGCCGCTGGGCGCTGACGGCCGCCTCCGCGGCCTCGTCCCAGCGGCCCAGGGAGATGAGCGACTCGGCGAGGTTGCCCCGGACCCAGCCCTCGGACTCGGTCAGTCCCATCGTGCGGGTGTGCCGAAGGCCCTCGCGCAGGATGCTCACGGCTTCCTGCGAGCGCCCGATGGCCTCCAGGGTGGAGGGCAGGTTCACATGGCTGCGGCCCACGACGGCCGCGAGGCCACGGACCACCACCTCGTCCCTGACCTCGTACATGTGGGCGAGCCCGGCTTCGATCTGCCCGGCCTCGACCATGAGCCCGCCGAGGGTGAGCCGGGCGTTGGACTCGATCTCGTCGGCGCCCACCATGCGCGCGTACTCGACGGCCCGCTCGGCGGCCGTGAGGGCCTCCGGGCCGGGCTCACGGAGCATCGACCAGTGCGCGGCCGTGGCCAGCACCTCGGCGTGCACCTCGGACGGCGGCAGGCCGCGGACCAGCTCCTGGGCGGTGGCGATCTCCTTCCAGCCGTCGCCCCGGGCGAGCCGCTGCACGAGCCGGGAGCGCTGGATCCAGAACCAGGCGGTGCGCAGGGGGTCGGCCTCGTCCTCGAGCAGGCGCAGCGCCCGCTTGGTGATCTTCAGGGCCCGTTCGCGTTCCCCGCAGAGCCGTCCGGCGACGGCCGCCTCGGCCAGCAGGTCCAGGTAGCGCAGGGCGGTGGTGGCCGGGTCGCAGCCGCTGGGGGTCCCCCCACGCCGTTCAGGCAGAGGGGGAGGGTAGACCTCGGCGTAGTCAACGGGGCGCAGGGTACGGCGTACGGCCTCGGGGGCGCTGTCCCACAGTTCCATCGCCCTTTCCAGCAGCCGGAGTTGCTCGGCGTAGGCGTGCCGGCGGCGGGCTGCCACGGAGGCTTCGAGGACGGCGGGCAGGGCCTTGGCGGCGTCGTGGGCGTGGTACCAGTAGCTGGCCAGGCGGGTGGCCCGCTGGTCTGCGGGGACGAGGGCCGGGTCGCTCTCCAGGGCTTCGGCGTAGCGGCGGTTGAGGCGGGAGCGTTCGCCGGGGAGCAGGTCGTCGCTGACGGCCTCGCGGACCAGGGAGTGCCGGAAGCGGTAGCCGTCGCCGCCGGGCGCGGGGGCGAGGATGCTGGCGTTCACGGCAGCCCGCAACGCCTCGATGAGGTCGTCCTCGGCGAGCCGGGCGACGGCGGCCAGCAGCCGGTACTCGACGGTGGAGCCGCCCTCGGCGACGATCCGGGCGACGTGCTGGGCGGACTCCGGCAGCCCTTCGACGCGGACCAGCAGCAGATCGCGCAGGGAGTCGGTCAGGCCGGTCCGGCAGCCCTCGTGGGCGGCGACGGCGAGTTCCTCGACGAAGAAGGCGTTGCCGTCGGAGCGTTCGAAGATCGCGTCGACCTGGT
This sequence comes from Streptomyces sp. NPDC093598, assembly GCF_044764825.1. Classification (NCBI taxonomy): domain Bacteria; kingdom Bacillati; phylum Actinomycetota; class Actinomycetes; order Kitasatosporales; family Streptomycetaceae; genus Streptomyces; species Streptomyces sp. NPDC093598. The sequence goes on along the minus strand of NZ_JBIWIV010000022.1, from coordinate 70,829 downwards.
CCGGCTCGGGTTCGTGGGCGAGGATCCCGGCGACCTGGCGGCACACCTCGTCGCGGTTGAAGCGGGCGAGTTCGAGGCGGCGGATCGTGCGGAGCCGGTCGAGTTCGGCGAGCAGGGGCCGCAGCGGGTGGCGGCGGTGGATGTCGTCGGAACGGTAGGTGGCGAGGACGACGAGGCGGCCGGTGCGAAGGGTGCGGAAGAGGTAGGAGAGCAGATGCCGGGTGGAGGCGTCGGCCCAGTGCAGGTCCTCCAGGGCGAGGACGACGGTGTGTTCGGCGGCGACGCGCTCCAGCAGACGCGCGGTGAGCTCGAAGAGGCGGGCCATGCCGTCCTCGTCGTGCCGTCCGGCCCTCGACTCGCCCAGCTCGGGCAGCAGGCGGGCCAGTTCCTCCTCCTGGCCGGCGGCCGCGGCGGCCAGCTCGCCGGGGAGTTCGCGGCGCAGTGCGCGCAGCGCGGTGGAGAAGGGGGCGAAGGGCAGCCCGTCGGCGCCGATCTCCACGCAGCCGCCGAGCGCGACCACCGCCCCGCGGCGGCGGGCTGCGGCGGCGAACTCCTCGACCAGGCGGGTCTTGCCGACTCCGGCCTCCCCGCCGAGGAGCAGCGCTTGGGGCTCGCCCTCGCAGGCGCGTACGAGTGCGTCGTGCAGCGTGCCCAGTTCCTCGGCACGGCCGACGAACACGGGGCTGACGGACCTGGTCTCCACGGCCCCGAGCATCGCATGCGGGTCTGACGGCGCGGCACCGGTTTTCCGGTGAACGGCCGGAGCAGCGGCCGCCGTTCCGGTGCGAACGACGGCCGCTGCTCCGCGGGCGGCCACGGCGGTGGCCGGTCCCGCCCCGGTGTTCACGTCGTCCGGGCGGACCGGAGCCGGCGGAAACGGCGGCTATGGCTTTCGTGCTCGGCGGAGTGTGCGTCCGCCGAGTGGTGGGTCGCGCGGCGGGCCCGGGCGGCCTCGCGGACCAGGCGTTCGTGGTCGGCGCGGCGGATGAGGTCGGCGGTGCGGGCCTGCTGGAGCTCGTACTCGTACATGGTGTGTCCTTGGTGAGAGGGCCGGTCACGGAGGGTTTCTCCGTGCTGGTCTCACTCTCGTCCCCCAGGTGGGGCGGCCACATCGGGAGAGTTCCGCATCTTCGGCGGCGGGAGGGACCTTAGGACACGGCTGAGGGGCCCCAGGGGTTCCGTAAGGTGCTTACGGAACCCCTGAGACCCCTCAGGAGGTGCGCCGGCTCAGCTCGCGGACGGCAGTCCGAGGAGGATGCCGGTGTACTTGAGGACGGCCAGGAACAGGCCGATGACACCGAGGGCGACTCCCGCCCAGGCGACGGACTTGATCCAGGGGGCCTGGATCCTGCCGGGCGTGCCGAACGCGGGCCGGGCGAGCGTCACGACGCCGACCACCAGCGCGATCAGCGCGAACAGGCCGCCCCACAGGGCGGTGGTCTGCCAGGCGTCGCCGTAGACCGCCTGGATCTGCTGGGCCACGCCCGCGTTCTGCGCGGTCTCCAGCTGACCGATGAGGTTCTGGCGCGCGGAGGCCACGGTGCCGATCCAGCTGCCGGTGAGCGAGACGACGCCCAGCGCGGCGGAGACCACGGCGGCGGCGCCCTGGCCGACGCCGGAGGGGCTCTCCACCTTGGTCTGTGTGTCCTCGGCCGCGGCCGGGACCTCGGTCCGGGGCACCTCGTGGGACTCGGTGGTGTCCACCGCCTTCTCGTCGGTCGTGGCCTTCGTGGCCTCGGTCTCGTCCACTGCGTTCGTTGCCATGTTTCGCACCGTAGGTTCGCTGTCTGAGAAGTCTCTTAATGATCGTTGTGAGCGGCACGCGCGCGTGCGGCGCGCCACTCGGGCGCCAGCACCGACCAGACTTCGAGATCGTGCCGTACGCCACCATAGGGGTGTGCCTGGCGTCGCACACCGTCACGCGTCATACCGAGCCGCCGCGCCACGTTCAGACTCGCCTGATTGCCGGAGGCGGCGACCCACTCGACGCGGTGGATGCCGCGCTGTTCGACGGCCCAGTCGAGGAGGACCCGCATCGCGCGCGTGACCAGGCCCCGGCCCGTTCCCGCGGGCTCCAGCCAGCAGCCGACCTCGCAGTTGCCGGCCGCCGCGTCGAAGTTCAGGAAGAGCACCCCGCCCACCAGCGTCCCCTCCAGCCACAGGCCGTGCAGGGAGCCCGTGTCGGCGGCGCGCATGTCGGCGTAGAGCTGGAGCTTCGCGCGGGCCGAGACCAGGTCCGTCTCGGTCGTCCCGAACGGGATGTACTGCCCGATGAACTCCCGCCCCCGCTCCAGGTGCGCCAGGAACTCTCCGGCGTGCCAGGGCTCCAGGGGCCTCAGCTCGGCGTCGTCACCCAGGGATATCGCGTACATCCCGCTGCCGCTCCTCTTCCGCCAGGACGTCCGCCACCTCGGCGTCCGTCGCGGCGGCCAGCCTCTCATGGGCGGCTCGGCTCTCCGGCGGTTCGATGCTGATGCGCGGCATGCGCTTGTCCAGCCAGCGGGGCAGCCACCAGTTGGCGCCGCCGAGCAGGTGCATCAGGGCCGGGACGAGCAGCGTGCGCAGGACGAAGGCGTCCAGGGCGACGGCGGCGGCCAGGGCGATGCCGAACATGGCGATCACGCGGTCGCCGCTGAGCACGAAGGCCAGGAAGACCGAGATCATGATGACCGCCGCCGAGTTGATCACCCGGCCGGTCTCGGCGAGGCCGACGCGCACGGCCCTGCGGTTGTCCCCGGTCTCCAGCCACTCCTCGTACATCCGGCTGACCAGGAAGACCTGGTAGTCCATGGAAAGACCGAAGAGCACCGACACCATGATCACGGGCAGGAAGGGCTCGATGGGCCCCGCGCTGCCGAGACCGAGCAGTTCGCTGCCCCAGCCCCACTGGAAGATCGCCACCACCACGCCGAAGGCGGAGGCCACGGCGGCGACGTTCATCGCGGCGGCCTTCAGCGGGATGCCGACGGACCGGAAGGCGAGCAGGAGCAGCAGACAGCCCAGTCCGATCACCACCCCGACGAAGACGGGCAGCTTGGAGACGATGACGTCGGCGAAGTCGTCGTAGCCGGCCGTCATCCCGCCCACCTGGACGTCCAGGGAGGTCCCCGACTCGGCGCGGGGCAGCACCTGCTCGCGCAGCCGCTCGACGAGATCACTGGTCTGCTTCGACTGCGGCGAGGACTCGGGGACGACGGTGAGGTACGCGGTGTGGCCGCCGGAGTCGAACGTCACCGGCGTCACCGAGGCCACGCCGTCGGTGGCGCGGAGCGTGCCGTCGAGGTTGTCCAGGGCGAGCTTGTCGTCGGCGCCGTCGACCTTGGTGACGAGGGTGAGCGGGCCGTTCACACCGGGGCCGAAGCCCTCGGCGAGCAGGTCGTAGGCCTGGCGGGTGGTGGCCGTCTTCGGGTCGTTGCCCTGGTCGGAGGTGCCCAGGTGCAGGGAGAACGTGGGCAGCGCGAGGACCGCCATGACGACCAGGGCGACGGCGCCGAGCACCTTGGGGTGGCGCTCGACGAACGCCGACCAGCGGGCGGCGAAGCCGGTGGGCACCTCCGGTTCCGGCCCGTGCTCCGCGAGGCGGCGGCGTTCACGGCGGCTGAGCGCGCGCATGCCGATGAAGGACAGCAGGGCGGGCAGCAGCGTCACGGAGGCGGCGACGGTGAGGACCACGGTGAGGCCGGCCGCCACGGCGACGCCGTTGAGGAAGCTCAGCCGGAGGATCAGCATGCCCAGCAGGGCGATGCAAACGGTGGCACCCGCGAAGACGACCGCCCGTCCCGTGGTAGCGACGGCGTTGGTGGCCGCCTCGGTGACGGACAGCCCGCGTTTCAGTCCGCGCCGGTGTCTGGTGACGATGAACAGCGCGTAGTCGATGCCGACGCCGAGCCCGATCAGCATGCCCAGCATGGGCGCGAAGTCGGCGACGGTCATGGCGTGCCCGAGCAGCACGATCCCGGCGTAGGCGGTGCCGACGCCGACCAGGGCGGTGGCGATGGGCAGCAGGGACGCGGCGAGCGAGCCGAAGGCGAGGAACAGCACGACCGCGGCGACGACCACGCCGACGATCTCGGCGACGTGCCCGCCGGAGGACTCGGTGAGCGCGACGGCGCTGCCGCCCAGCTCCACCTGGAGCCCGTCGGTCTCCGCGCTCTTCGCGGTGTCGACGACGGCCTGCGCCTCGCCCTTGCCGATGTGCTCGGCCTGGTCGTGGAAGGTGACCGAGGCGTACGCGGTGCGGCCGTCCTCGCTGATGCGGCCCGTGCCCGGCCCGTCGTAGGGGCCGGCGACCGAGGCCACACCGGGGAGGTTCTCGATCCGGTCCAGGGTGCGGGTCATCGCCTGCTCGACGTCGGCGGCGCGGACGCTGCCGGACGTGGTGTGCCAGACGACGGTGTCGCTGTCACCGCCGAGCTGCGGGAAGCCCTCGTGCAGCAGCTCGGTGGCGCGGCCCGACTCGGTACCGGGGACCTGGTAGTCGTTCGAGTACGTGGTACCGGCGACGGCGGCGCCCGCGGCGATTCCCGCGAACGCGAGGAGCCACAGCAGGACGCTGAGCAGACGTCGCTGGACGCACCAGCGTGCGAGGGCTGCCACGAAACGTGCTCCCGGAGTTGCCTTGTGTGGATCTTTGACCGGGAACAGTCGTACGTGAACTGAACAGCCAGCAAAGAACGCATGAGCAATGCGCTGCCACTCTTACAAACTCACGAGATCAATTGTCGGATTCGTGGGCTTATTCACAACGGCCGGCCTCAGTCGAACTGGTCCCCCAGCGCCATCACCATCACGCCCGCGACCAGCAGCCACAGCGCGCGCCGGGTGCGGCCGCGGGAGCCCAGCACGGCGGCGGCAGCGCATACGGCGGCCCCGCCTGCGTACGCGGCCGGGACGAGTGCCGGTGCGGAGCGGGTGAGGCGGAGCAGCGCCGCGGCGAGACCGGCCAGGGTCAGTGCGGCGCCGGTGCCCGCCGCCGTCCAGCGGGCCCGGCGCGCGTCTTCCTCGTCCTCCGCCGGGTCCTCGGCCTCGTCCTGCTCGTCGGCCGCCTCCGCATCCGCTGTCTCCGGATCGGTGTCGGAATCAGGACGTCCACTCATGGCCGAGACGGTAGCGCGCCGGGCGGGGAAAACCGGGTGCGGGGCCGCCGGGCCGGCTGTTAGCGTCCGTCGGTCCGAGGAACCGCCCGCGGCTTCCCGCCGCCCGGCCGAAGCAGGTGCATTGTTTGACGGTCCGACCGAGCTCCTACGCATCCCCGTTCTTCCTCAAGGACTCAAGGAGCCCGTTCACCGATGTCGGACATCACTTCCCGGACCTCGAACGACCCCCTCACTGACCGTGTGAGGCACCCCGGCCACCCGCGCAGCAACGGCTACGACGCCCGCTGGACCATCGACAACCAGATGGGCCCGCACGCGCTGTGGCTGCTGGAGTGGCTGGCCCCGGCCCTGGGGCTCGACACCCTGCCCCCCGGCTCCCGCGTGCTCGACCTGGGCTGCGGACGTGCCATGACGTCGATCTTCCTCGCCAGGGAATACGACGCTCAGGTCACCGCCGCCGACCTGTGGGTCAAGCCCGACGAGAACGCCGGGCGCATCGCCGAGGCGGGCGTCGCCGACCGCGTCCTACCCGTGTTCGCCGAGGCGCACGACCTGCCGTTCGGCGAGAGCAGCTTCGACGCGATCGTCTCGATCGACGCCTACCAGTACTTCGGCACCGACGACCTGTACCTGCCCCGGCTGACGCGGCTGCTGAAGCCCGGCGGGCGGATCGGCGTCGTCGTACCGGCGCTGCGCGAGGAGATCGACGGCGTCGAGCCGCCGGAGCACCTCAAGCCGTACTGGGAGCCTGATTTCTGGTGCTTCCACACCGCCGCGTGGTGGCGGCGCCACTGGACCCGCAGCGGGGCGGTGGCGGTGGAGACGGCCGACTGGCTGGAGGACGGCTGGCGCGACTGGCTGCGCTGGTGCGAGGTCGTGGCCGAGGAGCACACGGACGAGTGGCACGTCCGGATGGCCGGCCAGTGCGCGGAGATGCTGCGCCTCGACCGGGGCGAGACGCTGGGCTTCGTCCGGGTCGTGGGGCGTCGCCCGTAGGCACAGCAGACGCTCGCACGTAGGCACATGAGACAGGGGGGACGCACCGGCTCGGTGCATCCCCCCTGTCGGGTCCGCTGCGGTCAGCCCTCGCTGACGCCCAGCTTCTCCAGGATCAGCTCCTTGACGCGGGCCGCGTCGGCCTGACCGCGCGTGGCCTTCATGACCGCGCCGACCAGGGCGCCGGCCGCGGCCACCTTGCCGCCGCGGATCTTGTCCGCGATGGCCGGGTTGCCTGCGATGGCCTCCTCGACGGCCGTGGTGAGCGCGCCCTCGTCCGAGACGACCTTCAGGCCGCGCTTGTCGACGACCTCATCGGGTGTGCCCTCGCCCGCGAGGACGCCCTCGATGACCTGCCGGGCCAGCTTGTCGTTCAGGTCGCCCTTCGCGACGAGCTCGGTGACCCGGGCGACCTGCTCCGGCGTGATCGCCAGCTCGTCGAGGGCCTTGCCCGACTCGTTGGCGCTGCGGGCCAGCTCGCCCATCCACCACTTGCGGGCGGAGGCGGCGTCGGCCCCGGCCTCGATCGTGGCGACGATGGGCTCCAGTGCACCGGCGTTGAGGATGGCCTGCATGTCGGTGGCCGTGACGCCCCACTCCTCGCGGAGCCGGTTGCGGCGGACCAGCGGCAGCTCGGGCAGTCCGGCCCGGATCTCCTCGACCCACTCGCGGGACGGGGCGACCGGGACGAGGTCGGGCTCCGGGAAGTACCGGTAGTCCTCGGCCTCCTCCTTCACGCGGCCCGAGGTCGTCGACCCGGTGTCCTCGTGGAAGTGCCGGGTCTCCTGGATGATCGTGCCGCCGGACGACAGCACGGCCGCGTGCCGCTGGATCTCGAAGCGGGCCGCGCGCTCCACGGACCTGAGCGAGTTGACGTTCTTCGTCTCGGAACGCGTGCCGAACTTCTCGGTGCCGTTCGGGCGCAGCGACAGGTTCACGTCGCAGCGCATCTGGCCCATCTCCATCCGGGCCTCGGAGACGCCGAGCGCCTTGATGAGCTCGCGCAGCTCACGGACGTAGGCCCGCGCGACCTCGGGGGCCCGCTCGCCCGCGCCCTCGATCGGCTTGGTGACGATCTCGATGAGCGGGATGCCGGCGCGGTTGTAGTCCAGCAGGGAGTGGGACGCGCCGTGGATGCGGCCGGTGGCGCCACCGACGTGGGTCGACTTGCCGGTGTCCTCCTCCATGTGGGCGCGCTCGATCTCCACGCGGAAGGTCTCGCCGTCCTCCAGCTGCACGTCGAGGTAGCCGTTGAAGGCGATCGGCTCGTCGTACTGGGAGGTCTGGAAGTTCTTCGGCATGTCCGGATAGAAGTAGTTCTTCCGGGCGAAGCGGCACCACTCGGCGATCTCGCAGTTCAGCGCGAGGCCGATCTTGATGGCGGACTCGACGCCGGTGGCGTTGACGACCGGGAGCGCACCGGGCAGGCCGAGGCAGACCGGGCAGGTCTGCGTGTTGGCTTCCTGGCCGAGGGCGGTCGAGCAGCCGCAGAACATCTTCGTCTTGGTGCCGAGTTCGACATGGACCTCGAGGCCCATGACGGGGTCGTACGACGCGAGTGCGTCCTCGTACGACACCAGGTCGGTCGTGATGGTCACGGTGTAACTTCCCTCTCAGCCCAGCAGGACGTCGTCGTCGCCCAGTTGCTTCAGCTCGCGATAGAGAATGGCGAGGTTGGTGACGACCGCGGCTCCGGTCACGACGGCGTCGAGCAGCCGCAGCGTGTCGTTGTCTCCGCGGGCCTTCTTGATCTGCTTGTAGACACCGACGGCGCCGAACGCCGACGTGGCCATCGAGATGTACAGACCGGACCTGGACTTCTTGAAGCCCTTGGCCTTGGACAGTGCGCTCACAGCGACGGAGCCTCCTCGATCAGCGGGTGGCCCCACTTTTCCACGAAGGCGGCCTCGACGGCTGCACCCACCTTGTACAGGCGGTCGTCCTTCATGACGGGGGCGATGATCTGCAGGCCGACCGGGAGGTTGTCCTCCGGGGCGAGACCGCACGGCAGGGACATGGCCGCGTTGCCCGCCAGGTTGGTCGGGATGGTGCACAGGTCGGCGAGGTACATCGCCATCGGGTCGTCGGCACGCTCGCCGATCGCGAAGGCGGTGGTCGGGGTCGTCGGGGAGACGATCACGTCGACCTGCTCGAACGCCTTGTCGAAGTCCTGCTTGATGAGCGTGCGGACCTTCTGGGCGCTGCCGTAGTAGGCGTCGTAGTAGCCGCTCGAGAGGGCGTACGTGCCGAGCATGATGCGGCGCTTGACCTCGGGGCCGAAGCCGGCCTCGCGGGTGAGGGAGGTGACCTCCTCGGCGGAGCGCGTGCCGTCGTCGCCGGTCCGCAGGCCGTAGCGCAGGCCGTCGAAGCGGGCGAGGTTGGAGGAGCACTCGGAGGGCGCGATCAGGTAGTACGCCGACAGCGCCAGGTCGAAGGAGGGGCAGTCGAGCTCGACGATCTCGGCGCCCAGCTCCTTCAGCAGCACGACGGACTCGTCGAACCGCTGGATGACGCCGGCCTGGTAGCCCTCGCCGCGGAACTGCTTGACCACGCCGACGCGCATGCCCTCGACGCTGCCGCTGCGGGCGGCCTCGACGACCTGCGGGACGGGCTCGTCGATGGAGGTCGAGTCGAGCGGGTCGTGCCCGGCGATGACCTCGTGCAGCAGGGCGGCGTCCAGGACCGTGCGGGCGCAGGGACCGCCCTGGTCGAGGGAGCTGGAGAAGGCGACCATGCCGTACCGGGAGACCGCGCCGTACGTCGGCTTGACACCGACCGTGCCGGTGACGGAAGCGGGCTGACGGATGGAGCCGCCGGTGTCCGTGCCGATGGCGAGCGGGGCCTGGAAGGAGGCCAGCGCGGCGGACGAACCGCCACCGGAGCCGCCGGGGATCTTGGTGAGGTCCCAGGGGTTGCCGGTCGGGCCGTAGGCGCTGTTCTCGGTGGAGGACCCCATGGCGAACTCGTCCATGTTGGTCTTGCCGAGGATGACGACGTCGGCGGCCTTCAGACGCTGGGTGACGGTCGCGTCGTACGGCGGGATCCAGCCCTCGAGGATCTTCGAACCGACGGTCGTGGGCACACCCTCGGTGGTGAAGATGTCCTTCAGCGCCAGGGGCACGCCGGCGAGGGGGCCGAGCTTCTCGCCCCTCTCGCGCTTCTCGTCGACGGCACGCGCCTGGGCGAGGGCGCCCTCGCGGTCGACGTGCAGGAACGCGTGCACCTTCTCGTCGACGGCCTCGATGCGGGCGAGGTGGGCCTCGGTGACCTGGACCGCGGTGAGCTCGCCGGAGGCGATCTTCGCGGCGGTCTCGGCGGCGGTGAGCTTGATGATGTTGACGTTGTCCGTCATGGCGGTTAGTCCTCCCCCAGGATCTGCGGCACCTTGAAACGCTGCTGCTCCTGGGCCGGGGCGCCGGAGAGCGCCTGCTCGGGGGTGAGCGACGGACGGACCTCGTCCGCGCGCATGACGTTCGTCAGCGGGAGCGGGTGCGAGGTCGGCGGTACGTCTTGGTCGGCGACCTCGCTGACGCGGGCGACCGCGCCGATGATGTCGTCCAGCTGTCCCGCGAAGTGGTCGAGCTCTTCGGGCTTCAGCTCCAGACGCGCCAGCCGGGCGAGGTGGGCGACCTCCTCGCGCGTGATGCCAGGCATGCAGCGATCCTCTGGGGTGAGTGAATTGGTTTGGCCTAATCCTATGGGGCGAGGGGCGGTGCCCGTGAAACGGTTCGGCGTGCCCGTCGGTGACGGCGGTTTCCGCTTCCCCGCTCAGACCGCGAAGAGCAGTCCGGCACTGATCAGGACGACGACCGCGGTGGCGAGGTGGATCCCGAAGGCCACCGCCTTCGAACCGCCGTGGCGCAGCACGATCAGTGTGTCGCCGAGCGGCACGAGTGCCACTGCGAGCATGAACCAGGCCTCGGCCCGGGCCCCCGCGAAGGCGAGCAGCGCCAGACCGACCAGCCCGAAGGTGCCGTCGCGCAGGCCCTTGATCGTCAGGTAGGCCCCGGCATCGCCGCCGGGGTCGGCCGGGACACCGTAACCGGCGGCGGAGGGGGCGGGCTGGAACAGGAACCGGTAGCCGAGGAACAGGCAGAACAGATTGAGCACGACGGCCAGGGTGTACGCGGCGACAGTCACGTCTCTTCTCCTCGCTGCTAGCAACGCTAGGGATGAGAGCGAAGCTAGCAGAGCATCGACAGGAACGCTAGCGGTGCTAGGATTTCCTCCATGACGATCCAGACGCGCCGGGAGCGCGAACGAGCCGAACGCGAGCGGCTGATCGTGACGGCCGCACGGGAACTGGCGGAGGCGGAGGGCTGGGACGCGGTGACCACGCGTCGGCTCGCCGATGAGATCGAGTACAGCCAGCCGGTCCTCTACAGCCACTTCAAGGGCAAGGGCGCGATCATGGCGGCGGTGGCGGTGCAGGGCTGCGCGGACCTGGCGGACGAACTGCGGTCGGCGCGCACGGCGGCCCGGAGCGCCCGCGAGGCACTGGCGGCGGTGGGCGGGGCGTACACCGCCTTCGCCCGGCGGCGGCCCGCGCTCTACGACGCGATGTTCACGCACGCGGTGGACCTGCCGTTCGCCACACCCGAGGCGCCGGCGGCCCTCCAGGACGCCTTCGGTGAGCTGCTGCAGGCCGTTGAGCCGATCGCGGCCGAGGGCGAGGACACCGGGTTGCTGACGGAGACGTACTGGGCGGGGCTGCACGGGCTGGTGACCCTGATGCGCAGCGGCCGGCTGCCCGAGGAGGCGCACGAGCGCCGGCTGGCGCTCCTGATCAACCACTTCGTGCCTCAGGGCACGGGCTGAGCGCCCGTCCGGATCACCTCTCCGAAGGAGAGCCGAGCCTGGCGAGCGGATCGGCGGAGGGGAGGGTCACTCGTCGGCCGTCGCCGCGGGCAGCGCGGCGCGCGGCCGCTGCCACCCCCGGGGCCCCCGCGCCCGCAGCCACGCCGTGGTCTCCTCCGGGGGCATCGCCGCCGCGACCAGCCAGCCCTGGACGGCGTCGCAGCCGAGGTCGCGCAGGCGTTCCCAGGTCTCGTCGTCCTCGACGCCCTCGGCGACGACGAGAAGGCCGAGGGAGTGGGCGAGGTCGACCGTGCAGCGCACGATCTCCGCGTCCTCGGTGTCGACCGCGAGCCGGGCCACGAACGAGCGGTCGATCTTCAGCTCGCTGACCGGGAGCCGGCGCAGGTGCACGAGCGAGGAGTAGCCCGTGCCGAAGTCGTCGAGGGACATCTTCACGCCGTGCGCGGTCAGTTGGTTGAGGGTGTCGGCGGCGCGCTGCGGGTCCTCCAGGAGGACGTGCTCCGTGATCTCCAGTTGGAGCGCTCCCGCCGGGACGCCGTGCCGGGCCAGCCGGGCGGCGACGGAGCCGGCGAAGCCGGGGGTGTGCACGTCGCGCGGGGAGACGTTCACCGCGACCGGCACGAACAGGCCCTGTTCGCGCCAGCGGGCGACCTGGCCGAGGGCCGTCTCCAGCACGTACTCGGTGAGGTGGGGCATCAGGCCCGAGGACTCGGCGATCGCTATGAACTCGTCCGGCGGCACCTTGCCCCGCTCGGGGTGCACCCAGCGGACCAGGGCCTCCAGGCCCGCGACCTGACCGTCGAAGCGGACCTTGGGCTGGTAGTGCAGATGCACCTCGTGGGCGTCGAGGGCGCGGCGCAGATCGCCCAGCAGGCCCAGCCGGTCGGGGGTGTTGGAGTCGCGCTTGGACTCGTAGACCTCGACGCCGGTGCGGTCCCGCTTGGCCTGGTACATCGCCACGTCCGCCCGGCGCAGCAGCCCTTCGGCGTCGAGGGCGTGGTCCGGGAAGACGGCGACCCCGGCACTGGCCTCCAGGACGAGGGTGAGGCCGTCGAGGTCGAGCGGGGAGCTGAGGGCGGCGACGAGGTTGCGGGCGACCCGGGTCGCGGAGGTCGTGGAGTCGGCGACGGGCAGTAAGACGGCGAACTCGTCCCCGCCGAGCCGGGCGGCCTCCGCCCCGCGCGGCAGCGCCACCCGCAGCCGGTCGGCGATCTGCAGCAGCAGCCGGTCACCGGCGAGATGACCGAGCGTGTCGTTGACCGACCGGAACCGGTCGAGGTCGATCAGCATCAGGGCGGCGCGGGCGTCGATCCGCTCCGCGTCGTCCAGCGCGGTCCAGATGCGCTCCAGCAGCCACTGGCGGTTGGGCAGCCCGGTCAGGGGGTCGCGCAGCTGTTCCTCCGCCCGGGCGCGGGCTATCCACAGGGTGGAGTCCAGGGCGATGAGCGGGATGGCGAACAGCGGCAGCAGGATGGGCTTGGCCACGGCGACCACGCACACCAGCGGCGCGATCCCCAGCAGCGCGACCGCGACCAGGCCCTGTCTGACCAGGGCGGTGCGGGCGACGGTGGGCAGACCGGGGCGCGGGGCGTGCAGATACCAGAGCAGGACGCGGGTGACCATCAGGTAGGCGACGGCGACCAGGGCCACCTGGGGTGCCGTGGCGAGCGTCCAGGCGGCGGGCTCCGCCGGGGACTCGACGGACGGCACGGTTCCGAAGACGCCCAGCACGAGCGCGCCGGCGCCGATGCCGAGGAGGTCGACCGCGCCGTGCAGCACGCCCTGACGCCAGCGGTTGCGGCGGGCTGCCCCGACGAGCACGACGACCGTGAGGCTGACCATGCCGGCCGGGACCCAGCCGTAGAGCAGCAGTACGGCGAGGGTGAGGGCGGCGCCCGAGCCGGTGCCGCCCCACCAGCGGGAGCGGCCCAGCATGACGAGGTGGCCGACGATGACGCCGGTCAGCACGGCCAGCGCCCAGCCGGCCGTGCCGGACGGGAAGAGCGCGTGGCCGCCGGTGAAGGCGCGATAGAAGCCCGCGCCCAGGACGAACCCGGCCGCCGCGACGACGGCCGCGGGCAGTGCGGGCCAGGACTGGCGCTGTTCACCGTCCGCGTCCGGGTCCGCGCCGGTCAGTCCGGGAGTGTGTTCGGTGATCGGCTGTGCTCCGGGGCCTTCGGCGGCGCGCCCCGCGCCGGCACGCCCGTCCGGGGTGTACTGTCCGACGGCGCGCACCTCCGCACCCGGACGTCCCGCCGGCCGCCCTGCCCCACGGACTGCACGCCATGCGACCGCCATGCGGCGCAGGCGCAGCCGTGAGCCCGGCACGGCGCTCTCGGTCGGTTCCATTCCCGTCCCTCTCACAGCCGGCGGTGCCCACGCCCGCGGCCCGGTGCCCGACAACCCTTGGGCGGCCCGCGCTGGAAAACCCTTCCCCGTGCTCTGCCCGAGCACGAAGATGCCCCGACCGCAGCTGGGCACGGCAGGCGCACATCTCAACAGTAGGCCGCAGAAGGCTTCCACGGGCAGCGGTCGCCGACGGTTGCCCGAATGCGCCCCGGCCACCCGTATGCATCTGGTATGCGCCGAACGGGTGGCCTTCAACCGCTACTCCTCGGCCGAAAGGGCGACTTCGGCCGCGGCGTCCGGTCCCTGCTCCAGCAGGACGCCGAAACCCTCCTCGTTCAGGACCGGAACCTTCAGCTGCATCGCCTTGTCGTACTTCGATCCGGGGCTGTCCCCCACCACGACGAACGAGGTCTTCTTCGAAACCGAGCCGGTCACCTTCGCTCCGCGGCTCTGCAGCGCCTCCTTGGCGCCGTCCCGGGTGAAGTGCTCGAGGGTGCCGGTGACGACGACGGTGAGGCCTTCGAGGGGGCGCGGCCCCTCGTCCTCGCCGGTGCTCTCCGCCTCCATGCGGACGCCGGCTGCCTTCCACTTGCGGATGATGTCGCGGTGCCAGTCCTCGGCGAACCACTGCTTGAGGGAGGCGGCGATGGTCGGGCCGACGCCCTCGGTGACCGCCAGCTCCTCCTCCGTGGCCTGGTCGATGCGCTCGATCGAGCGGAACTCGCGGGCCAGCGCCTCGGCCGCGACGGGTCCGACGTGACGGATCGACAGGCTGGTGATGACGCGGGCGAGGGGGCGCTCCTTGGCCGCGGCGATGTTCTCCAGCATGGCGACCGCGTTCTTGCGGGGCTTGCCCTCCTGGTTGGCGAAGATCGTGGCGACCTTCTCCTCGCCGGTCTTCGGGTCGCGCTTGGGCAGGCCGCTGTCCGGGTCGAGGACGTACGCCTTGATGGGCAGCAGTTGTTCGATGGTGAGGTCGAACAGGTCGCCCTCGTCGACCAGCGGCGGGGTCTTCGGCTCCAGCGGGGCGGTGAGGGCGGCCGCGGCGACGTAGCCGAAGTGCTCGATGTCCAGGGCCTTGCGGCCCGCGAGGTAGAACAGGCGCTCACGCAACTGGGCAGGGCAGGTGCGGGCGTTCGGGCAGCGCAGGTCGACGTCGCCCTCCTTCATCGGCCTGAGCGCCGTGCCGCACTCGGGGCACTCGCTCGGCATCACGAACTCGCGCTCGGTGCCGTCGCGCAGGTCGGCGACGGGGCCGAGGATCTCCGGGATGACGTCACCGGCCTTGCGCAGCACGACCGTGTCCCCGATGAGGACGCCCTTGGCCTTGACCACGTCCTGGTTGTGGAGCGTGGCGAACTCGACCTCGGAGCCGGCGACCGTGACCGGCTCGACCTGGGCGTACGGGGTGACGCGGCCCGTGCGGCCCACTCCCACGCGGATGTTGACGAGCTTGGTGTTGACCTCCTCCGGCGCGTACTTGTACGCGATCGCCCAGCGCGGGGCGCGTGAGGTGGATCCGAGGCGGCCCTGGAGGGGGATCTGGTCGAGCTTGACGACCACGCCGTCGATCTCGTGCTCCACCGAGTGGCGGTTCTCGCCGAAGTAGGCGATGAACTCCCGTACGCCTTCCAGGCCGTCGACCACCTTGTTGTGCCGGGAGGTGGGCAGGCCCCAGGTCTCGAGCAGGTCGTAGGCCTGGGAGAGCCGGGTCAGGCCGGTGAAGCCCTCCAGAGCGCCGATGCCGTGGACCACCATGTGCAGGGGGCGGGTGGCGGTGACGCGCGGGTCCTTCTGGCGCAGTGAACCGGCCGCCGCGTTGCGCGGGTTGGCGAAGGGCTTGTCGCCGGCCTCGACGAGGCGGGCGTTGAGCTCCTGGAACTTCTCCATCGGGAAGTAGACCTCGCCGCGGATCTCCACGAGGTCGGGGACGCGGTCGCCCTTGAGGCGCTCCGGGATCTCCGCGATGGTCCGCACGTTGGGCGTGATGTCCTCACCGGTGCGGCCGTCACCCCGGGTGGCCGCACGGGTGAGGCGGCCGTGCTCATAGGTGAGGTTCACGGCGAGGCCGTCGACCTTGAGCTCGCACAGGAAGTGGTACTCCTGCTCGCCCAGTTCCCTCGCGATGCGTTCCGTCCAGGCGGCCATCTCCTCGTCGTTGAACGTGTTGTCGAGGGAGAGCATGCGCTGGCGGTGCTCGACGGCCGTGAACTCCGTCTCGTAGGACCCGGCGACCTTCTGGGTCGGCGACTCCGGTGTGCGCAGCTCCGGGTACTCCTCCTCCAGCGCCTCCAGGGAACGCAGCAGCTGGTCGAACTCCGCGTCGCTGACGACGGGAGCGTCCTTCACGTAGTAGCGGAAGCGGTGCTCCTCGATCTGCTCCGCGAGGCGCGCGTGCTTCTCCCGTGCCTCGGCGGGCACCGTCGTCGTCTCCGCTTGCTTGTCGCCGGCCACCGTGTCGTCCTCCCGTTACTCTGGGTTGTCCGCGAGGGATCTCGCCGCCCGGGCGCAGTGTGCGAGAGCCGTGCGCGCGTACCCCGGGGAGGCCCCCGCGAGTCCGCACGACGGGGTGACCGTGACCGCCTCCGCGAGCAGCCCCGGAGACAGCCCCAGCCTGCGCCACAGCGTCCTGACACCCATGACGCTACCGGCAGGGTCTGACAATGGACCCTCCGTGCCCGGCACGACACCGGTGAAGAGCCGGGTGCCGCCCTCCACGGCCTCCCCGATCGCCTCGTCGTCACGCTCGGTGAGCAGGGAGAAGTCGAAGGAGACGGCGGCGGCGCCGGCCCGGCGGAGCAGGGCGAAGGGCACGTCGGGGGCGCAGGAGTGGACCACGACCGGGCCGGACGTGTGCACCCCGACGAGGCCGCGCAGCGTCTGCTCGACGACCTGCCGGTCGACGGCCCGGTGGGTGCGGTAGCCGCTGGCGCTCTTCACCTGCCCGCGCAGGACGGCCGTGAGGGAGGGCTCGTCGAGCTGGAGGACGAGCTGCGCGCCGGGGATCCGCCGCCGCAGTTCGGCCAGATGCCCGCGCAGCCCCTCCGCGAGGGATGCGGCCAGGTCGCGGCAGGCACCGGCGTCGGAGAGGGCGACCTCCCCGCCCCGCAGCTCCAGGTTGGCCGCGAGGGTCCAGGGGCCGACGGCCTGGACCTTCAGCGGCCCCTCGTACTCCTGCGTGAACTCCTCCAGCGCGTCGAGGTCCTCACCCAGCCAGGAGCGGGCCCGCTTGGTGTCGCGCCCCGGCCGGTCCCCCAGCCGCCATCCGCTGGGTTCCACGCGTGCGTACAGCTCGACGAGCATGCCGGCGGTCCGCCCGATCATGTCCGCGCCGGGGCCCCGGGCGGGCAGTTCGGGCAGGAAGGGGAAGCCCTCGAAAGTGCCGGTGACGGTTTTGGCGGCCTCACGGGCGTCGCCGCCCGGCATGGACCCCACGCCGGTGGCGGCGCCGAACCTGAACTGGCTGTTTTCGCTCACCGGAGAAGCCTACGCAGCGCCTTCACCGGGTCAGCCTCCCGGGCGCACCGTCAGGTCGTTGACCTCCGCGTCCCTCGGCAGGTCCAGGGCCATGAGGATCGTCGTGGCGACCGACTCCGGGTCGATCCACTTCGAGGCGTCGTACTCCTTGCCCTCCTGCTGGTGGACCTTGGCCTGCATGGGGCTGGCCGTGCGGCCGGGGTAGACCGAGGTGACCCGCACCCCGGCCGCGTGCTCCTCGTGGCGCAGGGAGTCGGCGAGGGCCTTCAGTCCGTGCTTGGAGGCGGCGTAAGCGGACCAGCCGGCGTGGGCGTTCAGGCCGGCGCCGGAGTTGACGAAGAGCACGTGCCCGCGGGCGGCGCGCAGTTGCGGCAGGAAGTGGCGGGTCAGCTCGGCGGGGGCGATCAGGTTGACGTTGAGCTGGTGGCGCCAGGTCTTCGGGGTGAGCTCGCCGACCGGGCCGAGGTCGACGACGCCGGCGATGTGCAGCAGCGAGTCCACGCGGTCCGGCAGCGACTGGTGGGAGAAGGCCCAGGAGAGCTTGTCGGGGTCGGCGAGGTCCCCGACCAGCGTTTTCGCCCCGGGGAACTCGGCCGCCAGCTCCTTCGCGCGGCCCGCGTCGCGCGCGTGCAGCACGAGGTCGTCCCCGCGCGCGTGCAGACGCCGGGCCACGGCCGCGCCGATGCCGGAGCCGGCTCCGGTGATCACATGAGTAGCCATGCCCGCCATGCTCGCATCACCACCGGGTCACCTCACCCGATGCCCCGGCTCTCCTCCAGGTACGCCAGCGCCCCCACCGGCTCCTCGGCGAAGAACACCAGGTCGGTGAGCGGCCGGGGCAGGAAGCCCTCGGCGTCCATGCGGCGGAACTGCTCCTTCAGGCCGTCGTAGAAGCCCGCGGTGTTGAGCAGGACCACCGGCTTGTCGGTGTGCCCGTGCTTCTTCAGTTCCAGGATCTCGGTCGCCTCGTCGAGCGTGCCCGTGCCGCCGACCATGATCACCACGGCGTCGGCCCGTTCGAGGAGCAGCTTCTTGCGCTCGGCCAGGTCCTTGGCGATCACCATCTCGTCGACGCCCGGGCGGGCCTTGGCCGCGAGGAACTGCACGGAGACGCCGGCCAGCCGGCCGCCAGCCTCCTGCACCCCGTCGGCGACCACCTTCATGAGGCCGACGTCCGAGCCGCCCCACACCAGCGTGTGGCCGCCCTTGCCCAGCAGCGTGGCGAACTCCCGCGCGGGGCGGGTGTAGCGCTCGTCGAGGTCGGCGGCGGACAGGAAGACACAGATGTTCATGAGCCCACCGTACGGGCCCGGTCCACCGCGACGGTGACCCGCATTTTGGACTGCCGGTGCGGGAGGCGCTCCCAGTCGTCCATGAATTGGGCGTCCAGGCCGTGCCGCGCGGCGAGGTCGGTCAGGGTCCCCGTCCGGTAGTAGAAGTCCTCGTGCAGGACCTGGTGCTCCTCGCCCTCGGTGCGGTCGAACGTGAAGTCGAAGAACCCGCCGGGTGCGAGGATCCGGCCGACGTGGGCGAAGCACTCCTCGATGACGTGCAGCGGCGAGTGCGAGAAGACGCTGTGCGCGTGCACGACGTCGAAGTGCGCGTCCGGCAGGAAGGCGAAGGTGAGGTCGTCGGCGAGCACCAGGTAGGGCAGTTTGGGCTGGAGCTTCTCGGCCACGAGGGTGTCCTGGGCGGCGAGCAGGATGTGCGGCGAGATGTCGATGCCGTAGTAGTGGGCGGTGTCGAGGTAGTCGATGAACAGCCGCCCGGCGCGCAGGTTGCCGCAGCCGATCTCCAGGATGCGGTGATGCGGCTGGAGGCCGTGGCCCACCAGGTAGTCGAACTGCATGCGGCCGATCCGCGTCCACTGCTCGCGCGAGGGGTTGTGCCCCACCGCCGCCTCCGTGCTGCGGGCCGCGTCCGAGGCCATCACGGCCCGGTAGTACGCGATGTGGTCGGGGTGGCGCAGCCGCAGCCAGGCGTCCCGCGCCGCGCGCCGGGCGTGCGCGGGCACACGCTCCGGGTGGCGCAGGGCGTACCGGACCTGGTGCAGCAGGCTGGAGCGGTTTCCGGCCGGTTCCGTGGCGCGCATGGGGCCTCCTGCGGCGAGGGAAGAACTCCGCTTCAGCCTGCGCTGTACCTCAGGAGTCGGCTACCCGAGGAGGGACGATCGTGACCACAGGGCATCGCATCACCATCGAGCGGAGCGGCGGGCACGTGCGCGTGGTGCACGGCGGGCAGGTGCTGGCGGAGAGCGACCGGTCGCTGGTGCTGCGCGAGACGGGCTGTCCCGAGCGGTACTACATCCCGGCCGAGGACGTGCGCCTGGACCTGCTGACGCCGTCCGGCACGCAGTCGTACTGCCCCTTCAAGGGCACCGCCTCCTACTGGTCACTGCCGGACGCGGCTGACCTCGTCTGGGCGTATGCGGATCCCAAGCCGGACGTCGCCGAGATCAAGGACCACCTGTGCTTCTACGAGGTGGAAGTGTTCTGATCGGCTGACGCGCCGCCCGCCTCATCGATGAACACCCCGGCGTGCGGCAGTCTGCATGGGCATGGACAAGAAGATCCTTTCCCGCGACGGCACCCGCATCGCCTACGAGAGCACCGGACGCGGCCCCGCGGTCGTCCTGGTGAGCGGCGCGATGTCGACGGGCGGCACCCTGGCGCCGCTGGCCGTGTCGCTCTCGGAACGTTTCCAGGCCGTCGTGTACGACCGGCGGGGCCGCGGCGCCAGTGCGGACACCGCGCCGTACGCCGTGGAGCGTGAGGTCGAGGACCTGGCCGCGGTGATCGAGGCGGTGGGCGGCGAGGCGCACCTGTACGGCATCTCCTCGGGCGGGGCGCTGGCGCTGGAGGCGGCGGCGAGCGGACTGCCGGTACGGCGCGTGGCGGTGTACGAGACGCCGTTCGCGATGTCCGAGGAGGGCACCAGGGAGCGTGCGCAGTACACCGAGCGGCTGACGGAGGCGCTCGGCGAGGGGCGGCGCGGGGACGCGGTCGAGCTGTTCCTGCGGCTGACGGGCCTTGCCGAGGGGATGATCCAGGGCGCCCGCCAGTCCCCCATGTGGGCCGGCATGGAGGCGATGGCCTCGAGCCTCGCCTACGACGACGCCGTCATGGGCGACGGCCGGGTGCCCCGCTCCCGGCTGGGCTCGGTCGGCGTCCCCGTGCTGGCGATCGCGGGCGACGCGAGCCCCGAGTGGCTGCGCGAGGCGGCCCGGGCGATCGCGGACTCCGTCCCCGAGGGCACGTACCGCACGCTCCAGGGCCAGACGCACATGGTCGAGCCGAATGTGCTGGCGCCGGTGCTGACGGAGTTCTTCAGCCGGGACTGAGAGGGGCGGCACGGGGGCACGCGCGTGGAGCCCCCCGGGCCGGAACCCCCGGGCCGGAGCCCGGCCCCGAGGTACGGCGGCAGGATCAGGCCACGCCCGCCGTCGCCCGTGTCGTCGACGCGATCGTCGCCGAGCCGACCACGCGCGTGCCGTCGTACAGCACGATCGCCTGACCGGGGGCGACGCCGCGGACCGGCTCGGCGAAGGTGACCTCCAGGGAGCCGTCGACGACTTCGGCGGTCACCTCGGTCTCGCCGCCGTGGGCCCGGAGCTGGGCCGTGTAGGTGCCGGGGCCGGTGGGGGCGGCGCCGCACCAGCGGGGCTTGATCGCGGTGAGCGCGCTGACGTCCAGGGCGGACGCCGGGCCGACGGTCACCGTGTTGTCCACCGGCGAGATGTCGAGGACGTAGCGCGGCTTGCCGTCGGGGGCCGGGGTGCCGATGCGCAGGCCCTTGCGCTGGCCGATGGTGAAGCCGTACGCGCCCTCGTGGGTGCCGAGCCGGTTGCCGGACTCGTCGACGATGTCGCCCTCGGAGCGGCCGAGCCGGTTCGCGAGGAAGCCCTGGGTGTCGCCGTCGGCGATGAAGCAGATGTCGTGCGAGTCGGGCTTCTTGGCCACCGCCAGGCCGCGGCGCTCGGCCTCCGCGCGGATCTCGTCCTTGGTGGTGACAGTGTCGCCGAGCGGGAACATCGCGTGGGCGAGCTGCCGGTCGTCGAGCACGCCGAGGACGTACGACTGGTCCTTGGCCATGTCGGAGGCGCGGTGCAGCTCGCGGGTGCCGTCCTCGCGGACGATCACCTGGGCGTAGTGGCCGGTGCAGACCGCGTCGAAGCCGAGCGCGAGCGCCTTGTCGAGGAGGGCGGCGAACTTGATCTTCTCGTTGCAGCGCAGGCACGGGTTGGGGGTGCGGCCGGCCTCGTACTCGGCGACGAAGTCCTCGACGACGTCCTCGCGGAAGCGGTCGGCGAGGTCCCACACGTAGAACGGGATGCCGATGACGTCCGCGGCGCGGCGGGCGTCGCGTGAGTCCTCGATGGTGCAGCAGCCCCGCGCGCCCGTCCGGAAGGACTGGGGGTTGGCGGAGAGCGCGAGGTGGACGCCGGTCACGTCGTGGCCCGCTTCGGCCGCGCGGGCGGCGGCGACGGCGGAGTCGACTCCGCCGGACATGGCGGCCAGGACGCGGAGGGGGCGGGGGCGCTGCGGGGTCTCAGTCATAACCCTTCCAGGGTAAGGGGGCGCGGGAACCAGGGCCGCCGGGTATCCGTTGACGATCACATGGGAGAGCCGAAGGCTTCGAAGGACGGCGACCGGAAGGTCGGCCGCCGCGCGCTGCTGATCGGCGGCACGGTGGCCGCGGCGGGCTCCGCCGTGCTCGCCCGGGACGAGTTGGCGCGTCTGTGGTGGCGCGCTCCGGGCGTCGAGAAGCCGCGCAAGGAGGGCGAGGTGGACTACACGGGCGCGCGCTGGGTGGCGGCGTCGGACGCGAACTGGCGCCGCGCTGACCGCCCCGACGACTACGGCATAGACATGGTGGTCGTCCATGTCACGCAGGGCAGCTTCGACAGCGCGGTGAGGGCCTTCCAGGACCCGGGGCACAAGGCGGCGGCGCACTACATCGTCCGGCAGGACGGGCATGTCACACAGATGATCCGCGAGCTGGACGTGGCCTACCACGCGGGCAACCGCGACTACAACGAACGCAGTGTCGGCATCGAGCACGAGGGCTTCGTGGACCGCCCGCAGGACCTCACGGACGAGATGTACGAGGCGTCGGCCCGTCTCACGGCCCGGATCTGCGCCCGCTACGACATTCCCGTCGACCGCGAGCACATCATCGGCCACGTGGAGGTCCCGGGCACGGACCACACCGACCCGGGGCGGCACTGGGACTGGGACAAGTACATGCGCCTCATACGGCGGGCGCGTACGACACCGGCCTGACCTCAAGGGCCCTTCGCGACAGGCCTCAGGTCAGTCCGGCCGCCCGGGCCCGTTCCACCGCCGGGCCGATGGCCTTCGCCAGGGCCTCGACGTCGGCCTCGGTGGAGGTGTGGCCGAGGGAGAAGCGCAGGGTGCCGCGGGCCAGGTCGGGGTCGGTGCCGGTGGCGAGCAGGACATGGCTGGGCTGGGCGACGCCGGCGGTGCAGGCGGAGCCGGTGGAGCACTCGATGCCCTGGGCGTCGAGCAGGAGCAGCAGGGAGTCGCCCTCGCAGCCGGGGAAGGTGAAGTGGGCGTTGGCCGGGAGGCGGCCCTCCGGGTCCGGGTCACCGCCGAGGATCGCGTCCGGCACGGCCGAACGGACCGCGCTGACGAGGGCGTCGCGCAGGGCGCCGATCTCGCGGGCGAACCACTCGCGCTGCTCGGCGGCGAGCCGCCCGGCGACGGCGAAGGAGGCGACGGCGGGCACGTCGAGGGTGCCGGAGCGGACATGGCGTTCCTGGCCGCCGCCGTGCAGGACCGGGACGGGGGTGTGCTCACGGCCGAGGATCAGCGCGCCGATGCCGTAGGGGCCGCCGATCTTGTGGCCCGAGACCGTCATGGCGGCGAGACCGGAGGCGGCGAAGTCCACGGGGATCTGGCCGAAGGCCTGGACGGCGTCCGAGTGCAGCGGGACTCCGAACTCGGCTGCCGCATCGGCGAGTTCGCGGATCGGCAGGATGGTCCCGATCTCGTTGTTCGCCCACATGACGGTGGCGAGGGCCACGTCGTCGGGGTTGCGGGCGATCGCCTCGCGCAGGGCGCCGGGGTGGACGCGGCCCTGGGAGTCGACCGGCAGGTACTCGACGGTGGCGCCCTCGTGTTCGCCGAGCCAGTGCACGGCGTCGAGGACGGCGTGGTGCTCGACGGGGCTGGCGAGGACGCGGGTGCGGGCCGGGTCGGCGTCGCGGCGTGACCAGTAAAGGCCCTTGACGGCGAGGTTGTCGGCCTCTGTGCCGCCCGAGGTGAAGACGACCTCGCTGGGGCGGGCGCCGAGGGCTTCGGCGAGGGACTCGCGGGCCTCCTCGACGGTGCGGCGGGCCTGCCTGCCGGATGCGTGGAGGGAGGACGCGTTGCCGGTGGCACCCAGCTGGGCGGTGAGCGCCTCTGCCGCCTCCGGAAGCATCGGGGTGGTCGCGGCGTGGTCGAGGTAAGCCATGGTGAGCCCGATTCTACGGCTCCCCTTCCACCGGCCTCAGATCAAGGCCGGACGAATGCGAACCGCTTTCCGGTGCGGCGACGGCCCGTCGTCCTCGGGCCCGGCCGCGGCGTACCGAAGGGACGGCTGCCCGACGGCGGCTCAGAAGCTCCAGGAGATCGTGCTGTCGAACTCCATGAACGCCGCGAGGACCAGCAGGTCGGCGACGCCCAGGCCCAGTCCGAGCCAGGCGCGGCCGCGGCGTTCGGTGCCGCGCCACAGGGCGACGCTCGCCAGCACGATGGCGATCGGGCCGAGGAAGAGGTTGAGCACGAGCAGGCCGAGCAGGCCGAGGATGAAGGACGCGACGGCCATGCCGTCGGTGTCGCGGATACCGGTGCGGCGCGAGGCCGGAGCGGTGAGCTGCATGGTGATCGACTCCCGGAGTCGGTTCGAAGAGGGGTGGTCGGTGTCAGTGGGCCTGGGTGTCGCGGCGGCCGCGCTCGCGGAGCGCGAAGATGCCCAGCCAGACGGCGATGACGACGCCGACGGCGACGGAGAAGGTGAGCGGCGCGTGGGCCACGGTGCCCAGGAGGACACCCAGCAGCAGGAGTGCGGCGACGATGAACAGCACGGGTAACAGCCCCCAGGGTTTCGGTGAACGGTTGTGGTTACAGTTGTTCACTGACTTCCCAGCCTAACGCCTCTCATGACTTTCCAATTCCAGAGAACAGTTGTTAACTGCATGGTATGAGTCACACCCTCGGCATCCGGCAGGCCCAGAAGCAGAAGACCCGGCAGGCACTCCTGGACGCGGCCCTGGGCCTGCTGGAGGAGCAGAGCCTGAGCAGCCTGGGACTGCGCGAGGTCACCCGCGCCGTCGGTGTCGCCCCGACCGCCTTCTACCGCCACTTCCGCTCCACGGCGGATCTGGGCGTGGCCCTGGTCGAGGAGGCGCTGGGCAGCCTGCACCCGATGATCCGGACGACGGTGTCCACGACGGGCGACCACGAGGAACGCATCACGCGCACCATCGAACTGATCGCCCGTCACGTCGACGGGTACCCCGCCCATGTCCGCTTCATCGCCCGTGAACGACATGGCGGAGTTCTGCCGGTACGGGAGGCGATACGGGACCAACTGGCCCGGTTCGCCCAGGAGGTCAAGGACGAGCTGGCCAAGGACCCGGTGTCCGAGGGCTGGAGCGAGGACGACCTGCTGATGCTCGCTCATCTCTACGTCGACCAGATGCTGAGTACGGCGTCGCTGTTCCTGGAGGCCCAGGAGGGGCCGGAGGAGGAGCGCCCGGCCCGGACCCGGCACGTCGCACAGCTGGCGACCCGCCAGATGCGGCTGATCGGCCTCGGCCGCCGGCACTGGCTGGATTGACACCCCTCCCGCGACGCACAGGGGCGGCGCGCCCGTTCACCGGACGCGCCGCCCTCGCCGCGCCCGGCCACACCCGGCCGGCGTACCTGCGCCTACTGCTCCTTACTGCACCTACGGCGTCTGCTCATCCTTCTGCCGCTGCTGAGACGGTTGAGACTGCTGCCCCTGCCCGCCCGCGGCCTGACCGCCGCCACCGGGGCCGCCGCAGCCGCCGCCCTGGCCCCCGCCGGGACCGCCCTGCCCACCCTGCCCGCCTCCCGGCGCACCGCTGGGCGTCCCCGAAGGAGCCCCGGACGGCGCACCCGTCGGCTTGGCGCCCGCGGAGGCGGCGCCTGACGGGGCCCCCGAGGGCGCGCCGGAAGGGGCGCCCGATGGACCTCCGGAAGGGGCGCCCGAAGGCGCCTGGCAGGCCTGCCGCTGTCCCGGCCCTCCCCCGCTGTCCGAGGACGACGAGGAGTCACCCGACCCGCAGGCCGCCAGGGCCGGCGCAGACAGTACCAGCAGGGCCACGGCGGGAACGAGACGCGCACGCTTCATGAGAAACCACTCCAGGGACGGTGAGGGAGGCCTGAGGCGAGTACTCAACCAACGCCTCTCAGGCCTCCCTTGGGGCCGCCCTGTGACCTGCCTGTCAGCGAGGCAGAGTTCAGCCCAGCCGGACCCGCGCCAGCTGCCGGGACTGCGCGACCAGCCGGTCCGCGCTGTCCCACACCTCGGCGTCCTCCTCCAGGAAGCCGCCTGCGAGGTTGCGCGTGGTGATCGACACCCGCAGCGGGCCCGGGACCGGACGGCAGCGGACGTGCACGGTCAGCTCGACGGTCGGCACCCAGCCCTTCAGCCCGAGTTCGAAGGCGGTGGGCGGCAGGGCGTCGACCGCCAGCAGCAGGGAGAGCGGGTCGGGATCGCGCCCGTCCTTGAGGCCGAACCAGGCTCGCATCTCGCCCTTGCCGGAGGGCTGCCCGAGGGCCCAGCCGAGGGTGGACGGGTCGAGCTTGAGCATCAGGCGCTCGGTGATGGCCGAACTGCCGTCGACAGGGGCGGGTCCGTCCTCCGGGCCGAAGCAGTGCTCCAGCGGGGGGATCGCGGGCGGCCGGGCCGTCGTACGGACGTCGTCGGGCAGGGCGTCGAGGTCGCCGTAGGAGGCGAGGACGCGGATGCGTTCCACCTCGCGGCCCTCGTCGTCGTACTGGAAGAGCGAGGCCTGGCCGGTCGACAGGGTGCGGCCGGTGCGGACGACGTCCGTGCGGACGACCGCCGGGCCGGGCTGGGACGCGGTCAGGTAGTGCGCCGAGATCGTGAAGGGGTCGGCGTGCGGCAGGGCGTCCGCGAGGGCGCGGCCCAGGACGGCCAGCAGATAGCCGCCGTTGACGGCGCTGATGATCGTCCAGCCGGCGGAGAGGTCGATGTCGTAGACGCCGGGCGCGCGGCGGGTGAGCGCGGTGTCGCGGTCGAACTCGCTGTCGCCGATCGTGGCCCGGGCGGCCGGGGCGGTGGCTGCTTCTGGCATGGCTGAACAGTACAAGAACTAACTACTAAGCGGTAGCTTTTCGCACGCGGCCAGGGTCATGCCTTGGTGAGACACGGGCAATTTCTCGGTAAGTGTCCTACTCGTCCGTGCACCCACGGGCCTTTCCCGTCCTCTGTAGGGGCATGAGCCTCACCGGGACACCGTTCCTCTGCACGCTGGTCGTACTGTCCGTCGCCGCCCTCGTCGTGCCGCTGGTCCTGTGGTCGCGCATCCGCGGGCCCCGGGTCCTGCGTGCCGCGGCCCGGGCGCTGATGCTGCTGTTCGCGCAGGGAACGGCCGTGGCGCTGGTCTTCACGCTGGTCAACAACGCCAACAACCTGTACGACAACTGGGCCGACCTGCTCGGCACCGGCGACCATGTGCAGCAGGCGGCCGACCTGGGCGCCGACGGCACCGGCGGCATCTCGCTCAAGCGGCTGCCCAAGGTGCGGCAGACCTTCGCGCCCGCCACCGGGCCCGGGATGGGCGCGGCCGGCGGGGTGCGGGTGACCCAGCTCAAGGGCCGGGTGTCGGGCGTGAACGCCGAGGTCTACGTCTGGCTGCCCCCGCAGTACGGCGAACCGGCCTACCGGCACCGGAGGTTCCCGGTCGTGGAGCTGCTGCCCGGCTACCCCGGCTCGGCGAAGGCGTGGTTCGGCTCGCTGCACGCGCACGAGCAGCTGGAGCCGCTGATGCGCGACGGCCAGGTGGCCCCGTTCATCCTGGTCGCGCCCCGCACCAACCTGCTGGCCGGGGTGGACACAGGGTGCGCCAACATCCCGGGCACGGTCGACGCCGACACCTGGCTGAGCGTCGACGTGCCGAAGATGGTCATGGACAACTTCCGCGCCCAGTCCGCCCCGCGGGGCTGGGCCGTCGCCGGCTACTCGGCCGGGGCGCACTGCGCGGCGCGGCTCGCCATCGCGCACCCCGACCGCTACCGGGCCGCCGTCAGCATGTCCGGCTACAACGACCCGATCGGCGAACGCGACTCGCTCACCGCGCAGAACCCCACCCTGCGCGCCGCGAACAACCCGTATCTGATGCTGCGCCGGGCGCCCGTCCCGCCGCGGATCGCGCTGTACCTCTCCGGCCAGCCGCACGACGGCTACGAGGCCGCCGTGGCCATGGCACAGATCGCGAAGGCGCCGACGACCGTGCACGTGGTGTACATCCCGAAGAGCGCGGGCGGCCACAACATGGCGCTGTGGCGGCCGCAGGTGGTCCCCGCGTTCCGCTGGCTGACCGAGGAGATGGGCGCCCGCGTCACGGCAGGACGGGCTGCTCCTCCTCGCTCACCGTCGACCGCCGGTGCCACGCCCGCGGAGCTCGCCAGTGGTACCGCATCGCGAGCAGGCGCAGTACGAAGGCGGTGATCACCGCGCAACCGCTGGTGAGCGGGTTCAGGGCGTCGTAGCGGATGCACAGGGCGGCCAGGGCGGAACCGACGATGGCCGGGACGGCGTACAGGTCGCGGTCCCAGCGCAGCAGTGAGGGCACCTCGTTGGCGAGCACGTCCCGCAGCACTCCGCCGCCGACGGCGGTGGTCAGGCCGAGCCCGGCGGAGGCGGTCAGGCCGAGCCCGTACTCGTACGCCTTGATCGTGCCCGCGACGCAGAACAGGCCGAGGCCGGCCGCGTCGAAGACGTTCACCGCGACCTGGATGCGCTCCACCTGGGGGTGCAGGAAGAAGACGAGGAGGGTGGCGAGCAGCGGGGTGAGGAAGTACCCCAGGTCCGTGAAGGCGGCGGGCGGTACGGCCCCGATGACCAGGTCACGGAACAGCCCCCCGCCCAGCGCGGTGACCTCGGCGAGGACGGCCATGCCGAACACGTCGAAGTTCTTGCGCACGGCCAGCAGGGCGCCGGAGATCGCGAAGACGAAGATGCCGATCAGGTCGAGCGTGTGCTGGACGGACGGGCTGAAGAGTTGCTGGAGCACACGGGCATTTTCCCCCACGGGTGAGCCCCCGCCCTGATGTGCGAGGGCGGGGGCTCGGGCGGGGTCACTTCTCCACGGGGGTGGCGTCGCCGTTCTCCGCGGCGACCTCCTTGGCCGACGACAGCAGCTTGGTGTCCTGCGGCTGCTGGTCCTCGAAGTTCTCCGGGTGATGGCAGGCGACCTGCTGCCCGGCCCGCAGCTCCACCAGCGGCGGCTCGGTCGTCTTGCAGATCTCCGTCGCCTTCCAGCACCGGGTGTGGAAGCGGCAGCCGCTCGGCGGGGCGATCGGCGAGGGCACGTCGCCCTTGAGCAGGATGCGCTCGCTCTTGACGCCCCGGCGCTTCGGATCCGGTATCGGCACGGCCGACAGCAGGGCCTTGGAGTAGGGGTGCATCGGCGACTTGTACAGCTTGTCGCGGTCGGCCAGCTCGACGATCTTGCCGAGGTACATCACCGCGATCCGGTCCGAGACGTGCCGGACCACCGACAGGTCGTGCGCGATGATCACATACGTCAGGCCCAGTTCCTCCTGGAGGTCGTCCAGCAGGTTCACCACCTGCGCCTGGATCGACACGTCCAGTGCGGAGACCGGCTCGTCCGCAACGACCAGCTTGGGGTTGAGCGCGAGCGCGCGGGCGATGCCGATGCGCTGGCGCTGGCCGCCGGAGAACTCGTGCGGATAGCGGTTGTAGTGCTCGGGGTTGAGACCGACCACCGACAGCAGCCGCTGGACCTCCTTCTTCACGCCGCCCTCGGGCTCGACGCCCTGGAGCCGGAAGGGGGCGCCGACGATCGTGCCGATCGTGTGCCGGGGGTTCAGCGAGGAGTACGGGTCCTGGAAGATCATCTGCACGTCGCGGCGCATGGGGCGCAGCTCGCCGGTCTTCAGGTGCGTGATGTCCTTGCCCTCGAACTCGACCGAGCCGTCGGTCGGTTCCAGCAGCCGGGTGATCAGCCGGCCCATGGTGGACTTGCCGCAGCCCGACTCGCCGACGACGCCGAGCGTCTCGCCCTTGCGCACCTCGAAGTCGATGCCGTCGACGGCGCGCACCGCGCCGGTCTGCCGCTGGAGCAGGCCCTTGCGGATCGGGAAGTGCTTCTGAAGGCCGGTCACCTTCAGCAGGACCTCGCCGTCGGCGGTGGTGCCCTTGGTGAGGGTGCTCCCGCTCGTGTCCGGTGTGCTCACCGTTTTGTCGTCGCTCACAGCTTCGGCGCAATCTCTTCGGTCCAGATACGCTCCCGCTGCTCCTGCGTCATGTGGCAGGCGGCCCAGTGCGAGCCGCCGACCTCGGTCAGCTCGGGGCGGACCGTGCGGGTGACGTTGTCCTTCGGGATGTCCGCGTACGGGCAGCGCGGGTGGAAGGCGCAGCCGGACGGGAGGTTGATGAGGGAGGGCGGCGCGCCCATGATCGGGATGAGCCGGTCGGTCTCCTCGCGGTCCAGACGCGGCATCGAGCCGAGCAGGCCCCAGGTGTAGGGGTGCCGGGGCTCGGCGAACACGTCCTCGGCGGGGCCGCGCTCCACGCACCGGCCGCCGTACATGACCAGCAGGTCGTCGGCCATCTCGGCGACCACACCCAGGTCGTGGGTGATCATGATGACCGCGGAGCCGAACTCCTTCTGGAGGTCCCGGATCAGGTCGAGGATCTGCGCCTGCACGGTGACGTCCAGGGCGGTGGTCGGCTCGTCGGCGATGAGCAGCTCGGGGTTGTTCACCAGCGACATGGCGATCATGGCGCGCTGGCGCATACCGCCGGAGAACTCGTGCGGGTAGCCGTCGACGCGCTTGGCGGGCTCGGGGATGCCGACCCGGTCGAGCATCTCGATCGCCCGCTGCTTGGCGGCCTTCTTGCTGACGTCGTGGTGGACGCGGTACGCCTCGACGATCTGGTGCCCGACCGAGTAGTACGGGTGCATCGCCGACAGCGGGTCCTGGAAGATCATGGCCATCTTCCGGCCGCGCAGCCGCCGTACGTCGTCGGGGTCGGCCGCGATCAGCTCCTGGCCGTCGAGCCAGACCTCGCCGGTCACCTTGGCGCGCGCCGAGCGGTGCAGGCCCATCACGCCGAGCGAGGTGACCGACTTGCCGGAGCCGGACTCGCCCACGATGCCCAGGGTCTTGCCCTTGCGCACGTCGAAGCTGACGCCGTCGACGGACTTGACCAGGCCGTCGTCGGTGTCGAAGTGGATGCGCAGATCACGGACGGACAGGAACACGTCGTCCGGGACGGACGCGGCGGTGGTGTCCGGTTCGCCGAGCGCGGCTTTGTCGAGCTTGCTCACGAGTACCTCACCCGGGGGTCGATGGCGGCGTACACCAGGTCGACGATCAGATTGCAGAAGACGATGAAGAACGCGGCGACCAGGGTCACGCCCATGATGATGGGCAGGTCGTTCTGCTGGATGGACTGGACGGCGTAGGCGCCGATGCCCTGCAGCGAGAAGACGGTCTCGGTGAGCACCGCGGTGCCGACCAGGGTGCCGAAGTCCATGCCGAAGATGGTGACGATCGGGGTGAGCGCGGAGCGCAGGCCGTGCTTGGCCACGACCGTGGTCTCCCGGAGACCCTTGGCCCTGGCCGTTCTGATGTAGTCCTCGTTCATCGTCTCCAGCATGCCCGCCCGGGTGAGGCGGGCGTAGAGCGCGGAGAAGAGGAAGGCGAGGCTGATCCAGGGCAGCACCAGGTGCCAGGCCCATTCGGCGGGGTTCTCGGTGAACGGCACGTAGTCGACGCTGTCCCAGATGGGGATCTCGTAGACGAAGAGCGCGAGCAGGATCTGGCCGGTGAAGAAGATGGGGAGCGAGACGCCGGCGAGGGCGACGAACATGGCGCCGCGGTCGATCGGCTTGCCCTTGCGGAGCGCCGAGACGACACCGGTCGTGACACCGAAGATCACCCAGATCACGGCGGCACCGACGGCCAGCGAGAAGGACACGGGGATCCGGTCCACGAGCTGGGGCCACACCTCGACGTGGTTCTTGAAGGAGTACCCGAAGCAGGGTGCGCTGCAGTGCGTCGCGTCGGGACCGAACTTGTAGTCGGCGCCCACCACGAGGCCCTTGATGAAGTCCCAGTACTGGACGTAGACCGGCTGGTCCAGGCCCAGGTTCTGCTTGATCGCGGCGACGGACTCGGGGTTCGCGTCCTTGCCGACGTACTGGGTGGCCAACTGGTCGGCCGTCTGCCCCCCGAGGCGGGGGACCAGGAAGAAGATGGCGAAGGTGACTGCGCTGACCACCAGCAGCAACAGCACCGCGCCCATGACGCGTCGGAGGATGTACGCAGCCACAGCTGTACGGCCCCGGGTGGCCGCGGCGGGATCGTCCGCCGCGGCCACCCGGTGCCTTCACCTGCCTTTCGAAAGGATCCGGCCTGCTGAATTACTTCGAGGAGCTCATCAGCAGGTAGTCGTACATGCCGAGGTAGGCCTGCGTGACCGTGACGTTCGTCGCGGACGTCGGCCGGAGCAGCAGGTTCTTGCGGTAGACCAGCGGGACGACCGAGGCGTTGTCGAGCACCATCTTGTCGATGTCACCCCAGGCCTTGGTGCGGGCCGCGTCGTCGGTGTTGGCGATCGCGTCCGTCAGGGCCTTGTTGATCTTCGGGTCGTCCAGCTCCATCAGGTTGTTGCCGCCCGAGGGCTTGATGGCGGCACCGTTGATGATCTGGTCGAGGAAGCCGTAGCCGGTCGGCCAGTCGGCACCCCACGCCATCGAGAGCATGCCGAGCTTGTTGTCGTGGACGTAGCTCGGGACACCGGCGAAGTTGGAGAAGTACTTGCCGGAGGGGAACTGCTTGATCTCGACGTTGATGCCGATCTTCTTCAGCGACGCCTGGACGGCGGTCGCCGCGGCGACCTCGGCGGGGCGGTCGGAGCGGGCCGTCAGGATGGTGTTGAAGCCGTTCGGCTTGCCGCACGCCTTCAGCGCCGCCTTGGCCTTGGCCACGTCGCCCTTGTGACCGTCGGTCGCGTAGGTGTCGAACTTGGTGTAGCCGTTGACGGACGGCGGCAGCAGCGTGGTCGCCACGTCGCCCTTCGGCGAGCCGCCCATGGCGTCGAGCACCGACTGCTTGTCGAGGCCCCACTGCACGGCCTTGCGGCAGTCGGCGTTGTCGAACGGCTTCACGTTCACGTTGAGCGCGATGTACTGCGTGGCGCCCGCGTAGGAGCTGTCCGTCTGGTTGGCGTACTTGCCGCGCAGCACCTTCGGCTGGGTCTGCGGCTGCACACCCGTGCCGGCCGCGTCAGCCGTGATCTTGTCGGAGAGCAGGTTGTTGTCGACCGTGACCGGGTTGACCTTGAACTTGATCGTGATCTTGTCCGGCAGGGCCTTGCGGACCGGGTCCGTCTTGGCGTCCCACTGCTTGTTGCGCACGAGGGTGGCGCCGCGGCCCTCCTCGTAGGACTGGAACTGGTACGGGCCGGAGGACTGGATGGCCTGCACGTACTTCGCACCGGTGTCCTTCGCCTGCGGCACGGGAGCCGTCTGCGAGAACGTCGCCAGGTAGTCGAAGTCGGCGAACGGCTGCTTCAGCTTGAAGACGATCGTCCGGTCGTCCGGCGTCTCGATGGACTTGATGCCCTCGGCGGACTTGTCCTTGTAGGGGCCCTTGTACTTGTCGCCGCCCTCCAGGTACGCCTTGAAGTACGTCGGGCCGTTGGACAGCGCCTCGGGCGCGAAGTTGGAGCGCTCGATGGCGTACTTCACGTCCTTGGACGTCACCGGGGTGCCGTCCTGGAACTTCACACCCGCACGCAGCTTGTACGTCCAGGTCTTGGCGTCCGGGCTGGACTTGCCGAGGGACTCGGCGAGGTCCGGCACGACCTCCAGGCCTTCCTTGCCCGCCGCCGGCTTGAACGTGGTGAGCGTTCTGCCGTAGAGGCGGGAGAAGTTCTGGACCCAGCCGTAGTAGGTGTTGCCCGGGTCGAGGGAGTCCGGCACGTCCGAGTGCTCGTACGTGACCGTCCCTCCCTTCTTGTCCGACGCGTTGACGATCGAGTTCAGCGCGGCGTCCTTCTTGCCGTTGCCTCCCCCGTCGTTGTCGTCACCTCCGCCGCCGCACGCGGCAGCACCCAGCGACAGTGCCAGGACCGACGCAACGCCGGCGGTCACCCTTCTCGTCTTCACCTGAGGAAGCCCCCTCATTCGATGGATCACTTGCTGCGAGGGTCGAGGGCGTCACGCAGCCCGTCACCCAGCAGGTTGAAGGCCAGGACGGTGATGAAGATCGCCAGTCCGGGCACGAACATGTACTGCGGATCAGCCGTGTAGAGATCCACAGCGTTGCTGAGCATGCCGCCCCAGGAGGCCTGCGGCGGAGCGATACCGACACCGAGGAAGCTCAGTGCGGCCTCGAACAGGATGTTCGTCGGGATGATCAGCGTCGCGTAGACGAGGATCGGTGCGACGAGGTTCGGGAGGAGCTCCCGGAACAGGACGTACGGGCCGCGTGCCCCGAGGCTCGTGGCGGCCTCGATGAACTCCCGCTTGCGCAGGGTCATCGTCTGGGCGCGCACGATGCGGCCGATGTACGGCCAGCTGAAGAAGCCGATCACGAAGATCAGCACGCAGATGCGCAGCGGCAGGCCTTCGAGACCGAAGAACCCGTCCTGCACGGAGGCGGAGATCGAGATGGCGAACAGCAGCAGGGGGAACGCCAGGAAGGTGTCCATCAGCCTGCTGATCACGCTGTCGATCCAGCCGCCGTAGTACCCGGCGATGACACCGAGCACGGTGCCGATGCACACGGACAGCAGCGTGGCGCCGCCCGCGACCAGGAGGGAGACCCAGGAGCCGTCGATGATGCGGGCGAGCATGTCCCGGCCGTACTGGGGGTCCACACCGAGCGGGTGGTCCCAACTCATTCCTCCCCAGCCACCCTTGGGGGCGAGCAGAGCGGGGTCGATGAGGTCCTGGTTGAACTTGTTGGGATCGAGGTTGAAGATCCACTGGATCGGCTTGGAGAACACCGCCATCAGCACGAGCAGGATGACGATGACGCCTCCCGCCATCGCCACCTTGTCCCGCTTGAAGCGCATCCAGGCGATCTGGGTGAGCGAGCGCCCTTCGATCTGGCTCTTCTTGACCCCGGAGAGCACGGCCTCGGGCTGTGCTCCGGCTTCCGCCCCGGTGGTCTCGATCGGTGCGGTCACGGTGCGATTGACCCCTCTCGGGCCGGCGATCGCCGAGCCCCTGGCTGCCGCTGTAGCGGTTTTGTTTGTCTCGTACACGAGACCGACCCGGCCCGTGTCTTGCGGGGAGTCTTCAACGCTTTGGCGATCAGTTGCCAGACTTGGCGGTGAAAGGATGCGTAAACGTGATGCTGTCTGGGGGGTTCCGTTATCCGGACAGCGGGTAACGGGGGTCGGACGCGCTGCGATAGGGGCATTTTAGGACACGGGTGCACTTTCCACCCCTATCTACGCGCGGAGAGCTGAGCGGCTGTCGCGTTCGAGGGGCGGTGCGGAAGGGGTCCGGGGGGCGACTTCGGGTCGGTCAGTACCGGCCCTGGGCCGGAGGGTATCCGTAGCCGGAGGCCGGCGCCTGGACGGGGGCCGTGGCGTGGGCCTCGCGGTCGTAGAAGGGGCGTGCGCTCGCGCGCAGCCACATGGCGACCGGGTCGTGTTCGTCGGACATGGCGACGGTCGAGACGGGCAGCCCGTCCGGTACGGCACCGAGGGACTGCTGCATCATCGCGCGCACCGAATCCACGGCCGGCGGCGAGGTGTCGTACACATCCAGGCCGATGGCGAGGTACGGCGCCCCGAGGGCGGGCTGCACCCAGGCGCGGCGCAGCGAGCGGACGGCCGGGGTGCGGTGGGCGTTCTGCGCGAGGAGGGCGTAGAACTGCGGGATCTCGATGGCGGGTTCGGACAGGCGCAGGGGGCCGGCGGGCTGACGGTCCAGGCCCGTGGCGATCCGGCGCAGGTCGAGCCAGGGGATGCCGACGCCGCCGCCGGGGGCGTGCGGGTTGAGCCAGAGGCCGTAGTGGTCGGGGTAGAGGGCGCGGGCGACGTCGACGCCGTCGACCACCTCGTACGAGCGGTTCCAGCCGCTGGCGGAGAGCTCCTGGGCGGAGGTCACGCAGGGGGCGTAGCCGTTGCCGTCGACGTCCATGTGTCCGTACTGGGCGTCGGGGGAGCCGGCCTGACCGTGCCACAGAAGCATCCAGATCTGGCCGGTGTGCGGGGTCGCGAGCGCGCGCAGGAGCGCCTCGTAGGCGTCGTAACGCCCGGGCGTGACCTGGCGCAGCATGTGCTCGACCTGTCCGGCCGCGGCCGTGCCGCTCGCGCTCACCTTTACCGCCCCTTCGTACAACGCCTCGACGGTGCCCTAGCTTAAGCCCGCGCGAGTGATCGGAGCTTGGGGTCGTATCGCGGCCGCGGGTCGTGGGTGGTTCTCGCGCCCGCGCGGCGGAGCCGCATGATGCTACTGCCCCGCGCCCCCTGGGGTCCTGGCCTACCGCTGGAAAAAGGGCCGGACCCTGTCCCGCATCCAGGCGCCCACCGGATCCTCCGTCACGTCCAGGAGTACCAGGTTGACCGGCCAGGGGGCCGGGACGGCGGTGACGGCACGGCTGAGGGCCTCCAGGGGGAGGGCGCGCAGGTCGCCTTCCCACTGGGACAATTCGACGCCCACGAACATCACGGGGTCGGCGGTCTCGATGGCGGCGAGGCAGCGGCGGGCCGTGAGGACGACGCCGGTGGCCTCGAACTCGGCGGCCGCGGCGGCCAGGAAAGCCACCGGGTCGTCCTGCCAGTCGGGCTCGAAGAGGCGGACCCGGCCGCCGCTCGCGGGGCCGTCCAGCGGGGTCCGGCCGGCCCGGCACAGCTCCGCCACGGCGGGCGGCGGGAGCGGGATGCCCACCACACCGCCCGGGTTGACGGCGATCCCCGCGTGCGGGGGCAGGCCGCGGGCGAACTCCACGGCGGGCGCGATGGTGTACGACATGTGGGAGCCGACGACCTGGCGGAACTGCTCCTCGGAACTGAACACCGGCACGAACGCCTGGCCGTCGATCTCGATGCCGGGCAGGTCGAGGGGACCGCTGTGCGGGCCGCCGCCGTTGGGCAGCGGGATCCACACGAAGCTCCGGCCGAGCACCTCGACGATCCGCCCACCGGCCGCCGGACCGGCGCCGAGGGAGGCCGAGAGCACCTCCTCCAACTCGTTGCCGGGCCAACCGCCGTGCGGGTGGGTCTGCGTCTGCGCCGGAAAGTCCGCGGAGAAGTCCGCCGGGAAGTCCATCTGCCTACCGCCTGCCTGAAACCACTGCTGTGGCCCAAAAGGCTAACGGCTCACCGGCGCGGGGAGGCCGGGCAGCGGAAGGGGGGTGGCCGGGGGCGGAGGTCGGGGTGTGGCCGGGGCGGCGGACGGACCCAGGGGTCGGGCTTGGGGTCGGAGGCGGCGGACGGACGCGGGCGGGCGGGCGCAGGAGGCGGGGATGAGGGACGCGGATGGCCGGCCGGGAGGCCGGGCGCAGGGGCCGGGCGCAGGAGGCGGCGACGGTGGACAGGCACGGGCAACCGGGCGCAGGAGTCGGCCACAGGGGACGGGCGCGGGCGGGCGGGCCGGGAGGCCTTGGCGCGGGTCGGCGGTGGACAGTGGGCGGACCGCGGCGCGCAGGACGCGGCGGGGGGGGCGCAAGAACCACGGTGCAGGATCACCGGCGGTCGGCCCGGAGGCCGGGCCGTGGGTCGCCGGCGGGCGACGCGCGTGCGCGGGCCGTCGCCCCCGGCCCCGGCGCGCCGCCCCGGCCCGTCAGCCCGTGAAACCGATTCTGTGGAGGGTGTTCGCCGCGTCCCGGTCGGCGAGGACGGCCGAACCGCAGCCGGCGGGAAGGTCGCCGCGTTCCACCGCGCGCAGGAGGCGGGTGCTCGCCGCCCGGTGGCGCAGGAACGCGTAGCGCGAGACGCCTCGGCCCCGGTCGCGCTGGCCGGCCAGGGCCTGCTCGGGGGTGACGTCGAGCAGCAGCAGGTGGAGTGTGCCGCCGCGGCGGCGGGCCTCGCGGGCGAGCCAGCGGCGGACCCAGGCCTGGGTGCCGCAGTCGTGCACGACGACGCCCTCTCCCGAGCGCAGGGCGCGACGCAGCCCGGCGTAGTGGGCGAGGCGGACGAGCGGGCGGTAGAGCGCGTACGGCAGGGCACGCGGCATGCGGCGCTCCCAGCGGTCGCGGGTGTCCTGCGAGTCGACGCGCCGGCCCGGCACCGTACGCCGCATCAGCGTGGACTTGCCGCTGCCGGGCAGGCCCGTGATCACGACGAGGTCGCGGGGGCCGAACAGCAGCGCGCGCGGCCCGCGTCCGGCGCGGTCGCGCAGGTCGCGGACGACCGGCGCCGGCACCGGAGCGCGAACCGCCCGGACCGGAGCGGCGGCCGGCTGCTCGGGCAGCGCGATGCCCGTCGTCGCGTACGCGGTGGTCCTGTTCACCGTGATCGTCCTCCCCTGGGGCCAGGTACGGAGTCCCATCCCCGCCGAGTGTAAAGAGAAGGTAATGCCGCAGGCCTCTCATTTCCGTGCTTGTCCTGCAACAGGGCTGCTACAGGTCGCGGTGTCCGGCGGGCGGGACTCGTGCACTCCCTGTGAAAGGTCCCCCTGCCGCGCCGGAAGGATGCGTGCAATGATGTGCGCGCCAACTGCATACCGGCCGTTTGAATCCGCGCGGGAGAGTTCCCAGCACCGCAGACGCTGGGGCGCCGAAGGAGCAAGTCCCTCCCTTGAATCTCTCAGGCCCCGTTACCGCGCGGGCGAGGCACATCTGAAAAGCGGGCCGCCCCCTGTCCAGGACGGGGATGTGGCTCCACCCAAGGTGCAAGCCATGGACCCGTGCGGTCATGGCGAACCTCTCAGGTTCCGATGACAGATGGGGAGGAACGACCTCGCCCGTCATGCCCCTTGGAGACGACCGACCGATGAGCAGTACAGGAGAACTCCGTCACACCGCGCTCGATGCCTTGCATCGGTCGCTCGGCGCGACGATGACCGACTTCGCCGGCTGGGACATGCCCCTGCGCTACGGCTCCGAGCGCGACGAGCACACCGCCGTGCGCACGAAGGCCGGGCTGTTCGACCTCTCCCACATGGGCGAGATCACCGTCACCGGGCCGCAGGCCGCCGCCCTGCTGGACTTCGCCCTGGTGGGCAACATCGGCGGCGTGAGGCCGGGCCGCGCCCGCTACACCATGATCTGCCGGGCCGACGGCGGCATCCTCGACGACCTGATCGTCTACCGGCTGGGCGAGACCGAGTACATGGTCGTCGCCAACGCCTCCAACGCCCAGGTCGTGCTGGACGCGCTGACCGAGCGGGCCGCCGGCTTCGACGCCGAGGTGCGCGACGACCGGGACGCCTACGCGCTGATCGCCGTACAGGGCCCGCAGTCGCCGGGGATCCTCAAGTCCCTGACCGACGCCGACCTCGACGGCCTGAAGTACTACGCCGGGCTGCCCGGCACGGTGGCGGGCGTCCCGGCCCTGATCGCCCGGACCGGCTACACCGGCGAGGACGGCTTCGAGCTGTTCGTGAAGCCGGAGCACGCCGTCGAGCTGTGGCAGGCCCTGACCAAGGCCGGCGAGGGCGTCGGGCTGGTCCCGTGCGGGCTGTCCTGCCGCGACACGCTGCGCCTGGAGGCGGGCATGCCGCTGTACGGGCACGAGCTGAGCACCTCCCTCACCCCCTTCGACGCCGGGCTCGGCCGGGTGGTGAAGTTCGAGAAGGAGGGCGACTTCGTGGGGCGCGACGCCCTGCGCGAGGCCGCCGCCCGCGCCGAGCAGAACCCTCCGCGCGTGCTGGTCGGCCTGATCGCCGAGGGCCGCCGGGTCCCGCGCGCCGGGTACGCGGTCGTCGCCGGCGGCGAGGTGATCGGCGAGGTCACCTCCGGCGCCCCCTCCCCCACCCTCGGCAGGCCGATCGCGATGGCGTACGTCGACGCCACGCACGCCGCGCCCGGCACGACCGGCGTGGGCGTGGACATCCGGGGCAGTCACGAGCCGTACGAGGTCGTGGCGCTGCCGTTCTACAAGCGCCAGAAGTAGACACTGGCCGGAGGGCCGCGGCAGCGACCCCGTGCCCGTCGTCCCAGCTCACCAGCAGTCCCCCTTCCACAGCACTCCCGCGCGTACAGGAGAATCCAGGCCATGAGCAACCCCAAAGAGCTGCGCTACAGCAAGGAGCACGAGTGGCTGTCGGCCGCCGAGGACGGCGTCTCGACGGTCGGCATCACGGAGCACGCGGCCAACGCGCTCGGCGATGTCGTGTTCGTCCAGCTTCCCGAGGTCGGTGACTCGGTGTCCGCCGGCGAGACCTGCGGCGAACTGGAGTCGACCAAGTCGGTGTCCGACCTGTACTCCCCCGTGTCCGGTGAGGTCACCGAGGTCAACGAGGACGTCGTGAACGACCCGTCGCTGGTGAACTCGGCCCCCTTCGAGGGCGGCTGGCTGTTCAAGGTGCGCGTCACGGACGAGCCGGGCGACCTGCTCTCCGCCGACGAGTACACCGCGTTCTCCGCCGGATGAGGAGTCGTATGTCCGTCCTGAACACACCCCTGCACGAGCTCGACCCGGCCGTCGCCGCGGCGGTCGACGCCGAGCTGCACCGCCAGCAGTCCACCCTCGAGATGATCGCGTCGGAGAACTTCGCGCCGGTCGCGGTCATGGAGGCGCAGGGCTCGGTCCTCACCAACAAGTACGCCGAGGGCTACCCGGGCCGCCGCTACTACGGCGGCTGTGAGCACGTCGACGTGGTCGAGCAGATCGCGATCGACCGCGTCAAGGAGCTGTTCGGCGCCGAGCACGCCAACGTGCAGCCGCACTCGGGCGCCCAGGCCAACGCGGCCGCGATGTTCGCGCTGCTCAAGCCGGGCGACACCATCATGGGTCTGAACCTCGCCCACGGCGGGCACCTGACCCACGGCATGAAGATCAACTTCTCCGGCAAGCTCTACGACGTCGTCGCCTACCACGTGGGCGAGGACGGCCGGGTCGACATGGCCGAGGTGGAGCGGCTGGCGAAGGAGTCGAAGCCGAAGCTGATCGTCGCCGGCTGGTCGGCGTACCCGCGGCAGCTGGACTTCGCGGAGTTCCGCCGGATCGCGGACGAGGTCGGCGCGTACCTGATGGTCGACATGGCCCACTTCGCCGGGCTGGTCGCGGCCGGGCTGCACCCCAACCCGGTGCCGCACGCGCACGTGGTCACCACCACGACCCACAAGACCCTCGGCGGCCCGCGCGGCGGTGTGATCCTCTCCACGGCCGAACTGGCCAAGAAGATCAACTCCGCTGTCTTCCCCGGTCAGCAGGGCGGCCCGCTGGAGCATGTGATCGCCGCCAAGGCGGTCGCCTTCAAGGTCGCCGCCTCGGAGGACTTCAAGGAGCGCCAGCGCCGTACGCTGGAGGGTGCCCGCATCCTGGCCGAGCGTCTGGTGAAGGACGACGTCCGGGCCGTGGGCGTGGACGTCCTGTCCGGCGGCACGGACGTGCACCTGGTCCTGGTCGACCTGCGCCACTCGGAGCTGGACGGCCAGCAGGCCGAGGACCGCCTCCACGAGGTGGGCATCACGGTCAACCGGAACGCGATCCCGAACGACCCGCGTCCGCCGATGGTGACGTCCGGTCTGCGGATCGGCACACCGGCCCTGGCCACCCGCGGGTTCGAGACCGAGGACTTCGCTGAGGTCGCGGACGTCATCGCCGAGGCGCTGAAGCCGTCGTACGACGCGGAGGCCCTCAAGGCCCGGGTGAAGGGACTGGCCGACAAGCACCCGCTGTACCCGGGTCTGAACACGTAACGAAGAAACCTTTCGGGTGCCGCGTCGGCCACCAGCAGGCGCGGCACCCACCCCCTCTGCACCACCCCGTAGTCAGGAGTTCCCCCGTGGCCATCTCGGTCTTCGACCTGTTCTCGATCGGCATCGGCCCGTCCAGCTCGCACACCGTCGGCCCGATGCGGGCGGCCCGGATGTTCGCCCGGCGGCTGCGCAACGAGGAGCTGCTGGCGCCGACCGCGAAGGTCCGCGCGGAACTGTACGGCTCGCTCGGCGCCACCGGGCACGGTCACGGCACACCCAAGGCGGTGCTGCTCGGCCTGGAGGGCGACTCGCCGCGCACGGTGGACGTGGCGAGCGCGGACGAGCGGGTGGAGGCGATCAAGTCCGGCGGGCGGCTGAACCTGCTCGGCGAGCACGAGATCGCGTTCTCCTTCGACGACGACATGGTCCTGCACCGCCGCAAGGCCCTGCCGTACCACGCGAACGGCATGACGTTGTGGGCGTACGACGCCTCGGGCGAGGAACTGCTGACCAAGACGTACTACTCGGTCGGCGGCGGCTTCGTCGTCGACGAGGACGCGGTCGGCGCGGACCGCATCAAACTCGACGACACCGTGCTGAAGTACCCCTTCCGCACCGGCGACGAGCTGCTGCGCCTGACCGAGGAGACGGGCCTGTCGATCTCCGCGCTGATGCTGGAGAACGAGCGGGCCTGGCGCACCGAGGAGGAGATCCGCGAAGGCCTGCTGGAGATCTGGCAGGTGATGCGGGACTGCGTGGCGCGCGGGCTGTCCCAGGAAGGCATCCTGCCGGGCGGTCTCAAGGTGCGCCGCCGGGCCGCGAACACCGCGCGCAAGCTGCGCTCCGAGGGCGACCCGCTGGCCCTCTCCATGGAGTGGATCACCCTCTACGCCATGGCGGTCAACGAGGAGAACGCCGCGGGCGGCCGGGTCGTCACCGCCCCCACCAACGGCGCCGCCGGCATCATCCCGGCGGTCCTGCACTACTACATGAACTTCGTGCCGGGCGCCGACGAGGAGGGCGTGGTCCGCTTCCTGCTCGCCGCGGGCGCGATCGGCATGCTCTTCAAGGAGAACGCCTCCATCTCCGGCGCCGAGGTCGGCTGCCAGGGCGAGGTCGGCTCCGCCTGCTCCATGGCCGCGGGCGCCCTCGCCGAGGTCCTCGGCGGCTCGCCCGAGCAGGTCGAGAACGCCGCCGAGATCGGCATGGAGCACAATCTCGGCCTCACCTGCGATCCGGTCGGCGGCCTGGTCCAGATCCCCTGCATCGAACGCAACGGCATGGCCGCGGTCAAGGCCGTCACCGCCGCCCGCATGGCCATGCGCGGCGACGGCTACCACAAGGTGTCCCTGGACAAGGTCATCAAGACGATGAAGGACACGGGCGCGGACATGTCCGTGAAGTACAAGGAGACGGCCCGGGGCGGGCTGGCCGTGAACATCATCGAGTGCTGACGCCCTCGTCCGACCGGAGTTGACATTTCTACGTCAGGTCGCAGCGGCCCGTGCCATCGTGGTGGGGCATCAACTCCCCTCCCCCACCAGCACTTCAGGGAGCCCCCCATGCTGCGCGGCATCGATGTGAGCGCGTACCAGTCCTCCTCCTACGGCACCGACGGCCTCTCCTTCGTCTTCGTCAAGGCGACGGAGGGGCGCTCCTACGTCAATCCGAAACTGGCCGCCCAGACGAAGCGGGCCCGGGACGCCCAACTGGTCGTCGGCTTCTACCACTTCCTGTGGCCCGGCAACCTCACCGCCCAGGCCGAGTACTTCGTGAGCAAGGCCCCGGACCGGGCGGGCGACATCCTCGCCGTCGACTGGGAGTCGACCGGCGAGGGGACGCACGCGAGCAACGCCGAGAAGGACCTGTTCATCCGCAAGGTGAAGACACTTCGGCCGAAGAACCGGGTCGTCCTCTACGCCAACCGCAACTTCTGGCTCGATGTCGACACGACGTCCTATGCGGGCGACGGCCTGTGGATCGCCGATTACGTCTCGGCGGGCAAGCCCCGCATCAAGGCGAAGTGGCGTTTCCACCAGTACACCGACGACCCGCTCGACAAGAACGTGGCCGACTTCGAGAGCAAGGCCGCGCTGCGCCGATGGGCTGACGTCTAGGGAGCCTCTGACGGATCTCCGCGGAAGTCCGGTGTGCGCTCCGGGGACGCCTCGGCCAGGGCCTTGGTGACGGCCTCGACGCCGTCGCGCAGGCCGTAGACCGGGGTGCCGGGCTGCTGGCGCCAGGAGTCGTCGAGGCCGCCCGCGTCGACGGTGTCGAAGCCGAGCGCGTCGATCAGGTCCCGTACCTTGCGCTTGGCCGCCTCGTCGTCGCCGGCCACCGGCAGGGCCATGCGGCCGGGGTCGCCGGCGGGGAGCGGGCGGTCCAGGATGTCCTGGGCGTAGGTGCCGTTGAAGGCCTTGACGACCGGGTGCCCGATCTGGCGTTCCGTCCAGCGGCTCTCGGTGAGGCCGTCGTCCTCGATCGCGGCGATCCTGCCGTCGCGCTGCCGGGGGTAGTAGTTGCCGGTGTCGATGACCGCGAGGCCGTCCGCCGCACCGTCGAACAGGCCGGCGGGCAGGTCCGGGACCGCCTTCAGCGGGATGGTGACGACGACGACCTCGGCGCCCCGCGCCG
Source organism: Streptomyces sp. NPDC093598 (assembly GCF_044764825.1). Classification (NCBI taxonomy): domain Bacteria; kingdom Bacillati; phylum Actinomycetota; class Actinomycetes; order Kitasatosporales; family Streptomycetaceae; genus Streptomyces; species Streptomyces sp. NPDC093598. Next base: position 27,379 of record NZ_JBIWIV010000022.1, on the reverse strand, counting down.
CCTCCCCGACCGTCACGGGCGTGGCGCCGGTCTCCTTCGCCAGCGCCGTGAGCGTCCGGGGGCCCCGGGAGTTGGCGACGGACACGTCGTGACCGAGGGCGGTGAGCCGCCGGGTCAGATTGCCGCCGATGTTGCCCGCCCCGATGATGCCGATCCTCATGTCCTCGCCTCGCCCTTCCGAGTTGAACAGCGCCTCGTGGAACCTGCGTGCCTTCGTGGCCAGGGCAACCTCCGGGACGGGTGGGCTATTCCGAGTCCGGGCACGGCAAGGGGCCCGGTGCGACGATCGCGGACCGGGCCCCTTCGCTCGGCGAACCGGCGAGCCGGTGCCTACTTGTTCAGGTAGGCCCAGAACTCGTCGAAGCTCAGCCGCTTGTCGCCGTCGAGGTCGCGGGTCTTGATGACGACCTCGGCGACCGACTCGGTGACGTTCCAGTCGCCCGACCGGGCCAGGGCGGCCTTGAACTCGGCAGCGGTGATGAATCCGTCACCGTCCGTATCGATCCGCTCGAACTGCTTGCGTGCTTCCTCGATGTCCGCCACCGATCCGCCCCTCATCTCGTGCTGTACGCCTGCTGGCGCAGGTCTGACGCAGGTCAGGTTAACCGGCCGTGCGGACCTCCAGCGCGGCGACCACCCAGGCGAACTCCTCCCGGTACGCCGCCTCGGGCCCGGTGCCCTTCACGGCGGCGAGCAACTCGCGGTAGCGGGCGACCCGGTCGGTGGCGTGCGACCGCAGCCGGGTCAGCACGGTGGCGGGATCGGCGTCGCCCAGCAGCTCGCGCAGCACCTCGGCCGCCTCCGGTGAGTCGGGGGCGATCCCGCGCTCGCGCGCCTCGGCTCCGCGTTGCACGAGCCGCCGGGAGAACCACAGGGACGCCCCGGCGGGTGTGTCATGGCCGCGGTCGGCCGCGTTGAACTCGGCCACCTTGCGCATCTCGGTCCGGAAACCGTGGTCCTGGAGCATCTCGGCCAGCTCCAGCCAGGCGTCCACCTGCTCGGGCGTCGGCTCCTCGGGCAGGTCGGCGGCGGTGTTGCGCATACGTTCGCGGATCACCGGGTCCGCCGTGTCCAGTCCGTCGAACACCTCGTCCACGAACTCCTCCACGATCCTTCGCCGCTCGGCCGCCGACAGCCGTGCCAGCCTGTTCATGAGCGTCATCTCCTCCGCGCCGGAACCCCGCTTCGCCACTGTCGACAGCACCGCGCGGGTCACCTCGAGCGACCGGATCTGCGCGTCCAGCGCGACCACGTGCGCGGCCGCGACCCGGGCGACGGTCGTCTCACCGGCCAGGACCCGGCGGACGTCCGACAGACCGAGGCCGAGTTCGCGCAGCGTGCGGATCAGCTCCAGCCGGGCCACGGACGCCGCGTCGTACAGCCGGTAGCCACCCGCTGACCGCGCCACCGGGGGCAGGGCGCCCTCGTCGGACCAGTAGCGGATGGTGCGCACGGTCAGTCCGGTGGCCCGGGCCAGTTCGCCGATGGTGAGCAGTCCGGTGCCGTCGTCGATCATGTCTGCGAGTCTGGACCTTCCAGCGGCTGGAGACTCAAGGAGCGCGTCGATGGCGGACATCCTGCGGCACATCCTCGACGCGGCGGCGCGGGGCGCCTTCCCGCCGGCCGACGGCGGCACGACGATCGTGCGCCAGCCCTCGCCCCGGGACGCGGGGGTCATCGCCTTCACGGCCCACTCGGTCGTCTTCACCGACGAGGACCCCTCCTGGGTGCGCCAGGCGCTGGCACGCACCGGCTGCGACGCGCTCGCGGCCCCCATGAACCCCCGCTTCCTGACGGCCCTCATGGACCGGACGGGACGTACGTCGGACACGGTCGACGTGCTGCTGACCGGGACCGCGCTGCCCGGGGAGCCGCACCCGGCGCTGACGGAGACCGACGGCGCGGACCATCCGCGGGTGGTCTCGGCACGGCGGCGGCGCGACGACGTGCGGGTGTGGACGACGCCGGGCGGGGTGCTCGTCCTGGGCCGCGGGGTGGGTGGGCGGTGGGAGGTCTCGGTCGAGGTCGGCGAGGAGGCGCGGCACCGGGGGCTGGGGCGGCGGCTCGTGGCGGCGGCACGGCACCTGACCGGGGGTGCGCCGGTGTGGGGCCAGGTGTCGCCCGGGAACGCCCGCAGCCTGCGGGCGTTCCAGGCGGCCGGCTACCGGCCCGTGGGCTCGGAAGTGCTGCTCAGCGCCACGGCCCCTGGCGCGGGCCGCTGACGCACCCGCCGGTGCTCCCGGGCCTCACCGGAAGACGCCCGTGTGCCCGAGCGAGTAGCGGCCGGGCTGCGGGTAGACCGCGAGGCCGTGCGGGCCGCTGCCGACCGGGATGCGGGCGAGCTGGGTGCCGGTGCGGGTGTCGATGGCGTACACCTCGGCGTCGTAGCGGCCGGACAGCCACAGCACCTTGCCGTCGGCGGAGACGCCGCCCATGTCGGGGCTGCCGCCGTCGGGCAGGTCCCACTTCTTCGTCAGCTTGTCCTGGGTGAAGTCGAAGACGGAGATCGTGCCCTCGCCGCGGTTGGACACGTACATCTCGCGGGAGTCGCGGCTGACGTAGAGGCCGTGGCAGCCCTTGCCGGTGGGCATCAGGGTGGGCTCGGTGAACTTGTCGCCGTCCAGGACCCACATGCCGTGGGCCATCATGTCGGCGATGTAGAACTTCTTGCCGTCGGGCGAGATCTTCACGTCCTGCGGCATCGCGCCCTCGAACGGCAGCCGCTGCTGCCCGACGACCTTCATCTTCTCGGTGTCGACCTTGAGCAGCTCGCCGCTGAACTCGCAGGAGACGATGAAGTAGCGGCCGTCGAGGGAGAAGTCGGCGTGGTTGACGCCGTAGCAGGAGACCGGGACGGTCTTCTTGACCTCCATGGTGTGCGGGTCGCGGAAGACCAGCTCGCGGTCGAGGGAGGCCATGACGACGGCGTACCTGCCGTTGGGCGTGAAGTAGAGGTTGTACGGGTCGTGGACCTCGACCTCCTTGCCCGCCTTGCCGGTCTTCGGGTCGATCGGGGTGAGGGTGTGGCCGCGGTTGTTGTTGACCCAGAGCGTCTTCAGGTCCCAGGAGGGCACGACGTGCTGGGGCTGCCGGCCCACGGGGATCGTCTCGATGATCTCGTACGTCTTCGGGTCGATGACGGAGACCGTGTCGGACTCGGTGTTGGGGACGTAGACCCGGGACGGGAAGTCCTTGACCACCGGGGACAGCTTGTTGGGGCGGTCGGCCGCGTACACGTCCTCGGGGTCCAGGACGGGCGGCATGCCGGGCAGGCCCTTGATGGGCTTCTTCTCGGGCGGGGCGGGCACGGCGGCCTCGGTGCCGCGCGCCTCGGCGGTCCGTTCCCCGCTCGGTGTGCCGCAGGCGGTGAGGACGGCGAGGGCGGCACCCGCGACCAGGGCGCTCTTGACGAGATGGCGGTGCATTGCACCATTTAATGGGCGCCTCGGGGGAAAACCCGTGATTCGGCCGTCCGGCGGCCGGGTGAGGCATCGCGCCCGCTCAGCGGTCGGCGACCCGCATCTCGAACCAGGTGGTCTTGCCCCGGGGCAGCAGATCGACCCCCCAGCGGTCGGCCAGCTTGTCCACGAGGAACAGACCCCGGCCGCTGATGTCCATCTCCTGGACCGGCATCAGGCAGGGCAGCCCCCGGGAGGGGTCGCGGACCTCGACGCGGATCCAGCCGCGCCGCCGGTGCAGACGCAGTCCGAAGACGCGGGCGCCGGTGTGGCGGACGGCGTTGCCGACCAGTTCGGAGACGAGCAGGACCGCGTCCTCCGTGGTCTTGGGGGTGAGCCCCCAGTGGCGCAGGACCACGACCTGGGTGAGCCGTCTCGCGGTGGCCGCGGACTCGGGGCGGGACGGCAGTGGAACCTCTGCCTCCGTCGGGTCGCCGTACAACTCGAGCGCCTTCAGCGCGTGTTCGTCCTCGACGGTCGGCGACCAGCGCGCCGCGGCCGCCTGTGCGTGTCCCCGCGGCTGTTCCATACCCTCCAGCCCCGCCATGCCCCCATCATGGCCGCCCGGAGCGCCCGACGGGGCCGTTCCCGGGGAATACGCCCCGGGGAACGGGCGGTGAACCGGCGGTCGTCCGTCATATGCCGAAGGCACTACGAAGGCGCCCGCACCCCGCCTGACCTGCCGGAACTATCCGTTCCGGAGCGCGCGGCGGGCTTCCTCGGTCAGACACGCTTAAGGGTGGCTTAAGGGTGACATAAACCGCCCCATCGAGGGACCCCGGGTCAGACACCGTGTCAATTGCAAGCCCCTTCAGGGAGGTTCAGAGGAACTTCGCCTTGCCCGGCCCCTCCTCCACGAAGCTGCGCATCCCGCGCTCGCGGTCCTCGGTGGCGAACAGGCCCGCGAACCAGTTCCGTTCGATCGCCAGGCCCGTGTCGATGTCCGTCTCCAGGCCCGTGTCGATCGACTCCTTCGCGGCACGCAGCGCGAGGGCCGGGCCCTGCGCCAGCTTCGCGGCCCAGGCGTGCGCCTGCGTGTACACCTCGTCGGCGGGGACGACCCGGTCCACCAGGCCGATCTCGCGCGCCTCGTCGGCCTTCACCATGCGGCCCGTGAAGATGAGGTCCTTGGCCTTGGAGGGGCCGACCAGGCGGGCCAGGCGCTGGGTGCCGCCGGCGCCGGGGATCAGGCCGAGCAGGATCTCCGGCTGGCCGAGCTTGGCGTTGTCGCCGGCGATCCGGAAGTCCGCGCACAGGGCCAGTTCGCAGCCGCCGCCCAGCGCGTAACCCGTCACGGCCGCGACGACCGGCTTGGGGATCCGGGCCACCGCCGTGAACGAGTCCTGCAGGGCGCGGGCGCGCAGGACCATCGCGGTGTGGTCCATCGCCTGCATCTCCTTGATGTCCGCGCCGGCCGCGAACACCTTCTCGCCGCCGTAGATCACCACGGCCCGCACGTCCTCGCGGCGCGCGGCCTCCTCGGCGAGTTCCTTCAGCCGGTCCTGCGTGGCGATGTCCAGCGCGTTCATGGGCGGGCGGTCGAGACGGAGCGTGCCGACGCCTTCAGCGACTTCGAGAGAGACGGTCATAGGCAGCAGGTTAACGGGGACTAACGCGCAGGACCCCGGTGCGGTCCGTCACACCGGGGTCCTCCTGTCAGCGGCGGAGAACTACTTCTTCCACTTCTCCCATGACATGTTCCAGCCGTTGAGCCCGTTGTCCGGGTCGACGATCCGGTCCTCGGAGTTCTTGACGACCACCACGTCGCCGACCATCGAGTGATTGAAGAACCATGCGGCCGGCACCTTCTTGTCCCAGCCGCCGCGCACGTCGCGCAGGCCGATGCAGCCGTGGCTGGCGTTGTAGTTGCCGAAGGCGCCGCTCGCCCAGTAGTTGCCGTGCAGGAAGGTGCCGGACGTGGTCAGGCGGACGGCGTGCGGGACGTCCTTGATGTCGTACTCGCCGCCGTAGCCGACGGTCTCGCCGTTCATCCGGGTCACCGTGAGCATCTCGCTGATGACCATCTGGCCGTTCCAGGTCTCCATGCCGGGCTTGCCGGTGGTGACCGGGATGGTCTTGACGACCTTGCCGTCACGCATGACCTTCATCGTGAGCTTCTTGGCGTCGACGACGGAGACCTGGTTGCGGCCGATGGTGAACTCGACCTTCTTGTCCTGCTCGCCGTAGACGCCGGAGCGGCCCTCTACGCCGTCGAGGTTCAGGTCGACGGTCACCTTGGTGCCGGGCTTCCAGTACTTCTCGGGGCGGAAGTCGAGGCGGTCGTTGCCGAACCAGTGGCCCTGGACGTCGACGGCCGGCTCCGTCCTGATGCGGATGGCCCTCTCCACGTCCTCCGGCTTGGTGATGCCCCGCGAGAAGCGGATGGAGAACGGCATCCCGACGCCGACCTTGGAGCCGTCCTCGGGGGTGAAGGTGCCGATGAAGGTGTTCTTCGGGGTCAGCGTGGTGAAGCCGGCGTCCTCCGCGGCCGTGCGGCCCTCGGAGTCCTTGGCGACCGCGTGGACGGTGTACTTGGTGGCACCGGCCAGATGGGTGGACGGCGTCCAGCTGGCGCCGTCACCGGATATCTCGCCGTCGACCTTCTTGCCCTTGGCGTCCTTGACCTCGACCTCGGTCAGCTTCCCCTTCGCGGCGGTGACCTTCAGCGCACCGCTCGTGTCGACGGACCTGGCTCCGTCCTCGGGGCTGATGCTGACGACCGCCTCGGACTGCTTGCTCTGCGCGGCGTCCGAGTCCTTGCCCTTGGTGTCGCTCCCGCCGGAACCGGAGCCGGTTCCCCCGCCGCCACACGCCGTGACGGCGAGGAGCAGCACGCCGAGTATCAGCGCGAGCACTCCGTTCCTGCGCCCAACCGACGCCCCCGATATCGGTCGCCCGTTCAAGTGGTTCTCCCCTCCCCGGGCCTGGTCAGGCCCGCACCCCGCGCGTCCCCCGCGCGTCGGCGAATAGTAACCACAGGGTGGACGGCACCGGCGGCCCGCGATTGTCACTGTTCGGTCCCAACGGAACGCCGGGTCAACCCGCCCCCCTGTCCGGCTACTTCACCGCACTGCCCGCCTTCCATGCATTCCAGCCCATATTCCAGCCTCCGAGCCCGTTGTCGGGAGAGACCTTTTTGTCATTGCTGTTGACGACTTCGACGACGTCCCCGACGAGGCTGCGGTCGAAGAACCAGCCGGCCGGTGTGTCCGAGCCGCCGCCCTTCACATCGCGCAGGCCGATGCAGCCGTGGCTGACGTTGCTGCGGCCGAAGACGGAGTGGTGCGCCCAGTAGTTGCCGTGCAGGAAGGTGCCGGAGTCGGTCAGGCGCATGGCGTGCGGGACGTCGGGGATGTCGTACTCCCCTTTGCCGTTGCGCTTCTTGAAGCCGACCGTGGCGCCGTTCATCCGGGTGACGTCGAGCATCTCGGTCACCACCATCTTCCCGTTGTACGTGGTCGTCTTCGGAGCACCGGCCGTGACCGGCACCGTGGCGAGCGGCTCGCCGTCGCGCCGGACCTCCATGGAGTGGGCGGCGGCGTCGACCACGGAGACCTGGCTGCGGCCGACGGTGAAGGAGAACGTCTTGTGCTGCAGGCCGTAGACCCCGGGCGCTCCCTCGACGTCGCGCAGGCGCAGGGCGACGGTGACCTGGGTTCCGGGTTTCCAGTAGTCCTCGGGGCGGAAGTCGAGGCGGGCCCTGCCGAACCAGTGCGGACGGATCTCGACGGGCGGGCGGGCGGTGACCCGCACCGCGCGTTCGACGGCGGCGCGGTCGGCGATCTCCCGGTTGAACTCCAGGGAGACGATCATGCCGGTGCCGACCGTGGCACGGTTCTCCGGGGCGACGTAGCCGATGAAGCGTTCCTCGGGGACGTAGGTCGTGAAGGTGGTGTGCCGGGCCGAGCGGCGTCCGTCACCGTCCACGGCCACGGCGTCGATCGTGTACTCGGCGGCCAGCGCGAGTCGCTGCTCGTCGGGTTCCCAGGTCAGGCCGTCGGCGGAGAGGTGCCCGGGCACCGGGGACTCCTGCGCGTCCTGCGACCTGACGACCTTCACCTTCTCCAGCCGGCCGTCGGGCACGCGCACCCGCAGCTTCCTTCCGGGGCGCACTCCCCTGCTGCCGTCGGCGGGCGAGACCTTGATGACGTCCTCGGGCGCCGGGGGCGCGCCGAACGCCCCGGCGATCCCGCCCGCGTCGTCCGAGGTACAGCCCGTGGCTCCGGCGAGGAGCCCTGCCCATGTCACTACGGCGGCCAGCGCGGCCCTCGCGCGCCGCGCGCGCCCTTGTACGTGCCTCACGGGGTGCCCAACGACCGGCCGTGTCCCCGGGAAACGACCATGCCCGCCCCCGGGGAAAAGTGAGTGCGACCCACGCTCTGGGCAGAACAGTGGGGAGGACGACGCGCAGGGGAGCCGCGACCCGGACCGCAGCAAGGGCCGCACCCCTCTGTCCCCCGTCGTCCCACGAGCCGCGGGAGGCTGACAGGTGTCCAGCGCAGCCGAGCAGGAGGCGGTGGCCGGTCATCAGGCCACCGGGAACGGGCGCCAGGCCGCCGCCGTGAACGGCGCACGGCGGGCCGCGCCGCCCAGCGTGCCCGCGTGGCCGGGGGCGCCGACACCGCTGGGCGCCCGGTTCCGGGTGGGCCCGGACGGGGTGGCGGGCACCAACTTCGCATTGTGGGCGGGCGGGGCCGAGGGCGTCGAGCTGTGCCTGTTCGACGAGGCGGGCAAGGAGTCGCGGGTCCGGCTCGGCGAGCTGACCCACCAGATCTGGCACGGCTTCGTCCCCGGTGTGCTGCCCGGGCAGCGCTACGGCTACCGGGTGCACGGCCGCTGGGACCCCTGGACGGGCGCCCGCTGGAACCCGGCGAAGCTGCTCCTCGACCCGTACGCGCGTGCGGTCGACGGCGACTTCAGTCTGCCGCCCGAGGTGTACGGGCACGTCCGCGACTGGCCGCAGCAGCATGTCGCCGACACCGTGCGCGACGACCGGGACTCGGCGCCGTACGTGCCGAAGGGCGTCGTCGTGCACGACGACGACGACTGGGCGGACGACCGCCGTCCGAAGACGCCGTGGGCCGACTCGGTGATCTACGAGCTGCACGTCAAGGGCTTCACCCGATTGCACCCGGGCATCCCCGAGGAGCTGCGCGGCACCTACGCCGGCCTCGCGCACCCGGCGGCGATCGAGCACCTGGTCGAGCTGGGCGTGACGGCGGTGGAGCTGCTGCCGGTGCACCAGTTCGCGCACGAGGACCACCTGCTGCGCAGAAGCCTCAGGAACTACTGGGGTTACAACTCCATCGGCTACTTCGCCCCGCACGCGGCCTACGCGGCCTCCGGGACGAGGGGCCAGCAGGTCGGCGAGTTCAAGCGGATGGTGCGCGCCCTGCACGCGGCCGGGATCGAGGTCATCCTCGACGTGGTCTACAACCACACCGCGGAGGCGGGCGAACTCGGCCCGGCGCTGTCCCTCAAGGGCATCGACAACCGCGGCTACTACCGCCTCCAGGACGACGCCCGCCGCTACGCCGACTACACGGGGTGCGGCAACACCCTGCACGTGGTCCAGCCGCATGTGCTGCGGCTGATCACGGACTCGCTGCGCTACTGGGTCACCGAGATGGGCGTGGACGGCTTCCGCTTCGACCTGGCGGCGGCGCTGGCCCGCTCCATGCACGACGTCGACATGCTCTCCCCGTTCCTCGCGGTCATCGCCCAGGACCCGGTGCTGCGCCGGGTGAAGCTGATCGCCGAGCCGTGGGACGTGGGGTCGGGCGGCTACCAGGTGGGGGCGTTCCCACCGCTGTGGACGGAGTGGAACGACCGGTACCGCAACGCCGTGCGGGACTTCTGGCGGCACGCGCTGCCGGACGTCCGCGAAATGGGCTACCGCCTGTCGGGCTCCAGCGACCTGTACGCCTGGGGCGGACGCAGGCCCTACGCGTCCGTCAACTTCATCACCGCGCACGACGGGTTCACCCTGCGGGACCTGGTGAGTTACGGGCGCAAGCACAACGAGGCAAACGGCGAGGGCAACCGGGACGGCACGGACGACAACCGGGCCTGGAACTGCGGCGCCGAGGGCGAGACGGACGACGAGGGCATACGGGCCCTCAGGCGCCGGCAGCTCAGGAACCTGCTGACCACCCTGCTGCTGTCCACGGGCGTGCCCATGCTGGTCGCGGGCGACGAACTGGGCCGCACCCAGCGCGGCAACAACAACGCGTACTGCCAGGACAACGAGATCAGCTGGCTGGACTGGGAGCTTCTGGAGGACCCCGGCTGGAAGGCCCTGTTCGACCTGACCTCCCGGCTGATCGCGCTGCGCCACCGGCACCCGGTGCTCAGGCGCCGGGCGTTCTTCTCGGGCCGGGCCCAGACCGCGGACGGGCTGCGCGACCTGGCCTGGTTCACGTCCCGGGGCACGGAGATGACGGAGCAGGACTGGTACGCGCCCGCCGCCACGCTCGGCATGTACCTGTCCGGCCGGGACATCCCGGGCCGGGACGAGCGCGGGGAGCAGATCCTCGACGACAGTTTCCTGGCCGTGCTGCACGCGGGCGAAGGACCGGTGACCTTCACCCTGCCGGGACCGCCCTGGGCCGAGCGCTACGAGGTCGTCGTCGACACGAGCCTGGAGGAGCAGGGGGAGGCGCCGGGGGTGGAACACCGGGCGGGCACGGAGATCACGATGCCGGCGCGGGCGGTGCTGCTGCTGAGGGTGGCGGGCTAGCCCGCACGCCCCGAGGCCCCCAGGTCGTAGGACCGACGGCCGGTCCGGGTCCGGCGGAAACTCGGTGGGCAGTGTCAGTGGCGATCCGTAGGCTCGCTGCTGATGGCCACGACACCCACCCCCGCCCAGGACCGCTCCGCCGTGCGTACGCTGCTGCGCCTGTGGCCGTACGTGAGGCCTGTGCGGGCGCGGCTGTTCAGCGCCGCGTTCGTCGCGATAGTCGCCTCCTGCGTGGGCCTGGTGATCCCGCTCGTCCTGAAGTGGATGGTGGACGGGCCGATCGCCGACCGGGACCCGGCGGGGGTGTGGCTCGGCGCGCTGTACCTGCTGCTGCTCGGCTTCACGGAGGCCCTGCTGTTCGGGCTGCGGCGGTGGCTGGTGGCCCGGCCGCTGTCCCACGTCGAGGCGTCGATGCGGGCGGATCTGTACCGGCGTCTGCAACGGCTGCCGGTGGCCTTCCACGACCGGTGGGCCTCGGGGCAGTTGCTGTCCCGGGGGATGACGGACCTGATGCTGCTGCGCATGTTCCTCGCCTTCCCGCTGACGTTCCTGCTGGTCAACGGGGTGACGATCCTCGTCGGCGTGATCATCATGCTGCTCCAGGACTGGACGCTGGGGCTGGTCGTCCTCGGGCCTGCCGTGCCCGTCATGGCCACCTGCGTGATCTTCGAGAAGCGCTACGCCGAGGTGGCCCGCCGGGCCCAGGACCAGGTCGGCGACCTGACGACGGTCGTCGAGGAGAGCGTGCTCGGCGTCCGCATCATCAAGGGCTTCGGCCGCCACCGGAGCCAGGAACGGGCGTTCCGGGACCTGTCGAAGACGCTGCGCGGCACGGAACTGCGCAAGGCGCGGCTGCTGGCGACGATCTGGGGCGTCATCGTCACCCTGCCGGAGGTGGCGATCGGGGCGGCGCTGGTGGTGGGGGTCGTCCAGGTGGCCGACGGTGCCCTGTCGGCGGGGACGCTGGTGGCGTTCCTGTCGACGGCGCTGGCGCTGCGATGGCCGGTGGAGTCGATCGGGTTCCTGCTGGCGATGAGCCAGGAGGCGGCGACGGCGACGGAGCGGTACTTCGAGGTGATGGACGAGGAGGTGGAGGGGACCGCCGCCGCCGTCCAGGGCAGCGGCGTGGTGAACGCCCGGGACACAGGCCGCGATCGAGGCCGCGGGGGCAGTCGCAGCAAGGGGCTCCGCTTCCACGACGTGCGGTTCGGCTATCCCGACGCCCCGCCCGGCACCCCGCCCGTCCTCCAGCACATCGACCTGCACATCCGCCCGGGCGAGTCCATGGCCCTGGTCGGCGCCACCGGCAGCGGCAAGACCACCCTCACCGCGCTCGTCCCGCGCCTGTACGAACTGACCTCGGGCCGCATCACGCTCGACGGCGTCGACATCACGGACCTCTCCAGGCAGGCGCTGCGCACCAAGGTCGCCGTGGCCTTCGAGGAGCCCACGCTGTTCTCGGCCTCGGTCGGCGACAACGTTCTCATGGGGGCGAAGGACACCGCCGGCGCAGCCGACCTGGAGCGTGCGCTCACCGTCGCCCAGGCCGGCTTCGTGCACGCCCTGCCCCAGGGGACGGACACCCAGGTGGGCGAGCAGGGCCTGAGCCTCTCCGGCGGCCAGCGCCAGCGCCTCGCGCTCGCCCGGGCCGTCGTCGGGCAGCCGGAGTTCCTCGTCCTGGACGACCCCCTGTCCGCCCTGGACGTGCACACCGAGGCCGCCGTCGAGGCCGCCCTGCGGCAGGTCCTCGCGGACACCACCGCCCTGATCGTGGCGCACCGCCCGTCCACCGTGCTGCTCGCCGACCGCGTCGCTCTGCTGTCCGGCGGCCGGATCGCGGCGGTCGGCACCCACCACGAACTGCTGCGGACGAACGCCGAGTACGCGCATCTGATGTCAGGGGAAGAGGAGGGCGCACGATGACGGCGGCCACCGGCGCACCGGCCGGCGACAAACCCGACGGACCACCGGGCGATCGACCCGCCGCCACCGGCGACCCCTTCGACCGGGACGTCCTGCCCACCCCGCCGGGCGCCACCGGGGCCCTGCTGCGCTCCCTGCTCGCGCCCATGAAGGCCCGGGTCGCGGTCACGACGCTCCTGCTGCTGCTCCAGCAGGCGGTCGTGCAGGCGGGCCCGTTGCTGGTGGCGTACGCCATCGACCGTGCCGTACCGGCGTTCCGGGCGCAGGACCACGGGCCGCTGATCGCGGTGGGCGTCGGCTACCTGGCGTGCGCGCTGGCCTCGGGCGGGCTGCAGTTCGCGTTCGTCGGCGCCGCCGCCCGGGTCAGTCAGGACGTGCTGCTCGATCTGCGCGGCCGGATCTTCCGCCACGCGCAGGCGCTGAGTGTCGACTTCCACGAGCGCTACACCTCGGGCCGGCTCATCTCCCGCTCCACGACCGACGTGGAGTCGCTGCGCGAACTGCTGGACGAGGGTCTCCAGGAACTCGTGACGGTCATCCTGTCCTTCGTCTACATCTCGGTGATGCTGCTCTGGCTCGACCTGGGCCTCGGGGGCGTGGCGGTGGCGTCCCTGGTGCCGCTCTACGCGCTCGTGCGGTGGTACCAGCGGCGGGCCGGCCGGGTGTACCGGGCCAGGTCGACGGCGATCGCGGCCGTCATCGTCAAGTTCGTCGAGACCATGAACGGCATCCGCCCGGTGCGCGCCTTCCGCCGTGAGGCCGCCAACGACGCGGACTTCGGCGTGCTCAACCAGCGGCACGAACGGGTCAACGGCGACGCGCTGCTGGAGATGGCCCGCTACGTCACCGGCTCGCGGCTGGTCGCCAACGTGGCGGTCGCGGCGATCGTGCTGTGGGGCGCCTACCGGGTGGCGGACGGCACGCTGGCCCTCGGTGTGCTGGCGGCGGCCGTGCTGTACCTGCGGCGGCTGTACGACCCCATCGACCGGCTGGGGATGTTCCTGAACTCCTACCAGTCGGCGGCGGCCTCCCTGGAGAAGATCGCCGGCCTGCTCGCCCAGACCCCGTCGGTCCCCGAGCCGGCCACCCCCCGGCAGCTCCCGCCGCTCGAGAGCGAACACCCCGGCCGCGAAGTGGTCTTCGACGGGGTCCGCTTCGGCTACCGCACCGGCGGCGAGGTGCTGCCCGCCTTCGACCTCACCCTCCCGGCCGGGCAGACGGTCGCGGTCGTGGGCTCCACCGGCGCCGGCAAGTCGACCCTGGCCAAGCTGCTGGCCCGGTTCTACGACCCCTCCGACGGCCGGGTGCTGCTGGACGGCGTCGACCTGCGCGACCTCGCCGTGCCCGAGCTGCGGCGCGGGGTGGTCATGGTGACGCAGGAGGCCTTCCTGTTCTCCGGCACGGTCGCCGACAACATCGCCATCGGCCGCCCGGACGCCACCCGCGAGGAGATCGAGCAGGCCGCGAAGGAGATCGGCGCGCACGACTTCGTCAGCGCCCTGCCCGACGGCTACGACACCGACGTACGCAAGCGGGGCGGCCGTATCTCCGCCGGGCAGCGGCAACTGGTGGCGTTCGCCCGGGCGTTGCTGGCCGACCCGGCGGTGCTGATCCTCGACGAGGCGACCAGCTCGCTGGACGTCCCGGGCGAGCGTGCGGTGCAGCGGGCCATGGCGACGGTGCTGAAAGGCCGTACGGCCGTCGTCATCGCGCACCGGCTGTCGACCGTGGAGATCGCGGACCGGGTCCTGGTGATGGAGCACGGCCGGATCGTGGAGGACGGCGAACCCGGCGAACTCATCGCGGGCACCGGCAGGTTCGCGGACCTGCACCGGGCCTGGCGGGACAGTCTGGCGTAGGGCGGCGGCGGCAGGAGGGCGGGCGGATGATCGACGCGTACGAGGACCCCGGCACACCCGACCACCGTGGCGGCGCCCGCTACCTGTGGTGGCTGGTCACCCGGCAGCCCGGGCGGTGTGCCGCCGGGGCGATGTTCGGCAGTGTGTGGATGGTGCTGCTGGCGGCGACGCCGTATCTGATGTCCCGGGCGATCGACGACGGTCTGGAGCCCGGCGACATGAGCGCGCTGGCGCTCTGGAGCGGCGCGCTGTTCGTGGTGGGCGCCTTCAACGCCTGGCTGAGCATCATGCGGCACCGCACCATGACCCGGGTCCGTATGGACGCCAACTTCCGCACGGTGAAGGTCGTCGTCGGCCAGGCTGTCCGGCTCGGCTCGTCGCTGTCGCGGCAGGTGGGCGCGGGCGAGGTCGTCACGATCGGTGTGGGTGACGTCCAGACGATCAGCCAGTCCCTGACGGTCGTCGGCCCCGGCGTCGGCGCGGTCGTGGCCTATCTGGTGGTCGCGGTGCTGCTGATCTCGGTCTCTGAGCTGATCGCCGCGGTCGTCCTGCTCGGCATCCCCGTCATCGTCCTGCTGGTCGGGCCGCTGCTCGGCCGGCTGCAGGGCTCGGAGGCGGAGTACCGCGAGCGTCAGGGCGTCCTGACCGCCCGCATCGGCGACCTCGCCGGCGGTCTGCGGGTCCTCGCGGGCCTGGGCGGCAAGGGCCTGGTCTCGGACGCCTTCCGCCGGGACTCCCGGCGGCTGCGCGAACAGGGCTACCGCGTGGGCGCGGTGACCAGCTGGGTGCAGGCCCTCGGCATCGGCCTGCCGACCCTGTTCCTGGCGGTGGTGACCTGGCTCGCGGCACGTCTGGCCGCGCAGGGGGACATCACCGTGGGCGAGCTGGTGTCGGTCTACGGCTATGTGGCGGTCCTGGTGGGCCCGGTGTCCTTCTGGGTCGATTGCGGCTACCAGATCAGCCGCGGCCTGGTGTGCGCCCGACGGGTCGTGGGCTTCCTGCGGCTGGAGCCGATGGCCGACACCGGCACCCGGGACGCCCCGTCCGAACCCTCGGTGCTGTACGACCCCGAGTCGGGCGTGCGGATCCGGCCGGGCCGCCTGACGGCACTGGTCGCGGAACACCCCGCGGACGCCGCGACCGTCCTGGACCGCCTGGCCCGCTACGCCCCGTCGAGCGCGACGTGGGGCGGAACCCCTCTGGACGAGATCGCCCTGGACCAGGTCAGGTCCCGCATCCTGCTGGCGGACCACGAGGCGGACCTGTTCGCAGGAACCTTGCAGGACATGATCAGGCCTCTCGGGGGCGCGGGGAACCGCGCGGCAGGCCACGACGAGGCGGCAGGCGCCACACCAGACACCGTGGCGACCCGGAAGGCGCTCCACACCGCCGCAGCAGACGACATCGTCCAGGCCCTCCCCGACGGCCTGAACTCCCCGATGACCGCCCAGGCCCGCAACCTCTCCGGCGGCCAACGCCAGCGCATCCGCCTGGCGAGAGCCCTCCTGGCCGACCCGGAGGTCCTCCTCACCGTCGAGCCGACCTCGGCCCTGGACGCCCACACGGAAGCCACCGTCGCGGGCCGGCTCGGCAAGGCGAGACGAGGCCGCACCACGGTCGTCACCACCACGTCCCCCCTGGTCCTCGACCACACGGACACCGTCCACTTCCTGAAGGACGGCAAGGTCGTAGCCACCGGCACCCACCACCGACTGCTCGACACCACCCCCGGCTACCGCGCCCTCGTGGCCAGGGACACCGAGGAGGCCGTCCGATGAGCCACGGGCACCTCCCCGTCGCCGAGCCCACCGATGTACGACACGCCCTGCTGGACCTCGTACGGGCCGACGCCCGGGCCTTCAGCACCGTCCTCGGCCTCAACGCCCTCGCCGCCGTGGCCGGCCTCGCGGGCCCCTGGCTGCTCGGCCGGATGATCGACGACGTCCGGGCCGGGCGGGGAGTCGCCGCCGTCGACCGGCTGGCCCTCGTCCTCGTGCTCTGCGCACTCGCACAGTTGCTCCTCGCCCGCTGGGCCCGCTACGTGGGCCACCGCTTCGGCGAACGCACCCTCGCCCGGGTCCGGGAGCGGTTCGTGGACCGCGCGCTCACGCTGCCCGCCTCGGTGGTGGAGCGCGCCGGCACCGGTGACCTGACGGCCCGCGGCACCTCCGACGTGACGACCGTCGGCAACACCCTGCGGGACGCCGGGCCGATCCTGCTCATCAGCCTGGTGCAGTCGCTGTTCCTGGCCGGCGCCGTGTTCCTGCTGGACCCGCTGCTCGGTGCCCTCGGCGTGCTGGGGCTGACGCCGATCTGGCTGGCGCTGCGCTGGTACCTGCGCCGGGCCCGGGACGGCTATCTCGCCGAGGGCGCGGCCACCTCGGACGTCGCGGAGATCCTCGCGGCGACCGCGTCCGGCGCCCGCACGGTCGAGGCGTTCCGCCTCGGGAGGCAGCGCACCACCGCGAGCCGGGACGCCCTGGAGGCCTCCCGCCGCACCCGCTTCCACACGCTCTACCTGCGCAGCGTGTTCTTCCCGGCGGTGGAGGTGTCGTACGTCCTGCCCGTGGCCGGTGTGCTGGTGATCGGCGGTGCGCTGCACTCGTCGGGCGAGATGAGCCTCGGGGCGGTGGTGGCGGCGGCCCTGTATCTGCATCAGTTGAGCAATCCGCTGGACGAGATCCTGGTCCGGGTCGAGCAACTGCAGAGCAGCGGGGCCTCGTTCGCCCGGGTGGAGGGGCTGGCCCGGGCTCCGCGGGCAGCCGGTGAGGGCGACTGTCCGGATCCCGACGGGGACCGCATCGACGTCACCGGGGTGCGCTATGCGTACGAGGGGGGCGTCGAGGTGCTGCGCGGCGTCGATCTGACGGTGCGGCCCGGGGAGCGGCTGGCCGTGGTCGGGCCGTCCGGCGCCGGCAAGACCACGCTGAGCCGGCTGATGGCGGGCATCGACGCGCCGACGGCCGGTTCGGTGACGGTAGGCGGCGTGCCGGTCGTCGGGCTGGGGCCGGAGCGGCTGCGCCGCCAGGTCGTCCTGGTCACCCAGGAGCACCATGTGTTCCTGGGTTCGGTCCGCGACAATCTGCGGATCGCCGAACCGGCCGCGGGGGACGAGGAGTTGTGGGAGGCGCTGGCCGTGGTCGGCGCCGACGCGTGGGTGCGGGAACTGCCGCTGGGGCTGGACACCCCGCTGGGCCAGGGCGGTCGCCGTACCGACGGCTCGCAAGCCCAGCAACTCGCCCTGGCCCGGGTGGTGCTGGCGGACCCGCACACGCTGATCCTCGACGAGGCGACCGCGCTGCTCGACCCGGCGACCGCCCGGCACACCGAGCGGGCCCTGGCCGGCGTCCTCGAGGGGCGCACCGTCATCGCCGTCGCGCACCGGCTGCACACCGCGCACGACGCCGACCGGGTGGCGGTGATGGAGGACGGCCGGCTGACCGAACTCGGCACGCACGACGAGCTGGTGGCGGCCGGCGGGGCCTACGCGGCGCTGTGGCACTCCTGGCACGGGGACCTGCCCGAGGACGGCGAAGCGTCCGTATAGCGAACATGAACTTCCGGACAACGAACCGTTTCCGGCCATAGTTTTGACGCGCTCCTGACAGTAAGCGCACTCCCCTGCCACGCTTCCCACGACTGCTCCACAGGAACCCCACAGCAACACCTCCACCTCCCCAGGCCGGGCGATCCCCGGTCCCGCAGAAGGAGTCAGTGTTGAGAAGCAGTTCCTCACGAAGAGGCACCTCCCACAGACGCACTCCCCACGCCCCCCGCCGCACCGCGGCCGTGGCCCTCGCCGGCGTCGCCGCGCTGATCGCCGCCGCCGTCCAGAGCGGCACCGCCATCGCAGCCCCGGAGAAGGCACCGTCGGCCGCGAGCAAGGCGAACCCCGGCTCGGAGTCGGTCAAGCTCACCCCCGCCCAGCGCGCCGCACTGATCCGCGAGGCCGACGCCGCCAAGGCGGAGACCGCCGAGAACCTGGGCCTCGGCGCCAAGGAGAAGCTGGTCGTGCGCGACGTCCTGAAGGACCGCGACGGCACCGTGCACACGCGCTACGAGCGCACCTACGACGGCCTGCCGGTCCTCGGCGGCGACCTGGTCGTCGAGAGCACCAAGGCGGACGCCACGGCGGCCGTCGTGAAGGCCACCCGCGCCGCCATCAAGCCGGCCACGACGAAGGCCGCGGTGACCGCCGCGAAGGCCCGGCAGCAGGCCCTGACCGCCGGCAAGGCCGACGAGGCCAAGAGCCCGGGCATCAACCGTGAGCCGCGCAAGGTGATCTGGGCCGCGAACGGCAAGCCGGTCGTGGCCTACGAGACGGTCGTCGGGGGCTTCCAGCACGACGGCACCCCGCAGGAACTGCACGTCGTCACCGACGCCACCACCGGCGAGAAGCTGTACGAGTGGGAGGCGATCGAGACCGGCACCGGCAACACGGTGTACTCCGGGACGGTCGACCTCACCACCACCCAGTCCGGGTCGACGTACAACCTCACCGACGGCGCCCGCGGCAACCACAAGACGTACAACCTCAACCGCGGCACCTCCGGCACCGGCACCCTGTTCTCCGGCCCGGACGACGTCTGGGGCAACGGCACCCCGTCCAACCTGGAGTCCGCGGGCGCCGACGCGCACTACGGTGCCGCCCTGACCTGGGACTACTACAAGAACGTGCACGGCCGCTCCGGCATCCGCGGCGACGGCGTGGGCGCGTACTCCCGGGTCCACTACGGCAACAACTACGTCAACGCGTTCTGGTCGGACAGCTGCTTCTGCATGACCTACGGCGACGGCTCGGGCAACGCCAACCCGCTGACGTCGATCGACGTGGCCGCGCACGAGATGACCCACGGGCTCACCTCGAACACCGCGGGCCTCAACTACTCCGGCGAGTCCGGCGGCCTGAACGAGGCCACCTCCGACATCTTCGGCTCGACCGTCGAGTTCTACGCCAACAACTCCTCCGACGTCGGTGACTACCTCATCGGCGAGGAGATCAACATCAACGGCGACGGCACCCCGCTGCGCTACATGGACAAGCCCAGCAAGGACGGCGCGTCCAAGGACAGCTGGTACTCGGGCATCGGCTCGATCGACGTGCACTACTCGTCCGGCCCGGCGAACCACTTCTTCTACCTGCTGAGCGAGGGCAGCGGCACCAAGACGATCAACGGTGTCACGTACGACTCGGCCACCTCGGACGGCCTTCCGGTCACCGGCATCGGCCGGGCCAAGGCGGAGAAGATCTGGTTCCGCGCGCTCACCACCAAGTTCACCTCGACCACCAACTACGCGGGTGCGCGCACCGGTACCCTCGCGGCCACCGGTGAGCTGTACGGCACGGACAGCGCCGAGTACAAGGCGGTCCAGCACGCGTGGGCGGGCATCAACGTCGGCACCCGGCCCGGCGACGGAGGCGGCGGAGGCACGTCCTTCGAGAACACCGCCGACGTGGCGATCCCGGACCGGGGCGCGGCGGTCACCTCGTCCGTCACCGTCTCCGGCCGGACGGGCAACGCGCCGTCCAACCTCCAGGTCGCCGTGGACATCGTCCACACCTACATCGGTGACCTCAAGGTGGAGCTGGTCGCCCCCGACGGCACGGCGTACACGCTGAAGGGGTACGGCACCGGCGGCAGCGCGGACAACATCAACACCACCTACACGGTGAACGCCTCCTCCGAGGTGGCCAACGGCGTCTGGAAGCTGCGGGTCCAGGACAACGCGGCCGTCGACACCGGCTACATCAACAGCTGGAAGCTGACCTTCCCGTAGGCCCGTAAACCCGTAGGCAGGCCCTCGAGTCAGGGCGCCGCCCCGGTGGGTTCGAATCCCCCGGGGCGGCGTCCGTTTCACGTGCCCTCGCGTACATCTCGTCGTCGAATTCCGGCCAACATCACGCCTCACTCCTGACATGTACGCGCCCCAAGTGCCACTCTTCCCCCACCCCGCACAGCACCGCAGCACGTCCCCCACATCGAGGAGCTTGTGTGTCCACGCCTCTCTACGCGCGTCAAAAGCGCGCCACGCTGGCCATCGCCACCGCCGTCGCCGCCGGCGCCCTGCTCACCACCGGCCTGACCTCCGGCAGCAGCGTCGCCGCGGACTCCGCGAGCAAGCCGGCCCTCGCCGCCGCCCCCGTCCTGCTCTCGGCGCCCGCCCGCACGGCGCTCATCCGGGAGCAGCAGGCGGACGCCTCGCGGACCGCCGACGACATAGGCCTCGGTGCCCGGGAGAAGCTGGTCGTCAAGGACGTCGTGAAGGACGCCGACGGGTCGGTCCACACCCGCTACGAGCGCACCTACGCGGGCCTGCCGGTCCTCGGCGGCGACCTCGTGGTGCACGAGTCGAAGTCCGGCGCGACCAAGGGCGTCACCAGAGCCACCAAGGCGGCCCTGAAGGTCGCCTCGCTCAAGCCCGCGGTCACCGCCGCCAAGGCGGAGAAGCAGGCCGTGACCCTCGCCAAGGCGGCCGGCTCGGCCGAGACCGAGGCGAACTCCGCTCCCCGCAAGGTGATCTGGGCGGCCGACGGCAAGCCGGTCCTCGCCTACGAGACGGTCGTCGGCGGTCTTCAGGAGGACGGCACCCCGAACGAGCTGCACGTCGTCACCGACGCCGCCACCGGCAAGAAGCTCTACGAGTACCAGGGCATCGAGACCGGCACCGGCAACACCACGTACAGCGGCCAGGTCACCCTGGGCACCACCAAGTCCGGGTCGTCCTACAACCTGACGGACGGCGCCCGCGGCGGCCACAAGACGTACAACCTCAACCGCGGCACGTCCGGCACCGGCACCCTGTTCTCCGGAGCCGACGACGTCTGGGGCACCGGCAACCCGTCCAACCTGGAGACCGCCGCCGCCGACGCCCACTACGGCGCCCAGGTGACCTGGGACTTCTACAAGAGCACCTTCGGCCGCAGCGGCATCCGCAACGACGGCAAGGCGGCCTACTCGCGCGTCCACTACGGCAACGCCTACGTCAACGCCTTCTGGTCGGACAGCTGCTTCTGCATGACCTACGGCGACGGCTCGGGCAACACCCACCCGCTGACCTCGCTCGACGTGGCCGCGCACGAGATGAGCCACGGTCTGACGTCCGCCACGGCGGGTCTGAACTACAGCGGCGAGTCCGGCGGCCTGAACGAGGCCACCAGCGACATCTTCGGCGCGGGCGCCGAGTTCTTCGCGGGCAACTCCTCCGACGTCGGTGACTACCTCATCGGCGAGGAGATCGACATCAACGGCGACGGCAGCCCGCTGCGCTACATGGACAAGCCCAGCAAGGACGGCGCGTCCAAGGACAGCTGGTCCGCCGGCCTCGGCGGGGTGGACGTCCACTACTCCTCCGGTCCCGCCAACCACTTCTTCTACCTGCTGTCCGAGGGCAGCGGCACGAAGACGATCAACGGCGTGACCTACAACTCGCCTACCTCCAACGGCTCCACGGTCACCGGCATCGGCCGGACCAAGGCGCTGCAGATCTGGTACAAGGCGCTGACGACGTACATGACGTCGACGACCAAGTACGCGCAGGCCCGTACGGCGACCCTGAACGCGGCCTCGGCGCTCTACGGCGCGTCCAGCACCGAGTACAAGGCGGTCGCGTCCGCCTGGTCGGCCGTCAACGTCGGCTGACCGCAGCATGACCGAAGGGCGGTACCCGGAACGAAGGCAGGTCCGGGTGCCGCCCTACTCTGGTGACCGTGTCTCATCCGGATCCGAAGGACTTCACCTACGCCGACGTCGGCGCCACCCGCGACCAGGGCTTCTGCCCGCCGGGCTTCCACCCCATGAACGTCCGCACCCGCTTCGGCGAGGGCGAGGAGGTCTTCCGCCGGGCCTCGGAGGCGGTCCTCACCTGGGAGATGCACCGGGCGATGGGCGTCGGCATCGACGCGAGCGCGGAGCGAGCCGCCCCCGGCGTCGACGTCACCGTCACTCTCGCCGGCATGATCAAGGCCCCCTGCCGCGTGGTCTGGACGGTCGAGGAGCCCCGCCGCGCGGGCTGGGCCTACGGCACGCTGCCCGGCCACCCGGAGACCGGCGAGGAGTCCTTCGTGGTGGACCGCACGGGAGACGGCACCGTCTGGCTGACGGTGAACGCCTTCAGCCGCGCGGCCAAGTGGTACGCGAAGGCGGGCGGCCCGGCGACCCGGGGGTTCCAGCACGCGTATGCGCGCAGGTGCGGCAGCGTCCTCCGCAACCTGGCGACGCATGGTGAGGTGGCCTGAGGGGCGCGGGGGACCGCGCGAGCAACCCCCCGCACCCCACAAGACACTCAGCGCATCAACAACCCGGCAGCCTCCACCAGCTCCTCGGACGGCCCGGCCACGAGCCCCAGCTCCGCGCTGGACGCCAACAGCCGATGCGCGGGCAGGATCCGCACCGTGTACCCGAAAGGCCCGGTGCGATCGAGGGACAAGGGCCCTTCATACACCCAGCGCCCGTCCTGGTCGGGTGATCCCACCGGCTTCAACGGAACGACAGCCGCGTCGGCGATGCGATCCTCCTCGTCCACCCGCCCCGACACGACCTGCACCTCCACGTCGTCCGGCCCGAGCTCCCCGAGACCGACCCGCACGCGAAGCCCCAGCGTCGTACCGAGCTCCGCCAGCGTGGCCACCGCGGACGTCTCCACATGGTCGACCGTGACCCCCGGCCAAGCCGCCCGCACCCGCCCCTTCCACTCGGCGAGATCCCGCGCCGCGTCCGGACCCAGCGAGCGGTGGGCGAGAGCCGCCGGCGCGTAGAGCCGCTCCACGTACTCGCGGACCATGCGCCCCGCCAGCACCTTCGGCCCGAGCAGGCTCAGCGTGTGACGGACCATCTCGATCCACCGGTCGGGCAGCCCGCTCTGCCCGCGCTCGTAGAAGCGGGGCGTCACCCGCTGCTCCAGCAGGTCGTACAGCGCCGCGGCCTCTATGTCGTCACGGTGGTCCGGGTCGGTCCCGACGCCGTCCGCCGTGGGGATCGCCCAGCCGAAGTCGGGCTGGAACCACTCGTCCCACCAGCCGTCGAGCACGGACAGATTCAGACAGCCGTTGAGCGCCGCCTTCATGCCGGAGGTGCCACAGGCCTCCAGGGGCCTGAGCGGGTTGTTCAGCCAGATGTCGCAGCCGGGATAGAGCTTCTGCGCCATCGCCATGCCGTAGTCCGGCAGGAACACGATCCGGTGCCGCACCCGCGGATCGTCGGCGAACCGCACCAGCTCCTGCACCAGCCGCTTCCCGCCGTCGTCCGCGGGGTGCGCCTTGCCCGCGACGACGATCTGGACCGGCCGCTCGGGGTGCAGCAGCAGGTCCATCAGCCGGTCCCGGTCGCGCAGCATCAGCGTCAGGCGCTTGTACGACGGGACGCGCCGGGCGAAGCCGATGGTGAGGACGTCCGGGTCGAGCACGCCGTCGATCCAGCCCAGCTCGGCCGTATGGGCGCCGCGCTGCCGCCAGGAGGCCCGCAGCCGCTCGCGCACCTCGGTCACCAGCTGCTCGCGCAGCACCCGCCGCAGCTCGAAGATGTCCTGGTCGGGGATGTCGGCGACCGAGTCCCAGCGTTCGGAGCCGCCGACGGTCAGGGCGTCCTCGGCGCGCTGGGCGCCGATCTGCCGGGCACCGAGCCGGAACACCTCGGGGGCGACCCAGGTCGGCGCGTGCACCCCGTTGGTCACGGAGGTGATCGGCACCTCGTCGGCGTCGAAGCCGGGCCACAGCCCGGAGAACATCTCGCGGCTGACGTTGCCGTGCAGCAGGGAGACCCCGTTGGCGCGCTGAGCCAGGCGCAGGCCCATCACGGCCATGTTGAACAGGTTGGGCGCCCCGCCGGGGTAGGTCTCCATGCCGAGCCGCAGGACGCGGTCGACGTCGATGCGGGGCAGCTCGGCGTCGGGGCCGAAGTGGCGGGCGACCAGCTCGCGGTCGAAGCGGTCGATGCCGGCCGGGACGGGGGTGTGGGTGGTGAAGACGGTCCCGGCCCTGACCGACTCCAGCGCGGAGTCGAAGTCCAGCCCCTCGGCGCAGAGTTCGGCGATCCGCTCCAGGCCGAGGAACCCGGCGTGTCCCTCGTTGGTGTGGAAGACCTCCGGCGCGGGGTGGCCGGTCAGCCGGCAGTACGTCCGTACCGCCCGGACCCCTCCTATGCCGAGGAGCATCTCCTGGAGCAGCCGGTGCTCGCTGCCGCCGCCGTAGAGCCGGTCGGTCACGCCGCGCTCGCCGAGGTCGTTCTCCTCGACGTCGGAGTCCAGCATCAGCAGCGGGACCCGGCCGACCAGCGCCAGCCAGATCCGGGCGTGCAGCTGCTTGCCGCCGGGCAGGGCGAGGGAGACCTGGGCGGGGGTGCCGTCGGGCTCCTCGAGCTGGGCGACGGGCAGCTCGTTGGGGTCGAGGACCGGGTAGTGCTCCTGCTGCCAGCCGTCCCGGGACAGGGTCTGGCGGAAGTAGCCGTGCCGGTAGAGCAGACCGACGCCGATCAGCGGGACGCCGAGGTCGCTGGCCGCCTTGAGGTGGTCGCCGGCCAGGATGCCGAGGCCGCCGGAGTACTGGGGCAGGGCGGCCGTGATGCCGAACTCGGGTGAGAAGTAGGCGATCGCCGCGGGCAGTTCCTCGGGCTGGGTCTGGTACCAGCGGTCGCCGGTCGTGTAGTCGTGCAGATCGCCCGCGACCGCGGCGAGGCGGCGCAGGAACGGGCGGTCCCCGGCCAGCTCCGCCAGCCGCGCGGGCGGGACGCTGCCGAGCAGCCGGACGGGGTCGCCGCCCGAGGCCGCCCAGCGCTCGGGGTCGACGGACCGGAACAGGTCACGGGTCTCCGCGTGCCACGACCAGCGCAGGTTGCGGGCCAGATCGCTGAGCGGCCGGAGGGGGTCGGGGAGAACGGGTCGGACGGTGAATCGACGGATCGCCTTCACGGGTTCCACCTCGGCGCGTTCGCTGGATTTCGCAGGGCTTCGACGACGTCTCCTACGACAGTACCGGCGTCGGCGCCCTGGTCGCTGAAGCTCCGCCACCGGACCGCCAATCGGCCTGAACAGCATCATCCGTGGATATGGCCGATTCCGCCCCCATAGGCGTCCTTGTGGTGCTTCACGCGTCACGAGAGGCTGCCTGTGGTGTACCGGCCCGTGCCCCGCCGCTCGCGGCGCCGCGCGGCAGCCGTACGCCGAGTCGAGGAGGGGAACGCGGACCATGGCTCGGAGGCGCGAGCGGCGTCTGCGCCGGACGGGGGGCCTGACCGCGGCGATCTGCGCTGCGGCGTTCTCGGCCACCACCCTGCCCGCGCACGCCGTACCGGAGGGGCGGATACTCGGCGCCGGATCACCCGGCTCCATGCACGGGAGTTACCTGGTGACACTGAAGGAGGGCACGGGCGCCCGGTCGGCGGCCGGAAAGGGCCTCGCCGGACAGTACGGGGTGGAGATCAGCCACACCTACGGCACGGTCATGAACGGCTACGCGGTCCGGGCGGACGAGAGACAGGCCGCGCGGCTGGCCGCCGATCCCCGGGTCGCCTCGGTCGTCCAGGACACCCGCGTGCGGCTCGGCGGCACCCAGCGCAACCCGCCGTCCTGGGGACTCGACCGCGTCGACCAGCCGAAGCCGCCCCTGGACCGGAGCTACACCTGGCCGGGGCCGGCCGGTGCGGGGGTGACGGTGTACGTGATCGACACCGGCGTGCGGACCACCCACCGGGACTTCGCCGGCCGGGCGGGCCACGGCTGGGACTTCGTCGACAACGACCGGGTCGCCTCGGACGCCAACGGCCACGGCACGCACGTCGCCGGCACGGCCGCCGGGACGGCCCACGGCGTGGCCAAGAAGGCCCGGATCGTCTCCGTGCGCGTCCTCGACGCCGCGGGCGCGGGCACCACGGCCCGGGTGATCGCCGGGATCGACTGGGTGACCCGGCACGCGAAGAAGCCCGCGGTCGCCAACCTCAGTCTGGGCGGCCCCCGCAACGACCGGCTGGACGCCGCCGTCCGCGCCTCCATCGCCTCCGGCGTCACCTACACGGTCGCCGCGGGCAACGACGGCATGCCGGCGGGCCTGTACTCCCCGGGGAGCGTCAAGCAGGCCATCACGGTCGGCGCGACCGACCGGGGGGATACGAAACCGGCCTTCTCCAACCACGGTCCGGCCCTCGATCTGTTCGCCCCGGGCGTCGCCATCACCTCCGCGTCGGCCGCGAGCGACACCGCGCGGGCGACCTACTCGGGTACCTCGATGGCGTCTCCGCATGCCGCGGGCGTGGCCGCGCTCTATCTGGCCGATCATCGGCAAGCGGCTCCGGCGCAGGTCGGGAGGGCCTTGACCGCCGCGGCGGCGACCGGGAAAGTCTCCGGCCGGGGCATCGGTTCACCGGACAAATTACTTGCGGTGCCGCACGGGTAGGGCGAAGCGGCAGCCACGCCGAGGGGCCGGCCTCGTCCGTCGCGGACGAGGCCGGTCTTGTGTGTCGACATACGCGTGAGTAGTTAACAAAGTGCCGGATTGCCCACCCGAATAGGGTGGGAAGGCTCCTGCGGGTACCCCTCTCAGGAGCACCATGCAGGACCCACCTCCCCACAGACATCCGCCTACCCACGTTGACGCGGACAGGAGCGGTCATGCCCGCCAAGCACCATTCGCCAGCACCCCCCAACCGCCGCACCACCGGGGCGCGCGCACCCGGCGGCGAAGCACGCCCCGCGCGCCCGGCCGACGCCGGTCCACCGGCCACGCCACCACCACCCGTGGGCGACGCGACCGCCGTCGGGCGCATACCCGTCCTGGATGTCCGCCCGGTGGTCCAGCACGGACGCCGGCCGGCCAAGGCCGTCACCGGTGAGACCTTCGAGATCTCGGCGACGGTGTTCCGGGAGGGGCACGACGCGGTCGCCGCCAATGTCGTCCTGAAGGACCCCGAGGGCCGCCCGGGCCCGTGGACGCCGATGCGCGAGCTCGCCCCGGGGGCGGACCGGTGGGGTGCCACGGTCACCGCCGGGGAACCCGGCCCGTGGACGTTCACCGTCGAGGCATGGGGGGACCCGGTCAGCACCTGGCGCCATCACGCCGAGATCAAGATCCCGGCGGGCATGGACACCGACGTCGTCCTGGAGGAGGGCGCGCGTCTGTACGAGCGGGCGGCCGCCGGTGTGCCCGAGGAGGAGGGACTGCGCGACGTGATCCTCACCGCCGTCGACGCCCTGCGGGACGAGAACCGCCCCGCGGCGGCTCGTCTGGCGGCGGCGCTGACGCCGGAGGTGGACGAGGTCCTCGGCCGGCATCCGCTGCGGGATCTGGTCACCAGCAGCGAGCCCCTGCCCCTCCTCGTCGAGCGGGAGCGGGCGTTGTACGGCTCCTGGTACGAGTTCTTCCCGCGTTCGGAGGGCACCCCCGAGCAGCCGCACGGCACGTTCCGCACGGCCGC
>NZ_JBIWIV010000021.1:0-122447 GCF_044764825.1 Streptomyces sp. NPDC093598 | reverse complement strand
CGAGATACGAGCCGACCTCCACCTCGGACTGCTCCAACTCGCCTGCAGCATCATCTGCTTGAGACGACTCCGAACCTCATTCTGAAATGATCAGTTAGCCCTGGCCAGCTGCGTCTCGATGTCCGCGATGTACTCGGCACACTCGGCGCTGACGGGCTTCTCGGGCTGCGGATCAGGCGCCGGAAAGGCGTTCAGTGCGGCGGTGGCAGCGATACCGGCCACGCACAGCACCACCCACGCGGCAACCCACGTGCGGCGACTCATCCGTAACGGCTTGGGCATTGAGGCATCCTACGAGCGTCGCAGCGGGCTGTCGCCAGGTCACACCGGGCCTCTTCCGGATCCCTGGAGACGAGAGCGGCGCAGCCGGCTTCATGGAAACGTGGACCCGTGTCCTGCGGGAGCAGACCACAAGGGCCCGGGAGCGGGTGGATGAGAGCTGTGAGGAACCCTAGGGGCCGTGGCTGCCGGATCCCCTGCTTCTGGGGCTCGGGGGGCTCATCCCGGCCGAGGCCGTCGCCTCGGGCCTTGATCGGGCAGCCGGTTTCAGGGTTGACCAGCTGAACGTGACGTACATGAACGCCGAGTTCATCAACTCCGCTTCCAGGACGTGTCGCCTTTCTAGCGATCTATCCAGCTTGGTGCCGCTTGCGTCGCAAGCCGCCGTGCTGATCCGTTGAGTAGATGCGGTGGCGCATCACCCGCAGGGGGATCGGGAACCGGGAACCTCGCAGCGGCTGGGACGCCACCGCTGGACCATCAAGCGCACCGTGGCCTGGCTCGTCTGCTGATATGGGTCTGCAGCAGTATCGCCAGGTCGTGGCCGTAGTGGTCGGCCAGGTCCATGGGCGTGCGGCCGTCAGGGTCTGCGAGCTCCGGATCAGCCCCGAAGGCCAGCAACACAGCTGTGGTGTGCACAGTCAACGGCTGCCCGCTCTGCAGGGCCCCATCGCCCTCGGCGTCGATCGCGTGCGTCAGCAGCGTCATGTTGCTGATGACCTCGTCGGGACGCTCGTGTCCGAGGAACTGCTGCGCCTGCTGCGCTACACCACCACCCCCGTCGAGCCGCAGAAGATCGCCGTCTCCATCGACCCGTCCGGCGGCGGCCGGGACGTCGCCGGTGTGATTGGCGGGTTCCTCGGCGACGACGGCCGCGTGTGGGTCACCGACGACGTGTCGGCTCCGATGTCGTCGGCAGAGTGGTCCATGGCGGCCTGCCGGCTCGCGTACCGCACGAACGCGTCGATCATCTACGTCGAGTGGAACTTCGGCCGGGACATGTGTGTCCTGGCGATCCAGACGTCGTGGGAGAAGCTCCAGCGGGACGGGGGGATCCCGAGCAACGTCCTCATGCCGGCGATCCTCCCCGTGCGGGCCAAGCAAGGGAAACTCTTGAGGGCGGAGCCGATCGCGCAGCAGATGGTGCAGGACAAGGTGCGGCTGAGGGGCGTGTTCACCGACCTGGAACGCGAGTGGTCGACGTAGCAGCCCACGGACCCGGACAGCCCTGGCCGTATCGACGCCTCCTGCGTCCTCGTGTACGGCCTGATCCCGGAGGCCAACCAGGGCGCCATCGTCCACGCACCGCTCATGCAGGCCCCCCAGCCGGGCCGGGCGAGCGGCGCGGCGTCGGTGTACGGGCGGAGGATCGGGTGATCAGGACGCTCCCGGTTGCCAGGCTGCTGGCAGGATGAGCCCATTCGGCGGGGGAGAGCCTGTTAGCGGGAGAAGGCTAGGCGGGGCGGCCCCGCTCGCTCCGTCGAAGTTGACGATGCCGCCGGAGAACGTCGCCTCGCCGAAGTAGAGCGTGTGGTTGGGCAGCGTCACCCCGCTGAAGTCGACCGTGCCGTCGGAGAACCTCGCCCGCTGGAAGTCGACCGTGCCGCCGGAGTACGCCGATCCGACGAAGTCGACCGTGCTGCCGTCGAACGTTGCCTGGCTGAAGCAGACATTGCCGCCGCCGAACGTTGCTTCGGTGAATTCGACCGTGCCGCCGGAGAACGTCGCTCCGCTGAAGTCGGCCAACGTCCCCCAGGGGAAGGGGCTCCCGATGCGGTCAAACTGCGCCAGATGGAAGACGACCCTGCTGCCGGAGAACCTCGACAGGACGAATTGGACCGTGCCACCGGAGAACGTCGCCCTGTCGAAGTGGACTGTGCCGCTGGAGAACGTCGCCTCCATGAAGTCGACCCTGCCGTCGGAGAAGTGCGACCCCTGGAATTCGACCGTGCCGCCGGAGAACGTCGCCCCGTGGAAGCTGACCCTGCTGCCGGAAAACCTTGATCCTTCGAAGTTGACAAGGCCGCCGGAGAACGTTGCCCCGCCGAAGTTGACGCTGCCGCCGGAGAACGTCGAATCGTAGAAGTTGACAAGGCCGCCGGAGAACGTTGCCCCGCCGAAGTTGACCATGCAATCGGAGGAGATCCTCACCCTGCTGAAGTCTCCGCCGTCGAAGACGACACCCCGGAAGTCGAAGTCGTGTCCTTGCCATGAGGGGTGATAGTCGGCGGGCGGGCGGAGGCGGTCGCCGATGAGCCTAATGATGGTGTGCCGGACTTCCCGCAGAGCCAGGTAGGTGTGGCGGGCTTCCACATCGTTCGCCGGTAGGTCGGCTTCGGCGGTGTAGGGGAGTCGGAGGTATGCGCACAGGACGTCGATGCACGTCTGGCGTAAGTCTCGGGTGGGGGCGTCGTCGGCGAGTCCGGCCAGGGCGTGCACACCACCCAGGCGGACGGCGGCGGATTCGTCACCGAGCTGGGAGACGGCGGTGGTGAAGCGTTCGGTGTGCAGGCGGGTGGCATCCCGGAGGGCCCCGTCCTCGTCAACACGTTGGCGGCGGTATGCCACGACCAACGCGACCAGAGCACCCGCGCCGGCCACTACGCCGAACGACAGCTTGACCAGGTCGAACAGCGTCTTGGAGTCGATGCGCCGCTCGGGCTTCAACTCGCGCGCCCCGAGCAGGTCCCACCCGGTGTAGAACACCGCGGCGGCCACCAGTGCGGCAGTGACGAAGGCCAGGATCAGGACGGTACCGACGGGCCACAGACGCAGTCCGCGCCGTTCGGCCTGGCGCCGGGGTGAACGTGGACTCATGGACGAGGAGACTGTCCGCGACGCTTGGTCGGTTGCATCTGACCTTGCCCCGATCGGCTCCCCACCCCCGAGCCGGGCCGGGCGGTGCGGCGCAGCACTGGCGTACGGGCGGAGGGTCGGCCGGTCCCGGCGGCCCTGGGGGCTCACGTGGCCGAGCCGGGGAAGGGGTAGTTCACGTGAACTGGGCACAGCAGGCGCACCCATGCGGCATCCTGATCAACCATGTCACCGTCCAGCCCTCCACCGGACCAGCGACCTCAAGGGAGTGCCACGCGGGAGGCAGAGAAAGCCGGGGCCTCAGTAGCCGCCATCGTCTTCTCGGTCCTCCTCTGCGTTGTCGCCGCCGCGATTCTTCAGCTCCTATTGGCGCAAGTTGAGACCTCTGTCTCCCCATGGCTGCTCATGTTGTTCTCGATGCTCTTTGTTGTGCTCAGTGCCGTGGGCGCAGGGCGGAGAGAGCGACGTGAGAATCTTCGCCATGATGAGGCGTGGGCCTCCCTGCGTGAGGCGGAGAACCGACTCACCGCAGCGCTTGCCGGGCAGTCAGATGAAGAGGCCCCGGCTGCGCCCGAGCAGTCGGGCGGTGAAAGCCCGGTCGTGCCTGACGAGAGGGACGGTCAGGTCTCTACGCGGCCCCGGCAGACGGACCAAGAGCAGCGCGATCAGCGTGCGCACAAGCTCGCCCTCGCGAGCCTCTGGGAAGTGACCCACTCCCGCCTGGCGCTCTATCACGACATCGCCACTGGCCAGGCGAAGCGGTCCTTCGCCAGCGCTCAGGTCGCCATGGTGTTGGGGTTCCTCCTCCTCGTTGGCTTTGTAGCCGCCGCCGTGCAGGCCGAGAAGACGGCGGCGGCGGCAGTCGCCGGCGCGCTCGGCGCCGTAGCCGCCGCCCTGGCCGCATTCATCAGCCGTACGTTCATCAAGAGCCAGGAGACTGCGGCGGAGCACCTCAAGGCATACTTCGACCAGCCGCTGGAGTTCTCCCGCTATCT
This sequence comes from Streptomyces sp. NPDC093598, assembly GCF_044764825.1. NCBI lineage: Bacteria > Bacillati > Actinomycetota > Actinomycetes > Kitasatosporales > Streptomycetaceae > Streptomyces > Streptomyces sp. NPDC093598. The sequence goes on along the minus strand of NZ_JBIWIV010000021.1, from coordinate 118,359 downwards.
GGCCGCTGAACGCCTCCTCAACGACGTGGAGCTCACCGACGATCAGCGAGCCGAAATCGTGGGGGAACTGGTCAAGCTCATCGCAGCCGGCCCCCAGGCCCCGATCATGGACGCCGGGGCCAACCTCCTGGAGCAGCTTCCCAGGATGGTGCAGGGAGGGAAGTAGGGACGGCGTATCGGCTGACGGCGCCGGTCATCCGGACCCAGCTGTCAGCAACCGGGCCAGAGCTTCAGCGTCCTCCTGCACGACCGCTTGGTGCGCGGGGGTCCAGTAGTCGCTCACCACGACATTCAACCGCCCACGCAGCACACCTGCCAGCGCCTTTCTACGCCATCAGACACCATTGAGTACGTCTTGGGTGAGTGGAAGAGCTGATCGCTTAGTGGCCGTAGCGGCCCTTGTGTCACAGTGACCATCGGTAGCAGACCGTGACAAGGGGCGGGCGATCGTGGGGCGTGGCCGAGAACTTCCGGTGTTGCGGAAGAAGGAACTGGTGGCCGCTGGCGTGAACGTCGCACCGCTGCGGCAGATCACCGTGGTAATCGGGCGTGCGGGCGGCGGGAAATGGCACGTTCCCGCCAAGGTGTCGGGGTGGCGGAGCCACTGCCGGTATGCGAAACACCTGACGGGCCATCCGCTCGCTCTGCTGGATGTCTGTGAGCAGGTGTGCCGTCACTGCGCCCCGGTGGTGAGTGTAGAGCCGGGCGAGGAAGCGCTGTGGCGGGCGGCGGCCGAAGTCGTCGCGGCTGACCGGCGGGTGCGCGCGCTGGAGGAGCAGGAAGCGGGCCCGCGGTCCTGGGAGGGCTATGCGCGGGTGCTGTGGGAAGCGGCCCGCCACCGCGATTCGGATGTGCGCGGAAGGCTTGAGCCGTGGACGGCTGACCCGTTGGTTGGTGCGGGCGCGCGGCAGGTGCTCAAGGCGTGGTCGGGAGTACTGGAGCGTTCTGAGGCTGCGCTGGCCGGCTGGCGGGCGGCGGCGCCCGCGGCGCGCTCCGCGACGTCGGTCAGCGGGGCCTGCGATGCGGTGGCCGCCGACGGGACCGTGCAGCAGGAGGGTCTGCACCTGGCGGCCGCGGTGCTGCGGTCCCGGTGGGCGGAGCCATTCGACGTGTGGTCGGCCGTCCGGCGGGCGTGGAGCGGTGTCCGCGACCAGGGCAGCGAGGCGCGTACGCCGGAACACCCCCGCGTCGGCGGGGAGGACGACGACATCGAGTCGCGGGTCTACCTCGCGATCGGAACACCCCCGCGGACGCGGGGGTGTTCCGCTGTGACATGCATGTCAAAGTTCTCAGGAGGCGTCCTCCTCGCCGGCGCGGGGGTGTTCCGGCGGAGCCTGTCGCCGACGAGGACTTCCGCGACGACCGGGTCGACGGCGGCGAGATCGGCCCCGGCCACACCGTCACCACCCTGTACGCCGTGCGCACCGAACCCGGCGCCCGCGACCACCTCGCCACCTCAACCGTCCGCTGGCTCGACCCGGAGACCCGCAACCCGCACGAGGAGACCGGCGACCTGGAGGCCGATGCCCTCGACGACGCCGTCTGGAGCGCGAGCCGCGGCCTGCGGACCGCCGCCACGACCGCCTACTTCGCCGACGCCCTCGGCCGCGGCGACCGTGACCTGCCCGACGCCCCGCGGCTGGACGAACTCGCCGACCACGCCGACGACTTGGCCGACAGCACGAAGAGCGAGGAGATCCGCCGGCTCGCCGAGGCGATCGACACCGCGAACCGCATGATGTGACCCCCGCCCATTGACCCGGTCTTACTTGTGAGTAAGTTGACTCCAGAGTAAGTAGATACGGCAGCACGTCAGCCTCATCCGCGACCGGGAGCCGTCATGGGCATACGCAAGGATCTGCAACGGGCGAAACACCGCACCGACCTGGCGGTCCGCACGAAGGCCGAGACCCTCAGGGACGAGCGGGGCATCGTCCGCGAGGCCCGCACGGCTCCCCTCGCACCCCGCCCGACGACCGGCAGCATCGCCGACATCCCCTACACCAACGCGGCCGAGGCCCCCGACGCCGTGGTCCTGCGCCGCGAGCGGCACGGCGGCTGGCAGCCCGTCACGGCGGCGGCCTTCGCCCGCGAAGTCACCGCCGTGGCCAAGGGCCTGATCGCGGCCGGCCTCGAACCGGGCGGCCGCGTCGCCGTGATGTCCCGCACCCGCTACGAGTGGACGGTCCTGGACTTCGCGATCTGGTCCGCGGGCGGCCAGACCGTCCCGGTCTACGCCACCTCCTCGGCCGACCAGGTGGAGTGGATCCTCCGCGACTCCGGCGCCCGCCACGTGGTCACCGAGACAGCCGCGAACGCCGACACCGTCCTGACCGGCACTGCCGCCCACCCCCAGCCCCCGCACGTCTGGCAGTTGGACGGCGGCGCCCTCGACGACCTCACCGCCCTCGGCCGGGACGTCCCCGACGAGGAAGTCACCAAGCGCCGCACCGCCCTGACCCCCGACGCCACCGCGACCCTCTGCTACACCTCCGGCACCACCGGCCGCCCCAAGGGCTGCGTCCTCACCCACGCCAACCTGCACGCCGAGGCCGCCAACACCGTCGAACTGCTGCACCCCCTGTTCAAGGAGGTCACCGGCGAGACCGCCTCGACGCTCCTCTTCCTCCCGCTCGCGCACATCCTCGGCCGCACCCTGCAGATCGCCTGCCTGATGGGCCGCATCGAGATCGGCCACTGCCCGAGCATCAAGCCCGACGAACTCCGCCCGGCCCTCAGGGCGTTCCGCCCGACCTTCCTGGTCGGCGTCCCCTACCTCTTCGAAAAGATCCACGACACCGGCCGCGCCACCGCCGAGAAGCTCGGCCGCGGCGCCTCCTTCGACCGCGCCCACCACATCGCCGTCCGCTTCGGCGCGGCCCACATGAACCGGTTCCTGGACAGGGGCCCCGGGCCCGGCCCCGGCCTGCGCGCCGCGTGGGCTCTGTACGACCTGCTGGTCTACCGCCGCATCCGCAAGGAACTCGGCGGCCGCGTGCGCTACGCCATCAGCGGCGGCAGCCCCCTCGACCGCGACCTGAACCTCTTCTTCTACGCGGCCGGCATCCTCATCTACGAGGGCTACGGCCTCACCGAGACCACAGCCGCCGCCACCATCGTCCCGCCCCTGGATCCCCGCCCCGGCACGGTCGGCCTCCCGATCCCCGGCACCGCCGTCCGCATCGCCGACGACGGCGAGGTCCACATCAAGGGCGGCATCGTCTTCGGCGCCTACTGGAACAACCCGGCCGCGACCGGGGAGGCCCTGGACGACGGCTGGTTCGCCACCGGCGACCTCGGCTCCCTCGACGAGGACGGCTACCTCACCATCACCGGCCGCAAGAAGGACATCCTCGTCACCACCGGCGGCAAGAACGTCTCCCCGGCCGTCCTGGAGGACCGCCTGCGCAGCCGCCCGCCCGTCGGGCAATGCCTCGTCGTCGGCGACAACCGCCCCTACGTCGCCGCCCTGATCACCCTCGACCCGGAAGCCCTCGCCCACTGGCTGGCGGTCCGCAAACTCCCCGCCGACACCCCGCTGTCCGAGCTGGTCCACGACGAACGCCTGCGCGCCGACGTGCAGAAGGCTGTCGACCACGCCAACGAGGCCGTCTCGCGCGCCGAGTCGATCCGCGCCTTCGCCCTCGTCGAGGGCGACTTCACCGAGGAGAACGGGCTGCTGACCCCGTCCCTGAAGGTCAAGAGGAAGGCGGCGACGGCGGCGTACGCGGACGTCATCGAGGCCCTGTACGCGAACAAGTCCTGAACTGCTCGTCAACGTGCAGTTCTCGTCGGGCCAGTGCTGATCCAGGAAGCGCTGGGCATCAAAGTCGATCTTGACGGTCCCGATGAGGTCGACCGTGTCGGGGGTGTCGCTGTAGTCGGGGTCGCCGAGGCGAAGTGCCTCTCCGCCCTTCCTTTGTTCCCGCACACGCCGCCGAGTACAGCTCGGCGTTGAAGATCCGCGGAGTGCAATACGACGCGCCGGGCCGGGACTCCAACAGCTGCTCCTCGGGCAACACCGACGAGGAGTACCTGACGGTGAAGAACTACTCGACCCGCTCGACGATCAACCTCAAGGGCTACGTCGTCAAGGACGCCACCGGTAACCGCTTCGCCTTCACCGCCAACCACTACCTGCAGCCCGGTGACTATGTGAAGCTGCGCGGCGGCCACGGCACCGACTCCGACACCCACAACGTCGTCTACCGCGACAACTGCAACTTCCTGTGGAACAACGACAAGGACACCATCTACCTGTACAAGCCCTCAGGAAGCCGCGCCGACGTCCACGCCTACACCAAGTCCAGCGGCGACCCCGACGGCAACGGCTACATCAACTTCCACGGCTAACTGCAATCTGAGATGCCCTGGAGCGGTAGCGCCGCTGCTCGCTTCGGCGCGCGCCCTCAGGAAGGGGGTGCCGCCGACAGGAGCGGCCACTCTCCGCATCCCGCTGACGAGGGAGGCGGCTGCCCACTGCGGGACCCGGAGCTAGCGGAACTCCTCGATCGCGGTCCGCACCAACCGCGCCCCCGTATAGCGCTCACCGCTAGCTCGATGGTGCATGAGGGCCCGTCGGCTTGCTGGCGGGCTCCTTCAGTTGAATCGGAATGGCGAACAGACGAGGGTGCGCACCGACCTCACCGTGCGGAGCCGTCATGGTGCGGTTGCCGTTGAAATCCGATGGAGGTGGAGGCGCCCGCTGCGGGTTTCGCGTTCCAACCGGGTCCCGTGCGGTGGCGCATCAGCCGCTGGATCGAGGGCCCCTAGCCCCACCTGATCGTGACTGCTTCCAGCCGCGCGTCTCCGCCGTGCGACACGTGTGACTGCCCAATCTCAGCCACATGCAACGTCCTCTGTCACGTACATGACGCAGTGTGGTTATGGTGTGACGGCTCGTGCGATGTGGGTGGGGTTCACGGGGCTTGGGTGCCCTGTGCAGTGCTCTGGGGAGGGCGCATGCGGCCGCGGGTCGGGGTTTTTGGTGTGATCAGACGTGGTCGGCAGCGGCTGGTGACGGTGGGTGCGCTTGTCCTGGCGCTGGCTGCGGGGACGGTATCGGCCGATGCCTTGCCGCCGGACCCTCCGCCCGCCAAGACCGTGCCGCCAGCCAGCGCTACTCCTTCGCAGCCTGGAGACCAGGCGCCGACCCAACCCGCGGCGAAGCCGAAGGCGTCGGCTGCCGCCGAGCCCACTACGAACAACGCCGTCTACGCATACGACGCGGCAGGGCGATTAGTCGGTGTCACCGATCCGGGCGGTCAGACGGCGCGTTATCGCTACGACGAGGCCGGCAACCGGCTGGGCATCGACCGCTTCGCCTCCAGCACGCTGTCGGTGCTGTCGGTGGTTCCTGTCCGGGCAGCCCCCGGAGCGAAGATCACGCTGTCAGGTACCGGCTTCTCCCCCACTGCCGGCGACAATACCGTGACGATCGGCGGCAAGGCCGCGGCCGTCATCTCCGCCTCCGCCACCCGTCTCGTCGTCGCCGTCCCCTCCGGGGCCGTCAACGGAAAAGTCACCGTGAGCGCGGGCGGTGCGTCCGCCGACGCGGTGGAGGCGTTTATCGTGGCGCCGTCCGGGCCGAGCGTGGCGAAGGTCGAGCCGGCCTCCGGCGCACCAGGCAGCGAAGTCACCCTGTCCGGTGCCGGGTTCGCCTCCGCGGTCACCGACAACGTGGTGCGGTTCAACGGCTTGGTCGCGCAGGTGAAGAAGGCTTCCGGTTCCTCGCTGACCGTCGAGGTGCCGCCGCATGCCCGTACCGGGCGGGTGGAGGTGGACACCCCTGCTGGTTCAACTGCGGCGCCGGGTGACTTCACCGTCACCGCCGACGGTGAGGGGGCCCTGTACGACACGACGATGCGGGCCTCGTTCACCGATGCTGACCCCTCGCAGGTGGCGGTGGTGACGGCCGAGCACAAGGCGCGGATCCTGTTCGACGCCGAGCGGGGTGACGCGGTCGGGTTCGGTCTGCAGGGAGGCTCGTTCACCTCCCAGACTTCGATCAGTCTCGTCTCGCCCCAGGGCGCGACGGTTGCTTCCAACAGCTTCGGTGGCACGGCGGCCGACTGGGAGGTCACCGGCCTGCCGGAGTCGGGGACCTATCAGTTCGTGATCGACCCGCGCTCCAGCGACATCGGCTCCGTGGCGGTGATGCTGTCCAAGCCGGTCAACGCGGCCGTGTCCTTCGACGGGCCGACGGTGTCCACGGCTTTGTCCCGGATCGGGCAGGACGGCAACTGGACCTTCACCGCGGCCAAGGGCGAATCGCTGAGCGTCGGCGTGGATGCCAAGGCGATGGGCGGCTATCTGCGCTGCTACGTCTACCGGCCGGACGGCATGCAAGGTGAGTATCTGCCCGTTCCCAACGGAGACAGCAACTCCCTGGACATCGACTCGCTGCCGCAGAGCGGCCAGTACACGCTGCGCTGCGACCCCGATGGCGGCGGCACCGGAACGGTCAAGATCGCCATTTCCCACTACGCCCAGGGCGGGGCGCTCAGCGCGACCGGAGCGTCGCCGACCCTGAGTATCACCCGTCCCGGCCAGGACGGCATCGCCACCTTCACCGCTCAGGCCGGGGACTTCGTCAGCCTTGCCGCGACGGGGGCGACGATGCCGTCGTACGCGACCGTCACGATCACCGGGCCGGACGGTAAGCACATCTCCAGCATCACCGCATCGCCCGGCCGTAACGACGCCTGGGACAGCGGGGCGCTGGCGGCCGGCACCTACACGGTGCGGGTGGCGGACCGCAGGCTGGACGTCGGCAAGGTGACGTTAACCCTGTCCAAGCCGGCCGACGTGGGCGTGCTCGCGCGTGGCGGTGCCGCGGTGAAGGCAACGGCGGCCCGGGCCGGACAGAACATCCATGCCTCGTTCACCGCCAAGGCGGGTGATGACCTGTCGCTGGAGGTGGCGGCGAACACCTTCACCAGCAGCCTCTGGGCGGAGGTGCTGGCCCCCTCGGGCACCGCGGTGGTCAGCTCCCGGCTGATCTCGGCCGGCGCTTCCGGCTCGATCGCCTTGACCGACCTCGCCGAAGCCGGCACCTACAAGGTGCGGCTCAACCCCACCAATGCGGCCACCGGCTCACTCAACCTGAGCCTCAAAGCGGCGACCGCAGCGGCAAAGACGCATGCGTTCACCAGCAACGTGCCGCGGATGTCGGTGAAGAGCGCGTGCCACGCCGAGCGCCTGGCCCGCACCTTCGCCCTGTCGCTGCCGGACTGGCTCACAGTACGCGCGGATAAGTGTGAGCGGCTCGAGCAGCAGGCGAAAGCCAAGGCGGAGAAGGCGAAGAAGGCGGCCGGCGTCGTGCCGAAGGGGCGCGACGCTTGGCGTCCGGCTGCTCACAACCTCAAGGGCCGTGACTGGCTCACAGGGCGGGGCGCCGGGCCGAAGGCCCCGCCCGCGCTGCGCGCACCGCCCGGCAGCACGGCGGTGACCGGGCACGTGCTGAAGCTGGACGGCAAGCCACTGCCCAAGGTGACCGTCCGGGTCGGGGCGAAGAGCACGAAGACCGATAGCCGGGGACGCTTCCTTCTGTCCGGTATCAATGCCGAGGCCACCACCCTGGTCGTGGACGGAGCGAACGCGAAGACCGGCAAGCGCAGCTACGGGCGCTACGACATCCGGATCCGGCCGGTGGCGGGCCGCAGCACGGACTTGGGCTTCCCGGTCTGGATGACGCCGCTGGACACCAAGCACACCGTCACGTTCGACACCCCGACCAGGTCGGACGTCACCCTGACAACCCCGCAGATCCCGGGCCTTGAGGTGCGTATCCCCAAGGGGTCGGTGGTGCGCGACGAGCACGGCAAGCCGGTCACCGAGCTGGGCATCACCGCGATCCCCGTCGACCGGCCCCCCTTCCCGCTGCCCGAGAACAGTGCCGTGCCGGTGTACTTCACCGTTCAGCCGGGCGGCACCTACCTGTTCCCCAAGGGCGCGCAGATCGTCTACCCGAACTACACGCACGAAGCTCCCGGTACCCGGATCGACTTCCTCGCCTACGACCCCGCGCGCAAGGGCTGGCACACCTACGGGCACGGCACCGTCACCCGCGACGGCAAACAGGTCGTCCCCGACCACAAGACGCGCGTATGGGCCTTCCACGGCGCCATGCTCAGCATCTCCGACGTCATCCCCTTCGACCTCTCCGCCATCTCGGACATCGTCGACTGGCTCTCCGGCGACCCCGTCGACCTGCAGACCGGCCTGCTGACCGACTCCCGCACCGATCTGGGCGTGTCCGGACCGCTGGGCTCGTCCGAGGTCACCCGCACCTACTGGCAGGGCGACACCCGCTCCCGCGCCTTCGGCATCGGCCGCGACCTGTCCTACAACATGTACCTGCACTCCAAACGCCTCTACACAGAGGTGGACCTGTATCTGCCGGGCGGCAAGAAGGTCCACTTCGTGCGGACCTCCCCGGGCAGCGGCTACGCCGACGCGGTCTTCGAACCCGAAGGCACACCCACCGCCCTGAACGGCGCCAAGATCAGCCAGGAGTCGGGCAGCTGGCACCTGCGTCTGAGGGACGGCACCGACTACGTCTTCCCCTGGTACGGGCCGTTGCAGGAGATCCGCGACCGGCACGGCAACGCGGTGCGCATCAGGCGCTCCAACGGCTCCAAGGGCGACATCACGTCCGTCACCGCCCCCGGCGGACGCTGGGTCTCCTTCAGTTACGACAGCGCCCAGCGGATCACCAAGGCGCAGGACAACACCGGCCGCAGCACGTCCTACACCTACGACGATGCCGGGCGGCTCAAGACGGTCACCGACCCCGCGGGTAAGGCCAGTTCGTTCACCTACGACGGCGCGACCAACCGGATCGCGACCGCCAAGGACGCCCGCGGCATCGTCTACATGACCAACACCTACTACGCCGACGGCCGGGTCAAGAAGCAGACGCTGACCGAGGGACAGGAGTACTCCTTCGTCTACACGAAGACCCCGGCCGGCCAAGTCACGGCCACGGAGGTCACGCAGCCGGGCGGCTCGGTACGCAGGGTCGAGTTCGACAACAGCGGCTTCGCCGTCAACGAAACCCAGGCGTACGGCACGACCCTGGCCCGTAAGACGCTCTACGAGCGCGGCACTAAGCACCGCATCGCCGCCGTCGTGGACCCCTACGGCCGCCGCACCGAACTGTCCTACGACACGAACGGGCACATCACCTCAGCGCTTGAGCTGGCCGGCACCGCCAATGCCCGCTCCACGGGCAAGACGACCTACGACGGCCCCTACGACCAGCCGACCCAAGCCGCCGACCCGCTGGGCAACGCCACCGTCTTCGGCTACAACACCACCGGCGATCTCGAAACGGTCACCGACCCCGAAGGCCGCAAGACAGGCTTCACCTTCAACGCAAGCGGTCAAGTCAAGACGGTCACCGACAACGCGAACGCGACCAGCGAATACACCTACCAGCACGGCGACCTGACGCAGATGAAGGACGCCGAGGGGCGCATCACCCGGCAGTTCACCGACACGGCAGGTCGCATCAGCGCCCTCACCGACGAGGCGGGCTCACAGACCACGGTGCTGTTCGACGCGCTCAACCAGCCGAGGGAGATCACCGACCCGCTGGGGCACACCACCGCGCTCGGTTACGACGAGAACGGCAACCTCACCACCCTGACCGACGCCCGCCTGAACACCACCAAGTGGGACTACGACCAAGCCGACCGCCCCAAGACGGCCACCGACCCGCTGGGCGCGCAGGCGCTGTTCGAGTACGACGCGGCCGGGTTCCTGAAGAAGGCCACCAGCAGATCCGGCAACGCCGCCGTCGCCGAGTACGACCTGCTCGGCCGGCCCAAGAGCACCAAGTACGGCGTCGACTCTCTCGGCCAGGCCGAATCCACCGTCACCTACGACTACGACACCCGGGACCTGCTCAAGCAGATCACCGACAGCAAAGCCGGCAACCAGGCCTTCACCTACGACGTCCACGACCGCCTGGCCACCACCACCGGCCCCACCGGCAAGGTCACCTACGACTACGACAACGCCGACCGCCGCAAACTGATGACCGCAGCCGGAACCAGCACCACCTACGGCTACGACAAGTCCAGCATCCTCAAGTCGGTCAAGACCGGCACCCAGGACGTCACCTTCGGCCTGGACGCCGTGGGCCGGGAGAAGACCGCCTCCCTGCCCGGCGGCATCACCCGCACCACCGGCTACGACACCACCGGCGTCATCAAGTCCATCGCCTACGCCCAAGGCACCAAGACCGTCGGCGATCTGACGTACACCAGGGACGTCCGCGGCCTGCAGGCCGGTCTGGCCGGCTCGCTTACCAAGGTGGCTCTGCCCGCCGCGGAGAGCGGCACGCAGTTCGGCAAGGACAACCGCATCACCACGTACAACGGCCGCACCTTCACCTACGACGATGTCGGCCAGCTCAAGAGCGACGGTCTTCGAACCTACACCTGGAACGCCCGCGGGCAACTCGCCGGCCTGGCCAAGGCAGGTACCGCGGCATCGTTCGGCTACGACCCGCTCGGCGGCCGCGTCTCCAAGACGACCGGCACCGACACCCGCCGGTACCTGACTGACGGCACCAACCCCCTGGTCGAACAGAACGCTGCCGGGACAACGACAGCCAGCGTGGCCACCTCGGGCCTGGATGAGTTCCTCAGCCGTACCGAAGGCGGCAAGACGCAGGTCTACCTCACCGACGCGCTCGGCACCGTCGTAGGCCTGGCCAACGCCGACGGCACCATCGCCACCACCTACGCCTACGACCCGAACGGCACCCCCACGACCGCCGGCACCGCCACCTCCAACCCCTACACCTTCACCGGCCGCGAGGACGACGGCACCGGCCTGCTCTACTACCGCAACCGCTACTACGACCCCCAGACCGGCCGCTTCATCTCCCAAGACCCCATCGGCCACGCCGGCGGCACCAATCTCTACCAATACGCCCTGTCCTCCCCCACCACCTACACCGACCCCTCCGGCAACAACCCCCTCATCGCCGGCTGCATCGTCGGCGGCGTCGTCGACGGCGGACTCGACTGGCTCACACAGCGCCTGTCCGGCCGCAAAGTCAACTGGGGCCAAGTCGGCCAATCCGCAGCCATCGGCTGCCTCGGCGGCATGCTCGGCGCCGGCATCGGCTCCAAGCTGGGCCGCTGCATGGTCCCCAACAGCTTCACCGGCGACACCCCCGTTCTAATGGCCGACGGCACCCGCAAACCCATCAAGGACGTGCAGGTCGGCGACACCGTCCTCGCCACCGACCCCGAAACCGGCGAGAGCGGACCACGCAGGGTCACCGCCCTCATCAACGGGGAGGGCGGTAAACAACTCGTCGATCTCACCATCACTGACAGTCTCACCGGCGGCGAGAGCAACACCCTCACTGCCACTGAGGGCCACCCGTTCTGGGTTCCCGCCCTTCACCGATGGATAGACGCTGGCGATTTGAAGTCCGGCCAATGGCTGCAAACCAGCAACGGCACTTGGGTGCAGGTCTCTGCCGTACGCCACCGCACACAGTCCGTCTCGGTCTATAACCTCACCGTCGATGATCTCCACACCTACCATGTGGTGGCGGGTGAGACGCCGGTCCTGGTCCACAACAGCAATCGGTGTCCGACACATGTGATCGGAAAGGGAGACGATCCTCTTGTCCCCGACCTGGTTGACGACATCAATGCACGCTTTCCGGGTCATGTCCGAGCACAGGGGGTCGATATCGTCGGGGCAGACGGAAAAGTGCTCACGGATTTCGATATCGTGACCAGGAACGCCGTGGTTCAGGTCAAGACAGGTTCGGGTAAGGGCGCGCTGAAGCAAGCCTTGAAGACTCAGGGCCTGACGGACTACCCGGTCATCGTTTACCTTCCGCAGGGGCGCGGAACCGTGATCAAAAGTATCGAGCAGGCCGGCATCATGGTCACTCGCGACAAGGACGTCCTGCTGGACGTCTTGACTCCGTAGCCCATGGCTGGGCCTGAGCAGCCGTCACGACAGGAAGATTCATGCGGCCTACCATCGTTCTCCTCAGTCCTCCAGGGGATCATCAGCGCATCGTGGCTCGTCTACAGCAGGCCGGCACCTACAGCAAAAGGGAATTCTTTGATCGGCTGGATCGAGGGGAATGCAGTTTTGGCGTAGACACGTCTGGGGATGTCCTTGATGAGTTCGATCAAGAAGAAGCGGATGAAATTCGCCAGAAGATCGGCGAATTCCAGGCGATCACACTTGAATACTCCGGAGTATCGTGCATTCGCGATCTCCTGGGTGAAGTGATCCAGGGGATTTCAGGATTGCTGGACACGAATCACGGTGAACTCATCGAATATGGAGATGTATTGGCACGATTCCAGAGGGATCCTCTGTGGGATTGGCGATTCGAGGTAGGAAAGTAGTCTCAGCCTGGCGGGTGCGGGAAATCACGAGAGGTGGCAGGTTCATCTGTCGCCGTCAGCCGGCTAGCGAGCCCGGTTGTTCTCGACGCGGACCAGGGTGAGAACACCAGTGCTCCGCTAGACCAGAGGATGGCCTAGGACGATGACCAGTAGACGCAGACTCCTAACCGCCTCGGCTGCAATGGCCGCTGGAGCAGGCGGCCTTACTGCCGTCGGCTTCACAGCTCTGCCCAACGGCTCACCCGATGGGCAAGACAAAGCACCAGCCCACCTCCGCGGAGCAGCGCCGCTGCCGTATGCGCGGCTCATCTCACTCGACATCACCTTGGGCAGCGAACGCGCAGACGCGCTGCGCGCTGCCCATCAAGCCATCACGGCGATCGACGGCGGCAGCGTCGCCGCCTGGCTGGCACTGGGCGAAGGCGCATTTTCCTCGCGCGCTGACAAGCCGCGTCACATGAAACGGATGCCCTCGTTTGCAGGCGACGTACTGGACCCTGTCCAATCACATGGCGACCTCTTACTCCACATCACCGGATCCTCAGCGCGCGCTGTGCGGCAGGCCGCCGAGCAAACGCTGCGTACGCTGTCCCAACAGCAGGTGCGCTGGCGCGCGGACGGCACCCGTCCCGAGAACCGCACCGAGGACGGACGGGGTCTGTCCCGGAACCCGTTCCATTTCACCGAAGGGCATGGAAACCCCGCCACAGCGGCCGAGATCACCGAACGCGCAACCGTCAGAACCGGTCAGGGTGAGCCGTCCTGGGCCGTCGGCGGTAGCTATCAGGTGATCCGGATCATCCGGCTCGCCACCGACTTCTGGGACCGGGACACCGTCCAGGAGCAAGAGCGCATCATCGGCCGACGCAGGGAGGGCCGATGGCTGGACGGCACACCCAGCACTGAACGGGCCGTCTTCGCCACCGATCCTCAGGGCAAGACCACTCCACTCGACGCACACGTACGCAGAGCAGCACCAGACCGGCGCAATCCTCCCCCGATGGTCCGGCGCAGCTACAACTACCACCGTGGCCCCGACGATCGAGGACTGATCTTTTCCTGCTTCCAGCGCGACTTGGAGAAGGGCTTCGAGGCGGTACAGCACAGGCTCCAAGGCGAGGCCATGGCCAAATACACCCTCACTACGGGAGGCGGCTACTTCTTCGTCCCACCACCGGGCGAGGCGTGGCTTCAGCGATTAGCGGAGAAATGACGCCTGGTCAGCCGCGATCTTTTTTCGGACACGCTGCCGCCGAACCGCATCGGCCCCGACAAGCTCGCGATCGGCTACCAGGCCGCACTCCACCTCGCGGGCATCCTCATCTGGACCCGGCGCTGACCAAAGAGACAGAACTTATTCAGTCTGGGCCGGGGGGGCCGACAGTCGAGGACCCGCGCGCGGACTAGGGACTGTCTCCTTGAAAGGCTATGGGCGCCATTCCTGCTGGTAGGCGGGGTGTTCGGCGTATGACTGGCCAAGGACTCGCAGCGCGTATGCCAGGCCGGCCGAGCGGGAGTCCGAGGGGTCCATGGCTTTGTAGTCATTCGCCAGTTGCTCGATCAGGTCGAGCATGGGGAGGTGGCTGTCGAGAAGAGCTTCGCCGCCCAGGGTGTCGGCCACGTAGGCGTAGGCGTGGTTGTCGTCCATCATGCGTGCGACGAGAAACTCCACAAGATCGTCCATGTGGCCATCCTCGCGGGCAAGGTGGTTGGGCGGTCAAGCGGCTGTCCAGATGAGGATGGCGGCGAGGAGGAGTGCGGCCTGGTAGGCGATGGCGAGCTTGTCCGTTCGCATGACCAGGCCGCGCCATTGCTTGAGTCGGTTGATGCACCGTTCGACAGCGTTGCGCTGCTTGTATGTCTCGGCGTCGAAGGCTGGTGAGCGGCCTCCGTCGCGGCCTCGCCGCAGCCGGTGGCCGACCTGGTCGGACGGCTGGGGGATGACAGCGCGGATTCCACGTCGCCGGAGGTGATTGCGGATCACGCGGGATGAATACGCCCGGTCCGCCAGGACGGTATCGGGTCGGGTTCTGGGTCGGCCGGGTCCGCTTCGCAGAACACGGATGCCTGCCATGACGGTCTCGAAGGCCGGGGCGTCGCCCGCCTGGCCTGCGGTGACGCGAAGGGCCAGGGGACGTGCCCGGCTGTCGCTGGCGAGGTGAACGTTCGTGCTCAGGCCGCCGCGGGAGCGTCCGAGGGCGTGGTCTTCGGGTTCGGCCCGGCCTGGCGCCCCATTCTCCTGGCACCGGCAGCGTGCTGGTGAGCCCGGCAGACGGTGGAGTCCACCGAGACGGTCCAGCCGATGTCGGCATCAGCGTCGGCTGCTGCCAGAACTGCGGCGAGGATGCGTTCCCAGGTGCCGTCCATAGCCCACCTGATCAGGCGTTTGTGAGCGGTCTGGAACGAGCCAAGCTGGTTTGGCAGGTCCCGCCAGGGCGAGCAGGTGCGGTACTTCCACGCGATGGCTTCCAGGGTTCACTCGCCCTGAAGGACCCCCATGCATGAGCAATCTCTCGATGCTGCGTCGAGTCATGAACTTGAGGAGATACCGCAGTCAGTGGATCAGTGCTTGGTCGAACATAATGGTTCCTACTACCAGGTGCGCCAGGCAGAGCTCGCGGGTGATGTCCACTTTCCACCCGTCCAGAACGGTCTGGACTACTTGGTCAGCGTGGCAGAGCACCTAGAGGGTGGAAGCGAACCGAGTGCAAGAGCCATGAAGTACGCCGTGCTGCACCTGGCTGCGGGCGCCGAAGTGCTTCTGAAGGCGCGTCTGCAGATGGTGCACTGGAGCCTGGTGTTCGCCAACCCTGGGGACGCTACGCGAGAAGCGCTTGAAACCGGAACACTGACCAGTTGCTCTCCTGACGAGACGCGTAAGCGGCTCACCAGCATGGCGGGTATCAAGTTCAGCCAACGTGAAAAGGATGCCCTCTCCGACCTGGCCAAACGCCGCAACGCTCTGCAGCACTATGGCTTGGTCGGCGAGAACGCCAAAGCTGGCAAAGTGGAGAGCACCACTGCCCAAGTGCTGAACTTCCTCATCAGTTTCGTCGGTGAGCACATTCTGGAGCGCATCAGGATGAAGAGGAACGGCACCACGCGGAGATCGACATGGAGCGGATCCGCGGAGGAGTCCGTACGATCCAGGGCTATGTAGCAGAGCGTATGAAGGACCTCGCTCCGGTGCTGGGCCCCGTCAGAGCGCGTACCCTCCAGTGCCCGCAGTGCCGGGAGTTCGCCCTCACTCCGACAATGATCAAAGGTGTGCCCGAATGGTGCCAGTCGGACGCCGACCTCTCCCCCATGTACTGCCACCTCTGCGTCGAGGGCTATGGCGCTCTGGGCCTGGCGCTGGGCTACGCCGTCCATGTTCTCGACCGCGCCGCACCTGACGCCTCGTACGACGGTGACACCCCGAACCGGTGTCCCGTCTGCAAGATGAGCAGCCTGGTGCGAGGGGCGCGGACCGCTGCAGCTCCAGAGACACCTATCAACTTCTGCTTCCGTTGCGCAGACGTGGTCGATGGGCTGCAAGAGTGCCAGCGCTGCGGCTTCATTTACACCAATGAGCTGGGACATCGGTGCCGACTCGGTAGCTGAATGCCCCGCGCATGAGGACATCGCCTATAGGCACCAAGCAGCAGGGGCGGGCAAGCCAGTGCCGCCAACGCCGGGAGTCCGACCTTGCTCAGAGCCCCGGCTCCTTGGGATAACTGGGGACGCCGTAGCCCTGGTAGCGCAGCCACTCACGGGTCACAGCAGCTCGCTGCCGGAGGGTGAGGTACGAGTCAGCCTCTCCGCTCTCGCCGGTGTGTGTAACCAGCGTGTAGCCGTCCTCCATCGCCTCGAGGAACGCGGCGGACACCTCGTCCACCGTGTCTTCGTCCAGTTGTTGCTCCTGGAGCCACCGGGTCAGCCTGTCGCTGGCCTGCTGCCACTCCGTCTGGCGCTGGCCGGCGTCCGGCGTGCCGACCGCCAGCTCGGCGTTGCGCTTGGCCGCCGTCAGCCGGTCACCGAGGTGGCTGGTGATCGAGAACTGGGCAATGAAGGCGCAGCGCTCTTCGTCCGGTGTCATGCCACCATCCTGCTGCCCTCGCGGGCACCGCGCGAAACGAGCGACCGCTGGCGGGCTACGGCAGGTCTTCCAGCCGGGCGAGCAGGCCTGCGGCGGCGGTGACGGCCGCGACGGCGTCGGCTCGGGTCCAGGTGAAGTTCTCGGTGGTTCCCGCGTCGTCGTGCGGAGCGCCGCTGAAGAGGTTGAAGGCGCTCTGGATGAACACCGCCCAGCGCTCCTCCTGGTCCCGTTCCGCCGGCTTCTTCTTCAACGCCTCCATGTTGACCTTGTGGGTGTTGCGGGCCTCGCGTACGGGATCGAGGGCTGCTCGGGCGAGGGCAACGGCGTGCTCGTACCGTCCGTCACGGATCGCGGTCTTCGCCTCGCGGATCCTTCGCGCGCCGGTGGCCCGGGCCTCCACGTTGGTGACCGGGATGAGGACATTGACGAAGGCGCCGGCATCGAGCTGGGTGAGAGCGTTGCTCCACGTCGCGTGCGGGACCCGGATGATCTCCTGGTCGTCGGCGACGGGCCAGTGCTTCGTCTCTGCCAGTGCGGTCAGGGAGAGTTCGGCGCGCAGGGCCAAGTCGTTGCCAGCCCGCGTCATTTCCAGTCCGCGCAGCTGCTGGTCGGTCACGCTCGTCTCGAGCGTGAGGTTCGTGGCGAAGGACTTCAGCCCGACCGGCCGCGGTGTGCGAAGGACGCCGATCCAGCTCGCGGGGCCTGGTGTCTCGTGCGTCCAGAGGGTGCCGGAGACAAGGAACGGAACGGTGCGTCCACGGCGTAGTCGCCGTGGGCAGTCAACTCAAAGGTCAGGGCGAGACGGTGTACGTCCCAGCCTTGGAAGAGAGTGACGTGCTGCTGCGCCCGGATGTTGACGGTGTAGTCGTTCGATCCGAATCGAAAGTTGGCCATCGTTCCCTTGCCTGAATGAGCTCCTACCTGATGGTGGCAGGTCAACCGACCCGGGCGGCAGTGGATTTCTCGGGGAGCCGGCGGGTCAGCGCACGGTGGCGATGAACTACGAGGCCGCAAAGCAGTTCTACGAGCGCGAGGGTGCACCTGCGGGTACCTCGGAAGCACGTCGAACGGATCGTCGGCGAGGACCAGGAGGAGCGGGAGCTCCGGCTCGATCGGGAACCAGCGCAGCCGGGCCTTGACCCTGTCGCCGGAGCGGGTGGAGCAGAGCAGCTGTCCGCGATCGGGGTGCGGTGGGCGTAGCTGTACCGACAGGCAGTGGGGCCGGACAGGGTGTTCCTGTCCGGCCCCACGCCTCTGGTGACGACGTAGGTGGTGTCAGTAGCCGATCAGCGCATGCAGCCCGAGGATGCTCGCGCTTGTCGTGGAGACGCTCGGCACCCGCGCGTGACGATCAGGAACTCGACGCCGCACTGCCTACCGTGCACGAGCTCGTTAGTTGATCCGTGCGGTGTCTTGGTCGAGCAGCGCGGCCAGTTGCGGGGCTGCCCGCAGGGTGAACGTGAGGGCGACCTCCCGGGCGCGCTCCACCTCGCAATCCTGGCGGAGGTACGCAAGGCGGGGCACTGCAGGGCGGCGGAGCCGTTCCGTTCCGCCCCGGCGGTTCCGTTCGGCGGGTGGTGAGGCCGTCAGCCACAATCGGCTTTCAATTGGTCATCCTCCCGGTGCGCACACCGGGTGCACCTCACAGAATCTCGATCAGCCAGCGGACTCCGAACACCAAACCAATGATCGCGAGCGACAGGATGATGTACACGGCCAGTACGACGAAGGTCGCGAGCGTTTCCGTCCGCGGACGGGCCCGCCTCGACCGTCGGCGGCTCCGCCGCTTCAGATGCCACTGATATCCCCAGGCCAAGGGCCGGGCAAGCCATCGCCAGCGTCCCAGCGGGAGCAGCATATTCCGCCGTGACTTGGCGGTCAGGTCGTGTGCCAGAACCTCCTCGTCCGTCATGTTCCTGAGTTGTTTCAGACGAGTTCTCATGCGCTCGATGGGGTCGTCGCCCTCCCCGGGCACATCCTCCGCCTGGAGGATCGCCGCGTGGAGGCTGCGTTCCGTCTCCCCGCCGTCCAGCTGCTCTGCCAGGAGGGACAGCAGGTGATGGGCGGCGTCGAGGCGCCCCCATGCGAAGTCGTGACGACGCCAGTCCTCGCTCAGGAACGCGGCGAAGTGGTAACAGCGCAGTCCATACAGCTTCTTGGGGCCCAGGTCCACAGACCAGTCCTCATTGAACAGCGGTCCCATGTGATCCGGGCCGAGCCGCAGGAACCGGAACTCGGGGGTGAGTTTTTTCATGGCGCGCGCGGGTGGGGCGAAGCTCTGCGTGAGGACCTCCACCAGCAGCATGGCGGCAACGACGTGCTCCGGGGTCTCCCAGTGCCTCAGATTGTCGCTACCGCGGGCCGCGGACAGGAAGCAGCGCGCGGCGGCACCCACCAGGCGGCCGACCTCCGAGGGGACTGAGAGATCTTTGAAGACGTCATTGACCTTGATCGCCTCCTCGCAGAGACCGGGAGGACACTCGTCCCAGTGCGTCCTCTTGCGGACAACCTCGTTGATGGCCAGGACCTTGACGAGACTGTCGTTGACGAACGGGATCGCATCGGAAATCCGTCGCGCCCTTGTGCTGTCCTGGGCCTCCCGGGCTTTACGGAGCAGCTGATGAAGGAGGGCAAGAAGGTTTTGCAGCAGACGTTCCGCTGGGGTGATCCCCCAGCGCCACTCTCCCAAGCGGGGCGCGATGAGGCTCCGCACCGTGGTGGGCGGAAGCCACATCAGGTCTTCCCGTGCGAGGACCTCCCTAAGGATCTCTTCCGGAGGCTCGTCCGCAGCCTTGAGTGCGGTCACCCGCACATTGGTGACAGCGAGCCGCTTCCGCACGGCCAGGAGTCGGCTCCTTCGGTACTCGGCGTACAGTGCCTGTGCCGCCAACTGCATGCGGTGCTGCTCATCGTGCCCATACTCCAGAAGCCGACAGAGCAGTTCGTCCCGCGATCTCGGGCCGATGATCTCCAGACGGAATTTCACGTCCTCGATTCCGGAGCGGAAGTCGACCTCCTGGGGGTAGTTCAACGCGCTCCAAGCAGTCGTCCCCATGCCGACGGCGTCGCACCGGCGGTCCTTGACCGCCTCGTCGGCCAGCACTCCCCCGGAAGGAGCAACGAACATGACGACACGCTCGGCCGGGCCGCCACGGCGTTTGGTGATTTCGTCCAGAACGGGGGTGAAGGGAGCGTTGTTGAGAACACCGCCGTCCATCACGCAACTCGCGGGGATGTCTAGCTCCTTGTCCGGGTGGACCCGGTAGGCGAGGAGCGGATGTTCGCTGACCGGCTGGAACGCCATCGGATAGCTGGCCGTGGCGCGCGCCGCTGTTACCAGGGCCTCGTTATGGGCTTCGGCGAACTCCCTGATGGCCCGGTTTTCGAGCTTCCACCTGCCCCTCTTGTCCACATAGCGGAAGGCCTCGGGTTCATTGCGGAACATGTACATGCGGCGGTGGTCCCGCACGCTGAAGGCGCTGCCGGCGTCGTCCTCGTAGTCCCGGTGACGGCCGTCCAGGGCGGTGGCGGTGACGAAGAGGGTGACGCGCTCCTGGCTTTCCGGTCCTCGCAGCATGCCATCGAGAACCTTCTTCACCTGGCCCTTGAACCAGTCCCCGTCCAGCAGCGTCTGCCGGCGCGGACGGCGCTTGCGGCTCAACTCGTCCAGCGAGGCGACATCACGCCACAAGTCGCGAAGTTCTAGCGACTGCGATCCCCGGGCGATGCTGGTGGCCAGGAGCAGGCCGTTGAGACCACCAGCGGACGTGCCGGAGACAATGTCGATCTTCACCTCGACCCCGGCCTTCTTCGCCACCTCCTGCCACAGCTTGAAGACCTTGCGCTCCTTCTCCGGGACGGTGTCGGAGTGATCTCCGCGGGATGCCCGCCGGAGCAGGTCGAGTTCGTGGGTAACGCCGCCCATCCACACGGCGAGACTGACACCGCCGTTCATCACCAGTGCGATCCGGTACTCGATCTTCGGTACGCACTGTGACTCGCTCCGGGCGCAGGGCAAGGCCGAGGCATCCTTGCTGGTCGTGCTGGAGCAGACGTGCCGAAACGCCCGGTCGCGGGCACGGCGAACGCTCGCGGAGAGCCCCGTACGCTTCTGGTCGGGCATGCGATGTCCTCCAACGGCGCCAAACTGTCCGGCTCAGCGAACCCCCTTTCGGGGAGGATGCCGCCCCCAGCCTTGCCTCGCCCCGGGGCAGACGCCACCGGGGGGTGCCGTCCGGACGGCAGGTCGCACCCTTCCGGGGGACCGCTGTGGAAACGCGGTGATGGCCTCGGGGGAGTCGGCGATGACGGTGCGCCGGCCTGGCGGGGTGAGGGCGCAGGCCATGGCGGGGGTCATCCCGATCAGCGACGAAGAATTGCGGGACCTGCCGCTGCCGACGGCGAAGGCCATCGAGATCGTCGCGTTCGTGCCGCTGGACTCCGTCGACCCTCTGAAGATCAGCGAGGGCTACTACCTGGCGCCGAGCGGGCAGGTCGCCGCGAAGCCGTACAAGCTGCTGCGCATGGCCCTGGACCGGAGCAGCAAGGTGGCTGTGGCGAAGTACGCCTGGAGCGGCAGAGAGAGGTTGGGCCTGCTGCGGGTCCGCGAGGACGTCATCGTTCTGCATGCGATGCGGTGGCCTGACGAGATCAGGTCGCCGGAGGAGCTGCTGCCGCCGCCGGTCGAGCTGAGCGACGAGGAGATCGAAGGCGCGCTCGGGCTCATGGACAGCATGACCCGCGAGGAGCTTGAGGGTGAGGATTTCCAGGACACCTACACGGAAGCCCTCTCACAGATCATCGAGGCCAAGCGGGAGGACCGCGAACCGCCAGAGCTTGCAGAGCCGGAGTCGCAGCCGGGGCAGATCGTCGACCTGATGGCCGCCCTGAACGAGTCCGTGCAGCAGGCCAGGGCCTCGCGCGGCGAGGACGCCGACGGGCACGAGCTGCCGAAGAAGAAGGCGACCAAGAAGCAGCCGGCCAAGAAGACGGCGAAGAAGTCCACAGCCAAGAAGACGTCCGGTCGCCGGCCGCGCAGCGCCTAGACCTCGATGCCGAGCGCCGTGTCCGGCCTGCACTTCGAGCACGCTGGCACCTGCTGGCGTAGTGCCTCGATCGCCTGCGCCCTGGTCGCAGGCCTCGTCCTCTTGCCCGGGTCCCAGCACTCACCGGTGTGTACGGCAACGATGTTGGTGCGGTCCAGACCCCGCTCGGATCAGGTCGCGCTCCTGCACGCGCTCCAGGAAGCGGAGCAGCGCGAGTCGCGACGACTCTGGATCGTTCGTACGTTCGATTCTATGATCGGGATGCCGCACAGCCCACCCCACCCCCAGGAGCAGTTATGAACAGCGCGGAAGCCGCCCGCAAACTGGGCGTCGAACCGGCTTCCCTCTCCCCTGCCCCGGCCACGCCCCGATCTGCGGAGACCTGGAAGCGGATGCAACAGGAGCCGCCCTGCTCGGCCTGCGGCCAGCCATCCCGCACCAGTGGCGTCATCCATGCGCCAGCCATGGGCCCCGCTGGTTCGACCGATGCCGGGACTGCTTCCTCGCCACACCGCCGACACTGCCTGTATCGCTGGCGCGGTTCCTCGAGGAGCTGCGAGAAGCTGCGGCCGACGCGCGGCTGAGACTGCACACCTACACCGACGAAAGCGGGTGGGAAAGTGAGTGACGTGGACGACGAGCGGTTCCACCTTCTCCTGACGGCGGGCGGCCGTCCGGTGATGCACGGCTGGTGGGGCAAGCAGCCCACGGCCGAGCACCAGTACCTGTCATGGATCGGCTCGTGGGGCAGCATCGACGGCGCTCGGATCGTTCTGACCGAGCGCGCCCACGACGGCGAGCGGGTGCTCGCGAGCTGGCCGTAAGACTCGTAGGTCAGCCGCCGGCCACGAGCGCCGGATGGCGTGCGGCCTTCTTCACGTTCGCTTCAATTTGGTGGCGGGGCGTGCCCTGCTCCTTCGCGTGCTCCGTGACCGCGGCCTGGACGTCGTCGGCGAGGTCGCGCCATGTCCGCCACGCGGTGTCCCACGAGGCCTGCTGCTCGACGGTCCAGTCGGTCTGTGCAGGCGGACCGTACTGGTCCTGGAGCTGTTCAATCGCGGTGTGTACCTCATCGGCGAGGTGCTGCATCTGCACGAGTTCTTCGAAGGTATGTGCCACGTGCAGGGATCCTAGGGTGCACTCGGCACCCGGCGGATTCATCCCCGGGGACGTGCGAGAGCCAGGGATCGAAGCAGCGGCCCGAGCTGGTGCCGGGCTCGCTGAGGCGCGGAGCCACCTTTGCGATGTCCTTGTCGAAGATGGTCGTTGGGGCGTCCTTGCTGGCCAGGTAGGCGAGGAAGCTGTCCTGGTCATAGAGGTCGAGGTGATCAGCGGCGAAGGCGGTCGGATCCAAGGTCGCGGTGCTGGAGCGCAGCTCGACCAGGACAGCCATCAGATAGTCGACGCTCTTCTCGGGGTCGTCGACCCTCCTGTCGGCCCAGTCGACTGCTACCTCGTGAAACTTCTCGGTGAGGCGTTTGGGGTCCTCTTTCTGCCTGCAGCCGAGGAATGCCTGCAGCCGGAACTGTGCCATCTTGCCGACCAGTTGCTTGTCAGCCGCCCACCCTCGATGGGCCCGTCCTCGGGGACGCCGTCGACGCAGAACAGAGCGGCCTTGTAAATCTTGTTGTGCTCCGTCATCAGCAGGTCGGCGAAGTAGCTCATGTCGAAAGTGCGCTTGCCCTCGACAAGCACGTCCTCGGCCCGGAGCCCGCCCTCTTGCTCCAATTTGACGATGAGCAGCGCCCGCTTGCCGGCAAGACGGGCGGCAGCCACGAGGAGAAGCCCGGCAGGGCTTCTCCCCTTTTGGCTCTCGAAGAGCAGTTCGGCAAGGTCGATGGAAACATCCACCAGGTCTCGCTGTTGGGCGAGGTACTCATAGATGCGGTCCGGCACAGTCGACTTTTCGACTTCAAGATCTTCTACGACCGGGCGTCCATGCTTGGCAAGCACACCACGGAGTTGGCCTGGATCTTGCCTCGCACGTCCTCGCCGAGTTGGCACACCGCTTCGCTGAGCTTGAGTTCCGCTGGTACTGGATCCGACCGCTTACGTTGCGGAACCAGGTGAAAGATGGCCTCGTCCACGACGAGTTGAGCGAATTCGCCCGACATGACCCACCCGGTGAATCCTTGCGCAGAAGCCCAGTGACTGAGCATCAACCGCATGTCCGCGCCACGTCGGAGCCGACGCGCATGTGTGTTGTTCCTCGCGGCGTGAACGCCTTCCCGATACCAGCCGCTGACCCTGTGTCAGGCTAATGCGGTCATCGTAACGGTGCGTGCACAGCAGGGAGGGCGTTCGCTGAGGAGATATGGGGCTAGTTCGTCAGATTGACTGAAAACAGGTGAACCTTGCGTCAAATATATGCGTCGGCCAGTCCGTTGCAGACGAGTCGTGGATCCTCGGGAGCACCGCGTGCCACAAGGACGGGCACGCTGCGTCATCCGCGCACCAGGTCTCACTCCCCCACCTGGCGTGGGGCGGGGTGCAAGGCTTCCCGTTCTGAGGAGGCCGGGTCAAGGAGGCGCGTGAGTACGGCGTCGTGTTCCTGGTAGAGGACGCATCCTGTCGCCTGCAGTTGGCCGGCCAGTGCGGGATCACAGCTGCTCGGCAGGGGGCCGAGAGGTACGGCAGACGGCAGGACGCCAGCGCGTATCCGGCTGAGGACGCCGAGTCCCAGAACTCCTTTGGCTCGGGGTACGGAGAGGGTCGTGCGATAGTTGAGGGGTGTTTCGCTCACGGAGTTGCTCCTGCGGTCGGTGCGCTGGGGGTGAGTCTCGTCGACCCCAGCCCACTGGCAGATCACATTCAGGGCGTGCTGGAGGTGTGCGGGATCGCAGCCCGAGATGAGCTGGTGGCCTTTGATGACGGCCATGTTCTTGCTCACACGTACCGCGAGGCGTCCGATGATGCGGTCGTCTGCCAGGACGGGCATCCCGAAGTAGCCGCATTCCCGTTTTGCGGCCGTTTTGTATGCCTCCAGTAGGTACTCGACTGCTGCCTGATCGCCTACCGACAACTCGAATCATTGTGGTTAGCCGTTGTAACGCCGCTCCGCCGATCTCGAACTACAGCTGGCGTTTCCATTTGCGAGACGCACCCGGCACGAGCAGTCTAGTGGAGAGGGGATATGGCCCCCGATGCCGGAGATCAGGACAGCCGCCAGGGTCGTGTTCTCGTGAAGGTTTCGTCGCGAGGCCAGCTCAGCCAGTCTGCATCTTGCCTATGCATACACACCCAATTCGTCTTGGGGCAGCCTCGAAAGAGGGATTCACCATGCCAGAAACCCACGTCACAGGTGTCCGTTTTGCGTTCTACGGCATCAAGCCAGACGGTGACTTGCAGTGGTACCGCCACGACGGATGGAAGAAAGGCACGGCCCATTGGACGGCCGGCGCCGGCGGAAACAGGATCAGCGGCGGCTGGGACATCTACGACAAAGTCTTCAGCGGCGGCGAAGGCGTGATCTACGGCATCAAGCCAGACGGTGACTTGCAGTGGTACCGCCACGACGGATGGAAGAAAGGCACGGCCCATTGGACGGCCGGCGCCGGCGGAAACAGGATCAGCGGCGGCTGGGACATCTACGACAAAGTCTTCAGCGGCGACACGTACGTGCCGACGGTGCGACTGCACGCGAAGATCCTCACCGCACCCAACGTCGCCGTCACGGACGCCGTCGCCCGGATGAGCGAGGTCTACGCGACAGCAGGCATCAAGGTCGAACTGGCCTCGACGGAGAACCTTGACCTTCCCGCCCTGAACGACCTGGACATGGGCGAGTGCGTGATGGGGACGGTCACAGAGGAGCAGACCCAGCTCTTCGCCAACCGCAACAACGCGCGCCCCAACGACGTCGTTGTCTACTTTGTACGGTCCACCGTCCCGCCGTCGAACGGCTGCGCCGCGCATCCGGCCGGAAGGCCGGGCGCGGTTGTGGCGCAGGGGGCCACCCAGTGGACGCTGGGCCATGAGGTCGGCCACGTACTGGACTTGCTGCATGTCGACAACAACGACCGTCTCATGACGGGCAACGGGACGGCGGACATCACCAACCCGCCCCCCGACCTGGTCTCTGACGAGTTGCAAACCATGGTCGACAGTGCGTTCAGCTAGGACATCTGGGAGGCGCCGCTATGAACAGCGTATCGATGCAGGACGTGCGCCGGGTGCTCGATCCTGAAGAGCCGGACTACGCGGCGATCGCTCAACTGGGCACCGACAGCCTGCCCCACCTGAGGACCCTGGTTCAGGGTGATGACCCCATGCTCGCTTCCAAGAGCGCCTACGCCGCCAGCCTCCTGGAAGGCGACCAAGGGCAGGATGTCATCCTCACAGCAGCGCGTAGTGATGATCCGGTGCTCCGGGTGGCAGCAGCTTGCGCAGCGTCCAATCTGCCGGCAGCCTCAGCTGCCGATGTACTCGGCGGCCTGGCTGGCGATAGGGACGCTGGCGTGCGCAAAGTGGCCCTGTCGTCCGTACCGCCGGATACATCCGACGAGTTGGTCAGCCGTTTCCGGGACGCAGCCACAGAGGCGGAGAACCAGGGCCCTTGACCTGCTTTGCGGTATCCCATTTCCGCAGGCGCCCGGGCTTCCCATTCCCTCGCGGTGGACCCCGTCGATCTCGCCGTCGCGGCCGACGGCCGTCGCGTGTTCGTGGCCGATCCCGGCGACGACAAGGTGGCGGTGCTGGACACCGTGCCTTCGAGATGGAGAACGTGCTGCTGGTCGAAGGGGCCCGACTGTGTCGTCGCTCACCGGGACGGCTGGCTCGACGTCACACGCCGTGCCTCGCACGCCGTGACGGTCATCGACGCCAACGCGCTGACCACCGTGGGAGAGGCGTTCCGGGTCGGCCCAGTGCCCTTCGACGCGGCCCTGGACGACAAGGCGGAGCGCCTGTACGTCGTCTGTCTCGACTCGGGCGCCCTCGCCGCCCTCGACGCCCGGACCGGTTCCGTACTGGAGCGGTTCCCCGTGGGCGGGGACACCATGTGCCCCCGGACGGGCGGTACGCCAATGCGGCCTCCCTGTCCCTCATGATCAACGTCGACCGGGCACGACGATCCCGGCGGCTGGCCGGCCGACAGTACTGGCCGATCCTGGTGGTGGACGCGGCCACGCTGTCGGTGGGCACGCGGATCGCGCTGCCCGCCACACCCCGGTTGCTGGCGCTCACCCGGGACGGGCGCCTGCTCCTCCCCGGGGCAGGGTCCCTGGCGCGCGGGTCGACACCGCGGGGCCGACGCTGATCGGCGATCCGGTTCCTGTCGGGGGCGTGCCGCACGACATGAGCCTGTCGGCCGACGGCCTGCGTGCCTTCGTCACCGACACCGCCTCCGACGCGCGGGTGCTGGTCGATCTGTGACTCAGGGGTCCACCATGGACAGGGTGTTCGACCCGGTGTTAGTGACATGGGCGTACCGCCCGTCCGGGGTGAGGGCGACACCGTGGGGCGCCTTCCCCGTCGGGTGGCGGACTGGGCCGAGGCGAACAACGTCGAGATCGCCTACACCCCGACCAACTCCTCGTGGCTGAACCGGATCGAGGCCCAGTTCACGGCCCTGCGCTACTTCACCCTCGACGGCACCGACCACGCCAGCCATAAGGAGCAGGGCAGCATGATCCGCCGCTACATCATCTGGCGGAACAAGCATGCCCAAGACGAGCGCCTTCGCGACGTCGTGAACAGGGCGAACGTTGCCTGATGCGGCACTAGTTGATGTCTGTGGTCAGCCCGACGAACCCTCGTCGGTGCGGCCGCCGGCTCCGAGGGTCCGCCGCGTGGCGCGAGAGGCCACCGGGGGGCCTCCAAGCACTCCTCGCTCGCGCAGTTGGGCAAGGTCGGGGAGGCGGACGCCGGGCAGTGCGTCGATGAGGTCGGCCTGGGAGGTGCGGATGCTGTGCGGGCCGGGGCCGAGAATGCGGCGGGTTGTCACGGGGCCATCGTATGGGCGGTGTTATCGCGAGCTCGCCGGTTCTGGTCCGTCGCTCATCTGCAGCTCAGTGGCCTGCCATCCGCCCCACTGCTGCCAGCGCAGGTCCACGGTCGTCGTGTACCAGCTGGTGGACGGCGAGATCTCCTCGACGGTCTCGCCCGTGAGGCCGAACGTGGATGAGGCCCAGACGCTGACCTTGGCCTCGTCGCCCGTGTAGCGCTCCACCGTGCTCTTCACGGGCGTGCCGCTAGAGATGAGGTCGGCGCCGGCGGGCGGGCGGCCGTCCTCGTCCAGTCCGATCCGGCTGCCCCTCGGCGGACTGCCCGGCTTCCTCGGTACGGCGGCGGTCGCCTCCGGCCTGGGAATCGTGGCCCTGAAGAAAAAGCTCGATGGGCGCAACGGGCCTGTGCGCCCTTCCGATCGCGTCGGGTTCGCCACCCCCAATGAACTGAAGAAGTGGCTTTCCGTGTCCGGCCTTCGGAACCGGGCCGCCGTGCTGCGCCCGTCCCTCGCCCGAGAAAAGAGCCGCTCAATCAGCCCGCACGACCTCGGCTATCACCTAGGGACCGATCTTCTCCACAAGAAGGGACTGTTCCTCGCGTGCGAGGACCTGGTGCTGATGTACGCCCCTCCCCGTATGTGCAAGTCGGCGCAGGTACGCCCTTCGCACGCTCCCGGGGAGCTGATCCACAACTCCTGAGCATTGCTCGTTGGCTCAGCGGTTCAGTGCATCGGCTGCTGTCAGGGCGGAACTGCACCCAAGGCGGTTTTGCTGCACCGTCCGGGTGGCGCTGAGGCGTGGTGGCCCGTGCGGCTCGCAGTCCGTGACGGGGATAGTGTCGCGGGCTCGGTGCGGCGGTGGGTTCGGCGCGCTGGCGTGGCCGACGTGCGGTGGGGTTCGGTGACGGGACGCTTGCGGGTGACGCGGCAAAACGCCGATCCGTATGAGGTGGAGGTTGCCATCCTGAAGGCGACCGGACCCGTGGATGCCGGGCTGGTCGATGCGTAGGCGTGCTGGTGGCCCGTTGAAGGTCTGGCCGAGGCGGTTGTGGAGCTGTTTCCCGCGGAGTTCAGGCTGCTGATGGAGGGCTATGTCGGGGGCTGGATTCCGGATGGGGAGATCACCCTTGAGGGGTAGGGCACCGGTCCCTGCCTTCGGCACTCTGGGCTGCGGCGCGGACGGCGTGGGGGCCGGGCCAGAGCTGGCGGTCGAGAGTGTCTTCCAGACGAATGAGGGTGCCGATGTCGGGTAGGACCTCGCCGGTCAGGACGCGGGCGACGGTGGAGTGGGCGACGCCTGCGCGCCCGGCGATGTCTCTCAGTGACTGGCCGCGGGCAGTCATGAGGTGGTCGAGGTCGCGGGCCAGAAGCAGGCCGCAGTAGGCGCTGAGTGGGGCGTCGTGGATGAGGATGGCCTGGGGCCAGGTGCCGCGGAGGACATAGCGGCCAGGGTTCTTGTCGTTGCTGCTCCTGGGTATGCGCTGATAGTGCCACGGCGAGGTACGGCGGATTTCGCGCTTGCTCATCTCCGGGGCCTTCAGCGCGGGTGGGATGCGAGGGGGCGCGCGGCAGTCGGGGGGTCGGCACGCACGACTGCCGGGCGGCGTCTGGTCGAGGCCCCGCTCCGCAGGGCGGAGCTTGCAACGTTCTGTCCGGGGATGGCTGACCCACTTTCGTGGGGCGGTTGGCTGTGCGGGGCGGACTGCAACGAAGTGCGTTCTTGGAAGGGTCGGGCCATTTGGCAGGAATCGATGCGTCGGGACGTCGCAACCTCAGTTCCCACCAGGCGTGTTGCCGGATTCATGTGTGCAGGTGCGTGTGCTGTGGTGGCAGTGGCGTGCGCCGGCACGAGCGGGTCGTTGTTCATGTACACGCCCCGCGTGTCGGGGGCGCCGATTGGTTGCGTGGTGTACCACCGGGGACGTGTCTAAGCTGGTGTGGGGGAACGACGCGGCCGCACGCGATGGGAGCGGGATCCATGGGCGGCAGGCAGAACTACGCAAGCTTCGAGACGTACACGGCGGTCGCCGACGGCGACCGCGCGGCGGAGATCGCCGCCATGACCTCTCCCTTCCAGATCGAGGTCCGGTTCGTCCAAGGGCTGACACCAGGACAGAAAGCCGTCTTCGCCGAGGCCGCCGAGCGGTGGACGCGCGTGATCGTCGGCGACCTGGAGACCGCGATCGTGCGCGACTTCAGCGGCGCCGTCATCGTCGACGACGTCCTCATCGACGCCGAGGGCGTCCCGATCGACGGCACCGACCAGGTCCCGAACATCCTCGGCCAGGCCGGACCGACCCGGTTCCGCCGGCCGAACGCGGTCAGCGGGGCCCGACTCCCCGTCACCGGACGCATGCGGTTCGACAGCGCGGGACCTGGCCGAGATGGAGGCCGACGGCTCCCTCCTCGACGTGATCACGCACGAGATGGGCCACGTCCTAGGCGTCGGAACCCTCTGGGACGACTTCGGGCTGCGCAAGGACTTCCCCGGCCACAACCCGATCTACGTCGGACCGGCGGCCTTGAAGGCGTTCGGCACCCTGGTCGGCGAACCGCCCGGAACCGTCCCCAGCGCGGGCAGCCACTGGCGCGAGTCCGTCTTCGACAGCGAACTGATGTCGCCGAGCATCGACGGCAACGACAACCCCCTGAGCCGGGTGACGGTCGCGAGCCTCCAGTACCTCGGCTACACCGTCGACCTGGACGCGGCGGAGCCGTACGCGCTGCCGAACCTCCTGGCGGTCGCGCGCTCCGGCCGCGTCCTCGCCGCCGAGCCGCGGCGCGTCATGCTGCCGACCATCCCGTCCCGTATCCCCGCGGAGGCCCCTTGACGAACCCCACCGTCGTCCGATGAGGGGTGGGCCGCCGGGGGGATCGATCCGTGTGCGCGGAGGAGTACGTCATGGGCCGGAACGAGGAGCGCAGACACCGGAACGACCCGGGCCCGGTGCCCGGCGAACCCCTGCGGATGTCTCCGGGAGTCGGTGAGCACCGGGGCGCCGACGGCGTCCTGCGCCGCCTGCTCGATCCCGGGGCCACCCTCTACCGGGCGCCGACCGCCCGCCGGGCCGTCAACACCTTCGTACGGGAGCGCGCGAGCGAGCTCGGGACCGAGGGAGCCGACCTGCGCGAGATCCGGGCCGACCGGGACTCAGGGACCCTGAACGTCCGCTACCAGCAGTTTCACAAGGACGTCCCCATCCGGGGCGCCATGCTCCAAGTGGTGGCCGACACCGGGCAGGCGGCCGTCGTGCAGGTCGAGAACGCGACGGAGGTCGACGTCTCCGACGCCCCCGACGCGACCGCGGCCCAGGACCCCGGCCTCGTCGAGAAGGCCGCCCTCGCACCCTTCCGCCAGGGCTACGCGACCGTGTCGATCGCCCGCGACGAGCTCGTCTACCTGCGGGACACCACCCGGCCCCCGCTGCCGGAGGCGGACCGCCCCACCGCCTCGCTCGCCCTGCTGCGCAAGGGCAGACGACGCCCGGACGGCAGGCTGCACCTCGTCCACGACCTCATCGTCGAGACCACCGGCCCGTTCGAGCACTTCCGGGTCGTCGTCGACGCCGTCGACGGGAAACTCCTCTGGATCGAGATCGCGGGAAGGTACGTGACGGCCACGCTCGGCGTGTACATGCCCGACCCCGCGACGCAGTCGACCGACGGCTCGCCCAGCTCCCTCTCGACCCACGGCATCCTGGAGGAGTTCGTCCGTGAGGTCCAGACGGACATCGCGGACGCCGACGAGCAGGGACTGTTCCACCTGGACGGCAAGTGGTGCCGGTGCAGCGACTGGGACGCCCCGGAATTCCCCCAGCCGGCCTCGACCACCAAGGTCTTCCGGTTCGGCAGCCACGTCCAGGACAAGGCGTTCCTCAGCGCGAACGCCTACTACTGGACCCACACCTTCGCCCAGTACCTCCACGACCTCGGCAACGAGACGCTCAACGCCCACATGGTCCAGGTCGAGATCGACCCGCAGGGCGCCGCGTCCACCGACTTGAGCGAGTGGATCGGCACGACGACACCCCCGCGGATCCGCTTCGACATGGAGGGCGTGCCCGGCGCCGCCGACCTCGGCGTCATCGTGCACGAGTACACGCACGGCGTCATCCAGTGGCTCCGTCCACCCGGCGCGACCGGCCCCCTGGAGTACGAGCACAGCATCTGCGACGTCATGGCGGGCATCTTCCGGGACCGGTTCAACCCCGCCGGGCACCGCAGGACCGAGACGTTCCCCTTCGACAACAACCCGCACGACGAGTGGAGCAAGGGGCGACGACTCGACCTGACCCAGCGCTTCGACGACGCGGACTTCGACGACTACACCCCCGACGTGCGCACCTCCATGCTGGCTTCGGCGCTGTGGCGGTGCTATCTCGGCATGGGCGGCTCCTCGAAGGAGGGGGCCGTGCGGAAGAAGGCCGGCGACAAGATGACCCGGCTGCTTCTCGCGCTGGTGCCGCGCCTGGGGCCCGACACCGCACAGAGCAAGCAGAACGCCGTCCACCTGGCCGATGCCTTCATCGCCGCGGACGGCACGCTCAACAACGGCCTGCACAACAGCCTGCTGTACAACAGCTTCTCCGACCAGGGACTCTGGGAGAGACGTAACGTCGACGTGTGGATCGCCGACTGGTCCGGAGACACCGGCGCGATACCCAGCGGCACCGGCAACGACCCGACCTGGCAGTCGCCAGACATCTGGGTCCGCAACAACACCACCACCGATGGCGACGATCCGGAGGCCGGGCACCAGGACCCCATCGTCAACCGGACGAACTACATTTACGTACGCGTGCGCAACCGAGGGACCGCGCAGGCCGACGCCGACCGGTTCACGGTCGAGACCCGCCGGTGCAACCCGGGAACCGGCATGACGTGGCCCACCCACTTCACTTCCATCGGGTCGAAGGTCATCCACCAGGCGATTCCGCCCGGCGGGGCGGTACGCGTCGGCCCCTTCCCCTGGACCCCCACCATCGTCGGTCACGAATGCCTGATCGCCGTCGTCGACGGTAAGGCCGACCCCGCCAAGGCCGCCATGTCCGGCGAACCACTGGCACACGACCAACTCGTGCGCCAGAGCAACAACGTGGGGCAGCGCAACGTCTCCCCCCAGAAGTCCGTCCTCGGCGGTCAGACCCGGCTGCCCCTCGAGCTCCACGGCGCGCCGGTGGCCACGGACGGCGCATGGGAGCTGGACGCCAGGGAGATGCCCCCGGACACCGAGATCACTATCCGGACACTGAGCCGCCTGGTGAAGGACTCCACCCTCAGCCACATCGCGGTGACGGAGCTCGGGCAGGTCCGCTCCACACTCCGGATGAAGGGCGGCGACAGGGCGCTCATCGAGGGCTTCCGGCTCGACGCCAAGGACAAGGTGGTGGCCGAACTCGTCCTCGACTTCGCCCACGAGGCCGAACACCTCAAGGGGTACCCCTTCGTCGCCACCCAGATCCAGGACCACGAGGTGGCCGGACGCGTGACCATCGAGATCATCGCGGTCAAGGAACTCGACGAGTTCTTCTTCGGCAATCCGAAGAGCCACGAGCTGCACATCAGCACCTGCCGCTTCTTCGAGAAGCTCTCCCTCACGCACCGGCTCCCCTTCGCGCGCCTGGAGGAGGCACGGGCCCAGGGCTACAACGGCTGTGCCTACTGCCTCCCGGAGGCCAACACCGGTTAGCGCGAGCGGAGATCGGCACCCCGGCGTACACTGGAGAAGGTGACTGCGAGATGGCAGCGACGAACGGCTTCACGGACGACCTGATGCTCCGGTACCTGGCACCGGACCACGTGAGGTCACTGCTCGTTCCCGACACCGACCCGGAGCGCGAGCGCGTACGGGCGCTGTTGGTCTCCGTCTACGACCCCGCCTCCCTCGACATCAGGTCGGTGGAGTCCGTCAAGGTCGTCCACCAGGAGTTCCAGAGCGGCGTCCACGCCTCGATCGCCGTGCACGGTTCCTGGGACAAGGCGATCCCCACGGCCGAACAGGCCCGGGCCACCGTCGATATCCCAGCGACACCCCCGGTCCACTGGATCGACATGTCGCTGGACACCGTGGTCGTGGTGAAGGCGGTGTCGGCCGACAGCCTCCTCGCCTCGGTGGAGGCGGAGGCCGCCTGGGCGGCGGCCGACGGCGCCGCGGCACCGCAGAACGCGTACGAGCGGCCCTACCAGCTCCGGTACGCCGAACCACCCCCCTTCGAACCGACGGCGCCGGCCCGCAGCCTCCCCTTGCGGGTCTCGGCGCTCTTCTTCGATCGTCTCGACCTGGCCGACGCGCTGCGCCGACTCAGCCAGGCCAAGCGGGCGGTCGACGCGGCGAGCCCGCCGGCGGCCCAAGACGGCGGCGCCCTGCTCGCCTCCAGCGCGTGGCTCGCGGTCTTCCCGGCCACCGCGACCGACGAACCGTCACAGATGACCGAGCAACTGGCTGGCGATCTGCTGGCGACCCAGGGATACGTCGCCGCCTTCGAGACGGCACCCTGAAGGCCCGGCGGGCACCGGCCGCGGCCCCAGCCTCCCGGAGGCCGGGCGCACACGGTGAGGAGCAGTCGATGCCGTTCAACTACGTCACTGTCACGGCGAGCAGTGAACTCTTCGCGCCCGCCACCAGAGCCTTCGGGGACATCCTCGTCATCGGCAAGGGGGCCGTCGGGAGGGGCGCCACCACCGCGCAGCCCTTCACGTACCCGGGCGAGGCCGTGCGGGCGTACCCGAAGGGAGTGTCGAAGCTCTCGGTCAAGGCCGACGCCGGCGCCACCACCCTCACCGCCCCGGCGAGCTTCCCAGAGAGAACCCGGGTCAGGATCGGGAAGGACAAGGACACCGAGTTCCTCACGATCAAGTCCGTCGCTGCGGCCGAGGGCAGCAAGTTCACCTGGACCCTGGAAGGCGCCCTGACGGCGGCCCACCCGGTCGGTGACCCACTGGTGTGGGAGGACCCCAACGACGTCGCCGTCGCCATCGCCACCGCCTTCCGGCAGACTCCGCCCCCCACGCGGGTCTGGGGCATCGAGGTGGACCGCGCCACGCCGGACTGGGACTCCGCATTCACGGTGGCGGAGGACGTGCCGGTGCAGATCGTCGTCCTGGCCGATACCCCGCTGAACGGGACTCCCGCCACCGACCACCCGGTCGAACTTCTGGCGAAACACGTCGTGGCGGTCTCCAACACCGGTGGGGACGGCAAGGAGCGCATCGGCGTGGCCGCGTTGGACCCCGCGGACTCTCAGGCGGTGCAAGTGACACGGAACACCGGAGCGATCAAGACCGACCGCATGGTGCTGGTCGCCCACAAGGAATCCCCGGATGACGTGGCCGCGGCAGTCGCCGGGGTGATCGCCGGCCACGAACCGCACATCTCACTGCTGCTCAAACCGATCAACATCGGCATGTCCGGGCTCTTCACTGCCACCGAGATCGAGAAGTACTACGAGAAAGCCATCAACTGGGTGGCCAGCCCGGTGATGCTTCCCGGCCACGGCCTCTACCTGGGTGAGGGCCTCACCGCCAGCTCGGCCGGCAACAAGAAGTACCTCGACATCGTGCGCACGCTCGACGACATCAGCTTCCGCATCAAGGCCGCGCTGATCGAGGCCATCGGAGACATCCGCATCGACCGCCCGGGCCTGCGCACGGTCGTCACGCTCGTCCAGAGCGTGCTCTCCCCGCTGGTGACCCGGAACGTCATCGAGGAGTACGCCATCCACATCCCGCTGTTGGTGCTCCTTGAACGGGAGCCCGCCACGCTCACCGCCGACGAGGTCAAGCAGATCGGGAACGGACGGAGCACCAGAAAGGTCGACATGGAGGTGTCGGTCGTCTACGCGGGCGTGATCCACCAGATCGCCGTCAAGTTGGCTCTCAAGGGTTAAGGAGCGAGGAGATGCCCGAGGTCAAGTGGGACACCAGGTTGGCGGTGATGCTCGACACCACCGTGGTCACCCCCATCGACTCGTTCAACCCGACCTTCAACAGTCCGGTGCAGCCGCTGCACTCGCTGGAGGCCGACAACGTCGCCCACGTCGTCCAGCCCAAGGCGTTCACCTTCTCCATGGCCGTCAAGGCGATCGGCCCAGTGGTCGCCAGGCTCACCCAAATGGCGCTGGACCACGAGAGCTTCAACATCGGGGTCCAGGAAGCCTCGGGCAGCGACTGGACGTTCCAGCAGATCGTGTTCAACGACTGCTACATCACCTCCGCCGCCAGCACGATCGTCATCGACGGAGTGCCCACGACCACCTTTAACTGCGTCTGCCTGGAAGTCACCCCCACCAGCGCCTGACCGGAGTGCGGAGGACCCCATGTCGCAGCAGGACGTCGAACAGCAGGGCGCGCCGCCCGAGGCCGGGGGGACGGACCCCGTCGTGGTCTCCGGCCCGGGGGCGGAGCTCCACTTCCACTTCCCGATCGAGGTGGTGGTGGCGGGAGACATCGCCGAGGAGACCCGCCGGGACCTCGTCGCCGAGGTCTGGGACGCCCTGCACGAGGCCCTCAGCTGAGCGCGCGCCCGGAGTCTCCCCATGCCCACGATCACCTGCCACTTCGAGATCACCGTGAAGATCACGGGCACCCCCACGCCCGCCGCCCTCGAACGTCTCGGCCCGGTGGTGGAGAAGGCGCTGGCGGCCCGGCTGCGCCTGGCCCGGGCCAAGGTCGCCGAGGCGGGATACCCCGACATCGTCCCGGCCGAGGCCGTGGACCGGTCGCGGGCGGCACCGTGAACGCGACCGTGGACGCCATGCCGGGCACCGCCGGAGAGACGGCGGTACACGGCGTGGCGTACCGGCGCCTGCACCTGCCGACCTCGGTCGCCTTCTCCGGGGACGAGCGACTGCGTGCCTGTGAAGGGCAGTTGGCTGCGCTCCTGCTGCGCGCGGTCGCCGCGGCCGTCGAGCAGGACGACCGGCTGGAAGGGGCCGCCACCGGCCCGCCGCGGTGGCCGCCACCGCCCGTTCTGGAGCAGCCTCTCGCCGTAGAGGGGGGCCGTCCGGTCGAGGAGCGGGCCGAGCCCGCCACGACGGCCGCGCCCCCGACGGCGGAGCCCGCGCCACCGGCCGAGACCACCGCGAGCGGACACAGCAGCGTCATCTTCGCGGTGGCCGTCCCCGATCCCGGAGGGGAAGAACACGAAGGCACCGCCGAGCCCGAACCCGAGGCGGAGGCGGAGGCCGGCGCGGAGGAGGACCAGGGCGAGAAGCGGGCGAGCGCCGCACAGCCTCCCGCACCCGCGGGCGCGCACTCCGCGGCGGCCGAGCCGCCTTCCTCCGAGGCGACCACCACCATGACCTCCGCCACCGCACCGCAGCCGGCACCCGCGCCCGCGCAGGCCGGGCCCAGTGAGGAGGGCGGGACCTCCGGGGAGGCCCTTGGGGAGGAGGCCACCGGAGAGGCCACTGGGGAGGTCCCCGAGGAGGACGTCGCCGTGACCGTGGTGTCCGAGGAACGCTCGCTGAGCGAGGTCGTCCAGGGACCGAGCCCGGTCGACCGCCGCGCCGTGATGGTCGTCGGCGCCACCCAGCTCGTGATGCTGGGCGAGGCGACCCGCCACGCCCACTCACGCAGCCTCGTCCACGCGGTCCAGCTCGGCGACCACCTCTTCGGCGCCCGTTCCTTCGCCGTTCTCGAAGGCCCCCTCGGCACCCGGGAGAGCTTCTACTGGGCCGTCGCCACCTCACCCACCGTCACCGACGAGACCATCGGCAGTGCCGTCGGGAAGGCGCAGTTGGAGGGCCAGGAGATCAGCCTGTTCAAGGGGATCACCGTGCTGCCCTCCGTCACCACCCTGGACGGCCACCGCTACGGGGTGAACCTGCTGTGGACCAAGGAACGCGGCTGGTTGTACGGCAGCAAGGAGGAGGGCAGACGCTGGCTCCGGACGAGCGCGTCACCGACCGAGTCGTGGCTCTCGGCCGAGCAACTGCGGGTCCACACCTTCCAGGAGCTCGACCGGCTGGTCGACGCCGGGCTCGCCGGGGACGACGCGTCCGCCGCGACGGCCGCCGCCCAGCTGAGCGACATGAGCGCCGAGGCGTTCGCTCTAGTGGACACCGCGACCCGGGCGAAGTACCTGGAGATCCTGGTCAAGGCGTGGACGTTTGAGGAACAGCGGCACGCGATCATCCAGATCATGCTCTCGCTGGAGGGCCTCGACCAACTGCAGGCCGTCCGCGACCGGTTGATCCGGGCGGGCCTGTACGAGCAGCTCTTCGCCGACATGGGGCCCGACCTGTGGGCGCTGCTCATGAAGGTCGGCGAACGGTTCGGCGACCACAAGCCCCTCACCCTGCGGGAGTTCCTCGGGCTCGTGGAAGAGGCGTTCAACCTGACGCTGAGGCACGACGCCGGGCTCGCGCGGACGGTCGAGGAGGAGGAGACAGCCGTCATCGGCCTCAAGCGGATGATCGAGTTCGAGGAAGCCGCCCGAGCGGCGACGGGATTCGTCCTGTCGACGCTCGAATCCCTCACGATGATGCTGACCCAGCCGGAGAAAGTCCTCTCCGGACTCTTCCAGCTGGTCCGTCTCCTGGTCGTCTGCCAGCTGGCCGGGTGGGGCCACCAGCCCTCGATGAAGGAGATACAGGCGCTCGTCCACCACATCGGGGCGGCGCTGGTCGACGGACTGCGCGGGGCGGCGCTCCTCGGGGTCGGCCCGCGCGTGGTGACGAGAATCAAGTGGGCCGTCATCATCGAGGCGCTGACCTGGATCTCGGAGATCAAGGCCGTCGTCGAGGCACTGGTCAAGATCGAGAAGCTCGCCGCCGTCCTGCGCTTCCTGAAGTTGCTGCGCGCGCTGGAGGGCGAGCGGATCGCGGCCCGGTTCACCCGGCTCGCCGAAGCCCTGCACGCCGGCAG
Source organism: Streptomyces sp. NPDC093598 (assembly GCF_044764825.1). Taxonomy (NCBI): domain Bacteria; kingdom Bacillati; phylum Actinomycetota; class Actinomycetes; order Kitasatosporales; family Streptomycetaceae; genus Streptomyces; species Streptomyces sp. NPDC093598. The sequence continues at coordinate 80,028 of NZ_JBIWIV010000021.1, read as the reverse complement.
CGCCGCGCTGAAAGGGCTTAAGGACGAGCACGCCCTGGCGGAGCTCCTGCTGATGCTGCCCGAGGAGGACGGCGCCCGCCTCGGCGCGGTCCTGAGCGAGGTCGACGTGCCAAAGGGCAGCACCCTGGCCTGGTTCCTCGAACATCCTCGCCTCGGCCCGGTCACCGCCGACCTGGAACGGAAGGCCGCTGTCCTGCACCGGCTCGGCGCGAAGTCGGGCGGCCTCACGCCCGAGGTGGCGCGCGCCTTCGGACGGCTGGCCGGGAAGGACGGCTTCGAGATCGCCGAGGTCGCCCGGATCGTCGAGGCCGTTCCGGAGGGTGAGGGCGCCCGGTTCACCGCGATGCTGGACCGGATTGGCTTCGGCCGGATCGGGGCCAAGGCCGAGGTGAAGGCGGGCCTGCTGGCGATGCTCGCCGGGGAGAGCCGGCGCATGGAGGCCGTCGAGAGGTACGGAATCGACATCGTCCGCGAGATACACGGCCGCGCCGCCGGCGGGCCGGAGGCCCTCGACACCATGCTCGCCCGGCTCCAGAGGATCCGGGAGAAGGAGCTCGCCGACGGCAGGGCGGTGGAGTTCGGCGCGTTCCTGGACGACCTCAAGCGGGGGAAGAAGGGGGCGTGGCGGAGGGTGGATCCGCCGCCCCGGCCACCCCGGCCGCCACGAGCACCCCGCGTCAAGGCCTCGGCGGCCGAACGGGCCCCCGTGCTGCAGCGGATCAAGGAGCTGCGCAAGCGCTTCCCGAAGGGCAGGCTCAAGAACCCGAAGCTGATGGAGCAGGGGCTGCGGGAGATCCGGCGGATCTCCGAGACCGATCCCGTGAGGGCGATGGAGCACCTGGAGCGGTTCGAGGAGGGGCTCAAGGCCGAGGGCACGCTCGAAGGCCAGGTCGCCGAGATCGTGGCGGAGGCCGAGGCCAAGGCGGGCCGCGAGGCCAAGGCGCTGCACCACGAGCCCGACGAGGTGCCTCCCGAAGGACTCGGCGTCCGCGACAAGCTCAGGTCGAAGAGCGGGGAGGCCCAGCGGGCATCGCTCGGCCTGGCGGCGCGCATGGAGGCAATCGGCCAGCACCAGCCGCCCGGGCACGACGCACACCACATCATCGCGTACAGCGACCGTCGCGCCGGGCCCGCGCGGGAGATCCTTGAATGGGCGGGGATCACCCCTCGTGACGACCCTCTCAACGGCGTTTATCTGCCCCGTACTTCCATGGACCCGAAGATTATCCCCGAGGCCGCCACGCGTCACCAGACGCTGCACACGGACAACTACTACAAGGAGATGACGAGGCGACTGGTCGAGGCCAGGAAGCAGGCCGGCCGGGAGGGGGTGATCCACGAGATGTCCAGGATCAAGGAAGAACTCATCAACAACAGCGGGTGGAAGGACCCCGGGCCCGCGACGGGCGCGGCCCGGCAGAACTTCGCCCAGTGGTTCGCCGAGTACCGGCGCAATCTGGAGTGGATGACGGAGGCGGAGCAGCTTGAGGCTCTCAAGAAGGTGACGGCCCCGCCGAGGAGGAGGAAGGCGGCGGCGCCCCGGAAGGCGGCCCGGAAGGCCGGGCCCGAGCCTGAGCCCGCGCCGAAGCCGAAGCCGAAACCGAGACCGACGCCCGCGGCGAAAGCGGCGCCGAAGCCCGAGCCCCGGCCCGCGGCGAAGGCCGCGTCCCCGGCCGAGCCCCAGCCCGCACCCGGGGCGCGTCCGGAACCGAAGGCGCGGCCCCGACCCGAGCCCAAGCCGAAGTCCGAGGTGAAGCCGCCACCGAAGCCGAAGCCGAAGCGGCAGCCGAAGCAGCGGAAGCCCGAGCCCGAAGTGCGCCGGCGCGTGGCCGCCGAGGGAGCCGCCCCGGCCGCGCCCACCGAGTCGGCCGACGCGCCCGCCCTCCGCGTACGCGTCGAGCCCGACACGCCCCGCATCCGCGTCGAGCCCGACGCCCCCCGTGTACGGGGCGACGTGGGCGAGGTGCTCGACGACGTCGTCGAGGAGCCGTCGAAGCGGGCGGGCAAGCAGATGCGCGTACGCAAGGAGGGCGGCGAGACATGACCAGGCAAGGAAGGCGCGGACCATGCCCGCCGGTGTGAACGTTCCCGTCCTGATCGGCGCGGTCCCGTTGTTCACGGTCACCAGCCTCTCCCTCAGCGAGGGCTATCAGGTGGCCCGGATCGCGGGCAGCCGCCTCGCCCAGCTCGTCTCGCCGACGACCAGGACGATCAGTGTCGAAGCCGTACTCGTCGGCAGGACCCGGCTGCTGACCAAGAAGGGCCTGGAGGCGATGGCGCTGACCTCGCGCGCGCTGGCGGGTTCCACGGCGCCCTTGATGCAGATGGCCGGGCTGCCCGTGGTCTGCGGAATGACCGTCAGCCTCGACATGCAGATCACCAGTCTGCGCTTCACCCAGTCCAACCAGAAGCGGGACGCCCTGGACGTCACCATCAACCTCGAACAGGTCCCGCGCTCCAGCCTGGCCGCCGTCCTCGGGGAGGCCCTGGACCTCGCGCTCGCCGCCGGCTCCGCCGCAATCCCCACCGTGAGCGAGATGATCCCGCCGGGCCGCCAGCTGGGAGGTGGACTGTGACCGCCGAACCGCTCTTCCACCGCTTGCCGGTCGAGCCCGATGCCGGGCTTCCCCAGGTCTTCCGGTGCCCTGTCGGGGACACCGCCTACGACTTCGCCCTCTACGCCAACTTCGAGAGTGGCGAGGACGATCCCCCGGAGACGCTGTACGACCTCGCGGAGTGGAGCCGCGTCCCGCAGCCGATGGAGACCGCCCTGCAGCCCACGCCCCCCGGCCACCTGGTGCTGCGGGTGACCGGTCCCGGCCCCGACGGCCCGCGCGTCCTCTTCCTCAGCAAGCTCGTACCCGAGCCGGACCTCGTCCACGAGGCGGGCCCGCTGGCGCTCAAGCTCGTCGAGGCGACAGTGGCCCGCGGCAACCTCAACGGCGGCGGCCACTACGGCTCCCGGATCGTGATCGGGGTGGCGCGGCGATGGGCGTGATCCTCTGGTACCTGATCGACTTCCCGAGCCTGCGGCTGAAGATCTCGAACGACGTCCACAGCGGGTCGGTGCTCGCGGACGCCGAGATCATCGTCAAGTACGAGATCGGCGAACCGGGAAAGTTCGACATCACCTTCGCCGATCTGCCGCTCGACCTGCACGAGAAGCTGACCGGCGCGCTCAGGGAGAAGAAGGCCGGTCCGAAGGGCGGAGTCGGCGTCAGCATCCGCCTCGGCTACCTGGACGACCCCTCCGGGCGAACGGTGGTCCTGTCCGGCAGGGTCGACGCGATCAAGTCCACGACCCGGTACCCCCCGCTGGCCATCCGCCTCACCGGTTACGAGGAGGCTGCCTACCTTCTGCTCGCCCACACCGACCCGGGGAGCGATCCGCCCGGGGCCAGCCTCTCGCTGCCCAAGACGACGCCCCACGACGCGGCGAAGCACATCGCCGGGCTCGCCGGGGTCACCGTCCGGGGGTTGCCGGAACCCTGCGCCTACCTCCGCGAGATCACCAAGTCCGGCAAGAACGCCTTCGCGCTGCTCAGAGCGGTCGCCGACCAGTACGGGTACGAAATCCTCGTCCAGGACGGGACGGTCCAGTGCGGCAAGACCCTCGTGCATCCGCCCGCCAGCAGGTTCCCCGACATCCCCTCGGTGGCCGCCCTCGCCGCTGCGATGGGCGGCGAGGAGTGCCTCGTGCTGCCGAAGACCATGACCGTCGCCCGGCTCGCCGAGTTCAAACCCGCCCAGTTGGGCACAGTCGGCAAACAGCCCCTCGACACTGACCCGAAGGACCCGGCCGAGGTGGAGGTCTTCGACTTCACGGTGCTCGGTGTCCCCTCGCTCCGGGCCGGAATGATGGTGGCGGCGGGCGTGGAGGGGTACGAGAAACCGTTCCGGGGCTTCCGGATCCTCCAGCTCACCCACACGTTCTCGCCACGCGGTGGATACACCTGCGGCGGCCGGGCGGTGGAGTTCGATATGAAGGGCGGCAACAGCCGGCTCAGTGAACTGGCCCGCAAGGCCACCGCCCACTCGATCGCCGATCTGATCTCCGGCAAGGCCCAGGAGCACGCCGCCGTCAACCCGTCCGTCGATGTCGGCCTCATCGACCGCGCCAAGCCGGACCGGCGGGTGGCGACCGTGCTGAGCGGCCAGCGGCCCAACGAGGCGATGGCCTCGCCCAGCGTCGACATACCGATCACCGGAGGAGATCCGACGCGGCGCGACAAGCCCGTTGCCTCGCCGTTCGCCTGGCACAAGGTCGGCCTGTCGGTCCCCGTGTACGCCGGTATGCGCGCCCTGCTCAACCAGGTGCGGGACAACCCCGACGACACCGTGGTGACCGGCTTCCTGTGGCCCAACGACCCCAAGGCGGACCGCCCGAAGTCCCAGGAGGGCGACTGGTGGCTCTGCCTGCCCACCGAGCTCGACACCGGCAGCGGCATCGCCCTGCCCACCGGCAAGGGCGTCAACGACCTGATCGCCGCGGACGGCCGACGGGTCGTGGAGGCGATCGGCCTGAAGGTGGCGATCGGCGAAAAGGTCTGCACGTCGGTCGGCGAGCGGCCCAAGGAGGGGGACGCCGAGGTCTTCCTGCTCACCCACAAGTCGGGGACCACCGTCACGATCGACGCCGACGGGAAGGTCACCGTCGACGGCGGATCGCACGGCGTGGTGCTCAAGTCCGGCGGAGTGACCGTCACGATCGGCAAAGGGAAGGTGGCGATCAGCTGATGCCTCTCGTACTCGTCGCAGGCGCGATCGTCCAATGCACCCACCAGGGCAGGCTGAGGCTAATGGCCGGCGACCCCCGGATCACCGTCAAGGGCAAGGGAGTCGTCCTCGCCGGCAAGGAGGGCGGCCTCGCGTTCGGCTCGGCGGCCACCCCCGTACCGGGCATGATCTCGCCCTGCACCGCGACCACACCCAGCGGACCCCAGCCCTGCGTCATCACCCCGGCGACCCCCGACGGATGGTCGAAGAAACTGACCGTCGGCGGCACCCCGGTCCTGCTCGCGACGGCCGCCGGGGTCACCGCGACCGGCCGGTGGACGGTCGCCGACCCCGGCCAGACCGTGCTGGAGACTCGGTGATGGCCGGCAACGAGCCACGGGAACCGCGCGGCGACCCGCCCGCGGGCGGCCGGCCCGGCGGCTCCCCCACGGCGGGGCCCTCGCGGCCCGCACCGTCCGCGACCGCCGCGGGCCCGGCGGCGCACGGTCCGGACCTGGCGGCCGCCGTCCTTCCGTACCTCTCCGACGAGGTCCCGCGCGAAGGCGCACCCAGCCTCGGCCGCAGCCTCGCCCTCGACGAGGGGGACCTTGTCCTCGACGGACGCTCCCTCGACCTCGCGCTCGTCGTCGGCGCCGCGGCGCTGCGCCAGGCGCTGGAGCTCGGCGTCGCCACCCAGACGGGAAGCGACCGGCTCAACACGCCGTTCGGCTTCGACCGCCTCGCCATCAGCGCCTACGCCCACGACCTGCCCACCCGCAAGGAGTTCCTCACCATGGAACTCGTCCGCTGCCTCAGCTCGGACCGTCGGGTCACCGACGTGCGCGAGGTCTTCTTCGACGACGACCCGCGCTACCTCGAACTCCGGCCCGGGCTCTACGAGGAGACCCACCGCCGGGAGGTGGCCGCCGCGCACGCGGCCCGCATCCACGCGGTCTTCGCCGTCGTCGACACCCTCGCGAGCACCGCTCTCACCCTCCGGGCAAGGGGGACCCCATGACCTCCGAGGAACGATTCGGCGTCACCAAGGATGGGTTCGTCGTCAAGGGCATCGACCGGATCATCGCCGACCAGCAGGACCGCGCCCGGGCCATGTTCGGCGACGACGTCGACCTGACCTCCGGCAGCGCCCTGCGCAAGGTCCTGGACGCCGCGGCCGTCGACACCCACGAGCTGTGGCGGGCCCTGGAATCCCAGTACTACGGCTCCTTCATCACCACCGCCCAGGGCCCCAGCCTGGACCTGCTCGGCCGCGACCTCGGCCTGCGCCGCCGCGAACTGCGCGCCCGCGGTCCCGTCGCCCTGACCCTTGCCGACGCCGACGCCGTACCCGACCGCGACTACGTCCTCCCGCAGGGCACCGTCATGGTGACCGTGCCGTCGGCCGACGCCCCCGCACTCGCCTTCCGTAGCACGGGCGCTGTCACCCTCGCCAAGAAGCCGTCGACGGCCACGGTCGAGGTCGAGGCCGTCGCGCGCGGCGCCTCAGGGAACATCCGCATCGGCCGCGAACTGCGACTCGACCCCGATTGGGCCCGGCACAACCTCAACCTGGGCACCGCCGAGATCAAGGCCGTCGTGGGACGGGACTTCCAGGGCGGCGAGCTCGGCGAGCCCGACGCCACCTACCGGGCCCGGCTCCTCGGCGTCCCCCGCACCGTGTGGACCCAGGAGGCGCTGCTCGCCCAAGTCCTCGACGTGAACGGCGTGCGCGACGCGGTGATCTTCGACCCCCTCGGCGGAGTCGAGGCCACCCAGCGCGCCTTCGGAACCTTCCGCTTCGGCAGCGGCGGTTTCTCCCGGGCGCGCCAGACCGGCTCCCCCTACTTCTTCGACATCGTCGTCGCCCCCGAGCCCGGCTGGCCCTGGTCCCAGGGCGAGGCGTCCTTCCCCGGCCTGTACGGTGAAGTCCTCGACGTCGTCCGGCAGTGGCGGCCGGTGTCGGTCTTCCCCGCCCTCCTCGCGGCCAACCAGGTCGACGTCGGGATCCGCGCCACGCTCATCATCGAGGCGGGACACGACGAGGAAGCCGTCAAGGCCGCGATCCTCGACGCCGTACGCGCCTCCGTCAACCGACTCCGCCTCGGACACGGCGTGCTCTCCTCCGACATCGTCCTCAGCGCCCGCACCGCCGCCGGCGTGGTCGACGTGCAGAACCTGAGGCTGCGCCGCTTCGCCCCCGCCTTCGGCCAGACCTACTACGGCGGAGCCACGTACGGCGGCGCCCAGGAACTGTCCGTGGGCGAGAACCTGGACCTCGCCCCCGACGAGATCGCCCGCTTCTCCGTGGACACCTCCATGGCCGACCTCCGGGTCGTGATCGCATGAGCTCGGCGACCCGCCGCCTCCGCTTCCGCGACCCGCTGCCGGGCGGCGCCCTCGCCGTGATGCGGGGCGCGCTCCCCGAGCCGTACGACCGGGGCATGGAACGCATGACCGTCCCGCTCGGCGCCCAGGAGGGGGACGGGACGATCCCCGTCCCGCTCTACGACTTCGACGGCTACGAACGCCACTACCGCAGACCGCCCGCCTCCCCTCGCTATCTGCTCACCCCCCGCGAGGACGTCACCGCGCCCCTCACCGTCGAGGTCTCCTTCCGCCGGGAACGCGGCGTGCCCCCGGAGAAGGTGGAGGTACGCATCCCGGCCGGCCACCCGGCCGACGGCGCCGTCACGATCCCGATCCCCGGCCGCGCCGCCGCCCTCACCGACCGGCTGCGCCTCGTCTCCCTCACCCCCCGCGACCCCCTCGGCCCCGTCACGGCCGTCACCTGGGAGGTCACCGCCCTCCTCGGGAACCTGGCCAAACTGCTCTGGGTCATCGGCGCCGAACACGAGACCGTCGCCGCGCACCTGCACGACGTGACGGCCCAGCGGAACACCGACACCGCCCACGGCGCCAGCCTCGACCTGCTCGGCCTCGACCTGGGCGCCCCCCGCTTCCCGCCCCGCCCGCACACGGTCGACGGCGCCACCCTCGCGCTCTTCCACCTCGACGACGTCCCGCCGCGCGACGACAAGGGCCTTCCGGTACTCGGCGCCGAGGTGGCCACCGTCGTCGACGCCGCCGCGCCCGACGCCGACGCCCGCCGGGGCGTCAACGGGGGCGCCCACAGCGGCCGGACCGGCCGCTTCGCCCACGCCTTCGCCTTCGGTCCGGGAACGAGCGCCATCAGCGTCGCGGACGACGCCGTCTTCGAGCTCCCCGCCACCGCCCCCTTCACCGTCGAAGCGATCGTGCGCCCCGACCGGGCCGTCACGAACGGACCCGTGGTCACCAAACGCGACCCGTTCGACACCCCCGGGGGCAAGGGCTGGGCCCTCGTCATCGGCACCTTCCGCGGCATCGACCGCAACCTCCGCTTCTCCCTCTCCGACGGCAGCACCGACCTCGACCTGTACGCCGACCGCGACCTCGGTGACGGCTCCTTCCACCACATCGCCGGCGCGCTCGCCCGCACCGGCACGACCACCACCGCCGTACTCCACCTCGACGGCCAGGAAGTGGCCCGCCACGTCAGGAAGCAGCCCTTCGGCTCGCTCACCAGCGACGCCGCGGTCGTGCTCGGCCAGGGCAGGAAGACCCTGGCCGACGGGACGACGACCACGCTCCAGTACCGGGGCCTGCTCGAAGAGGTGCGCCTCTCCTCCGTGGCCCGGGGCACCTTCGCACCGGTCACCGGGGAGGCCGACGAGCAGTACCGCCGCCGGCTCGGCATCTTCCACCGCTGGCTCCTGCCCACCCCCGACGCACTCCAGGCCGCCGTGAACGAGGTGGCCGGGCCGATCGCCGGCTCGGCGGATCCGACCCCCTTCGTGGTGCGGGAGCGGACGGAGCCCGTGGTCACCGGGGGCCGGCTCCTACGCGTCCTGCCGAGGACGCTTCCGGTGAGCCAGTCCCTCTCCGCCGACGGAACGCTCGGCACACCCGAGGAGGAGGCCGTCGGCACCGCCGCCCGCGACGAACCCGACTTCGACCCCGCGTGGCTCCTCCACCACCGCGGCCGGTCCGGACTGACCTTCGCGGACGGCGAGGACAGCCGCCGGATGCAACTGGGCGTCGTCCGGGCCCTGAACGCCCTCGTCGAGCGGCTCGCGCCGACCGCCCCGACACTGCACGTCCTCAAGGCGTACGCCCCCGGCGCCGGCGCCACCGGCCTGCACGGCGTCGGACGCGCCGTCCTGCTCACCCTCGCCGACGCGCCGACCGTGGACGCGGCACGCCTCGGCGCCCTCGCGCACGCGGCCGGCTTCGGCTGGGTCCGCCACACCAGGGAGGGCCACGTCTACGCGGCCCAGCCCCGCGGGGACGTCTTCCGCATCACGACGAGCGAGACCGGACCGGACCAAGACCCGGACGCGGGCCCGGGCCTGCCGGACGTCGTCGAAGGCGACGCGCTCACCCTCCGCGTCGAGCCCGACCCCTCACGACTCGCCGACGCCGAGATCCGCTGGTCCGTCCTGCGTTCGGATGCGGGCGACGCCGTCTTCCTGCCGAGCGAGCCGGGGATCCTGCACACCCTCGCGGCCGGGGACGTCTCGGTCCGGGTCGAGGTCGCGCACCGCGGCCACGTCGGCAGCGGCACCCGCCGCATCCGGATCGGGCTGACCGACACCGCCCTCACCGCCGGAGAGCGCATCAGCGGCACCGGCCGCAGCGGCGCCACCGAGGCCGCCGCCGCGGGCCCGCCCACCTCCGACTTCGACCCGCGCATGCTGCACCTGCGCACCGACGACCTGACCCGGCCCCCACGCCCGGTCGACTACGGCACCGACCCGGAGCACCGGAACCGGATGATGCAACGCGTCACCGGCGAAGCCCTCGACCGGCTGCTCGACGTGCTCGCCCGCACCGACGGCCGCCTCACCGTGCTCGCCTCGTACGTCGCCCAGGAGGCCGGCGAACCGCCCCCGGATCCGGCAGCCGACCCCGACGCCGCCCTGCACGCCCAGGGCCGGGCCCTGCGGCTGCGTCACTCCACGCTGACCGCTTCGGCCCTCGCGGCGCGGGCCTTCGCGGCGGGCTTCGACCACATCCGGGTCGACCCGGCCCCGCCCGGCGGCACGGAGACCGTACGCGTCGCCGTGGGCCCCGGGGAGCAGCTCACCGTCACCGGCCCGGCCGAGGTCACGGTGGGAGAGTCCGTCCCGTTCGAGGTCGCCCCCGCCGCCGGGCCGGCCGCGGCCTGCTTCGCCGCCGACGGGTCACAGCTCTTCCTGGCCGAGCCGGGCTCGCACCGGATCACCTCGCTCACCCTCACGGAGGTGGAGGGGCAACCCCATCCCGACCTCGCCCTGAACGCCTCCCGCAGGGTCGCCCCCTTCCCCGGGGCCCTCGCCTTCGGCGGCGGCCGTCTCTTCGTCGCCCACGAACGGCTCGACCGCGTCGCGGTCCTCGGTCCGGAGGACCTGGAGCCCGCCAACCCGCCGGAGCTCGTCTGCACCCGCCCGGCCGCTCTGGCCACCGACACCGACCGCCTCTACGTCGGCTGCGGCGACGCGACGCTGCGGGCCTTCGCCCTGACGACCGGCGAGCCGGCCGCCCCGCTGACCCTGCCCGCCGCCCCCCGGTCCCTCGCGGTCGCCGCCGACAGCCCCTCCTTGTACGCCGTCCTGGCCGACGGCCGTTGGTGCCGCGTCGAACGCGGCACGACGCTGACCCTGCACGAAAAGCCCGACACCGGCGACCCGAAGGCCCACTCCCTCGCCGTCACTGCGGACGGCCGGAAGCTGTACGTCATCAGCCCCGGCGCGGGCACCCACGGCGGCGGAAGGGTCCTGGTCTACCGCCCGCCGGGCACGGCACCGACGTCCGTCATCGACGGCTTTCCCGCCGGCACCGTGCCGGTGGCGCTGAGTCTCAGCGGCGACGGGAAGCTGCTGTACGTGGCGACCGGCGGCTCGTCCTCGGCCGTCGGCCGGGTCCACCTCGTCGACGTCGCCACCGACGTCATCCTGCCGCAGGTGTTCAGCCCCGGCCGCGGCGGGCCCGCCCTCACCGCGAGCCCCGCCGGCGCCCTGTACCCGCCCTGCCTCGTCATGGCCCCGCGCCGCAGCGGCACCGTGCTCCTCGCCGACCCCTCGCCGCTCGGCGCGGAGCCGCCCGCCCCGCCCCGGCTCGCCGCCGAACTGCCGCTGGGCACCGGCCGGGGCGAGGAACTGGTGTGGTCGTCCACCCCGGACGGCCCCGGCGCCGCCGAGCCGACCACACCCCAGGCCCCGGTCTGTACTGTCGCCGGCCTCACGCCGGGACGCGTCCTGCTCCGGGCCACGTACCTCCCCGACGAGGGCCTGCTGCCCTACCAGTGCGAGGTCCGCCTCAGGCCCGAACTCGACGACGAGCCCGGCGTGTCGGTCACGAAGGAGCAGTACGACCTGATCCTCAACGTCCTCAACTGGTTCCACCCCATCGGCGTCGAGTGCCGCACCGACCATCTGCGGACACTGGCCGGCCTCGACGACGAGGACACGGAACACCCCCGCCTCCACACGTTCCCGACGTACCACGTCGCGGACCCGTTCTCGTCCCCCTTCATCCGCCTACGCAAGGACGGCCGTGATGATTGAGCCCTACGTCCCCACGTTCAGCCACAAGGACTGGATCGACCACCAGCATCGCGTCCAGGCAGGCGGCGAAGACGGCCTCAACAGCCGGTTCCACCGGCTAGAGGACGAGTTCGCCGGGCTGGCGCGAAACCAGATCAACCCGATCATCCAGGAGCTGGGCGGGTCGACGACCCAGCACCTCACCCTGGTACCCGCGCTCCTGCCCGACAAGGGCAGGCCGGCCTGGACCCAGAACGTGGACATGGTCGAGAAGCCCACCGCCCCGGCGGAGGCCCACGGCTTCATGAACATCGTCCTCCCGGACGGCGTTCGCGTGAAGTCGCTTCTCGTGACCGGCAACAAGTCGGCCGGGACCTTGACGGTGGCCCTCAAGCGGCGCCAGATCCGCAATGAGGAAGGGTCGCAGACCCTTGTCGCGGCGGATGCGCTGGGGACTCCCGTGGAACCACTGGCGGAGGCGCGGATCGAGAACGCGACGCATCGTCACTTCCTGACGATCGACATCGAAGGCGCCGCCGAGGGCCAGGCCAGGGTGTTCTGTGTGCAGATCACATACCAGTGACATCCCGGCACACCCGGGAGGAGGCGACCATGTCCGAGGACGGAACGGTCACAGGACTGGAAAGCGGCGGCACCGGATTCGACCCCGGTAACAAGAACATCAAGTTCGCCGTCTTCGGGGACAGCACGAACGGCAGCGGTGTCCTCGGGTGCAGTGGGAAGGCGAGCACGGCGGAGCAGCCGATCGGCGCCGTGCTCGGCATCCACGAGAAGGTCGGCGGCGTAGGCGTCCTGGGCTCTGCCACCGGCTCCGAAGGCCCCGGCACGGGAGTCCTCGGCATCAGCGCCGCCGGCGTCGGCGTGTCGGGCCTCGGGGAGGGGGACGAGCCCGGGGTGCTCGGCACCGGCACCCGAGGGCCGGGGGTGAAAGGCACGAGCAGCGACGCTCCGGGCGTGACCGGTGAGGGCAAGGCCGGGAAGCCCGGAGTCCTCGGCACCGGCGGTGAGGGCCCCGGAGTGGAGGGGACGAGCGAGAAGGGCGCGGGGGTGGCCGGGAGCACCGAGGGCCCCGGCGCCGGTGTGTTCGGCGAGAGCTCCGGCTCCGGCCCGGGTGTCAAGGGCGAGGGCAAGACCGGCCCCGGGGTTCAGGGCACCAGCACCGCGGGCGACGGCGTCACCGGCACCAGCGAAGGGCAGGGGGCGGGCGTCGTCGGCGACTCCAAAGCCGGTCCCGGACTCTCCGGTACGAGCGAGGAGGGCACGGGCGTCTTCGCCGAGGCCTGCGGCGGCACCGCGTCCGGCGTCGAGGCGAAGGCCGTCGGCGGACCGGGCGTGGCCGGGACGAGCACCGACGGACCCGGCGTCAAGGGCACCAGCACGAACGGCGACGGTCTCACCGGCAAGGGCGGGGGCGAGGGCGCGGGCGTCACAGGACACGCGACCGCCGGCGGCCCGGGAGTCTCCGGTACCAGCGAGCAGGGCGTCGGCGTCCGCGGGACGGGCGGAGGGCTGTCCGTCGGCGTCGAGGGCATCGGCTCGGACGGCAAGGGCGTACTCGGCACGAGCACCAAGGGGGCCGGAGTCTCCGGTACCAGCGAGCAGGGCGTGGGTGTCACCGGGAAGGGCGGCGGGGACCACCCCGGCGTGCAGGGGACCGGCGCCTCGGGTCCGGGCGTGTCCGGCAGCAGCGAAAGGGGCCCCGGCCTCTCCGGGACCGGCGGCGGATCGAGCCCCGGCGTCCTCGGCGGCCGTGACGACGGTGCCGGCGCCGGCGTCTCGGGCGTCAGCGGCAGCGGCGCGGGCATCCTGGCCAGGAGCACGAGCGGGGCCGGCGTCTCCGCGTCGAGCACCAAGGGCGTCGGCGTCTCGGGCACGAGCGAGAAGAACGTGGGAGTCTCCGGAGAGGGCCGCGGCACGCAGCCCGGTGTGCTGGGCACCGCCGCCGACGGGCCCGGTGTGGCCGGCAGCAGTACGGATTGCCACGGTGTGAAGGGCAAGGGTGGTCGTGAGAACGCCGGCGTCTTCGGCGAATGCACCCTGGGCCCGGGCGTCATGGGCAAGAGCGACCAGTACTACGGCGTATGCGCCGATGGCGCCACCGGCCTGTACGCGACGGGGGCGGAGAAGGCGGCGCTCCTAGACGGTGACGTGGTCATCACCGGGACGGTGTTCGACAGCGTAAACGTCATCAGGATCGACCACCCGATCGAGCCCGAGGACCGCTTCCTGGTCCACGCGGCCGTCGAGTCCCCGGAGTTGAAGAACGTCTACGACGGCACGGCGGTCCTCGACGGAGAGGGCTGCGCCACGGTCGAACTGCCCGAGTGGTTCGAGTCGCTCAACGAGTCCTTCCGCTACCAGCTCACCGCCGTCGGCGCCCCGGCGCCCGAACTGCACGTCAGCCACCCGCTCGCCGACCACACCTTCGCCATCGCGGGCGGCGGGCCGGGGCTCGAGGTCTGCTGGCAGGTGACCGGAGTCCGCTGCGACAACTGGGCCAGGGCACATCCGCTGACCGCCGACGAGGAGAAGCCTCCGGAGGAGAAGGGCCTCTTCGTGCACCCCGAGCTGATCGGCCGGCCGGCGGACCAGTCCCTCTCCACCCGCCGTTACACCCCGCCCGCACCACCGGACACCGGACCGCGCACCTAAGCAGTCTCGTTTGGATCAGCCGGTCGTCGGTCCGGGTGTGCCGTTGACTGACGCGCAGTGGGCGCGGATCGAGCCGTTGCCTTCGGACCGGACGCCGAAGCGAGGCGGCCGGTGGCGGGACCATCGAGAGGTGATCGATGCGATCGCCTGGAAGTTCCAGTCCGGATCGCAATGGGTTCACCTGCCGGAGAAGTACGGCAACTGGCGGGGTGTCTACAACCGGCTGCGCATGTGGGCCGTCGACGGCACCTGCGAGCGGGTGTTCACCGCGTTGATGGCCCAGGCGGACGCCGACGAGGATCTGAACTGGGCGGTGGGCTGGCTGCGCCGCTCCCGCGTGCTGCTGCCCGGGGTGTGCGTGCTGGCCCGGCAGGTGTCGGAGGTCCGGAAGTTCGCGGACAAGCGGCTGCGTGCCACCGTCGCGGGCTTGCCCGCCGCGCGGACCCCACGTTGTCGGGTGACCTGGTGGCGACTCTGAAGACGCCGGATGGCCCCGGTTCTCGGAGCTGGAACGGCTGTGCCGGCCGCCGACGCGGACGACGGGCACCGCGTTCGCCCGCGCGCTGGCGTGGGTGGTCGAGATCAGCACATTCCAGCTCGGTCGGCTGAAGTTGTCGCAGATCCGGCCGAACCGGATGGCCGCGCTCGCCCGGTACGCGTTGGGGTCGAAGGCGATCGACGAGGCCTTGGACCTGTTCGAGGTCCTCATGGCCACCCGGCTGCTGGGCACGCCGAAGCGGAAGGAGCGGTTGTCCACGCCGCCCCAGTTGGAGAAGGCGTCACGCTCGCTCGCGCGGGCGGCGAAGGTGCTGTTCGAAAGAGCTAGAGCTGGTCGAGGAGCACGGCGCGGACGTGGACGTGGTCGCGCTGTGGGCAGCGGTGGAGGTAGCGCTCACAGGACGGTGCTGTGCGTGGCGCGGGGGTCGCCAGCCAGGGCAGCGGGAGCAACAGCCGGTAGCACCAGGTATACCGGTTTGTTGCAGCAGAGCTGCGTGACGTTGGCCAGTTCCGTTGCAGCGGACAGGCAGCAGGGCTTCGCCGCGGCCGTTGCTGCCCGGTCTAGGCTGGCCTGCTGTTCGTGCAGCACCCTTGCGGCGCCCGGGTAGTGCGAATGCTGCGAAGAAGTTGCCGAAGACGGCAGGCGCGCTGGCCGTCTTCGGGGTAATGGCGGCACTGGTCGGATTCTTCTGGGTGCTCTTGACTCGATGAGGCAAGACTTCACTCACAGCAGCCTTCAAGCGCTGGACGAGAGTCAGTAGCTCACGGTCCCTGAGTGAGCTTGCCCAGAGTCGCGGATCGGCAAGCTAAGCCCATCAACGTCCGGCGGCTAAACCTCGATGTAGGCGACGACCACGACGGTGCGAAGCGCCGTGACAAAGTACAGGCCCCGGACGGCTTCGACTTCGTCGGTGTACTGGCGCAGTCGGGGGGCCGGCGGTGTCGCCGGGGATCGGCTCGCCGACGTCGGGGTCGACGGAGATGACTACCAGGGCGCGGTCCAGGGCGTGGAGCTCCGCTTCGCTGGGGATGTTCTCCAGCTGCTTGGCGGCGGCGTCGGAGAAGGCGATACAGGCGCGGCGCGGGCCCTGCTGCGAGGGCATCAGGCGACGGCCGGGCGCTGGGCAGCAAGCCGGGCGAGGTGGGTCTCGCGCAGCTCCTCCCACGGCGTGCAGTCCTCCTCCGAGGGCAGCCCGTTCTCCGCGATGTCCTCCAGGACGGCGGCGAACTGGTCCGCGTTGGCGCGGGTCCTGGCCGCGTACGCACGCAACCCATCGGCGGCCGCGGGCTCCAGCTGCTGACGGGCGTGGTCGGTGGGGGCCGGCTGTTCGCTCATCGAGGGCTCCAGAAGGCAGAACTGGCGTCTCCTCCAACGGTATCGGCCGCCCCCGGCGCTGGGGACCACTCCGAACGAACCGGCCCACACGAGGAGGCCGGACTCAAGGGACCCTGGTGGACCCAGCTCCCGGCGCGCTCCGTGTCCACCAGGGAAAACACCGGTCCCGGGACCCAGGGACCCAGGTTCCGGGCTGGTTGCTGGGTGTCCGCCCGCGCGATGTCACAGATCAGCTGATCAGTGACACAGATGAGCGTGCCCACCTGGGGAAATAGGGGGTGGATGACACAGATGACACAGATCGGGCGGACTGTTCAGGAGCGGACGGTAACCGGACCCGGACCGGTGTCACGCTGATCGGCGAGGTGCCCGGATCAGGCGGGGTCCGGGCCCGTGCTTCCGGGCCAAACCGGCCGCGTGACACCCCAGCGTGACAGCTGGATCAGGGGCGTGACACCGCTGAGCGTGACAGCGTGACGGGTCACCACGGAGGTGCGACTCCCAGCTATGCCACAGGGTCACAGGTCATCTCTCAGGAATGCGCCTGCCTGGAAAACGGCCTGTCAGGCTCACAGGCATACCGGGCATTCCGGCCCCAGATCTCCCGCCTGTCACAGGCCTCGCACGGGAGAGGTCTGGGAGGTCTGGGGGATGGCAGAGGGTGAGATCACAGGCCGGCCGGCCGGTGGCGCCGGTAAGGAACGCAGCGAGGTCGGCGGTGGCGAGCCGGGCCCGCGAATGCCAGCTGGTCGACGCCGGGACCGGGCGGGCGAGCGCGGACACGAGCGCGGTGTTGGGCGAATACGGGATGGCGGCAGGACGCCGAGGGCGCTGCCCCGGGCGGCCAACCCATGTCCTGGCCGCGCACTGCCGACCCTACCGACCGTGCACGTTCTGCGGCGTCTGCTGTGAACTGAAGAGACTCAGGTGGCGGGGGGTCCGACTGCGCGTTTTGCTTGAAGGGGGCTCGCGGAGAAGTTGCCTGACGGACCGGACGGGGCGTGACGATGAACGGTTACGAGGTCGTACTAGGGCCGGGAGCCAAGCGGGTGGTTCTGAAACCGGTCGCAACTGACCTGCACCGCCCGCCTGCCCCCACCTCGAAAAGCAGGCACGACCTTGAGCGCCCCAGCCCGCCCCGCTCCTCGAACCGGGCGACATCCTCGTACCTCCAGGAGGGCCCGCATGCGGCACCCCCGTTTCTCCAGCGCGCCCCCGGTCGCCGACGGTTACCGTGGTCACGAAGGCAACGCATTGTCACTGTCTGGAGTCGACATGGCTGACCTCCCGGCCGCTTCATCCTCGTTCTGCGCCGTCGCCCCCAGCCCGGAACTGCGGCAGCGCATGATGGAAGAGCTCGACGATGTAAGGAGCGGTCCGAACGAGCTCACGACCCTGCTCGGCTTCACGAGCACGCCCACGCGCCTGGGCTTCGACGACGGAACGATTTTCCCACCGGGGGAGTTTCCGGCGGGAACCCCCCTCGCCACCATCGCGGCCGCAGCGGCTGACCGGGCGCCGCTACGCGGCGCCATCAGGGTGGTCGTCGTCCTGGTCGACTTCTCGGACGCGCCGATGACGAAGTCGACGGCGGACCTCGACCAGCTGTTCTTCTCGCTCGGTACGATGCCGCACGGCAGCGTGCGCGAGTACTTCCGCGAGGTGACGAACGGCATGGTGGACCTCGTCGGCGAGGTCCACGGCCCGTTCCGCATGCCCGAGACCATGGACTGGTATGCGGCCGGCAACTTCGGCATCGGCAGGCCCAGCGGGCCCTTCCGATCGCCGGAGATGGCGATGTCCGCCGTGGAGGCCGCCGACCCGAGCGTGAACTTCGCGCCGTTCGACAACGACGGGAACGGTTACGTCGACGCCTTCATCGTGGTGCACGCCGGGCCCGCAGCCGACGGCACCGGAAAGCCGTTCCACATCTGGTCGCACAAGGCTCACCTGCCCGACGTGCACCAGACCGACGGCGTCAACGTCTACGGCTATCTGACCATCTCTGAAGAGGCGAAGATCGGCGTCTGCGCGCACGAACTCGGACATCTGCTCTTCGGCTTCCCCGACCTCTACGACACGGACGACAGCTCCGAAGGCGTCGGCCTGTGGTGCCTGATGGGATCCGGCTCCTGGGGCGGCGGCGGAGACAGACCCACGCACCCGTCCGCCTGGTGCAAGGTCAATCAGGGCTGGGCCACGACCAAGGTAGTCACCACCAGCGGCGACGTGTCCTTCACGGACGTCAAGTCCAGCCAGACCGTCCATCGGCTCTGGAAGGACGGCGAGGGCGGCAGCGAGTACTTCCTCCTCGAGAACCGGCAGCGGACCGGGTACGACTCCTCACTGCCGGGAGGCGGACTGCTGATCTGGCACATCGACGAGAACCAGCCGAACAACCGGGACGAGAACCACTACAAGGTCGGCCTGGTGCAGGCCGACAACCAACGCAACCTCGAACGGAACCAGAACCGCGGCGACGACGGGGATCCGTACCCCGGAACCAGCGGCAACACCTCGTTCACCTCCTCCAGCGCACCAAGCTCTCACTCCTTCGGCGGGGCCGCTTCCTGTATCTCTGTCACCCGGATCTCGCCGTCCGCGGCCACCATGACGGCCACCGTCGCGGTCTCCTGCGGCAAAGACCCGGCCAAGGAGCAGAAGGAATTCAAGGAGCTCGTGGAGAACAAGGAGGCCAAGGAACGACGGGACAACGACAAGACGCCGCGGAAGGAGGTCAAGGACGACTGGGACAACCCTCCAGACGTGATCACGGCCCCGATGGGCGGGGAGGGCACCCCCACTGCCGCCGACATCGTGGACCTGCGGACCCGGCTCAACGCACTGGAGCGGGCCTTGGGCGCGCCCGGCGCCACCGGCGACCCCACCGAGCCGTTCATCGGCGCCGACCTGCGCCCCGACCTGATCGGCGGACCGCGGTTCGGACGGAGCATCGACGCACTGCGGGAGGCCGTCGAGGCCGGCGACGCGCAGGCCAAGCGGTCGTTCGACACTCTTCCGCAGCAATGAGCGGAATGATCCTGCTCCTGGCCGCACCCGGCGACGGCGGCGCGGCGGCGGTCGCCCGCGAACTGTCGGCGCGGGACGACCACGGAGGCGTCCTGACCCTCACGCCCGACGACCTCGCCCGCGCCCGGTGGAGCCATCGGGTGAACGGCGCGGGAGAGGCTTCCACCCGACTCACCCTGCCCACCGGGCAGGTCCTCGACGACCTGAGCATCGGCGCGGTACTGCACCGCCTGCCGGGCCTGCCACTCGCCGAGGGCGCCGTGAACGGCCCCCGCGCCAAGGACGCCCTGTACACACACTGTGAGCGGCAGGCCCTGGTCGCCAGCTGGCTACTGTCCCTCGCACCCCAGGTGATCGGCCTGATCAGCGCGTACGGAACTGCCCACGGGACCGTGTCCCGGACGACGGCCCTCGTCCACGCCGAACGGTGCGGTCTGCCGGTGGCCCGGCGGGGCGGGGCGACCCGCGCCGGCCTGGCGGGCCGGCCGGCTCCCGGGGAACGGCACGTGCCACGCCTCGCGTGGCCGGGCGGCCCCGGATCGCCGGTCCCGGTCGACGTGCTGCCGCAGGTACCGGCGGCGTATCGCGACACGCTGCTCGTCGCTGGGGACCGCGTGATCGGTCCCCGTGCCGACGACCACTATGAGCGCTGCCAACGCCTCGGCGACGCGCTCAGCACACGGCACTTCGAGCTCCGGTTCGCCCCCCGCGCGACCGGCGCCGTCGTGACGGAGGTGCACCTGTGTCCGCGGCTTCACGACCCGCTGCATGTCGAGGCCACCGCCTCCTTCCTGGTAGCCACCGCCGAACAGCCCACGAGGAGACTCGCGTGATCCTGTTCTTCGGCCGTACCGACGACCCGCCCCTCACCCGCGCGATCAGCGCCGCGCGTGACGCCGAACTGCGGCACCTGGTGATTGACCAGGCCCGCACCGCCCTGTACGACCTCGTCGTCGGAACGGACGCGCTGGACGCCCGGTTGGCCGTAGAGGGGATGCGGGTCCCGCTCGGCGACGTGTCAGCCGTATACGCCCGTCCACTGGAGCCCCCCGACCACGGGGACCCGGCGGCCCGGGCGCGGGCGACGGCCTTCCAGGAGTGGTTCGTCGGCTGGCTCGACACCACCCCGGCCGTCGTGGTCAGCCGGCCCCGCGCCATGGAGTCCAACTCCTCCAAGCCGTACCAGGCCCAGCTCATCGGACGCTCAGGCTTCGCCGTACCGGAGACCCTCGTCAGCGACGACCCCGACGAGATTCTCGCGTTCCACGCCCGGCACGGCCGGATCGTCTACAAGTCGGTCAGCGGCATCCGCTCCATCGTCAGGGAGTACACCGACGCCGACGAGAGCCGTCTCGACCTCGTCCGCGGACTCCCGACACAGTTCCAGGCCTACGTGCCGGGCCAGGACGTACGCGTCCACGTCGTCGGCGAGGAAACCTACGCCACAGCCGTCGACAGCGACGCGATCGACTACCGCTATGCCCACCAGGACGGGGAGTCCGTCCGGCTCGCCCCCTGCGAACTGCCTCCGGAAACGGCGCGACGGTGCGTGGAGCTCGCGGCCACGCTCCGCCTGCCGCTCGCGGGCATCGACCTGCGCCGCACACCCGACGGCACGTGGGTGTGCTTCGAGGTCAACCCCATGCCGGCCTACAGCCATTACGAGGCGCACACCGGCCTGCCCATCTCCTCGGCGCTCGTCGCATACCTCGACGGCCGCCGTGCCGCGGCTCCCATGGGGGTATGAACACATGGTCAAGGCCGTCGAAAACCTCACCGCACTCACCCTCCGGCTCCTTGCCCGGACCGCCCACCCACGGCTCGACGAATGGGACCTCGCCACCTGTGAGGTACTCGCCTCACTCCCCGTACCGGGCATGGCCGACCTGATCTCACCCAAACCCAAAGGCTCCCCGCTGAGCCTCGGCATCCGGCGCGAGCTTCTCCAGGACGTGACGCTCGGGGCGACCCTCCACCTCCGGGCCGGACTCGGCTCCTCGGGTGACATCCTTGCGGAACCGTACCCGGCCACCGGCAACTTCCGGGTCGAGGTGCCGTGACCCGAAATGATCAGACGCCGGGTGGCGTCAGATCCTTGAATCGAGGTCTACGGCGGCAACCCGAAGCTGCGCTCCGCCACTTCGACGAGGCATACCGTCCGGGTGACGGCGTCGTCGAGGAACGGGGCAACGGGGACTTGGAGACCACACGGGTAGGGCCGCCGTCACCGGATCTGCTCGGTTCAGCAGAGCGTGAGCGGGATCTTGACCCAACCCCGGTCGGCGCAGCCCGTTCCGCGGCGCTCGGCACGCGAGCGCCGGTCCCCACGAGCAGCGAGTTCGTATCCGACAGCTCGGCCGGAAAGGGCGCGCCGGGGATCCGCTCGAGAAGCCCACGCGCGGCGGCCAGGCTCTCCACGGGCGGCCGCCGCGCCCCATGATGCGCCACGAGGCAGGTGGTGCAGGGGCAACTCCAGGACGCACGCGGACAGTAGTCGCCGACCGTGAGACCTCGCCACGTGACCGCGAGGCCGAGGTCGGCGAGCGTCGCAGCGGCCAGCGGCGGGGGAGGCCTGGCCGGTGACCGTGCAGGTCAGGGCGGTATGCGCGGAAAAGACCCGGACTGCGTGCCACAGGCGGTTTGGATATCCTGGAAGGGAGCGTTTCATGGGCTTCTGAGACGCGCGCAGGAGTGAGGTCATGGACCTGCTGCCGGTCGAAATCAAGGTCAACATCGAGGGCGACGTGCCAGGGGCGCTGTCGGCTCTCACCGCCTCGCAGGGCTTGCTGACGTCGCGTCTGATTTGGTTCGCCGAGGACGGGGAGGGTGTGGCAGAGGGGAAGGTACCGCTCCTGGACGGCGGCGTGATCATACGGCTCAGGATCGGTGGTGGTCCGGACGACCTGGTCGTCAAGTTGCGTCCCTGCACCCGGGAGCAGCTGATCGGCCGGTTCTCTGCACCGTTCGAAGTAGGGCCGTTCACGTACAGGATCGAGGAGGACTGGTCGAGGCGCGGCCGCGTGCTGGCGGCCTCCCTGGTGCACACTCACGTGCCGGGGGTGCTGGACGCCGCCGTTGAGCCCGGAGCCGATCCCTCCACGTCGCTCGACGACGTGCAGGACCAGTTTCTGCACGTCTGTGCGCGCAATGTCCGGTTTGGCGGGCTAGTCGCTCTGGGGCCGATCTTCTCGACCAAGGTGGACGGCGTGTCGCTCGACGACCTGGAGGTCGACCTGGAGGCGTGGTCAGCCGTCGGCCTGGAGTTCCTTGAGGCTTCGATCCGCGTGAAGCCCAAGCGCGGGGAGGATGAGGAGGAGTTCAAGGAACGGGCCGAGCGGAAGCAGCGCGAACTCGAAGAGGCGGTGCTCGAACGAGGTGTGACGCTGTCCGAGGTCCCTGAGAGCAAGACCCATCGCGTGCTCACCGCGTTGGTGGCCGCCGCGCAGGGCTGACCTCTCGCCACCGCCTGATCCCCCCTCGGTTCACCCTCGGGCCGGTGGGTGATCGGGTTCCGTCGTTTGGTTGGGGGCCCACGGGGGCCTGGAGCATGACGGTGGCCGAGAAGCTCAGGTCGGAGCTTCCGGAGCGCGTCGCCATGGTTACCCGCGGCGGTTCGAAGTAGTACCGGGTGGGTTCGCCAGCGGCTGCGAGGCCCGTGTTATGGGCATCGGGCCGGATGCGGACGCCGACAGCCGGGTCTCCCGGCCCGCCGCCGTCGATGTCGATCACGAGCGAGTCGGGCCCGAAAACTGGCCCTACGGGGAAGGCGTCCTCTGGCATCGCACACGCCCCTGTCGGTGGAGGGAGTTCGTCTGGCCGGTGGAACGTCAACGCTGGTCGCTGCCAGCGTGAGGCGGTCGTCGGTGATGTCGACATCCACGATGATGGTGGTCCCGTCACCACCGGCGAACGCCGCCCGGCCGGCCGAGCAGCCGTCCAAAGCGGACGGGATACGGGTGCCCAGGCCGCCGGGGTCCGTCCCGGACGGTGCGTCCGCCCGTCCGGAGCCGGGCGCGTGCGGCCCAGTGATCACGCGTTGGCGGTCGTAGCCGCGAGCACGTACCGGTCGATGGTCTCGATCTGGTCCGGGGGCGGCGTCGGTATCGGGGTGATGAGCTGCGGGATGTACTTGATGAGACCCGGCGGCACGGGAACCCGGACCGGCTCGGGGGTCGAGAAGACGACCGGGGGGTCGAAGAAGCGCGGACCCCGAACGCGAACGTTCATGGTGTAGGTGAACTCGGTCTCGGCACCGTACTTGTCGGAGTACACCTCCCACAGTACGTTCATGTCGTTCTTCGAGGTGACCACGATCGGCGCGTAGGTGTCCTGGCCTATGGTCGGGGTGATCTGGAGGAGGACATTGGGCGGGAGCGGGAACGCCTCGACCATGAAGCGTACGAAGACATAGCCGACCGCGCTGGCCGTCAGGATCGGCGCGTGGACGTCGTCGTCCTCCTCGATCACGGCGATCGACCGATCATCGGGAGCGATGGCCTGCGAGAGGTTGACCCGGGGATCCTGCCCGTCGAAGATCAGTGTCTTCCGCAATCGCACCTGGTCCGACGGCCAGCCTTCGACAGGGTTGTCCAGGCGCAGGAACGAGATGCTGACGAAGTCCCTCGCTGTCCTCTCATCCCAGATAGCTGGCCTTTCGGGCCCGCTGGGTTGTGTCTCGCCGGGGACGTAGTGCTTCCCGGCGGTCCGCATGGTCAAGTTGACGTGGCCGTCCTCGGTCGGCCTGGCGAAGTCGGGATAGCCGGCTTCCAGCTGGACGGCCTGGAGCGGGTCCTTCAGCTTGGTGCCGTCGGGTAGCTCCTCTTCGAAGTTGACCCGGCAAGATCCGGTGACCTGGACCTTCTTGAAGAACTCACCGATGTCGACGATGAACAGGTACTTGTTCAGGTTGGCCCGGACGGCGGGCAGCAGGGCGTTCAGGTTGCCGGTGACCGTCTGGTCTACGGTGACCGTCTGGTCGATGACCAGCTCGTGCTCCACGTGGACGCCGTTGTGGGCGTGCGTGGACTTGACTGACACGGCGGCGCCGCCCCTCAAGAAGTGGGTGGACGAGCACGTCGACATGATGAAGAAGAACGCGATCGATCTGGTCAAGCACGAGATCTTCGACTTCGACCCGGCCAAGAGGGTAGGTGGCCGCGACCTCGACGGACAAGGTGCCCGCGGCGACGCGCTCGGCGAGACTCTGCAGCTTCCCTTCGGGCGCCGACATCCGCACGTACACGACGGTGATGTCACGCTCGAAGGTCTCCGGGCCCATCAGTGCGGACAGCAGCCGACCGCCGTCCTTCACAGCGTCCGCCGTGTCCAGGAGGGCGGGACCGCGATTGACGAGATCCAGTACGACGTCCAGCCGTCCGCCGGCCAGCCGCTGGGCCTCCTTCACCGGATCGGTCGAGGTGTAGTCGATGACGTCGTGCGCACCGAGGGAGCGCACGTAATCGGCGTCGGCGGGGGTAACCGCGGCCAGCACCCTCAAGCCCGCCTGCGCAGCCAACTGGACGGTGAAGGAACCGACGCCGCCGGTGGCCCCGATGATCAGGATCGTCCGGCCGGCCCCGGCCTCAGCCGCCGCCATGATGCACTCCGCGGTCAGGGACGTGGCGGGCAGCGCGGCACCGCGCACCGCGTCTAAGCCCGTCGGCCGCTTGGCCACGTTCGGGCCCACTGCGACCGTCGTGTACTCGGCGATGGTGCTCGGGTGGAAGTGGGTGTAGGCCACCACGGCATCGCCGATCTCGTAGCCCGTGACGCCCTCGCCTACGGCCTTCACGACTCCGGCGGCGTCCATACCCACGACGAAGGGGTGCTCGACCGGCCTCTTGGCGCGCATCGCGCCGGTCACCAGGGCGCCGTCCAGAGGGTTGAGGCCCGCGGCTTCCACTTGCACGAGCAGCTCACCGGGGCCCGGACGGGGATCGGGCACATCGGTGACGACAAGCTGGTCCAGCGGGCCGTAGGACGGGGTGACAAGTGCCTTCACGTTCTTACTCCTCCACAGGTGGATGCGACGGGTCCAGCTTTGCGCCGGGAAGTGCGGCAGGTACCCGTCCTTCCGACCGGAACGGACTGCTCGAAAGAGCAGGCCGACGGCGGCGAACGCTCATTAGGGTGGGTGGTCGTGGAAGCTGGTGACTGGTCGGACCCGGCGCAGGTGCTCGGCGCCGCGAAATCCGTACTCGAGGTGCCGCCGGAAGGCACCGCCGAGCAGCTGTCCGCGGTCCTCGCCGGGCCGCTGCCGCACCAGGCGCTGGCCGTCCTCACGGGTGACTGCTCCCGCTCGCCGATGCGCAGGGTCGGTGAGCCAGGTGTCGCCGACCGGATTTCCAGCGCGGAACTGGCCCGGCTGGCCGGCGCGGTAGACATCGGTGTGCCGCGCTTCGCCGTCGCCCTTATCGGTGGGGAGGAGCGCTGCGTGCTGTCCGTGGCCTCCGCCCCGCACCAGCGCTCCGGGGCGCTGCTGGCCGTCGTGACGGCGGACAGCCACGAACCGGCGCCCGGCGTCCGGCAGTTGGTGCAGCAGCTGTGGGACATCATCTCCCTTCAGCTGTCCGGGTACGCGGCGCAGGCACACCCCGTACCGCTGGCCGGGAACCGAATAGCGGCCCAGGAACGGGCCAGGGTCATCGCAGAGTTGACCGATGCGCACGCGGCCGCACTGTCCGCACTCCTCGGTGCGCTGCGCTCCCGCACGCTCGACGACGCAGCCGCCCGGCGTACGGCCGCGGACATCGCGGTCTGCGCCCTCACCGAGCTGCGCGCCGCCGGAGATCTCGACCGGTCCCTCATCGAGGAGACCGGGCAAGGGGTCTTCGCCCGCCTCGAAGAACGTCTCGCCCCTCTCACCAGATACAGCGAGGTGACCCTCGAACTCGTTCCTCCGGATCCCGGTCTGCGAACGCGTCTGCTTCCCAGCGACATCGCCCACGCCGCGCGTGCTGTCACACGGGGCGGCGTGCTGCTGATGCTGGAACAGGACGGGATCGGCCGTATCCGCGTCCAGTGGAAACTCACCGGTACCGGGCTGCTGATCTCCCTCCGGGACGACGGGGCCGGAGGGCTCGCGGCGGACGCGCTCACCATGCACCGGCTCGCGGACCGGGTCGCGTCGCTCGGCGGCGAGGTGTCCCTCGACGCGGTGCCGGGCTGGGGCACGCAAATCACCGTCGAACTGCCACTCACCGCCCGGCAGGCCCCGTTGGCCGACGCCCTGCACGCCCTGAACCCGCGCGAACTGCAGGTTCTCCAGCAGATCACCGAGGGACACCGCAACCGGAACATCGCCGAAGCGCTGCAGATCAGCGAGCACACCGTGAAATACCACGTCCGCAACATCCTGAAGAAGCTGAAGGTCGATTCACGTGGCGAGGCCGCCGCCCTGGCCCGCGGGGCACGGCGCTCACTGGTGTGACCCGGTACGAGGGCGGCCCACCCCCGCCGGCCCGGCGCTCAAGGGGCGCCTCAGAGGAGTGCCACCGCACGTGACGAAGCTCGCGCGGAAGGTCGCCGAAGTGCTGGAGGAGCCCCAGCCGGCGCCCAAGTGATGGTGGGGTCGCAGCGTCTTGGACGCTGCGACCCCCTGAAGCCGGGCTCCGGACTCAGCGCTTGCCGAGGTTTGGGGCAGTGTCGAGGTCGGCATGCGGGTTGCTGCGCTCATTCGTGCTTCCTGGATCGGCTGAGGGCTGCCATCGGTGTCACGGTCCGCCAGTGTTCCCACCACCCCCGCTCGGCTCCTTTCCGCGCACGCATCCATGTGGCTGTCGCAGCCGCTATCGCGGCAGTGATCAGCTGCGCGGGCAGCTGCGTCAGGACGCCCTCGATCACGAGGTCGAGTGCGTGCTGCAGATAGGTGTTCGCCGGTGGGTCTCCTGCTGCTCGATGCTGAGTTGAACCCGACTGGAGCGGACTGGATGACGCTTCTACGCTCGCTAGATGCAGCCGGGTCGGTCTACTTGTTCGCTCCTTGAGCTGGACAAGCCCGGATATGGTCGGTGTACTTCGTGAAACCGGGTGGGTGGAGTGGGAAGACGGACACGTCCTTGGGGACCCTTCAGGGGGGAGTCCGCTGAGGACAACGCTGTGGCCGCAGTGCTGAGACAATGGCTGGACAACTCTGGCTGCGGATAACACCGTGTCCTACATGGTCAGTTTGCCGAGGCGTTTGTAGCAGCAGAGGGGGACGCGGAGGAGCTGCGCAGGTCTACCGTCGTGGCGCCCACCACGGCCACGGCGCCGAGGCAAAGCAGGCCACCGCTGACGAGGGCTGTTGCTCCCGAGGTTGTATCTGCCACGAGGCCGCCGCGCATGTTGCCGATGTCGGGCCCGGCTTGCCCGACGATCTGTTCAGCTGCACTGACGCGGCCAAGTAGCTCGTGAGGTGTGTGCATCTGAACGACGGTGCCCCGGGAGACGACGGAGACGGTGTCGGCGGCGCCGGCTATGACAAGGAAGGCCAAACCGACCCATCGGTTGGGTGATATGCCGAACAGCGTCAACGCTGCGCCCCAAGCGGCGGAACCGCCAAGCATCACCAGGCCGGGGCGGGGCAACCGGGTGAACGTTCCGGAGAAGAGTGACGCTGCAACGCCGCCGACAGCGATGGCTGTGAGGAATAGTCCGAGGGTGCGCGGGTTGCCGTCGAAACGTTCGGCGTTGATCAAGGGAAAAAGGCTGATGGGCATCGACAACACGGTGGTGGCCAGGTCTGTGAGCAGGGCCCCGCGAATGACGGGGGTGCGGCCCAAGAAGGCCAGGCCGTCCAACACCCCCCGCAGGCCGGGCCGTGCAGGCTCATCTCCCGGGGGCATCTGCGGCAAGCCGAAGGCACCGTAGAACGCGGCGACGAACGTCAAGGCGTCGATCAGATAGCAAGCGCCGACTCCCAGCCCGCCCACGATCAATCCGCCGAGCGCGGGACCAAGCAGCATGGCGCCCTGGAAGGCAATTCGTCTCAACGCCAGTCCTGCGGCCAGTTGCTGCTTGGGCAGGAGGTGCGGGATGAAGGTACGCGAGGCCGGGCCTCCGCCTGCGACGAAGCACGACTGAAGTGCAACGAGCCCCAGCACGCCAGCGGCAGGAACGTGTCCGAGGACGCCCTGCAGCGCGAGCAGGAGCGAACACACGGCCTGTCCGCTGGTCGTGAGCAGGTAGAACTTCCGGCGGTCCACCCGGTCGACGAGCGATCCGGCGAACAGTCCGAGCGCGATGAGCGGAACCGCCTGGGCCAGCCCGACGGCACCCGTCCAGGTGGGGCTCTTCGTCATCTGCCAGACCTGGAACATGACGGCGACGAGCGTCATCTGGCTGCCGAAACCAGACAGGCTCTGGCCGATCCACAACCGCCTGAACGGTGGTGACGACCGTAAGGGAGTCACGTCGATCAGCGTGCGCTTCAGCCCCATGCGGGATCCTCCGCCAGCTTCTCGACGATCCGGTCGTGGAAGCTCTTGCGCTCCAGAGCCCGCTCGATATCGGTGACGACCTGGGAGAGCGGGTAGGGAATCTCGGCTTCCAGGTCAGCGACGGCGGCTTCGGTGGCCCGCCATTCCGACGCCAGGCGATCCACGACGCGGCGGGCCTTGTCGGTGAGCGTCACCTTCCTGGTGCGTGCGTCGTCGCCCACGACGGTCTGAACCCAGCCGGCCGTGCGCATCGCGGCGACCTTCTGGCTGAGTGCCGAATGTGTGCGCTGGACCGACTCGGCCAGTTCCGCGATGGTCATGGGTCCGCAGGCGTGAAGCCGGAGCAACTCCATGACAAAGCTGGGCTTGAGGCCCTCGATCTGTTGCTCGGAGTAGATCCGGGCGATGTCGGCGTCCATGGACGCCTGCAGCAGACGCAGGGACCGCCAGAGGCTCTGCTGCGTCGGGTCGAGCGCGGGGGTTTCGGCCATGCCGCGCATCGTAACAGCACTTATATAAGCACTGTTGCTTTTCGCCCTTGGCTCTCGATGAGGACCTCAAACACTTGTCTGGTTGCTGTCGATCGTGCTGGCGAGTTGGTCGGCGTACTCCGCCAGGAGCGGCTTGAGCTGGGCGTAATGGGTACGGTCTCGGGGTAGCGAGGCAGTTGGCGATTGATCCCCAGTGCCTTCGGTGCCGTAGCTGGGGCGGCAGGGCGGGGATGAAGGGACGCCACACCTAAGGTCGAACTCCAGGTGCTCGACGTCGGTGAACTCCACTTCCAGGCCGTGAGCGCGTCGGCCGCCGTCGCGGAAGTAGGCCTCGCCGAGGCCTTCGGCGGCTATGTTGCGCAGCTGCTGCTCGCTGGCGCCGGCCTCTTGGGCGTCGAAGAGTCGGGCCGCGTACTGCGGGGGCAGGGCGATGGTCAGGTGGCGCAGCCGGGCGTCGTCGGTGGTGCCGGGTGCGGCTGTGAAGCCGAACCGGGCGCGGGTGTCGATGACGAGGCCGGTGGTGGCGGCGGCCTGACGCCTGGCGTGCTCGCGGATGCGGGGCCGCCAGCGGGCCCGTACGGCCATCCTCCAGGCGCTGGGCGAGGTCGGCGCGCGGGCGTTTGATCTGGTCCTTGACGTAGCGCTCCACGGTGCGCTGCGCGATGCCGAGGGCCTCGGCGGCCGCGCGGGGGTGCTTTGGCTCGTTTCGCTTCCCACCTGGAACGTCAAAGTCGTGCGGCCCGTGGCGTCGGGGTCGGTGGCCCTGACCGCTACCCACGCGGTGGACGTGGAGGACTTCCCCGCCAGTGCCAGGTTGATTTTGGAGAAGGTGAGTGTCTGGCCGTCCTGGGACAGCTGCCCGTTGTAGTTCTTCACCGCTGGGCCCGTCGTCGGTCGACAGGTGGACCCCGGGGTATCCGACGGGACCGCCGACGGCCAGCTTGACGTCGGGTGGTCCCCCCGGCGCGACAGAGAAGCTGGCTCCCAGAGGAGCGGTGTAGCGGTAGTAGACGCTGCCGATCTGGAAGGCGTCCTCCAGCTTGTTCCGGTCCCAGCTCAGGATGCTGGTCTTGCCGCTGGCGCTGTCGACGGACTGCGGCCAGACCAGGAACCGGTAGTACCCAGTTTTGTCGCCTGCGTCGCGCAGGTTGACGGCCTCGAGGATGTGCTTGTTGCCGGTTCCGCCGTCCGCGTGGCCCTTCACGCTCAGCTTGACCGGGGCGGGCGTGATGTCCCGTAAATGATCTCTGTCATGGGGGATGACCTGCATCTTCCTCCGTCACCCGGCGAGGATCAGGTTGTGCAGGCGGGCGATGCCGAGCATCGCGTGGTGGACACCGTCGCCCTTGAGGCGGCAGTCGCGCAGGATCTTCCAGCCCTTCATGCGGGCGAAGACGTGCTCGACGCGGGCCCGGATCTTGCGGTGGGAAGCGTTGTGTTCCTCTTTCCAGGCCGGGAGTTCGGCCTGACCCTTCTCGCGCCGGTGCGGGACGACCAGGCCGGTGCCCCGGTAGCCGCCGTCCGCGATCACCGTGGTCTTCCCGACGGCATCCTTGGCGCCGGACAGCTCCCACGCCTTGCAGTCGTTGCGGTTGCCGGGCAGCGGCCGGCCGACGGCGACGACGAGCCGGGTGTCAGCGTCTATGACGACCTGGTGGTTGGTCGAGTACCTGTAGTTCTTCGACTGCTCGGCGACGGTGTGGTCGCGGGTGGGAACCAGGGTGCCGTCCACGATCAGCACGGTGTCTTTGCGGAACCGCTTGCGCTGCTGGAGCGCGAGCGCAGGGCCGAGGTGGTCGATGATGCGGTCAGCGGCCGACTTCGACACGCCGAACAGAGGCGCGAGCTGGCGCAAGGTCAGGTTGGTCCGCCAGTACGCCGCGACCAGCAGGACCCGGTCTTCCAGCGGCAGGCTCCACGGTCGGC
Source organism: Streptomyces sp. NPDC093598 (assembly GCF_044764825.1). Classification (NCBI taxonomy): domain Bacteria; kingdom Bacillati; phylum Actinomycetota; class Actinomycetes; order Kitasatosporales; family Streptomycetaceae; genus Streptomyces; species Streptomyces sp. NPDC093598. The sequence continues at coordinate 49,376 of NZ_JBIWIV010000021.1, read as the reverse complement.
CCTTGCGGACGGGGTCCGCACCCTCACGCCGCAGCGCGGTGATCAGCTTGCCGAACTGTCGCGGGCTCAGCCCGGTGAACGGGGCTATCCAGGACGACTCCGACGCCGTGATCACACCAGTCACACCATGATCATCTCACCCGTGACCAGGAGTTACGGGACAGCCCTTAGCCGGCTTTGCACTGGCCGGCCGCGATCCCGAGCAGGCACACCAGTGCCTTCTTGACTACGCCGACGAGCACGGGAGTTGTCTGCTGTACACCCTCGATCACTCCCTCGCCCTGACCGATCTGGGGGTTCTGCTGCGCTCACAGGAGGTCGGCGGCGTGCGGATGTCGCGGCTGGTCTTCGTGAAGGAGGACTGGTTGGAGTCGGAGTACTACCGCGATCGCCTTCCTTTGGAAGGCGTCCCGGCCACCGACGAATCGCCCTGGCAGTCGTAGATGCGCGTGCCGCTGCCGCAGCGGGACGGGCGTGACCGGTGCGACGATTCGGCCGTTTGAGAGGGCGTGAGTGTTCGACCGTGGATTGTGGACGATGACCTCTGGGCGTTGATCGAGCCGCTACTGCCGCCATGGCCACAGAAGGCACCCGGTCCGAAGCCGGTGGATGACCGGTTGTGCCTGCAGGGCATCCTGTATGTGCTTTACAACGACGTCAGCTGGCAACTGCTGCAGCTGGGGTTCGGCTCCGGACAGACCTGCTGGCGCCGACTGGGCCGGTGGCACGAGGCCGGCGTCTTCGAGAAGCTGCACCACATCCTGCTGGCCGAGTTGCACGCGGCCTCACCGCCGACGACGGCAGCGTGCACATCAGCTTCGCCGCGGCGCAGTCCCGCGTGCTGTCCCGCCCCCGCCGCGCCAGGGAGCTCGCCGACCAACACCCGGCGACGTACGTGGCGTTCGACATCCTGGCCCATCCTGCGGCGGGCTTCCCCGACCTTCGGCCGCGTCCCTACGTGGAGCGCCGCCAGGTCCTCCTGGACGTGCTCGCCGAGGTCGGTCCGCCGATCGTGCCGGTGTGGTCGACCACGGACCTCGAGGAAGCCCTGCTCTGGTTCGAGACGCTCGAAGGCGCCGGCGTTGAGGGGATCGTGGCCAAGCCGCTCCCGTCGTCCTACAAGGCCGGCCGTGTGGGCGAAGGTCAGGCACGCGGACACAGTCGACGCCACCGTGGTCGGCTTCACCGGCACGGCCCGGCACCCGAAGGCTCTCGCCGTACGGCTACCCGACGGACGCGTTGCCCTGTCCCAGCGGCTGACCACGGCGCTCTCCTCCATGGTCCAAGGGCTTCGTCCCGCAACCGAAGCGGTGGGTGGTCGAGCAAGTCAACGACACCCTCCTGCTGCACCGGCGCCTCGCCCGCGACTACGACCACCGACCCGACGACGCGGCCTACCGCGTCTACTGGGCCTGCATCGCCGGCATGCTCCGCCGCCTCACCACCCCTACCCACCTGGCGGAACGACGTGGAGCTCGCCGCGTGAACGTGAGCGAACTCCTGCGGCTGCTGGAGACCGCACACGACGAGACCGCCGCACGAGCCGACACTCTGCGTGAGCAGATCGAACGGCTCACCACCACTCCTGCGCTCCAGGCAGGGCATGGACACGACTCGACGGGCTGGGGAACACAGCACAGCGTGACGAAGCAGGAAGCCACGGATTCCCGTCCGTTGCTGTGTCACGTAGCGGCACAGCAACGGACGGGAAGGCCGGAATTCCCGGGCTGCAGCCCGAGGAGCACGTCAACGCGGTGCGGTTACGCGGCGCGGGTGAACTGCCACCAGTTGACATTGAACAAGAAGCCGCTGCCGCCGCTGAACGTCAGGTAGAGGTCACGGGTTCCCGTCACGCCGCTCACTGGGCAGGTCACCGTTCTCCAGGCCTGCCAGCCACCGGTGTTCGGCACACCGCAACGGCCAACGATCGCCCCGCTCGGACCGTCCAGGCGCACTTCGAGGGTGCCGCCGCTGGTGGCCGAGGCGACGCGTGCGGCGAAGGAGGAGGCGCCGGCCCCGAAGGCCACTCCCTTGACCTTGATGTAATCGCCGTTCTCGATCCAGCCGACGTTCATTCCGCCGTCACTGGACCATTCGGTCTCTATCCCGGAACCCCAGGCGATCGTCTCGGCCTCCTGGCGGACGTACGGATCGAGTGGGCCGACCTGCGGGGCACCCGCGCTCGTCATGTTGATCGTCGGAATGCTGCCGTCGGCGTTGTAGGAGAACTTCTCCACCGCAACCGAGCGGGTGAAGCCGCCTCCGCCCGGGAGGGCGCCGTTGTGGTAGAAGAAGTACGAACCGCCCTTGAAGTCCACGATGCCCGCGTGGTTGGTGAAGCTGTTGCCCTGGGCGGGCATGACTGTTCCACGGTAGGTCCACGGCCCGGTCGGGCTGGGTGCCGTGGAGTAGGCGATGAACTCCTGGCAGCACCTGGCCGCATACACCAGGTAGTACAGACCGTTCCGCTTGTAGACCCACGGCCCTTCTTCGTACAGCGTGGGACGGTCGGGGTTGTCGGTGCGGGTGCCGAATCCCGCGGTGGTGAGCGGGATCCTGGTGGGGCTGCCCGAGTAGGAGATCATGTCGGCGTTCAGCTTGACGTACCACAGGTTGGGGTTGCCCCAGTAGAGGTAGGCCTGACCGTCGTCGTCGATGAAGACGGTCGGGTCGAACTCGGTGTTCTCCAGCAGCGGGCGGCCGAGGGCGTCCCGGAACGGTCCGGTGGGGCTGTCCGCCACCGCCACGCCGATGGCGAATGCGCCGGTCGCCCGGACCGTCACCGGCACGTACCAGTAGAACTTGCCGCCCCGTTCGATGGCCTGGCCCGCCCACGCGTTGGCGCCCGCCCAGCTGAAGGTGTCCAGGCTGAGCGGTGTGCCGTGGTCGGTCCAGTTGACCATGTCGGCGGAGGAGAACACCCGCCAGTCCTTCATCACGAAGGAGGAGGTGGAGCCGTCCTCGTCGTGCCCGGTGTAGAGGTAGACCCGTCCGTTGTGCACCAGCGGGGCCGGGTCGGCGGTGTAGACGTGCTGCACGATCGGGTTGTCGGCCCTGGCCGCCGTGGGATGCACCGCGGCAGGAAGGACGGCGAACGCCAACATGAGGATCAGCACCCACGTTGCCCGGGCAAGTCTCGTACCGGTGGCGGGTGATCTCACCGCGGTCGGGGGAGCCGTTGGCCTGTGGACGTCGGTACTGGACATGGTGTGGTCCTTCCTGGTGCTGCGGCTCGGGGACTGAGCAGCCGGTCAGATGCGGGGAGAGGGACGTTGCCGCGCTCGGGGTGTGGGCAGCGCGAACCGTGCGATGCGGACGGAGCCGCCGAGTGTCCGCGTGGCGCAGTTGGAAGGGCGAAGCGGCAGCCCATGAGGAACTGCCAGGTGTCGCCCATGGCGAACGCGGGCCCCAGCGGGTGAAGTCGGTGCCGTCGGTGCTGTAGAGAAGGCTCCCGTACGGGAGGAGCCGGGGCGGATGTCGGCGGCCGCGCACGGCGCTGGTGGTGGCCGCCTGAGCGGGGCTGGCGGGGAGCGTCGCCGCCAAGGCGGCCGGGGCAGCAACGGTAGCCACGAGCACCGCAGACGGGTGTTTGCGGCTGAAACTACGTGCATGCGAACCTCGTCATCCCTTGAACTGGCGGTACCGGTGCGCCCGTCAGAGACTGTCCGGAATCCAACGGGGTGCGACCCTGATGCGTTCGGTATGCCGAACGAAGGTCGAAGTGTCGATCGACTGGATCATAGGGTTCCGGTGAACTGCGTCAATGTTTTTCGCACGATTCGCGAGCCAAAATCGCAGATTGAACCAAGCGGCTTCGGGCTCCGTGGTTATGCGGGTCTCTTGGCGCGAGGGGGAGGTAGCAGCGTGTGCGGGCGCGGGCTTGGTGATCATTTCGGGCCACGCCGGCGGGTGCGCCGACCGATCAGGCGCACGTGTGCCTCGCTGCCCTGCTCTGGCTCGAGACGCTCGAAGGCACCGGCGTTGAGGGAATCGTGGCCAAGCCGCTCCCGTCGTCCTACAAGGCCGGCCGTGTGTGGGCGAAGGTCAGACACGCGGACACAGTCGACGCCACCGTGGTCGGCTTCACCGGCACAGTCCGGCATCCGAAGGCGCTCGCCGTACGGCTCCCTGACGGACGGGTGGCGCTGTCCCAGCGGCTGACGACGGCACTCGCGTCCGTCATCGGCCCGCGCCTGCCCCCCAGGCCAAGGCGGGCGTTCACGAAGGCCGGCGACTCCTACACGCCCGCCGTCTGCAACGTGGTGGTGGGTCGTGACGGGCACGACGAGGCGACCGCTGTCGCGGTGTGCCCGGGTAGGGCGAGACCCTGGCTTGGATGTGGCGCCCCCTCCAAGCCAGGACACGCGCGCACCCGGCGGATCCGCCGGGTGCGCAGCCGGTTCAGGAGACCCGCTCAGGCTCCCTGTGCTCCGCCTCCGGGGCCTTCTGGAGGCGGGTGCCCTCGACGTCGAGGTCGGGCAGGAAACGGTCGAGCCAGGCGGGGAGCCACCAGGCGTGGCGTCCGGCGAGGGCGAGGACGGCCGGGACGAGGGTCAGGCGGACGGCGAAGGCGTCGATGGCCACGCCGACGGCGAGGGCGAAGGCGATGGGCTTGATCAGGGCGTCGTCGAGGGGGAAGAAGCCGGCGAAGACGGTGACCATGATCAGGGCGGCCGCGGTGACGACCCGGACGCTGTGCCGCGCGCCGTCGGTCACCGAGCGGCGGGCCACCCCGGTGTGCACCCACTCCTCCCGCATCCCGGAGACGAGGAAGACCTCGTAGTCCATGGCGAGTCCGAAGAGCACGCCGATCAGGATGATCGGCAGGAAGCTGACGACGGGACCGGTGTGGGCCAGGCCGAGGACGTCGGCCAGCCAGCCCCACTGGAACAGGGCGACGACCAGGCCGAGCGAGGCCGCCACCGACAGCAGGAATCCGACGCCGGCCTTGAGCGGGATGACCAGCGAGCGGAACACCATGGTCAGCAGGATCAGACTGAGGCCGATGACGATCGCGATGAACGGCAGCAGGGAGGCGCTGAGGCGGTTGGAGACATCGATGTTGACGGCGGTGGTACCGGTGACGGCGACCCTCGCTTCGGTGGTTTCCCGCAGTTCCGGGGCGGCGGCACGGATGTCGCGGACGAGCCGGTCGGTGCGGACGCTGTCGGGGCCGGTCTCGGGGACGACCTGGATGACGGTCTGCGCCGAGTCGCGCGTGGGAACCGCCGGCAGCACTGCCCTGACGCCCTTGAGGTCCCGCAGCTTGCGGGCGACCTCGGAGCCCGCCTGCGCGCCGGGACGGCCGTCTGTCTCGGTCAGCACCAGGAGCGGGCCGTTGAAGCCGGGGCCGAACTTGTCGCTGATCGTGTCGTAGGCCTTGCGCTCGGTGGAGCCGACCGGGGCAGAGGCGTTGTCCGGGAGGGCCAGGCGCAGGTCGGCGGCCGGGAGGGCGAGTGTGAGGAGGAGGCCCGCGACGGCCAGGACGGTGAGCAGGGGCTTGGCGACAACGAGCTTCACCCAGCGGGCGCCCAGGGTGGTCTGTCCGGCGGATCCGTCCGGGTCGGTGGCCTGCTGGGCCGCCTGGCTGCCGGGCTTCGGGGTCAGCCGGGCGCCGGCGAATCCGGCGAGGGCCGGGACCAGGGTGATCGCGGCCAGGACGGCGACGAGGACGGCTCCGGCGGCACCGAGGCCCATCACGGTCAGGAACGGGATGCCGATGACGCTGAGTGCGGCCAGGGCGATGATCACGGTGCTGCCGGCGAAGACGACGGCGCTACCGGCCGTACCGTTGGCCAGCGCCGCGGATTCCTGCGGCTCGGTGCCACGGGCGAGTTGCTGGCGGTGGCGGGAGAGGATGAACAGGACGTAGTCGATGCCCACGGCCAGCCCCAGCATCAGCGCGAGGGTGACGGCGGTGGAGGAGATGCTGACCGCCGGAGCGAGGGCGAGCAGTCCGGCGAGTCCCACGGCCACGCCGATCAGGGCGGTCAGCAGCGACATGCCCGCGGCAAGCAGGGAGCCGAAGGTGACGACGAGGACGAGCACGGCGACGGCGACACCGATGATCTCGGACGGGCCTATGTGAACGCCGTTGCTGCCGTAGACACTGCCGCCGACGGAGGTCCGCAGCCCGTTCTCCTGGGCCGCGTGGGCGGCCCGCTCTATGGCGTCCAGCGACGAGGCGCTTACTTCGGCCCGTTGCACGGAGTACTGCACCTCCACGATCGCCGTGCTCCGGTCGGCCGAGACGGCGCCGGTGACGGCCGGGCCCATGACGGCGCTGACCTGGGGTGCCTTCGAGGCCGCGGCCTCAGCTGTGGCGATGGCCGCGGTGAAGCGGGCGTCGGTGACCCGGCGGCCCTCGGGTGCGGTGAAGACGATCTGGGCGTTCACCCCCGAGGCTTCGGGCAGTGTCCTGCCGAGCGTGTCCAGCGCGCGTTGTGACTCCGTCCCCGGCACGGTGAAGCGGTCGTCGAGCTTGCCGCCGAAGACGCTGACACAAGCGATGAGCGCGGCCAGGACCACGAGCCAGATGCCGAGCACGAGCTTGCGGTGGCGGTAGGCGCTGCGGCCCAGCCGATGGAGCAGGACTGCCATGGCGAACTCCCAAGGTCGGTGAGGCATTCCCGGTGGTCCTGACGCGGACGCGGGACGAAAGGCGGAACGGGTCGGCCCTGCGCCGTTGAGCGGCTACGGGCATGAGGCGTGGAGGTGCCGCCGGGCGGCATCCGAGCTGCTTCGCCACCGACTTTATCAACTGCTCATGTCGGTTGACAAAATCATTCGACTAAAGCTTCCGACATTGTCACTCGACCATGTCGTGTGTATGGTGGTGGTCACCGGAGCGCACCACCCTCGGGAAAGCCAGGTCATGGGCCTGTCCCCCCTTTTCCCTACGGGCACTCAGGCAGCGCCGGGACCGCCCCCATGACAAGGAGTGATCATGAGCAGCACGCAGGACCGGGACACCACCAGGTCACACCAGGTCCGCAGGGCGGATGTGGTCGTGATCGGTGCGGGGCTGGCCGGTCTGACAGCGGCGCGGGAGCTGGTGGCGGCGGGCAAGTCGGTGGCCGTGCTGGAGGCCCGGGACCGGGTCGGCGGCCGGCTGCTCAACCACCACCTCGGCGACGGACAGGTCACCGAGATCGGCGGCCAGTTCGTCGGCCCCACTCAGGACCACATCCTCGCCCTGGCCAAGGAGGTCGGGGTGGACACCTACCAGGCCGCCGTCCCCGGCGAGACCGTCTACGTCAACGACGGCAAGGCCAAGCGGTTCACGGGGCACACCCCGCCGGACCTGTTCGCGCTGCCCGACATGGGCATCGCCCTGGCCCGCATCGGCCAGGCCGCGGCCAAGGTGGACCCGGCGGCACCGTGGCGGGCCCCCAACGCCCGTGAACTGGACGGCATGACCTACGAGACCTGGCTGCGCAAGGCCGAGATCACCGGCGACGCCGTCGACATGATCAACATGTTCCTGAACTCCGCCTACGGCGGCGAAGCCCGCGACGCCTCCGCCCTGTTCAGCCTCTGGTACGTCTCCACCTTCGGCAACGAGACGCACCCCGGCACCATGGAACGCGGCACCGGCACCACCGGCGGCGCCCAGGACAGCCGCTTCGTCGGCGGCTCCCAGCTCGTCGCGCAGCGCCTCGCCGAGGAACTCGACGGCCGCGTCCACCTGTCGGCGCCCGTGCGGCGCATCAGCCAGGACTCCACCGGCGTCACCGTGGTCTGCGACGCCGGCGACTGGCGGGCCGACCGGGTGATCGTCGCCGTACCGCCGCTGGTGGCCTCGCGGATCGTGTGGGACCCGCTCCTGCCCGCACAGCAGGACCAGCTCTTCCAGCGGCTGCCGTTCGGCACCCTGATGAAGTGCGTCGCCGTCTACGACAAGCCCTTCTGGCGCGAGGACGGGCTGTCCGGCATGGGCCTGCTGCGCGGCGGCTCCCCCATCCGCGAGATGTTCGACAACACCCCGCCCGACGGCGGACCCGGCGTCCTGATGGGCTTCCTCGGCGGCCGGGAATGGCGCAAGTGGGCCCACCGCCCGGCCGCCGAGCGCCGCGGCGCCGTCCTGCGCTGCTTCGCCCAGGTCGTCGGGGACCGCGCCTTCGACACCGTCGACTACGTCGAGCAGGACTGGACCGCCGAGCAGTGGACCCAGGGCGGCCCCACCTCCGTCGCCGCCCCCGGCGTGCTCACCGACTTCGGCCAGTGGATGAGCCGCCCCCACGGCCGCGTGCACTTCGCGGGCGCCGAGTTCTCCCCCTACTGGAACGGCTACATGGACGGCGCCGTGCGCTCCGGCCGCCACACCGCCAACGAACTCCTCCACCAGCACTGAACGCGAGAACCACCGACCAGCAAGGAAACCCTGCCATGAACCGTTTCGTCGTAGCTGAGACCGCCGTCATCGACGCCCCCCTCGGGCGGGTGTGGGACGTCATCTCCCGCACCGACCGGTACGCCGAGTGGGTCGCCGGAGCCATCGAGGTCACCGACCACCACGGCGTCGCCACCGTCGGCAAGACCTACTCCGAACACAACCGCACCCTCGGCCCCCTCAAGACCAACTCGGTCTGGACCGTCCAGGAGATCGAACCCCTCAAGCGCCGCGTCGACACCGGCACCGGCTTCGCCCCGCTCCAGGACGTCACCAACACCTTCGAGTTCCGCCCGGTCCACAGCGCCGACGGCCGGGAGGCGACGGAGATGCTCTACCAGGTCGAGTACACCATCGGCCTCGGTCCACTGGGCCTGCTCCTCGACTCCATACAACAGCCCGCGATGCGCGCCGGCATGCGCACCTCCATGGCCAACCTCAACACCCTGCTCCGGTCCGAGCGCTCGACGACGGTACGTTGACATGTCGGCGACGCGTGAGTCTGTCGAAGAACAGCGTGGCGCTGTGGCGGTGGCGTGCCATCGCCTTGCCACCGAGGGACTGTTGATCGGCACGGCCGGTAATGTGAGCGTGCGCGACGGCGATCGGATCGCGATCACCGCGACCGGCACGGTCCTGGGAAAGTGCACGCCTGAACAGGTGACGGTGGTCGGTTCGGACGGCGGGATGCTCGCCGGGGACCTGGACGCGACCTCCGAACTGGAGCTGCACCTGGGGATCTACCAGCGGTACAGTCCCGGCGCGGTGGTGCACACTCACTCGCCCCAGGCCACCGCACTGTCCCTGGTGCTCGACGAACTTCCGTGCGTCCACTACCAGCAGTTGCTGCTCGGTGGTTCCGTACGTGTGGCGCCGTTCGGCGTCTTCGGCACCCCGGAGCTGGCCGAGCATGTCCTGGCGGCGCTCGACGGCAGGTCGGCGGCGTTGATGGCCAACCACGGCGCCGTCGCGTTCGGGCCGACACTCGCCCAGGCCATGGAGAACGCGCTGCTACTGGAGTGGCTGTGCGGGCTTTACCTGCGTGCCGCCCAGATCGGTACACCGCGGGTCCTGGATGACAACCAGCAGACGGCCGTCGTCACCGCGGCGTTGCGGCGCGGCTACGGCACCACCCGTCCCAGAGGAGAGGACAGCACCCGATGAGCCAGACAGTCATTGCTCTCGGTGCCCACGTGTTCGACGTGCAGGTCCGACCCGTCGAGGGCATTCCCGAAGGCCAGGGCGCGGCCCTGGTGGACCAGATCCGGTTCGGCCCGGCGGGCACGGCTGCCGGTACCGCGTTGATACTGGCCAAGCTGGGAGCGGCTGTGCGCACCGCAGGCGCGGTGGGCACCGACCCGATCGGCGACCTGCTGCTGAGCATGCTGGCCGGCCACGGCGTGGACACCTCTCTCGTCCTGCGCCGCGACGACACCCAGACCTCGGCCTCGGTGCTGCCCATCCGACCCGACGGCAGCCGCCCCGCTTTCCACGTCCTCGGCGCGAACATCGCCTACGGGCCGGACGACGCCCCCCACACGGAGATTGCCGGGGCCACCCATCTGCACATGGGCGCACCCGAACTGATGGGCGGTGAGGATGCGGCGAAGATTCTCGCTCGCGCACGGGCCGCGGGTGTGGTCACCTCCGCCGACCTGCTCGTCTGCGGCGACAGCGGCTTGTTCGACTGGATCGCGCTCGCGCTGCCGTAGCTGGACTACCTGCTGCCCAACGAGGACCAGGTGCTCGGCCTCACCGGCGCAGCAACGCTGGAGGACGGTGCGCGCAGATTCCTCGCGGAAGGGGTCGGCTGCGTCGCAGTCACCAGGGGAGCACGCGGTGCGCTGGTGGTCACGAAGGACGACGTGATCGAGATCCCGGCCTTCGCGGTCGACGTGGTGGACACCACCGGCTGCGGCGACGCCTTCTCGGCCGGCTTCCTGCGCGGACTCGGCCTGGGACGCGGACTACGGGAGTGCGGCGTGCTCGGCTGCGCCGCCGCCGCGCTGGTGGCACAGGGACTCGGCAGCGACCACGGCGACTTCGACCTCGTCACCGCCGACGCCTTCGCCACCACGGCCGCCATCCTTGAATGCCGCTGACATGGACGGCATCGACACCACCCAGACGCCCGGCACTGAAGCCGCGGCCACCGTGTCCCGACTGCGTGCCGTCTTCGACTCCGGCCGCACGCGGCCCGTGGCCTGGCGTCGCGCCCAACTGCGCGCTTTGCGAAGCCTGTTGACAGACCACGCACCGGAGCTGGGAGAGGCTCTCAAAACCGATCTCGGGAAGAGTCCGACGGAGGCGTTCACCACCGAGATCGGGTTCACCGTCAACGAGATCGACCACACGCTCGCCCACCTGAACGCGTGGACGCGTCCGCGTCGGACCGGTGTTCCGCTCGCGCTCGCGCCCGCCCGCGCCCGGCTGGTTCGGGAGCCCTTGGGCACCGTTTTGATCATCAGCCCGTGGAACTACCCGGTGCAGTTGGCACTGGCGCCCCTGGTCGGCGCACTGGCCGCGGGCAACTGCGCCGCCATCAAGCCCAGCGAACTCGCCCCCGCCACCTCCGCGGCCCTAGCCCGACTGCTGCCGCTCCACCTCGATGCGCAGGCGGTGGCCGTGGTCGAGGGCGGCGTCCCCGAGACCACGGCCCTGCTGGAACAGCGTTTCGACCACATCTTCTACACCGGAAACGGCACCGTCGGCCGGATCGTCATGACCGCCGCCGCACGCCACCTCACCCCGCTGACCCTGGAACTGGGCGGCAAGAGCCCCGCCGTGGTGGAACCCGGCACCGACCTGGCCACAGCCGCCCGCCGCATCGTCTGGGGCAAATTCATGAACACCGGCCAGACCTGCGTCGCACCGGACTACGTCCTCGCCGTGGGCGAGACGGCCGGCGCCCTCGAACCACACCTGGCCTCAGCCATCCGCGAGATGTACGGCGACGACCCGGCCACCAGCCCCGACTACGGCCGGATCGTCAACACCCGCCACTTCGACCGGCTCGTCGCCTTCCTCAAGGACGGACGCACAGTCGCCGGCGGAGACCACGACCGCGACAGCCGCTACATCGCCCCCACCGTCCTCGCCGACGTCGACCCCTGCGCCCCGGTGATGAACGAGGAGATCTTCGGACCCGTCCTGCCCATCGTCGCCGTCCCCGACCTGGACACCGCCATCTCCTTCATCACCGAACGCGACAAGCCCCTGGCCCTCTACGCCTTCACCGCCTCCTCCCACAGCAAGCACCGCCTGACCACGCAGACCTCCTCCGGCGCCCTGGCCTTCGACGTCCCCAACGCCCATCTGACCGTCCCCAGCCTGCCCTTCGGCGGCATCGGCGAAAGCGGCTTCGGCCGCTACCACGGCGAACACTCCATCGACACCTTCAGCCACACCAAGGCCGTCCTGAACAAACCACTCTTCCCCGACCTGCTCCGGCTCGCCTACCCACCCTTCACCACCTGGAAAGAACGACTACTGCGCCTGCTGCTGTGACACGCGCGGGACCCGCTGCACCAAGACGACGGCCGCTTTTGGAGCATCGCCCGAGGGCATCACCGTTCCTACGGGAAAGCCAGGCAGCGGCTGACCGCGCTCTGCGATGTGAACCGGTGGTTGAAGGACCGTGCGGTCGCCAGGAGCGCGAGGACGAGCGCGGCGGGTATCGCGTAGGCGAGTCGGAAGTGGCCGGTGGACCCGTGGACCCGTGGATTTTGCTGGCGGCCCCGCCCGGCGAGCACACCCGTGTAGTTGCAGACGTTGCTACGGGCCAGGACCGCTTCGGCCGCCCCCGGTCGCAGGCGTCCGGCGCAGGCAAGGCACAGGGGGACGAGTGCGCAGACCCCGAGCACGGTGCCCGCGGCGGCCAGGAGGGCGCGTTTCCGGGGCGCCGACCCCAGGAGGCGGCTGCATATTGTCGAGTGACCTGATCACAAGACTGAGTCGCGTAAGGTGGAGCCATGGCTCACGTATCCGCGGCGGAGCGCCGCCCCCAGCTGATCAAGGCCGCCATCGACCTGATGACCAGGGAAGGCGTCGCCGCCGGCAGCACCCGCGCCATCGCCGCCGAGCTGGGTGTGGCACAGGCGACCGTGCACTACACCTTCGGCACGAAGGAAGACCTCTACCGGGCCGTCATGGAGCAGGTCACCGACAACCTGGTCGCCCAGGTGGAGCGGGCCGCACCCACGGACGCGAGCTTCGAGGAAACCGTCGTCACCCTCGCCGAAGCGTACTGGCGCACGGTCATCGAACAGCCCGAGGCCCATCAACTGCTGACCGAACTCAACATGCTCGCCCTGCGCACGCCGCACCTGAAGGAGGCACTGCACAGCCACTACACCCAGGTCCTGGCGGTGACGGCAAAGCTGATCAGCGAGACCGCCGAGCGCACCGGCCACCAGCTCGCCCAGCCCGCCGAGACGATCGCGAGGTTCTTCCTCGCGGGCTTCGACGGACTGACGATGCAGCACCTCGCACTGCCCGACGAAGAGGCCGAACGAGTCTGCCTCAGGGCCTTGATCTCGGCCCTCCTGGCCATGGCCTGAGGTGACCCCCCGGGGTTGGTGGTGGAAGTCGGCGTCGACGTCGCTCGCGACGCCTCCGGCCGGCGGCGCCACGCCGCACGCCTGCACCATGCCCGCCCCGACCTCTCCCCCGCCGACATCCCCCGCGGCCGGGGGCCGTGTGCGGCGTACGCACACGTCCCCGGCCGCGTGACGTCACCGCCGCGCTGACGACGGCCGGGCGCGGCGGTCCCGCCGACGCGCAACCGGCTGAGCGCGCCCGATCCCCGAAGCGTCCGCGCCGCCCATCAACCTTCTCGGCAGGCTGGGGAACACAGCGCACCCTCGAGGCCGTCCTGGTCCAGCCGGAGGTCGTGATGGAGAAGGCCGCACCTTTCATGAATCAGGGCCGGGCCGTGATCGACCCCATGGCCGGGCCGGCTGGTCGGCGACGGTGAGCTCCTGGCGCAAATCCAGTAGCAGCGCAGCCGTACGCCGGGCTCCCCTGCATCCCGCGTCGTCCGCTCTGCTGTCGCTGTTGCCCACCGTTCGGCGAGTAGCTGCTGGAAGGTGAGCGCGGGCGGTGGCGTCGTCGGCAGCCGCGACGTCGATGACCAGGAGGCCGGACTCGCTCACATGTGCCTCGTTGATGGGATCCATGCACGGCACTACGCCTGGACTGCCGAGCGGGTTCCGCCGCTGTGGTGTCTTCACCCGCCCGAGTGGCGGGGGGGCAGGGGCTGTCGCCTGCCCAGTCCCAGCGGGCCGGGTCGCCGGGGCGCGGATCGTACAAAGCTCGCCCGCCGGGGCCGAACTGCCCGAGCTCGGTGAGGAGGGAGACACCGTCGTCGATCTCCTCCGGCCTCCAGCCGGTGATGTCGAGCAGCAGTCCGTCCAGCGGTCCGCCGACCAGTTCGGCGTAGCTGCGTCCCGGCTTCGGGCCCGGGTGGTCGTGGTCGGCTCCGTAGATCCGGCCGCGCAGCAGCTGCTCATCGTCGCTGTCCATGCCCTCCAGCCTTGCAGCCGCCACCGACAACGGGGGCTTGCCCAGGTGGTCCTGGGCAAGCCCCCGCGCTGCCGGGGGCAGCTGCACCAGCGTCCGAGCCAGCCGCCAGCCTTCGAGGCCTGCGCCTCCTCCGGGCGCTCCTGCTCCTGGCGCTCGTGTTCAGCCCCTTCGGCTTGCCGCTCCGCTTCGAGCGCCCGGGTCTTGCAGTCGCCGCACAGGTGTGAGTGGCTGCCCCCGCGACCCCAGTCGACCGCGATGCTGGCCTTCCACCGGTCGTCGGTGAACTTCTGTCCGCAGTCCGTGCACACCGGGCGCTGAGCCTCGCGTTCGGCTGCTTCCTGCGCTTGGCGGCGCCGCCGCTCTTCAGCACGGCGGGCGAGGGCGGCGTCCCGGCGGGGATTGCCGATCGCCTCCCATAGGTTCTGTCGGCCCTCGCGGCCGAAGCGCCAGAACGCGGGACCGGCCGGGCCGTGCTCGCGCAGCAGCTCCAGCGTGGTCGCCACGATCGGCATCTTCTGGTTGTAGATGCGGAAGCCGCCTTCGGCCCACTGGCCCTGCCAGTGCTCCCGGGTGAGTTCGGCTGCGTTCTTCATCTGCTTCAGCGCGGGCCGCTTGCCGACCTGGTTGAAAACGAGCAGGACCGGCGGGTGCGTCACGTCGCCCCACTGAGGATCGGGAGCAGACCAGCGGGTGCGCCACATCGGCTTGAGTCCTCGTGGGTGAACGGTTGCTCGGACACCCACGTCATCAGGTCGGTCTCGGTGTGGGTCTGCAGGCCGCAGGTGACGTGCAGGGAGCGGGTGCCCTGGTCGGCGGAGACCGTGTGCCACACGCCGCGCGGCACGTACAGGACGTCGCCCGGCCACAGGATCAGGTCGGCGACCGGCTCGGTGGGCGCCTCGCCTGGGTCCTCGATGTCGCGGTACAGCGGGTAGGGGCGGGTGGTGCCGTAGATCCGCCAGTGCTTCACGCCATCCAGCTGGACGATGACCGTGTCGTGGTCGTCCCAGTGGATGCCGAACCCCTCGGTGGCGCTCCATGAGGCGTAGAGGTTCGCCTGGACGCGCGTGTGCAGCTCACGCTCGATCGCTTCGCAGAGGCGGGCGATCGGCGGGTGGAGTTCGTCGACGCTGTCCAGGGCGAGGGAGGCGCCCTCCTTCAGCCGGGCGTGCAGTTCGGCCGAATGGAGGCGGTGCCACACCGTGTGCCGGCGGGTGGCCACCGGCGTGGTGTAGCCACCGACCAGCAGCGTCTCGCCGTCGCGGGACAGCCGCCTGCGCGGCGGCTCCATGCGGTGGCCGGCCAAGATCTGGTTGAGGTCGTCCCAGGACATCAGCCCGGCGACATCGAGGGCACCGGGTACGTGGCGGTGTTCGCGGTGCAGTGCCTGGGCGAGGAAGTCCTCGCCCAGGCACGCCGCGATGGACAGGCGCGTCATCGCGTCAGGGCTCCCGATCCGTCAGTCGTTGCCGTCGCTCTTGCCGGCGTAGCCGGGTCTTCGGTGCCCGTTCCGCCCACCGGGCCGGACGTCGGGCAGCCGACCTTCGTGCGGGGGCGTGCCCGGCGTCGCGCGCCGTCAGCGGCCGGGCGGCTCGGGGTAGCGCTGGCGGCGCCGGGTCGTCGACGCCGATCTCGGACCAGGGCTCACCGCGCTGTAGCCGGGGCAGGGTGTTCACCCAGACCGCGACGGCGATGCCCTTCACGTCGTCGGCGAGCGCCTGGAGGCGGTTGTCGAGCAGGTGCTCCTCTTTGCCTGCCAGGACGACGTTAGACCCACGCAGAGCGGTGGGTCAGCCTGGGGTGGAGCCGGTCCCAGGCCCTGGCGGCTGCGGTGCCGTACAGACGGGTCTCGGTCACCGTCGCCGCATCGGGAGTGTTCCAGGTGGCCGGGTCGCCGAAGACGAACTCGCCGCCGTGGCGAGGCGGACGGCCCCGGGTGCCCGGCTCGCGGGGCGGGGCCGCCCGGTGCAGGACCCGGTCCGAGCGCATCCGGCCCAGCACCTGCACCGGCAAGTCGTTGAGCAGGCGGGCCAGGCGGGGCACGTCGTATCCGACGTCCACCACGATGAGGATGTCCGGGTCGTCGTCCTTCCACTGCCCGGCCTCGATCAGCCGCTCGATGAGCTCGCGCATCTGCCGGGCGGTCACGGTGGCGGCGTCACCTGGCGCCAGACGCAGGGCGTCCAGCGGCGCGGTCCAGGAACTGCGGCCTGTCTCCAGCGCGCAGATCACCGAGTAGCGCCAGCCGGGGACGGAGATGTGCTGGTCCTTGCCGCGCCCGTAGGTGTGGCACAGGATCCGCTGCGGTGAGGTGTGGGCGTCGGGGCGCAGCCAGCAGGTGATGTCGGCGGCCAGCACCAGCCGGCCGTCCGCCGCCCGCGGCAGCGCCACCGTGGCCAGTCGCCCGGAAGACCGGCCTGGCGCGCGCGCTCCAGCGTGCCCAGCCCGAGCGAGGAGTGCCCGTCGCAGCCGGGCGATGTCCACCGCCCCGCGGCCAAGGCGTCATACAGCCCGCCGTGTCCACGGCGGTGCTCGCCCACCAGCGACAACTCCACCAGCGAGCGGACCGGGCCATCCGCACACAGCACCGCGTCGGCCAGCTCGAACAGCGCATCCGAACGTTTGGTCAGGCAGGCATAGAACTCGCCCGGGAAGCGTGACAGTTCCGCGAACGGTTCCTGCCGGACAGCAGGGTGCAACAGACTCATCCCACGGCCTTCGTGCTGGGTGTGTGCGTTCCTTGGTCGAGCACATGGTCAGCCGAAGGCCGCTTGCGCATACGGCAGTTACCAACCCGAGTGATCAAGTACGAGACGCCGTTCGAGATCCCAGGTTAAAGATCAAGCTAGGTTGTGTCCGCAAAGCGGTCGGGGCGTTGGTCGGTTCGTGGTGCGTCGTCATGAGTTGACTGATGAGTCGTGGGCGGTGATCGAGTCGTTGCTGGCTCCGCCGCGGATGGGCCGTCCGGTGCGGGACCGCCGTCAGGTGGTCAACGGCATCCTGTGGAAGCTGTCCACTGGTGTGGCCTGGCTGGACCCGCTCGAGCCTTATGGGCCGTGGAAGACGGTCTACGAACGCTTCCGTCGCTGGTCGGCCGACGGCACCTGGGAGCGGCTCCTGGCCCACGTCCAGCAGCACTCCAATGCTGTCGGCGCAGTCGACTGGACGGTCGTGTGCGTGGATTCCACGACCGTGCGGGCTCACCAGCACGCGGCCGGGGCGCGAAAAGGGGGGGGTTGGCCGGGTGAGGCGCTCGGCCGGTCCCGCGGCGGGCTGACCACGAAGATCCACCTCGCCGGCGACGGACAGGGCCGCCCCTGGCGACCACGATCACCGCCGACAACGTCAACGACTGCACCCAGTGCGAGCACGTCATGGCCCGCATCGAGCCTCGCGCGCCGGGCGGCCGCCGTTCGCAGTGACGCGGATCACGGGAAGGGGCGTCGACCGAGCGGACAGTCCACGGTGACGGAGGAAATACCCGGGCGGTGCGCCGACACGCGCACCGCCGGCCTCGCGCCGAACCACCGGAAGCGGTCCGGAACGGTAAGCGCCCTGACGGCTCCGTCCGATCCCCTCGAAGGAGGCTGCTTCCCCGTGCGCAGAAGAATGAGAACAGCCGCGCTGGCGGCACTGACGGTGAGCCTGCCCGCAGCTCTACTCGCAGGACCTAACCCACCGGCACATGCGGACCCGGCTCCCCGAACAGACAGCACCGGCACCCTGCGGACCGTCACCCTGGTGACCGGTGACCGCGTCACCCTCGACAACCGCCACCGAGTGACGGTCGAGCCCGCCGAAGGCCGCGAGAAGGTGGCGTTCAAAACCCAGCGCGTCGACGGCCATGTGCACGTCATACCCTTCGACGCCGAACTGCTGCTGGCCCGCCGGCACATCGACGCCCGGCTGTTCGACGTCACCGGCCTGGCCGACATGGGCCTTGGCGACCGCCACCGGTCCGACCTGCCGCTGATCGTGACCTACAGCAAGGGCGAGGCCCCTCCGAGTGAGGAAATGGCGCGTGCCGCCACGGTCGAACGCCGGCTGCCGGCCGTCAACGGTGCCGCTGTCAGTGTGCGCAAGTCAGGTGCCACCGCTGTCTGGGAGACTTTCACGGACCAGTCGGCGGACACGGCACGCCGGACCGCGCCCGGCGTACAGCGAATATGGCTGGACGGGAAGCGGCGCGCCGTGCTGGACCGCAGCGTGCCGCAGATCGGCGCACCTGCCGCGTGGAAGGACGGGTACGACGGCACGGGAGTCACCGTCGCCGTGCTCGACACCGGGATCGACTCCGGTCACCCGGACTTGAAGGGCCGGATCGCGGGCGAGCGGAACTTCTCCGACGACCGGGACGCGGTGGACCGTCACGGTCACGGTACCCATGTCGCATCCACTGTGGCCGGCTCCGGTGCCGCATCGGCGGGTAAGCACCGGGGTGTGGCCCCCGGGGCGCGCCTGCTGAACGCCAAAGTGCTCGGCGAGGACGGATCGGGCACCGAGTCGGGCATCATCGCCGGCATGCAGTGGGCCGTCGACCAGGGCGCCGAGGTGGTCAATCTCAGTCTCGGCGGCGAGGACACCGAAGGCACCGACCCCATGGAGGAAGCCGTCCAGACGCTCTCGGCGAAGACGGGAACACTGTTCGTGATCGCGGCGGGCAACGACGGCGAGTTCGGAGCGCGCACCATCGGTTCACCGGGCAGCGCGCCGGCGGCGCTGACCGTGGGCGCCGTGGACCGCGCCGACACCCTGGCTCCCTTCTCCAGCCAGGGCCCCACCGCGAGCGGCGGCCTGAAACCCGACGTGACCGCTCCGGGCACGGGCATCGTGGCGGCCGGCGCGGCCGAAGGCGGAGAAGGCGATCCTGCCGGTGACGGCTACGTGTCGATGTCAGGCACCTCGATGGCCACCCCCCATGTGGCGGGAGCCGCCGCCATCCTCGCCCAGCGCCACCCGCAATGGGACGGCGAACGCCTGAAGGCGACGCTCACCGCGTCAGCGAAGCCCGCCCCCGGCCACTCCGCCTACCTCCAGGGCAGCGGCCGGATCGACGTGGCGGCTGCTGTGGAACAGCGCGTCACAACTTCCCCCGCCGCCCTCGACTTTGGCGTCCAGCGATGGCCGCACCGCGACGACCCACTGATCAACAGGGAGGTCACCTACCGCAACTCGGGCGGGCAGTCCGTCACACTCGACCTCTCCGCACAGGCCTCTGGCATGGACGGGAAGCCCGTCTCCGAAGGCATGTTCAAGGTCACGCCCGCACGCCTCGTCGTCCCCGCCGGTGGCACCGCGACCGCCACGGTGACCGCGGACACCAAGGCCGGGGACAGCGACGGGACGTTCGGCGGCGCTCTGCTCGCCACCGCCGACGGCAAACCGGTCGCCCGCACCGCGCTCGGCACGGAGCGCGAGGTCGAGTCGTACGACCTGACGATCCGCCACCTGGACAACGGGGGCGCACCCACCGGCATCGCCCACACGGCAGTCAAAGGGACGGAGGCGGCAACCGGTTCCGTCTGGCGGACCGTCGGCGACGCGGACGGCGAGGTCACCATCCGGCTGCCGCGCGGCCGTTACGCGCTGGAAGGCACCATGTACGCGGACGCCGAGGGCAAGGGGGGTGCCGCCGTGCTGTTCCGCCCCCGCTTCGAACTCACGGCGGACGCGACCGTGGTGATGGACGCGAGGACCGCTGGACCGATCGACATCACCACCCCGGACTCACGGGCCGTGAGCATCGAGCGGCACGTGTTGTACGAGGTGAACGGCCCCTTCGGATACGGCAGCTCCTACCGCCTGCCCCCGGATTCGGCACAGTACCGATTCGCCGGGACAGGACCGGCGGTACCGCTCAATGAGGCTCCCCTGCTGATCGCGGAGGTCTTCAGCAGCCCTTCCGCCACCTACCGCCTGGCCTGGAACCGTCCGGCTTGGTCCTTCAGCGGGCTCAACGAGCAGGTGCGCCGCTCGCAGCTCTCCGAGGTCACGGTAACCGCGGGAGCACCCGCCGCGGGGCGTACGGCCGTTTTGGTCGCCGGGCCGTGGACGCTAAACGGCCTGGGCTGGACGGGCGTCCAGACTCCCGAGACGGCGTTGCCAGCGCGACGGACGGAGTATCTGCTGCGCGGCAGCGACGTGCGATGGGAGTACGACTTCCACCAGTACACGCCCGGCGGGGACGGTGGCGAACTTGTCTGGGACGCCACTCTGATGACGGCTCCCATGACCTTCACCCGTGACCGCCACCAGCTGCGGATGAACTTCGGCGTGTTCGGTCCGGTCCTGATCAGCGAGGACGTGCCCCGGCACCTGCGGACCGGAGCGGTCAGGAAGGGCAACACCCTCCGCGCCAACCTGCCACTGTTCGGTGACGGCGCCGGCCACTCCGGCCAGTCGGCCTACGCCAAAGCCCGCACTTCCCTCACGGCGGACGGCGAGGACATCTTCACCTCCGACCGTCCCCTGACCACTTCCGACGCCCTGGTCCTGCCCGAGGACGAGCGCGCCTACCGCCTGACCACCGAGGTGTCCCGCCCCCTCGCGACTTCTCCCCTCAGCACGCGCGTCACCGCCGAGTGGACCTTCCGCTCCGCGCACGTGCCCGACGACCAGGAGAGCCGCCTGCCCCTGTCCGCCGTCCGCTTCTCCCCACAGCTGGCGCCGGACGGTACCGCCGCTGCCGGCACCCGCTTCGAGGTCCCGTACGCCCTTCAGGGCGCGGCGGCGTCGGGCGGTGTGCAGTCCCTGAAGTTCGAGGTCTCGTATGACGAGGCCGGCACCTGGCGGCCGGTGACGCAGGCCGGCGACGGGCGGCTGGTCCTGCACCACCCGCGAGGCTCCGGCTCGGTGTCCCTGCAGGTCCACCTGACCGACACACAAGGGAACACGGTGCGGCAGACCATCGACCGTGCCTACCTCCTGCGCTGACTCACGTTCGCCTCGGCCCGCCGGTTCCCGATCGACGGGCCGACTCCTGTCCGCCTCCGCGTGTCAGGCAGACCCCCAGCGGGCGAGGTCGCGGTTGATGCAAGTTGCCATAGAGGGGAGTGCACGGATTCCGCGCAGACCCGGAGCCGGGGATTGTCGTCCGCATCGATGACGCAACCCGCTTCCTCAGGCGTTCATCGTCGCGAACGCGGCCCACACGTGACCCACACGCTTTCGGTGATCGACGGGGAGGCCGAGACGATCGCCGAGTTGGAGATGATCGCCCGACGACGACCTGGCCGGCGGAGCCATCTGGGTCGCGATCAGGCTGCACCGCCTGCCCACGCTGATCCACCTCGCTGGAACGGGTCCTGCGGCCTCGCCTGAGCACTTGCCCGCCCTGACGTTGCCGGAGCGGTTCGGGGGCACCGGCCAGATCCGCAGGGCAGGCCGTCAGCTACTGATCGTCCTTCTGCTGCCGAAAGCGCTCAGGCGGGGCGAGCCGTTGATCGAGGACATCCTCGCCGCCCCTGGACGAGCAGACAGTGACGGCCGGGCGAATCGAGAAACTCCCGGTGCCCACCCTCTTTCGAAGGTCCTGACGTCGATGCCGGGAGTCGGCGTAATACCGGAGCCAGGATCCTGATGAGGTCGGCGACGGCAGCACCTTCCCGACCGCCGACCGCTTCGCCGCCTACGCCGGTCGCTGCGGCGGCCCGGAGGCCGGGCTCATCGTCCACGGTGAACAGCCGTCCCAGCGCGGGAAACAAGCTGAAACGCGCCTTCACTGGCGCCGGCGCGATACCTCTTGAGGCGGTTGACCCCGCACTCGACCGCAGGGCATCCCCGGTAGGCGGCCGGGTCGAAATACGGCGCAACGAATGGCTGTGATCATGGGCTGCCCGGGTCATGGCCTCTGCAACAGCGCAATGCTGTTCGGCATCCATAAGGATGGTCGCCTCATGCGGACCGCAAGCTTGTCGCATCGCGCCGTCCGCCGTGGAAGCCCCGTGCTGCGATTACGCACCGGATCAGCTCGTTTGAAAGGGTGCAGCGGATTCCGCGGCGGCGCAGGTCCACTCGACGGGGAATCCGATCCTGACCGCCGCAGGAGGTCCACGAACAGGTGACCGTGACCTTCGCACACTCCGGCCGGGATGACCGAGCGTAGATGCCCGTCAGCGCCATCCGGTTGGCCATCTGCCGCTCTGACTGGCTCCAACAAAAGCTGCTGATCATGAGACTGCCGGCCTCTCTGCTCGTACGTCTGGGTATGGGAAACCGTCAGTCGCGGCCGTGGATCGTGTCGGACGAGCTGTGGTCGTTGATCGAGCCGTTGATACCGAACCCGGGCCCGAAGGCCGCGGGCAGACCGCGGGTGCCGGACCGGCAGGCCCTGTCCGGGATCCTCTTCGTCCTGCACACCGGCATCCAGTGGGAGTACCTGCCCCAGGAGCTCGGCTTCGGCTGGGGCATGACCTGCTGACGGCGCCTTGCGGCCTGGAACGAGGCCGGCGTCTGGGACCAGCTCCACGCTGCTGCTGAACGAGCTGCGGTCGAAGAACCAGCTGGACTGGGGCCGGGCGGTAATCGACTCCTCGCACGTGCGGGCCGCCCGAGGGGGCCCAAAAGCGGGCCCAGCCCGGTCGACCGCGCACGGCCGTGCAGCAAGCACTACTCATCGTCGACGGACAGGGCATCCCGCTCGCGGTGTCGCTGACCGGCGGCAACCGCAACGACGTCAACCCCACTCGAGCCGCTGCTCGACAAGATCCCGCCGTCGCTGGCCAGGTCGGCAGACCCCGACGACGCCCCGACGCGCTGCTGGCCGACCGCGGCTACGACCACGACAAGTACCGCCGCCTGCTCTGGCGGCGCGGAATCCGTCCCGTGATCGCGAAGAGAGGCGAGCCTCACGGTACCGGCCTGGGCATCTTCCGCTACGTCGTCGAGCGCACGATCGCCTGGCTCCACGGCTTCCGCCGCCTACGCATCCGCTGGTAACGACGCGACGACATCCACGAAGCATTCCTCGGCCTCGCCACCTGCCTGATCACCTACCTTCACGTCCGACGCCTTTGGTTAGGACCTCTAACTGATCGTTTCAGAATGAGGTTCGGAGTCGTCTCAAGCAGGTGATGCTGCAAGCGAGTTGAAGCAGGCCGAGGTGGAGGTCGGCACGTATCTCGTAACGGATCCGGAGGCGCTTGAACTGGTGGAGCCAGGCGAAGGTTCGCTCGACGACCCAGCGGGTCCTGCCCAGACCGGAGCCATGGGTCGTGCCCTTGCGGGCGATCTTCGGTGTGATGCCGCGGGCCCGCAGGAGGCGGCGGTACTTGTCGTAGTCGTAGCCGCGGTCCGCGAACAGCCGGCCCGGCCGGTGCCTCGGGCGCCCGCGGACCCCGCGGATGCGCGGTATCGCGTCCAGCAATGGCATCAGCTGGGTGACGTCGTGACGGTTTCCGCTGGTCAGCGAGATAGCCAAGGGGGTTCCGTGGCGATCGCTGATCAGGTGGTGCTTGCTGCCCGGACGTGCCCGGTCGACCGGCGAAGGTCCGGTGTGAGCCCCCCTTTAGACCCTGACATGGGAGGCGTCGATGGCCGCGTCGTCCATGTCCAGCAGGCCCGCGGCCCTCAGCTCGGCCAGCAGCACCTCGTGCAGCTGCGGCCAGACACCAGCCTCGGTCCAGTCCCGCAGACGCCTCCAGGCCGTCACACCGCTGCAGCCAACCTGTTCAGCCGGAACATCCCGCCAGCTCACGCTCTTGCACAGCACGTAAACGATCCCCCGCAGCGCGTCCCGGTCATCCGCCGGCAACCGCCCGGGATACCGGTGCCGCCGAGACGGACGAGCAGGCAACAGCGGGGCCACACGTTCCCACAGGTCATCAGGCACAAGATCAGCAGACACCCAACAGATCCTGCCGACAGAACACCCAACCGCCAAGCCTCACAACGAACTTCATTCTGAAACGATCAGTAAGGGGTAGCGACAGAGGAATGAGTGAAGGAGAGTGAAGAAGCGAGGCCCTGATCCGCCGGACGGGTCAGGGCCTTCACGGTGAGCGATGCCTGGGGATGCGGTCAGCCGCCCTGTGCCGGGGTCTGCTTGATGTCGTCGACGACGGCCCGCTTGAGGACGGCACTGGTGAAGTTCACCGTGCCGGGCTTGACCGGAGCTTCCGATCCGTTCAACTGCTTGACCTGAACGGAACGCTCACCCAGGAACACATGGGTCTTCTTGTCGAAGATCCATTCTTCCCGCGCGCCGCTCGTCTCGTCCAGCCGGGCCACCGCGACGCCGTGCCGACCGACCGCGTCCTCCGCCTCGTCGACGACCACCACACCTGGGATCTTCGCAGCGGCCTTGAACAGCGCCGGGTACAGCTCCGCCGGCGGGTAGCTCTCGCGGAGCAGATCCCCGATGGTGGTGAAGGCCTCCTGGTCGGGGGAGCTGCCGTGGCTCTTGGTCTCCTTGTAGATCCTGGCCAGCAGTTCGTCAGGATCGGTAGGGAGCTCAGTGAGGTAGTTGTATGACGGATTGTTCAGGTATGCCTGAGGGGTGTTGCCCTGCTCGTCGGGGAGGCTGAGGGGCTCGCCCTTGGGGTTCTCGTTGACCATGGGATCGATGAGCCAGCCCTTCTTGCCGTCCGGGGAGTTCCACACCTGTCGGCGGTGCAACTCGTGGCTGGCCAGGGTGGTCTTGTCGTCGACCGTCTTCAGGAAGGTATCGGCGATCTTGGACTCGATGTAAATGTACTGGCCGGGCTTGACGGCCGGGCGGGACCCTTGGGCCGCCGCCAGCGAGATGCGGTCCAGCAACTGGGGCACTCCCTTGGTCGACGCGGCGCCGATTTCTGTGGTCAGGGCCGGTCCGGTGGCAACACCGCTGCCCCTGCCTCCGCTGCCGTTGTTTGTCACTATCGCGGCGGTGACCATTCCCGCCAGGGCCACCGTCATTGCGGGCAGCGCGATCGCCGGACGCGGCAGCCGCAAGCGCCGCGTCTTGGCGGGGGCTGCCGACGCGGTGCGCTCATCCAACTGCTTGGCGTGGATCTGGGCCATCAGACGCTCCTTGTGGATGTGGTGACGGCCCGTCGGCAGGTCTCGCGCTGTCCCGGACAGCAGTCGTGCGCTCTCATCCCACGCGGCTGAATTGTGCCGGGACGTGTTCGCGTTCATCGGTTTCCTTCCTGTGCGGGCCGGATGGTTTTTGCGTTATCGCCTCTTACCTGTCGGCAGGGGCGGACGCCTTCCCGTTTTCCGCCCACCTTTTCGGAGCCGGTTTGGGCGGAACGGTGTGACAGCTCGCTCACCGGGCGGCCCGTTTCTGCGCCGGGAGGCGTCGATTCGATCACGGTCATCGAGCGCAGCTTCTTGCGGGCCCGCGAAAGCCGGGACGCGACGGTGCCCACCGGAATTCCGAGCGCTTCGGCTGCGGCCTCGTAGTCCAGGCCCTCCCCCAGGCAGAGGGCGATGACCTCCCGCTCCGGCCTGCGCAGTGCGGCGAGTGCGGTGAGGGCCGCCGCCAGTCGGCGCCGGTCGTCGATCCGGTCGGCCACCTCGTCGGCATGATCAGGCACGGACAACTCGGCCGCCGCGGCGGCCTGGGCCGCCGCCCGGTAGCGCCGATTGGTCCGGTACTGATTACGCGCGGTGTTGGTGGCGATACCCAGCAGCCAGGGTCGTAGGGAACCACCCTCGGGGTCGACCTTGTCGCGCAGCCTCCATGCCTCCATGAACGTCGCGGCCATCACGTCTTCGGCTGTCGACCAGTTGGCTGTCAATCGGAAAGCATGGTTGTAGACAGCGCGGGCGTAGCTGTCGAAGAGCTCGGCGAACGCGCTGGATTCCCCGGCCCGTACCCGGGTACGCAGATGAGTACTCACCTCAATGAGCTGTCCGGCACCCCGCACCGGCTTCCCGTGGCCTGCGTCACATCTGGCTCCGGCGGGGCTTCCCGATCGACGGGACCTGCCCACGCTGCTTCGTCGGGGCCGGTCACACATTCCTCCACCTCGGCCTGGCAGCACTTCCGCACGCGGACCCTCGCCATGTACTCCAGGTGGTGAGCTCGTTCACGGTAAGCGTGAGACATCGCGAACCTCAGTGTGGCCTGCGTAGGCGTATCCGGTCCCGTTCCGGCGGTCCTGGTTGACCGGCCAGCCGAGCGGCCGAATACCTTGTGGCCACCGCCCGGTCCAGGCCCGGAACGCCCCCGGCGGGGCCGGGCGAGTTGTGGCTCGCGCGCCCTGCTTGTTGAGAAAGAGGTTGGCGTCCTGAGCGAGTGCTCTTTATCTGGCCCGGTCAGCCGTTGTCCGCCGTCTTCACAGCGGCCCGCACGCCCTCGGGGCGGCGAGCCGCTGTCACGTCTGCTTCCGCCGCCTCATCGCGGATCGCCGTCGGCAGGCAGGCGGAGCGTGAAGGCGGATCCCTCCCCGAGGGTGCTCTCGGCCGACACCGTGCCGCCGTGCGCCTGCGCGAGGTGACGGACCAGGGGCAGGCCGAGACCGCTGCCGCCGGTGTGGCGGTTGCGTGACCTCTCCGCGCGCCAGAAGCGGTCGAACACCCTGGGCAGGTCCTCCTCGCTGATCCCGGTACCGGTGTCCGTGACGACGATCACGATGTCACCGCCCTCCGGCCGCGCCCGGAGACCGACGTGTCCGCCGGGTGGTGTGTGCCGCAGGGCGTTCGAGACGAGGTTGCCGACGGCCTGGCGCAACCGCACCGGATCCGCCGTCAGCACCAGTCCTTCGCCGGTGTCGGTGCAGGTGTCGGTCGTCAGCCTGATCCCGTCGCGGTCGGCCCGGGCGCGGTGCGCCGCGGCGATCTGCTCCAGGACGTCGTGGACCCCCACCCGTCGCAGGTTCAGCCGCAGATTCCCGGCGTCGGCGGCGGCCAGGTCCTGGAGGTCGTCGATGATGTGCTGGAGGAGCATCGCCTCCTCCAGCACGGAGGAGATCAGGTCGGGGTCGGGCGCGAGACCGTCCTCTGCGGCCTCCAGCCAACTGCGGATGTTGGTCAGGGGCGTGCGCAGCTCGTGCGCGATGTCGCTGACGATGTCCTTGCGCTGCTGCTCCATGCGGAGCCGGCCTTCCGACATCTCGTTGAAGGCCTGCGCGAGGATGCCGGTCTCGTCGTGCCTGGTCACCGGGACGCGCACCGGCGAGCGCGCGCTGTGGCGCGCCGCGTCGGTCAGCGCGCGCAGCGGGCGCACCAGACGTGTGGCCAGCACGGCGCTCACCGTCACGGTGAGCGCCAGGACCAGGCCGGTGACGCCGGTGACACGCAGGGCATTGTCCCGGGAGAGATCGAACTGGGGGCCCTCGGCCCCGCCGGGCGTGGTGACGAAGAGCAGCGCCATGGGGGCGACGTACCGGGCGAGTTGCTCGCGCCGGGACTGGGCGACGCATTCCTCGACCGTCCCGGCGTGCTTGCCGAGCGGCAACTTGGTCAGCCATGTGAAGTCGGGCCTGACCTCCGCCCCTCCACTCAGTCCCCGGCGTTCAAGACACTCGTTGACCAGCACGTTGAGGTGGCGCAGGGCCGGGCGTTCGGTGGCGGTGGGCCGGTTCAGCCGGTCCGTCTCGGGGCATGCCTCGCCGAGGTACACCCCCTGGCTGGGCGCGGCGAGCCTGATGCGAGGGCGGCCGCTGGGGGTGTCGTCCCTCGTGGCCGCGACGCGGCCGGCGTTCAGGCAGGCGACGGCGTCGTCCGCGACGGCGCGCAGCGCCCGGGCCTCGTGCGCCGGGAGCAGATAGGGTCCGGTCGCCCGGGGGTCGATGCCGTCGGTGGCGGAATTTCCCGCGGTGTCCGCCCCGGCGTCCGCGCGCAGGGGGTCGATGACGGCCGAGGCATGCCGGGGCAGCGGGGAGTCCTCCCGGGAGGAGGCGGCGATCAGCGTGCGCTCGCCGGTGGTCAGCACGATGCGGCGGCTCGTGTCCCGGGCCAGCCTGCGCAGGGTGGGTTGGACGCCGTTCCAGCCGGGGTGGGCGGCCGCGTGGGCGGTGAGAGTGTCATGGATCATCCGGTCGTCGGAGATGGCCTGGCCGTTTTCCTGGCGAATGGCCCGGGTGGTGCTCTGCACGGCGAGCCAGGCCGTGGCCGCGATCGAGCAGACGGCCACCAGGACCGAGGTGGCGATCAGACGTGCCAGGAGGCTGCGACGCAAGGGCACAGTGGGACGTGTCATGGCCGGCGGCCGCCGTCGTGACCGGTGCCGGAGGACAGTTTGTAGCCGACGCCGAAGACCGTGACCAGGTGGACCGGGTGCTGCGGATCCGGCTCGATCTTCCTGCGCAGGTTGGCGATGTGCACGTCGACGAC
This sequence comes from Streptomyces sp. NPDC093598, assembly GCF_044764825.1. Taxonomy (NCBI): domain Bacteria; kingdom Bacillati; phylum Actinomycetota; class Actinomycetes; order Kitasatosporales; family Streptomycetaceae; genus Streptomyces; species Streptomyces sp. NPDC093598. The sequence continues at coordinate 21,202 of NZ_JBIWIV010000021.1, read as the reverse complement.
CCGGTCGCTGATGTACCGGTCCGACCCGCGGGTCATGGCCAGCAGCTGGGAACGGGTGAAGACCCGCTCGGGCTGCTCGGCCATCACCGCCAGCAGCGCGAACTCGCCCGGGGTGCAGCTCACCGGCTTCCCGTCGTACCGCACCTCGTAGCGCTTCGGATCCACGGTCAGCGCACCGACGCCCAGGACGTCGTTCTCCGGCGCGACCGGTGCGGCACGGCGCAGCAGACTGCGGATGCGGGCCATCAGCTCCCGGGGGCTGTAGGGCTTGGTCATGTAGTCGTCGGCCCCGATGTCGAGACCGAGGAGCAGGTCCTCCTCGGTGGACCGCGCCGTGAGCATGAGCACGGGGAGGCGGTCGAACTCTCGGCGCAGCATGCGGCAGACATGCAAACCGTCGAGCCCGGGCAGCATGAGGTCGAGGACCAGGAGCTGGGGCAGGCGGGCCCGGGCGTGTTCGATCGCCGTGTGCCCGTCGTGGGCCACGGTGACCGTGTGTCCCTCATGGACCAGGTATCTGCGGACGACCTCCGCCTGTTTCTCGTCGTCCTCGACGACGAGTACGTGCGCGCACATGGCTGCGACTCTAGGCCGCGCCCCAGCGGCCTGGTCGCTTCCTGGCGTCAGCTTGGCGGGATCTTCATATCCGCCGATCAGCATCTGCCGCATGACGAATCTCTTGGACCGCTCCCCGCGTGACCGCACCGGCTGGACCCGAGCGCTGGCACTGACCGTGGCCAGTGTCGCCCTCCTGGGACTGACCGGCTGCGGTGACGGGGACGGCGACAGCGAGAAGGAAACCGGCGTCGCCTCGGTCTCGCGCTCGGGTGACGCGCAGAACCCGCGCGAGGCGGGGAAACGGTCGGTGTCCCCCTCGGATCCCGACGCGGGCCGGCCGCAGCTGCGGCTGGACACCTCACCGGAGGAGGAGAACCGGCTGGAGCAGATCTACTTCACGTGCCTGCGGGACGAGGGCGTGCCCATGACACGCACGGCGGAAGGCACCCTGATGCCCGACAAAACGAGGATGTCGGACTCCAACAGCTTCGCGGCCGAGTACGGCGCCTGCCGGTCCAAGGCGCCGCTTCCGCCGCCGGAGTTCGACGCCGAGAAGAACCCCGACTGGGACGAGGGCTTCCGCAAGTGGCTCACGTGCATGAACGAGCGCGGGCTGAAGGTCAAGGCCCTGCCTGATGGCCGGGGGTTCACCTTCCTGCCCATGAAGGTGGTGCCACCTGACGTGCAGAAGATTCAGGACGAGTGCCAGAAGAAGGGCTTCAGCCAGTGACGGTTCCGGACTCCTCAGACCTCCCGGACTCCCCCGGTGCACTCCCTCCGCGCGCGGGCCGGCGGCCGTGCCGTCCGGTGCGGCGGCGGATCGCCTGGGTGGTGGCCTTGGCGGTGACCGGCACCGCCGGTATGGCCGGTGTGGTGGCCATGCGCGGCGACGACACGCAGCACGCGTCCGGCAGCGCGGACGTCCCGGTCCGGACGGTCGCGGTGGTGCGCACCGACCTGTCGAACTCCATGACGCTCAGTGGCGAACTCGGGTACGGCCCGGTCCGGCAGATCAAGGGCACGGCCGGCGGCCTGGTCACCTGGCTGCCGGACGTCGGGGCGACCGTAAAACGCGGCGGAACGCTGTACCGGGTGGACGACCGTCCAGCCGTGGTCTTCTTCGGCGAAACGCCGCTGTTCCGCAGTCTGGACACCCCCGGTCTGGTCGGCCCCGACATCAGGACAGTCGCGGACAACCTCGAAGCTCTCGGATACGACATCGGACGCCAGCCCTCGGTCGGCACCGTCGTCCGGCAGCCCGCCGCCTCGCCGCCCCCGCCCGAGCAGCCGCAACCATCCGGCAGTGGGACTGCGGCCGACGCCGCGTCCCCGAGCGGTGCAGCCGCGCGGCGGTCTTCGGACCCGCCGAAGAGCGCCCCGCCCGGCCCCGGCTCCTCGACCCCCGCGTCGCAGCGCGTCGAGGAGGGCGACGCCGTGCTCACGGACGCGCTGATCGCCGTGGTCAAGCGCTGGCAGGCATCCGCCAACCTCCCCGCGACCGGCGTTCTCGGCCCAGGCGACGTGGTGGTCACCACGTCCGCGGTGCGGGTCAGCGCCGTGCAGGCTCAGACCGGTGACGAGGCGGCCGGCAACCTGCTCTCGGTGACGGCGACCCGCAAGGTGGTGACGGTTCCGGTGGACGCCCGCGACATCGGAGCCATCACCCGCGGCGCCCGGGTGCGGGTGACGCTCCCCGACCAGTCCTCGGCCCAAGGCGAGGTCACCCAGATCAGCAGCGTGGTCACCAATCCGCAGGGCGGCGAGAGCGACGGCACGGCACGCCGCATGGACGTCACGATCGAGGTCGACGACGCCGGGACGGTACGGCGTCTGTCCTCCTCCACGGTCCAGGTGGAATTCACCGGCCGCGTACGGAAGAACGTCCTCGCCGTACCGGTCAGCGCGCTGCTCGCGCTGGCCGAGGGCGGCTACGGCTTGCAGCGTCCCGGCGGCTCCCTCGTGGCCGTCAGGACGGGTCTGCTGGCCAGGGGCATGGCCGAGATCAGCGGGCCGGGCGTGAGGGAGGGCATGAAAGTGGTGGCGACCTCTTGAACGTCCCGGTACTCACCGTGCGCGACGCCGGCATGGTCTACCCGGGCGGGGTCACCGCCCTGGAAGCGGTGTCCCTGACCGTGCACCGGGGGGAACTCCTCGCCATCGTGGGCCCGTCCGGATCGGGCAAGTCCACGCTGCTGAACATCATGGGGACACTGGACCGGCCCACCAGCGGCACGGTGGAGATCGGCGGGCAGGACATCGCGCGTCTGCCCGACCGCCGCCTCTCAGCTCTGCGGGGCCGCTGGCTCGGGTTCGTCTTCCAGCAGTTCCACCTCACCCCCGGCCTGACCGCCGCGGACAACGTGACCACCGGCCTGCTCTACGCCGGGGTGCCGCGCCGCAGGCGACCCGCTCTGGCCCTCGAAGCACTGCACCGGGTGGGCCTCGCGGAGCGCGCCGGCCATCTTCCGCACCAGTTGTCGGGAGGCGAGCAGCAGCGGGTGGCCATCGCCCGCGCCCTGGTCAACGAACCCGCTCTGGTCCTGGCCGACGAGCCGACCGGGGCGCTGGACACCGCGAACGGAAACGCCGTGCTGGAACTGCTGCACACGCTCCACCGCGAAGGCACCACGATCGCGATCATCACCCACGACCGGGACATCGCCGCATCGCTGCCCCGGCGGGTCGAGATCCTCGACGGCCGTCTGGCCGCCGACACCGCGACGGAGGGCCCGCGATGAGGACCCCACTCACCCGCACCCCCACGCGCACCGCGGACGAACGTCCCGGCGGCACCCGGGGTGACGCCCGGCCAAAGGCGGGAGGCATCGCTGCGCTCAGCAGGCCGGTGCGGCTGACCCCGGCCGATGTGGTCATGCTTGCCGTCGCCGGCGTCCGCTCCCGCAGATTGCGGTCCGTGCTCTCCGCCCTGGGCATCTCCCTCGGCATCGCCACCATGATCGTGGTGACCGGCATCCCGGCGTCTGGGCACAAGGCGCTGATGCGCGAGCTGTCCGCCCTGGGCACCAACATGCTGCAAGTGGTCCCCCTGCCCGACCAGAACCCGCCCGTGCGGCTGCCCGAGAAGTCGGTGGACATGGCGGACCGTATCGGTCCGGTGACCGTGGCCAGCGCGGTCGCCAACACCAACACGGTCATACGGCGCTCCGACCGCGCGGACGCCGACGACTACCTTGGCATCACCGTCCTGGCCGCCAAGCACAACCTGCTCAAGGCGGTGCACGGCGATCTCCGCCACGGCCGTTTCCTCGGTCCGGCGTCCGACCGGCTCCCGACCGTCGTCCTCGGCTCGACGGCCGCCTCACGGCTCGGCGTGCCCCGGCTCGGCGCCGGCCTCGGCACGCCAATGGTCACCGTCAACGGCACGTGGTTCACCGTCGTCGGCATCCTCGATCCCGTTCCGCTCGCTCCCGAACTGGACCGGGCGGCGCTGGTCGGCTGGGAGACGGCCCGTGACCGGCTCCGCTTCGACGGGCATCCCACGGTGATCTACGTCAACGCCCGGGAGGAGGCCCTGGAGGACGTCCGGGCCGTACTGCCCGCCACCGTCAACCCGGCGCTCCCGCAGGCCGTCCGGGTCAGCCGCCCCTCCGACGTGCTCGCCGCGAAGCGCGCCTCCGAGAACAACGCTTCGGCGCTCTTCCTCGGACTAGCCGCCGTGGCCCTGCTCGTGGGGGGTGTCGGTGTCGCCAACACCATGTTCATCTCCGTGCTGGAGCGCCGCCGGGAGATCGGACTGCGCCGTGCGCTGGGCGCCAGCAGGGGCCAGATCCGCAACCAGTTCTTGGTGGAGGCTGTGGCCCTGTCGGCGTTCGGCGGCGCGGCCGGCAGCCTGCTCGGCGTCCTCGTCGTGGTGGGCTACGCCCTCTCCCAGGGCTGGCCGCCCGCGGTGCCGCCCGGTGCGGTGCTGGGCGGCTGCGGGGGCGCCGTGCTGGTGGGGATTGCGGCGGGTGTCTATCCCTCGATCACCGCGTCCCGGATGACCCCGAGCGAGGCGCTGAGCACCCTGTGAGACGGCCGACCTGTGCGCCTGCCTCCCGCCGCCGCGGCGCTCTCGGGCCGACGTGGCGGACTGTCCGTCCCACCGCCCGGATGCCGTCCGTCCACCGCTCGCGTGGGCCAGGCCCTCGGTGCACACTCCGCACCGGCCGGCTCGCACCCGGCACGCCTCACTGTCGTGTAGTGCGCGCGCCGGACGGCGGCCGGAAGGCGCTGCGGCAAGGAGAAATGGGCCGGGTAGCAGAGGTGGACAAGGGGGCGCGCGCCAAGGTAGCAGACCTGGACAAGGGGTCATGCGCGAACCCGGCCGCACCTGGAGAAGGGGTGCCGGTGCGCGCCAAAGTGCTGGGCATCGTCGAGTGGTGCGCACCAGAGTGGAGTCCACTCTGTGGAACCCATCGGGTGGGATCCACTCAGTGGGCTCCACTCGGTGGAGTCCATCGAGTGGGCTCCATCGAGTGGACGGTGTCCGGCATCGTCACCACAGCCAGGCGTTGGAGTGCCGCATCCGGGACAGGGCGCGGGCGTCGCGGCGCGCGGCCGCGTTGCCGATCCGGTTCTGCCGGGACCGGGGTCGGCGCGACTGCCCGGCGGCGAGTCGGCGCCGCCCGGCGTCCTGGAGTCGCCGCCTCTGCTTGCGCAGCTCCTGCTTCTTCGCCGCCTTGGACTTCAGCTTCCGGGAGCGCTTCCAGATCGGCTGCCATCCCAGGGGCTCATCGGGCTCGGCTCCTGGTCCTCGTTGAGCGCGGCGGCCATCTTCGCGCGGGCCGCATGGGCGCGTGCGAGTGCGTCGTCGGGGTTGGGGCGTTCTTCCGGGGTGCTCATGCGACTCCTCCTGGGGTCCGGCCCGGTGTGTGCTGGGGGCGGGCTGCTGGGTGTGCGGCAGCGGGGCCGTCGCCGAGGCGGACAGACACCGGGCCCGGTCCTCCAGCGGGAGGGCCGGGCCCGGGCCATGGGACTGCCGGGTCAGCGGCCGATCGGCTCCGGGTGGCGCTCCCTGCGCGGGACGGGTCGTCGACGCCTGTCTCGTACCAGGGCTCACCGCGCTGTAGCCGGGGCAGGGTGTTCACCCAGACGTCGACGGCGATGCCCTTCACGTCGTCGGCAAGGGCCTTCAGGCGGTTGTCGAGCAGGTGCTCCTCTTTGCCTGCCAGGACGACGTGCAGCCGCGGGAAGGTCTGGGAGCGGGTGTAGCGGTGGCGCTGCCAGAGGGGTACGTCGTGCCGATCGTGCCGCGGGCGCCTTCCCGGACGCGGTGCCCGGCGTAGCGCTCGTAGTCCCAGACCTCCTTCGCGAGGCAGGCCTGGGACATGGTGCCGTTGTCGAGCTCGAAAAGGCGCACCTTGCTGGTCTTGGTCGGCAGTGCGAGGACGGCGTCGGTGTTGAAGCTGAGGCAGGTCTCCTTGATGGCATGGTTGACCTCTACCTGCCAGTCGGTCAGGTGCTTGCGGCCTCCGTAGGCGAGGATCGTGTCCGTCACCGCGACGCCGTGCGGACCGAACCCGGCCTTCACCGCCTTCGCTCCGGTGCCGGCCTTCGGGCGGGCAGGCAGCTCGTTGCCGTCGGCCAGAGCCTTCTGCCCTGCCGAGGTCAGGTTCCGGATCGGGTGCCGTCTGTCCTTGCCGTTCGTCTCCGCCAGTCCCAGTTCCGCCAGCTTGTTCATCGCCCTGCGCACATACGACCGGCCGTCGGCATCCTCCGCCGTGATCACCTGAGCCATCTGCCGGACCGTGGCTATCCGAACGCACCCCAGCATCCGCAGCGCATCGGCACGCACCGTCCCGGCCGGAGTGGACTTCTTCCCCTTCCCCGACCTCTCAGGGGAAGAGAGAGAGAGGTGTCAGCGTGCCGGGAGGCCCCCTGGCGTGCGGTATGAGCTGCGGTGATGGGCACGACGTTGGAATCGTTCGCGGCACCGTTCACGGCACTGGATTCCTGGCCGCCCAAAGGCCGCTCGGCATCCCTTGTCCAGGTCGGTCGCGGCTCCGGCTCGGACTTCCGGGCGCTACTGGCGTACGTCATGACGAGACTCCTCACGCAGTGGCGCGGGACTCCGGACAAAAGCCCGCCGTCACTTGCTAGAGGTGTGGCGAAAGTCAACGGTGTGACACTCCACCGAGCGCCGTCACCGAGCCGTGATCATCCGGTGGGCGCCGCTGTCCTCTGCCGTTGAACCTGGACGGTTTGCCAACGAAGTTGGACCGCCACTCGGTGCGTGACAGCGAAGTTGGACCGGGAGCTGAGAGGCCACAGCGGTGGCGTCACTGTCGGCACCTGGCCTGACCTGAGCGATGCCTACGAGGTCGAGGAGGATGCTGGGGGAAATCCATGCTTGACCTCAACCCAGGTTGAGGGGCGAGTGTCGAGTTATGACTACTCACGACTCGACGAGTCTCCTCTTCCGGAACACCATGCGCATCACCGAAGGTCACCTGGAGGGCTTCCGCGACGCCGTCACCAGGGCAGTTGCGTTCGCAGAGCAGCACGGTCCTCAGCTGATGGTGGAGACCTTCGTGGACGAGGAGCGGATGGTCGCCCACAGCTTCCAGCTCTATCAGGACTCCGACGCGGTCCGCCTCCACTGGAAGCTGGCGGATCCGTACATCCAAGAGGTGATGAAGCACTGCCAGGTGGAGCGCTTCGAGGTGTTTGGTGCGCCGGACGCTGATGTGGTGGCGGGCGTGCGTTCGGCTCTCAGCGAGGAGTGCGCGCTGACGTTCAGCCCGCGCATCGCCGGCTTCGTCCGCTTCGCCACCGGGCACCGCGCATAGCCTCCGGCTCCTCATCGCCCGGCACCAGCGGTCCAACTCCGACGGCAAACGATCCAGCATCATTGTCAGAGGACAGCCGCGCAGAGCTCGGAGACGATCGCGAACGAGGTCGTCACCATCGGCACCGCCATGGCCGGTGGCATCACCGCGTGCGTGGTCTGGCCGTGCGCCATCCCGTTGCGGATCTGCCGGCCATAGTCGAGGTACTCCGCCTGCCGGGCCGTCAGGATCCCATCGGCCGCGCCCTGTTTGATGAGCTGGTGCAGCGGCTTCTTGCCCGCCTCCGGGATGCGGTCGCGCAGCACGATCTCCACCGCGATCAGGGAGTGCATGACCGCCACGGTGGAGAACTCGTAGCAGTAGTACGACTGGCGCAGCAGTTCGCGGGCCGTGCGCAGGACGGTCGCTGCGGCCTCGGGAGCGGCGGCGGGCACGACCAGGTCCTCAACGAGGTCGTGCATGTCGGCGTAGCTGTCGACGAAGAGGTGGGCGCGTTCGTCCGGGACCGGGAACGGCAGCCGCTGCGTGGTCATCCCCGCAGTCTCCCAGCGGCACGCCCCGGACGACAGCGGCTTTTCTTCCGGCCGTCGCGCAGCGTGCCGGGACGGGCGACGGCGCGCTCCCGCTTGCCGTCTTGGAGCTTGACGGCCAGCCGGGCGGCGGCTTCGTTCACCGAGGATGAGATGGAAGGCGTGCGTGCTGCTGCCGCCGCGAGGGCAAGAGCCTCAAGCAGTACCCCTTTTTTGCGCACCGACGCGGCATCGACGATCACGGACGACCAGTCCAACTCACCCCTGGCGCCGAGTTCGTCCAGCACCGCCCGGTGCAGTCTGCGCCACGGCCCGGCCTCGGTCCACACGCTGAACCGACGGTGCGCGCCGGCCGGCGATACACCGAACGACTCCGGCAGATACCGCCACGCACACCCACTCGTCAGTATGTACGCCACAGCCGTGAACACCGCCCGCTCGATCACGCAGAGCGGTCCCGCCACCTTGCGGTCGAGCCGCGAACGACGGCAGTAGCGGGGCGACCAGCTCCCAGAGCTCATCAGGAACCAGACGCTTCGCCAGATCAGCCCTCACAGCCGCCATCATGCCGCTCGAACCTCAAGTCACGTGGCACAGACCTCTATGCTCTGGCCGATGCGGCCGATCTGGCGGCCTGCTCGATCTTCGCGTAGTAGGCGTCGCGGGCTTCCTCATCGATCTGCATCCCATGTTCAGGGCGCATCCCGGTTCGGCCGTCGACGCCTTCGCGCAGGATGTCGGCGTGCCCGGCATGCCGGTTGGTCTCGCCGAGGACGTGGACCATGACGGCGAACAGGTTCGTGTTGGAATGGGGATCCGGCCACCAGGGCACGTGGCCGGGGGCATCGAGGGGAAGCTCGTTGATCGTCGCGTCCGAGTGTTCCCACGTGCGCCGGTAGAACTCGATGATCTGATCGCGGGTCTCGCCCTCAGTCGCCCACAGATCGCTGCCGTCGTGGTCCTGCCACCGGGGCAGCGGTTCCGGGAAAGGGCGGTCGAAGACCTCGCCAAAGTACCTGGCCTCGACGCTGGCCACGTGTTTGACCAGGCCGAGGAGGTTGCTCCCGGTCACTGTCAACGGTCGGCGGGCGTCGTATTCAGACAAGCCGTCGAGCTTCCAGAGCAGCGCCTCGCGGTCCCGCCGCAGTCTCCCGTGCAGGTTGTCCTTCGCGAATTCATCGATCATGCGGCATGAGCCTGCCATGAGCTACTCGCGGCCTCAAGATCCCGTGCGTGGACTGCAACAACCGGAAGAGCCGAAGTCTGGCCATGGCCAGTGCCCTGAGCTGCCACAAGAAGCCGAGGAACTTGCCACGTGAGACAACGTCTAATACTCCAACAGCGGTTCGTGTCCTGAGCTGGCGGTTGTCGTTGTCCTGGTATGGAGGGGATGACTGAAGTCGCTTGCTGGGCTCCCGAGTTGGAGTCGGTGTTTGCTCGGGTGGCGGGCAGGTTCGCTCGGGCAGATCTGCGGTGGCGGATGCGGGACTACGTCCGTGATCTGCTGGGGCGAGCGACCCGCAAGAACGGCTGGCAACTCGCGGAATGGGCGGGTCACCACACCCCTGACGGCTTCCAGCGGCTGTTGAATAGCAGCGTCTGGGACGCAGACGCCGTGCGTGACGATGTGCGTGATTACGTAGCTGAACGGCTCGGACCGGGCGGTGTGCTGATCATCGACGACACCGGGTTCATCAAGAAGGGCACCACCTCGGCCGGGGTCGGCCGCCAGTACACCGGCACCTCAGGAAAGATCGACAACTGCCAGATCGGAGTGTTCGCCGCCTACGCCACCAGCTCAGGCGGGGCCCTGGTGGACCGGGAGTTCTACCTGCCCAAAGCCTGGACGTCCGACCGTGACCGCTGCCGGGCGGCCAAGATCCCCGACGAGCGAGGCTTCGCGACCAAGGGTGAACTGGCCCGGGACATCGTCCGCCGCTGCATGGCCGCCGGCCTGCCAGGCGTCGTGGGTGACCGGAGATGAGGCCTACGGGCAGGACTGGCACTTCCGGCGCCTGCTACGAGCAGACGGGCGTCGGCTACGTGGTGGCGGTGCCCAAGTCCCAGCAGATCAAATCCCTGGCCGGGATCTGGCGCATCGACCAGCTCATCGACGAAGCACCCGATGATGCCTGGCAGCGGCTGTCCTGCGGTGAGGGGGCGTAGGGCCCGCGGATCTACGACTGGGCCGGGGCCAAGCTGCCCACCAACATCATCTTCGATCCGGATCCGGCCGACCCATCACCGGTGGGTGATGGCCCGCCGCAGCCTGTCCGACCCCGAAGATGTGGCCTACTACCTGGCCTACGCACCCGTGGGTGTCGAGATCGGCGAGCTGGTCCGTATCGCCGGCTCCCGCTGGGCGATCGAGGAGTGCTTCCAGGCCGCGAAGAACGAGTGCGGTCTGGACGAGTACGAGGTCCGCCGCTACATCGGCTGGTACCGGCACATCACCCTCGCCATGCTCGCCCACGCCGTCCTGACCGCACTCGCAGCACAAGCCCAGGCCGACGGCGAGGCAAAGGGGGCTGCAGAAACGGATCAGCCCCCGTCCCGCTCACCGTGGCAGAGATCCGGCGACTCCTGGACGCTCTCCTGCCCCGTCCACGAGCCGACCGCAATCCCGTCACCCACGCACTGAACCGGTCCGCCTGGAGAAGACACCGCCAGGCCGTCGCCCGCCGCTGCCACTACCGAAAACGCACCTCAGGACACGAACCGCTGCTGGAGTACTAAGGGCGGGTTTTCCGGCGAGCCAGTACGGAAAGGGTCGCCAGAATGACTCCGCATGCTGCGCCGACTGCTCCGAACACGATCGATGGCGAGTCCCCTTTGACAGCTCCAGCGACACACCCGCACAGTCCTCCTGCAATCAAAACCACAGAGAAGATCAGCGTCTTCTTTATTGCCTCATTCACCTATTTCCCTTTCGGTTGCATTCATCGCAGCGCCACCTTGCCTGAGCTGAACAAGGATTGTTGGGCCAGGGACCTATTCCCTGACCCAACAACACCTCTAGCTCAACGACACTGTGTTACCCGTAGTGGAGGATGTCCGTGTTGTTGTACCCGGCGACTGCTCCAACCGCGCAGCTGCCTACAACAGCGGCAGTAGCGCCTACAGCCGCCCCGACTCCTGCTCCGGCCGCACCGCCGACGGCGCTGGCGTAGGCGATGACTCCGGTGTCAGCTGCAATTCCGACGGCGCCGATGCACCCTACGGCCGCTCCCACCCAGTCGTTCGCGCTATCAAGAGCACCCGACACGCTGTCCAGGAACCCCAGTCCCGTGGGGTCCGTCCGGTTGATGGGGTCGCCAGCGGCATAGAGGTAGGGGTTGGTCTCCTGTCCCGACGGGTCGGGTTGGGTGAAGCGGCCGAGGGTGGGGTCGTAGTAGCGGTGTCCCATCTTGTACAGGCCGGTGGGGTCGAGGTAGGCGCCGGTGTAGCGGTGGGGCTGGGGGGTGGCCTCGGCGGTGGTGCCGCGGGGCAGGCCGGTGGGGCCGTAGGCGTAGGTGTGGGTGCGCTTGCCCGTGTCGTCGACGAGGCCGAGGACGTTGCCCGTGGCGTCGGTGAGGTAGTAGTAGGACTTCCCCCCAGTCGTCATGGAGTTCAAGGTGCCCGCCGGTTCGCGGATGAATCCGGTGTCCACGCCGTTCGTCGTCGTGGAGGCCAGACCGAGCGCGGTGTGGTGGAACCAGGTCGAACCCAGCTTGGTGCGCTCGGAGTTGCTGGTGCCCGCGTGGACCAGGTCGTAGCTCTTGCCGCCCGCGGTGATGCCGGAGAGCTGGCTGTAGTCCGTCCACGTCTCGTTCGTGCGGGCGGTGGTGCTCGCGCCTGCCGTCTCGTTGCCGAGCTTGTCGTAGGACCAGCCGGTGGTGGAGCCGTTCTTGGCGGTCAGTTCGCTGGCGTCGTCGTAGGTGTAGGTGGTGCCGCCGGGGCAGGCGTTCTTGCTGCCGTCCTGGCTGGTGAGGTTGCCGGCCTTGTCCCAGCAGTACAGCCACGACGCCTTGCGGGCACCGGCGGAGTCGGCTTCCTGGGCGTAGCGCAGGCGGTCCTGGGAGTCGTAGTCGTAGGTGGTTTTGTTCTTGGTGAGGTTGTCGGTGCGGGTGCGGATCTTGGTGGTGTCCTTGCCCGCGGTGTTCTTGTAGCTGTAGGCCAGGTCGATCAGCGTCGTCGTCCCGGAGGTGGTTTTGACGGCTTCGGGGCGGCCGTTGTCGTCGATGCCGACGGCTTGTGTCGTGCCGCCGGGGTAGACGGTCTTGGTGCGCTTGTCGTTCTCGTTGTAGTCGAAGTCGGTCTTCTTGCCGTCCGGGGCGGTCAGGTAGTCCAAGCGGCCGGCTTTGTCCCAGGTGTAGTCGGTCTTGCCGGTCGGGTCGGTGTAGTAGTCGATGTCGCCGCCCGGGGTGTAGGCGAGGGCGGTCTGGGCGCCGTTTTGCAGGGTGCGGATGCTTTCGCGGTTGAGCTTGTCGTAGTCCCAGCCAGTGGTGCCGGAGGCGTCGGTGCGGGTCTTGACGTTGCCGTCGCCGTCGTAGGAGTAGGTGACCGTGGCGTTGGTGGAGGACACCTTCGTCACGCGGTCGCGGTTGTCGTAGGCGTAGACCGTCTTGATGCCGCGTCCGTCGGTGACGGTCTCCACCCGGCCCAGCGCGTCGTAGGTGTAGTCCGTTTTGCCCAGCGGCGCCGGCGGGGTGACCGTCTTGAGGCTGCCCTTGGCGTCGTACTCGAAGGAGGTGACCTTGCCGTTTGCGTCCTTGGCGGTGCAGCGCTGGCCCTCGAAGCCGCCGCAGGTCGGGGTGTCCTTGTTGTAGGTGTACTCGCGTGTGCCGCCGGCCGTGCCCGAGGTGGTCACCGACATCGTGTTGCCGTTGGTGTCGTACTTGAAGGTGTCCTTACGCCCGTCCGCGCTGGTGAAGTCGTTGGGCAGATCGGTGCCGGCGATCGTCTGGTACGCCGTCACGGACGCCGTCGCACCGAGCGGGAGCTTCTGGGAGACGGCGTTGTTGCGGCCGTCCCAGCCGTAGGTCGTGGTGTTGCCGCCGGTGCCGTCCGCTCCCGTGCCCATCGCGTCGATCGCGCTCTGCACCAGGTGGCCCGTGTACGTGGCGTGGCGCGAGTGATCGAGGGGGTCGGTGACCTTGGTGACCTCGCCGTCCGCGTTGTGCAGGTACTTCGTGGCGTCGCCGTCGGGGTCGGTGACCGTCGTGGTGCCCGCGTCGGAGGGGGCGGCGGCTGTGTAGTCGTAGCGCCAGGTCGGACCGACGTGGCCGTCGCTCGTCACCTCGGTGGCACGCTGCAGGGACCTGACGCGGTTGTGGGCGTCGTAAGTGAACAGGGTGATCGTGCCCTCGGGCGTGGTCACCTTCGTCAGGCGGCGTGAGGAGTCGTACCCGTAGGCCGTGGCCTTGCCATCGGTGTCGGTGACCTTCGCCAGGTTGCCCGCCGGGTCCAGGTCGAACACGGCCGTGCGGCCCGTGTGGTCCTTGGCCTGCCACTGGCTGGCGTTCGTCTTCACGAGGTCGATCCAGCGGCCCGAGCGGGTCTCGGTCAGCTTGAAGCCCTTGTGCTCGCCGCCCTCGTCGTGCTGGTCGACGGTGATCGTGCCGTCGTTTCTGTCCGTGACCTTCGTCAGTGTGCCGTGCTCGTCGTAGGTGTCCCGGCTGCCGGACTTGCGGTCGGTGAGGGTGTAGGTGCCGTCCGCGTTCTTCTTCAGGTCCTTGGAGTAGCCGGTCGGCGTGGTGTAGCCACCGGCACTCGTCTCTTTGAACCGCAGGGCGGCGCCGGTGGCGTCGAAGACGACCACCTCACCGTCACCGGCCTGGAGGTACCGCTCGTAGGCCTGCCACCAGCGCTGCGACACCTTCCCCCACGGCGCTTCCAGGGAGTTGTAGGTGCGGGTGAGCTGGAGCTTGTGACCGACACCGGCGATATCGAAATCGGTGCCCGCCAGCATGAGATTGCCATTGGAGACGTTCACCCGCGCCACCAGCGCATCGTTCAAGCGCGTGTCGATGATGCGGTGCCACGGCACCTCGCCCTGCCCTTCCGGGGTGTAGGGCGTGGCCTCGGCTGCGGTCGCCGCGCGGGAGGCGGAATTCTTGGCTTTCCCGCTGGTCGCGCGAATCTTCTGCGCTGCCCGCCAGGCCGCCACTTCGGCGGACGGCTTGGCCTCAGCCTCCGAGTCCGGTGCTTTGACCGACCCGGCCGGTGTTGCGGGAGCTTCCACCTTGGTCGGCTTCGTCCACGGGCTCTCCGGCTCCGGCAGCTTCGGCGCAGCCGCCAGACCAGGCGCCGCGGCGATCACCACGGCGGCCGTGGTGATCGCCGCGGTAAGAACGGTTCTGTGCGTTCTCCGAGCACGCCGAAACGACGTGCTCTCAGCACGTAAATGCATCAGCTTCCCCCCACAGGAAATCAGACAGACAGTCAGAACCGGTGACCCACACGGTCACCTCAGCCACACAACCTGTCACAAGACGCACACAAACCGACCAGCTATGCCCCGCAACACCTGCCTCATGCGGGCTGGAATCAGCCCCACCGCTTCGACCGGGCGAATGTGGACACGGTGGAGCAACCCGCCAGCACTCGACGAGTGAATTGCCCATTCCGTTACTAATTCGGACGAGCACACTGACCGAAATACTTCGACTGCATATCAATCAGTGCGTCCCGACCGGCAACTGACTACTTTTCGGTCAGGTTCAGACCTAGCCGATGAGTGCGCAGAGAGCGCTTACCAGCTTTTGAGCGCGAATCCACAGCGGCACAACTTGTCTCAGAGCCAGTGGCTAGCTGGCGGGGGTGCTGTGGGCACAACTGCACTCCCATGCACACTGACGGCGTCCGGCACCTTCCGATGCTGTCCATCCCCTTGCGAAGGACTCCCCCGCGATGAGCGAACCGGGCAGAACCCTGCCCTCCTCCCTCACCCACCCCGCCTCCGACCGGCTCACCCGAGGCGTCCAGCACGCCGGCCACCTCACGTGCTGGAGCCTGGCCACCGGTATGGCAACAGCCGCCACCGACCTGATTCTCGAACCACAGACCACCTGGTGGACCGCGCTCTGGCTCATCCCCTGGTACCTCACCGGCCTGGCCATCCCGCTCTGGGCACTCCTGCGCGCCCGCGAGAAAGCCGCTCAGCAATCCGACCACGACGACGCCCCACCCCGACACTGGGACAAAGCCGCTTGACCCATCAGATCCGCCGGGCCCACGAGGACGCACAGATCGCGATGCCGCGCCTCCCGCTCCGCGGCTCCCCATCCCTCACGGAGCCGCTCCTCTTCCCGGGCGGCCTGCCGTCGGCGGGCGAAATAGGCGTCCCTGCGGGCATTGCCGATCGCGTCCAGCAGCGACTGGCGGTGGCCACGTCCGAAACGCCAGAACGCGGCCCCGGCCAAGCAGACACCGGGCGCGAGCGGGCAGGACGGTGAACTACACGTTTCCTCCGGAGGACGCCTCGGCCCGCAGCCGAGCACGTCAGGGCAAAGGCCGCTCACCGCCCTGGGCGAGCGACCTGCTTCCGCCGACCGGCCCCGGAGGACGGTGGAGGATCTGCGGCGTCAGGTGGTGGTGGGCCAGGTCCGCAACAGAGCGGCGATCTTCCCGGCGGTGCAGGCGGGGTCAAGGAGCAGGTCCTTCAGGGCGACGGCGTCCTCACGGCCGGGCTTGACGGAGATTCCGGCAGCTTCGAGATACATGACACCGGACGCGGCGGCGACGGCCATGTTGGAGCGCTCCAGCCAGCGGCACCGGCCCAGCGTGTGCACCAGGGCGGCGGCTTTGGCGTAGGGGCCGCCGTAGACGGGCTGCTCGAACAGTTCGGCGCGGTGGCGGGCGACCGCCGAGACGGGTACGCCGTAGTCGTCGGGGGCCGGATCGTCCGCCCCGGCGGCCTCGGCGACTTGCAGGATCCAGGGAACGTCGATGTGCAGATTCATCAGGCCGCGCGTGCTCCCCTGGGCGTTTGCTGGGCTTGTTCGGCCTCGTCAAAGACCGCCTGGTGTTCGGCCAGGAAGCTGGCGGCCGCGTCCACCGCTCGGGCGCGCAGGCCGCTGGCATCGTCCTGTACCAGCCTGGCGAGGTAGTCCCCGATGCTCAGCCCTAGGTCGGCGGCGCGCTTCTTCGCGAGTTCCGCCACGTCCTCATCCACGCGCGCGCCCAGCTGTGTCTTCGCCATACCGTCATGGTAACAGCCGTTACCACGCGGTGGGGGTGACAGCTGCGCCACAGTCGGCGCTGGATGCTGCCGGGTGGGAGCACGGCGGCACAGCGCCCGGCCCCGACAGAGGCGGACCGCTACGGGGAGTGATCACCTCCCCTCCCTCTCGGCGGGCGTACTGTCCGCACGTCGTGGCGACCACCCCCGGTCGCCGGGACCTGCCCGGACATGACCGGGTGCGTGCAGCCCGGCCCGGCGTGACTGCGGACGAGAGCGGGCTGCCTGTGCGATCTCTGTACAGGTATGCGGGCTGGGTAGGTGTGGATTGGCCCCGGCCGGCCTCGGGTATGTCAGGGCTCTCGCATCCGGCTAGAGGCCGTTGCGGCGCAGTCGTACACGGATGTCCCATCTTCCAGGGGGCGTTGAGGGGGTGAAGGTGACGAGGAACCGGGTGCGCCTGAGCGGCGGCGCCGACTGGCAGGCGGACTTCCGCCGCCGCACTACCGGCCGTGCGCCGCGCCGCAGCCGCGACGGAGTGCCCATCGATGGCCCGCTTCAGCTCCGTCAGCGTGTGGTTCAGCATGCGGCGCACCGTGGCGATCTCCATCGCAGACGCGCTGGCCTGGCAGCAAGCGGCAGGGGCGCCACCCAGTGAGACCAGGCAGCAGCGGGCGCTCCTGCAGTCCTACAAGGAAATCCTCTCCTCCCACCGGTGGCAGGAGGCAGAGCGGCTCCAGGCGTCCTCATCCGCCCGTCAGCATCCCCGTCGCGCCGTGGCCGAACCACCGCTGCGCTGCCCCAGCCGCCGTCTGCCAGCCGGGCGCAGAAACAAAAGTCTGTCCGGTCCTCACAGCGGCAGGACCCGACGACGAGGGCTGTAGCCCCGCACGGGCAGCCACCTGCGCGGCCCGTCCCCGCAGCGGCCCAACGCCCTTTTCGCCAGGCGCAGCCAGCTCTGCTGGAGACCGCACGGTTGTATGAGATCGCCACCGGCCTGCGGCCGCTGCTGGAGGCTGGTCGTCTGGCTGCTGGGCTTCGTGCTGCGCAGCGCGGACACAGGCGGCCGCAAGGGCCGCTGGTATCGCTGGTAACGCCAGCACACAGCCACCAGCCTGTGGGCCCCGGGAACACCCGGGGCCCACAGGCATGTCCGGCCTCAAGGCATCTCCCGGGCAAACGGCGTAATCACCACCTTCCCGGGCACTAGGTCCCATAGCTGGGGCCCGGTGAAGCAGCGGAACCCGCACCTCCAACCACCGGACCCCAGCCACACCCCGACACCCCGCACAACCGGCTTCGCCCCTCACAGCAGGAGCGGAGTCACCAGGGGCGCCCCGCCCTGACAGGCGGGCTCGCCATGCCAGACCTCGAGGACTCGGACACCAGACTGCTGTTGCCTTCGGGGTGGCGGACCCTAGCGGGACGGCGTCGTCCGTTGGCTCCCCTGGCGTTATGCCGGACTGCCGTCTGATGGCCTCCCCGTGGCGCGCCGGATGGGCAACATCGTTGGGACCGGGTCGTTCGTGAGGAAGTCGAGAATGAGCCGGTTGACCTGCTCAGGCTTCTCCATCGGCAGTGCGTGAGAGGTTCCCGGGACTACGGCCAGTTCGGAGTTCGGGATCGCGCGATACAGGGCAATCGTGTGTTCGAGTGTCATCAGGTCGTCGTCACCGACGAGGACGAGTGTGGGCGCGCTGATACGGGCCAGGTCGTCGGTGGAGATCGTCGGCTGCGTGCGGATCATGTCGACCATCTTGTTCACGATGATCGGCCAGTGGTCGGCGCCGTCTGGCGACGCGGCTTCGTACATCCCACGGAACGCTGCCATATCGGGAGCATCCGCCGACATGTGGTCCAGCATCGCCGGCACCACAGAGCTTTCCGGACCAGGGAGGAAGTTGGCTCCCATGGCCACAACCTTCCGAACCAGGTCGGGGCGAGCGATGGCGACGAGCAGGGCGACGATCCCGCCATCGCTCCATCCGACGAGGTGGGCCGGGCCTCCGACGACCGACTCGATGAAGGCGATAGTGTCGTCGGCCATGTCCTGGTACGAGAGTGATCCCTCAACGTCGGGTGTATGCCCGTGGCCGCGGCGCTCGGGGAGGAAAAGGCGGTACCTTGCGGCGAGATCGGCCCGCTGGGCCCCCCAGGTCTCGTTCGTACAGAAGCCGCCGTGAAGGAGGAGTAGCGGGTTGCCAGCGCCCTCCACCTCGTACCACGTCTTTACGCCGGGAAGCTCCACATATTCGCCCATCGCCGCAAGCCTTTCTGGGATGCCACCGTTCATCCTCAGTCTCCGCAGCCGATTGAATGACCCGCAACGCGGCGGTGCAGCTGAGCACCCAGGTGCGTGAGGATCCCACTCGACCGCCTGGAAGGCTTTGGTAGTAGAACGGGTCAAGTGTCATGCCCGTGGCATGTGAAGCGTAATGGCTAAAAGCATGAATTCACGAGACAAACATCCACCTCCGGTTAACAGATGGCTGTCATCCATTCGCCTTCACCTTTTCAGCACCACTTCCCTCAGGCGTGGCCCACAAGCTGGGCAGCGGCGCCATAACGCTGCTGATCCTGTGGTGGGAGACGCGGCACTGACCGCGTCACGGGCCCGTAGCGGACTGCGGGCCCGCAATACGGGCAAAGGTCACTGAGCTCTTTCAGCGTTGCCGCTCCAGGGTGAGGACGGCGGCGGCGATTGACGTCATTCGATTCGGGCTGCATCGGGAGCGGCGGAAGATCCGCCACGACTTCAGGCGTGCGACGCCACGCTCGACCGGGGCCCGGGCTGCGGACAGCGCGCGGTTGACGGTTTGCTGAGTCGGTGTGAGCTCGCGGCCCGGTGGGCGGCTGAGGGGTGTCGTCACCCACGAGCCGGCGCCCATGTAGGCCCGGTCAGCGAGGAGTGGGACGCCCTGGCGTTCGCAGATCCGGCTGATCCGGTGAGTGCGGGCCGCGGTCAGATCATGGGCGCGGCCGGGCAAGGCGGGCGAGATCCACAGCAGCCGTCCGGCCGGATCGGTCACCACCTGCACGTTCACTCCGTGTCGGCGGTGCTTGTGGGAGTAGTCGGCCCGGCTGTCGCGGACCCGGTCGCACTCCGCGAGGGTGCCGTCGAGCAGGACGTAGCCGGGATCGGCTTCGCGCAAGGCACGCAGCAGGCCGGGCGCTCGGTCGGCGAGCAGGTCGATGACCGCTGTGGTGTAGGCGTGGGCGGTGCCGACGGAGATACCGAAACCGGCAGCGATCTGGGCGAGGGTGTCGTGCTTGCGCAGGTACACCAGGCCGACCAGCGCACGCTGGTGCGGCGGTAGTTTGCAGCGGCGGTCACCCTCGCGGGTGACGATGAGTATGGTGACCCACTCGACCAGGGCATGGGGCAGGTCGAGTGCGGCAGAATACGGAACCAACGCGGCTCCTGTGCCTGTGGGTTGAGACTTCGAACACCTCCCCCAACGGCACGGGAGCCTCGTGCGTTGCGCACACCACCAGCGTCACCCGATCAGTGGCTGTGCTGAAAACCCTCACTGATGCGATGTGGGACCGGATCGAGCCGCTGATGCCGGCCGATCCGGTCCGGGGACGGCGGTGGGCCGACCACCGCCGAACCCTTGAAGCCATCGCGTGGAAGTACCGCACCGGCTCACCCTGGCGGGACTTGCCGGACGAGCTCGGCTCATTCCAGACCGCTCACAAATGGCTGCTCAGGTGGGCCGTGGACGGCACCTGGGAGCGGATCCTCGTCGCGCTCCTGGCGGCGGCCGATGACGTTGACGACATCGGCTGGACGGTGTCGGTGGACTCCACCGTCTGCCGAGCCCACCAGCACGCTGCCGGTGCCTGGAAAAGGGGGCGTCAGGTCGGGCCGAACCCGAAGACCATGCGCTGGGACGCTCCCGAGGCGGCCTGAGCACGAAGGTCCACTTGGCCAGCGACAGTCATGCGCGGCCGCTGGCCGTCCGCGTCACCGCGGGGCAGGCAGGTGACGCACCGGCCTTTGAGGCCGTCATGGCCGGCATCCGCGTTCCGCGAAGTGGGCCCGGGAGACCAAGGACGCGGCCGGATGCCGTCCTGGCCGACCGCGCGTATTCATCCCGCGCGATCAGGAACCACCTTCGCCGGCGCGGCATACCTGCTGTCCTCCCTCAGCCCAGCGACCAGGCCGGCCACCGTCGCCGGCGCGGCCGGGCCGGCGGCCGACCGCCCACTTTCGACGCTGAGGCATACAAGCAGCGCAACACAGTCGAACGATGCATCAACCGCTTCAAGCAGTGGCGCGGCCTGGCCATGCGAACCGACAAGCTCGCGATCGCTTACCAGGCCGCGCTCCACCTCGCGGGCATCCTCATCTGGACGCGAAGGTGATCAATGAGGCAGGACTCAGTTCCACCAGTCGATGTCTCCACTGCTGTCGACCGTGGGGGCGGTCACCGCGCCGAACCAGGACGACTGACCGTGATGCTCCATGGCTTGCGCCACTTCGTGGAGCCATGAACCCAGACTGGGCCACCCCAGGAAACATGCCTGGTCATCGTGAACAGCATCGCCGAGGTGGTTGCGCCACATCCCTTCCCCGGCATCGATGAAGTGGTCGTCTCCGTCACCTCCGGAGATGGGGACCCACCTTGTACCCCACCAGGGCGTCTGCGCCTGGTCCGGGTCGTCCGGTTCCCATATCTCCATCCGCATCTCCCGGATCTCGATGATCTCCGACACCGAATACAGCCTCCGGCAGGGGAGCACACCCAGCAGGGATGTATCTCCGTCGTGGCACCGCAGCGACTCGCGGAGATCCGCAGGAAGCGGGAACCCCAAGCGTGCCTCGGCTTCCCGAATGGACTGCCACGAAGCCGGGGGCCTGAGGTCTGCCAGAGCCTTCGACGCATGTCGGGACAACCAGGCGTCGATGCGGCGCCAGGACGTCGCGACCGGGGGCACGACAGGATCTATGCCTCGGCGAGGAGGTCGCATCATCATGCGGAACATCATCCATCGGGGCTCACGCGGTCAACCACGCCGAGCCGCCGACCAACCTCCGTCTCACCGAGCGAAGCCAAAGAGACAGAACCTAAAGGGTGTTGCAGAAGGCTTTGCGGCGGGCATTTTGCCTGTATGGGTGGGGTGTTGAGGGCTGAGCCGGTGTGGGTGGAGACGTTCACGGG
>NZ_JBIWIV010000020.1:0-123565 GCF_044764825.1 Streptomyces sp. NPDC093598 | reverse complement strand
CGGCGAGAGTGCGTGCCGGGCGTCGCGGGGCAGGCGGGACTTTGCGGACACCCCCTAGGGGCGCGGGGAACTGCGCGACAAGCCACAACGCACCCGCACCCGCCGAAAGGCCCAAAGTCCCCGAGCTACTGGGCGTTCGGCCGCTCCCCCCGAGCCGCCGCCCTCTCCATCTCCCGCACGCGCTCCAGCAACGGCATCGGATCCACTCCCACAGACCCGGGCAGAAACTGCGCGATCCTCTCCACGGTCCACCCGTCGGAGGCATACGCGGCCCGCAGCTCCCTCGGCTGCGCCCACACCGCGATCTTCGACCCGGCCACCGTGTACACCTGCCCGGTCACCCCCTGCCGAGCGGCGGCATCGGACAGCAGGTACACCACCAGGGCGGCGACATCCTCCGGCTCCCCGATCTCCGCCAGTTCCATCGGCACCCCGGCCGACATCCGGGTCCGCGCGACCGGCGCCACCGCGTTCGCCGTCACCCCGTACTTGTGCAGCCCCAGCGCGGCACTGCGCACCAGCGAGATGATCCCGCCCTTGGCGGCGCTGTAGTTGGCCTGGGAGACGGACCCCTGGTGGTTGCCGCTGGTGAAGCCGATCAGCGTCCCGGCGCGCTGCTTCCGCATCACCGCGGAGGCCGCCCGGAACACCGTGAACGTGCCCTTCAAATGCGTCGCGACGACCGGGTCCCACTCCTCCTCGGTCATGTTGAACAGCATCCGCTCGCGCAGGATGCCGGCCACGCAGACCACCCCGTCCAGCCGCCGGTACGACGACAGCGCCACATCGACGACCCGCTGCCCGCCGGCCATCGTGGAGATGTCGTCGGCGACGGCCACCGCCTCGCCGCCCGCCGCCTCGATCTCCTTGACCACGGCCTCGGCGACCGCACTGGTCGGGGAGGCGCCGTCGACCGCCACGCCATAGTCGTTGACGACGACCTTCGCCCCCTCGGCCGCCGCCTCGAGCGCGACCGCCCGGCCGATACCCCGCCCGCCACCCGTGACGGCGACGACCTTGCCTGCCAAGAAGTTCCCCACGCCCGGCCCCTTCCCGTCCCACGGTTTCTGACGGACCGTTAGATTGTTTCGGTTCCCGAATTCTACGACCCGTCAGATACTGGAGGACAAGCCCCGGGGAGGGATCCATGTCGCTGCCGGACGCGTTCCACGCCATCGCCGAGCGCGTGAACAACTGGGGCCGCTGGGGGGCCGACGACGAGATCGGCACACTGAACCTGATCACCGACGAGGTCGTCAGGGCGGCCGCGGCGACCGTCCGCACCGGCCACCGCGTCCCGCTCGCACTGCCTCTCCAGCAGGACGGCGTGCAGACGGGCATGATCCCCGGCCGCGTCAACCCCCTGCACGCCATGGTGCAGATCAACCAGGAGATCTTCGGTCCGGGCACGGTCGCGTGCAGCGACGACGTCGTGACCATGGGGCTGCAGGCGGCCACCCACTGGGACGCCCTGCCGCACGTCTCGCACTCGGGCCGGCTCTACAACGGCCGTCCGGCCCACACCGTCACCCCGCACGGCGGCGCCGAGTTCAGCGGCATCGGCACGGTGCGGCACCTCGTCTCGCGCGGGGTGCTGCTGGACGTCGCCCGGGCCCGGGGCGCGGACCGGCTGGACGGCGGGTACGCGGTCACACCCGAGGACCTGGACGCCGCCGAGGAGCTGGCCGGCACGCGGGTGCGGGCCGGTGACATCGTGCTCGTACGGACCGGGCAGATCCGGGCCTGCCTGGCCGGGGACCGGCACGGCTACGCGTATCCGTCGCCGGGGCTGTCGATCCGGACGCCGGAGTGGTTCCACACGCGGGACGTCGCCGCCGTCGCCAACGACACCCTCACCTTCGAGGTGTTCCCGCCCGAGGTGGAGAACCTCTGGCTGCCGGTGCACGCCCTGGACCTCGTGGAGATGGGCATGCCACAGGGGCAGAACTGGAATCTCGAAAAGTTGTCCACAGCCTGTGGAGAAGCGGGCCGGTACGCGTTCCTGCTGACGGCGACCCCCGAGCCGTTCACCGGGGCGACCGGCTCTCCGGTGGCGCCGGTCGCCGTCCTGTAGGCCGGCGGGCACCTCCCCGTCGAGCCGGAGGTCCGGCACGGTCGGGCCGCCATCCCGCTGGAGCTGGATGGCGGCGCCGCGCTGCTCGCCCCGAGCACGGCAGCGCGCGCCACCACCCGACTCCGGCGCTCCCGCCCCGACTCCCTGCCCCTGAAGGGAGCCGACGCCGAATCGCGACTCACACTCGCCGAGGACTGCCGTCCACCGAAGCCCTCGCCGTCCCCTCACGGTGAATCGCTGCTCACAAGCGTGAGCAAACCGTCACGAGGCGTCAACAGCGGTTCGGCGATATATCCCGTATGGGGCTTTCGTCGTGGGCGCGCACGGAAGCACGTCCCGGCGCATCGCCGCATGCCCTGAGGAAATCGGCCGGTGCACCTGCATCCGTGCCCCGGCCCCGCCGCACAACCCCGCGGCATGTGCCGCCGCAGACCAGGCCCGACAGACGCGGGCGTCGGCCGGCGGGTGCTACACCGCCTCGTACGCCAGCCCCTCGAAGGCCGCCCCGCCGCCGTACGCCGCCGCGCCACCCCCGCAGGACGCCGTCATGTCGCGGGACTTCGCGCACCGGTCCAGTTCGCACCAGATGCGCTTGCCGGTGGACTCGACGCTCCAGCCCCAGCGGTCGGCGAGGCCGTCGACCAGGGCCAGGCCCCGGCCACCGGTCGCGTCGTCACCGGCGCACCGGGGCACGGGGGCCCGGCCGCTGCGATCCGCGACCTCGAGACGGACCGTGGCCTCCTCCGTCGCCACGGGCGGCAGGCACAGCCGCAGGACGGCGGGCCGGCCGGTGTGCACCACGGCGTTGGTGACGAGCTCGGAGACGAGCAGGATCAGCGTCTCGGCGAGGGGTTCGTCGGCCTGTATGCCGGACCCGGCAAGGCGGGAGCGGGCCCACCGCCGCGCTCGCCCCACTTCTGCGGGGTCGGGCCGGATCTCCAGCTGCACTTGAAGCACCTGCACCGCTCACACCATCCGAACCGGCGGACACTTAGGCTCGCGCCTCACGAGGGCCACGATCGTAGCCATTCTCTGCATGGCCAGAACAACGGCCGGGACAAGGATCACGGAACGTGAATCCCTTGTGGGACAGCATGGTTGACGTACAGTCACCCCAACAAGCGCTTCGGGCATATTCCAGCGCGAAGGAGTACCCGTGCGGCATACTGTGCGACGCTCGCCGCGGGCAGTCGAACAGGCCGCGTCACTGGGTCGCACTGCGCTCGGAGCCACTCGCATCTCACACAAGGTACCGGAGCGGGCAATCGACTCCAGGCCGTAACGAGTCACGCTGAGGACACAAGCCGATCTCAACGCTCCGTGATTCCGGTATGCCACGATCCATGACATCTCCGGGAACGCGTACGGCGACACCGCAGCCAGACGGACTGTCAGGCCGGTCCGGGCGCCAGAGCGGCCGCGAGCAGCTCCTCACTCTCCGTGACACCGCCCGCACGCTGGGTTCGAACCCATGCGCGTTTCAGATGCAGATGGACCTCGGACTCCCAGGTGAAGCCCATGCCGCCGTGCACCTGGAGACAGTCGCGGGTGCCGCGCACGGCGGCCTCGTCGGCGAGGAGCCGGGCCGCGGCGATGTCGGCCGGGTCGGCGGTGACGGCGGCCGCGTACACCGCGGCGCGGGCCGTCTCCGCCCGGACCAAGATCCCCGCGCACAGGTGCGCCACCGCCTGGAAGGCCCCGATGGGCCGACCGAACTGTTCGCGCGTCCGGGCGTGTTGCGCCGCCAGTTCGCAGACGCGGGTGGCGGTGCCGAGTTGCTCGGCGGCGGTCAGGAGGATCGCGACGGGGTCGGGGACGGGCCGCGCGGCGGGCACGCGGTGCAGGGGCGTCAGCGGATCGATCGACCGCAGCGGCACGGCCCCGGTGATGTCCCCGCGTACGACGTCCGCCTCCGCCAGCCACTCCACCAGCCCGCCGTCCACGGCCGCCACCACCGTCTCCCCGGTGGCCGCGCCCGGTACGGCACCGGCCGCGAGGTGGGTGGCGACGAGCGGCCCGGGCAGCAGCGCCCTCCCGGCCTCCTCGAACACCAACACGGCCTCCGGCAGCCCGAGTCCGACCCCACCGTCCGCCTCCGGCACCCGCAGCGCGAAGAACCCGAGGTCACCGAGGACCCGCCACAACCCCCGGTCGACCCGCAGCGCCCCCGAGTCCGAACCGCCCGCCCCGGAGCCCTCCACCGCGGCCCGCAACGCCTCCCCGTCGAAACGTCGCGCGAGCACCCCGCGCACCCCGTTCCGCAGCGCCCGCTGGTCGTCCGTCAGGCGGAACCGCACGGCACCTCACCGTCCCTTCGGCAGGCCGAGGATGCGCTCGGCGATGATGCTGTGCTGGATCTGCGAGGTGCCGGCCGCGATGGTGTACGACAGGGAGGACAGCCGGTCGAGGGCCCACGGCCGGTCCAGGTCGAGGCAGTCGGGGCCCAGCACCTCGGCGGCGGCGTCGTACAGCTCCTGGCGGGCGTGCGCGTAGCGGAGCTTGAAGACCGAGCCGCCTGCGCCCGGTACTCCGCCCGAGGCCTGCGCCGCGCTCACGTTCCACTGCGTGAGCCTCCACAGCGCCCGGAACTCGGCGTCGAGCCTGCCCAGCCGGCGCCTGATTGCCGGGTCGTCCCAGCGGCCGTTCTTGCGGGCCTCGACGGCCAGTTCGGCCAGGACACGGCGGCAGGCGACGACCTCGCCGGCGAAGGCCGTGCCCCGCTCGAAGGAGAGCGTCACCATGGTCACGCGCCAGCCGTCGTTCTCGTCGCCGACCCGGTTGGCCACCGGCACCCGCACCTCGTCGAGGAACACCTCGGCGAACTCGGCCGACCCCGCGAGCGTGCGCAGCGGCCGTACGGTGATCCCGGGCGCGTCCATGGGCAGGGCGAGCCAGGTGATGCCCCGGTGCCGGGGCGCCTCGGGGTCGGTGCGGACCAACAGTTCGCACCAGTCGGCGATTTCCGCGTGGGAGGTCCAGATCTTGGAGCCGGTCACCACGTAGGCGTCGCCGTCGCGCCACGCGCGCGTGCGCAGGGCCGCGAGGTCGGAGCCGGCCTCCGGTTCGCTGAAGCCCTGGCACCAGACCTCCTCGCCGCGCAGGATCGGCGGCAGCCAGCGCTCCCGCTGCCGGGCCGTGCCCTCGGCGGCGATCGTCGGGCCGGCGTGCAGCAGCCCCACGAAGTTGGCGCCCACATAGGGCGCGCCCGCCTTCTCGGTCTCTTCCAGGAAGATCAGGCGGACGCTCGGTGTGGCGTCCCAGTGGACGTGGGCGTACCCGGCGTCGTGGAGTCTGCGCTGCCAGCCGAGGTCGTAGGCCCGCCGCCCCGGCCAGTCGCCGGGGGACGGCTTGGGCGGCAGGCCGGGGAGCACCCGAGCGAGCCACTCCCGCAGCCGGACCCGGAACTCCTCCTCCTCGGGCGTGTCCGACAGGTCCATCAGCGGTCGAGATCCAGGCCGAGCATCCGGATGGCGTTGCCGCGCATCAGCTTGTACACCGTCTCGTCGTCGAGGCCCTTCACATGGTCGAGGGCGACCTCCTTGGTGTGCGGGAAGGTCGAGTCGACGTGGGGGTAGTCGGTCTCGAAGGTGGCGTTGTCCCGGCCCACCACGTCCAGGGACGCCACTCCGTGCTTGTCGCGGAAGAAGCAGCAGAAGATCTGCCGGTAGTAGTACGTGGACGGCGGCTCGGGGACCGTGTCGCGGACGCCGCCCCAGGCGCGGTGCTCCTCCCAGACGTCGTCGGCGCGCTCCAGGGCGTAGGGAACCCAGCCCATCTGCCCCTCGGAGTAAGCGAGTTTGAGGCGCGGGAAGCGCACCAGGACGCCGCTGAAGAGGAAATCCATCATCGAGGCCATCGCGTTGTTGAAGCTGAGCGAGGCCTGGACGGCGGGCGGGGCGTCCGGGGAGGCGGCCGGCATCTGCGAGGACGATCCGATGTGCATGTTGACGACCGTGCCGGTCTCCTCGCAGACCGCGAAGAACGGGTCCCAGTAGCCGGAGTGGATGGACGGCAGCCCGAGGTGGGTGGGGATCTCGGAGAAGGTCACCGCCTTGACCCCGCGCGCGGCGTTGCGGCGGATCTCCGCGACCGCCAGGCCGACGTCCCACAGCGGGATCAGGCACAGCGGGATGAGCCGTCCGCCGCTGTCGCCGCACCACTCCTCGACCATCCAGTCGTTGTAGGCGCGCACGCAGGCCAGGGCGACCTCCTTGTCGTGCGCCTCGGCGAAGGTCTGGCCGCAGAACCGCGGGAAGCTCGGGAAGCAGAGGCTGGCCTCGACATGGTTGAGGTCCATGTCCTTCAGGCGCTCCTTGGGGTCCCAGCAGCCGGGCCGCATCTCCGCGCGGGTGATGCCCTCCAGGGTCATCTCGTCCCGGTCGAAGCCGACGGCGGCGATGTTGCGCTTGTACGGGAACTTCAGGTCCTCGTAGATCCACCAGTCGGTGGGCTGGCCGTCCGGGTCCATGGTGATGCGGTACTTGCCGCCGATGTAGGCGAGTTCACCGATGCCGGCGGTGAGTGCCCTGGGCCCGCGCTCGCGGTACCTGGCCGGCAGCCAGGTGTCGAAGAGGTGGGCGGGCTCGATCACGTGGTCGTCGACGCTGATGATGCGGGGCAGTTCGGTCGCCATGGGTCCCCTCCGCCGGACGGTACTTATCTGATGCTACGTCAGATAGCATCCCATCTGACGACCCGTCAGCCAAGCGGCACACCGAGGAGCAGGGGGCAGCCGTGAACGAGACCCCACACGCCCTGAGTTCGTCCCGCACCCTGTGGGAGCTGGTCACCCGCCGCGCCGCTCTCACCCCCGACCGGCCGCTGTTCCTCCAGGACGGCCGCACGCTCACCTTCGAGGGGCTGCGCGCGCGTGCCGAGCGCGTCGCGGCCGGGCTGCACGGCATGGGCGTACGCCCCGGCACGGTGGTCGCCTGGCAGCTGCCCACCCGTATCGAGACGGCCGTGCTGTCCTTCGCGCTGGCCCGTCTCGGCGCCGTGCAGACCCCGGTGATCCCCTTCTACCGGGACCGCGAGGTCGGCTTCGCGCTGGGCGAGTCAAAGGCGGAGTTCTTCGCGGTGCCGGGTGTGTGGCGCGGCTTCGACCACACGGAGATGGCCCGCCGGCTGGGCGCGAAGGGCGTGTTCGAGGCCCACGACGACCTGCCCGACGGCGATCCGTCCGTGCTGCCCCCGCCGCCAGCCGACGGCACCGCCGTCCGCTGGATCTACTGGACGTCCGGCACGACCTCCGACCCCAAGGGCGTGCTGCACACGGACCGTTCCCTGCTCGCGGGCGGCTCCTGCCTGGCCCACGCGCTGCGCCCCTCGCCGGACGACGTGGGCTCGATCGCCTTCCCGTACGCCCACATAGGCGGGCCGGACTACACGGTGATGCTGCTGCTGTACGGCTTCCCGGCGGTGCTGTTCGAGCAGTTCGCGCTGCCGGACGCGCTGGGGGAGTATCGCGCGCACGGAGTGACGATGGCAGGCGGGTCGACGGCGTTCTACTCGATGTTCCTGGCGGAGCAGCGCAAGCGGCCGGGGACGCCCGTGGTGCCGACCCTGCGGCTGCTGGCGGGCGGCGGGGCGCCCAAGCCGCCGGAGCTGTACCACGCCGTGGTGCGGGAGATGGGCGTGCAGCTCACCCACGGGTACGGCATGACCGAGGTGCCGATGATCACCATGGGGGCGCCGGACGACGGCCCCGAGCTGCTGGCGACGACCGAGGGGCGGCCGCCCGAGGGCATGGAGATCCGGATCGTGGACGGGGAGGTGCGACTGCGCGGGGAGGCCGTGTGCCGGGGGTATCTGGACCCGGGTCAGACGGCGGAGGCCTTCGACGAGGACGGGTTCCTGCGCACCGGCGACCTCGGGCACCTCACGGAAACCGGGCACCTGGTCCTCACCGGCCGGCTGAAGGACGTGATCATCCGCAAGGGCGAGAACATCTCTGCCCGGGAGATCGAGGACCTGCTGCACCGGCATCCGGCGGTCGGGGACGTGGCGGTGATCGGGCTGCCGGACGCCCGGCGCGGGGAGCTGGTGTGCGCGGTGGTGGAACTGCCGCCCGGCGCCGGGGCCCTGACGCTCGCGGACGTGACCGCCTTCCTGCGCACCGAGGGACTGTCGGTGCACAAGCTGCCGGAGCGGCTGGAGGTGGTGGACACCCTTCCGCGGGGCGAGACCCTGCGGAAGGTGCTGAAGTACAAGCTCCGCGAACGCTTTGCGGGCACGTGACGCCGCTCGGGCGCGCGTCCCTACTCGGGCACGGTGAAGTAGCGGGCGAAGGCGGGGACGACCTCGGCCTCGCCGACCTTGCCGTCACCGTCCGCGTCGAGCGTGGCGGCGGCCGGTCCTGCGACGTCCTCGGGAACGCCGAGGCACTTCAGGACGCGGCCGGCCTCCTCGATCGTCGCGGCGCCGTCACCGTCGGTGTCGGCGACGTCCAGGGCGGCGTGCAGGAAGGGGCGGGCGATCTCGGCGAACCGGTCGGGGTTGTCGCGCAGGCGCTTGACCGCGCTGTTGACGAACTCCTCGCGGGTGATGCGCTGGTCGCCGTCGCGGTCCGCCATCCCGGCCATGCCCTGCCAGAAGGCCTCGGCGCCGCCGTACAGGGCCTGGCCCTTGTCGGAGCGGGCCGTCACGCCGAACTCCCCGAGCAGCGCCTTGGCCGCCCCGTAGAAGTCCTCGCGGTCGATGTAGCCGTTGCCGTCCTGATCGAAGGTGGCGAACCGGGCGGCGATCCTGCGCTCGTACTCGCTGCTGACCATGTCTCTCTCGGGCCGCCTTACGTCGGGTGGGGTGTGTCTGGGTCGGAGCGTACGACGGAGGGAACCGTTCGGGCGCGGGAAACCGTCACTTGTGCCAAGACCGGGGGAATTCCGGGACAACAGTGTGCCGGAACGGCAACACTCGGCCTACCGAGCGTCATCGGGCCGTCACGCGGACAGGGGTTCACCCTCGTCACCGAGGGCCGCGTCCACATCGCCGTAGACGTCGAACAGCCTGCGGACACCCAGCGCGCCGAGGACCCGGTTGACATGGGAGCCGTCGGCCGCGCCCCGGGCGGGCAGCACGAGGCGCAGCCGGCCCTGGCAGGAGCGGATCAGCCGGCGGGCCGCGATGAGGACGCCGACGCCGCTGGAGTCGCAGAAGAACACGTCGGACAGGTCCAGGACGAGGCAGTGGTGCCCCTCGGCCACCACGTCGTGCACACGCTGACGCAGCACCGGAGACGTCACCAGATCCAGCTCGCCCGACACTTGGAGCACGGCCCATTCGCCCTGCTCACCGCCGGTCACATTGAAGGTCACCACCACGCCCCTCGCTCGCCAGAACGGAAGCAGTCCCTACGCTTCCTTGCAGCGCGGCTGCCCAGCGGCAGTTCCCTAAAACGCGACCCGAAAAACGGATCCCCCGCAGAAGAGGCTTGTTTTAGTCGACTTCGATCCTGTTCGATCCTCTTCAGTCAGGTCTGATCGGAGGGTTCATGGGTAGGCGCGACCCCAAAGGCACCCGGTGCGGGCGCCGGTGGTCCTCTACCACCTGCGGCCGGTCAGGGGGCGCACATTGCCACAAAGGGGCGTGCGCCACCGGACGTGCCGACTACATTCGGGGAGACATCAGGCACAGGCTGGACAGAGCACGGGCGCGGGACACGAGCAGGGGGTGAGGGGGCCGCATGGCGAAAAAGGACGTACCGCCTCGCTGGGACCGCAAGATGCAGCAGCGGCTCGCCCGCGGGGAAGCGGCCGCCCTCGGTGAGCTCTACGACCGGTTCGCCTCCCTCGTGCACGGCCTCGCCCACCGGGTGCTCGGCGACGAACGTGCCGCCGACGGCATCACCCGCGAGGTGTTCATCCACGTCTGGGAGCATCCCGGCTCCTACGACCCCAAGCAGGGCCCGCTGCGCACCTGGGTCGCCACGCTGACCCACCGGCTGGCGGTGCAGCGGCTGCGCGCCACCGAGACCGCCGCCCTCGCCCGCGAAGGCTCCGGCACCGCGGAGGAACTGGAGCACCGGGTGCGCCGCGCCTCGGTCGCCGCGCGCGCCGACTACATCGTCCAGTCCATGCCGGTCCCGCTGCGCTCGGCCCTGGAACGGGCCTACTTCCAGCGCCGGGACTACCGGCAGACCGCCGCCGACCTCGACATCACCGAGGACGAGGCCCGCCGCCGCCTGCGCCTGGGCCTGCAACTGCTCTCCACCGCCCACGACACCGAGGCACCGGGCGCACCGCCCGGATACGGGGGTGCGGTGTGAACGGGGCGGACCGGTTCGAGGCGTACGACGGCGACGAGGGAGAGGATCGCCGCGAGGAGAAGGGCAACCGGCGGGACGAGAGCGACATTCGGGATGAAGGCGTCGAAGACGTCGAAGGCGGGCACGGCTTCGCCCCGGGACCCGGACACCCGCCGCGGATACCCCTGCCCCGGGCCTCCGTCGAGGACAGCGGGCTTCCGCTGCCCGCGCCGGCGGACCTCGGCGCCACGGCACCGCCGCCCGTCCCGCCCGTCTTCGAGCACGCCGTGCTGAAGGCCCTGCTCGGCGCCTGGGCGCTGGCCGCGTGCTCGGCCGAGGAGGCCACGGCCGTCGAGGAGCACCTCGGCGGCTGCGGCTCCTGCGCCGACGAGGCCCGGCGGCTGCGCGAGGCGGTCGGGCTGCTGCAACGCCCCGAGAGCCTCGACCTGGACCCGGGGCTGCGCACCCGCGTCCTGGAGACCTGCCTGGAGCGGCGACCGCCGCGCATCCCGGTACCGGACTGGGCCGCAGCGTACGACGCCGAGACCGCGCGCCTGGACGCCCTGCTCCAGGACTTCGGCGACGCCGAGTGGCACGCGCCGGTACGGCTGCGCTGGTTCCGCTCCGACGAGTCGACCAGCCGCCGCACCACCGTCGCCGGGGTCATCGCGCACCTGCTCAGCGTCGACGGCCTGGTGGCGGTCGCGCTCGGCCTGGACGACCCGCTGGGCGAGGTCCCGTCCCGGCACCCGACCCCGGCGGCCCGCACCGAGGCGTTCTGGCGCGCCTCCCACTTCCCGCCCACCCGCTTCCTGCGCGCGCCCTGGCGCGACCAGAGCCACAGCCTCGTGCGCACGGTGTCCTTCACGGGCGGCGGCGCCGGGAAGACGCCGGTGTCGTACGGCGACTTCGAACTGCCCCTGCACGACGCGATGCTCGACCGCGCCTTCGAGTGCTGGGTCCACGCGGAGGACATCGCCGACGCGGTCGACTACCCCTACGACCCGCCCTCGCCGCGCCATCTGCACCGCATGATCGACCTGGCGGCCCGGATGCTGCCGACGGCCCTGGCCCACCGCCGCCGGGCGGGCCTGGCCTCCCCCGCCCACCACCGCCACCTGGTCGCGGCGGGCGAACCGGGCCGCAGCCTCCGCCTGGAGATCGAGGGCTCGGGCGGCGGCGAGTGGCTGATCCCCCTCGACTCCCCCGCGGCGAAGGGCTCCGCCGAACACGAGGTGGCGCATGTGGCCCTGGACGGCGTCGAGTTCTGCCGCCTGGCCGCCGGCCACGTACCTCCACAGGAGGCAGCGGCGGGCCAGGTGGGAGACAGAGAGGCGATCAGGGACGTCCTGTTCGCGGCGGCTTCACTGAGCAGAATGTAGAACCCGGCCTCAGGGACGTGCCCTCAGGGGCGCGGGGAACCGCGCGAACAACCACACACACTCCGCACCCGCCACCAAACGGGATGAACCGAGCTCCTAGGCGAAAATCACAGTCCGCCGCCCGTTGGGCAGAATCCGCCGCTCGGCATGCCACTTGACCGCACGCGCCAGCGCCTGGCACTCCACGTCACGCCCGATCGCGACAAGCCCCTCCGGCGTCACGTCATGCCCGACCCGCTCGACCTCCTGCTCGATGATCGGCCCCTCGTCGAGATCAGCCGTCACATAGTGAGCCGTCGCACCGATCAGCTTCACGCCCCGGGCGTGAGCCTGGTGATACGGCTTCGCGCCCTTGAAGCTCGGCAGGAACGAGTGGTGGATGTTGATGATCCGCCCGCTCAGCTGCTTGCACAGATCGTCCGAGAGGACCTGCATGTAGCGGGCCAGTACGACCAGCTCCACGCCCTCCTCACGCACGATGTCGAGCAGCCGCCCCTCCGCCTCGGCCTTCGTGTCCTTCGTCACCGGAATGTGGTGGAAGGGGATGTTGTACGAGCCCACCAGCTCGGCGAAGTCCGTGTGATTCGACACCACTCCGGCGATCTCCACCGGCAGCGCCCCGGTCCGCGCCCGGAACAGCAGGTCGTTCAGGCAGTGCCCGAACTTGCTGACCATCAGCAGGATGCGCATCTTCTGGTCGCCCCGGTGGATCTGCCAGTCCATCTGGAACGAGTCACCGATCGCCGCGAAGCTGGCTCGCAGCTTCTCCACCGTCACCGGCGCGTCCGCCGAGAAGTGGACCCGCATGAAGAACAGTCCCGTGTCGTGGTCGCCGAACTGCTGGCTGTCCTCGATGTTGCAACCGGTCATGAACAGATAGCTCGACACGGCGTGCACGATGCCCTTCCGGTCAGGGCAGGAAAGGGTGAGGACGTACTGGTCGGCCGGGACCGCGGCGCTGGTGGACTGCTCGTTCATGCAGGACAGGTTCCCACAAGGAACGACACCACCGGCAATCGTCCCGCTAGGCGGACCTGGTCATGATCCGCAGTACGTCCAGGCTGCGCGGCTGCGCGTCCGGCTCCTCACCGTCACTCGCCGCGAGCCGCACGTGCGCCTCCCGGGCCGCCCGGACCGCCTCCGGCCACGCCTCGTGCTCCAGGTACGCGGCGACCGGCGCGTCCGGCCCGACCTGGTGCATGATCCGCAGCACCCGCAGCACCGCGGTGTCGACGAGGGCCGCCTCCTGGGAGTCGCGGAAGATCGTGCCGACGTACTTCTCGGCGGACCAGTGGTCCAGCCAGGTGTCCTCGACCAGCCGGTACACCGCGTCGGTCACGTCGCCGTAGCCGTCCACGCCGGCCAGCCAGACGTCCCGCTGGAAGGCGGGATCGGAGAGCATGTGCAGCGCCGAGCGCACGTTGCTGCGCCAGCGCCACCACGGCATGTCGTTGGCAGGCATGCCGCCCATGGTGGATGAGCGACGGCCACGACGGGAAGAGTTCTCCGAAGCTTGCACGGTCATCGATCGTACGTTCCCCTCCACATCGGTCACATCGACCCCCGCAATTCACCTGTGCGTCACCGATCATTGCCCCGAGATCACTCATGGGTTAGCCATGTGACGGAATCGTGCGGAACCATGACCGGCAGGCGACACACCCGCAGCACATTCCTCCCCGGCCTCCTCACCCGTCACGCCAGAAACGGCGTCCTCTCCGCGGGCACGGCGGTCGTGTGCGCGTCGCTCCTCGCCGGTTGCGGTGTCGTCCCCGGCACCACGGGGGATGTCGGGGGCGACACGATCACCGTCATGACCTGGGCTCCGCAGAACACCAAAGCCACCAACAAGCCCGGCATGCCCGCCTTCGCCCACGCCTACGCCCGCTGGATCAACGCCGAGGGCGGGATCAACGGCCGCAAGCTCAACGTGCTGACCTGCAACGACCACAACGACAGCGTGGCCGCCGCGAAGTGCGCCCGCCGGGCCGCCAAGGAGAACGTCGTCGCGGTCGTCGGATCCTACAGCCAGTACGCGGACTCCTTCTTCCCGTCGCTCGAGGGCGCCGGCATCCCCTACATAGGCGGCTACGGCATCACCAACGCCGAGTTCACCAGCCCCCTGTCCTACCCCGTCAACGGCGGCCAGCCCGCGCTGCTCGCCGGTCTCGGCAGCGCCCTCGCCGAATGCGGGCCCGTCGCGCTGATCCGTCCCGACACCCTCGCGGGCGACCAGCTGCCCCCGCTGCTCGACTCCGGTCTGAAGGCGGGCGGGCACCGGGCCTCGCACGACCAGCGGGCGGCGGAGGACGCCACGGAGTACGACGGCCAGGCCGCGCGGGCGCTGCGCACGACGACGGCCGACGCGGCGGACGACGGGTGCGTGGTGCCCGCGCTCGGGGACCGCAACGGCACCTTCATGGACTCCTTCCGGCGGGCCCGCGAGGACTACCCGGACGTGCGGACGGCCACCGTGCTCGGCAGCGTCGACCAGACGGTGATCGACGCGACCGGCGGGGCCTCGGGGCCCTACGAGGGCTCGTACATCACCGGCTGGTACCCGGTGGCGAGCGATCCGCGCTGGGACGGGATGAAGCGGGTGATCCGGGAGGAGGCCTTCGGCGACAACCGCATCGACCCCGCGGACGCCGGAGTGCAGACCACGTGGATCGCCTACACGGTGTTCCGGCAGATCATCGAGTCGCTCGGCGACGGCGAGGTGACCGCGGACACGGTGGCGGAGGCTCTGGACGACGGCCTGAAGGTCAGCACGGGCGGGCTCACGCCGACGTTGCGGTGGCAGTTCCAGGACGAGCTCGCCGCCGTCGGCTTCCCGCGCCTGGTCAACGCGAACGTGACCCTTCAGGTGGTGCGGGACGGGCGGCTGGTGTCGGCGCGCCAGGGCTTCGTGGACACGACGAAGACGCTTCAGGACGCCGACGTGAACTACTGAGCGCCCACGCCCGGCAGTTCACGTCCGGATCCGGCCGTCCCCGTCACAGCTGGGTGGGCTGCCGCTCGGTCAGGCCGTACTTCTTCGCGATCCCGTTCCACAGCCCGGCCGCCTTGGCCTTCTCGGCGCTGGCGACGCCGCTGGCCCGGTTGCCGGCCTGGGTCTGGTTGGTGGCTCGGGCCTGGCCCTTCCTGCAGCCCTTCTTGCCTGCGGTCTGGTCGGCCCAGGCCGCGTAGTGGCTGTCGGCCGAGGCGGAGGCCTGCCAGGCCTTGGTGAGGGCGGTGGTCAGCGCGACGTGGTCGGGCAGCTGGTCGACCTCGATGCCGGAGAGCCGGGTGACCAGCCCGCTGCGCTGCTTGGCCGCGTCGCGCAGGTCCTTCGCGGCCTGGGCGAGGTTGTCGCAGCCCTTGACGTCGGCGACCGCGTTGATCACGGTGCTGCGGCTGTTGCCGCTGTCGGCGAGCAGCTTGTCCAGCTCGACGGCCTGGGCCCGGGCCGGGTCTGCCGACGGCGAGGCGGAGCCGTCCGTCGCGGGAGCGGAGGCGGCCACGGTCTTGTTGGCGCCGCCGTCGTCGTCCCCGCCGCCTCCGCCACCGGCGAGCAGCGCGCCCGCGCCGACGCCGAGGACGGCGATACCGATGCCTACGGCGGCGATCACGGGCACGCGCGAACCGGCACGGCCACCGCGCGACCGGCCTCCGGCGGGCGGGGCGTGGGAAGGCTCGGGAGCGCCGTACGAGGGCTGGGGCTGCGGCCGGGGCTGCTCGATGCGGGGCATCTGCTGGGTCGCCCCGGCCGGGCTCTCGGCACCGTGCTCGCTGCGGAAGAGGTTGTCGAACTCGGCGGGCGGCTGCTTGTCACCGCCGGGCACCGGCGCGATGTACTGCGTCGCCTCGGCGTCCGGGTTCGAGGCGGGCGGGTTCGAGGCGGGGGTGTTCGAGGCGGGCGGCAGCGGCCCGGCTCCCGCCCCGGCCCGGGGTCCGGTCCCGAGGTACCGCGTCGCCTCGGGGTCCTCCCCGGAAGGCATCCCGGGCGGCAGCTCCCCCGGTCCCACGGGGGGTATGTACTGAGTCGCCCCCTCGTCGGCGGCCGGGGGGACGGGCGGCAGGTACTGCGTGGCCGCGGCGGCCGCGTCCCCCGCGACGGGCGGTATGTACTGCGTCGCGCCCTCGTCCGCGGGCGCGGGCAGGGGCGCGCCACCGGCTGCCCCGTACGCACCGGTTCCGGCCTGCGGCGGTACTGCTCCCCCGGCAGGCTGCCCGTACGTACCGGAGCCCGGCGGCAGGCCACCCCCGTACGGGTCGGCGCCCTGCGGCCTGCCGGTCCCCTGCGGATACCCGTACCCGGAAGCTCCCTGCGCCTGCTGCCCCTCGCCGGCTCCCGCCTCGTGCGGACAGCCGTACCCCTGCGCGCCCGAGCCCTCCGGAGGCAGGGGGGCTCCTGCGCCGGAGGTGCCGTACGGGTCGTAGCCGGTGTGGCCCGCGGGCGGCTGGGGCGTGCCGTACGGGCCGGGGTGCGCCGGTGTGCCGGCGTACGGGTTCGGGGGCCGGGTGCCCTCCGGGGGGAGCGCGCCCGGGGCCTGGGCGTCCCAGGCGGGCGGCTCCTGGGTACCCCACTGCTGGGGCTGGGACTGCCAGGTCTGCCCCGGCGGCGGAGGCGCGGCCTGCTGCTGGTCCGGGCCCCACGGCTGGCCCCAGGTCTGGCCCTCCGCGGGGCCCGACGCCTGCGGCCCGCCCGTCGACGGCGGGGCGGGCCTGCGGCCGGGGGCGTCACCCGGTCCGCCCGTCATGCCCGGCAGCAGGGGTTCGCCACCGTCGGAGGGCAGCACGATGCCTTCGCGCGCGGGGCGCGCCGAGGGCTCCTCGCCCTGTCCACTCTGCGTCACCGGGACTCCTACTAATGGGGGACCTTGTGAATCGTCGGGTCACGCTACCGGGTCCCCGGAGCCCCGTGCCACGCAGCACAGGGCCCGGCCCCCTGCCCTGTGAGCGCGGTAACACCACGGGGTCACGGCACGCTGTTCATGTCACCTCCTGCGCCCCAGGCGGCCGTTTCCCGCACGTTCACGCATCCGCAGACCTTGTGTTCACGCCGCGGCCTGAAGGTCGAGCCGCGCGCCGAACTCCCTGACCACCGCCTCGTCCCGGTACGGCTCCAGCCGCTGCTGGAAGTCCTCCAGGTACTCGGCGCCCCGGTTGGAGCGCAGCCCCTCCAGCAGTTCCACGGCCTTCATGCCGGTGCTGCACGCCTCTTCGACCTCGCGCTGCTGCACCTGTGCCGTGGCCAACAGCACATAACCGATGGCCCGGCGGCGTGCCCGGGTCTCGGGATGCCCGGCGAGCGACTCCTGCGCGCACCGGGCCGCCGCCTCGGCCTGCCCCAGGTCCCGGTGGCAGTGGGCCAACTCGTCTGCGAGGTAGGCCTCGTCGAAGTGCGCGATCCACACCGGGTCGTCCCCGGCGGCCGGGTCGGCCGCCTCCAGGGCGCTCACCGCACGCCCGGCCGAGGACTGGGCGGCGCGCACGTCGCCCATGAGGGCGTGCCCGCGCGCCTCCGCCGCGTGGAACATGGACTCCGCACGCGGTGACACGCGCCCCCGCGCCCCCTCCTGCGCCGCCCGCGCCAACTGCGCGATCTCCCGCGGGTTTCCGAGCTGCGCGGCGAGGTGGCTCATGGAGGCCGCGAGGACGTACCCGCCGTAGCCGCGGTCCCCGGCCGCCTGGGCGAGCCGGAGCGCCTGGATGTAGTAGCGCTGGGCCAGGCCCGGTTGCCCCGTGTCGACGGCCATGTACCCGGCGAGCTCCGTCAGCCGGGCCACCGCGGCGAACAGGTCCCGCCCGACCGCCTCCCGGTACGAGCCCGCCAGCAGCCCCGAGACGACGCTGTTGAGGTAGTGCACGACGACCGGCCGCACATGCCCGCTTCCGTACTGGTGGTCGAGATCCACCAGCGCTTGCGTCATGGCCCGTACCGCCTGGACGTCGGACTGCCCCACCCGCGGTCCCGCGGAGCGCGACACCTGCGCGTCGGGCGCGGAGATCAGCCAGTCGCGGCTGGGCTCGACCAGCGCGGACGCGGCGACGGAGGAGCCGGACAGGAAGTCCCGCCGCCCCACGTCACTGCGCCACAGCTCGCAGACCTGCTCGACGGCCCCCAGTACCGTCGGCGAGAACTGAAGGCCCACGCCCGAGGCGAGGTTCTTGCCGTTGGCCATGCCGATCTCGTCGATCGTGACCGTACGGCCGAGCTTGCGGCCCAGGGCCTCGGCGATGATCGCCGGGGCCCGGCCCCGCGGCTGCTGCCCGCGCAGCCAGCGCGCCACCGACGTCTTGTCGTAGCGCAGGTCGAGGCCGTGCTCGGCACCGCACATGTTGACCCGGCGGGCCAGGCCGGCGTTGGAGCATCCGGCTTCCTGGATGAGCGCCTGGAGCCGTTCGTTCGGCTGCCTGGCGACGAGCGGCCTTGCGGCCATGGCGTACCCCCTGTGGCTGCGGTGCCTGCCCACGCACCGAGTTGACGTGTCTTCCGCGGCCGAGCCCCTCACGTCCCAGCGAAAAGATCCGGCCGTGAAGATCAATGCCCCGCCGACCAGGCGAAAATGCGAGGCATGTGAGGAATGCCGGGGTGACGGCTGCTGCCGGCCCCACTCGTGGTTACCCAGCTCCGACGACGGTTCCTCCTGCGCGCCCCCGCACATGCACCCATGCGCCCCGGATACCGGGGCGATGCTCCTCCCCGCGCACACGGGCGGGCGTAACCCCTGGTGACGACCAGAGTTGTGTTCATCGTGGAAGAGACGATCGCCGGCACCGAAGCCGCTCAGATCCCGAAGCAGCGCGGGGAATCGCTGCTGGAGACCGCTGTTCGCTACGCCGAGGAGCGTCACTGGGACGTGTTCCCCGGCACCTGGCTGGAAGCCGTCGACGGGAGCCAGCGCTGCTCCTGCGGTGACGCGGCGTGCCCGGCGCCCGGGTCGCACCCGGCGCGTCCGGACTGGGCGACGCAGGCGACGGGCAGTGCGACGGTCGCGCGGCGGATGTGGCAGAAGCAGCCGACCGCGTCGATCCTGCTGCCGACGGGGCGGACGTTCGACGCGATCTCCGTGGCGGAGACGGCGGGGTTTCTCGCGCTCGCACGGATGGAGCGGATGGAGCTGACGCTGGGGCCGGTGACGCTCACGCCGGATCGGCGCATGGAGTTCTTCGTGCTGCCGGGGGCTGCGGTGAAGGTGCCCGATCTGGTGCGGAAGCTGGGATGGTCGGTGTCGTCGCTGGACCTGACCGTGCTGGGCGAGGGTGCGTATGTGGCTGCGCCGCCCACACGGTTCGGGTCGCGGGGGGCTGTGCAGTGGGCCTGCCGGCCGACGCCTGCGAATCGGTGGCTGCCGGATGCGGAGGAGTTGATCTCGCCGTTGGCTTATGCGTGCGGGCGGGATCGGTAGGCGCCCTTTCGTCTGCCTGGTCCGTGTTCGTCGGCGGCTGCGGCTCGTTCGTGGCCGATCGCGCAGTTCCCCGCACCCCCCTGGGTC
The DNA here is from genome assembly GCF_044764825.1 of Streptomyces sp. NPDC093598. Taxonomy (NCBI): domain Bacteria; kingdom Bacillati; phylum Actinomycetota; class Actinomycetes; order Kitasatosporales; family Streptomycetaceae; genus Streptomyces; species Streptomyces sp. NPDC093598. Next base: position 104,386 of record NZ_JBIWIV010000020.1, on the reverse strand, counting down.
CGTTCCACCACCGTAGGGTGCAAGGTGACGGAGGGAGGCGCGGTGGGATCCAGCGCTGTGCGTGTGCGGGGGCTCTGGAAGCGGTTCGGGCAGCAGGTCGCTGTCGCCGGGGTCGATCTCGAGTTGCCCGCGGGCAAGTTCATCGGGCTCGTCGGGCCGAACGGGGCCGGGAAGACCACCACCTTGTCGATGGTGACCGGGCTGCTCAGGCCCGACCACGGGACAGTCGAGGTGGTCGGGCACGACGTGTGGCGCGACCCCGTCGAGGTGAAGGCCCGGATCGGGGTGCTGCCGGAGGGACTGCGGCTGTTCGAGCGGCTCTCGGGGAGGGAACTGCTGGCGTACTCCGGGAGGTTGCGCGGGCTGCCCGGTGCCGAGGTCGACAAGCGGGCCACGCAGCTCCTCGACGTACTCGATCTCGCCGGCGCCCAGCACAAACTGGTCGTCGACTACTCGACCGGTATGCGCAAGAAGATCGGGCTCGCCTCCGCTCTCCTCCACAATCCCGAAGTGCTGTTCCTGGACGAGCCGTTCGAGGGGGTCGACCCCGTCTCCGCGCAGACCATCCGGGGTGTGCTGGAGCGGTACACGGCATCGGGCGCCACGGTCGTGTTCTCTTCCCACGTCATGGAGCTCGTCGAGTCGCTGTGCGACTGGGTCGCGGTGATGGCCGCCGGGCGGATCCGAGCCACCGGCACCCTCGCCGAGGTGCGCGGTGACGCGCCCTCGCTGCAGCGGGCGTTCCTCGAACTCGTCGGCGCGCAGAGCCGGGACGCCGGGTCCGACCTCGACTGGCTGGGCGGTGGGTCGCGGTGAGCACCCCCGCGATCACCCCCGTCTTCGTACGGCTGAAGCTGTCCCTGCTGCGCAACGGACTGCGGCAGTCCGGCGGGCGGAAGGCCGCCTACATCACGTCGGCCGTCTTCGCCCTGCTGTTCGCCGCGCTCCAGCTGATCGGCCTGATCGCGCTGCGCGGGCACGCGCACGCCGAGTCGGTGGTCGTGCTGGCCGCGGCGGTACTGGGGCTCGGGTGGGCGGTGATGCCGCTGTTCTTCCCCAGCGGTGACGAGACCCTCGACCCGACCCGGCTGGTGATGCTCCCGCTGCGGCCCCGGCCGCTGGTACGGGCGCTGCTGACGGCCTCGCTGGTGGGCATCGGGCCGCTGTTCACCCTGTGCCTGCTGGTCGGATCCGTGATCGCGGTGGCGCGGGGCGGGGCGGCGTTCGCCGTCGGTGCCGTCGCCGTCGTCCTCGCGCTGCTGGTGTGCGTGGCCCTCGCACGGGCCGTCGCCGCCGCCAACGTACGGCTGCTGACCAGCCGCAAGGGGCGGGACCTCGCGGTGCTCAGCGGGCTCGTCATCGCCATCGGGGCGCAGATCGTCAACTTCGGCGCGCAGCGGCTCGGGGCGTCGGGGCTGGGCGAACTCGACCCGGCTGCCGAGGTGCTGCGGTGGGTGCCGCCCGCGTCGGCGATCGGGGCCGTGCACGCGGTCGGCGAGGGGTCGTACGGTGTCGCCGCCGCCCAGCTGGCACTGACCGCGGGTGCGCTGGTGGCGCTGCTCGCGCTCTGGTCGCGGCATCTGACCCGGCTGATGACCTCGCCCGACGGATCCACCCTGCCGGGCGCCGAGTCGGCCGCCAAGGAACGGTCGTCGACCGGGCTGGGGCGGCTGCTGCCCGCGGGGCGTACCGGCACGGTCATGGAGCGCAGCCTGCGGTACGTGTGGCGCGACCCGAAGACCAAGGCCGCGTGGGTGACGTCGCTGGCCATCGGGCTGATCGTGCCCGTGTTCAACGCCTGGCAGGGCACCGGTTCGGTGTACTTCGCGTGCTTCGCCGCCGGGATGCTCGGCATCCAGATGTACAACCAGTTCGGCCAGGACACCTCGGCGTTCTGGATGGTCGCGATGACGATCTCCTCGACGCGTGACGCCTACGTCGAGCTGCGCGCCCGGGCGTACGCCCTGCTGCTGATCACCCTGCCGTACGCCACCCTCGTGACGGTCCTGACGACGGCCATGCTCGGCGACTGGCGGACCCTGCCCGAGGCGCTGGGGCTGTCCTTCGCGCTGCTCGGCGCGATGCTCGCGACCGGGGCGTGGACGTCCGCCCGCTTTCCCTACTCCATCCCGCAGGAGGGCTACAAGAACGTCGCCCCCGGGCAGACCGGGCTCGCCTGGATCTCCATCTTCGGCGGCATGATGGCGGCCGCCCTGCTGTGCGCGCCCGTCATCGCGCTCACGATCTGGCTGAACGTGAGCGCCGACGGCGACGACTGGAGGTGGCTGCTGCTGCCGGCCGGCACGGCGTACGGCGCGGCTCTCGCGGCGGCGGGGCTGAAGCTGGCCGCTCCGCGGACGGCCCGGCGGCTGCCGGAGATCCTGGCGGCGGTCAGCAAGGGCTGACACGCCCCCCGGAGGCCGGCGTCAGCCGTCGCCCAGCCCGTCCAGGAACGGCTCGATGGCGGCGCACCAGGCCTCCGGCTGGTCGTAGTGCACCAGGTGACCGGCGTCGGCGACCTCCGCGTACTGGCCGCGGGGCAGGACGCGGACCATCTCCTGGGCCTCGGCGCGGCCCAGCTCACCGTCCAGGCCACGCACCACCAGGGCGGGGCACCGGACCTGGGCCAGCTCCTCCCAATGCGCGTCGTACACCCAGGTCTCGCGGGAGCGGAGCATCTGCTCCGGCTCGAAGACCGGGCGCCAGCCGTCCGGGGACTCGGCCATCACCTCGGCGTAGAACTCGCCACGGGCCGGATTGGGCCGCTCCACCCAGGGGTCGTCCTCGCCGAACCACTTGCGGACGTCGGCGAGCGTGGCGAAGGGCAGCGGCCAGGACTCGAACCACTGGCCCCACTCGCGCTGCGAGGCGGCGCCGAGCGCGGAGGCCCGCATGTCGCAGATGATCAGCCCGCGGACCAGGTCGGGTCGCCTGGCGGCGAGCTGCCAGGCGGTCAGGGCGCCCATGGCGTGCCCGATGAGGACGACCGGGGCGAGGCCGAGCTGCTCCAGAGCCGCCTCGGCGTCGTCCACGTAGGCGTCACGTGTGAAGGAGCCCTGCGGGGGCTTGTCGCTGCGGCCGTGGCCGCGCTGGTCGAGGGCGACCGCGCGGTAGCGCGCGGAGAGCCGGCGGGCAGTGGAGGCCCAGTGCGAGGCGCGGCCCATGAGGCCGTGCAGTAACAGCACGCCGGGCGAGCCCTCCGGTGCGGTGTGCCCGTCGTACGCCCCCTGCCCGTCGTACGCCCCCTGCCCGTCCTGTGCCGGATCGGTCTTGGGCGGGTCGCCGAACTCCCAGGCCGCCAGGCGTACGCCGCCCGTTCCGGTCACGTCGATGCGTCGCGCCATGTGCCGGCACCCCCCAAGCTTCGCGAGGACCGTGGCTCCCTCGAGCCGGCCGGTCCTGTGAACCGTGTTCCGCCTGCTGTTCCTTCTGCCCTGCTTGCCGCCGTACCTGTCCGTGCCAGTGTGCCGTGCGCCGCCCCGCAGACTATCGAATGCGCATTCGAGAATGGGGTTCTCGCGGGCAACACCCCTCGTTCGAGTGACCCCTCCCGGGGATTGATCTCCGCTGCCGAGGGGAGATCTTCAGCGGGGGGCGGACCGCTCGGGGAAACCGGTCCGCGGGGAATGACCCTGAGAGCTCGGGGCTCCGGGTCAGCACAGGGGAGGACAGGCCCCGGCGCCTCACGGCGCCGGGGCCCTCCACATCTCCGCGGCACATCCTCCAGCCCCCTCCCCGGTCGGGCGACATCGCTGTCAAGCCACGGCCCAGAGCCCCTCAGGTCATATGCCTCACGCGACAGCGTCGCACGGGAAGCGTACGAGCGCTGCCATTCGACGGACTGGATCCCGGATTCGGTCCGGATCACGCCAAACCACAAGACCCCCGCCCGCAACGGGAGTTGACTACGCCCCGGCGCGACGCCCGCGCCGGACGAGCGGCCGGCTCAGGGCTTGGCGACGAACACGTGGGAGGCGACGTCCGATTCCAGCTCGGCCGCCTCGCCACCGCTGCCCACCAGCACACCGCCCGCCGACTCCGTCACACTCACCACCGAGCCGGGCTGCACCCCCGCCCGCCGCAGCGTGTACATCAGCTGCGCGTCCGTCTGAATCGGCTCGCCGATCCGGCGCACCACGACCGTCTTGCCCTCGGCGCCCGGGTCGAGGCTGGCGAGCGACACCATGCCCTCGTCCAGGAACGGGTCGGCGCCGTCCTTCTCGCCGAGCTCCTCCAGACCCGGGATCGGGTTGCCGTACGGCGACTCCGTCGGGTGTCGCAGCAACTCCAGGACGCGACGCTCCACGGCCTCGCTCATCACGTGCTCCCAGCGGCACGCCTCGGCGTGCACCTGCTCCCACTCCAGCCCGATCACATCGACGAGCAGACACTCGGCGAGGCGGTGCTTGCGCATCACGCGCGTGGCCAGCCGACGGCCCTCGTCGGTCAGCTCCAGATGCCGGTCACTGGCGACGGACACCAGTCCGTCACGCTCCATCCGCGCCACGGTCTGGCTGACGGTGGGCCCGCTCTGGTCCAGCCGCTCGGCGATACGGGCGCGCATGGGGACCACACCCTCTTCCTCCAGCTCGAGGATGGTGCGGAGATACATCTCCGTGGTGTCGATCAGTCCGGACATACGTGCCCCTCGAATGAGATCTGCCGGAGGCTGGACGGCTCACCGGCGTGTGCGCTGGCCCTGCACCCAATTCTGCCGGATACCACCGACAACCGTGCCGCCGGAGGAGAAGCCGGGGATTACGCGGCCGCAGCAAGGGTACGGACTTCCCCTTCAGACACGGGCCGGGGCTCGGCGCACGGCCCGCACGGCCGTATTGACACCGCACTGGTCCAGACCGCACCGTGATGCGCGACACAAGCCGCCGAGGCCAGCCCGAAGGGACCCCGTATGAGCGACCGCGCGCCGGCCGGACAGTACCTCGACGCCGCGATCGGCCTGCTGCGGCGGATCCGCGACGAGGAGGCCGACAGCATCGCCGCCGCCGGGACGCTCCTCGCCGACACCGTCGCGAGCGGCGGCCGGCTCTTCGCCTTCGGCGCCGGGCACTCCTCCCTCGCCGCGCAGGACCTCGTCTACCGCGCCGGCGGCCTCGCGCTGATGAACCTCCTCGCCGTGCCGGGCGTCGTCGGCGTCGACGTCATGCCCGCGCCGCTCGGCTCCGCCCTGGAACGCGTCGACGGACTCGCGAGCGCCGTCCTCGACAGCTCCCCGCTCCGCGACGGCGACGCCCTGCTGATCATCTCCCTGTCGGGGCGCAACGCCCTGCCCGTGGAGATGGCCATGAACGCCCGCGCCCTGGGCGTCAAGGTCATCGGCGTCACGTCGGTGGCCTACGCCTCGGAGACGAAGTCCCGGCACGCCTCCGGGACGTACCTCAAGGACCACTGCGACCTCGTCCTCGACTCCAAGATCGCGGTCGGCGACGCCGAACTCGTCCACGACGACATCCCGGCCCCGTTCGCCCCCGCCTCCACGGTCGTCACCTCGGCCCTCCTCCAGGCCGTCATGGCGACAACGGCCACCACCCTCGCCGACCGCGGCATCGAGCCGCCGCTGCTGCGCTCCGGGAACGTCGACGGCGGCCACGACTGGAACGCCCGGGTGATGGAGCAGTACCGCGACCGGATCTTCTACCGGCACTGAGCGGGCACGCCGGGGCGACGCCCCCTCTCACTCCTCGCCCGACAGCCCCGCCAGATCCAGAGCGGCCGCGATCCGCACCGCCACGTCCTCCGCGTACATCGCGTCGGAGCGCTCGAAGGCGCTGCGACCGGCCCCCCGCAGAAACGTCACGACGCCCAGCGTCCGGCCCCGGCTGCGCAGTACCGCACACAACGCGTGCACCGCGTCCGGGGGCCACTGACGGGCCAGGGCCCACTCGCGGGCCGCCTCCGGCGGGGCCGCGCCCGCGCTCGCCCGCAGGGCTCCCACCCGCTCCACACACTGCAGGGCCGGGTGCCCCTCGGCGTACCGGACGGGCAGGCCCGCGCGGCCGGCCAGCCTGCTCGGGCCCGGCGCCCCCGAGGGCGTGGCCGCGACCCGGACCAGCCGAACCGGCCCCTCGGCCTCCGCGTCGGTGAGCGCGCCCCCGGCGACCCGGTCGATCAGCGCGTGGTCGGCGAAACCGGCCAGGGCGAAATCCAGGTGGACCGTCGCCGCCTCCCCCGGGTCCTCGCACTCGGCGGCGGCCCGCGACGCGCGGTGCAGCTGCTGCGTACGGAACCGCAGCAGCGACGCCTCCTGCTCGGCCTGCTTGGCTTCCGTCACATCCTGGAACAGCCAGCCCACACCCAGCGGAACCGGCTCCTCGGCGAGCGGCGAGGCCAGCCGCAGGAAGCCGCTGCGCCAGCACCGCCGCTTCTCGCCCTCCGACGCGCGCACACTCACCCACACCTCGGCCGGCGCGGGCGGCGCACCCTCCGCCAGCACATGCTGCAGCGCGCTCTCCAGCTCCTCCACGCCCTGCGACAGCAACTCCCCGAGCGGCCGCCCCAGCACCGACGTACGCCCCGTGCCCAGCGCGCGGGCCGCGTGCGCGTTCACCACGGCCGGCCGCAGGTCCACGTCCACCAGTACGACACCCCAGCTGGCATCCTCGAACAGCGCCTCGCTCAGCGCGATCGACCGCTCCAGATCGATCTGCGCGTGCACCTCGCTGAACGCGCAGTACACCCCCGCCGGCTTCCCGTCGGTCCCGCGCACCGCCGCCGACTGCATCCGCACGAGCACCCGCCCGCCGTCCTTCGTCAGCAGAGCGAACTCGTGCACCTGCCGCCCCGGCGCGTGCATCGCCGACAACAGCCGCCCCTCGACCTCCTCGGCGTCCGCGCTGCGCACGGCCCACCCGGCCAGCCCGCGCCGCCCCACGGCCTCGTCCGCGCTCCAGCCGAGAATCCGCTCGGCCTCACGGTTCCAGTGCGTCACGACCCCGTCGGCGTCGAACGCGCACAGCGCCGCGTCCATCCCCTCCAGCAAAGCGGCAAGCAGATCCGAACCATCCGAACTCTCCCGCTCGGGCTCGTCCGGCCCCAGCTCGTCGGTGGTCCCACTACGCCGGGAAGCACTCACCTGGACCCCCTGCAGGCTGCGTCCGCACGTACGGCACGTCGGTTCGCTCCTTGCAATCATTCAACTGGAACGTGACCCAGCGCACACCGAGTTCCCACAACATTGAAGGAATCGTTGTACGGCGGCAATCCCCACGTCAACGCCACGGAGGCCGCCCGGCAGGCCACATCGTCAGCCGCTCGACGCCCTCAGTCGATCAACGGCAGGGCCCCGTCGCCGCTCCCCCACCGCGCGTACCCACGATCTCGATCTTCATACGGGGGTCCGCCAGCCCGCACACCCGGCTCGAGATCCTCCCGCTCGGGCAGCAGGGGGCAGCACAGTCCGACGCAGTCAACGTCTCGGAAAAATGGGTTGATCGGTGGCCCAGCTGTTCTTAGTGTGAGGCTCACACCGAAAGGAGGTGATCCGGCAGATGTATGAATCCCGGACGCGTGAGGTGGCTGCGGGCTAGCGGCCCGTCACCACACTCAGTGCGGTGCCGAGCCAGCGCGTGAGCGCACGTGCAGCCGGCCCAATCTCAAGCAGTCACCCGACCCGCGAGTCGCCGGTACGTCCGGCCGGCTCCTCCGCAGGAGGAACCAGACTCGCGGGTCGTCTGCGTTTCCCCACGGGGTGAGACATGCGGACGGCCTCACCCGGAGTCGGGTGAGGCCGTGTGTGTGGGGTCAGTGGGCGATGTCCTCGTAGCCCTCGATGTCGTGGGGGTTGCGGGTGCCCGGGCCCACGTAGCGGGCCGAGGGGCGGACCAGGCGGCCCGTGCGCTTCTGCTCCAGGATGTGGGCGGACCAGCCGGCCGTGCGGGCGCAGGTGAACATGGACGTGAACATGTGGGCCGGGACCTCGGCGAAGTCCAGGACGATGGCCGCCCAGAACTCGACGTTCGTGGCGAGGACGCGGTCGGGGCGGCGGGCGTGGAGTTCCGCGAGGGCCGCCTTCTCCAGGGCCTCGGCGACCTCGAAGCGGGGGGCTCCCAGCTCGCGGGCCGTGCGGCGCAGGACCCTCGCCCTCGGGTCCTCGGCACGGTAGACGCGGTGGCCGAAGCCCATGAGGCGCTCGCCCTTGTCGAGCGCGTTCTTGACGTACGCCTCCGCGTCGCCCGTGCGTTCGATCTCCTCGATCATGCCGAGGACGCGCGACGGGGCGCCGCCGTGCAGCGGGCCGGACATCGCTCCCACCGCGCCGGAGAGCGCGGCCGCGACGTCGGCGCCCGTCGAGGCGATCACACGGGCGGTGAACGTGGACGCGTTCATGCCGTGCTCCGCGGCGCTCGTCCAGTACGCGTCCACCGCCGCCACGTGCTTGGGGTCCGGCTCGCCCCGCCAGCGGATCATGAAGCGCTCGACGACGGACTGGGCCTTGTCGATCTCCCGCTGCGGGACCATGGGCAGGCCCTGGCCGCGGGCCGACTGGGCGACGTAGGAGAGTGCCATGACGGCCGCGCGGGCCAGGTCCTCGCGGGCCTCTTCGGCGTCGATGTCCAGGAGGGGTTTGAGGCCCCAGACGGGCGCGAGCATGGCCAGGGCGGACTGGACGTCCACGCGGATGTCGCCGGAGTGCACGGGGATGGGGAACGGCTCGGCGGGCGGCAGACCGGGATTGAAGGCGCCGTCGACGAGCAGGCCCCAGACATTGCCGAAGGAGACGTGGCCGACCAGGTCCTCGATGTCGACGCCCCGGTACCGGAGTGCGCCGCCCTCCTTGTCCGGTTCGGCGATCTCCGTCTCGAACGCGACGACTCCCTCGAGCCCGGGTACGAAGTCGGACATCAGGCGGCTCCTCGTGATGTAAGTGACAGATGGTGTGATGTGGGGTGGGGCGAACGAACCATGTGTCAGTCAGCTTGCGAAGCGGGCGCCGTCCAGTGGATCCGCTGTCGTACGGCGACTCGCGGTCCTGGCCGGTTGCCCCTGTGATGCCCCGTACGGCTGACGGTCACCCAACCGGAACGGCACGGAAACGATATCTCCGAGTGCCACCGTTGGGGAGGGTTCCCGGCACTCAGTGCCACTCAGTGACGAAGGACACCGTCGATACGGCAAGATGACCGGGTGACCGACCGCGACGACGTCCCCTTCGATCTGGCCTCGATGCGCAAGCAGTACCGGGCCGAGGGGCTCTCCGAGGCCGAGCTGGCCGCCACGCCCGTAGAGCAGTTCGCGCGCTGGTTCAAACAGGCCGCGACGGACGGCGGGCTGTTCGAGCCGAACGCCATGATCGTCTCGACGGCCGACGCCGAGGGGCGGACGAGCTCCCGTACGGTGCTGCTCAAGCACTTCGACGAGCAGGGCTTCGTCTTCTACACGAACTACGACTCCCGCAAGGCCCGTGACCTGGCGGAGAACCCGTACGTGTCGCTGCTGTTCCCCTGGCATCCCATGGCCCGGCAGGTCATCGTGAACGGGATCGCCCGGCGCACCGGCCGGGACGAGACGGCGGCGTACTTCCGGACCCGGCCGCACGGCTCGCAGCTGGGGGCGTGGGCCAGTGCCCAGTCCTCGGTGATCTCCACCCGCGCCGACATCGACGGCGCGTACGCCGAGCTGGCGGCCCGCTACCCGGAGGGCGAGCAGGTGCCGGTGCCCCCGAACTGGGGCGGCTTCCGGGTGGCCCCGCAGACGGTGGAGTTCTGGCAGGGCCGCGAGAACCGGCTGCACGACCGGTTGCGGTACGTGGAGCAGCCGGACGGAAGCTGGCGGGTGGAGCGGCTCAGTCCGTGAGGGACCCGGGCCTCAGATTTTTCCCCGGACGTACCCCGTGCGGTGTCCGTCGAGCAGCCCGGCCACGCGGCTGCGGAATTCCGGTGTGAGCTCGGGCCAGTTCCAGAACTCGAACCCGAGGTGGGCGAAGGCGAAGTAGTCGTCGGTCCAAGCCCAGTCGCGCAGGGGGACCCGGCGGGTGCAGGCCGGGCAGCGGACCTGGGCCGCGCCGGTGGCGGACCAGGTGCCGATTGCGTCGACGAAGGGCGACCAGACCTCGTCGATCATCGCCCACTCGTCGTCGACCAGGCGGGTCGTGGTCGAGCAGCGCGGACATACGGCTGCCTCCAGGCCTCCTGGGCAGCCGTGGAAGACAGTGCGCCCGGTGTGCGCGGCGAGGCCGTCCCACGGCTCGTCGTCCGCGTCGGTCCCCGCGACCGCGCGCCCCCATCGCGGGCCCGGTGGGTGTCCCATGGGCAGGCTCAGTACGCACTCCGTGCGCTCGGCGAGGACGATGCCCTCTGCCACGAGCCAGTCCACGACTCGTCGCGCGAGCGGCTCCGCATCCGCTGCGTTCGCGTCGAGGTCGACGATCGTCTGGTAGTGATCACCCATGCCGGAACGGTAGTGCCCGGCACTGACACCGCCCCTCAGCCCAGCGTCTCCTCCAGCAGCCCTGCCCACTGGGCCACCACCCGTTCCCGGCGGGCCGCGTCGTCCGTGAGGAGGTTGGCGAGGCCCAGGCCGCGGGCCATGTCGAGGAGGCCCTGGACGGTTTCGCGGACGCCGGGGACGGATTCGTCGGCGGCGAGGAGGTCGACGGCTATGCGGTGGGTTTCACGGCCCACGCGGGATTCGAGCTCGGTGACGCGGGGGCGGAGCTGCTCCTCGTTGGAGGCGGCGACCCAAAGGTGGAGGGCCGCGCGGAACAGCGGCCCGGTGTAGAGGTCGACCAGGGCGGCGACGACGGCGTGGCGGTCTTCGGCCGCGCCCTCGGGGAACAGGGCGCGCAGGGCCGTGGAGCGTTCCTCGGCGACGTACTCGACGGCGGCCGTGAAGAGGTCCTCGCGGGTCGGGAAGTGGTGCTGGGCGGCGCCGCGGGAGACGCCGGCGCGTTCGGCGACGACGGAGACGGTGGATCCCGCCCAGCCGTGTTCGGCGAGGCAGGACACGGCGGCTTCGAGGAGCCGCTGCCGGGTGGCCCGGCTGCGGTCCTGCTTGGGGACTCTCTCCGCACGGTCGACCGTGCTCACACCACCCATGCCGGATCCCGTCGTTCGAGGAAGGCCGTCATCCCCTCGCGGGCCTGCGGGGAGGAGAACAGCCGGGCCGAGAGCGCGGTGAGGGCGTCCGCGTCCCGGTCGAAGGCTTCCAGCACCCTAGCCGTGAGCAGCCGTTTCGTCTCGGCCAGGGCCTCGGGGGCGGAGCGGCGCAGTCCGTCGAGGAGGGGTGCCAGGGCCGTGTCGACGTCGTCGGCGTGGGTGGTGAGCAGGCCCGTCGTGGTCGCTTCCGCCGCGTCGAAGCGTTCGCCGGTGAGGTAGTAGCGGGACAGGGCGCGCGGGTTCGTGCGGGGCAGGAGCGGGAGGGAGATGACCGCGGGGGCGACCCCGATGCGCACCTCAGTGAAGGCGAAGGTGGCGTCCGTGGCGGCGGCCGCGAGGTCGCAGGCGGCCAGGAGGCCGAGGCCGCCCGCGCGGACGTGGCCGGTGACCCGGGCGACGACCGGCTTGGGCAGTTCGATGATCTGCCGCAGCAGGGCGACCAGTGCCTCGGGCGGCGGGGGGTCCTTGAGGTCGGCGCCCGCGCTGAACGTGTTGCCGGTGTGGGTGAGGACGATCGCGCGGACGCCGGTGTCCTGGCCGGCGTCGGTGAGCGCGTCGGCCAGTTCGCCGACCAGGGCCGCCGACAGGGCGTTGCGGTTGTGCGGCGAGTCGAGGGACAGGGTCTCCACGGCACGGTCGCGGGTGCGGGCGATCAGCGTCATGCGTTCTCCCTGAGCTGTCGGCGGAGGATCTTGCCGGAGGCCGCGCGGGGGACGCCGACGATGAAGGTGACGCGGCGGATCCGCTTGTAGGGGGCCACGCGCTCGGCGACGTACATCATGATCTCCGCCTCGGTGAGGTCCGCGGCGGACGGCTGGCGGACCACGTACGCGTGCGGGGCCTCGTTGCCGTTGTCGTCGTACCTGCCGATGACGGCGGCGTCGGCGATGCCCGGGTGGGTGAGGAGCAGGGCCTCCAGCTCGGCGGGGGCCACCTGGAAGCCCTTGTACTTGATGAGTTCCTTGACGCGGTCGACGACGAACAGCCAGCCGTCCTGGTCGACGTGGCCCACGTCCCCGGTGTGCAGCCAGCCGTCGGGGTCGATCATCGCGGCGGTGGCGTCGGGGCGGCCGAGGTAGCCCTTCATGATCTGGGGGCCGCGGATGAGGATCTCGCCGGATTCACCGGCGGGGAGGTCCTTGCCGGGGTCGTCGGGGGAGACGATGCGCATCTCGGTGCCGGCGATGAGCTTGCCGACGGTGCCGGGCGGGGCGTCGTTCATGGCGTCCAGGGGGACGACGTGCGTGCCGGGGGACAGTTCCGTCATGCCGTAGGCCTGGCCGACGGGCGGCAGGCCGAGGCGCTGGGAGCAGGCGGCGGCGAGGCGGGCGTCCAGGGGGGCGGCGGCGCTGATGACGTACTTGAGGGACGACAGGTCGTACCGGGCGACGGCCGGGTGCTTGGCGAGGGCCAGGACGATGGGCGGGGCCACGTACAGGGCCGTGATGCGGTGGTTCTGGACGGCCGCGAGGAACTGCTCCAGGTCGAAGCGGGGCAGGACGACGACGGTGGCGCCCTGCCGCAGGGGCGCGTTCATCAGGGCGGTGAGGCCGTATATGTGGAAGAAGGGCAGGACCGCCAGGACGCGCTCTCCCGGGCCCGCGGGGACCGCCGGGTGGAGCTGGGCGAGGTTGGTGGCGATCTGCCGGTGCGTGAGCATCACGCCCTTGGGGGTGCCGGTGGTCCCGGAGGAGTACGGCAGGGCCGCGACGTCCTCGGCGGGGTCGATGGCGACCTGCGGTTCGGGGGCCGTGGAGGCCAGCATGTCGATCAGGGAGCGGTGGCCGGTCGCGCTGTCGCACACGAAGATCTCGCGTACGCCGCCCGCGACTTCGGCGGCCCGGCGCGCGACGTCCAGCAGCGGTGACACGGTGACGATCCAGCGGGCGCCCGAGTCCCGCAGCTGCTTGGCGAACTCCTCGGCGGTGGCGAGCGGGTGCACGGTGGTGACGGTGGCACCCGCGCGCGTGGCCGCGTAGAAGGCGGTCGGGAAGGCGATGGTGTTGGGGCTGTGCAGGGCGAGGACGTCGCCCTTGCGGAGACCGGCCTCGGCGAGGGCGGCGGCGACGCGCCGGTGGAACCGGTCCACCTGGTCGTAGGAGAGGGTGGTGCCGTCGGTGCCGTCGATCAGCGCCGGGATGTCCCCGAACTCGGTGGCCCGGGCGAGGACCGCGTCGTGGATGGGGAGTTCGACGGGCGGGACGTCTGCGTACTCGCTGCGGAACATGGCGGGTTCCTCCTCGCGGCGCGGGCCGTCTCAGGGTCCTCAGTACGACTTGGGCAGGCCCAGGGTCTGGTGGGAGACGTAGTTGAGAATCATCTCCCGGCTCACCGGGGCGATACGAGCCACGCGCGCGGCCGTTATCAGCGAGGCGAGGCCGTACTCGCGGGTGAGGCCGTTGCCGCCGAGGGTGTGCACGGCCTGGTCGACGGCCTTCACGCAGGCCTCCCCGGCCGCGTACTTCGCCATGTTGGCGGCCTCTCCGGCGCCCATGTCGTCGCCCGCGTCGTAGAGGGCGGCTGCCTTCTGCATCATCAGGCGGGCGAGTTCGAGGTCGATGTGCGCCTGGGCGAGGGGGTGGGCGATGGCCTGGTGGGCGCCGATGGGGGTGTTCCAGACGGTGCGGTCGCGGGCGTACTCGACGGCCCTGGCGAGGGCGTAGCGGCCCATGCCGATCGCGAAGGCGGCGGTCATGATGCGTTCGGGGTTGAGGCCGGCGAAGAGCTGGAGGAGTCCCGCGTCCTCGTCGCCGACCAGGGCGTCGGCGGGCAGCCGTACGTCGTCCAGGACCAGTTCGAACTGCTTCTCCGCGGCGTTGAGTTCCATGTCGATGGGGCGGCGGGTGAAGCCCGGGGTGTCGCGCGGGACGATGAAGAGGCAGGGCTTGAGGCGGCCGGTGCGGGCGTCTTCGGTGCGGCCGACGATGAGGGTCGCGTCCGCGATGTCCACGCCGGAGATGAAGACCTTGCGGCCGGTGAGGAGCCAGTCCGCTCCGTCGCGCCGAGCCGTGGTCGTGATGCGGTGCGAGTTGGAGCCGGCGTCGGGTTCGGTGATGCCGAAGGCCATGAGGCGGGTGCCGTCGGCCAGGGCGGGGAGCCACTGTTGTTTCTGGGCGTCCGTGCCGAAGCGGGCTATCACGGTGCCGCAGATCGCCGGTGAGACGACCAGCATGAGGAGGGGGCAGCCCGCGGCGCCGAGTTCTTCGAGGACGATGGAGAGTTCGGCGATGCCGCCGCCTCCGCCGCCGTACTCCGCCGGGAGGTTGACGCCCAAGTAGCCGAGTTTCCCGGCCTCGGACCAGAGTCGGGTGGTGTCGCCGCCGCGGCCGTGGCGTCTGCCGAGTGCGGCCACGGCTTGTCGTAGGGCTTCGTGGGCTTCCGCGTCCATGAGGCGTCCTTTCGGGTGCGGGTCGTATGTGGCTGGTCGCGCAGTTCCCCGCGCCCCTTCAGGCCTGCTGCACAACCGCCAGCAACATGCCCGGCTCGACCTGTTGTCCGGGCGCGACGCACAGGTCGGTCAGCGTGCCTGTCACCGGCGCGGTGATCTTGTGCTGCATCTTCATCGCCTCCAGCCAGAGGAGGGGCTCGCCCGCCTTCACCGGTGTGCCCGCCGTGAGGCCGTCGGCGACGCGGACGACCGTGCCCGGCATGGGGGCCAGGAGGGAGCCGGGGGCGTGCTGGGCGGTGGGGTCGGGGAAACGGGGGAGGGCCGTCAGGGGCGTGGCGTTGACGTACACCTGGTTGCCGTAGCGGGCGACCTCGTACTTCCGCTCCACCGCGTCCGCTTCGAGGATCACGAGACCGGCGTCGGCGTGCACCACCCGCACCCCGTCCGCATCCAAACCCTCCCTCGTGTACCGGTAACGGGCCTCGTGCTCCTCGCCCGCCATCAGGTACCGCTTGGTCTGCGGCTGTGCGGGGACGTTGCGCCAGCCGCCGAAGCGGGAGCGGCCGTGGGCGTCGGCGAGGGCGGCAGCCAGGGGGGCGTGCGGGTCGGGGACCGGCTCGGTCAGGTCCGGCAGGTGGCGGTCGTAGAAGCTGGTGTCCATGCGGGCCGCGGTGAACTCCGGGTGGCGCAGGGAGCGGACCAGGAGGTCGCGGTTGGTGACGGGGCCGTGGATCACGGCGCGTTCCAGGGCGGCGGCGAGCTTGCGGAGGGCCTCCGTGCGGGTGGGGGCGTGGGCCACGACCTTGGCGAGCAGGGGGTCGTAGTGGACGCCGATCGTGTCGCCGTCGGTGTAGCCCGTGTCCAGCCGGACCGACTCGGGGACGGAGAAGCGGTGCAGGGTGCCGGTCTGCGGGGACCAGTCGCGGGCGGGGTCCTCGGCGTAGAGGCGGGCCTCCACGGCGTGGCCACGCGCGCGTGGCGCGTCGGATGCGAGGGGGTGGCCCTCGGCGATCCGGATCTGCTCCGCCACCAGGTCGACGCCGAAGACGGCTTCCGTGACGGGGTGTTCGACCTGGAGTCGGGTGTTCATCTCCAGGAAGTGGGCCTTGCCGTCGGCGACGAGGAACTCGACCGTGCCGGCGCCCACGTAGTCGACGGCCCGCGCGGCCCGTACGGCGAGGGCGCGGACCTCCTCGTCGAGTGCGGCGGACAGGCCGGGTGCCGGGGCCTCCTCGATCACCTTCTGGTGGCGGCGCTGCAGGGAGCAGTCTCGGGTGCCGAGGGCCCGGATCGTGCCGTGGGTGTCGGCGAGGATCTGCACCTCGACGTGGCGGCCGTTCTCCACGTACGGCTCGGCGAAGACCTCGCCGTCGCCGAAGGCGCTCGCCGCTTCGGCGCGTGCGGCGGCCAGTTCGGCGTCCAGGTCCGCCAGGTGCCGTACGACGCGCATGCCGCGTCCGCCGCCGCCCGCCGCCGCCTTCACCAGCACGGGCAGGTCGGCTTCGGTGACCTCGGTGAGGGGCTCGATGCCCATGAGCTGTTTGGCGCGGGTCTTGGACGCCATCGCCTCGATGGCCCGCGGGGGCGGGCCGATCCAGACGAGGCCCGCGTCCAGGACGGCCCGGGCGAAGTCGGCGTTCTCGGAGAGGAAGCCGTAGCCGGGGTGCACGGCGTCCGCGCCGGCCGCGACGGCGGCCTTCACGATGAGGTCGCCGCGCAGATAGGTGTCGGCGGGCGTCTCCCCCGGGAGTCGTACGCTCACGTCGGCCACGCGCGCGTGGAGGGCGTTCGCGTCGGCGTCCGAGTGCACGGCGACGGTACGGATACCCAGGTCGCGGCAGGTGCGGAAGACGCGGCAGGCGATCTCGCCCCGGTTGGCGACCAGCAGGGTGGACATCATCTCTTGCCTCACATCCGGAAGACGCCGAAGCCGCCGCGCGCGCCCTCGTAAGGGGCGGTGTGGATCGCGGACAGGCACAGGCCGAGGACGGTGCGGGTGTCGCGCGGATCGATGACGCCGTCGTCGTAGAGCCGCCCGGACAGGAACATCGGCAGCGACTCGGACTCGATCTGCTGCTCCACCATGGCGCGCAGCGCGGCGTCCGCCTCCTCGTCGTAGGGCCGGCCCTTGGCGGCGGCGGACTGGCGGGCGACGATCGACAGCACGCCCGCGAGCTGCTGCGGGCCCATGACGGCCGACTTGGCGCTGGGCCAGGCGAAGAGGAAGCGGGGGTCGTAGGCCCGGCCGCACATGCCGTAGTGGCCGGCACCGTAGGAGGCGCCCATCAGCACGGACAGATGCGGGACCGTCGAGTTGCTGACGGCGTTGATCATCATGGCGCCGTGTTTGATGATGCCGCCCTGCTCGTACTCCCTGCCGACCATGTAGCCGGTGGTGTTGTGCAGGAACAGCAGCGGGATGTCGCGCTGGTTGGCGAGCTGGATGAACTGGGCGGCCTTCTGGGACTCCTCGCTGAACAGCACACCTCGGGCGTTCGCCAGCACCCCCACCGGGTAGCCGTGCAGGGTCGCCCAGCCGGTCGTCAGGCTCGTCCCGTAGAGCGGCTTGAACTCGTCGAAGTCGGAGGCGTCGACGATGCGGGCGATGACCTCGCGCGGGTCGAAGGGGCTCTTGAGGTCGCCGGGGACGATGCCCAGCAACTCCTCCGCGTCGTACTCGGGCGGCTCGGCGGGACCCGGGTCCTCGTACGCCTTGCGGTGGTTGAGGCGGGCGACCACGCGCCGGGCCTGCCGCAGCGCGTCCGGCTCGTCGACGGCGAAGTAGTCGGCGAGGCCCGACACGCGCGCGTGCATCTCGGCGCCGCCCAGGGACTCGTCGTCGCTCTCCTCCCCGGTCGCCATCTTCACCAGCGGCGGACCGCCGAGGAACACCTTCGCCCGCTCCTTGACCATGATCACGTGGTCGGACATGCCGGGGATGTAGGCGCCGCCGGCGGTGGAGTTGCCGAAGACGACCGCGACGGTCGGGATGCCGGCGGCGGACAGCCGGGTGAGGTCGCGGAAGATGGCGCCGCCGGGGATGAAGATCTCCTTCTGGGAGGGCAGGTCGGCCCCTCCGGACTCCACCAGGCTGATGCAGGGCAGCCGGTTGGCGAGGGCGATGTCGTTGGCGCGCAGGGCCTTCTTCAGCGACCAGGGGTTGCTCGCTCCCCCGCGCACGGTCGGGTCGTTGGCGGTGATCAGGCACTCCACGCCCTCGACGACCCCGATGCCGGTGACGAGGGACGCGCCGACGGGGTGGTCACTGCCCCAGGCGGCCAGCGGGGACAGCTCCAGGAACGGCGTGTCGGGGTCCAGGAGCAGTTCGATGCGCTCGCGGGCGAGGAGCTTGCCGCGGCGCCGGTGCCGCTCGACGTACTTCTCGCCACCGCCCGCGAGGGCCTTGGCGTGCTCGGCGTCGAGTTCGGCGAGCTTGGCGAGCATCGCCTCGCGGTTGGCCCGGTGGTCGGGGCCGGCGGGGTCGAGCACGGAGGTCAGGACGGTCACAGGAGGGCCTCCGGTAGGTCCAGGTGGCGGGAGCGCAGCCATTCACCGAGGGCCTTGGCCTGCGGGTCGAAGCGGTGCTGCGCGGCGACGCCGGCGCCGAGGATGCCCTCGACGACGAAGTTGAGGGCGCGCAGGTTCGGCAGCACGTGCCGTACGACGGTCAGCTCGCGGCTCTCCGGGATCAGCTCCCGGAACCGGTCGACGGTCAGCTCGTGCGCGAGCCACCGCCAGGCGTCGTCCGTGCGCGCCCACACCCCGACGTTGGCGTCGCCGCCCTTGTCCCCGCTGCGGGCGCCGGCGAGAAGGCCGAGGGGGGCCCTTGTCACCGGCCCGGGCGACAGCGGCTCGGGGAGCGGAGGCTCCGGAACGTCGTCGAGTACAAGGGTGTCGTGGGGTGGCGGCACCGGCACCCGGTGTCCGTCGTGGAGGACCGCCACATGGTCCACGGCACCCTGGGGGACGTACACATCCTCGAAGACCCCATAGGGCGAGCCCTTCCCGGGTGGGGCCAGCACATGGAAGCCGGGGTAGCCGGCCAGCGCCAGCTCCACGGCCGCCCCGCTCAGCGTCCGCCCGACGGCCTGCTGGTCCGGGTCCCGCACGACGAGCCGCAGCAACGCGCTCGCCGTCTCCTCGCTCGGGGCGTCGGCACGGTCGGTGCGGACCAGCTCCCAGCGCACGTCGGCGACCTTGCCGAGGGCCGGTTCCATCTGGTCCCGCACGAGGGCGGCCTTGGCCTCGATGTCGAGGCCGGTGAGCACGAAGACGACCTCGTTGCGGAAGCCGCCGAGCTTGTTGAGCCCGACCTTGAGGGTGGGCGGCGGTGCCTCCCCGCGCACGCCCTCGATCCGTACCCGGTCGGGGCCGTCCTGGCTCAGCCGTACGGTGTCCAGCCGGGCGGTGACGTCCGGCCCCGCGTACCGGGCACCGGCCGTCTCGTACAGCAGTTGCGCGGTGACTGTGCCGATGTCGACGAAGCCGCCGGTGCCGGGGTGCTTGGTGATGACGCAGCTGCCGTCCTGGTGCAGTTCGGCGAGCGGGAAGCCGGGGCGGCGGACGTCGCCGTCCCGGAAGAAGGCGTAGTTGCCGCCGGTGGCCTGTGCCCCGCACTCCAGGACGTGCCCGGCGACCACCGCACCCGCGAGCCGGTCGTGGTCGTGCGGTGTCCATCCGAAGTGGGCGGCGGCAGGGCCGGTGACGAGGGCCGCGTCCGTCACCCGCCCGGTGACGACGACGTCGGCGCCCGCCCGCAGGCACTGCGCGATGCCGAAGCCGCCGAGGTAGGCGTGGGCGGCGAGGGTGCCGATGGGGGTCCCCCCTGCTCGAGCGAAGCCGAGAGCTCGGGGGAGGACGGCGGTGAGGTCGTCGCCCGCCACATGGGCGACGCGTACGGGGATGCCCAGCCGGTCGGCCGACTGCCGTACTGCGTCGGCGAGTCCGGCCGGGTTGAGTCCGCCGGCGTTGGTGACGATCCTGACGCCCCGCTCGTGCGCGAGGCCCAGGCAGTCCTCCAACTGCCGCAGGAACGTGCGGGCGTATCCGGCGGCGGGATCCTTGAGACGGTCCCGGCCGAGGATGAGCATCGTCAGCTCGGCGAGGTAGTCGCCGGTGAGCACGTCGAGTTCGCCGCCGGTGAGCATCTCGCGCATGGCGTCGAAGCGGTCGCCGTAGAAGCCGGAGGCGTTGCCTATGCGGAGGGTCACGAGGCGGGGTCCTTCGGCGGGCGTCCGCCACCGGCCGGTCCCGCGAAGGCCTGCGCGATGGCGAGCCACCGGTCGGCGTCGGGGCCCTCGGCGCGCAGGTCGAGGTCAACGCGGTGGGCGCGTTGGGTGACCAGGAGGCAGAAGTCGAGGGCCGGCCCGGTGACACGCTGCGGGGCGTCCTCGGGGCCGTACGTCCACAGGTCGCCGGAGGGGGCGCGCAGTTCGACGCGGAAGGGGTCGGCGGGCGGGGTCAGGCCGTGCACGCCGTGGGCGAAGTCCCGGGTTCTCACCCCGAGCCAGGCCACGTGCCGCAGCCGGTCGGTGGGTGGGCGCACCACACCCAGGGCGTCGGCCACGTCCTGCCCATGGGCCCAGGTCTCCATCAGGCGGGCCGTCGCCATGGAGGCGGCCGACATGGGCGGGCCGTACCAGGGGAAGCGCGCCTTGGGCGGTGCCGCCCGGAGCGCCGCCTCCAAGGCCGTACGGCCGTCACGCCATCGGGCGAGCAGCTCGGCGGGCGGGAGCGCGGCGCCCTCCTCGGCGCCCTCGTCGACGAAGGAGCCCGGCGCGGCGAGGGCCTTCTCGACCAGCGCGCGGAAGCCGTCGGGGTCCGTGACGGCGAGCAGGGCCGAGCGGTCCGTCCAGGCGAGGTGGGCGATCTGGTGGGCCACGGTCCAGCCGGGCGCGGGGGTCGCGAGCGACCAGCGCTGCGCGGCCGACCCGGCGACGAGGCGGTCGAGTTCCTCGCTCTCCTCGCGCAGATCGTCGATCACGGACGTCGGATCGGACACGGGCGCTCCCTCGGGGCACGGCGGTGTGCGGGGTGGTGCGGCGTGCTGAGGAGCATGGCAGTGGCACCAGAAACAATCAAGCGTGCTTGCATGAAATGGTGCGGTGGCCGGAAGCGTGCTCTTCGACGGCGAGATCAATACACTGCGAGCCGCGCGCTCGTTCCATTGGTCACGCGTCGGGGGAGACACAAGGATGAGCACCTGGAATCCGGGCGGGCAGCCGCCGCACGACCCGAACGGTCCGCAGCCGTATCCACCCCATGTGCCCCACCCCTATATGCCTCAGCCCATGCCGCCGCAGGCGCCGCCGCCCGGCCCGATCGCGCGGCTGCGGCGGCGGATCGGCCCCGTCCACACCGCGCGCCGGGTGTTCAGGCCGTCCCGGCCGGACCTCGTCGAGGACGCTTTCGTCGCCCGTATGCAGAAGATCCGCACGCTCGTGGGGCTGGCCGCGGTGGTGTGGGTGTCGGTGAGCTACAAGGTCAGCAGCTCCTTGCGGGACGCCGCCGACGACCGTGTCGACCAGTCGTGGAACAGCGTGCTGGTGCTGTCCGTGACGTTCCCGGTGGTCGTGGGCGTCCTGCTGGCCCTGACCGCCCCGCCGGCCCGCCGGGATCTGCTGCGCCGGGCCGCGAAGCCCTTCGGGGCGATGGTGGCCCTGATCGCCGCGGTCTTCGTGTTCCCGCTGATGGTGCTCACCGGTTTCGTCGACGGGCGGTTCGCCACCGACCCGGCGATGACCGTGGTCACGTGGGTGGTCGTCGCGCTCGTCCTGGTGTGGGTGCTGCCGTTCAGCGTCTGGGGCGTCGGCCTGGCGCTGCTGCACGTGTTCCGCACGGCCGACATCCACCAGGCCATGCCGCCGCTGCTCGCCATGACGCTGGTGTGGGAGATGACGCTGATCGACCTGTTCACCGGGGCGTACTCCGGCCTGCCGGGGCCGGTGCGGGCGGTGTTCATGCTCGGAGCGCCGCTGTCGGTGACCGTGGTGGGGCTGTGGGAACTGCGCCGGCTGCGGGCGCGCTACGGGATCTCGGTGCGCGGGATGCTGGCGCGCTAGGCGGTGCCCGCAACGTCGCGCCGTCCGCCCCGGGTCGCGGGGCAGGACCGCCGCAGGCCCGGTCCGCCTCGGCGGGCTCAGACGGTCTTGTCCGCTGCGCGGGCCGCCTCCTCCAGCCGGTGCCGATGAGCCTCCCACATGACCCGGTCGCCCGGCGGCATGCTGTCCTTGCCCGGCGTCAGGCCCACCGACCCGTCGATGAGTTCGCGCACGATGTCGGCGTGGCCGGCGTGACGGCTGGTGTCGGCGATCACGCGCACCAGGATGTGGTGCAGCGTGGTCTCGCGCCGTTCCTCGGGCCACCAGGGGACATGACCGGGCGCGTCCAGCGGCAACGTCGCGATCGTGCCGTTCGCGTGCTCCCACGCCCTGCGGTACAGCCCGGCGATGTCCTCGCGCGACTCGTCCGGGGTGGCCCACATGTCGGCGTTGGGTGCGGCGTCCTCGCTGTACCACCAGGGCGGAGGGTTGTCGTCGAAGAAAGGCCGGCCGAAGGTGTCGCCGAAGTACCCCAGCTCCACTCCGGCGGTGTGCTTGACCAGTCCCAGCAGATTGGTGCCGGTCGGTGTCAGGGGGCGCCGGATGTCGTACTCGGAGAGCCCGTCGAGCTTCCACAGCAGGGCGTCACGCGCCTCTTGGAGGTAGCGGAGGAGGTCGGCCTTCGGGTCCGGTGCGGTCATGCGGGCAGTCTCGCACCCGGCACTGACAACCGGACCGGAGCGGAGCGGCGGCTGCTTTCCCGCAGGGCCGGTCAGCCCTCCAGGCCGGTTCCCTCCAGCGCCGCCGTCTTCCTCCGGCCGCGTCCCACCTGGGTGCGCACCGCCCCCATGCTCGCAGCGACGACGAGGGCGATGGCGGCGGCCTCGGCGGCGCTGAGGGCCTGGTCGAGGATGAGGAATCCGGCCGTCGCGGCGATGGCCGGTTCGAGGCTCATCAGGATCGCGAAGGTGGAGGCGGGCAGGCGGCGCAGGGCGAGGAGTTCGAGGGTGTAGGGCAGGACCGAGGAGAGCAGGGCCACCGCCGCGCCGAGGCCCAGCGTGACCGGGTCGAGCAGCTTCGTCCCCGACTCGGCGATGCCCAGCGGCAGGAACAGCACCGCCCCCACCGCCATCGCCAGAGCCAGTCCGTCCGCCTGCGGGAAGCGGCGGCCCGTACGGGCGCTGAAGACGATGTAGGCCGCCCACATGGCGCCTGCCCCCAGGGCGAAGGCCGCTCCTGTGGGGTCGAGGCCGCTGAGGCCTCCCCCGCCCAGGAGGAAGACACCGGCGAGGGCCAGCGCCGCCCAGACGAGGTTGATCGCACGGCGGGAGGCGAGGACCGAGAGGGCGAGCGGGCCGAGGACCTCCAGGGTGACCGCGGGGCCCAGCGGAATACGGGCGACGGCCTGGTAGAAGAGACCGTTCATGGCGGCCATGGTGACGCCGAAGACGACGACCGTGCCCCAGTCGGTGCGCGAGTGGCCGCGCAGCCGCGGACGGCAGACCAGGAGCAGGACGACGGCCGCGACCAGCAGGCGCAGCGCCACCACTCCGAGGGCGCCCGCCCTGGGCATCAGCGTGACCGCGAGGGCGCCGCCGAACTGCACGGAGATGCCGCCCGCGAGCACCAGGCCCACCGGCCCGAGGGAGCCGAGCCGGCCCAGGCCGGCGCCCGGCACGGATTCGGCGGTGGTCGCGGTCGGGCGCGAGGTGGCGGTCTCCGGCGTGGTCACGGGCGGGTCCTGTGCTCGGGGGTCGGTGTCGGGGTGCTGCGCGTGTGCGGTGCGTACACCCGGACGCACTCAACGTGCAGCCCGGTGCACTGCACAGTCCAGGGTAATGGACTCCGTCAGGGGCGTGAACCCTTTTTGCCGCTGTCTCGGGGCGTGAGACGTCACCGCCGGGACAGATAGAGGCCGAACGCCTTGTGGAGCAGCCGGTTGAGCGGGTAGTCCCATTCGCCGAGGTACTCCACGGCCTCGCCGCCGGTGCCCACCTTGAAGCGGAGCAGGCCCAGCAGGTGGCTGGACTCCTCCAGGGTGTCGGTGATGCCGCGCAGGTCGTAGACGGCGGCGCCGAGTTCGTGCGCGTCGCTCATCATGCGCCACTGCACGGCACTGCTCGGCTGGACCTCGCGGCGGCGGCCGGTGGAGGCGCCGTAGGAGTACCAGACGTGGTCACCCACGGTCAGCATGGTGGCCGCGGCCAGCACCTCGCCGTCGTGGTGGGCGAGGTAGAGCCGCATCCGGTCCGGGTGTTCGGCGGTGAGCGCGGTCCACATGCGCTGGAAGTACGGCAGCGGGCGCGGGATGAAACGGTCCCGCTCGGCGGTCTCGACGTACAGCTCGTGGAAGGCCGGCAGGTCCTCCAGGGCGCCGCGCACGACCTTCACCCCGGCCTTCTCCGCCTTCTTGATGTTGCGGCGCCACTGCTGGTTCAGGCCGTTGTGGATGTCGTCCAGCGAGCGGCCGGCGAACGGCACCTGGAAGACGTACCGGGGCTGGCCCGCGGCGAAGCCGTCCTCGCCGGAGACCTCGGACTGCCGCCAGCCCATGCGGCGCAGGCTGTCCGCGACCTGCCCGGCCCGCGGTTCGTACGACGTCGCCCGCACGTCGCGCAGCCGCCGGGCGGCCGGGTCCGCGATCGCCGCCTTGACCGCCTCGGCGCTCCAGCGGCGCACCACGACCGGCGGGCCCATCCGCACCGCGAAGGCGCCCCGCCGCCTCAGGTGGGCGAGCATCGGCTCCAGCAGCCGTTCCAGGCCGGGCTCGTGCCAGTCCAGGAGCGGGCCCTCGGGCAGATACGCGAGGTGGCGCGGCAGCCCGGGCAGCGGGCGCAGCAGCACCAGTCCCGCGCCGACGAGCTGCCCGCCGTCGTCGAACCAGCCGAGGCTCTCCGCCCGCCAGTCGGGCTTCACCTCACCCCAGGACGGGACCTGGGTGTGGCTGGCGGAGGGGCGGGCCGTGACGAACGCGAGGTGCTCGTCACGGGTGATCGGCTGGACGCGGACGCTCATGCGCGGGCTCCTTCGAGCAGCGGCCCTCGGCGGGCAGTGGCTGGTTCCGCGAGCCTAGGAGCGGCCCCGGCCTCCCCCGGCTCAGACACTCGGGTCCGCCCGTCCGGTGGCCCGAACGCCTCACGCGCCGCCGCGCCGGCGGTCGTCGTCGAGCGCCTCGGCCAGTACCTCCGCCAGGTGCCTGCCCCGCACGCCCGCCAGCTGCTCCAGCTGGGTGCGGCAGGAGAAGCCGTCCGCCAGGACCACCGTGCCGTGCGGGGCGTCCCGTACGGACGGCAGGAGCTGTTCCTCCGCGCAGGCGGTGGACACCTCGTAGTGGCCCTTCTCGAAGCCGAAGTTCCCCGCGAGGCCGCAGCAGCCGCCGCTCAGTTCGCCGGAGAGCGCAGCGGCCCGACGCAGCCGGCGGTCGGCCGCGTCGCCGAGCACCGCGTGCTGGTGGCAGTGGGTCTGCCCGGCCACCGGGCGGTCCACGCGCGGCGGGACCCAGCCGGGGGCGTGGCGCTCCAGGGTCTCCGCGAAGGTGAGGACGCTCGCGGCGAGGCGCGCCGCGCGCGGGTCGTCGTGCAGGAGCTCGGGGACGTCCGTGCGCAGGGCCGCGGCGCAGCTCGGCTCCAGGACCACGACCGGGGCGCCGGTCTCCAGCACGGGTTCCATCAGGTCGAGCGTGCGCCGCATGACGGCCCGTGCCCGGTCCAGCTGGCCCGTCGAGACGTACGTCAGCCCGCAGCAGACCCGGCCCCGGCCGCGCAGCAGGGACAGCGGGTCGAGGGCGACCGTCCGGCCGTCGCCCACCGGCGGTTTGGCCAGGTGCAGGGTCGGCGGCAGCGCCACCCGCAGCCCGGCCGCCTCCAGTACCCGTACGGCGGCCTGCCCCACGGCCGGCGAGAGGTGCTCGGTGAAGGTGTCCGGCCACAGGACGACCAGGTCGCCCTGCGTGGCCGGGCGGTGCGCCCTCCTGCGCTCCCACCAGGCGGTGAACGTCCGCCGCGCCACCCGCGGGATCTCCCGCTCCGGGGCGATGCCGCCCAGCCGTTTCGCCGCCCACGCGACGGGCCGTATCCGCGACAGCGCGTTGACCAGCCACGCCGTGCGCGTACGGGACACCGCCCGCAGCCACACCGGCAGCCGGCCCATCGTGTGGTGCGCGGCCGGGCGGCGCCGGCCGGCGTAGTGCCGATGCAGGAACTCCGCCTTGTACGTGGCCATGTCGACCCCGACCGGGCAGTCCGAGCGGCAGCCCTTGCAGGACAGGCACAGGTCGAGCGCGTCCCGGACCTCTGTGGAGCGCCAGCCGTCGGTCACCACCTCGCCCGCGAGCATCTCGTGCAGCAACCGGGCCCGCCCGCGCGTGGAGTGCTCCTCCGCGCCCGTCGCCCGGAAGGACGGGCACATGACGCCCGAGCCGGACACCGACGTCGTACGGCACTTGGCGACGCCCACGCAGCGCCGTACCGCGGCCGGGAAGTCACCGCCGTCGGCGGGGTAGCCGAAGGCCACGTCGACCGGTTCACGGGGCAGGACGGAGAAGCGCAGGCCGGTGTCCAGGGGCGCGGGGCGGACGAGCATCCCGGGGTTGAGCAGGTCGTCCGGGTCCCACACCCCCTTCACCCGCTCGAACAGGCCCACCATCCCGGCCCCGTACATCCTCGGCAGCAGCTCCGCCCGCGCCTGCCCGTCCCCGTGCTCCCCGGACAGCGACCCGCCGTGCGCCACCACCAGCTCCGCGAGCTCCTCCGAGAAGCGGCGGAAACGGGCGACGCCGGGCCGCGTCAGCAGGTCGAAGTCGATACGGACGTGGATGCAGCCGTCCCCGAAGTGCCCGTACGGCGTGCCGCGCAGCCCGTGGGCGGTGAGCAGCCCCCGGAAGTCCCGCAGATACGCGCCGAGCCGGGCGGGCGGCACCGCGCAGTCCTCCCAGCCCGGCCACGCCTCGGTGCCGTCCGGCATGCGCGTGGCCGTACCGCTCGCGTCCTCCCGGATCCGCCACAGCGCGCGCTGCCCCGCCGGATCGGTGACCACGAGCGCGTCCACGACATCGGCCGCCCGCACGATCGCCTCCGCACGCCCGCGCGCCTGAGCCTCCGACTCCCCGCCGGTCTCCACGAACAGCCAGGCCCCGCCCCTCGGCAGCGCGGCCGCCGACGGCACCAGGTCCGCCGCCATGCCCTCCACCGTCAGCGGACCGAGCGGCAGCAGGCCGGCCGCCGCCTCGGCCGCCGCGCTCTCGTCTGCGTACGCCAGCACGGCCAGCGCACGCGCGCGGGGCGCCTCGACCAGGCGTACGACCGCCTCCGTCAGCACGCCGAGGGTGCCCTCCGAGCCGCAGAAGGAGCGGGCCACGTCCGCCCCCCGCTCGGGCAGCAGGGCGTCCAGCGCGTATCCGGAGATGCGGCGGGGCAGGTCCGGGAAGCCGGTGCGCAGGCGCGCCAGTTCCCCCTCGGCCAGGGCGCGCAGCCCCTCCGGCGCCCCGGCCCAGTCCCGCCCGAGCCGCAGCCGCTCACCGCGCGCGGTGACGACGGCCAGCTCCCGCACGCTGTCGGCGGTCGTCCCCCACGCCACGGAGTGCGAGCCGCAGGAGTTGTTGCCGATCATGCCGCCGAGCGTGCACCGGCTGTGGGTGGAAGGGTCGGGCCCGAAGCGGAGTCCGTGGGGGGCGGCGGCCTCCTGGAGCCGGTCCAGCACCAGTCCCGGCTGCACCACGGCCGTACGCGCCGCGGGATCCAGCGCGACCAGCCCGTTCATGTGCCGGGTGAAGTCCAGGACCACACCGGTACCGGTGGCCTGCCCGGCGATGGACGTGCCCCCGCCCCGGGGGACCACGGGCACGCCGTGCTCCCGGCAGACCGCCAGGGCGGCGGCCACGTCGTCGGCGTCCACCGGGGCGACCACCCCGAGCGGGACCCGCCGGTAGTTGGACGCGTCCATGGTGACCAGCGCGCGGGAGGTGACATCGAACCCGACCTCGCCGCGGACGGCCCCGCGAAGCTCCGCCTCAAGTTTCGACATGACCCCACTCAACACCGTCTCATCCGACGGACGACGTTTCGCCCGCGTTTCCCGAAACGGCTACGCTCCCCTGCGTGGCTGAGATCCGGATTCCCTCTGACATCAAGCCCGCGGACGGACGTTTCGGCGCGGGTCCCTCCAAGGTGCGGACGGAGGCGCTGGACGCCCTCGCCGCGACCGGCACCTCGCTCATGGGCACCTCACACCGCCAGGCTCCCGTCAAGAACCTGGTCGGCAAGGTGCGCGAAGGCATCAGCGAGCTGTTCCAGCTCCCCGACGGCTACGAGGTGATCCTCGGCAACGGCGGCTCGACCGCGTTCTGGGACGTCGCGACGCACGGTCTGATCGAGAACAGGTCGCAGCACCTCAGCTTCGGCGAGTTCTCCTCCAAGTTCGCCAAGGCCGCGAAGCTCGCGCCGTGGCTGGCCGAGCCGGACGTCATCTCCGCCGACCCGGGCACGCATCCCGAGGCGGTCGCCGAGGCGGGCGTGGACGTCTACGCCTTCACTCACAACGAGACCTCGACCGGTGTCGCCATGCCGATCAAGCGCGTCGCCGGTGCCGACGAGGGTGCCCTGGTGCTCGTGGACGCCACCTCCGGCGCCGGCGGCCTGCCCGTCGACATCAGCGAGACCGACGTCTACTACTTCGCCCCGCAGAAGTCCTTCGCCTCCGACGGCGGCCTGTGGATCGGCGTCTTCTCCCCGGCCGCGATCGAGCGCGCCGAGCGGATCCACGCCTCCGGCCGCCACGTCCCGGAGTTCTTCTCGCTGCCGACGGCGATCGACAACTCCCGCAAGAACCAGACGTACAACACCCCGGCCCTCGCCACCCTCTTCCTGCTGAACCAGCAGCTGGAGTGGATCAACGGCCAGGGCGGTCTGGACTGGTCGGTCCGGCGCACGGCCACCTCCGCCCGCACGCTCTACGGCTGGGCCGAGGACATCAAGTACGCCAGCCCGTTCGTCACCGACCCGGCCAAGCGCTCGGCGGTCATCGGCACGATCGACTTCACGGACGAGGTCGACGCCGCCGCCGTCGCCAAGGTGCTGCGCGCCAACGGCATCGTCGACACCGAGCCCTACCGCAAGCTCGGCCGCAACCAGCTGCGCGTCGCGATGTTCCCGGCGATCGACCCGGCGGACATCGAGGCGCTCACCAAGTGCGTCGACTACGTCATCGAGAAGCTCTGACCTTCTCCCCCGCGTGAAACGAGGGCGCCCCGCGTGTGCGGGGCGTCCTCACTCATGCCGCCGTGCCGGAGCCCGGAGGCCGGGTCGTGCCGCGTCACCCGTGAGCCGAGCGCACGACCCGGAACCCCACGTCGTCGATCCGGAACGTCGGATGGCTCCGGCGCCGCACCGAGGCACGGCAGCTCCAGTGCTCGTCCGACCAGCCGCCGCCGCGCAGCACCCGGTACGTGCCGTAGACCTCGGGGTCGTAGAAGTCCCAGCACCAGTCCCAGGTGTTGCCCAGCATGTCGAGCAGGCCCCAGGCGTTGGGCTGTTTGCGGCCCACGGGGTGGATGCGGTCGCCGGAGTTGCCCCGGTACCAGGCGATGTCGTCAAGGGAGCCGTAGCGGGGGCCGGTGGTGCCGGCGCGGCAGGCGTGTTCCCACTCCGCCTCGGTCGGCAGCCGGTACCCGTCGGCGGTGGTGTCCCAGTCGGCCGTTCCGGAGCCGGGGCGCAGCTCGTAGGCGGGGGTGAGCCCCGCGCGACGGGACAGGGCGTTGCAGAAGCCGACCGCGTCCCACCACGACACGCCCTCGACGGGGAGCCGGTCGCCACGGGCGGTGCTCGGATGCTCGCCGGTGACCTCGGCGTACCACGCCTGGGTCACCGGGTACGCCGACATCCGCAACGGTGCGACCTCGGCCGTCCAACTGCGCTGCGTCCGCCGGTCGGAGAGCCTCACACGCCCCGCCGGGACGGCGACCATCATGTTCCGCGAGTCGACCCCCATGACAGGCACCCTAACGGTGCCCGTGGCCGGGCAGCCTGTTCGGCCGCCGGGTGCTCGCCACACGACTTCGGGGGCGCGCGGAATGCCCGAGCGCCCCTGACAGCTCAGGAGCCCGAGGAGGGCGGGAGGAAGCCTGTGGCCGCGCCCTGCTCCCCCTCCCCGGTGGCCGCGCCCTGCTCCCCCTTTGCCGCGCCGCCTTCGCACCGGGTCTTCGTCTCGGTTTTCTGGGGCCCGAGCAGGACAGCCCAAATGATCTGATCGAGCCCCTGCCGCTGAGTGCGGGACGTTTGGCACGAGTAACTCTGGTCGCCGCCCTGGTCCGCCGGCGCAGCGGTGTGGGCCGCCACCGGTGCTGCGGAGGTCAGGGCTGCCGCGAGGACGATGACAACCGCACCGGCCGAGTGCGCGAGGGATCGGGGCATACGGTGCATGAGCGGAGTTTTCATGATCACACCTTGAGCGGAGAAGCGCGCGGGAGGAAGGCTGACGGCCCCTCGGCAGGGCAACTCAACCCGATCGTGCGATTCACCGAGGAGACCCGGGCGCGCGGGCCTGGGAAAGGGCCACGTCAGAACGCGTCGGGGACGTCGATACGCCGGATGAGCCATCCGGCGTAGGAGGCCGCGGCCGGGCAGCTCACGTCCGGCGGGTGGAGGGCTGCGGGGGCAGCACCACGTCTCCACTGCGTTTGAGCCGCTGCCAGGGCAGCCGGTAGCCGTTGATCGCGGTCAGGCAGGCCTGCATGAGGACCAGATACATCACCTGGCGGTAGACGACCTGCTGGAGCGGAAGCGCCCACAGCGGCCGGAGCCGCTCGCCGTCGAGACGGAAGGCGTACACGGCGCAGACGGCCTGCACCGCCAGCACGCCGCCCCAGGCCAGCGCGGTGGTGCGCGGGTTCCCGAACAGCAGGCCGTAGAGGGCCAGTATGTCGATCAGCGGAGCGAGCAGAGGGGTGAAGATCTGGAAGACGGCCAGCAAGGGCAGGCCGAGGCGGCCGAAGTGACCCGCGGGCCCGCGCTCGAGCAGCGCGTGACGGTGCTTCCACGTGGCCTGCATCGTGCCGTAGCTCCATCGGTAGCGCTGGCGCCACAGTTCCCGCAGCGAGGACGGCGCCTCCGTCCAGGCGAGTGCGTCCGGCGCGTAGCGGATCTCCCACCCGGCCCGGTGCAGGGCCATGGTGATGTCGGTGTCCTCGGCGAGGGTGTCCGCGCTCATCATTCCGGCGTCCCGCAGGGCCTCGGCACGGAACGCCCCCACGGCGCCGGGGATGGTGGGCAGACAGCGCAGCAGGTCGTACATGCGGCGGTCGAGGTTGAAGCCCATGACGTACTCGATGTGCTGCCACCGGCCGATCAGCCGCCGGCGGTTGCCGACCTTGGCGTTGCCGGCGACGGCGCCGACGCGGGGATCGGCGAACGGCTGGACGAGGCGGCCGACGGTCGAGGGTGCGAAGACGGTGTCGGCGTCCAGCATGACGACGAGGTCGTGGGAGGCCCGCAGGACACCGGTGTTGAGGGCGGAGGGTTTGCCGCCGTTGGGCCGGCGGATGACGGTGACGTTCGCGAGGGCGAGCGACTGCGCGATGTCCGCGGTCCCGTCGAGCGAACCGTCGTCCACGACGATGATCTCGACGGGGTGGTCGCTCGCGGCGAGGGAGCGGAGCGTCTTGGCGATGCACAGCTCCTCGTTGTAGGCCGGTATGACGACGCTGACGGGCCGGGTGACGGGTCGGTGCCGGCCGGTCCCGGGGCGCCGGAGGCGGCGGGCGTGGTGCCGGGCCAGGACGAGCAGGAGCACACAGCGTGCGAGGACGAGCGAACCCACCGCCAGCAGCAGCACGCTGACGGCCGACACCGCCGTCGCCGACACGGTGACGGCGGCCACGAAGACGCGGCCGCTCCACAGGTCCGCCGTGTCGACGGGGCTGGTGAGACTCTCGGTGCCCACGAGATCGGCGAGGGTGGTGAAGCGGTAGCCCTCGGCCTTCAGCCGGGGGATCAGGGTCTCGAGGGCTTCGACGGTCTGGGATCTGTCCCCTCCCGCGTCGTGCAGGAGGATGACCGCACCCCGGCCCGGTGCGCTCGGTGTGGCCGCATCGGCGATCGCCCGGGCGCCCGGCCGCCGCCAGTCGTTGGTGTCCTGGTCGATGAACGCCAGGACGTACCCCTTCTCACCCAGGCGCTGGGCCACGGACCAGGCCTCGGCGTCGAGGGCGGAGGGGGTCGAGGAGTAGGGCATCCGCATCAGTGACGTGTTGATGCCCGCGGCCCCCGCGAGGGCGAGTTGGGTCAGGGCCAGTTCACGGTCGACGGCACTCGCGGACTGGGTGGTCATGTCCCGGTGGGAGAAGGTGTGCACGCCGATCTCGTGGCCGGAGCGGACCACACTGCGCAGCACGTCCGGGTGCCGGGCGGTCTGCTGCCCGGTGACGAAGAAGGTGCCGGGCGTGCCGTGGTGGTCGAGAACGGCCTGTATGCGGGGCGTCCAGGTGGGGTCGGGGCCGTCGTCGAAGGTCAGGACGACGGTCTTGTCCGGTGTGCGGTACGTCCGCAGGTGGTCGTCGGTGGTGTCGACGATCGGGCCGCCGTCGGCGATCCTGCGCGGGACGCCGGTGGCCGGTCGTCCGCCGCGCCCCTCATGGTCACCGGCGAAGCCCCTGGTGGTGTACCCCTCGACCAGCAGGACCGAGGCGAGGAAGGCCAGCAGGACGAGGGGAACGACGAGACGGAAGCGGTGCCGCGGCGACAGGGGCGCTCGTGTCCGCCTGGGACCGGGCGACCTCGGTGAGCGGCCGGGTGACCGGTCGTGGCGCCGCCGCATCAGGGGGTCTCGGCCACCGATGGGCCGGAGGGCGGAGGCTCGACCACGGGCGGTGCCGAGGGAGCGGTCATCGGTGCGGTGGGCTGGGGGGCGGGCGGCGGCACCGGTGCCGGGGGCTCAGGCGCCGGTGAAGCGGGTGGCGCGGGAGGTGCCGGAGACGCGGGAGGTGCCGGAGGCGCGGGTGGCGCGCTGGTCGGCGGGGCAGGTGCGGACGGGGGCGGAGGCGAGGCGGGAGTGCCGCTGTCCGTGCCGGGTGCAGGGGCGGGAGCGGCAGGATCATCAGGGGCCGTGGGCTGCGCCGATGAGAGGGGGTCCTGGGTCGTCGGTGCCTGTGGTTCCGGTGTGTCAGGAGATGCGGGTGCGCTGTTGGGTGGGCTCACGGGCACGAGGGGTGGGGCGAGGGGAGGCCCGGGCGGGGTGAGCTGAGGGATGAGCAGGGCGCTCGGGCCGGTCGCGTTCGAAGGGGCTTCCGGTGACGCCTGGGGCGTCGGGCCGGGGGTGCGCGGTTCGGGCGCGGCAGGCGCCGCTACGTCACCGGGCAGGATCGCCCCCGGCGCAAAGGGCGTTGCTCCCATCAGGCTCAGCCCCAGCACCGCCATGTACGAGGCTGCACAGGCGGCCAGCGCGTAACCGGTGCGGCGCAGATTCCGCGCGCGTCGACCGGAGGCGTCGACGAACACGGGGAGGCCCGCATCGCTCGACGATTGCGACCCTGAATGTCCAGCTTTGGCACGATGAAGCACCATACGGATCAGAGTACGCCGTTGCAGGACGGGCGGGCACGGGGCCCCCTCCGCATCGGAGGACGGGCGCTCCCGGCGAGCACCCCGGGCGGGTGCCCGGCCGGGCACGGGTGTGATCCGGAGGCGCCCGGTGTGCACCGAGCACCCCCGTCACACCGCCGTCATGTCGCCGTGCAGCTCACGCTCGGCGCAGCCCCGCCCCCGGGAGCCCCTCCGAGGCCGAAGCTCGCCGAACCGCCCACCGGCACGCTCCCGTTGTGCGCGGCGTTGACAGCCGTCACGCTGCTCCCGCTCTGCGTGTACGACGCGTTCCACATGCTGGTGACCTTCTGCGCACCGCTCCACGCCCAGGTGACCTTCCAGGACTTCAGCGGCGTGCCGCCCGTGTTGGTCACCCTCACCTCGGCGTTGAAACCGCCGCCCCAGTCGCTGCTCACGGCGTAGACGGCGGTGCAGGCGGCCGTGCCGCCGGGGTCACCCGGCCCGCCGGGGTCCGGCCCGGGACCGCCCCCCTCGAACCCCGGCGCCTTGATCGCCTTGAGGTACCCGTCCTTCGCGGTGTCCACCGTCTGCCAGTCGTCCTTGAGGATGCCTCCCGTGTCACCGGAGTTGGGGTTCCAGGACCAGAACGTCCAGTGGAAACTGTCGGCGCCGTACGCCGACGTCGACCTCAGGTACGTCACCAGCGCGGACAGCCACCTCTGGTCCACCGTCGACTGGAGCGTCGTACCGAACTCGCCGAGCCACACCGGGGCGATGTTCTGCTTGAAGATGTAGCCCCAGTACTTGTCCCAGACGCCCGGCATGTTCGCGGGGAACGACGGGTCACCGAACCACGGCTGCTGGGCCACCGACGTGGCGTAGTCGTGGGCCGAGTAGACCAGCCGGTTCGGGACGTCCAGCTGGACCGGGTACTGGGCCACGCCCATCAGGTTGCCGCCCCACCAGCCGTTCGCGCCGTTGTACGACTGCACGCCCTCGACCATGATCAGCAGCTCGGGGTTGACCGACAGCACCGCGTTGCCCGCGCGCTGTGCGGCCAGGCGCCAGTCGCGGGAGGTGTCGCCGCAGCCCCAGCAGGCCGGGTCGCGCGGCTCGTTGTGCAGGTCGATGCCGATCACGGTGGAGTTGCCCTTGTAGCGGGTCGCCAGGGCCTTCAGGTTGGTGATCCACGTCGACTCGGGGACCGACGAGGTGTACCAGAGGGCCGACTGCCCGGCCGCGTCCGGGCGGTGCCGGTCCAGGACGATCTTCAGGCCGGACTGACCGGCGTAGGCCACGATCCGGTCCAGGACCTGGAGGGACGTGAGCCCTCGCAGGTCGGTGTTCTTGCCGTCGTGGTTGATGCTGTCGGGCATGGTGCCGGGCTTGAGGATGTCGTCGCTGTAGGGCATGCGGATGGTGTTGTAGCCCAGCGACTTCATCTGGTCGATCATGCTCTTGTAGTCGCGGACCCACAGGCCGTGGACGACGTGGTTGGCGGTCTCGAAGCCGAACCAGTTGACGCCGGCGATACGGACCGGCTGTCCGGCCGCGTCCAGGATCTGACGGCCGCTGGTGTGCCAGTAGCCGGCGCCGGCGGCCTTCGCGTCCACGTCGGCGTGTGCCGACTGCACACCCGCCAGCGGTAACAGGAGCGCCGCGGCAACACACAGCGCTCTGCGCAGAGTGCGGAACATGTGGCTGCTTCCTCTCGGGGGGAGGCGCGGCACCCGGAACAGAATGGGAGCGCTCCCATAACGCCGCGCACCTCCCAGAGAACTGACGCACCATGAGCACGTCAAGACTCCGGGAGGTGTGCGACCGCCACAACCGCTATCGGCTGAGCTTCTTGAACCGCCGTACGGCCAGCGGCAGGAAGACCGCCGTCAGGATCACCGGCCACACCCCGGCCATCAGCAGCGCGTGCTGCTCCACCCAGGAGTCGCCACCCCCGACCGGCGTTCCGAAGAGCTCGCGGGTCGCCGCCGCCGTCGAGGAGATCGGGTTCCAGGCCGCCACCCAGCCGAGCCAGTCGGGCATGAGCTGCGGCGCCACGAAGATGCTGGAGATCATCGTCAGCGGGAAGGCGACCGCGAACAGGCCGCCCGCCGCCTCCGGGTTGGGCACCAGCAGGCCGAGCCACACGCCGATCCAGATGAGCGCGAACCGCAGCCAGAGCAGGAGCCCGAACGCGGCGAGGAAGCCGAAGCCGCCGTCCGGGCGCCAGCCCATGGCGAACGCGGTGAGCATCATGATGGCCAGCTCGGCGCAGGCGACGATCAGGTCGGTGACTCCGCGCCCGGCCACCACGGCCGAGGAGGCCATCGGCATCGAGCGGAAGCGGTCGATGACGCCCTTGGTGGAGTCGTAGACCACGACGGTCGCGGTGTTGATGAAGCCGAACGCCATGGTCATCACGAACATGCCCGGCATCAGGAAGTCCTTGTAGTCCCCGCCGCCCGGCACCGTCATCGCGCTGCCGAAGACGTAGCCGTAGAGCAGCACGGACAGGATCGGGAAGCCCAGCTGCCAGGCGATGTTGATCGGCTGGCGCTGGTAGTGCGTCAGGCCGCGGCGGACGATGTTCCAGCAGTCGGCGAGCAGCCAGTACGTACCGCTCCGCGTACCGGGTGTGCTCAGGTCGGTGGCGCTCATGCTGCGGACTCCTTCTCGGTCCGGTGTCCGGTCAGGCGCAGGAACACGTCGTCGAGGCTCGGCCTGCGCAGCCCGATGTCCTCGACGCGGACGCCCTCGTCCTGGAGGGTCCGCGCCACTTCGGTGAGGGCCGTGACCCGGTCGGTGACCGGGGCGTGCACCCGCAACTCGGTCTCCTCCGCCTCGGGTTCGCCGTCCGTGACCCGGGCGACGACCTTCACGACCCGCGGGATCTCGGACCGCTCGGCGACCACGACCTCGATCCGGTCGCCGCCGACCAGGTTCTTCAGCCCGTCCGGGGTGTCGTCGGCGATGGCCCGGCCCTGGTCGATGACCGTGATGCGCGAGGCCAGCTTGTCGGCCTCCTCCAGGTACTGCGTGGTCAGCAGCACGGTCGTGCCGCCCGCCACCAGTGCCCGGACGGAGTCCCACACCTCACCCCGGCTGCGGGGGTCGAGACCCGTCGTCGGCTCGTCGAGGAAGAGGACGGCCGGGGCGAGGATCATCGACGCCGCGAGGTCGAGGCGGCGCCGCATGCCGCCGCTGTACTTGCCGACGCCCCGGTCGGCGGCGTCGGTCAGGTCGAACTGCTCCAGCAGCTCGGTCGCCCTGAGCTTGGCGCGCCTGCCGCCCAGGTGGAACAGGCGGCCGAACATCTCCAGGTTCTGCCGGCCGGTGAGCACCTCGTCCACCGCCGCGTACTGGCCCGTGAGCCCGATCCGCGCCCGCACCTCACGCGCCTGCCGGGCCACGTCCAGCCCGGCGACCGTCGCACCGCCCCCGTCCAGATGGATCAGCGTGGACAGGATGCGGACGGCGGTGGTCTTGCCCGCCCCGTTCGGCCCGAGCAGGCCGTGCACCGTGCCTTCGCGCACCGCCAGGTCGAAACCGTCGAGGGCACGCTTCTCGCCGTACCGCTTCTCCAACGCCTCGGCCCGCACCGCGTATCCGTCCATGCCGCCCCTCCCGTTTGTGTGTGCCGTGCCCGGCATCCCGAACTGAGTACAGCGTACCCGATTGCGCGTACGTTGTACCCAGTTTTTCTCCGGGGACCTAAGCTGGGTTCCATGACGAGCGGTACGAGCGGCACGGGCGGCACGGAGACCAGCGGGAGCGGCGATATCGCGCGCACCCTCGAACTGCTGTGGGACACCGGCCGGCGCCCCAGTCGCGGCCCCAAGCCGACATTGACCCTGGACCGGATCGTGGAAGCCGCCGTCCGGGTGGCGGACACCGAGGGACTGGAGGGGCTCTCCATGCGCCGCGTCGCCGCCGAGCTCGGCACCGGCACGATGTCGCTGTACCGGTACGTCCCCGGCAAGGGCGAACTGCTCGACCTCATGCTGGACCGGGTACAGCGCCCCTCCGAGAACCCTGCCGACCTCGGCGACGGCGGCTGGCGCGCGGCCCTGGAGGCACTGGGCCGCGAGACCCTCGCCCTCTACCGCCGCCACCCCTGGCTGCTCCAGGTCAACCAGTCCCGCCCGATCCTCGGCCCGAGCGCCCTCGACGGCATGGAGAAGGTCCTCACCCTGATCCGCCCGATGGGCCTGACCGACCCCGAACTGGTCTCCGCGATCATCATGATCGACGGATACGTCGTCGGGGCCGCGCGCACGCAGCTGTACCAGCAGGAGGCGGAGCGCCGGACGGGCCTGACGGACACCGAGTTCTGGCAGGCGCAGGTGCCGGTGCTGGAGAAGGTCCTGGCCTCGGGCCGCTACCCGGTCATGGCGTCCCTCTCGGAGGACGCCTTCGGCACGGACTTCGACCACTTCGAGTTCGGCTTGCAGCGGATCCTGGACGGACTGGAGGTACTGGTGGCGGCACGCAAGGCGTAGGTGCTCGGGCCGTCAGGACCGGGCCGGGCCGTTGGGGCCCGAGACGGCGCCGAGCTGGGCGAGGCCGGACAGCACGTCGGTGCAGGTCCAGTACTCGACGAACCTGCCGCCGGCGACCCGAAGGATGTCGTGGCCGCTGAATTCGACCGGGGTGCCGGGCGGGGCCGCGGCGTGCTCCAGGCCGCCCGTATACCGTGCGCGCAGCGTCCAGCGTGCCGCGACGAGGTCGCCCTGGACGATCGGCCCGAGGTCCACGGTGATGCCGACGTCCCCGAACACCGCCATGGTCTGCTCGATCTCGGGGAGCAGCCGGGCCGGACCCGTCACCGCCTCCGAGTCGCTGCCGTCCGGCCGCGCCTGGTGCACGACGAAACCGGGATCGAGGATCTCGTCGGCAGGGCTGAAGTCGCCGTGCCACAGCGCGGTCCAGCGGCCGTACAGCTCGGTCATCCGCTCGGCGGACAGGGTGCTCATGATGCGCTCCTTCGCAGGGGGGTATTATCTGCGTCACAAAGTGTCTGCGTGACGCAGGGAATTGAAGGGCGGATGCCGGGTCGTGTCAATCGAGAATCGTGAGGACCTGCTCGCGGCCGTCACCGTGGCCGCCCGGCGGCAGCACGCCGCGTACACCCTCTTCAACCAGGCCATGGCGGACCGGCTGGGACTGCATCCGACGGATCTGCAGTGCGTGAGCCTGCTCGGCCTTGAGCCCGAACCACTCACCACGGGCGAGATCGCCAAGCTGACCGGCCTCACCTCGGGTTCGGCCACCCGGCTCGTCGACCGGCTGGAGCGGGCGGGACTGGTCGAGAGGAGGCCGGACGCGCACGACCGCAGAAGGACCCGCGTCTCGCTCACCGCCCGGCGAGCACCGGAGGCGGAAGCCGCGTGGGACGCCCCCGGCAGCGCCTTCGCCGAACTGCTCGCCGAGTTCGGCGACGAGGAACTCGCGGTGATCGAGCGCTACTTGCGCCAGTCCACCCAGGTGGGATCCGCCCAGGCGGCACGGCTGCGCGAGCGGTAGCCCGGCACATCGTGCCCGGGCCGGGGAGCGGGCGCCTTCAGCCCCGCCGCCGCATCCCCCGCACCCCCAGCACGACCACCAGAAGGACACCCGCGCCGATCGCGCCCGTCTTGAGATCGCCGCCCAGTCCGTCTCCCCCGCCGTCGGACGCGGCCGAACCGCCGTTCCCGGAGGAGGAGTCGGACCCCCCGCTGCCGGGAGCGTCCTGCGGCTCCACGGGGCTGTCCGCCCCCTCGGCGCCGTACATCAGCTTCTTGCCGTCCACGGTGTAGGTGACGGACTCCCCCTGCCCCAGGAACGGCACGCCGAGCCGTTCCTTCTTTTTGATCTCCCCGCCGTTCCAGTCGTACGCGATCGCGCCGAAGTAGCTGCGTACGACGAGGTGTTCGCCGTCCGGGGAGAGCGTGGCGTCGGTGGCCTCCAGGTCGGGGACGGCCGCGACGGGGCGGAAGGTGTTCGACCCGGAGGGCGAGAGCCGGGCCGGGCCCTCGTACAGGTGCCCGCCCTTGTCGTTCTTGTCGACGATGTAGACACGGCCCGTCTTCGGGTGCACGACGAGGGACTCGGCGTCCCGGGCGCCGTCGGAGTACTTCACGACGTACTGCGTGGCCTTGATCGTCTGGTCGCGCAGGTTCTTCGGCTCGGGCAGCCGGTAGATCCAGACGTACGGCCAGGTGCCGCCGAGGTTGTCACCGATGTCACCGACGTAGATCTGGTTGTCCGGCCCGATGGAGATGGCCTCGACGTCGCGCGGGCTGCCCACCCCGGACATGGTGATCGTGGCGACCGTCTCGCCCGTCGCGCTGTCGACGGCGTACAGGTACGCGCCGTCGTCGCTGTCGTTGTGCGTCCAGTAGATGCCGGGGTGCTGTCGCGAGGCCGCCAGGCCGCTGGACTCGGTGATGCGCGGGTCCTTGATCGTGAACTTCTCGTCGCCGTCGGCGGCGGAGGCGGGCACGGCGAGGGCGCCCGTGAGAAGGGCCGCGGCGAGAAGGGCGAACGGTCTGCGCATGCCCCAAGCCTGCCATCTGGCTCCGCGGTTCACCGGCGTAACGGATCACCGGCCGACGGCCGGCCGAGGCGCGTGTCCCGACTCACACCCCGTGGGCCGTCGTGATCGTTCATCATGAGCGGATGCTCAGGTTCATGCCCGTCGGTGACTCCATGACGATCGGAAGCACGGGCGAACACACATGGCGTTACCGGCTGTGGCAGCACCTGTGCCGTTCCTGCAGCGGCCCCTTCACCCTCGTCGGCCCGCGCGAGACGCTCTACGACAAGCTCGCCGAGGCCCCGGTGTCGTACGCCTACGCCGAACCGGACTTCCCGCGTGCCCACCTGGCCGGCTGGGGCGAGGGCTGGCAGCACATGGCACCGCTGATCGGCGATGCGGTGCGCTCGTGCCGCGCGGACGTGCTCCTGGTCTCCCTCGGCCTGATCGACCTGGGCTTCTACACGAACGCCGAGCAGACCGCCGAGAACGTCCGGGTCTTCGCGGCCGAGGCGCGGGCGGCGAACCGGCGGGTGGGCATGGTGTGGCTGCCGGTCACCCCGAACGTGCGCGCCCGGTCGGACGCGGCCTTCGCCGGCGAGGTCGCCCGCTTCAACGAACTCCTCGCCAAGACGGCAGCCGACCTCGACGAGCCCGGCTCCCCCATCCTCCTGGCCTCACCCCCACCGTCGTACGACGTCGACACCGACACCTACGACGGCACCCATCCCAACGCGAGCGGCGAGCACAAGATCGCGTCGGCCT
Source organism: Streptomyces sp. NPDC093598 (assembly GCF_044764825.1). NCBI lineage: Bacteria > Bacillati > Actinomycetota > Actinomycetes > Kitasatosporales > Streptomycetaceae > Streptomyces > Streptomyces sp. NPDC093598. The sequence continues at coordinate 64,040 of NZ_JBIWIV010000020.1, read as the reverse complement.
TCGCGGAGGCGATGCACCAGGGCTGGGACCTCGCCGGTCCCTACGAGAAGTAGCCGAGCTCGACGGGCCGCGGCATCTTCCCGAGACCGCTTGCCTGGAGCGCACTTCAACACGTTGGCTTGGGGACCATGAAGTACACGCAGCTCGGACGCACGGGACTCAAGGTCAGCCGGCTCGTCCTCGGCACCATGAACTTCGGTCCGCAGACCGACGAGGCCGACAGTCACGCCATCATGGACGCGGCGCTGGACGCGGGCCTCAACTTCTTCGACACCGCGAATGTCTACGGCTGGGGCGAGAACAAGGGCCGCACCGAAAGCATCATCGGCAACTGGTTCGCCCAGGGCGGGGGACGGCGCGACAAGGTCGTCCTCGCCACGAAGGTGTACGGCAACATGGGCGCCGACGGCCCGGCCTGGCCCAACCACGACAAGCTGTCCGCGGTGAACATCCGGCGGGCCGTGGACGCCAGCCTCAAGCGGCTCCAGACCGACTACATCGACGTCTACCAGTTCCACCACGTCGACCGGGCCACCCCCTTCGACGAGATCTGGCAGGCGATCGACGTCCTGGTCCAGCAGGGCAAGATCCTCTACGTCGGGTCGTCGAACTTCCCCGGCTACAAGATCGCCCAGGCCAACGAGATCGCCGCCCGGCGCGGCGGGACCATCGGCCTGGTCAGCGAGCAGTGCCTGTACAACCTCGCCGAGCGGCGCGCCGAGATGGAGGTCATCCCGGCGGCGCAGGAGTACGGCCTCGGCGTCATCCCGTGGTCCCCGCTGCACGGCGGTCTGCTGGGCGGCGTGATCAGGAAGGAGGTCGAGGGCGGCCGCCGCGCCTCCGGCCGCGCGGCCGACGCGCTCGCCGACGCCGGCACCCGCGCCCGGATCCAGTCCTACGAGGACCTGCTCGACAAGCACGGCGTCGAGCCCGGCGAGGCCGCCCTGGCCTGGCTGCTCACCCGCCCCGGCGTGACCGGCCCGATCGTCGGCCCGCGCACCGCAGAGCAGCTCGCCTCGGCCGTCCGCGCGTCCGAGCTGGAGCTGTCCGAGGAGCTTCTGACCGGCCTGGACGAGATCTTCCCGGGCCCGGGGCCGAGCCCGGAGGCCTTCGCCTGGTAGTCGTGGGTGGGCCGGTGCCTCTTCCGGGGGCGCGGGGCTGCGTCAAGGTGCGGCCCCGCCGCCTGGGCGCGACCGGCCTCACCGGGCAGTAGGCCGCCCCTGACGAGCGGCGCGGGGAACTGCGCGACCGGCCCCCACCGGCCCGCAGCCGAGGGACAGCCGTCCGCAGTTCCCCCGCCGCCTGCTCTACCTCCCGAGCACCGAAGCCAGGGCGACGACGAGAAACATCAGCACGAGCACACCGGCCATGATCCGGTTGCGGGTTTTCGGGTCCACGGCACCGAGCCTAACCGGCGCCTCCGAGCGGCCAGCGCCCGACCGCCTCGTACCGGGGTTGCTCCCCCGGAACCCCGGAGGTCGGCAGATTGCTGCGCACCAGGCAGAGCTCCCGCACGGTCCAGGTCCGGCCCGTGAATCCCGCGAGGGCGTCCAGGAAGGCCCGCACATCCCCTGCCGCCCGGCTTCGCGCCACGGTCAGATGGGCCTTGTACCGCCGGTGCTCCCCCATCGGCACCCCCGCCTTGCGCGCCGCGGCCTCGGCCCGCTCGGCCAGCAGCCGCAGCGTCGCCAGATCCCCCTCGGCACCGGCCCACAGCGCCTTGCCGTGCCCGAACTGGCCCCCACCCCGTACGGCCAGCGGGAACGGCCCGGTGCGGTGCGCGGCACGCTCCAGCCGCTGCGACAGCTCCGGGACGAGCCCGTCGTCGACCTCGCCGTAGAAGGCGAGCGTGAAGTGCCAGCCGGGACGGCCGGTCCAGCGCATGCCGTCGGCGCCGGGCAGCTCCCGCAACTCGTCCACCACGGCGCCGAGTTCCCGGCACACCTCGTCAGGGGGCAGCACGGCCGCGAAGAGTCTCATGGGGCCAGCCTGGCACCATGAGGCCATGCGGATCACCATCCGGGACGGCGGGCCCGACGACATTCCCGCGATACTCGGCATGCTCGACAGCTGCGTGGAGTGGCTGGTCTCCCAGGGGCGCACGGGGCAGTGGGGGACGCGGCCCCTGTCGCAGAGCCCGAAGACGGTGGAGTCCGTCGGCCGGTACGTGGCGGAGGGCAGTGTGTACATGGCCGATGTCGACGGCGTCCCCGCCGGCACGCTCACCCTCACCGACTCGGCGGGCGCCTACCTGTCGCACCTCCCGCAGCCCGGCGAACCCGAGCGCTACATCCGCTGGCTCGCCTCCGACCGCCGCTTCAAGGGGCACGGCGTGGGCAGCGTCCTCCTCGCCCACGCCGCCGGGGAGACCCGCCGGGCCGGAGTCTCCCTCCTCCGCGTCGACTGCTACGCCGGCGACGACGGCAAGCTCGTCCGCTACTACGAGTCCAACGGCTTCACCCGCACCGAGGCCTTCACGGTCGGCGAGAACGACTGGCCGGGGCAGCTGCTGGCCCGGCGGGTGTAGGCGGTCTCCGGCCCGGGCGTGTCCAGGTCACCGTGCGTATCGTTGTACCGCGCGGCCGGGCCCATCCGCGGGTGCGGCCGGGGAGGAGCGCCACGATGACCGTCCTTGACGACAGGATCGAGATGGCCGACAGCAGCGGTGAACTCACCCTCGACACGCTGTTCGAGTGGGTGGAGTCGATGCCGGTCCCCGAGGGCTACAAGGTCGAGATCGTCGGGGGGAACATCTTCATGGCGCCTCAGCGGGACACCCACTGGGACATCATCCTGGACATCGTCGAGCAGCTACGCGCCAAGTACCCGCGCAAGCGCGTGAAGTCCGACGTCCGTGTCGACTACCCGGGCCACCTCAACGGCTTCGCCTCCGACATCACCGTGATGGCGGAGGGCGCGGCGAAGAACGCGAAGGGACTGTGGCGCTACCAGGACGTCGAGTTCGTCGCCGAGGTCATCTCCAGGAAGACCGGCGCCAACGACTACGGCCCGAAGAAGGACGCCTACGCCGCCGCCGGCGTGCCGGTGTACCTGATCGTGGATCCGTACACCGGCCGCTGGCATCTGCACACCAAGCCCAAGGACGGCGAGTACCGGGGCGAGCTGAGTCTGGACTTCGGGGACGAGATCGACCTGACCGCAACGGTGGTCGGGCTCGTCCTGAAGACCGGCGAGTTCCCCCGGGACTGACGCCGCCCTACGCCGCCGGGGCCAGCGCCTCCTGCTCCCGGGGGACGAAACGCACCCGGGGGTGGCCGCGGTGCCAGCCCACCGACAGGCGCAGGTTGCCGACCCGGGCCAGGATCAGGCCGATCACCGCCGCGGCGAGCGCCGCCACCGCACCGCCGGCCGCCAGGCCGACCCGTGCGCCGTAGGTGTCGGTGATCCAGCCGACGATCGGGGCGCCGACCGGGGAGCCGCCGAGGAAGACCATCATGTAGAGGGCCATGACACGGCCGCGCATGGCCGGGTCCGTGGACATCTGGATGCTGGTGTTCGTCGTGACGTTGACCGTCATGCCGAACAGGCCCAGCGGGACCATGAGCAGCGCGAACATCCACAGCGTGGGGGTCGTGGCCGCCAGTATCTCCAGCGCGCCGAAGGCCATGGCCGCCAGGATCAGCAGCCGCAGCCGGGCCGTGCCCCGCCGCGCGGCGAGCAGCGCGCCCGCGACCGAGCCGACCGCCATCAGCGTGTTGAACATGCTGTAGGCGCCCGCGCCCGCGTGGAACACGTCGTCCGCGAAGGCCGACAGGTAGACGGGGAAGTTGAAGGCGAACGTGCCGACGAAGCCGACCAGGACGATCGGCCAGATCAGCTCCGGGCGGCCGGTGACGTAACGCACGCCCTCCCGCAGCTGCCCCTTGCCCCGCGGGGCGCGCTCCACGACGTGCAGCTCGCGGGCGCGCATCAGCAGCAGGCCGGTGAGCGGCGCGATGAAGGACAGGCCGTTGAAGAGGAACGCGTAGCCGGTGCCGACGCCGGTGATGAGTATGCCCGCGACGGCGGGGCCGACCAGGCGGGCGGACTGGAAGTTCGCCGAGTTCAGGCTGACCGCGTTCTGCAGCTGCCCCGGGCCGACCAGCTCGGAGACGAAGGACTGCCGGGCCGGGTTGTCGACGACGGTCGCGAGGCCGACCGCGAACGCGGCGACGTACACGTGCCACACCTGGACGTGCCCGGTGAGCGTGAGGACGGCCAGGGCGATCGCCGTGAGCGCCATCGCCGACTGCGTCACGAGCAGCGCGGGCCGCTTGCGCAGCCGGTCGACGAGGACACCGCCGTAGAGGCCGAAGAGCAGCATCGGCAGGAACTGCAGGGCGGTCGTGATGCCGACGGCGGCGGAGGAGCCGGTGAGGCTGAGCACCAGCCAGTCCTGGGCGATGCGCTGCATCCATGTGCCGATGTTGGAGACGACCTGCCCCATGAAGAACAGGCGGTAGTTCCGCACCCTCAGGGAGGAGAACATCGAGGACTTGCGGGCGGGCCGGGCGGCGGGTGCGTCGGAGGTGGGCGGGGAATCGTGGGGGTCAGGTGCGGGGGCGGAAGCTGCTCCGGGTCCCGAACTCAAATGGGTCGCCTCCTTGCAACGGCTTCTTACAGATGCGCGAGCTTCTCCAGCACGGGGGCGGCGGCGCGCAGTTTCGCCCACTCGTCCTCGTCGAGGTTCTCCACCAGCGTGGCCAGGAACGCGTTCCGCTTGGCGCGGCTCTCCGCGAGCATGGCCTCGGCCTGCTCGGTGCGTGTGACGACCTTCTGGCGCCGGTCCTCGGGGTGCGGCTCCAGCCGGACCAGGCCTTTGGCCTCCAGCAGCGCCACGATGCGGGTCATCGACGGCGGCTGGACGTGCTCCTTGCGGGCGAGCTCGCCCGGGGTGGCCCGGCCGCACAGCGACAGGGTGCCCAGCACCGACATCTCGGTGGGGCTGAGCGACTCGTCGACCCGCTGGTGCTTGAGCCGACGGGACAGCCGCATCACGGCGGAGCGGAGGGAGTTCACGGCGGCTACGTCGTCGCCATGGTTGAGGTCCGGCATGTTCTTTAGCGTAACTCATTACTCTCGCTAAAGACCAGCCGGAACACGCAGGACCGTCCGTGACGCCCGCCACTGAACCGTGACATCACTCATATGGGTGACACGGCGGCGGAACGCGCCCCGCCGCACCGAGCGGTGCCGAGACCCTCATGGCCATGGGGACCAGCGTGCTCAGCCTGCGAATAGACCACGACCTGCTCGAACGGCTCCGGCATCATGCCGCGAAAAGGGGAATGAGCGTCCAGGACCATGTCGTCCGGACGCTCATTCGAGATGACTTCGACCAGCGGTTCCAGGCCGCCGTCGAGGAGACGGAGAGGTTCTACGGCTCCCCCGACTCGGGCGACGAGGATCAGGTCAGACCCAGCGCCGGCATCAGGTAGTAGAACGCGAACACCGCCGACACCACGTACATCGCCACCGGCACCTCCCGGCTCCGCCCGGCCGCCAGCCGCAGCACCACGAAGGTGAGGAAGCCCATGCCGATGCCGTTGGTGATCGAGTAGGTGAACGGCATCATCAGCATCGTCACGAAGGCCGGGACGGCGATCGTGTGGTCCGCCCAGTCGATCTCCTTGACCGAACCGGCCATGATCAGGAAGCCGACCGCGACCAGCGCGGGCGTGGCCGCCTGGGACGGGACCATCGTGGCGATGGGCGTCAGGAAGAGGGCGAGGGCGAAGAGGCCGCCGGTGACGACGTTCGCCAGACCCGTCCGGGCACCCTCGCCGACCCCGGCCGTGGACTCGACGAAGGCGGTCGTCGCGGAGGAGGAGCTGGCGCCGCCGGCGGCGACCGCGAGGCCGTCGACGAACAGCACCTTGTTGATGCCGGGCATCTGTCCCTCGCCGTCGGTCAGCTTCGCCTCGTCGGAGACGCCCATGATCGTGCCCATCGCGTCGAAGAAGCACGACAGCAGCACGGTGAAGACGAAGAGCACGCCGGTGAGCATGCCGACCTTGCCGAAACCGCCGAACAGGCTGACCTGCCCGATCAGCCCGAAGTCGGGGCTCGCGACCGGGTTGCCCGGCCACTTGGGCGTGGTCAGGCCCCAGCTCGGCACCTTGGCCACCGCGTTGATGATCACCGCGAGGACCGTCATGGCGACGATCGAGATCAGGATCGCGCCGGAGACCTTGCGCACGATGAGCGCGAGGGTCAGCAGGACGCCCAGCACGAAGACGAGGACCGGCCAGCCGTCGAGGTGACCGTCGCCGCCGAGCTGGAGCGGGACGGTGGTCTGGGCGACGTCCGGGATCCGGGAGACGAAGCCCGCGTCGACCAGCCCGATCAGCATGATGAACAGGCCGATGCCGATGGAGATGGCCTTGCGCAGCCCGTAGGGCACGGCGTTCATGACGCGCTCGCGCAGTCCCGTGGCGACCAGCAGCATGACCACGAACCCGGCGAGGACCACCATGCCCATCGCGTCCGGCCAGGACATCCGCGGGGCGAGCTGGAGGGCGACGACGGAGTTCACGCCGAGCCCGGCGGCCAGCGCGATCGGGACGTTGCCGATGACGCCCATGAGGAGGGTGGTGAGCGCGGCGGTGAGGGCCGTCGCGGTGACCAGCTGCCCGTTGTCGAGCTGGTGACCGTACATGTCCTTGGCGCTGCCGAGGATGATCGGGTTCAGCACGATGATGTAGGCCATCGCGAAGAAGGTGGCGAGACCGCCCCGGACCTCGCGGGACAGGGTGCTGCCCCGCTCGGAGATCCGGAAGAAGCGGTCGAGTGCGCCGTACGTGCGCCCGGCTCCCGGCTGCTGAGGGGCGGGGACCTTGGCGGGAGCCGAGGAGGACATGTGTTTGGTGTTTCCTACGAAGAGAAGTGGTCAGACACAAACCGTTTCAGTATGAACATATAAGGCCTCGATCGGCCATCTCCGCGCGTAGACCTGATCGCCTCGTAAGCTGTCCCCATGGCGAAATGGACCCCCAGACACGAGGCGCCGGAGCCCTTGGAGGGCCCCGTGGTCGCCACCATCACCGGCGGCACGCTCCTGTGGTTCGTCCTCTTCCTGGTCCAGCTCCCCTTCTACGGCTGGTTCGACGACCACGGCCACACCTGGTGGGTGTGGACCTGCCTGGCCGGCGGCGGGCTGGGACTGATCGGCGTCTGGTACGTCCGCAGGCGCGACGCCGCGATCAAACGCGCGGCGGCACAGGATCCGACGGCGACTCCCACGGCCCAGTAGGCCGAGTCGAGCCGAGACGCGCCCACGCCCGCGTACGGCGAGAAGGGGTCGTGTCGGGGGGTGTCCGCCCGCAGCGGTTGGCGCGTCGACGAACAGTCAGTCGGCGTCCGACCCCATCGCGCCGTTCCGAGGACGGACACCCCCCGGCGCGGCCCCGACCCACCCCCGACGCGAAGGCGACGCGAACGCGAACCCGCGCTCCACGACGAGACACCCGCCCGCCCCCTCCCTACGCTCAGGAGATGGCGGCGAAACGCTCGAATCCGTCGCGCGGACCCGCCGCCGGACCGGTGAGGAGCGCAGCGATGACGATGCGGAACGGCGCGGCCGAGGCCGACCGCGCCCTGAAGTCCAAGCACCGGGCGATGTGGGCCCAGGGCGACTACCCGTCCCTGGCCGCCGAGGTCATCCCGGAACTGGGCGCGATCCTGGTCGAGGCGTGCGGGGTGCGCTCCGGTCAGCGCGTGCTGGACGTGGGCGCCGGCTCCGGCAACGCCGCGATCCCGGCGGCCCTGGCCGGTGCGGACGTGGTGGCCTCCGACCTGACCCCGGAGCTGTTCGAGGCCGGCCGGCGGGTGGCCGAGAAGCAGGGCGCGCACCTCACCTGGCAGGAGGCCGACGCGGAGGCCCTGCCCTTCGGCGACGCGGAGTTCGACACCGTGCTGTCCTGCGTCGGCGTCATGTTCGCTCCGCACCACGAGCAGGCCGCCGGCGAACTCGTCCGGGTCTGCCGCCCGGGCGGGACCATCGGGCTGCTCAGCTGGACGCCGCAGGGCTTCATCGGCCGGATGTTCGCCGTGATGAAGCCGTACGCGCCACCGCCCCCGCCCGGAGCCCAGCCGCCCCCGCTGTGGGGGGACGAGGACCATGTGCGCGCCCTCCTCGGCGACGCGGTCACAGACGTGCGTGCCGAACGCCGCACGGTCCGGATCGACCGCTTCGAGACGCCCGAGATGTTCCGCGACTACTTCAAGGAGCGCTACGGCCCGACCATCAGCGTCTACAAGAACATCGCCGGCGAGCCCGAACGCGCCGCCGCCCTGGACGGTGCCCTGGTGGATCTCGCCCGCGACGGCGACCTCGGCACGGGCCCGGGCGGGACGGTCCTGGAGTGGGAGTACCTGCTCTTCACCGCCCGCCGGGCGGGCTGACATGCGGGACCGGCACCGAGGTCGGACGGCGTACAACTGCCGTACGACCACGGCATGAAGTCCGTCCTTCCCAGGTCGGATCTTCGCCGCATTCAGCGGGTGAAGCGGCAAATCCGCACGTACCGTCGAATGCATGACGCATCTCGACGCGGGTGCCCGGCCCGACTCCGCGCTGCCGGTGACGGTCACCTCCCGCGAGACCGGCCTGACCGGTGCTGAGGTCGCCGAACGGGTGGAGCGCGGCAAGGTCAACGACGTGCCGGTGCGCAGCAGCCGGTCCACCGTCGACATCGTCCGTGCGAACGTCTTCACCCGCTTCAACGCGATCATCGGCGTCCTGTGGCTGATCATGCTGGTGGTCGCGCCGATCCAGGACAGCCTCTTCGGGTTCGTGATCCTCGCGAACACCGGCATCGGGATCGTCCAGGAGTGGCGGGCGAAGAAGACGCTGGACTCGCTCGCGCTGATCGGCGAGGTGCGGCCGACCGTACGCCGGGACGGGACCGCCGCGCAGGTGAGCACGTCCGAGATCGTGCTGGACGACCTGCTCGAGATCGGGCCGGGGGACAAGGTCGTCGTCGACGGGGTCTGTGTCGAGGCCGACGGGCTGGAGATCGACGAGTCGCTGCTCACCGGTGAGGCCGACCCGGTCGTCAAGCACCCGGGCGACCAGGTCATGTCGGGCAGCTTCGTGGTCGCGGGCGGCGGGGCCTTCCAGGCGACGAAGGTCGGCCGTGAGGCCTACGCCGCCCAGCTCGCCGAGGAGGCCTCGCGCTTCACCCTCGTCCAGTCCGAACTGCGGTCGGGTATCTCCACGATCCTCAAGTACGTCACGTGGATGATGGTCCCGACCGCGATCGGCCTGATCATCAGCCAGCTGTTCGTGAAGGAGAACGCCTTCGACGACTCCGTCGCCCGCACGGTCGGTGGCATCGTCCCGATGGTCCCCGAGGGCCTGGTCCTGCTCACCTCGGTCGCCTTCGCCATCGGCGTGATCCGCCTCGGCCGCAAGCAGTGCCTGGTGCAGGAGCTGCCCGCGATCGAGGGCCTGGCCCGGGTCGACACCGTGTGCCTCGACAAGACCGGCACCCTCACCGAGGGCGGCATGGACGTCACCGAGCTGCGTCCGCTCCAGGGCGCCGACGAGACGTACGTACGCAAGGTGCTCGGTGCTCTCGGCGAGTCGGACCCGCGGCCGAACGCCTCCTTGAAGGCGATCATCGACACCTATCCGGCCGTCGAGGAGTGGCGCTGCACCGAGGCGCTGCCGTTCTCCTCGGCCCGCAAGTACAGCGGCGCCGCGTTCAGCGAGGGCGACGGGCAGAGCGGTAGGTGGCTGCTGGGCGCGCCGGACGTGCTGCTGGCGGAGGACGATCCGGCCCTGGCCGAGACCGGGCGGCTGAACGAGCAGGGCCTGAGGGTGCTGTTGCTCGCCCGGGTCGATCGGGCCCTGGACCATCCCGAGGTGACGGAGGGGGCGAAGCCCACCGCCCTGGTCGTGCTGGAGCAGCGGCTGCGGCCGGACGCCGCCGAGACCCTGCGCTACTTCGCCGACCAGAACGTCCGGGCCAAGGTCATCTCCGGTGACAACGCGGTGTCGGTCGGCGCGGTCGCCGCCAAGCTCGGCCTGTCCGGCACCACGGTGGACGCGCGCCGGCTGCCCGCCGAGCAGGAGGGGATGGCCGACGCCCTCGACGAGGGCACGGTGTTCGGGCGGGTCACCCCGCAGCAGAAGCGGAACATGGTGGGCGCGCTGCAGTCCCGCGGGCACACGGTCGCGATGACCGGTGACGGGGTGAACGACGTGCTCGCCCTGAAGGACGCCGACATCGGCGTGGCGATGGGCTCCGGCTCGGAGGCGACCCGGGCGGTGGCGCAGATCGTGCTGCTGAACAACAGCTTCGCGACGCTGCCGTCGGTGGTCGCCGAGGGGCGCCGGGTCATCGGCAACATCACGCGGGTCGCGACCCTGTTCCTCGTCAAGACGGTCTACTCGGTGCTGCTGGCCGTCCTGGTGGTCTGCTCGCAGGTGGAGTACCCGTTCCTGCCGCGTCATCTGACCCTGCTGTCGACGCTGACGATCGGCGTCCCGGCGTTCTTCCTGGCGCTCGCGCCCAACAAGGAGCGCGCGAAGCCGAACTTCGTACGGCGGGTCATGCGGTACGCGATCCCGGGCGGGGTCGTGGCGGCGGTGGCGACCTTCGCGACGTATCTGATCGCCCGGGAGCACTACACGGGTGCCGGGGCTCTGGACGCGGAGACGAGTGCGGCGACGCTGACGCTGTTCCTCATCTCGATGTGGGTGCTGGCGATCATCGCCCGGCCGTACACCTGGTGGCGGGTCGCCCTGGTCGCGTCCATGGCCGGGGCGTTCCTGCTGGTGCTGGTCGTGCCGTGGCTGCAGCACTTCTTCGCGCTGAGGCTGGTCGGGATGACGATGCCGTGGATCGCGGTCGGCATCGCGGCAGTGGCGGCGGCCGCCCTGGAACTCCTGTGGAGGTGGGTGGACCGCCGCCTGCCCGCTTGACCGGTTACTTCACGTCGACGTAGTCGCCCGTGGCGTTGACCGCCGGGGTGGTCGTCGTGCCGGCGAAGCTGAAGCGCCAGTAGCCGTCGTACTGGGCGGTGGCGGTGGCCTTCAGGTTGCCGTACTGGTCGGAGTACACCGTCTTGACCGTGGTGTACGTGCTGGTGCCCGCCTTGCGGAACTGGAGCTTGACCGGCTGGTTGGTGTAGCCGTGGTAGGTGTTGTCCTCCCAGTTGGCGCGGGACAGCTTGCCGGTGCTGGTGATCGTCTTTCCCTTGGAGACGGGCTCGGGGCCGGCGTTGACCGTCAGCTTGGAGTAGCGCTGCACCTTGGTGCTGCCGAGGCCGCCCTGCATCTTCTCGGCGTCGTCGCTGGTGACGGCGAGGGCACCGGCGCCCCAGGTGCCGGCGTCGGAGTTGAACAGGTCGCCGTCGGCCGGGCGGACGCTGATGACGCCCTTGCAGTCGAGGACCGTGGACGAGGCGGCGGTGCAGGTGGCCGGGTCGTCGCTGATGAGGACGTTGTCGGCGGCGTCGAGCGAGGAGCCGTGGTAGATCAGCGGGCCGGTGGCGAAGTGGTCGGTGCTGGTGTCGAGGTCCGCGGCGTGGGTCACGGTGAAGGTGACCGGCACGCTCACCACGTTGGTGGTGCCGACGACTATGTTCTTGCCGCTGTTCACCTTGACGTCGGAGAAGGTGACGTCGAGGGTCGACGCGGTGGTGCCCGTGCCCGCGTCGGCCGAGGCGGCGCTGAAGGCCTGCTTGCCGGACGGGGCGTCGGCGGCCTGCGCGGCCGGGACGACGAGGGCGGAGAGGGCCAGGGCGCCGGCGACGGCGGCCACGGTGGCTCGGATGCGCATGTGTTCCCCAGGTGGAGAAGTGATCTAGGAGTCTGTTGACTCACGCGATCAGATCCACGAGCCCCGGGCAGGGTTGTAGGGCGGGGCCCGGGTTTTGCCGTCTCATCCGCAACGTTTGACACACGCATGACGACTGCGCACCGGAAACGGCACCGCCGGCCCCGGTATGGCTCCGGGACCGGCGGTGCCGTCGCGTGGACGGTCGCTGCGGGCGGTGTTATCGCACGTCGACGAAGTCACCCGCGGCGTTGACCGCCGGGGTGGTCGTGGTGCCCGCGAAGGAGTAGCGGAAGTAGCCGTCGGTCGAGGCCGTGACGGTGGTCTTCAGCTCACCCGTGCTGTTCGACTTGATGGTCTTCAGCGTGGTGTAGGTGTCGCTGCCCTTCTTGCGGAACTGCAGCTTCACCGACTGGTTGGTGTAGCCGTGGTACTGGTTGTCGTCCCAGTTGGCACGGGACAGCTTGCCGGTGACCGTGATGGTCTTGCCCTTCTTCACCGGCTCGGGCGAGGCGTTGACCGTCAGCTTCGAGTAGCGCTGGAGCTTGAAGGAGTTCGTCGGGTCCTTCACCGCGACTCCGACGTTGTCCAGGTTCGGGTCCTCCGGGTCCTCGCCGTTGAACGCGACCGCGAACGCGGCCGCCTTCCAGGAGCCGGCGTCCTCGTTCAGCAGCGCGTACGGGTCGATCGCGACGGTGGCCTTGCAGCTGGCGACGGTCGCGGAGGAGTCCGTGCAGGTCGCGTCGTTGCTGTCGAAGTAGTAGATCGACTCCTCGAACGAGGCACCGCGGTACAGCTCGACACCCGCGAAGAAGTCCTCCGCGTGGATGTCCACTTCCTGGCCGTGGGTCAGCGTGAAGGACACGGGGACCTTGACCACGTTGGTGGTGCCGACGGAGATGTTCTTGCCGTTGTTGACCTTGACCGAGGAGAAGGTCGCGTTCATGGCGATCGGCTCGCCGTCCACGGCGGCGGCGAAGGCCGACCGGCCGGATCCGGCGTGGACGACCTCGCTCGCGGCGGCGATGTCCGCGGGAACCTTCGGCTCGGCGGCCTGGGCGGCGGGCACGGCGAGGGCGGAAAGGGCCAGGGCGCCGGTGACGGCGGCCACGGTGGCTCGGATACGCATGCGTTCTCCAGGTGGAGAGGGGCCCCGGTGCTCGTCGTCGGCTCTCGGGGCCCAAGTGATCGTGGAGTCTGTTGACTCACGTGATCAGATACTTCAGCAGTGCGCATGGTTGTACGACAGGTGAAAAATATGTGCGGGAGTTTTCACCAACGGCCGCACCGCGCCACCGGATCAGTCGAACCAGCGGTCCCGCGCCAGCTCCTCGGTCCGGGACGGGTCCTCCAGCAGCGCCGCCACCTCGAACCGCCGCGGCCACTGCCCCGCCGCCCAGGCGAGCCCCGCGGCGACGCCCTCCAGCGTGGCGGCGTGCAGGACGCCGTCGTCGGTGAGCCGCCAGTCGATCTCCACGCCGTCGACGACGAGTTCCTCGTGCTCGACGTAGAAGGACGGGGTCTGCCGGCCCAGCAGCACCCGCACCGGCTCCGGTACGTCGTGCTCGGTGCCTTCGGAGGTGACTTCCCCGGTGACGGACTCGCTCAGCCGCCGCACCTGGAACAGTTCGGCCAGCTCGGCGGCGCGTGACGGCCGTACGGGAAGCAGGGGGACGCCCTCGGTGAACGGCAGCAGGTCGGGCGAGTCGCACACCACGGCGTCGGCCGCGTCCACGACCTCCACCCGGCCGTCGGTGACGGCCCGCAGGTCGTCCGGCAGGGTCACCTGCTCCGGGTCCAGCTCGGCCAGCGACCCGTACAGGGCGTGCAGCTGAGCAGCCGTCACCTCCCGCTCGGGGTCGGCGAGCCGGTCGAGCAGCTCGGCGGCACCGCCGGGCTCGTCCAGCAGCGCGGCGACGGAGGTGCGCACCCCCAGCGCCCGCAGCACCTGCTCGTCCTCGAACCCGGTGGCGTCGGCCTCGTCGTACAGGCCGCGCAGCAGCGGGTCGCCGCCGGCGGCCCGCAGACCGGCCGGGCGGCGGCCGGCGAGCACCGGGTTCCCGCGCAGCCACCAGGCGGTGTACGGCCGGACGACCTCGTGCGTCCCGTCCGGCAGCAGGATCCGCATGGGCTGCACGATCGCGTCCCTGAGCGGCGGCCGGGACAGCAGCGCCAGCGCCTGCGCCCACTTGTCCTCGTCGACCAGGTCCAGATCCCGTACGGCGATGATCTCGGTGGCGACCGGCGGGACCGGGCTGTCCGGGAAGCGGTCGAGGATGTCCTCGCACCACACGTCGACGGCGTCCAGCAGGCCCGCGTCGTCCGGCTCGGCGAAGTCGCCCTCGCGGGGCTCCAGTTCGTCCGGGTCGAGGACGACGTCGGTGGCGCGGACGACCGCGAAGTTCACCAGGACCCCGCACGCGGCCAGCGGCTGCTCGCCCCACTTGCCGGCCAGCTCGGCGTCCACGGAGGCGAGTTCGCCCTCGCGCATCACCTGGGCGAAGGGGCCGCCGGGGTAGACGAGTTCGCAGGCCGGGGCCGGTTCGCCGTCCTCGTCGGGCAGGGCGAGCGCGCCGAGCCAGGGCTCGTCACCGGGCTCCAGTCCGGCGTCCCGGACCAGCGCGAGCACGGTGTCGGCCAGTTCGTCGGCGTCGAGGACGTCCTCTTCCCAGTTCACGCCGCCCTCGTCGTCCAGGGACGCGGCGACGGCGGCCCGGACCTGCGGGGTGGTGAGGACGGCCCGGGGTGTGGCGGGCAGGGCGCCGAGCTTCTCCAGGATCGGGTGGGCGGCGTCCGGGTGGGCGACCTTCAGACCGAGCCGGGCCAGCACCTCGGGATCGATCCGGGCGGCCTCCGCGCTGGGCAGCAGGACCTGCCGGGGCCCGATGGTCGTCCGGCCTCCCCCAGTGCCGAAAGCCTGGGATGTGCCCCCAGCGAGCGGAACCGGGAGCCCCGACAAGCGGTCCGGGTCGATCCCGGCCAGGCTGTCGTAGAGCCGCCGCCACCAGCCCGGTTCCTTGTCCAGACCGGCCAGCCGGTCGATCGCGTCGGTCAGCGGAAGCCGGGAGACGCCCAGGGTCCGCAGTTCCGCGCGGCGTTCGAGCCCGGCGGGCAGCAGGGTGGGCAGCACTTCGGCGAGCACTCGCACGGTGTCCGCGCCCGCGCCCTCGACGACCTCGGCGTCCCGCGGCCGCAGGGAGTCGGGCAGGTCGTCCCCCTCTCGGGGAGGGAGGGCGGGCGGCAGGAAGGAGGTCCGCGGCAGCCGCTCCAGGATCGCCTGGCGCAGGGCGCCGTCCAGCTCGCCCTTGCCGAGCGGTCCGGGCACCAGGTCGATGATCGCGGAGGTCACCGGCCGCCAGTCGCCGAGGAGTTCGGCGTAGGCGTCGGCCGCGCGCTGGACCAGGAAGTCGGTCAGCGGTCCGGGGGCGGCGTGCCGGCGGGTGGAGTCCAGCGGGAACGAGGCGATGAGCAGGGCCGGGACACCGAGCGGCTCGTCGCTCGGTGTGGGGGCGTGCACGACCGCGCTGGTGCGGGGCCGGACCGGGCTGCCGTCGCTGCCCACGGGCACGGCCCAGGTGACGGACCAGTGGGGCCGCAGCCGCTCCTCGACGGGCCGGTCGGTGAGGAGGTCGGGAGTGAGCGGGCCGTGGGCGGCGGCGGTGCGCCAGTGGGTGACGCCGTCGGCGGAGTCGTCGACGACGGTGAAGGGCCCGTCGGTACGGCGGGTGAGGGTCCGCGGGCTCTCCCCGTTGATCTCGACGACCAGCTCTTCGAGTCCGGGAAGGGTGAGCAGCAGGGCGTCGTCGACGGCCCGCAGGAGCCGCTCGGCGAGATCGGCGGCGGCCGCGTCACGCAGCGGAAGGATGACGGCGGTGTCGTACGGGTCCGGGGCGGTGCCCTCGGCGGCGTGCGGCAGCCGCAGCAGGGGTACGTGCCCGTCCCGCCGCCGGACCTCGTCCCCGAGGCCGGGGCTGTGCCGGGCGGTCTCGGCGGCCAGTGCCCTGGCCTCGGCCAGGGACCACCGCACGCCGCCGTGCCGGCCGACGACGGCGGGCTCGTCGGTGACGGAGAGCACGGCGGCGAAACCGACACCGAACCGCCCCACCGAGGACGTGTCCCCGGTGTCCCTCTTGGCCGACGCCCGCAGCGTGGACAGCGACTCGACCCCGGCCGCGTCCAGCGGGGCGCCGGTGTTGGCGGCGACGAGCACCCCGTCGCGCAGGGTGAGCCGCAACCGCCCCGGCACCCCGGCCCGGGCCGCCGCGTCGGCCGCGTTCTGGGCGAGCTCCACGACGAGCCGGTCCCGGTAGCCGCCGAGGACCAGGTCCTCCTCGGCGTTGGCGTCCTCACGGAACCGGGCGGGGCTGGTGGCCCAGGCGTCGAGGACACCGCGCCGCAGACGGGCGGTGCCGAACGGATCGGCCCCCTCGGCGGCGGGCCGCACGAACTTGCTGCTCACGTTCCGTTCCTTCTCCTCGTGGACGTGAGGACGAAGGTACCGCCTGGCGAGCACCGGCCGTGCGCCCGTCCGGCGTGGGCCGCCGTCGGCTACGAGTGGCCCAGTTCCTCCGTGTCCGCGTCCGCCGTCGGCGTCACCGAGCCCGAGTCCGAGGACGGGCGCAGCGGGAACGGGTCGACCCGGGTCTCGTCGATGACCGGGGCGGCCGGCTGGGGCGGCCGGGGCATGACCGCGGCCTCGGAGTGGCCGCCGCAGCCGTAGGCCAGGGAGACCAGGCGGCCGTCGGCCGGGGAGAACTCGTTGGCGCAGGCGCCGAAGGCCTGGCCGAGGGAGCCGCCGATGGGGACGAGGAAGCCGCAGCTGACGCAGGCCGCGGGGGCCGCCTGGGCCATGGGCGTCTTGGGGCCGAACGCCTCCTCCCAGCGGTCGGCCGCGGTGTGCAGGCCGTAGCGGGACAGGACGCGGGCCCGGCGCATGCCCAGTTCCTCGGCGACCGCCGGGATCGAACCGCGCAAGGGGGGGACCGTGTAGCCGGCCGGGGAATCCGCGGTGAGGTCCGCGTCCTCCGCCTCCACCAGGTCGGCCAACTCGTGCGACACGGGGGACTTCGGCGCCGGCTCGTCCTCACCGGAGTAGCCCGGCTCCAGACGCAGGTCCTCGGCGTCGGTGGGCAGCAGATCGCCCGGCCCCATGTCGCCGGGACGCAGCCGCTCGCTCCACGGCACCCACTCGGGCGCCAGCACCGCGTCGGGGCCGGGCAGCAGCGCCGCCTCGTCCACCGTGACGATCTTCGCCCGGGACGCCCGGGCCACCGTCACGGCCCAGCGCCAGCCCCGGTACCCGAGCTCGCGGCACTCGAAGAAGTGGGTGACGACGCGGTCCCCCTCGGAGACCAGCCCTACGTGTTCCCCGACGATTCCTGGCGCGGCGGCCTCCTCGGCTGCGGCGCGTGCGAGGTCGACGGCCTCGGCGCACAGACGGTCAGGGGTGCGGCTTCGCGTTGTCGCTGCGCTCACAGGTATCGCTTCTCTCCATACGCCGTCTCACGAGTGCGCCACTCCCGGCGCGGGGGGCGGACGGAGCGGACCGGGGGACCGCGTCGACGTCCTTCATCCATTTTGCGGGATGGCTGAGATACGCACGCTACCCTTCCGCCCCACTTCGCGTACACCGACGGTCCTGTTGCGCCGCCCACCGGCTCCCGAGCGGCCACCCCTGACAGTCACCCCACAGGCCCTATACAAGCGGTAATGGCACTACCCACGGCCTTATCGGGGCACTATGACGTCGTGGCAGCCGCGAAGACACCCCCGGGCGCCACCGGGACCGGTGGGTCGAAAGGGGTCAGGGGAAGCAGCCGACCGAGCGGACCGGGCCGTGTGGGCGGCTCCCTCCGCTCGGTCGGCCGTGCCCTGCACTTCCCGGTGACCGGCACCGCCCGCGGCATCCGCAAGGCCACCCACGCGCACGGCGCCGGCGAGTCCGGTCTCGGCAAGCTGATCGAACTGCACGGCGTGAACGGCGCCGGCGATGTCATGATCACCGTCGCCCTCGCCTCCACCGTCTTCTTCTCCGTGCCCACCGACGAGGCCCGCGGCCGCGTCGCCCTGTACCTCGCCATCACCATGGCGCCCTTCACCCTCCTCGCGCCGGTCATCGGCCCCCTCCTCGACCGCCTCCCGCACGGCCGCCGCGCCGCCATGGCCGGCGCGATGCTGGCCCGGGCACTGCTCGCGCTCATCCTGTCCGGCGCGGTCGTCAGCGGCGGCCTTGAGCTGTACCCGGCCGCGCTCGGCGTCCTGGTCTCGTCGAAGGCGTACGGCGTGGTCAGAAGCGCCGTCGTGCCCCGGCTGCTGCCGCCCCGCTTCTCCCTGGTGAAGGCCAACTCACGGGTCACCCTCGGCGGCCTCCTCGCCACCGGCATCGCCGCGCCCATCGGCGCCGGACTCCAGCAGATCGGACCGCGCTGGCCCCTCTACGGCGCCTTCGTGCTCTTCGTGGCGGGCACGATCCTGTCGTTCACGCTGCCGCCGAAGGTCGACTCCGCCAAGGGTGAGGACCGTGCCCTGCTGGCGGCGGACGAGCAGCACCTGCACGGCCCGCACCGGCAGCCGGTCAAGCGCCCCGGGCTGCGCACGGTCGGCCCGGCCGTCACCCACGCCCTGGCCGCCAACGCCGCCATCCGCTGCCTGACCGGGTTCCTGATCTTCTTCCTGGCTTTCCTGCTGCGCGAGCACCCGGTCTCCGGCCAGAGCGCCGCGGTGTCGCTGGGGATAGTGGGCGTCTCGGCGGGCGTGGGCAACGCGCTCGGGACGGCCGTCGGGGCGTGGCTGCGCTCCCGGGCGCCGGAGATCATCATCGTGACGGTCGTGGCGGGCGTGGCGGGTGCGGCGATCACGGCCGCGGTGTTCTTCGGCGCGGTCCTGGTGGCCGGTCTGGCCGCGATCGCCGGGTTCGCACAGGCCCTGGCCAAGCTGTCCCTGGACGCGCTGATCCAGCGGGACGTGCCCGAACTCGTCCGCACCTCGGCCTTCGCCCGTTCCGAGACACTGCTGCAGATGTCCTGGGTGCTGGGCGGGGCGGTCGGCATCGTGATGCCGCTCAACGGCACGGCCGGGCTGGCGGTGGGCGCCGCGATCATCGGCACCGGGTGGCTGGCCACCGTACGGGGGCTGGTCGACTCGGCGCGGCGCGGGAGCACGGGGCGGGCGCGCGTCGCGTAGGGCCCTTCTGATGGATCTCCGAGGGAGCCGTACCCCTCGTGGGCGGTGCGACCCGTGGGCCCGATAGCCTTCGCCCATGAACACGTTGCAATCCGTTGTGCGACGCCGCCGCGCCGTCGCCGTCGCCGGCGTCGTATCCGCCGGACTGCTCGTCCTGTCGGCCTGTGACAAGCCGACGCCGATGGCCACGGTCACCGTGGGCAGCGACTCGGTGAACTCCGAGGCCACCTGCGGCGGCGAGGGCGACGCCCTGAAGCCGTCCGATCTCAGCCAGTGCCTGAAGAACAAGGGCATCAAGAGCATCTCCGTCGACCCCGACGAGACCGTGCGCTTCGGTGTCGACCCCGAGATCGCCGACAAGGGCTGGACGATCCTGATGAACGGTCAGCCGCTGACCGACGCCAGCACGAAGACCTACCGCACGATTCCGGGCAGCGTGTTCTTCAACGCCCAGTACGGCGCGCAGGGCAACTCGACGCTGGTGTCCATCAAGGAGGGCGAGAAGGACGCGTCGGGCCTGTGGAACTTCAAGCTCAAGAAGGACGCCTGATCGCTGCCGCTGGGCTCGGCCGGGTCCTCGTGGCCACTGCTGTTCCCGTGGAGAGGGACGCGGTGGCCAGGGCTTGCCCCGGTGACACCGGCATCGAGGTGATCGCCGCCGGTGTCGGGCCCGCTCTCGCGGCTGCCTCCACCGCCTCCGCGCTCACCGCCGCCGCCCTGCGGGGCGAGCCCTACGGTCTCGTCGTGTCCGCCGGGATCGGGGGCGGGTTCCAGCCCGAGGCGCCGGTGGGGTCGCTCGTCGTCGCCGACGGGATCGTCGCGGCCGATCTGGGGGCGGAGACCGAGGACGGGTTCGTGCCGGTCACCGAGCTCGGTTTCGGGACCGTCAGGCATCAGCCGCCGGCGGAGCTCGCACGGCGGGTCGCCGACGCCGCCGGGGCCCGGACCGGGGCCGTGCTCACGGTGTCGACCGTCACCGGGACGGCCGACCGGGCCGCCGCGCTGCGGGAGCGGCACCCCACCGCCCTCGCCGAGGCGATGGAGGGCTTCGGTGTCGCCGAGGCCGCCGCCGCGCAGGGGGTGGCCGTGCTGGAGATCCGGGCGATCTCCAATCCCGTCGGGCCGAGGGACCGTGCCGCCTGGCGCATCCCGGAGGCTCTGGCAGCCTTGACCGAGGGGTTCGGGAAGCTCACGCCCGTACTGGAGGGTTGGAACCGGCATGACGGTTGAGCAGCTGCAGATCGCGTACTCGCCCTGCCCGAACGACACCTTCGTCTTCGACGCCCTGGCCCATGACCGCGTGCCGGGTGCCCCCGCCCTCGACGTGACCTTCGCCGACATCGACGTCACCAACGGCATGGCCGAGCGCGGCGAGTTCGACGTGCTGAAGGTGTCGTACGCGGTGCTGCCCTACGTCCTCGACGAATACGCCCTGCTGCCCTGCGGGGGCGCGCTGGGGCGGGGCTGCGGGCCGCTGGTCCTGACGCGGGAGGCGGACACCGACCTCACCGGCCGTACGGTCGCCGTGCCCAGTGAGAGGTCGACCGCCTATCTGCTGTTCCGGCTGTGGGCCGCGGACACCGTGGCCGACGGGGTCGGCGAGATCGTCGTCATGCCGTTCCACGAGATCATGCCGGCCGTGCGGGACGGGAAGGTCGACGCGGGGCTCGTGATCCATGAGGCGCGCTTCACGTACCGGAACTACGGACTGCACAAGCTCGCCGACATGGGCGAGCACTGGGAGAACACCACCGGGCTGCCGATCCCGCTGGGCGCGATCATCGCCAAGCGGTCGCTGGGCGAGCAGAAGCTCCGGCTGCTCGCCGACTCCATCCGGACGTCCGTGCGCGCCGCCTGGGACGACCCCGAGGTGTCCCGGCCCTACGTCATGGAGCACGCCCAGGAGATGGACCCGGCCGTCGCCGACCAGCACATCGGGCTCTACGTCAACGAGTTCACCGCCGACCTCGGCGAGGACGGCTACGCGGCCGTACGCGGACTGCTGACCCGCGCGGCTGCCGAGGGGCTCGTACCGCCCCTCGGCCCGGACGCGCTGCGCTTTCCCTGAGGCTCAGACGTCCAGCTGGTCGGCGACCGCGCGCAGCAGGCCGGCGATCTTCTTGCCGGCGGTCTTCTCGGGGTAGCGGCCCCGCTCCAGCATCGGAGTGATGTTCTCCAGGAGCGTCGTCAGGTCCTGGACGATCGAGGCCAGCTCGTCGGGCTTCTTGCGGGTCGCGGCGGCGACGGACGGGGTCGGGTCCAGGATCGTCAGGGACAGCGCCTGGTCGCCGCGCTGTCCGGCGACGACGCCGAACTCCACGCGCTGACCCGGCTTGAGCGTCTCGACTCCGGCGGGGAGGACCGAGGAATGGACGAAGACGTCACCGCCGTCGTCGCGGGAGAGAAAGCCGAAGCCCTTCTCGCTGTTGAACCACTTGACCTTGCCGGTAGGCACGTCTGTCCTCGTCCTCGTACTCGTCGGAAAACTGCTTCTGGAAACGGCTCTTGATAGCACTCGGGCGGGTCGTACGGACCCGCCGGTACCAAGGCTAATGCTCTTGCAGCCGGTGACAAGACGTCACCCGGTTGTTCCTTCGCGCTGGGAACTACCCTGGTCGGGTGCGTGACAAAACCCAAACGAATTCCGCCGCTCCCGGTGACCGCCTGGTCCGTGCCGGAGCCGTCGTCTTCTTCATCGGCGCCCTGGCCACTCTGGTCACGGTCGCCCCGCTGTTCCTCGGGACGTCGCCCTTTCCGACGTACATGTTCGGATTGAGCATGCTCATGGCGGTCGGATTCCTGATGGCCGGTGCGGGAGTGCTGCGTTCCGTGGCAGCGGGCCGGCGTCAGGCGCGCGCGGGACGGTAGTCCGAAAGCCACCGCGGGAATTCGGTCAGATCGGTGAGGACGACGTCCGCGCCCGCCGCGCGCAGTTCCTCCGGCGGGCAGGGCCCGGTGGCCACCGCGACCGAGAGCGCCCCGGCGGTCCGGGCACCGCGCACGTCCCCGACGTGGTCGCCGACGTAGACGCCCGCGTCGTGCTCGCGCAGGGCCTCCGCCTTCTGCTCGGCCCACAGGTCGCCGATGACGGCGTCGGGCTCGATGCCGAGGTGGGCGAGGTGCAGTTTGGCGTTCGGCTCGTACTTGGCGGTGACGACTATGGCGCGTCCACCGGCTTCCCGTACGGCCGCGATGGCCTCCCGGGCGCCGGTCATCGCCGGGGTCGCGGCGATGGCGATCGCCGGGTACATCTCCCGGTACAGGTCCGCCACGGCCTCGACCTCCCCGGCCGGGAACCAGTTGATCAGTTCCTCGGCCAGCGGCGGCCCGAGCCGCGTGACCGCCAGGTCGGCGTCGACGTACGTCCCCGTCCGCTCGGACAGCGCCTGGTAGCAGGCGCGGATCCCGGGACGGGAGTCGATGAGGGTCATGTCGAGGTCGAAGCCGACGGTCAGTGCGGGCGAGGTCATGAAGGCCATATCGGCCATTGTGCCCAGGCGGTGTGAACGGCAGACGTCCGCCTGTGCCGCGCTAGCGCGAGCGCTGTGAACGCCACACCAGGAACAGCGCCGACGCCACCGCCGCTCCCCGCACCACCCACGGCCAGGTCTCCGACACCGCGGCGTTCATCTGTCCCTCGGCGATCGGGGCGCCCCAGCGGCCGTTCATCCGGCCCCACAGCCACACCAGGCCCCCCGCCACGGAGAGGCTCGGCAGGATCACGACCGCCCACTTCGTCTCGGCCTGGGTCAGGCGGCGGGAGGCGTAGGCGATGAGCCAGCCGAGCAGCAGGACGAACCAGTTGCCGAGCACGGCACCGGCGACGAGGAGTCCGGCGGCGATCAGGAGCAGCGGGTTGCTCCAGTTTCCGGCGGGAAGGCGCGGGAGACGGCGGCGGCTCCCCTTCCCGTCCACCTCGGCCGCCTCGACGGCCGGGGCCGGTTCCCCGGCGGCCGGCTTCTCCGTCTCCGCCTTCCGCGGCGCCGGCGGCCTCAGCAGGTCCGGCAGCTCCACGCCGCCCACGAACCCCGGCACCTCGTCCCCGACGCCGAACGGGCTGCCGTCCACCCGCCACCAGTCCGGCTGGACCGCGCTGTCCCCGAGCTCGTGCCCTGCGGCCAGATGCGGCGGGGCCGGGCCGTCGGAGGGCGCGGGGTGCGACTCCTCGGCCTGCCGCACCGGGCGGGGGCGCGGTACGACCCGTCGCATGACGCCCTTCGCCCGCTCGCCCCGCTCCTCGGGCTCTGCGTCGCGCTGTACCGGGACGGCGGCGGGCGCGGCGCGGTACGGCTCACCGCCCGTGCCGCCCGCCGCCGCGGTCACGACGTCGTCGGGGGTGCCCAGGCGGGACAGGATGCGGCGGACGGCGGCGGGCGAGTCGACGGTGGCCTTCGCGCGGCGCTTGTCGATCTCGTCGCGCAGGTCCGCGACCAGACGCATGCGGGTGGCCGACGACAACTGCCGCTGCTGGGCCACGTCGCCGACGCGGCTCAGATACTCGTAAACGACCTGGTCGCTCTCAATCCCCACGAAGTCCCCTCCGGGGCGGGTGCGTTGCGTGACGCCGTCGGACGACGGTACCGCGAGTGCCGTCGGGGCGGCCAAAAGCCCGTCCCGCGTTCGGGGACGAGGGCGCGCACAGTCGGCCCGGCCGGCGGAGGCGACCCGCTACCGTGGACCGGATGAGCACCGAGGACAGGCCCCCGGCCCCCCGCTCCCTCGCGGAAGCGCTCCGCGCGCGGGGCGACGCTTCGCTGGGCGCGCTCCTGCGCAGCCGCCCGGATCTCATCACGCCCGTCCCCACCGACCTCACCCAGCTCGCCACCCGCGCCGGCACCCGTGCCTCGGTGGTGCGGGCCCTGGAGCGGCTGGACCGGTTCGCGCTGCAGACGGCGGAGGCGCTGGCCGTGGCGGCGGATCCGGCGGCCTACGGCGAACTGCTCGGGCTCATGGCCGGGGACGACGCCGACCCGGCCGTCGTCGCGGCCCTGCCGCACGCCCTGGACGTCCTGCGCGAGCAGGCCCTGGTGTGGGGCGGCGACGACCGGCTGCGGCTGGTCCGCACGGCGCGTGAGCTGCTGGCCCCCTCGCCGCAGCACCCCTCGCCGACGGGGCTCGGCCCGACGGTCCAGGAGGCCACCGCCGGGATGTCCCCGGGGCGGATCCAGGAGATCGTCACGGCCGCCGGACTGCCCTCGACCCACGACTCGGTGTCCGCGGTGACCGCCCTGGCCGGGCTGTTCACGGACCGGGCCCGGATGGCCGCGCTGCTCGCCGAGGCCCCGGCCGACTCCCTCGACGTCCTGGAACGCCTGGTGTGGGGGCCGCCGTACGGGCAGGTCACCGCCGATCCGGCGCCCCGGCTGCGCTGGCTGCTGGACCGGGGGCTGCTGCTGCCGACGGCGCCCGGGACGGTCGTCCTGCCGCGCGAGGTCGCCCTGCATCTGCGGCGGGGCCTGGCGCACCGGGCGCCCGAACCGGTACCGCCGGTGGTCGAGGCGGCGACCGCGCACCGTCCACAGGTTGTGGACAGCACCGCGGCCGGGCAGGCGTACACCGCCCTCGCGACCGTCGAGGAGCTGCTGAAGGACTGGGACGAGGGCGGGCCAGCGGTGCTGCGGGCCGGTGGGCTGAGCGTGCGGGACCTGAAGCGGACCGCCGTCGCCCTCGACGTGCCCGAGCCGGTCGCCGCGTTCTGGGTGGAACTGGCGTACGCGGCGGGGCTGATCGCCTCCGACGGCGAGGCCGACGAACGATACGCGGCGACCCCGGCGTACGACGAGTGGCTGGAGCAGCCCGCCGCCGAGCGCTGGTCGCGGCTGGCCACGGCCTGGCTCGCGGCGACCCGGACGGCCGGACTGGTGGGCGGGCGGGACGCGAAGGACCGTACGCTGTCGGCGCTCGGGCCGGGCCTGGACCGCTCGGCGGCGCCCGAGGTACGGCACCGGGTGCTGGCGCTGCTGGCCGGGCTGCCGGAGGGCGCCGCTCCGGCCGCCGGTTCGGTGCTGGCCCGGCTGCGCTGGGAGCGGCCCCTGCGCGGCGCGCAGCGCGAGGACGATCTGCGCGGCCGGCTCGCCGAGTGGGCCTTGTCCGAGGCGGAGCTGCTGGGCGTCACGGGCCGGGGCGCGCTGTCGGCCCACGGCCGGGCACTGCTGGGCGCGCCCGCGGCCCCCGCGCCGAGCCCGGAAGCGGAGCCCTCCGGGCCGGGGGACAAGCTGCCCGTCCACCACCATCACCGGCCCGCCCCGCTCGCCCCCCTCTCCTCCGCCGAACAGGCCGTCGCCTCCGCCGCCGCGGCCCGGCTGCTCGCGCCGCTCCTGCCCGAGCCGCTGGACCACGTGCTGCTCCAGGCCGACCTGACGGCCGTGGCGCCCGGGCCCTTGCGGCGGCCGCTCGCGGACATGCTGGGCGTGCTGGCGGACGTCGAGTCCAAGGGCGGGGCCACCGTCTACCGGTTCACGCCCGGCTCGGTGCGGCGGGCGCTGGACGCCGGGCAGGCCGCCTCCGACCTGCACGCCTTCCTCGCCGCGCACTCCCGTACGCCGGTGCCCCAGCCGCTCGCGTACCTGATCGACGACGTGGCCCGCCGGCACGGGCATCTGCGGGTCGGCGCGGCCTCTGCGTACGTGCGCTGCGACGACGACGCGGTGCTCAGCGAGATCCTCGCCGACAAACGGGCCGCCGGGCTCGGGCTGCGCCGGCTCGCGCCGACCGTGCTGGCCGCGCAGGCCGACCCGTCGGGGCTGCTGGAGGGCCTGCGGGCGATGGGGTTCGCGCCGGCCGCCGAGTCCGCCGAGGGCGATGTGCTGATCACCCGTGCCCTGGCCCACCGCACGCCGCCCCGCAGTGCGCCCGAGCCGGTCCCGGACGGCCCTCCGGTCCCGGACGACACCCTCCTCGCGGCCGCGCTGCGCGCCATTCGGGCCGGTGACCTCGCCACCACCACCCCGCGCAAGCCCGGCACCTCGCCCGCGGTCAATGGCGAGCTGCCCCGCACGGGTGCCGCCGAGACCCTCGCCACCATGCAGGCCGCCGTCCTGACCGGCGGGGCCCTGTGGATCGGCTACGTCAACGCCGAGGGCGCCGCCAGCCAGCGGGTGATCGCGCCGATCCGCGTCGAGGGCGGCTTCGTCACGGCGTACGACCACACCGCGGACGAGGTCCGCACGTATCCGCTGCACCGGATCACCGGGGTCGCGGAACTCGCCGACGACGCGGGCTGACGGCCGCTCGCGGACCGTGTCACCCGTTCGGGTGCAGGCGGGTCTTCATGCACGCCACGCCGGGGATGTCCCACGCTCGGGCGACCTTGCCGGGCGTGCCGCATCACGCCGTGCGGGCGGGGGCAGCCACCGGGTGTCCTGTGAGCTTCACCGAAAGGAAGTCCCCGCATGCGATCTGTCCGTCGAGTCGCCGCCGTCCTCGCCACCGCCGCCCTCATGACGTTCGGTGGGCTCGCCACTCCGGCCTCCGCGGTGAGCATCGATGTCGCCGGCCTCGTCCTGGAGACACCGCAGATCTGATCGGCTCCCGCTCCGTCGTCGGGCCGGCCCCGGTGTCCCCGGGCCGGCCCCGGGCGCGGTGTCCCTCGTCCCCTCACCCGTGAAAGGCCTTGTCGCCCCATGCGTGAAAAGCTCTCCGTCATCGCCTTCTGTGCCGTCGCGGTCGTGGGGCTGCCGGGGCCCTGTGCCGCCGCGGCCCCGGTGCTGCCGCTGCCCCTGCCGGTCGCCGGTGAGCCGCTGGTCACCGAGGGGGTCACCATCGAGGGCCCGCTGATCCAGAACGTCAGCCTGCCCATGTCGAAGTAGCGCGGCGCGTCCGGTAGCTGTCGCCGTCCAGCCGCACGATGTCGGCGTGGTGGGCGAGGCGGTCCGTCAGCGCCGGGGCGGACGGGCCGAAGACCTCGTCCCAGCGGCCGAGCGGGCGGTCGCTGGTCACGATCAGCGAGGCCCGCTCGTAGCGGTGCGCGACGAGCTGGAAGAACAGGCCCGCGCTCGCCGCGTCGAGGGGCGTGTAGCCGACCTCGTCGACGATCAGGAGGGGGTGATCGTCGAGAGCGGCCAGCTCCGCGTCGAGCCGCCCGGCGGCCCGGGCGCCTGCGAGCCGGGCGGCCCACTCGGCGGCGGTCGCGAACAGCACCCGGTGCCCGGCCTGACAGGCCCGCACGCCCAGGGCGACGGCCAGGTGGGTCTTGCCGGTGCCGGGCGGCCCGACGAAGACCACGTTCCGCCGGGCGTCGACGAAGTCCGCCTTGCCGAGCCGCGCGAGGACCTCCCGGTCCAAGCCGCGGGGATGCTGCTGGTCGAACTCCTCCAGCACCTTGCGCGCCGGGAACCCGGCGGCACGGATCCGGGCTTCGGCGTCGGTGTCGGGGGCGGGTTGTGGGGGGATGGCGGCGGCCCGGTGCCTCTCGGATTCCGGTTCCGTGTGCTGCCGGCTTCCGTGGTCGGGAGCCTGCGCGGGCGCGGCAGGTGCGCGGTCGGCGTGTCCGCGGTCCGTATGGGCGACCATCGGGCCGGACATGTAGGCGAGGATCGCCGCCGAGGCGATGAACGCCATGTGGATCACCGTCCCCCACAGCAGGGCGTGCCGGGGGGTGTGGTGGACGTCCACGAACATCTGGAGCAGGTGCACGGAGGAGATGCCCACGATCGCCGTGGCGAGCTTGACCTTCAGCACGTTGGAGTTGACGTGCGAGAGCCATTCCGGCTGGTCACGGTGGCCCTGCAGACCGATGCGCGAGACGAACGTCTCGTAGCCGCCCACGATCACCATGATCAGCAGGTTGGCGATCATGACGACGTCGACCAGCTTCAGCACCGCGAGCATCACGTAGGTCTCGGTGGCGTGCCCGCTCACGCACATCAGGATTAAGGTCCACAGCTCTTTGAAGAACTTGTAGACGTAGACGCCCTGGGCAGCCACGAGCCCGAAGTAGAGCGGGGCCTGGAGCCAGCGGGTGGCGAACAGGGCGTATCCGAGCGTGGTGGTCGTCGGGTTCTGCACCCGCGCCATTCTTCGGGGCCGCGACGGAAAAACTGAATTCACACCACACGTTGGGATGAATAGGCATTCAGTACGACCGGACGCGCAGATCACACCACGTGACGCGGTCGATCAGGCACACTGGACGTTTGGCCGAGGCGTCGCGCTGTCGAGCCGTCCGAGCCCTCCGGCCACAGAAAGGGTGCCGCGCGTGAATGGTCCGCTGATCGTCCAGTCCGACAAGACCCTGCTCCTGGAAGTCGACCACGAGCAGGCCGACGACTGCCGCCGGGCCATCGCCCCGTTCGCGGAACTGGAGCGGGCGCCGGAGCACATCCACACCTACCGCCTGACCCCGCTGGGCCTGTGGAACGCCCGCGCGGCGGGCCACGACGCCGAGCAGGTCGTGGACGCGCTCGTGCAGTACAGCCGCTACCCGGTGCCGCACGCGCTGCTCGTCGACATCGCCGAGACGATGGACCGCTACGGCCGTCTCACCCTCTCCAAGCACCCGGCGCACGGACTGGTCCTGACCACGACCGACCGCCCGGTGCTGGAGGAGATCCTGCGGTCGAAGCGGATCGTGCCCCTGGTCGGCGCCCGGATCGACCCGGACACGGTCGCCGTGCACCCCTCCGAGCGTGGCCAGATCAAGCAGACGCTGCTCAAGCTGGGCTGGCCGGCCGAGGACCTCGCCGGGTACGTCGACGGCGAGGCGCACGAGATCGAGCTGGCCGAGGACGGCTGGGCACTCCGGCCGTACCAGAAGCAGGCCGTGGAGAACTTCTGGCACGGCGGTTCAGGCGTCGTCGTCCTGCCCTGCGGCGCCGGGAAGACCCTGGTCGGCGCGGGCTCGATGGCGCAGGCGAAGTCGACCACCCTCATCCTCGTCACGAACACCGTCTCCGCCCGGCAGTGGAAGCACGAGCTGGTGAAGCGGACGTCGCTCACCGAGGACGAGATCGGCGAGTACAGCGGGACGCGGAAGGAGATCCGGCCCGTCACGATCGCCACGTACCAGGTGCTGACGACCAGGCGGAAGGGCGTCTACCCGCACCTTGAGCTGTTCGACTCGCGGGACTGGGGGCTGATCGTCTACGACGAGGTGCACCTGCTGCCCGCGCCGGTCTTCAAGTTCACCGCCGACCTCCAGGCGCGGCGGCGGCTCGGCCTGACCGCGACCCTGGTGCGGGAGGACGGCCGGGAGTCGGACGTGTTCTCCCTGATCGGTCCCAAGCGGTTCGACGCGCCGTGGAAGGAGATCGAGGCGCAGGGCTACATCGCGCCCGCCGACTGCGTGGAGGTCCGGGTCAATCTGACCGACTCCGAGCGGCTCGCGTACGCCACGGCCGAGACGGAGGAGAAGTACCGCTTCTGTGCGACGACCGCGACCAAGCGGAAGGTCACGGAGGCCATCGTCCGCCGCTTCGCCGGGCAGCAGATCCTCGTCATCGGCCAGTACATCGACCAGCTCGACGAGCTCGGCGAGCACCTCGGGGCGCCCGTGATCAAGGGTGAGACGTCGAACGCGCAGCGGGAGAAACTCTTCGACGCCTTCCGGGAGGGCGAGATCAGCGTGCTCGTCGTGTCGAAGGTCGCGAACTTCTCGATCGACCTGCCGGAGGCGACGGTCGCGATCCAGGTCTCCGGCACCTTCGGCTCCCGGCAGGAGGAGGCCCAGCGCCTCGGCCGGGTGCTGCGCCCCAAGTCGGACGGTCACCAGGCCCACTTCTACTCCGTGGTCGCCCGGGACACCATCGACCAGGACTTCGCCGCACACCGCCAGCGCTTCCTGGCGGAGCAGGGGTACGCGTACCGGATCATGGACGCGGACGAGCTGCTCGCGGAGAGCTGACCGGCCGGCCTGTCACTTGCGGCGGACCACGCCGACTTCCTCTCCGTACTGACCGAGGACGACCACGTCGAAGGCGGCGCCCGCGAAGACCTTGACGGCGCGCAGGGCATCGCCGAGGCGGTGGCGGTGGCTGCCTGCCACGGCGGTGGCGCCGGGCGGGCGGCCCGGTGCCGGGGCGGGGTGGATGGTTGCTGCGCTCATGTCTCCATGGTGCGTTTCGGCCCATAAGGCCCGCGTCGGTCTCCGGGCCGACTCTTCCGGCGGTCCGCGTACGCCCCTGGGCCGACCCGTGCCCCCATGGAGGAGGGCCCCGTCCCCTAGGGGATGAGGGATGCAGGGGTGAGGGATGCAGCAGGGTGAGGGGTGAGGCGCTGAGAAAACCGTTAGCGGCCGTCGACCCGCTCCTCTAAGATCTCCGCTCTTGCCCGCCTCCCTCACGGAGCGCCGCCGACCGGACGGAAACCGGCCGGCATCTCACCGCCCACTTCTTCAGCAGGTCCTCCGGAGGCACCCCCTTGTCCACGCCCGTCGACGATCCGCTCGCGCGTGAGCGCTCCCACCTCTCCGCGTCCCGTTCCGCCCTGCGTGCCATGCGCGAGGACGTGGAGGCCCTCGACATCAGCGACGTCACCGCGAACTGGGTCAACGCCGAGGTGCTGGCGCACCAGATCGAGGAGCGCATCAAGGCCCTGGCCGACCTCAGCGACACCCCGCTGTTCTTCGGCCGGCTCGACTACCTGCACGCCCCGGGCGCCGAGGAGGCGGAGGGCGCGGAGGGCGAGCGCTTCTACATCGGGCGGCGGCATGTGCACGACCACGACGGCGACCCGATGGTCATCGACTGGCGCGCACCGGTCTCGCAGCCGTTCTACCGGGCCTCCAAGAAGGACCCGATGGACATCGCGCTGCGCCGCCGCTTCGGCTACACCGGCGGCGACCTCACGGCGTACGAGGACGAGCACCTGTCCGACCCGTCCGAGGCAGCCCGGACCAGCAAGCTGCTCCAGCAGGAGATCGAACGTCCGCGCGTCGGACCGATGCGGGACATCGTCGCGACGATCCAGCCGGAGCAGGACGAGATCGTCCGGTCCGGCCTCTCCGGCACGGTGTGTGTGCAAGGGGGCCCGGGCACCGGGAAGACCGCCGTCGGCCTGCACCGGGTCGCCTACCTCCTCTACGCCCACCGCGAGCGGCTCGCCCGCACCGGCACCCTGGTCATCGGACCGAACCGGTCGTTCCTGCACTACATCGAGCAGGTCCTGCCCGCACTGGGCGAGTTGACCGTCCAGCAGGCCACCGTCGACGACCTCGTCGCGCACGTCGAGATCAGGGGCACGGACGACGCGAGGGCCGCGGTCGTCAAGGGCGACGCCCGGCTGGCGGGGGTACTGCGCCGGGCCCTCTACTCGCACGTCACGATGCCCACCGAGCCGGTCATGGTCGTGCGCGGCTCCCGCCGCTGGCGGATCCCCGCGTACGAACTGGAGGACATCGTGCGCGAGTTGCTCGACCGCGACATCCGCTACGGCGCCGCCCGCGACGCCCTGCCGCAGCGCATCGCGCACGCCGTGCTGGTGCAGATGGAACGGTCGGGCGAGGCGCCGGACGACCGGGTGCAGGACGCGGTGGCCCGCAACAGCGCGGTCAAGGCGGCGGTCAAGGCGGTCTGGCCGGCCGTCGACCCGGCGAAGCTGGTGCTGCGGCTGCTGTCGGACGCGGACTTCCTCGCCGTCCACGCCGACGGGATCCTCGACGAGGACGAGCAGAAGGCGATCCTCTGGGCGAAGCCGGCGCGCAGCGTGAAGTCGGCCCCGTGGTCACCCGCGGACGCCGTCCTGATCGACGAGGCCACCGACCTGATCCAGCGCACGCCCAGCCTCGGGCATGTCGTCCTCGACGAGGCGCAGGATCTCTCCCCCATGCAGTACCGGGCGGTCGGCCGCCGCTGCACCACGGGCAGCGCGACCGTCCTCGGCGACCTGGCGCAGGGCACGACGCCGTGGGCGACCCGGAGCTGGCAGGAGGCGCTGAACCACCTGGGCAAGCCGGACGCCCTGGTGGAGGAGCTGACGGCCGGTTTCCGCGTCCCGACGGACGTCATCACCTACGCTTCCCGGCTGCTGCCGCACATCGCCCCGGGCCTCACCCCGGTGGTCTCGATCCGCGAGAACCCGGGCCACTTCGAGGTCCGGCCGGTCTCCGGCACGACGGACGTGGTCGACGCCTGCCGCGAACTGCTGCGCCACGAGGGCTCGACGGGCCTGATCGCGGCGGACGCCCGCGTGCCGGAGCTGGCCGAGGCCCTGGCGGAGGCCGGCATCCCGTATCTCGGCCCCGGCGAGGAGACCACCCAGGACACCCGCCTGACCCTGGTCCCGGCGTCGCTGGCGAAGGGCCTGGAGTACGACTACGTGGTCCTGGACGAGCCGCAGGCCATGGTCGACGGCGAGCCGGACGAACGGACAGGGCTCCGACGTCTGTATGTGGCGCTGACGCGAGCGGTGTCGGGCCTGATCGTCACGCACGCGGCCGGGCTGCCGCCGCAGTTGGCGACGACCACCCTTCACTGAAGCGTCGGGCCTGCACAACGGGCATCACCGGCGGTGATGCCCGCGGGCGTCGCCCATCAGCGCCGAGCAGTCGCTCCCGCGCTCAGGTCGCGACCAAGCCGCCGTCGGCGGTGAGCACCGCGCCGGTGATGTAGCTGGCCTTGTCGGAGGCCAGGAACAGCACGGCCTCGGCGATCTCCTCGGGCTCGCCGGCGCGGGTGAGCGGTGTGCTCTGGCTGAACGCCTCGAACATCTCGCCCGCCGTGTCGATGGCCATGTCGGTCCGGATCGGGCCGGGCGCCACGGAGTTGACGCGAACGCCCGCCGCGCCGAACTCGACGGCCCACGACCGGGTCAGCGCGTCCATCGCGGCCTTGGAGGCGTTGTAGACGGAGCCGACCGGGGTGCCGATCTGCGCGGCGACCGACGACACGTTGACAATGGCACCCTTCTTCTTGGCCACCATGGCCGGCGCGAGCGCGGCCGTCAGGAAGTAGGACGCACGAACGTTGATGTCGAACACCTGCTCGTAGCTGTCGAGCGACTGCTCAGGGGTCGGCGAGAACGGGAAGACGCCTGCGTTGTTCACCAGCACGTCCACCTCGCCGACCTCCTCGGCGAGCTTGCGGACGTCGTCGATGTTCGCGACGTCCGCGACGACGAAGTGACCCGTCCCGCCCGCCTGCTCGATCAGCTCGACGGTCTCCTTGCCGAGCTCGGCCCTGCGCCCCGTCACGTAGACGGTGGCACCCGCCTCCGCGAGCTTGACCGCGATCGCGCGGCCGATACCCGACGTGGCGCCGGTGACGAGTGCCTTCTTGTCCTGCAGTTCGTTGGTTGACATGTCTGCAAACGTGGCGGCGCCAGATCGTCAGAGCATAATTTCCGGATATACGGCCTGGTCAGGTCCAAGACGTCGAAATGAATCAGGTGGTCAGGGCCACTGTGCGCCGCCCGAAGTAAAGACGCACGAACCGCGGCAGCCGGTAGCGGCCGAGTACGAGCGGCTCGATCAAGTGCACGCCCGTGAGCGACTCCAGCACCAGCTCGATCTCACCGGGGTCGGCCCCGGACACGTCCGCCGCGTTGTGGCTGTCGATCACCTCGGCGTCCTGGCGCGCGAAGCACATGAGCATGCGCCGTTCCGGATCGCTCAGCTGCTCCTCGGCCGCGATCAACGGGGCGAACATCGCGGCGCAGTCGGAGGGGATCACGCCGTCGAGCTTGCTCTCCCGCCCCATTTGCAGCAGAACCATCTCGATCGTCCAGTGAGGACGCGAGCTGAGCTTGCCGCCGATCACCCTGATCGGGCCCGGCAGTCGCGAGAGGCGTTCCAGCAGCGCCTCGGCCTGCCCGGGTTCCGCGTCCGCGCGCACCGGGCCGAGGACCTTGCGGAAAAAGTCCCGTGCCTCCCGGTCGGCCAGCCCGGCGATCTTCAGCCAGGTCACCCCCGGCAGCTCGTTCAACCGGCGGACGCTCGTGAGAATCATCGCCGAGCCGGGCGTGGCGAGATCGCGTACGGCCGCCGCGTCCTGCACGTCGTCGACCACGACCAGGAAACGCTTGCCGCGCGCCTTCTCCCGCCACAGTGCGGCTTTGTCGCCGACGGGGTTCTCCACGCCGACCGCGCGCAACAGCTCGTTGGCGACGTCCCGGCCCCTGACGAAGATCTGCCCGTCCGGGAAGCGGCCCCTGACGAGGTGGCCGATCCGGGTGGCCAGCGCGGTCTTCCCGCTGCCCCGCATACCGGTGATGCCCACGGTGCCCGGCAACGTCCGGAGAGCCTGCGCGATCTCCTCGGCACGGCCGGTGAAGTCGATCAGATCCGGCAGCAGCTGCTCCGGCCTGCGCGGCGGGGTGAGGTCGCCGTTGAGGATCTGCGCGTGGACCTTGCGCAGCTCCGGCCCTGGTTCGAGGCCGAGCTCCTCGTTGAGGAGTGCGCGCGCCCGGTGGAAATGGTCGAGTGCTTCGCCCTGCCTGCCCTCCAGGTAGAGCGCGCGCATCAGGAGGGCGCGCGGTCGTTCCCTGAGCGGGAAGGCGGCGACGTGCTTCTGCAGCTCCAGCACGTCGGGTTCGCGTTCGAGGCAGTCCTCCCGCGCCTTGAGCCGGTAGTCGCCGAGCCGCACCCGTTGCGCGTCGAAGTAGGCACTCCGGAGGCCTTCCAAGGGCTCGCCGCGGCAGTCGTGGACGATCTCCGCGCGGACTGTGTACCCCCCGTCCCTGGACTTCAGGTTCAGCTCCGGAAGGATCTTGCGGATCTTGTACACGTACGTCCGCAACGCCATCACCGCGCTCGGCGTCGGGTCGTCCCAGACCATGCTGATCAACTGGTCGTTGCTCAGCCGGATGCCGTTGTTCAGCAGCAACGCCGCCAGCACCGCCCGCTGCTGGCGCGGCCCCAGTCCGATCTCCTCTTCGTCGCGCCAGGCTCGTACCGGACCCATCAGTGAGAAGCGCAGGCTCATGCAACGGCACAACGCACGGGCACATCCCCTGCTTCCCCGTACAGAGGCGACCTGGAGAAACGTGCGACGGCGAACTGCCGTCGCCCGCCAGGGCGTTGTCCGACATCACCGCACGCGGGTCACCGTCACCCAGGGGTGAGGCCCGGGGGCGTTCAGACGACGTCCAGGGCGGCCCGCCACCGTGCGACGGCATCCGCCGACACCGGTGCCTCCCAGCCCTCCGGCCGGGCCGCCCCGCCGATGTGGAAGCCGTCGACCCCGGCCGTCAGCAGCGTCGGCACGTGGTCGAGCCGGAGCCCGCCTCCCACCAGGAGATGCTGCTCGTACCCCGGCTGTCCCTGCCGGGCGGCCTCCGCGAGGAGCACGGAAAGCCCGTCGTCGACCCCACTGGAGGCCCCGGCCGTCAGGTACGTGTCCAGCCCCGGCATCCCGTCCAGCTGCTTGCGCAGGGCGTCCCGGTCGGCGGCCCGGTCGATGGCCCGGTGGAAGGTCCAAGGGCAGCCGTCCAGCACGGCCACGACCCGTTCCACAGCCGCCAGGTCCACCGCACCCCCTTCGTCGAGGAACCCCAGTACGAACTCCTCGGCCCCGGCCTCCCGCAGCTGAGCGGCCACGCGCACCAGCCGGTCGACATCCCCCGCCGCGAAACCGTCGGCCGGCCGCAGCATCACCCGCAACGAGATGTCGACCGCCCGGCGGATCCCGGCGACGGTGGCGGCCGACGGCGTGAGACCGTCGGCCGCGATGTCGGTGACCAGCTCGAGGCGGTCCGCGCCTCCCGCCTGGGCGGCGACCGCGTCCTCGACGCCGAGGGCGATCACCTCCAGCACTGCACGCTTGCTCATGGGGCCCCTTCGTCGGATGGGCGTCGGCGTTCGGCGACAGGTCTAGTCCAATCAAAGACTACGCTGCCCACTCCCGCGGAATCCCAAGCCCCCGGGGCCGTGCTCAGCCGAAGATGTTCAGCTCCTTCGCCTCCACCCCCGCCAGCTCGAACGCCGGCGCCCCGTCGACCGGCCGCCGCGTGTACAGCCGTACGAGCGTCGGCCCGTCCCCGATGAAACGGCCCGGGGGCCGCTCCCCGCCGCTCTCCCCCAGCCGCAGCGGCTCGTCCAGGTCGTCGAGGTCGGCGTGCAGCGGCACGTGCCCCCGCTCGCGGGTGATCCGGGCGAGCAGCGCGAGCGCGTCCGGCAGCCCGGCCCCGCCGTACGCCCCCGGCTCCCCGAAGGCCTCCCGCACGTCCCCGGCGTGCACCCACTCCCCCAGGGCGAGACCGTCGAGCTTCCCGCCGGCGCCGGCGATCACGGGCCCGGCCTCACCCATCCCCCGCTCCAGCTCG
Source organism: Streptomyces sp. NPDC093598 (assembly GCF_044764825.1). Lineage (NCBI taxonomy): Bacteria > Bacillati > Actinomycetota > Actinomycetes > Kitasatosporales > Streptomycetaceae > Streptomyces > Streptomyces sp. NPDC093598. Next base: position 27,879 of record NZ_JBIWIV010000020.1, on the reverse strand, counting down.
TCGACGACCTGGGCGTCGGTCCAGCCGGCCCGTTCCGCGATGTCCCGGTCGTTCGACTCCGGCGAGAACACGCCCTCCTCCAACCGGCCCTCCGCCACCCGCGTCAGCGCGGCCGAGCAGTGCGCCAGCACGTCCCGCACCGTCCAGCCCGGGCACGCGGCGACAGGCAGCGCGAAGTCCTCCCCGGTCCGGCCCCGCAGCAGCGGGATCAGCGCGTCACGCTCGATCGTCAGCAGCCGCCCGGGCTGCTCGGGGTCCCGTACGTCAGGAACATCAGCAGGTGTCGTCATGACCCCCACGCTAGGTGCCCGACCCCGCTCAGCGGGAGAATGCCCCCATGTCCGATCTCGACTCCCTGCGCACCCGCTTCGCCCGCACCCTGGAGGCGGCCCGGGGCCCGGCCGGCGGCCCGGACCCGGCGCCGTACGCCGGCAACCTGCTCACCCGCTGGCAGGAGCCCCAGCGCCGCTATCACACGGTCGGGCACCTCACCGCGGTCCTCGACCGCGTCGACGAACTTCAGCGGTACGCGCACGACCCGGACGTGGTCCGGCTGGCCGCGTGGTTCCACGACGCGGTCTACTTCCCCGACCGCTCCGAGAACGAGGAGCGCTCGGCCCGCCTCGCCGAACGCGCCCTCGCCGAAGCCGGCGTTCCCGACGCGAAGACCGCCGAGGTGGCCCGCCTGGTCCGGCTCACCGTCACCCACGACCCCGCCGACGACGACCCCGACGGCCAGGTCCTGTGCGACGCCGACCTGGCGATCCTCGCCTCGCCCCCGTCGGCGTACGCCGCCTACACCACCGCCGTCCGCGAGGAGTACCACTTCGTCCCCAGCGACGCCTTCCGCGAGGGCCGCGCCGCGGTCCTGCGCCAACTCCTGGACCTCCCGCGCCTGTTCAGGACACCGCACGGCGCCGCCGAGTGGGAGGCGACGGCCCGCTACAACCTCACCTCCGAGCTGGAAATGCTGTCGCTCCCACCCCACGGCGCCTCGTAGCCTGCCCGCCATGTGGACCACGGGAGCGGAACAGGTGGAGCAGGCCGTCGCCGAGTGCATGAGCGTGCTGGGGGCGGTCACCGATCGGGACTGGGAAGGGGTACGGGCCGGGCGGCTGGAGTGGGACTGCCGCACGACGGCGGTGCACATCGCCGAGGATCTCATCGCGTACGCGGGGCAGCTGGCGGGGCGGGAGCAGGACGGGTACGCGCCGTTCGAGCTCTCGCTGGAGGAGGGGACCGACAACGCGGGTGCGGTGCGGGTGATCGGCGCGATGGGGGCCCTGCTCGCCGCCGCCGTCCGCACCACCCCGCGCGAGGTGCGGGCCTTCCATCCGTACCCGTTCCGCAGCGCGAACCGTGAGGGGTTCGCCGCGATGGGCGTGGTCGAGGTGCTGCTGCACACGCACGACATCGCCGAGGGGCTGGGCCTGTCGTACGAACCGGCGCCCGAGCTGTGCGACTTCGTGCTCCCCCGGATCTTCCCGCACGTCCAGCCCGGGCCCACCCCGTGGCCGACCCTGCTGTGGGCCACCGGCCGCGGGGAACTGGCCGGCCGCGCCCCGGTCACCGAGTGGCGCTGGAACAACAACCTGGTGATCGGCACCGAGCGGCTCACTCTCCAGGGCGTCACCCCGGCGGCGGCCACCGATCTGTCCACGGTCGGCGACGGCGGCTTCGAGTGGATCGAGGGCGGCCCGATCGAAGGCACCCGGGTCGGTGCCGGGCTGGTGTACAAGCAGTACGAGGACGGGGTCCACCGGCCGGAGTGGGGCATGTACGTGCTCGTCCGGCGCGAGGACGGCCGCGCGATCGGCGCCATGGGGTTCCACAGCGTCCCCGACGGGACGGGACGGGTCGAGATCGGCTACGACCTGGTCGAGGGCGCCCGCGGCCACGGCTACGCCACCGAGGCGCTGCGCGCGCTGTCGGCCTGGGCACTGGGCCGGCAGGAGGTGCGGACCGTGGTCGCCACCGTGGAGCGGGACAACGTGCCCTCGCAGAACGTGCTCGCGCGGGCCGGGTTCACCCAGGTCGCCGAGGACCCCGAGCACCTGACCTACGAGCTGCGCGAATCCCGCGTGGGGTGACGCCCCTTGGGCCGCCGCAGCCCCGCCCCGTGCAGCAGCCGCACCACCTCGCGGCTGCTGACCTCCACGGCCCCGGCCCGCACCGCGTCGGCGTACCGCTGGTCGGGGATGTCGTAGTGGTCGCGCTCGAAGGCCCGGCGGGGGACGCCGAGGCGCTCGGCGAAGGTGTGGAGTTCGTCGTAGGAGACGTCGCTGACGAGGTGGGACCACATGCGGCCGTGGCCGGGCCAGGTCGGCGGGTCGATGTAGATCGTCACGAGGGCCTCACGAGGACGCCGGACCGCCGAGGGCCTCGCCCAGCGACCCCACGGCGGCGACCTTCACGCCCGCATCGCTGCACACCCAGTGCGGATCGGGCCCCAACTCCGGTTCCACGTCGAGGGCGTGCGGCTCGCCGGTGCCGCACACCGGGCACAGCGGCCAGCGGCCGTACCGCTCCAGCAGGGCGTCCTGGACGTCCTGCGCGACCAGGCCGGCCACGTACCGCGCGCCCTCGGGCCACTGCTCGACCCACCATCGCCGCTGGGTGACGGAGTCCTCGACCAGGGACACGACATCCGCCTCGGCGACGCGTCCCGCGACCAGATCGGCCAGCACGAGGGCGCGCGCGGCGTGCAGCGCCTGCTCCAGGGGGCTGATGGGTTCCATGCACCCATTGTGCGCACTCTTGACCCCGACGCCGCTCCGAAAATATCTTTCAATCGTGACCCGATACGTGAAGGAAATTTTCGCCAGTGAGCGTGGCGGGCCCTCCGGGGCGAGCGGCACCCCGCCCGCCCCCGCCGCCCTCGCGGCCAAGGTCCGCACGCTGGGCCCGTCGATGACGCGTTCCATGCAGCGCGTCGCCGAGGCCGTCGCGGGCGACCCGGCCGGCTGTGCGGCCCTCACGGTCACCGGCCTCGCCGAACTCACCGGCACCAGCGAGGCGACCGTCGTACGCACCGCCCGCCTGCTGGGCTATCCGGGTTACCGCGACCTGCGCCTGGCCCTCGCCGGCCTCGCCGCGCAGCAGCAGTCGGGCCGCGCCCCCGCCATCACGACGGACATCGCCGTGGACGACCCGATCGCCGACGTGGTCGCCAAGCTCGCCTACGACGAGCAGCAGACCCTCGCCGACACCGCCGCCGGCCTCGACACCGTCCAACTGGGCGCGGCCGTCACCGCGCTGACCACGGCCCGCCGCACCGACGTGTACGGCGTCGGCGCGTCCGGTCTGGTCGCCCAGGACCTCACGCAGAAGCTGCTGCGCATAGGGCTGATAGCGCACGCCCACAGCGACCCGCACCTCGCCGTCACCAACGCCGTGCAACTGCGCGCGGGCGACGTCGCGATCGCCATCACGCACTCCGGGTCGACCGGAGACGTCATCGAGCCGCTGCGGGTCGCCTTCGAGCGCGGTGCGACGACGGTGGCGATCACCGGCCGCCCGGACGGCCCGGTCACGCAGTACGCCGACCATGTCCTCACCACGTCCACCGCACGCGAGAGCGAACTGCGCCCGGCGGCCATGTCATCCCGAACCGGTCAGCTCCTCGTGGTGGACTGCCTGTTCGTGGGGGTGGCGCAGCGGACGTACGAGACGGCGGCGCCGGCGCTCTCGGCGTCGTACGAGGCGTTGGCCCACCGGCATCGTTCCTGAGGCAGCCGCCCCGCCCAGCACCGGAAAGACACGGAAAGAGCCGTCCATGACCTCCACCTCCCACCCCCGTGATCTCAGGACCGAGTTGGAGTCCCTGACCACCGAGGCCTTCCGGCCGGAACTCGCGGACATCGACCGGCTGCCCACCCTCGACATCGCGCGGCTGATGAACGGCGAGGACGCCACCGTGGCCGGGGCGGTCGCCGCCCGGCTGCCCCAGATCGCCGCCGCGATCGACGCCGTGGCGGAGCGGATGGCCCGCGGCGGCCGCCTCCTCTACGCGGGCGCGGGAACCGCGGGCCGGATGGGCGTCCTGGACGCCTCCGAGTGCCCGCCCACCTTCAACACCGACCCCTCCCGGGTCGTCGGCCTGATCGCGGGCGGCCCGGACGCCGTGGTCACCTCGGTCGAGGGGGCGGAGGACTCCCGGGAACTGGCCAAGACGGACCTGGAGCGCCTCGCCCTGACCCCCGACGACACGGTGGTCGGCATCTCCGCCTCCGGCCGCACCCCGTACGCCATCGGCGCCGTCGAACACGCCCGCGACCACCGCTCCCTCACCATCGGCCTCGCCTGCAACCCCGACAGCCCGCTCGCGGCCGCCGCCGACCACGGCATCGAGATCGTCGTGGGCCCCGAACTGCTCACCGGCTCCACCCGCCTGAAGGCCGGCACGGCGCAGAAGCTCGTCCTCAACATGCTCTCGACGATCACGATGATCCGGCTGGGCAAGACCTACGGGAACCTGATGGTCGACGTCCGCGCCTCGAACGACAAGCTCCGCGCCCGCTCCCACCGCATCGTCGCCCTCGCCACCGGCGCCCCCGACGAGGAGATCGAACGGGCTCTGACCGCCACGGACGGCGAGGTGAAGAACGCGATCCTGACCCTCCTGGCCGATGTGGACGGCCCGACGGCGGCCCGCCTGCTGGAGGAATCCCACGGGCACCTGCGGGCCGCCCTGGCGGCGCGCGACTGAGCCGTCACGCCCCCACGCCCCCACGACCACCCGCCGCTCGTCCTCGATGGGCGGTCCGGCCCGAGGACGTGGGGGCGACTGCGGAATGCCCGCCGCTCATGTCGAGGTTGCGCACCACGACCGGCAGCGTGCGCCGCCGCCGGATGGCGTGATGCACCGCCGTGTACAGGATCACCAGCGTGAGTGGGCGGCGAAGACGGCAAGGACGGCCACCATTACGTCACCGTGACTTCGGCTCCCGGTTGACCTGCCGCACGCGAGCCCGCAGGGTCTCCCGCACGGGCGACGAGCGCAGCACGTCAGTGAGTTGCTCGGCCGTCCGCCGGATTCCTGGCCATACACGGCGTTCCGACAACCCCATGTGTGCGACAGGGAGTTGCCCATGCCCCGAGCCAGGGACCTCGACCCGTCCTCCTCCCCTCGAGCCCTCCTGGGCGCCGAGCCGCGCCACGCCCGCGAGAAGGCCGGCCTCAGCCAGGAGGAACCGGGCCAACGGCTGTTCGTGAGCGGGTCGTTCATCGGGCAACTGGAGATCCCCGTCCGCGACTCCAAGAACCCCCACGGCCCGAAGCTCGTGTTCCGGGCCACGGCTTGGGCCGCGTTCGTCGAGAACCTCAAGGACGAAACGGCCTGAGCTTCGGGAGCCGGGCTTCGAGCTCTCTTTCAAGGAACGGGTGGAGGGCTCAACCCACCCTCCCACCCGGCGAGTTGACGCGACGCGTCCGGCTTGCCACGGACAGTCACGTACCTCTAACGTTCCTGGACAAGCAACAGCCCCCGCCCGGTGCGCCAACACCTGCGGGGGCTTAACCAACGGCATCGAAAAACAGGTTCGATCCCATGGCTGAGTCCCAGCTTAGTGCTGCCGCCCCGTGCGCGCACCCGATGGCCAACCCCGGCTACGGCAAGCGCTCCACCCCCGACCAACTCCCCCGCGCCAACCACGACTTCGCCCACCTCCCACCCCGCGAAGCCGCCATCGCCGCCTACCTCGACCGGCTCCCCGACGGCGCCGACATCTCGGTGAAGACGCTGGCCAAGCAGCTCCCGTACGGCCAGTGCGCCCTTGGCACCGCCCTCAACCGCCTCCAGCAGGCAGGCCACCTGCGCCGAGGCCGGGAGTGCGTGACGGCAGACGACGGCAGCTCCCGCTGGATCACCCGAACGTGGTTCACCCGCACCGCTCGGGATGACGACTGGTGGGCCGCCTTCACCCGCGGCGACGTACCGCGGCAGGCAGCGCGCCCCACCCGCTCCCGGGCCCACATCCTCCTGGCCGCCCTCGGCCGCACGGCCCCCGTGCTGTCCCTCTCCCAGGCCGACTGCGCGGCACTCGCCCCACTCGTGACTGACTGGTTCGCGCGGGGCGCCTCGGAGGACGACGTACTGCGTGCACTCACGGCCGGCCTGCCGACACCCGTCCACCACCCTGCCGCCCTGGTCCGCAACCGCCTGACCAGCAAACTCCCGCCTCCACCCGCCCCACGCCCGCCCCTACGGGTCCTGGAGTGCGCGAACTGCGGCGCGCCGGGGCGTCCGGAAACCCTGCCAGGGGGCCGTTGCAGCGCCTGCCGGGGCGAACGTACCCCCGCGCAACCCCCCGCGCCCCTGTCCGACCCCACGGTCCACGCCCACGCGGCCCAGATCCGCGCTGCGATGTCCCGACGACGACAAGAGAGGGCACACACATGACGGCTCCTACGGTCCGGCGCCACCAGCCCGGGGCACGATGGAGGGAAGGAGGCGAAGCCATGACCCGAGACACGACCGACCGCCCGCAGATGGATGTCGAGGCCTTCGACGAACTCGTGAGCAGGGCTCCGAGGGAGATCCGGAACAGGCTGGAGTTCCTGGGCGGGCGACTGTGCATCCGGCACGGCCCGCTCGACGTGGACGAGTTCGAGGAGCTTGCCGCGGTAGCGCCCGAGACGGTGCGGCTCGAGTACATCAATGGAAAGGTAGAGGTCAAAGCTGTGCCGGACGGCAACCACCGCTCGATCTTCATGTGGCTGCTGCGCCAGTGCATGCAACACCGGCCTGACCTGGACCTCGTGCCCGAGTCCGGTGTCAAGGCCGAGGCCTACCGCAAGGGCCGCGCTCGCACGGACGGGACTCTGGTGCCAGTGGACCACTTCCGAGGCGATGGCGAGTGGTCGGACCCCGACGGATCCCTGATGGCCGTGGAGATCACCTCCCACGACCGCGACACCGATCAACGCGACCGCATCGACAAGCCCGTCGGCTACGCAGCGGCCGACATCCCCGTCTACCTCCTCATCGACCGCGACAACAACACACTCACCGTCCACAGCGAACCGAAAGACGGCCGCTACCAGCAGATCTCCCGACACCCCTGGGGCGCCACCGTCGAGCTGCCCGCCCCCGTGAACATCACCCTGGACACCGAGAAGCTCAAGGACTACGCCGACTGAGGACAATGGGCACCATGAACCACGCCCAGCTGACCGCCCTAGGCCGCGCCCTCCGACTCCTCGGCGAGCACGGGGAGGCCCTCACCGCCGACACCCCGGACGCCAAGCTGCACGAGGTCAAGGCCGACCTGAAGCGCGCGCTGGACCTGCTGGAGGAGAGCGTCTCGAACGCGGCGCCCAGCACCCGCTGCCCCGAGCACCCGAACGGCCCCGTGGACGAGGCCGCCCCCGACCTGTGCCTGCTGTGCGAGACGCGGCGCAGGGCCGCCCGCCGGAACGAGTTCAACGGCCCGGCCCCCCAGTACCAGCCCACCGAACCCGTCCCGTCCCGCTACGGCGTACGCGGCGACCGCCCCCAGCCCCAGCAGCGCTGGCTTGCGGAGCTGTGGAACGGCCAGACCTGGCAGCTGTGCGGGACCCCGCGCCGGGACCGCCGCGAGGCCGAACTCTTCATCAACGCCCAGCGCAAGGCTCCCCGGGCCGCCATGGCGTACCGGCTGGTGCACGAGTTCACCGACTACGAGGTGCTGCGGGTGTGGGGGACGCCGGTGAAGGTGGACATCGAGCCGATGGGCAACCTCTGACCGGCCGGGCTACAGCAGGGGCAGGGGCAGGAACTCGTACCCCTCCCACAGCCGCCGCGACCGCTCCTCCGGATACGCCGTGACCACCGGCTCCGCGTCCAGCACCTGCACCAGCCGCCGCTCGTCGTCGTACGCCGGCCAACCCGGGTCGCCCGTCCTCGCGAACGCCGTCCAGGACGCGCGGAAGCGGGACGACAGCGAAAGCGCCTCGGCGGACGGCTCCACGCCCGCGAACAGCAGAAGCCCCAGGTCCGCCCCGTACGTGCCGAACAGCAGCGGGATGTCCAGGCCGTGGCAGGCACCGAGCGCACCGCCGTTGCCGGGGGCCGGCCAGGTCAGTTCGTAGAGGTGCGCGCTGCCGCCGCCCGCGCGCTGGGCCTCGGCCAGGTGCAGGGACGGCATGTTGAACAGCCAGTCCGTCTGGACGCGTTCGTAGAGCTCGCTCGGGGAGGCATCGGGGAAGGCGGCGCGGTAGGCCTGTTCGCCGTCGGGTCCAGGGGCGAAGAGGCGCAGGGCCGAGACCGCCCTCTCGTCGGTGATCTGGCCCAGTTGGCCCGCCATGGCGATGAAGAGCCGGTACTCGTCGCGGTTGTGGCCGACGAGGAGGTCGACGTCCTTCGCCGAGCCGGCCGCCAGCGCCTGCCACGGCATGGTGGGCAGGACCTCGCCGTCGACCACCGGGGAGAAGGGCGTGACCGTGGGCGCCGCCTGGCCCCAGCGGTCGACGTACTGGAGCATCTTGGCGCTCAGCGTCTCACCGGCCGAGGTCAGTCGGTGCGGAGCGATCGTCGAGAGGTCGGCGACCGTGGGGCGCAGGCCCACCTCCGCGGCGAGGGCGGCGCCGATGTCCCGGGCCAGCGCGTCGGAGAAGAACGTCCCCGGCACGCTCTGCGCGATCGCCCGCCGGAACAGACCGGCGGTGCGCGGCATGGAGAGCAGCGAGGCGACCGAACCGGCACCGGCCGACTCACCGAAGACCGTGACCTGGTCGGGGTCGCCGCCGAACGCCTCGATGTTGTCCCGCACCCACTCCAGGGCTGCCACCTGGTCGAGCAGTCCGCGGTTGGCGGGAGCGCCCTCGATGAAGGCGAAACCCTCCATGCCCAGGCGGTAGTTGAGGGACACGACCACCACGTCGCCGTCGGTGGCGATGTGCCGGGCGTCGTAGCCGGGGCTGCCGGAGTGGCCGAGCTTGTAGGCGCCGCCGTAGATCCACACCATCACCGGGCGGCGGGCCGCCGGGTCGGGCTCGGGCGTCCAGACGTTGACCGTGAGCCACTCGTCGCCCTCGGGCACGTCGAGCAGGCCCGGGCCGCCCAGGTTGCCGAGGTCCTGCGGGGGCGGCGGGCCGAAGGCGTGGGCGTCCCGTATGCCGTCCCAGGCGGGGGCGGGGCGCGGGGCCATGAAGCGGGCCTCGCCCACCGGGGGTGCGGCGAACGGGATGCCGCGGAAGACCGCGAGCCCCGCCTCCCTGCGGCCCCGGACCGCACCGGTGGTCGTACGGACCACCGGTGCGGGCTCGTTCGAAGGGCCGCCCGTCGGCGGGCGGGACTCGGTCGTCGTCATCTGGATCTCCTCGCGGGATGCCGGTGAACAGGCGCCCGGTCAGTGTCCGTGACTGACGCAAGCAGATCCAGAGCCTCAGGTGACGGGTGTCAGCTGAGGGTCTTCAGCGACGCCGGGTTGTACGGCGCCAGGTCCTCGAGGCGGCCGTCGAGGACCTTCCGGGCCCACTCCGGGTCCTGGAGCAGGGCGCGGCCGACGGCGACCATGTCGAACTCGTCGCGCTCAAAGCGGTCGAGGAGGTTGTCGAGGTCGCCCAGTTCGGCACCCTGGCCCTGGAAGGCCTTGATGAAGTCGCCGTTCAGGCCGACCGAGCCGACGGTGATGGCGGGCTTGCCGGTGAGCTTCTTGGTCCAGCCGGCCAGGTTGAGGTCGGAGTCGTCGAACTCGGGGAGCCAGTAGCGGCGGGTGGAGGCGTGGAAGGCGTCGACGCCGGCCGCCGCGAGCGGGGTCAGGATGGCCTCCAGCTCCTCGGGCGTCTCGGCGAGGCGGGCGTCGTAGGCCTCCTGCTTCCACTGGGAGTAGCGGAAGATGACGGGGAAGTCTGCGGAGACGGTCTCGCGGACGGCCGCGACGATCTCCTCCGAGAGCTTGGCGCGGGCGACCCGGTCGCCGCCGTAGGCGTCGGTGCGGCGGTTGGTGCCCTCCCAGAGGAACTGGTCGAGCAGGTAGCCGTGGGCGCCGTGGAGCTCCACGCCGTCGAAGCCGATGCGCTCGGCGGCGGCCGCGGCCTCGGCGAACGCGCCGATGACGGCGTCGATGTCGGCCTGGGTCATGGCCTTGCCGGTGGGCTCGCTCGCGCCGATGCGCAGGCCGGAGGGGCCGACGGCGGGGGCGTCGGCGACGGGCGGCTCGCCCTGGTTGCGGACCATGCCGATGTGCCAGAGCTGCGGCACGATCGTGCCGCCCGCGGCGTGCACCGCCTCGGCGACCTTCGCCCAGCCCGCGAGCTGCTCATCGCCGTGGAACCGGGGCACGCGGTCGCTCTGGCCGGCCGACTCGTGGCCGACGTAGGTGCCCTCGGTGACGATCAGGCCGACTCCGGCGGCGGCGCGGCGCGCGTAGTACGACACGACGTCATCACCGGGCACACCGCCCGGGGAGAACATGCGGGTCATCGGTGCCATCGCGATCCGGTTCGGAACGGTCAGGCCGCCCAGCGATACGGGCCGGGACAGGATTTCGGCGGCGCGGGAAGCGGAGGCGGCGACTGTCACGTGGGGGCTCACTTTCGGATACCGGCAGGTATGTGCATGCGCATAGGACAACACCTTCAACCATCGGGCCCCGCCCGGGCCATCCCACCCCCGCTGTGATCCCGGACACGCGCCCCGGCCGCACCCCGGACACGCCCGAGGGCGGTACCTCCTGCCGGAACAGGAGGTACCGCCCTCGGTAAGGACGTTGATCAACCGTCAGGTCGATCAGAAGTCCATGTCACCGCCCGGCATGCCGCCGCCGGCGGGCGCGGCGGCCTTCTCCGGCTTGTCGGCGATGACGGCCTCGGTGGTGAGGAACAGCGCGGCGATGGAGGCGGCGTTCTGCAGCGCGGAACGGGTCACCTTCGCCGGGTCGATGATGCCCTCGGCGATCATGTCGACGTACTCACCGGTCGCGGCGTTCAGGCCGTGGCCGACCTGGAGGTTGCGGACCTTCTCCACGACGACGCCGCCCTCGAGACCACCGTTGACGGCGATCTGCTTCAGCGGGGCCTCCAGCGCGAGCTTCACGGCGTTGGCGCCGGTCGCCTCGTCACCGTCGAGCTCCAGCTTCTCGAAGACCTGGGAGGCCTGGAGCAGGGCCACGCCACCACCGGCGACGATGCCCTCCTCGACGGCCGCCTTGGCGTTGCGCACGGCGTCCTCGATGCGGTGCTTGCGCTCCTTGAGCTCCACCTCGGTGGCGGCACCGGCCTTGATGACCGCGACACCGCCGGCGAGCTTCGCCAGGCGCTCCTGCAGCTTCTCGCGGTCGTAGTCCGAGTCGCTGTTCTCGATCTCGGCGCGGATCTGGTTGACCCGGCCCTGGACCTGCTCGGCGGAGCCGGCACCGTCGACGATGGTGGTCTCGTCCTTGGTGATGACGACCTTGCGGGCCTTGCCCAGCAGGTCGAGCGTGGCGTTCTCCAGCTTGAGGCCGACCTCCTCGGAGATCACCTCGCCGCCGGTGAGGATGCCGATGTCCTGCAGCATCGCCTTGCGGCGGTCGCCGAAGCCCGGGGCCTTGACGGCGACGGACTTGAAGGTGCCGCGGATCTTGTTGACGACCAGGGTCGACAGGGCCTCGCCCTCGACGTCCTCGGCGATGATCAGCAGCGGCTTGCCCGACTGCATGACCTTCTCCAGGAGCGGGAGCAGGTCCTTGACGTTGGAGATCTTGGAGTTCGCGATCAGGATGTACGGGTCGTCGAGGACGGCCTCCATACGCTCCATGTCGGTGGCGAAGTACGCCGAGATGTAGCCCTTGTCGAAGCGCATACCCTCGGTGAGCTCCAGCTCCAGACCGAAGGTCTGGGACTCCTCGACGGTGATGACGCCTTCCTTGCCGACCTTGTCCATGGCCTCGGCGATGAGCTCGCCGATCTGGGTGTCGGCGGCGGAGATGGAGGCCGTGGAGGCGATCTGCTCCTTGGTCTCGACGTCCTTGGCCTGCTCCAGCAGGGCGGCGGAGACGGCCTCGACGGCACGCTCGATGCCGCGCTTGAGGGCCATCGGGTTGGCGCCGGCGGCTACGTTGCGCAGGCCCTCCTTGACCAGGGCCTGGGCGAGCACGGTCGCGGTGGTCGTACCGTCACCGGCGACGTCGTCCGTCTTCTTGGCGACTTCCTTGACCAGCTCGGCGCCGATCTTCTCGTACGGGTCCTCGAGCTCGATCTCCTTGGCGATGGAGACACCATCGTTGGTGATCGTGGGCGCGCCCCACTTCTTCTCGAGGACGACGTTGCGGCCCTTGGGGCCGAGCGTCACCTTCACGGCGTCCGCGAGCTGGTTCATGCCGCGCTCGAGGCCGCGCCGCGCCTCCTCGTCGAACGCGATGATCTTGGCCATGTGAAGTGGTCCCTCCAGGACTGGGGGTGATTACTTCGGACCGCGCCCGCGCCCGCGACGGACGGCCCCGACCGGCTGGTTCCTTGCCCCATCCGGTCCGTGGGCCTCACCGACCCGGTCCTTACGTTGTCACTCTCACCTTCAGAGTGCTAACGCAATGATTAGCACTCGACCCCCGAGAGTGCAAGGCACGCTCGCGTAGCGAGTGCTCGTTGTGGGGTGGCGGTCGGGTGACGGGCGGGCGCATGCGCCTCCCGGGGACGCGCGAGGCCGTCAGCCGCCCGCGAACGCCGCCGGCCAGGCCCTTCGAACACGCGGAAGGGCCCGCACCCCGGGGGGGTACGGGCCCTTCTGAGAAGACCGGTCGCTTGAGCGTTGGTCGTGGTGCGCGTTCAGGCAGAGACGCGAACCATGTCGGCCTGCGGTCCCTTCTGGCCCTGCGAAATCTCGAACTCGACCCGCTGGCCCTCTTCAAGGGTGCGGTAGCCGTCCATCTGAATCGCGCTGTAGTGGACGAAAACATCCGCACCACCGTCGACCGCGATGAAGCCGTACCCCTTCTCCGCGTTGAACCACTTGACGGTGCCCTGAGCCATGCCTAACTCCCCTATTACTGGCCCTTGCACAGATCCACACTTCGCGGACCCGGGTCAGACCTCACCCCCCACGGTTGGGGGCGTGCGCCGGAACGCGTCGACCGCGGCTGAATGTATCTGTCCAACTGCCGTCTGCAACAGGTCAATCGGACGAGAATTCTGGACGCGCAGGGTCCGGAATGTGGGGAGAGTTCGCCTGAATTCAGGGCAAGTCGGGCTCCACAAAGGGAACAAAAGCCGCGAAAGACGCGCACACTTTGGCTACATCTTGTCGGACTCGCGGCAGGAATTCAGGGTTCCGATCAACGGATCGGGATCGCGTTCCCCAACTGTACCCCGCTCAACCACACAGAATTGCCCCCTCCGCTTCTCTCACGGAGGGGGCAATTCAATAAACTCTCAGTGACCGTCGTTACCCAAGGTAACAATCAAGCCGGTCGACCGGTTCAGCCGCCGGCGACGGCGGGAATGATCGACACGCCGGCACCGTCCGGCGTCGCCGTCTCCAGCCCCTGTTCGAACCGCACGTCGTCGTCGTTGACGTAGACGTTGACGAACCGGCGCAGTTTGCCCTGGTCGTCCAGCACCCGGGCGGCGATCCCGGTGTGGTTCTTCTCCAGATCGGCGATGACCTCGCCGAGATTCGCCCCCTCGGCGGCGACCTCGGCCTGCCCGCCGGTGTAGGTGCGCAGGATGGTGGGGATGCGAACGGTGACGCTCATCGGACATGTCCTCCGGTTCTTTTTGAGCTACGGCTTGGGGCGCGCCCTCAGGCGCGCGGGGCTGTGTCTATGTGCGGCTCCGCCGCGTGGGCGCGACCGGCCCCCACCGGCCCGCGGCGAACGACGACACTCAGACGAGCCCGGCCTCACGGAACGAATCGAGGCTCGGACGGATGGTCGCGGTAAGCCCCGTGCCCGCCACCGCATCCAGCGTCTTCAGACCATCCCCGGTGTTGAGCACGACAGTGGTCTTGGTGGGGTCGAGCACCCCGCTCTCGATCAACTTGCGCGTCACACCCACCGTCACACCACCGGCGGTCTCCGCGAAGATCCCCTCGGTCCGCGCAAGGACCTTGATCGCCTCGACGACCTGCTCGTCGTTCACATCCTCCACCGCACCACCGGTCCGCCGCGCGATGTCCAGCACGTAGGGCCCGTCCGCCGGGTTGCCGATGGCGAGGGACTTGGCGATGGTGTCCGGCTTCTGCGGGCGGACCACGTCGTGCCCGGCCTTGAACGCCGTCGACACCGGCGAGCAGCCCTCGGCCTGCGCGCCGAAGATCTTGTACGGCTTGTCCTCGACCAGACCGAGCTTGATCAGCTCCTGAAGACCCTTGTCGATCTTCGTGAGCTGCGAGCCGGAGGCGATCGGCACGACGATCTGGTCCGGCAGCTGCCAGCCGAGCTGCTCGCAGATCTCGTACGCGAGGGTCTTGGAACCCTCCGCGTAGTACGGCCGCAGGTTGACGTTGACGAAGCCCCAGCCCTCGCCGGCCGGGTCGCCGATCAGCTCGGAGCAGAAGCGGTTCACGTCGTCGTAGTTGCCCTCGATGCCGACGAGCTCACCGCCGTAGACAGCGGCCATGACGACCTTGCCCTGCTCCAGGTCGTGCGGGATGAAGACGCAGGAGCGGAAGCCGGCGCGGGCCGCGGCGGCACCCACCGCACCGGCCAGGTTGCCGGTGGAGGAGCAGGAGAGCGTGGTGAAGCCGAAGGCGCGGGCGGCCTCCAGGGCCTGGGCGACGACCCGGTCCTTGAAGGAGTGCGTCGGGTTGCCGGAGTCGTCCTTGACGAAGAGCTTGCCGGCGTCGACACCCAGCTCGCGCGCGAGGTTGTCGGCCTTGACGAGCTTGGTCCAGCCCGGGTTGATGTTCGGCTTGTCCGCCACGTCGGCCGGGACCGGCAGCAGCGGGGCGTAGCGCCAGATGTTCGCGGGGCCCGCTTCGATCTGCTTGCGGAGTTCCTCGGTGTCGTAGGCCGAGAAGTCGTAGGCGATCTCCAGCGGGCCGAAACACTCCTCGCAGGCGAAGACCGGGCCGAGGGGTACGCGGTGACCGCACTCGCGGCAGCTCAGCGCGGCGGCGGGGCCGAGGTCTACGGTGGAGTCAGTGGTGCTTGCAACAGTCTGCACAGCCATGTGAGGCGAGGCCCTTTCTCCTCATCTTCCTCACGACGCATCTCGCCGTGAGACGGATTTGGCACCTTCCCTAGCCGGGAGCCTCGCGCAGTGGTCGCCAGTGACCTACGAGTACCGACTGGAGGGTTGCCGGGGCTTCATCGGGCCGTTTCCCTCTGCCCCTCTGGATGAGCTGTATGTGGTTGTAGGCGGCGGGTGACCCCGGACATGCGATGGTCATCCGCGTTGTCCAAGACTGTAACCGACGACCAGGACAGTTGAGACAGTCGTCCGAACCGCGAGATGGATCACAGTCCGTCCCGCCTGGAGTACGCAGAGGAGCCGCCACGGTGCTGGAAGAAGTCGAGCGGTGGCTGAGCACCCGTTCCTGGTCAGTGAACGATCGCCCGCTCCACCGGATCCTGGCCGCCAAGCAGCGCACGGGGCAGACGGTCAGTGTCGTGCTGCCCGCGCTCAACGAGGAGGCGACGGTCGGTGACATCGTCGCCGTCATCCGCCACGACCTGATGCGGCAGGTCCCGCTCGTCGACGAGCTGGTCGTCGTCGACTCGGGGTCGACCGACCGTACGTCCGAGGTGGCCGCCGCCGCGGGCGCGCGGGTGGTGCACCGGGACGCGATACTCCCGCGCCTGCCGGCCGTGCCCGGCAAGGGCGAGGTGCTGTGGCGCTCGCTGCTCGTCACCCGCGGGGACGTCGTCTGCTTCGTCGACGCGGACCTCAGGGACTTCTCGTCCGACTTCGTGTCCGGGATCGTGGGCCCACTGCTCACCGAGCCGGACGTGAACCTGGTGAAGGCCATGTACGACCGTCCCCTGGCCGGCGCCACCGGGCAGGGTGGCCGGGTCACCGAGCTGATGGCGCGCCCGCTGCTCAACATGCACTGGCCGCAGCTGGCCGGCTTCGTGCAGCCGCTCGGCGGGGAGTACGCGGCCCGCCGCTCGCTGCTGGAGCGGCTGCCGTTCCCCGTCGGCTACGGCGTGGAGCTGGGCATGCTGGTCGACGCCCTGCACCTGGCGGGCCTGGACGCCCTCGCCCAGGTGGACGTGGGGGTGCGCAAGCACCGGCACCAGGACGGGCAGGCGCTGGGCCGGATGGCCGCCGCGATCTACCGCACGGCCCAGCTGCGGCTGGCCCGCGGGCATCTGGTCCGGCCGTCCCTGACCCAGTTCGAGCGGGGCGAGGACGGCTTCGAGCCGCGGACGTACTCCGTGGACACCGAGGAGCGTCCGCCGATGGTGGAGATCGCCGAGTACCAGGCGCGGAGGGCGGCCTGACCGGGGCCGTTTTCGGCCGGGCACGGCAGATCCGCACGTTTGAGCGTTTCCGGGCCGGGCTAGGTTGAGGCTTATGGCTTCAACGTACGGTGCTGCGCAGGTGCTGGTGGCCTCCAACCGGGGTCCCGTCTCGTACACGGTGGGCGAGGACGGTTCGCTGGCCGCCAAACGGGGCGGCGGCGGGCTGGTCTCCGGGCTCTCCGCGATCGGTTCGGACGCGGACGCGCTGTGGGTGTGCTCGGCGCTGTCCGACGGCGACCGGGAGGCGGTGAGGCGCGGCGTCGGCGAGGACGGCGTGCGGATGCTGGACATCCCGGCCGACGTGCACGCCGACGCGTACAACGGCATCGCCAACTCGGTCCTGTGGTTCGTTCACCACATGCTCTACCAGACGCCTCTGGAGCCGGTCTTCGACGCGGAGTTCCGGCGGCAGTGGGCGTCCTACGAGACGTACAACCGGGCGTTCGCGCAGGCGCTGGCCGAGGAGGCGGCGCAGGGCGCGGCGGTGGTGGTGCAGGACTACCACCTGACGCTGGTGCCGGGCATGCTCCGCGAGCTGCGGCCGGACCTGCGCATCGGGCATTTCTCGCACACGCCGTGGGCGCCGCCGGAGTACTTCCGGATGCTGCCGGACGACGTGGCGGGGCAGGTGCTGCGCGGCATGCTGGGCGCGGACCGGCTGGGCTTCCTCACCGAGCGCTGGGCGGACGCGTTCACCGCGTGCGCCGAGCGGTTCGCGGGCGGGCTCGGCGGCACCCGGGTCGGCGTGCACGGCCTGGGCGCCGACGCCGACTTCCTGCGCGCCCGATCGCACGAGCCGGACGTCGAGGAGCGGATGGCCGCGCTGCGGCAGGAGATCGGTGAGGGCCGCCGCACCATCGTCCGGGTCGACCGCACCGAGCTGTCGAAGAACATCGTGCGCGGCCTGCTGGCGTACCGCCGGCTGCTGGAGGCGCACGCCGAGTGGCGTGAGCGGGTCGTGCACGTCGCCTTCGCCTACCCGTCGCGGCAGGACCTCGCGGTGTACCGGGACTACACGGCCGAGGTGCAGCGGCTGGCGGACGAGATCAACGCCGAGTACGGCACGCCGGGCTGGACGCCGGTCGTGCTGCACGTGAAGGACGACTTCGCCCGCTCCCTGGCCGCGTACCGGCTGGCCGACGTGGCCCTCGTCAACCCCATCCGCGACGGCATGAACCTCGTCGCGAAGGAGGTGCCGGTCGTCTCCGACGCGGGCTGCGCGCTGGTGCTGTCGCGGGAGGCCGGGGCGTACGAGGAGCTCGGCGAGGACGCGATCACGGTGAACCCCTACGACGTGACGGGCACGGCGGCGGCCCTGCACGAGGCGCTGTCGATGCGCCCGGAGGAGCGGACCGAGCGCAGCAAGCGACTGGCAGCGGCGGCGACGGCACTGCCGCCGGCGCAGTGGTTCGTCGACCAGCTCGACGCGCTGAGGGGATGAGCAGCACGATGCCGGCGTCGCAGTCGCTGCCCACTCCCCGCACGAAGGCGGGCCAGGACGGGCTCGCCGCCCTTCTCGCGTGTCCCGGCAAGGCACTGATCGGGCTCGACTTCGACGGGACCCTCGCGCCGATCGTGGCCGACCCGGAGCGGGCCCGGGCCCACCCTCAGGCGCCGGCCGCGCTGGCCGCGCTCGCGCCGAAGGTGGCCGCCGTGGCGGTGATCACCGGCCGGCCGGCCGAGGTCGCGGTGCGCAACGGCGGCTTCGAGGGCGCGCCGGGTCTCGAGCACCTCGTCGTCCTCGGGCACTACGGCGCCGAGCGGTGGGAGGCCCGCAGCGGCAAGGTCACCGCCCCCGACCCGCACCCCGGCGTCGACGCCGTCCGCGCCGAGCTGCCCGGGCTGCTCGAAGGGAGCGGGACCTGGGTGGAGGACAAGGGCCGGGCCGTGGCGGTGCACACCCGCCGGGCCGCCGACCCGCAGGCCGCCTTCGAGGCCCTGCGCGAGCCGCTCACCGGCCTGGCGATCCGGCACGGCCTGATCGTCGAGCCGGGCCGCATGGTCCTCGAACTGCGCCCGCCCGGCATGGACAAGGGCGTCGCCCTCGCCGGTTTCGCCCGGGAGATCGGCGCCGGGTCCGTCCTCTACGGCGGCGACGACCTGGGCGACCTGCCCGCCTACGCCGCCGTCGACACCCTGCGCGCGGACGGCACCCCGGGCCTGCTGGTGTGCAGCGGCAGCGACGAGGTGACGGAGCTCAGGGAGCGGGCGGACCTGGTGGTGGACGGCCCGGAGGGCGTCGTACGGCTGCTGGCCGCGCTGGCGAACCGGATCGGCTGAAGGCGCGCCCCTGAGGGGCGCGGGACAGCATCGATATGCGGCTCCGCCGCGGGGCGTGAACAACCCCAACCCACCCCCGCACCCCCGCACCCTTCGACGGCCGGAAGCCCTACGGTCCTCAGCGTTCCGACCGACGCGTCTCCCGGACGCGCCGCAGCCGATTCACCGTCACCGGGTCATGGGCCAGAGCCCGGGCGTCGTCCAGCAGGGCATTGAGAAGCTGGTAATAGCGCACCGGGGCGAGCCCCAGCTCCTCACGTATGGCCCGCTCCTTCGCACCGGGCCCGGGGAAACCCCGGCGTTCGAGCGCGAGGATGTCCCGTTCCCTGCGCCCGAGCCCCTGCTCACCTGTGTCCTCGTCCATGCCCGGCACCGTAACGCCTGCCACCGACAGCGGAGCTACTCCGCGCTCTCCGCCCGGACCGCCGCCGCCTGGAGGTGGCCCAGGACGCCCGAGGGGCTGCCGCCGGGCGCGACGGCCTTGCCGATCTGCTGCTTGACCTGGGAACTGACGTCGGCCCAGGAGGTCTTGCCGACCGGGTAGAGCTCGGAGGCCAGCAGTTCCTCCAGGAACGGCCTGAGGTGCCGGTCCTCGTCGGAGGCGGCCATGGTGCCGGACGCGGAGGAGGTGACCGGCAGCAGGTCGTACTCGCGGGAGAAGGCCAGCACGTTCTTCTCGCTGTAGACGAAGTCGAGGAAGTCGCCCACCTGGTCGCGGTGGCCGTTCTTGCGGAACGCCGTCATCCAGTCGGTGACACCGAGCGTGGACCTGCTCGGGCCCTCCTTGCCCGGCGTGGGCACCATCCCGTACTTGACGCCGTTCTTGGCGGCGATCTTCATCAGCGAGGGGTGGCCGTTGAGCATGCCGACCTCGCCCTTGGCGAAGGCGGCGAACGCCGCGGCCCGGTTCAGCTCACCCGGCGCGACCGGCCCGGTCAGGTCCTTGCCGACCAGGTCGTTCTTCAGCCAGGAGAAGGTGTCGATGTTCTCCGGGGAGTCGATGCCGTAGCTGTCGACGCCGTCGGTGTAGCCGCCCCCGCCGCTGAGCATCCACTGCATGGTCTCGGCCTGCGCCTCCTCCGGGCCGAGGGGCAGCGCGTACGGGTACTTCACGCCCTTCGCCTTGAGCGCCTCGGCGTCCGCGGCCAGGTCGTCCCAGGACTCGGGCGGGGTGATGCCGGCCTTGGCGAAGAGGGTCTTGTTGTAGAAGAGCACGCGCGTGGAGGCGGCGAACGGCAGGCCGTACTGCACGCCCTTCACCTGGCCGGCGGAGGCCAGCTGCCCGACGAAGTCGGCCTGCGTACGTATGGAGAGCAGGTCGTCGGCCTTGTAGAGCTGATCCCGGGCGGCGTAGTCGGCGTACGCGCCGATCTGCGCCATGTCCGGCGGGTCACCGGCGGCGACCATCTCCCTGACCTTGCGGTCGACGTCGTTCCAGGAGTAGACGCTGACGTCGACCGTGACGTCGGGATGGTCGGCCTCGTACTCCTCGGCGAGCTTGTCCCAGTACTTCTTCGAGCTGTTGGCCGCGCTGTCGCCGTAGTCGGCGGCGACCAGCTTCAGGGTCACGTCACCCGGACCGCCCGTGACGCCGCAGCCGCCGAGGACCGCCGTCATGCCCAGTGCGGACACCACCGCGATCGTTCCTGCCATCCGCCGCCGCTGCACCGCTGCTCTTCCCCAACCCCGGCGTCACCGCCGCCGAAACATTTCGATATCCGGAACAAGGTCTACACCACGTGAGTGGACTAGACCTCTTGCGGGGTCCCGGGTCACACTGTTCTCCGTGAGACATGTCATCGCCCTCGACGTGGGCGGCACCGGAATGAAGGCCGCACTGGCCGGGCCGGGGGGCGAGGTGGTGCACCGGGCCCGCCGGGCCACCCGACGCGCCCAGGGGCCGGACGCCGTCGTCGCGGGCATCCTCGACTTCGCCGCCGAGCTGCGCGCGTACGGCGCCGAGCGCTTCGGCACGCCCGCGTCCGCCGCCGGTGTGGCCGTCCCGGGCATCGTCGACGAGGCGCACGGCGTCGCGGTCTACGCGGCCAACCTCGGCTGGCGCGACGTCCCCCTGCGCGACCTGCTGACGGAGCGACTGGGCGTCCCGGTGGCCCTCGGCCACGACGTGCGCACCGGCGGCCTCGCCGAGGGCCGGGTCGGCGCGGGCCGGGGCGCGGACCGGTTCCTGTTCGTGGCCCTGGGCACCGGCATCGCGGGCGCCATCGGCGTCGACGGCCGGGTCGAGGCGGGCGCGCACGGCTTCGCGGGCGAGATCGGCCACATCGTCGTACGCCCCGGCGGGGCGCCCTGCCCGTGCGGGCAGCGCGGCTGCCTGGAGCGCTTCGCCTCGGCGGCGGCCGTGAGCGAGGCCTGGGCCGCGGCCTCGGGCGACCCGGGTGCGGAGGCGGCGGACTGCGCGAAGGCGGTGGACTCCGGCGACCCGAAGGCGGCGGCGGTCTGGCAGCAGGCGGTGGACGCCCTGGCCGACGGCCTGGTCACGGCCCTGACGTTGTTGGATCCACGCACTTTGATCATCGGTGGTGGCCTGGCGGAAGCGGGCGAAACCCTGTTCACACCCCTGCGGGAAGCGATCCGCAGTCGCATCACCTTCCAGAAGCAGCCGTCGATCGTCCCCGCGGCGCTGGGCGACGGCGCCGGTTGCCTGGGGGCGGGCCTGCTGGCCTGGGATCTTCTGGCATCGACCGACCGTTCGGAGGAAACCACCTGATGACGGATGCCCCAGGGGCGCGGGGAACTGCGCGACCAGCCATCACGCACCCGCACCCCGCAACGCCGGGAACCCCCACGGTCCTCACCGGAGCGACCGTGGTCCTCCCCACGGAAACAGTCACAAACGGCCGGGTCGTCGTCAACGGCACTCGCATCGCCGCCACCGCCCCGGAAAACGCCCAGGTCATCGACGCAGCCGGCCACTACGTCATCCCCGGCTTCGTCGACCTCCACAACCACGGCGGCGGCGGAGCCTCCTTCACCTCCGGCTCGGTCGACGACATCCTCAAGGGCATCCACACCCACCGCCTGCACGGCACGACCACCCTGGTCGCCTCCACCGTCACCGGCGACATGGACTTCCTCACCCGGCGCGCCGGCCTGCTGAGCGAACTGGCCGAGCAGGGCGAGATCGCCGGCGTCCACTTCGAGGGCCCGTTCATCTCCCCCTGCCGCAAGGGCGCCCACTCCGAGGCTCTCCTGCGCGACCCGCACCCCGCGGACGTCCGCAAGCTGATCGACGCGGCCCGGGGCCGGGCGAAAATGGTCACCCTGGCCACGGAACTCCCCGGCGGCCTGGACTCCGTACGCCTCCTCGCCGACCACGGCGTGATCGCGGCGATCGGCCACACGGACGCCACGTACGAGCAGACGGTGGAGGCCATCGACGCGGGCGCCACGGTCGCCACCCACCTCTTCAACGCGATGCCCCCGCTCGGCCACCGCTCCCCCGGCCCGATCACGGCCCTGCTGGAGGACGACCGGATCACGGTCGAGCTGATCAACGACGGCACGCACCTGCACCCCGCCGCGCTCCAGCTGGCGTTCCACCACGCGGGAGCGGACCGCGTCGCGTTCATCACGGACGCGATGGACGCGGCCGGTTTCGGCGACGGACGCTACTGGCTGGGCCCGCTGGAGGTGGAGGTCGCGGACGGCGTGGCCCGTCTGCTGGAGGACGGCACGATCGCCGGTTCGACCCTCACCCTGGACCGCGCGTTCAAGCGAGCGGTCACGGTCGACGGCCTGTCCGTCGAGGACGCGGTGACGGCTCTGTCCGCCACCCCGGCCCGTCTCCTCGGCCTGGCCGACACGATCGGCTCACTGGAGCCCGGAAAGTACGCCGACCTGCTGCTGCTGGACTCCGCATACGACCTGAAGGGCGTCATGCGCCGGGGCGAATGGGTGGTCCCTCCCCAACTGGGCTGATCCATCCCGCCGTCGAGAGACGGTGGCCGACTCCAGGACTGGGCCGACCGCCGTCTCTTTGGCATGATCGGGCTACCTGCACGTTCATGTCGACAAGCACATCGGGGGAGGTCGGCCCAGGTGATCCTCACGGTCACGCTGAACACCGCTCTCGACATCACCTACCGCGTACGGTCCCTCAGGCCGCACACCTCCCACCGCGTCTCCGAGGTGACGGAACGCCCCGGCGGCAAGGGCGTCAACGTGGCCCGGGTCCTCGCGGCCCTCGGGCACGAGGTGACGGTGACGGGATTCACGGGCGGGGCGACGGGCCGGGTCGTGCGGGAGAAGCTCGCGGCGGTACCGGGCGTGGTGGACGCACTCGTCCCGCTCTCCGGGGCGACCCGCCGCACCATCGCCGTGGTCGACGAGCGCACCGGCGACACCACCCAGCTGAACGAACCGGGCCCGACGGTCCTGCCCTCCGAATGGTCGGCCTTCCAGGAGGCCTACGAGGACCTGCTCCCCGCGGCATCGGCGGTGGCCCTGTGCGGCAGCCTGCCGCCGGGCGTCCCGGTGGGCGCGTACGCGGGCCTGATACGGACGGCCAGGTCCGCCGGGATCCCGCTTCTCCTCGACACGAGCGGCGAGCCGCTGCGCCGGGGCGTCGCGGCCCGCCCGGACATCATCAAGCCGAACGCCGACGAACTGGCGGAACTGACGGGCTCCCACGAACCCCTGCGCGCCACGCAGGACGCCCGCCGCCGGGGCGCGGGCGCCGTGGTCGCGTCCCTGGGCCCCGAAGGCCTCCTCGCCGCCACCCGGGAAGGCCGCTGGCGCGCCACCCCGCCGACCTCGCTACGAGGCAACCCGACGGGCGCGGGCGACGCGGTGGTAGCGGGCCTGCTCTCGGGCTTGGTGGAACACCTCCCCTGGCCGGACCGCCTGGCCCGGGCGACGGCCCTCGCGGCAGCGACGGTGCAGGCACCGGTGGCGGGGGAGTTCGACCGGGGGGTGTACGAGGGGCTGCTGGGGAGGGTGACGGTTTCGGGGGAGGTCAGCGCGGCCTGAACGGAGTCGTCACTTCTTCAGCCAGAGCTGGTCGAGAACCGCGTCGCACTGGTTGCCCTCGTTGCAGGCAAGCTCGATCGTGTTGGTGCCCTTGGTCAGGGTGACCGGAGCCCAGGAGGTCTGCCAGCCCTTTTCCCAGTCGCCCTTCGGTGAGCCGATGAAGTTCTTCAGGCCCATGGGCTGGGTGTTCGCCTTGCCGTTCACCAGCAGCGTCGCATTGGCGTCGACACCAGGAATGCTGTAACGGGCATACAGCCGGTAGTCGCCGGCCTTCTCGATGCCGTCGACCGTCCAGGTCACCTTGGCGCCGACCTGGTTGAAGCCCGTCACATAGACCCCGCCGTCGGCCTTCGCGCCCTTGAACTCGGACGCCGTCGTCATGCCGGGGCTGAGCCGCAGGGCCTTCGCGTCGGTCTCCGGGAGATCCTGCTTGGCCGCGCCGGCCCTGCTGGCCGACGGGCTCGGCTTCGATTCCTGGGACTGGGTCGGGGTCGTGCCCGTCTCGTTGGCCGCGTCGCCCTTGTCCTTGTCGCCGCCCAGCATGGCCACGCCGATGCCGATGACGACCGCGGCGACCACCGCGATCGCGCCGATCAGGAGGCCCTTGGTGTTGGGGCCGCGGCCACCCCGGCCGCCGCCCGCCGGGGTCGCGTGCTGCGCGGTCTGCGCACCACCCGGCAGCGTCTCCGGCGCCGCGTAGTGCGCGCTCGGCTGGCTGTATGCGCCCTGCTGCTGCGGGACCTGGCCGTACGGCGCCGTCTGCGCGTGCTGCGGCTGCTGGCCGTACTGGCGCGTGCCGACCGCTCGCACCCGGTTGACCGAGTTCGGGTAGCCGTAGCCACCGGACGGCGGCTGGGCTCCGTTGGCCTGCCCGTCGGCGTAGAGATAGCCGAACGGGTCGTCGTCCTCGGGCGTGCTCGCGCCGTTGTTGCCGGGCGTCATCCCTTGGTCTCCTCAGTCAGGTGCGGTGCATGCGGTACGGGTCGTGAGAACGCGAGCCTACCCGCTCCCAGGGACCCAAACGGGTGACTCAGACCGCATCAACGCGCTGACCTAGGGTTCACCCCGCGCGTCTGTGTTGTTTGGGACGAGATCGTTTCTCGACGTACATCCGCTCGTCAGCGGATTTCAACACTTCGTCCGCCGTCATTCCACAGTGTGCCCATCCGATGCCGAAACTGGCGCCCACCCGGACGGCCCGCCCCTCGGCGCGGATGGGCTGGATGATCTCGTTTCGGAGCCGGACCGCGAGGTCCTGTGCGTCGGCGCGGCCGAGCCCGTCGGCCAGGATGACGAATTCGTCACCCCCGAGCCGGGCGACCGTGTCCCCGTCGCGGACGCCGTTGCTCAGCCGCCGGGCGACCTCGATGAGAACCGCGTCACCCGCGTTGTGCCCGAACCGGTCGTTGATCGACTTGAAGCCGTCGAGGTCGCAGAAGAGCACGGCGAGGCCCTTGGTGCCGTCGTCGTGATCCCCGTCCGGGGCGACGGTGTGCACATGGTGGTCGTAGGCGTCGTACGGCTCGATGCCCTGCCGGAAGTCGAAGCCGGGCCCGACCACGTCGAAGGCCGGATGGCCGTAGGCCGCGTCGACGGACTCCGCGTCGGTGCGCGGGGATGACGCGCGTTGACAGAGCCGGGCGGACAGGCGGGAGCGCAGCTCCGCGGAGTTCGGCAGGCCGGTCAGCGAGTCGTGCGAGGCGCGGTGGGCGAGCTGAAGCTCGCGGCGCTTGCGCTCCTCGATGTCCTCGACGTGGGTGAGGAGGAAACGGGGCCCGTCGGCGGCGTCCGCGACGACGCTGTTGCGCAGGCTGACCCACACGTAGGTGCCGTCCCGGCGGCCGAGGCGGAGCTCAGCGCGTCCGCCCTCCGCCGAGGTGCGCAGCAGGGTGCCTATGTCCTCGGGGTGGACCAGGTCGGAGAACGAGTAGCGGCGCATCGCGGAGGCGGGGCGGCCCAGCAGCCGGCACAGGGCGTCGTTGGTGCGCAGGATCCGGCCGTGCTGGTCGCCGCCCATCTCGGCGATGGCCATGCCGGACGGCGCGTACTCGAAGGCCTGCCTGAAGCTTTCCTCGCTCGCCCGCAGCGCCTGCTGCTCGCGCTCCAGGCGGACGAGCGCGCGCTGCATGTTGGCGCGCAGCCGGGCGTTGCTGATCGCGATGGCGGCCTGAAAGGCGTACATCTGGAGCGCCTCGCGGCCCCACGCTCCGGGGCGGCGGCCGTTGCGCGGCCGGTCCACGGAGAGCACGCCGATCAGCTCACCGCAGCCCGCGCTGCGCTGCGGGCCCGGCGCGTACATGGGGGCGAAGAGCCGGTCGGCCGGGTGCCACTCGTCCTCGAAGCGGGGGGCGGGGCCGTCGGTGTACCACTGCGGGACGTCGTCGTCGTCGAGGACCCAGCCCTCGGTGTGCGGTATGAACACCAGGTCGCCCCAGTGCTCACCCATGCCGAGGCGGCGTTCCCAGGAGTCGCGCGAGCCGACGCGGCCGGTGATGAGGGCCTCGGCGGCGGGGTTCCCGGCGAAGGCCGCGACGACGAGGTCGCCGTCCGGCCGTACGAGGTTCACGCACGCCAGCTCGTACCCGAGGGCCGCCACGACGCCCTCCGCGACGGTCTGCAGTGTGTCCGCCAGGCTGCGGGCCGTGTTCATGTCGGCCATGACCTGGTGCAGTTGTCGCAGGGACGCAAGACGGACGTAGGGCTCCGACTCGGTCTCCATGCTCGCCCTCCCCCCGAGTACTCGCAGCGATTCAAGGGTTCTCGTCGGCGTATCGTCCTGGCAGCTTCCCCGCCACTGAATCACAGCGCGCTGCTCACTCGGTACACAGGGTCAACAATTCCTGCCCCTTGTGACTCAAGTCACAGGCAAAGCTGAACAATTGAGTGGAGTTTCTGCGTTCTTCACGTGCGGCTACCGAACGCAGACTTTGTCAGGTTGCGCACAGGTATTTCCGTCGTGCCCGTCGGCGGGCCGCGGAGGTCCGTCGGGAGTCCTAAGACCGTGATCGGGCGGGAGTCCGATGCGGGTCCTGCGCGGCGGCGATTAGCGTTCCGGGTGTGCCGAACACTCCCGCTGCCACGTCCCCGATCATTCCGTCGCCAGCCTCCGGGCATGCTGAGGGGGTGAGCAACGACGAGTTCCGCGCCGCCATGTCCCGGCTGGCCTCGGGCGTGGTCCTGGTGACCGCGCAGGAGCCATCGCTCGACCCGGACGACCCCTCGGCGCCGGATGTCGAGGACGTGGGCATGACGGCCACGGCCTTCATGTCGGTGTCCCTGGACCCGCCCCTGGTGCTGGTGAGCCTGCGTGAGGGCTCCCGCATGGACGAGCTGCTGGAGGAGCAGGACCAGTGGGCGGTCTCGGTCCTCTCCGAGAGCCAGCGGCACATCGCGGGCCGCTTCGCGATGAAGGGCCGCGTCAGCGACCGCCTGCTGTTCGCCGACATCCCGTACACGCGGGGCGAGTACACCCACGCCCCGCTGGTCGGCGGCGCCCTGGCCGTCCTGGAGTGCCGCACCGAGCAGCGCGTCCGGGCGGGCGACCACACGCTGGTCATCGGCCGCGTCCTGACGGCCCGGGTGCCGAGCGCGGACGGCGGCCCCCTGACGTACTTCCGGGGCCGTTACCGGCAGTTGGGCTGAGGAAAGCCGCTGGCCCGGGCACGGACCGCCTGCCTAGGGTGCGCGCATGACCACGACCGGCCCGCGCCTCGAAGAGATCACCCCCGCGAACCTCGACGCCGCCCTCGGCATCCACGTCCGCCCCGACCAGGAACACGCGGTCGCCCCGGTCGTGAAGTCGCTCGCCGAGGCGTACGTCCATCCCGGCATCGCCTGGCCCCGCCTGATCGTCGACGGCGACCGCCCGGTCGGCTTCCTCATGGCCTGCCTGGACATCGACTGGTACGGGGACGGCAGCGACATCCGTTCGGGCCTGTGGCGGCTGAACATCGCGGCCGGGGAGCAGGGCAAGGGGTACGGCCGTTTCGCCGTCGAGTCGGTGGCCGAGGAGCTGCGCCGGCGCGGCACCAAGAAGTTCTACGTCACGTGGCACCCGGGCCCGACCGGCCCCGAGGGCTTCTACCTGGGCCTCGGCTTCCACCCGGACGGCGAGAACAGCGGGGGTCAGACGGTAGGGGTGCTGGAGCTGGACTAAAGGGTGTTGCAGAAGGCTTTGCGGCGGGCATTTTGCCTGTATGGGTGGGGTGTTGAGGGCTGAGCCGGTGTGGGTGGAGACGTTCACGGG
>NZ_JBIWIV010000019.1:0-139332 GCF_044764825.1 Streptomyces sp. NPDC093598 | reverse complement strand
TACGAGCCGACCTCCACCTCGGACTGCTCCAACTCGCCTGCAGCATCATCTGCTTGAGACGACTCCGAACCTCATTCTGAAATGATCAGTAAGTGCTGAGCCTCAGCCGCGCGTCGGTCGCTGCTTCTCGCAGATCATGACGTTTCCGCCGGGCAGGGCTGGCGCGTCCCCCCGGACGGCTCCGTCGTCAAGCTCGGGCCGACCTCACCGACGGACACCTGCCGGATCAGCCACCTCTCTGTCTGCCCGGGACGTGGCGCCTGAGCCGGGCCCGAACCCCTTGACGATCAGCCACCCGGCCAGTCCCAGCTCCCACGCGAACACCGGGAGCGCGGCGGCCGCCCCCGCCACGGAGAGCTGCGCGTAGGACCCGAACATCACGGCGATGGCCGAGGCGCAGATCAGCGCCCCGCCAACCAGTCCGAGCACGGCGATGAAGCGCGGCACGAGCCGTGCGCGGTACGCAAGGTAGGCAAGCAGGACGGTGTTCAGGCCGAGGGCGATGTTGGGCCCGAGCAGGAACGTCCAGTCGTGCACGGCCACCAGCGCGACGTCGGCGCCTGCCGCCGCCCCTGTGTCCCGCCGCAGGGTGACGAGCGCCAGGACGGCGACGATCCCGAGGGCGATGACGGCCGCTTCCAGCAGCCGCCCGAAGGCGTACCCGAGCGCGAGCCCCTCGCTGTGGCGCCGCAGGACGGGGAACAGCGCCGCCCCGGTACCGGCCACCGCCACCACCAGCACCACCTCGCAGAGCACCCCGAGCAGCGCCCGCATGTCGGCGCTCTGCGCGAGCCGGCCGCCTGCCTCTCCCAGCAAGGGGCGGTACAGAACGGCCCCGGCTATTGCGGCGGCCTCGGTCAGCAGGAACAGCGACCCGGTGGCCACCGCGGTTCTCCGGTCCGGACTCATCTTCTCGGTACCTCTCACTCGGTGGAGGTGTACGCCGTACACCTGGCGGCGAGCATAGGTGTACGGCGTACACTCGTCAAGGAGAGGGCGCTGTCGAGGAGGGAAGGGGCCGAACCGGAATGACCCGGCAGAAAGCCGCACACACGCATCGGATCCCCCTGAACAGGGACCGCGTCCTGCGAACCGCCGTCGCGCTCGCCGACGCCACCGGCATCGACGCGCTCAGCATGCGCAGGCTCGCGCAGGAGCTGGATGTCGTACCGATGGCCCTCTACAAGCACGTGGCCAACAAGGAGGAGCTGCTCGACGGCATGGTCGACGCAGTGGTCGGCGAGATCGACCCGCCGGCTGCGGGCCCCGACTGGCAGAGCGTGGTCCGCGGGCGGATCCTCTCGGCCCGGCGGGTCCTGCTGCGCCACCCCTGGGCGGCCCGGGTCATCGAGTCGCGGACCGGCCCCGCCCCGGCCGTGCTGGCGTACCTGGACTCTATGGCCGGGAGCTTCCGGGACGGCGGCCTCTCCGCCGACCTCACGCACCACGTCATGCACGCGATGGGCAGCCGCCTGCTCGGCTTCAGCCAGGAACTGTTCGACACCTCCGGCCCCTCCGGCCCGCCGAGCCCCGAGCTGGCGGCGCGCTACCCGCACATCGCGGAACTGGCCGCGACGGCTGCACACGACGGGGGCTCCACGGTCGGTGGCGGCTGCGACGACCAGTTCGAGTTCGAATTCGCACTCGACCTCCTCCTGGACGGCTTCGAAAGCCTCCGCCGCCAAGGCTGGACGTCCGCACCGAAGGCGTAGCGGATGCGGGGGGGGGCTGATCTAGCGTCGAAGAGGGAGGGAAGCCCAGCCGAGCCCAGAACGCGACGGCGATCCCTCGGATGAAGCCGAGCAGGCCCACGCTGACAGCCGCACAACCAGCAGCGGCAGACTGCGCGCCCGCCGGCAACGCCACACCCGCCACCGCACCGATCTCCCCCACCGGCACGCCCCGGTCGCCTCTGGTACGAGACGCTCGAAGCGCTCCATCACGTCGGCGGGGACCGGGGAGTCGTAGCGCATGGCCAGACCCTTGAGGCACTCCTGTCGCAGCCACGACTCCTGGGTCTGCCCTTCGGGGACGCCGGGGTACTGCGGCATCTCGTCCTTGGGGGCGAAGACCTCCTCGTAGGACTCGATGCGCTCCGCGATCAGCAGGGTGTTGTCGCACGCCTCGGGCAGTTCGGCGAACAGGTCCCCATCTGAGCGGCGGTCTTGAGGTAGTGGTCGGGGCCGTGGAACCTTAACCGGTTCGGGTCGTCCTTGTTCTTGGCCACCTGGATGCACAGCAGGTTGTCGTGGGCTTCCGCGTGCTCTAGAAGGACGTAGTAGGCATCGTTCGTCGTCCCGACTCGGGCAAGCACCGACCGCTGCTCATGCTCGGACAAGCGGATCTCGCTACTCCGAGGCGTCTGCCAGGTCGACGGAAGGCTCTTGTCCACGCTGGAAGGCACGGCCGAAGTGTTGGCCGGCGCTGCCGACGGACAGGAGGTCCGGGCGTTTGGCCACGCGACCGTCTCCGGAGGAACGCCCACGCGCGCGCCTGCCGATCCACGGACCTAGGAATCCGGCGACCCAGCGCACCTCGGCTGACGCGGCACGCAAGAATCGTGCCCGACCAACAGGCAGGACGGGCAACGGGTGCGTCCAGGAGTCGTCAGTGTCTGGCAGGTTGAGCGAGTGAGCGAGCGCCGCCGCGATCCGCTGGTGGCCGAGTGGGCTCGAGTGGAGGCGGTCCTGACTCCACAGGCGTGGATCCGTGGCCACCGGATACAGGGTGACGTCGGCGACGACGACACCATGCCGGTGCGCCGCCGCGCGAACGCGGTGGTTCAGCGCCTCAAGACGCGGCCGGAGCGGACGGGCCAGTGGACTGACGCGCGCGATGTCGGGAATGGTGAGCGTCGCCACGCGCGTCCCCTGGCCGGTGAGCGCGGCGAACATCGCCTCCAGATGCGCGGCCACCTCATCCGGATCGAAGCGGGGGCGCAGCATGTCGTTGACTCCAGCCACGACCGTCGCGAAGTCCGGCCGCAGCGCAAGCGCCGCGGGCAACTGCTCCGCGTGGACCTGCCCGGCCAGACGGCCCCGTACCGCGAGATTGGCGTACCGAAGCTGCGGGCTGTGCCGAGCCAGGTGCTCGGCGAGCCGGTCGGCCCACCCGCGCAGGCCTGTCACATCGTCGCCGTCGCCGACCCCTTCGGTGTGACTGTCACCCAGGGCCACGAAGCGCAGATAGCGGGTCTCAGTGCCTGACATGAGCGGCTGGCTCCTTATTGCGACCATCGGAAGAGCCACCACTCTAGTCAATTACTTGAGTAATAGCCTTGGCGCGCTGGTCGAGCCTGCGCAACGCCATGTCGCCCCACTGGAGGTTCTCCCGCTCGAACGACATCCCGCGCAGCAAAGTGAGGTACGGGCCGATACGCTCGGCCTCGGCGAAGTACGCCTCCTCCGAGCGGCCGCCCAGCAGTCGTTGCCGGATTCTCTCGTAGCGGGCCAGCTTGGCCGTGGCCCATTCCATGCGTTCGACGACGGCGGCGCGCACCGCCTCGACGTCGCCGGCGTCCGCGCACTGCACCTTGACCAGCAGTTCGTCCCTGATGACCGCGGGCCGACCCGGCGGCTCGGCCGTGTATGCGCGCACCGCCTCCCGCCCAGCCTCCGTCAGGGAAAACAGCCGTTTGTTGGGACGACTCCGCTGCTCGACGAGGCGAGCCGTGACCAGTCCCTCGGCCTCCATACGCTCCAGCTCCCGATAGAGCTGCTGAGGCGTCGCCGCCCAGAAGTTCGCGACCGTCGCGTCGAAGCCCTTTGCGAGGTCGTAACCGGACGCCTCGCCCTCCAGCAGCGCGGCCATCACCGCGTTCCGCAATGCCATGGGAGCAAGGTACGACCCAGCGAGTGTTCAGTGATGAGCACTTCCGAAGCGCCGCACCCCCGACAAACGCCGGAGTCGCCTCTACCCTCCTCTGCACATATGCAACTTGTTGAGTAGCGAGGTCGATCATGCACCCCTTCCGCAAGGCCGTCGAGAACGGTGACCTGGACGCCGTGGCCGCCCTTCTGGCCGACGACGTCGTCTTCACCAGCCCGGTCGCCTTCGAGCCGTACCCGGGCAAGGCGATCACCACCGCGATCCTGCGCGCTGTGACACAGGTCTTCGAGAACTTCACCTACGTCCGGGAGATCGCGAATCCCGACGGCCGCGACCACGCGTTCGTCTTCACCGCGAGCGTCGCCGGAAAGAAGCTCCAGGGCTGCGACTTCCTGCACTTCGACGAGGGCGGCAAGATCGACGACTTCGTAATCGAGCCGTCCTGCACACGCTCACGGCATCGGGGTAGGCCGAAGATCGAGAACGCGGCGCGGCTCCCGTCGCGGACGCCGTGCGGCAAGGATGACGGGTCACGACGATCGTGTTCCGGGTCCCTGCCGACGCTGCGGAGCGGGTGGGGTTCGCCTACCCGCCGCACCCCGTCCAGCACGGCTGGGTGCGTTCGTGACTCAAGGAACTCCGCGCAGCAGACAAAGACGAGCTTGCCGAACTCCGCGCCGACCGCGAAGCCCTCATCCGCGTCGTCCACCAACTGACCCTGCAAACCGGCAACTCCGCCAGCAGCGCACGGCCCCTGCCCCTGCAGCAGCACAGGGCTGCACAGCGCAACTGGTGTGATGCTGTCGCTGGTTCGGGTGGTGGGCTGAGTCAGCATGCACACGGATTGGCGGGCCCTCGGTGCACCTTTCGGCGGCGAACAGGGCGTAAGGGTGGAAGCCTGCAAAGACTATGCGTTTTGCTGGATCCGTGAGCGGTCCAGGCGGGTGGGGCGTGGAGGCGCCCCACCCGGCCGGGTGTTATCGGATGTGCTTCGCCGGCTTGGTGGCGGCGTTGAGCAGGTACTCCAGGGGGCCGCGGCGGAAGAAGCGGGACCAGATCGCGGCGAACACGATCGCCCCGAGGACGTACATGATCAGCGGCAACCACGACTGCTGGGTGCTGGTCCCGACGGGCGTGGACAGCACGGACTGTGCGACGAAGTGGCCGACGTAGGCGGTCAGGGACATGGTGCCCACGGCGATGACCGGCTTCGCCAGACGGCGCAAACGCGGCAGGCGGTCCATCAGCACCGTCGCGCCCACGATCACGAGGACCGCGACTCCGACGCTGCCGATGATGTCGAACGTGGTGCCGCTGTGCGGCCCGGCCGACAGGAGCGACGACGCCGGCATATCGGGGAACGACCCGCCGTCGAGGGGCATCGAACCGCTGTCGGGGGGCATCGAACCGGAGCCGCCGGACGACGACCCGTCTTCCGCCATGCTCCTCAACGCGTCCTTGCCGGCGAGCAGCAAGGACATGCCGTACGCGGCCACGGTGAGGGAGGCACCGAACGCGGCCAGGCGCCGCCGGACAGTGCCGGAGGACAGGTCGAGGCGGCCCAGCGCCATACCTGCGATCACGAACGACATCCAGGTGAGCGCCGGGTAGAAGCCGGTGAGCAGCAGATCGAGCACTCCCACCTCGCTGAGGCGGCGGAGCGGGTCGTAGGCGTTGATGCTCTCCTGGACCGACGGAGTCAGCAGCGAGGTCAGGCCGAACGCCAGCTGCGGTGTGACGAGGGCGAACGCGGCCGCGAGGATCGCGAGCGTCTTGGCGCGCAGTCGCACCAGGGGCAGGGCCAGCAGGAAGTAGACACCGTAGAAGCCGAGGATGATCACTCCCCCGTACTCCATCGCCATCACGGTGCCCAGCGCCAGCAGGACCACGGCTCGGATCGCGATCCGAGCCTTCGCCTGCCGGCCCGCCAGGCCGGTCTTCGGCTCCCGGCGGCCGGCGAGCAGCATCAGTGAGAACCCGGCGAGGGTGGCGAACAGGACCGACGAGTGACCGTCCGCCACGTACCGGATCCAGCTGCCGACACCGGTCGTGGCGGACAGCGGGGGTCCGATGTGCACGATGTACATGCCGAACACCGCCAGCGCGCGGGCCAGATCCACCCCGACGAGGCGTCCCATCGAGGGACCGGGCGAGGCCGGCACGGCGGACTCGGGGGAGATTCGGGGCGGCGGAGGCGAGTTCTCCTGCGGAACTGACGTCTCCTGTGGCGGCTGTGTCTGTGTCATACGGAGAACCTCGCGCGGACGCCAGGGGGCGGACCACCCGGCAGTCTTCGGTAACGCCCCCGCCGATCGGGGGGGAGCGCCCTGCCGACCGGTGGAACCTCGAGGCCCGGCCGGTCCGGTGCGACCGGACGGCGGTCTTTCTTCAGCCACTCGGCGGGGGTGGCCCCGACAGTTGCCGGATGGGAGCGGGGTGGGCGGGCTTCCAGGCTGGAGGCATGACACAGCGTGTGCGACACGACGAGCGCGAGGGCTTCCGCGGAACATCGGCCGACGTACCGGGCCGTGACGCCTTCCCTGGCAGGGGCGAGTTTCTGGAGTCCCTCGGTATGACGCTGGCGGCGGGCGCTTTCGTCCTGTGCGTCGTCCGCCCGGAGGTGACCGAAGCGTTGCTGCGCCACCTCGCCATGCGCACCGCCGGACTCGGCAACTGACCCGGCGCATGCTTACGCCCCGGCACACTGAAGAAGGGAATTTCGTGAACACCGCATCCGCCCCGACGACGGATGAGACGTCCCCGTCCGCCCGAGAGACGCTCAAGGCACTGGGCTCGTACGTCCGGCCGCACCGGTGGGCCGTCGTCCTCGGTCTGCTGTGCGCCTTGGTCGGGGCCGCCGGGGGACTGCTGCAGCCGCTGGCCACGAAGGCACTGGTGGACCGGCTGGCCTCCGGTGACACCATCGCCGGGATCCTGATCGCGCTCACCGTGCTGGTGCTGGTGGGTACGGCGGTCGAGGCGTTCGGCGCGTATGTGCTGGAGCGGACAGCGGAGTCGGTGGTCCTGGCCGCGCGGCGCACCCTCGTGGGGCGGCTGCTGCGGCTGCGGATCGCGGAGTTCGAGCGGACCCCGCCGGGCGATCTGATGTCCCGGGTCACTTCCGACACCACGCTGCTGCGGGCGGTCAGCATCCAGGCGGTCGTCTCCGCCGCCACCGGCGCGGTGGCCTTCGTGGCGGCCATCGTGATGATGGCGTACCTGGACGTCGTACTGCTGGGTGTGACGCTCGGGGTGGTCGTGCTGGTCGGCGGGGCCGTCGGACTGGTGATGCCGAAGATCGCGCAGGCCACCGAACGGGCGCAGGAGGCGGTCGGGGAGGTCTCCGTCGCACTGGAGCGGGCTCTCGGAGCGTTCCGTACGGTCAAGGCGTCCGGTGCCGAGGAGCGGGAGACCGCCCGGGTGGAGGCGGCGGCGCGGCGGGCGTGGCGGCACGGCGTGAAGAGCGCGAAGTGGGAGGCCGTGGCGGGCTCGGTCGACGAACTCGCCGTCCAGCTGGCCTTCCTCGCGGTGCTCGCGGTCGGCGGGGCGCGGGTGGCGTCCGGGGAGATCCCCGTGTCGACCCTCATCGCCTTCCTGCTGTACCTCTTCTACCTGATCGAGCCGGTGTCCACGCTGGTCGAAGCCGGGTCCTCGTATCAGGAGGGGGCGGCCGCGCTGTCCCGGATCGCGCAGGTGGAACGCCTGGCGACGGAGTCGGCCGACCGGCCAGCGGGCGCCCTGCCCAGGCAGGGGGCACTGGTCCCGGGTCTGGCGTCGGTCCGCTTCGAGAACGTGTCCTTCCGCTACCGACCTGGCCAGCCGTACGTCCATCAGCAGGTGAGCTTCGAGGTACCGGGCACCGGGATGACGGCCTTCGTGGGCCCCTCCGGTGCGGGCAAGTCGACGGTGTTCGCACTCCTCGAGCGGTTCCACGAGACCACCGGCGGCCGCGTCCTGGTCGACGGCAAGGACGTACGGGACTGGTCCCTGTCCGAGCTACGGTCCGCCATCGGGTACGTGGAGCAGGACGCCCCGGTGCTGGCCGGCACGCTGCGCGAGAACCTGGTGTTCGCGGCGCCCGGCGCGACGGACGACGACATCCGCGACGTCCTGGCCCGCACGAAGCTCGATACCCTCGTCGAGCGCCTGCCCCACGGCCTGGACGCCCCGGTCGGACACCGCGGCTCGAAGCTGTCAGGCGGTGAGCGGCAGCGCGTCGCCATCGCCCGCGCCCTGCTGCGCAGGCCACGCCTGCTGTTGTTGGACGAGGCGACCTCGCAGCTCGATGCCGTCAACGAGCTGGCGCTGCGGGACGTCGTCGCGGAGGTGGCTCGCGAGACCACCGTGCTGGTGGTGGCCCACCGTCTGTCGACGGTGACGGGTGCCGACCGGATCGTCGTCATGGACGGCGGACATGTCCGGGCCGTGGGCACCCATGAGGAACTGGTGGCCCAGGATCGGCTGTACGCGCAACTGGCGGCCACCCAGTTCCTGGCCTCCGCGCGATGACGCACCACACGCAGGGTGTCCGGTCGTCCACTGCCGCGTTCCCGGCCGGACAACTCCAAGCACCGACACCCACGCAAACCAAGACCGTGAAAGGCCCCGTATGCGCATCGAGTCCGCCATCCGTTGCAGAGGTGCGGTGTGGAACTGGCTGGCCCAGCCGACCGCGCTGTTCAGCGGCGTGTACGGGCTCCTGGTGTCGAGTTCGGCCGTCGCCGCGCTCACGCAGTTCGGCGAGACGACTCGAGCGGCACGCATGGACGACGCCCTATGGGTCCTGTTCACCGCCCTCGCCTCGGCCCTGGCCCATGGCTACGCCCACCAGATCGCCCACCGCGACGCGCAGGGCCATCCCGGCGTACGGGGTGTGGTGCGTGCCGTGCTCGCCGAGTGGCCGCTGGTAGTGGCAGCGTTGCCCACCACGCTGGTGCTGTGGGGGGCGGGCCTTGGCTGGTGGCGCTCCACAGGCATCGAGTACGTCGCCTTCGGAATCAACACCGTCCTGCTGCTGGGCTGGGGCCTGCTCGCCGCCCGGGCCGCGGGCCGGACGTGGGGACGAGCCGTCAGGATCGGCTGTATCGACGCGCTTTTGGGAATGGCCGTCGCCTTGGTCAGCACCCTGTTGAAGTGACGAGGCGATGTCGCGGATGCCGCTGAGGGGGGCCGATGTCGTCGGCCACGTATCGGCCCCTGTCCGGCCCCTGTCCGGCCTCCGTCAGGCGCTGACGGAGGCCAGGGCGTCGGCGAGCGTACGAGATCCACGCGGATCAGCCGACGGACCGAGGACTCAACACCCTTCTGAGAGGGGCCCGCGACAGGACATCCCGCCGCCGGGCGGCGGACGAGCGGAACTGTGTTCGCGGCATGAGGTCTGGACGTGCCCGATGGGCTCATCCAGTCACCACCACGGCACAGCATGAGCCGACGTGCCGTGGCAGGCGGCCGGGCGGCGGCTGTGCCGCCCGGCCGCCTGGTCGGTCAGTCCGCGCTGAGGGGAATGCGCAGCCGTACCCGGTAGCCGCCCTCCGCGGTCGGGCCCGCCTCCAGGGTCCCGCGCAGGATGTCGGCCCGTTCCCGCAGACCGACCAAGCCCTGCTGCGAACCGGGCAGGGACAGCGAAGGCCGGGTGGGCGGGGTGTTGGTGACGGTCACTCCGATGCCGTCGCTTGCCTGCCACAGCTCGACGCGCGCTCTGGCGCCGGGGGCGTGCTTGCGGACGTTGGTCAGCGCTTCCTGGACCGTACGGTAGAGGGCCCGTTGGGCGGGTGTGCTCACGGTGGGCGGCAGTTCGCCCGTCAGCTGTGCGTGCGTTCCGCTCGATTCCACAAGTTTGCGCAGGTCGGCCAGAGTGGGCTGCGGGGTGAGCTCGGTGGCGTCGCCGCCGGAGGCGCGCAGCAGAGTGACCATGGTGCGCAGTTCGTCGAGTGTGGTGACGCTCAGCGAACGGATCGTGCGGGCGGCCTCCTTGGCGTCCGCGTCCTTGGCGGCGACCTGAAGCGCCCCGGCCCGTACGGCGATCAGGCTGACCTGGTGGGAGACCACGTCGTGCATCTCGCGGGCCAGCTGGGCGCGTTCGCGGGCGAGCACTGCCTGGGCATGCAGGGCCCGCTCGTGCTCCTTGGCCTCCTCGATCTCGGCCAGCCGCCGCGCCAGGTCCCGTTGCGCCTGGAGAAGCTGGCCGAAGAGGACCGGGGCCGCGGCGGTCGCCAGGCCGTACACGAAAAAGATCAGTGTCATGGTCCGGTCGACCTCGGCCAGGGGCCACGGAGTACTGCTCGCGACGGCGGCCAGGGCGACGCACACGGCGAGGAGACGGCGGTTGCGGGAGCGTTCGGCCAGGGTGAACAGCGCCGCGAGCACAGCGACGGCGACATCCTGCATCAGCGCGACGGGCAGGGTCAGCAGGAACACGCCGAGCGGGAAGCGGCGCCTGAAGGCCAGCGCGGTGCAGCCGATAGCGGCCAGCGCGAGCTCGAGGGGCGTGTGCTCCCCCATGTTGAGCCATACATCCACGGCCGCCACCGCCACCAGGGCGAGGCCGGTGACCGGCGTGGGAAGCCGCTGCCACATGGCGCGTGCGCGGCTCATCGGCCTGCCTCCCGCGCGTGCTCGTCGAGCAGTCCGGCCCGCTGCGCCAGCAGCGCGGCCTGCACCCGGCTCGACACCCGCAGCTTGGTGAGGATGGCGCTGACGTGGTCCTTGACCGTGCCGGCACCCAGGTGGATGCGCGCCCCGATGTCGGCGTTCGACAGTCCCTCCGCCACCAGGACGAGGACGTCACGTTCCCGCGCGGTGAGCAGCCGGACCCGGGCGGCCTGATCGTCGACGGGCGTCTCGGTGCCGGGGTGGCTGTGCAACAGGCTCCGTGACGCCTTGGGGGAAAGCACGACGCCGCCCGCGGCGAGGGTGCGCACCAGGTGGGCGAGTTGCTCGGGCTCGGTGTCCTTGAGGAGGAAGCCGGCCGCGCCGGAGTGCAGCGCGGTCAGGATGTACTCGTCGGCGTCGAAGGTGGTCAGCATCGCCACGACCGGGGCGTCCGGCGTCTTCCGCAGTTCGCGCAGGACGGTGAGCCCGTCGACGTCCGGCATCCGGATGTCCAGCAGCACCACGTCGGGCCGCTCCCGGCGGACAGTCTCGACGGCTTCGCCGCCGCTCGCGGTCGCGACGACCTCGATGTCCTCGGACGCGTTCAGAATGAGTTCGAAGCCCGAGCGGACCAGTGCCTCGTCGTCGACCACCACTACCCGGATCACGTGCTCCGCCTCACCTTCATCCTCGCCGTCCGGCCCATGCCGACTCGACCCTAAAGCCCCGATCGGTCCCGATGGCCCGTCGAGCGGCAGCTCCAGCCACCCGGCGGGGTAGCACCCACCAGTAGGCAGGGACCGGCAGCCTTCTGCCGGATCGTCCACGATCGGCCCGGTCTCCAGCCTGAGGGTCATGACCCATCACCCAGACTCCCCGCTGCTCCCGGCCAGCGCCGCATCCCCTGACCGTGGGCGTGGTGAGGCCTCGACCAGTGCGCCCGGGGTAGGCCGGCTGATCGGTCTGGACCTGGCCCGCGGCCTGGCCGTCTTCGGCATGTACGCGGTCCACGTAGGTTCCGCCCCGGATCAGGACAGTGTCATCGGCTTCCTGATGGATCTGGCGCAAGGCCGCTCCTCCACCCTGTTCGCCGTCCTGGCCGGCTTCGCAGTCGCCCTCATCACCGGGCACCGCACGCCGAAGACCGGTACGGCCGGCCGCCAGGCCGTAGCCAAGGTCGTCATCCGAGCCGTGATCCTGCTGGCCCTCGGCACCGCCCTGACCATGACCGGCACCCCGGTCGTGCCGATCCTCGCCTTCTACGGACTGTTCTTCCTGCTCGTGCTGCCGCTGCACCGGCTGAGCGCCAAACCGCTGGCGCTGATCGCCGTGGCATGGGCTCTGGCGGGCCCGCAGCTGCTGTACCTGCTGAAGCCGGTGGTCGGCGACCGCGTATTTCCCACCGTCGGCCGGGCCGACGGCGTCGTCTCGCTGTTCTTCACCGGCGGCTATCCGGCCCTGACCTGGGTCCCGTCCGTCATCGCCGGTATGGCTGTCGCCCGCCTCGACCTGGCCGCCACGGCTGTCCGTATACGTCTCGCCCTCGCCGACGTCGCCCTCGCCGTCACGGGCTATGGCGGCTCCTGGCCGGCGCTGCGTCTCGTGCCCGGTGCAGCCGCAGCCGCCCGGGAAACCGCAGGGGGACCCGGTATGTCGTCCAGTCGTCCGCCTCGCCCGGCAGAGAGGGCATCTTCGGCGGTACACCCGCCGGGATGCTGGTCGCCTCCCCGCACAGCGAGGCGACCTGTCCATCGTGGGCAACACCGGTGTGGCGATCCTGGTGATCCCCGGCTGCGCCGCC
Source organism: Streptomyces sp. NPDC093598 (assembly GCF_044764825.1). Taxonomy (NCBI): domain Bacteria; kingdom Bacillati; phylum Actinomycetota; class Actinomycetes; order Kitasatosporales; family Streptomycetaceae; genus Streptomyces; species Streptomyces sp. NPDC093598. The sequence goes on along the minus strand of NZ_JBIWIV010000019.1, from coordinate 127,112 downwards.
TGGCCACACCCGTCATCGCGGTCGGCTCGATGTCACTGACGGCGTACGTCTACCACATCGTCGCCATCTGGCTCCTGGACACCGAGGAAGCGACCGTCCTGCTCATGTACATCCTGCTCGGCATCATCGCGTCCATCACCGTTCTCGCCACCCTCTGGTCCCGCTTCTTCCAGCGCGGGCCGCTGGAATGGCTGATGGGCAAGGCGACCGGACTGGCCCGACGCATTGACACTGCGGTCCTACGGCGGCAAGAACGAACCGGCACCAGCTCCACGCTTCGCTGAGACAGCAGAACCCCTGAGATACCCGAAGCGTTCCTGAACGTCGTTTCCTTTGGGTGCCCGTTCGTGGATTCGTGCATGACGGATCTGGTCAAGCGGTTGGTGCCGGACGAGTGCGGAATCGAGTCCAGCGAACGCCTTGGCCGCCGCAGGTGGGTGATCGAGCGGACGATGTCGCCGCAGACTCACCCACCGCTACCAGCGTAATTCCCGCAACTACCTGGCCTTTCTCGGGTTGACCGCCGCGCTCTGCTGCTACAAGCGCCTCGTCCGCCTCACCAGTTAGGACACGGTTTTAGGCGTCAGGGACGCTGGAGGCCGAAGAGGACCGGAAGGTCGGCGATGTCGGTGATGCGCTCGTAGCCGAGCCAGTGCTCGTCGTGCTCGAAGCCGCGGTCGACGTACACCTTGTTCTTGATGCCCATGATCGCCGCGGAGCGATGGTCGTACATCGGGCTCGCGGAGACGTGCACGAGCTCGTCGGGCGTCACGCCAAGCTTGTCGAACATGTACTCGAAGGCGCGGAGCCGTGGCTTGTAGACGCCCATCTCCTCGGCGCTGATGACGACCTCGAACGGGGCCTTGAGGTTCTCCGCGAGACGCACGGCGTGCGCGGTGTCGCTGTTGGTGATGATGACCAGCGGGACTGCCTCGGCCAGGCGGTTCAGTGCCTCGGTGACACCGGGGTACGGGCCCCAGGTGGGGATGCGCTCGTACACCGCACACGCCTCGTCCTCGCGGTACTCGAGACCGACGCTGCGCGAGGCGCGTTCCATGGAACGCGCGACGACCTGGTGGAACGGCTGGTACGCGCCCGTGCACTCGTCGATCCGGTACGCCTTGCAGATCCGCAGGTACTCATCAGCGACCTCAGCCGGCAGTCGGTCGCCCAGGACCTCCCGCATCGCGTCGTTGATGCTGAACTTGATCAGCGTTCCGTTCATGTCGAACGTCACGAACTTGGGCTTGACTTCGAAAACCACTGGTCCTCCTAGTGTCTCCGCGGAGCAGACTGCCGCCGCTTTGTCGATTGTCGACCATGTGTATCTAGTGTCGCCCAGATGGAAACGACTGTCAATACCTTCAGGTCGGCGCTCCCTCGAACCACTGTCGCCCCTGTCCTTCTGTGCTCCTCTCCGTCGCAGCCATGAGGCTCCTGTCTGGCGCTGTCACGTTGTTGGGTGAGTAGGTGTCTGATGGTGCGTCGTGGCGTGGTGGAGCCCGGTTCCGGGCTGTGCTCAGGCCGTGGTGGCGAGGCCGGCGACTTGGGTGATCTGCTCCCAGATCGCGAAGCGGACGGTCATTTCGGCTCGGTAGTCGTGTGCGGGGATCAGATGCCGGCGGGGTCGGAAGTGGGGCGTGATGCCGCTGAATGCGGACAGAAACCGCTGTGCTCCGCCCACGGAGCGGAAGCCTTTCATCGCCCGTTCGCGCTGCCTCGTTGGCTGGTGGCTGTTCTCCGCCCGGTTGTTCAGGTACTTCGGCTGCCGATGCTCGACAGAGGACATGACCTCGCGGTGGGCGGCGCCGTAGGAGCGGAGCTTGTCGGTGATGATCACCCGCGGCACCGCGCGGGTCTTCTTCATCAGGCGGCGGAAGAAGCGCTTGGCCGCGGCCTTGTCCCGGCGGTTCTGCACGAGAATGTCCAGGACGTTGCTGTCCTGGTCGACGGCCCGCCACAGGTGCTGCAACCGCCCGTTGATCTTGATGAAGACCTCGTCCAGGTGCCATTTGTCCCCAGGCCGTGGCTGTCGGCGGCGCAGCGCGTTGGCGTAGGTCTGCCCGAACTTGGCGCACCAGCGTCGGATCGTCTCGTAGGAGACGACGATCCCGCGCTCGAGCATGAGCTCCTCGACCTCGCGGAAGGACAGCAAGAAGCGGTGGTACAGCCACACGCAGTGGGAGATGACCTCGACCGGGTACCGGTGCCCCTTGTACGACGGCGGCGTGCTCTCCACGTGCGGCCCCCTCCAGCACGATCAACCAGAAGATCATCCCACCCTGTCAACCAACGTGACAGCGCCCGCCGGTGCAGTACGCGAGGACCTGGCCGTCGGCGTCGACATCGATGACCGCGAGCGGTCCGTTCTCGAAGCGCGGGTCGGTGCCGCCCGCCGGAGTGCTGGCCGGGGCCGCCTTCCGCGCGGCCGGGCGGCGCGACGTCGACGTGCTCCTGGGGGTGCGCGCCGGGCGCGGCGCGGCTTACTCGGAAGCGGCGGGAACGGAGGCGTGGCGACTCTGGCCGCTCGCTGGTGCTCGTGTCCCGCCCTTCGTCAGTTCCCGGCGCGCTCGTAGTTCAGCCGCCCTGTCGAGTGCGGCCAGGGTGCGCGCTTCTGGGCTGCTTCGTACGCCGGGTTCAAGAGGTCGTCCGGTTACTATCCCTGCGGGGTCGGTGGGGGTGGGGGCACTATGACGCGATCAGCACGAGCGAGCACGGTGGTGGGCCTGGCTGCCTTCGCCGCGGTCTACGCGATCGCCGGGACCCCGTTGGCGCTCGCGGTGTTCGCCCTCCACCTCCCGCACGTGCTTCCCGCGCTGCGCCGGTACCGAGGGCCCTGGCTGACGGCCGCTCAGGCCGCCGCCGGATACGGCGCGGTGCTGGCCAGCGGCGTGTCCGTGGGCATCCTCGGCTTTCTCGGCGGCTCGCTGCTGCTGTGCCGTCGGCCGTGGCCGCTCCTCGCGTTGCCCGTCGTCGGCAGCGCGGCGTCCCTCGGGTCCGTGGACGACGTCATCAGCATGGCGCTGATCAGCCTGGTCGTGTACGGGCTGACGAGGCTCACCGAGCGGGCCGAGGAGGCGGACGCGGCCCGCGTCCGCGGTGTCGTGGCGGCCGTCGCCGAGGAGCGGCTGCATATCGCGGCGGAGCTCGGCGACGGTCTGGGGCGCGGTCTCGCCGGGATCGGCGCGGGCGCTCGGGCCGCTCTCGCCCGGCCCGAGCGGGCGGCCGGGGTGCTCACCGAGGTCACCCGCTCGGCCCGCGCCTGCCTCGCCTCCGCCCGAGAGTCCGCCGCCACGTACCGGGCGATGTCCCTGGCCCCCGAACTGATCACCTCGCGGGCCTTGTTGGCCGCCGCCGGTATCGAGGCCGAGGTGCACGTCGGGCACACCGAACCGCTGGGCCCGTCCGGCGCGCTGCTCGCGCACGTGCTGCGCGAGGCGGTCACCGGTGTCGTACGGCGTGGTGCCACTGGCTGCCGCATCGAGACGTACGCGGCCCACGGCCGGGTGGGGCTGCGCGTCGTCAGCGACTCGGCCCGGACCGCGGACGACGAGATCCTCGGGGACGTCCCGGCCCGGCTCGCCGAGGCCGGGGGGTGGGTGACCACGGGTCTGACTCCCGAGGGGCGGTTCGTCACCGAGGCCGAGCTGCCCGGCGCGGCCGGTCCCGCGCCGGAACAGGCCGACGACGGTCGGGCGTACCGGCTGTCCGTCGCCCTGCTCGCCGTCGTCCTCGTCGGCTTCTGCGGCAAGGCGCTGCTGATGCTCGACGGGCTCCAACTGTTGCCCGCCACAGCCGGGTTCACGGTGATCGTCTACCTCCAGCTGTCGTCCGTGCACGGCAGACACCCGTACAAGCTGGGCCTGATGACGCTGCTCGCCTTCCTCCCGATCCCGGTGTTCGGGCAGGCGTGGCTGGGTGCCCCCGGTTTCGTCGCCGGGCCGCTGCTGCTGGCCCTGCCGCGGCGGGTGGCGTGGCCGTTGGTGGGCGTGGTCGCCGGGGTGGTGGGCGCGCTCGGGGTGCGGCTCGGGCTGTCCGCCGGGCTCACCGTCAACTACGCCGTCTCCACCGTGGTGACCGGTCTGGTGATGTACGGGCTGCTGTGGCAGGCCCAGATCGTCCGGGACTTGCACGCGGACCGGCAGCGCCAGGCTCGCGCGGCCGTCGTCGAGGAGCGGCTGCGCGCCGCCCGTGACCTGCACGACCTGCTGGGGCACAGCCTGGCCGCCATCCTCCTCAAGTGCGAACTGGCCCGCCGGCTGCCTGCGGAGCGGGCCCGTACCGAACTGGCCGACGTCCTGGCCATGACCGAGCGCGGCGAGGCCGATCTGCGGGCGGCCGCTGGCGGTCAGGTGCGGATGGTGCTGGCGACGGAGGCCGAGTCGGCGCGGTCCGTGGTGGCCGCGGCCGGGATCGAGGCGAAGGTGCGCCTCGCCCACGGCGCGCTGACGCCGATGGCGGAGACGGTGCTCAGCGCCGGACTGCGCGAAGCCGTGACCAACGTGCTGCGGCACAGCAGCGCCGCGCTCTGCGAGATCAGCACCGAGTCCACGGCCGACGGCACGCTGCTGCGCGTACGCAACGACGGAGTGTCAGGCCCCGCCGGTCGCCCCGGCTCGTCCGGCATCGGCAATCTGACGACGCGTCTGGCGGCCCTGAGCGGCACGCTGACGGCCACGGCGGCGGACGGCTGGTTCACGCTGGAGGCGTGGCTGCCCGCCACCGAGTCCGCCCGTACGCCCCTCAACGTCCCGTAAAACAAGGGCAGTCGGTCAGATCCAGCCCGCCTCGGACGCGATCCGCACCGCGTCCGTACGGTTGCGGGCGTTCAGCTTGGCCACGATCCCCGTCAGGTAGTTGCGGACCGTGCCCGCCGACAGATACAGCCGCGCCGCGATCTCCGTCGCCTCCGCGCCCTCCGCCACCAGGCGCAGCACGTCCGTCTCCCGGGAGGTGAGCGGATTGTCGGCCAGGTCCCAGGCGGTGACCGCAAGTGAGGGGTCGAGGACCCGCTCCCCCGCGGCGACCTTGCGTACGGCGGCGAGCAGGTCGTCGGGCGGCGCGGTCTTCAGGACGAAGCCGTGCACCTGGGCGGCGAGCGCCCGGCGCAGATGGCCGGGCTTGCCGTACGCGGTGAGCATCAGCATCCGGCAGCCGGGCACCTTCTCGGCGATCCGGGCCGCCGCGTCGAGGCCGTCGAGCTCGCCGGGCATGTCGATGTCGAGCACGGCCACATCGGGCCGGTGGACCAGGGCCATGGACAGGGCGGCGGCGCCCGTGTCGGCCTCGGCCACGATGTCGAGGTCGTCCTCCAGGCCGAGCAGGGTCGCCAGCGCTCTGCGGATGATGTGCTGGTCCTCGGCGAGCAGTATGCGAATCACCTACGGCCCCTCCCGCTTGTCCCCGGGCCCACTCCCCAGGCCTTGTTCCCCGGCGCAATGTATAGCAGTGTCCGGATCATGACGAGGTCATGGTCGACCCAGGACGAGGTCCGTGGGGGCCGGCCCTCCTGGTCAGCAGTCTTGAAGACATGACGGATGCAGTGCAGTTGGAAGCCGTGAGCAAGGTCTACGGCAAGGGGCAGGGGGCGGTCGCCGCCCTGCGCGAGGTGTCGGTGCGGATCCCGCGAGGGTCCTTCACCGCGGTGATGGGGCCCTCCGGGTCGGGCAAGAGCACGTTCCTGCACTGTGCGGCCGGGCTCGACACCCCGTCCTCGGGCTCGGTGCGGCTCGGCGACACGGAGCTGGCCGGGATGAACGAGACGAAGCTGACCGAACTGCGGCGCCGCCGCGTCGGGTTCGTCTTCCAGTCCTTCAACCTGATGCCCTCGCTGGACGTACGGGAGAACATCACCCTGCCGCTGCGCCTCGCCGGTGCCCGCACCGAACGGGCGTGGCTCGACGAGATCGTCACCCGGGTCGGCCTCACCGGCCGCACCGGCCACCGCCCCGCCCAGCTCTCCGGCGGCCAGCAGCAGCGCGTCGCGATCGCGCGGGCCCTGGTCACCCGCCCCGAGGTGGTGTTCGGCGACGAGCCGACCGGCGCCCTGGACACGGTGACGGCGCGCGAGGTCCTCACCATGCTGCGCGACGTGGCCGGCGACATGGGCCAGACCGTGGTGATGGTGACGCACGACCCGATGGCGGCCGCGTACGCGGACACCGTCCTGTTCCTGGCCGACGGCCGGATCGTGGACGCGATGGCGGACCCGACGGCCGACAAGGTCGCCGAGCGGATGACACGGCTGGGAGCGTGGAAGTGATGATGGGGTTCGCGTTCAAGACGCTGCGGCACCGCAAGGCCGCCTTCGTGGGGGCGTTCGTCACCCTGCTGTGCGCGGCCGCCCTGATCACCGGGTGCGGGATGCTCCTGGAGACCGGGCTGCGCGGCACGGTCGAGCCCGAGCGGTACGCGGCCGCGCCGGTCGTCGTCGCCGGCGACCAGTACGTGCACCAGACGATCACGAAGAAGAAGGACAAGAAGAAGCACAAGGCGAAGCAGATCGCCGAACGGCGGTGGATCCCCAGTTCGTTGGCGGACGCGCTTCGTGAACTGCCCGGGGTGCGCGAGGTCGTGTCCGAGGTGACGTTCCCGGTGTACGGGGACGACGGGCGCAAGGCGCTGGGACACGGCTGGAACTCAGCGTCGCTGACGCCGTTCACCCTGGCCGACGGGCGGGCGCCGAAGGCCGCGGACGAGGTCGTCGTGGACGCCGCGTCCGGGCAGCGCGTCGGCGGACGGCTGAAGGCGGTGACCCCGGCAGGACCGGCCTCATACACGGTCGTCGGTGTGACGGCGCAGCACCTGAGCAGTCAGCGCACGGTGTTCTTCTCGCCCGCGCAGGCCGAGCGGCTGGCCGGGCGGCCCGGGCAGGTCACGGCGATCGGCGTCTTCCCGAACGACGGTGACGCGTCGGCGGTGGACGTCTCGAAGGTCGTCGGGACGTCCCGTGGAGTGCTCTCGTACGTCGGACAGGACCGCGGGAAGGCCGAGTTCTACGACGCCGAGCAGGCGCGGATCAAGCTGATCAGCCTGGGGGGCGCGCTGGGCGGCACCGCACTCCTGGTGGCGGTGCTCGTGGTGGTGGGCACGTTCACGCTGTCCGTGCAGCAGCGGCAGCGGGAGATCGCGCTGCTGCGGGCCGTCGCGGCCACCCCGAAACAGCTGCGCCGCCTGCTGGGCGGCGAGGCGCTGCTGGTCGCGGCCGCCGCCTCGGTGTGCGGCGCGGCGGCGGGGCTGGGGCTCGGGTTCTGGCTGCGGGCGCGGTTCGTGGCGCTGGGGGCGATGCCGGAGCAGCTGAAGCTCGTCGTCAGCCCGTTCCCGGCGGCGGCCGCGGTGCTGGCCACGCTGGTCGCGGCGTGGGCGGCGGCGCGGCTCACGGCCCGGCGGGCGGCGCGGATCCGGCCGGTCGAGGCGCTGGGCGAGGCGGCCATGCCGACGGCGCGGCTGCCGTGGACACGGTTGCTGGCGGGGGCGGTGGTGACGGCGGGGGCGGTGACGCTGACGATCGTCCTGTCGACGCTTACGACCGAGGCCGCCTCCGGTCCGCTGACGATGGTCACCGCGCTGCTGTGGACCGTGGCCGTGGCGCTGCTGGGCCCGCTGCTGGTGCGGGCGGCGGTCGCACTGCTCGGGATCGCGCTGCGGACCTCGCGGACCAGCGGCTACCTGGCCGCCGCGAACCTGCGCACCCGGGCCCGCCGGCTGGCCTCCGTGGTGGTGCCGCTGACCCTGATGATCGGGGTGACCTGCACGATCCTGTTCGTCCCTACGACGATGGGGCACGCGGCGCAGGCCGAGGCGGCGGCGGGCAACCGGGCCGACTACGTGCTCGGCCCGCACATCCCCGCCTCGTCGGCCGCCCAACTGCGCTCCACGGACGGAGTGGTGGCGGTCACCGAGGTGCTGCACACGAACGTCCGCGTGGGACTGACGAAGTACGGGGCGCAGGGCGTGACGCCGCACGGCCTTGACCGCACCTCCGATCTCGGAGTGACGGCGGGATCCCTGAACCGGCTCGGCCCCGGCACGCTGGCCGTCAGCGAGAACGCGGCCGACCGGCTGGGAGTCGGCGTCGGCGGCACGGTGAAGATGACGCTCGGCGACGGCACCCCGGTCCGCCTGAAGGTGATCGCGATGTACGCGCGCGGCCTGGGCTTCGGTGAACTGACTCTGGACCACGGCCTGTTGGCCCGGCACGTGGACGATCCGACGGGCACGCTACTGGTCGCCGCGTCCGGCCTGGACCGTATGGAACTTGCCGCCGCCCTACCCGGCGCCAGGGTCATGGACCGGGCCGAGGCCGTAGAGGCCGCCGCGCCCGACGCGGAGGTCAACTACTTCGCCATGGGCCTGGTCATCGCCTTCACCGCGATCGCCGTCGTCAACACCCTCGCCATGTCGACCGCCGACCGCACCCGCGAACTGGCCCTGCTGCGCCTCGTCGGCACCACCCGGCGGCAGATCCTGCGGATGCTGCGCCTGGAGACGCTGACCGCGCTGACGATCGCGGCGGTCCTCGGCACGGCCCTGTCGGTCGCCACCCTGACGGCGTTCAGCAGCGGCATGACCGGCACGGCGGCCCCGCACATCCCGCTGACGACCTACGCGTCGGTGCTCGCGGCGGCGGCAGCCCTAGCCCTGACGGCCACGGCGCTGCCGGCACGGGCGGCGCTGCGGCAGCGGGCTACGGAGGCGGTGGGGCGGGAGTGAGAGCCTGTCTTTGAGAGGTCCCGTCGGTCCGGCCCGAGCACGGGGGCCGGACCGACGGCTTTGGCCCTCGGGGGCGACCCCGCCGAGGAGTCGACGAGGCCCGGTTTGGGTCCCGCCGAGGACGGACGACGACGTGGCGTCCGGTGGCGATGTCGAGGAGGTCGGTGCAGGCCAAGTGCGCGGCGGCGGTGTCGAAGCCGCTGCCGGGCGGCATGTCCAGGAGGGGCGGGGTGCGCGGCTCGACGGGGGCACACCTCACCTCGCCCCCCGACCGGCGTGAACACGCTGTGCAGGGCCGAGTGGCGGGCGGTGACGCGGTGTGCGGCCTCGGCGAGCAGTTCCCGCTCCACGGTGCCGTCGACGCGCACGGCGCTGAGGACCCGCCAGGCGGGCGAGCGGGGCGCGATGCGCTCGGCGAACCAGAACTGGCGCTCGGTGGCGGGGCGGGCCGGAGCGGCGGCCGGTGTCGTGGTCATCGCCGTCACCTGACCGTGTAGCCGGCGTCGACGGTCAGGGCGGTGCCGGTGACGTGGCGGGGCGGCGTCACCGGCGAGCCAGAGCGCGGCGGCGGCGACGTCGGCGGAGTCGACCAGGGTGTTCATCGGCTGGTCGGCGGTGGACAGTTCGGCGCGGCCGGCGAGCGGGGCGTCGAGGGCGCGGGCGACCTCGCCGAGCAGGCGCCCGTCCATGCGGGTTCGTCGCCGATGTTGCCGGGGCAGACCGCGTTGACGCGTACGTCGTGCGACGCGTAGTCGAGGGCGGCGGCCATAGTGAGTCCTACGAGGCCGTGCTTGGCGGCGACGTATCCGGCGAAGTGGCGGTAGCCAACCAGGCCCCCGACGGAGGCGATGTTGACGACCGATCCGGCGCGCCGTTCCACCATGGCGGGGGCGAAGACCTTGATGGCCCGCCAGGCCCCGCCGAGGTCGTTGTCGACCATGAGCTGCCAGTCGGGCGCTGTCACGTTGGCTGATGAGGTGGGATAATCCCCGGGTTGATCATGCCGGAGGGGCGTTTGTGAAGAGCAGGTCGCCGTCGTACAAAGGGCACCGGTACCCGGTCGACATCATCTCCCGCTGCGTACGGCTGTACCACCGCTTCCCGCTCAGCTTCCGCGAAGTCGATTAGCTCATGCTGGAGCGCGGTGTCGTCGTGTCCTACGAGACGGTCCGCCGCTGGTGTCTGAAGGTCGCGCAGACCTACGCCAGCGCACTGCGCCGTCGGCAGCCCCGGCCCGGCGACAAGTGGCACCTCGACGAGGTCTTCATCAAGATCAATGGCGAACGTCGGTACCTGTGGCGGGCCGTCGACCAGGACGGAACGGTGCTTGACATCCTCGTGCAGGTCCGCCGCGACAAGACCGCGGCCAGGCGCTTCTTTCGCCGCCTGCTGAAGACGGGTGCGGTGCCCCGGGTGATCGTCACCGACAAGCTCCGCTCCTACGGCGCGGCCCACCGCGAGGTCATACCCTCCGTCGAACACCGGCAGTCGAGGTACCTGAACAACCGCGCCGAGAACAGCCACCAGCCCACCAGACAACGCGAACACGCGATGAAAGGCTTCCGGAGCACCGGCGCAGCCCAGCGGTTCCTGTCCGCGTTCAGCGGCATCTCACCCCACTTCCGCCCCCGCCGCCATCTGATGACCGCTCCCGACCACCGGGCCGAGATGGCCATCGGCTTCGCGATCTGGGACCAGGTAACCGGAGTCACCGGCCGCCCCGCTGCGGCCTGAACACATAGCCGCAACCCAGCCCCACCACACCTTCACCCGACGACGCACTCGATAAGGACAGCGCCGTCCGGCTGAATTCACGGGCCTTGACCAGCGCATACGTCGCGCACCCGACCACATCGCCGAACGCGCCGCGCGCGGGGCGGTGCGCACCACGATGCGGCGCACTGCCCGGCGGTGCTGTGCGGCCCCAGCCCGGCGATGTACTCAACTCCCCCGCCGCCGCACCAGTGCGCGGCTCGGACGCGCGCCTCGCGATACGTCGTGCACGATGCACCGCAGTCCCCCACCCCACCGGTGCGCACCGCCTGACGCGCCCGATACGCACCGCGCACCGGTTGCACGGGGTGACAGTGCGAGTCGGGATACGGGAGGGAGAGTTCTCCCCTCGATACGTCGTATCGCACACATGAAAGGGGGCATGACTTTGTTCACGAGTCGTGGTTCTGGCTCAGGTTTTGTGACGTCATCGCGCTGAGTAATCAGATCTCTTGGGAAAATTCAGAGTGCTGGGCTCAGGGTGCTCGTATGATCGCGGGCGGGATGGGGCTCGTAGCGCAGCGGTTGTCGCGCCTTCACCGCATGTGGGAGGACGCCGGTTCGAATCCGGCCAGCCCCATCCCGCACTGGCTCACGCCAGTAGGACGCGTTTCCGTAGGAGTTGGAAGCCCGCGCGCCCGTACATCTGGCGCTTGAACATCCTGACCTTTTGACGTGTCCTTCGACGACGCCCGAATTCCGAGGCAGGGTCAGGCCGGCAACGACAGCATCACGATCGCGCTCCAGCCCTTCGGCGAGGGTGTGGAGGCTGGGAAGGTCTCCTGTCGGACGGCGTCGAGCGGCCGGGCGCGGCCGCGGGAAAACGGTGAGGTCAGCCGACGCGGTGTTCCGGGCGCAGGGTCAGGCCGCGGCTCAGGAGCTGCGCGGTGTCGTCCGGCCTGAGCCCGAGAGCGCGGGCAACGGCGGTGCCTTCGTCGTCACGGACGAAGACGAGCAGGATCTTGCGGCTGACGGGGTCGGCCATGGCCCGGCGGGCGGCTTCGACAATGTGGGCGACGCATCCGGTGGTGCCGTCTTCGACGATGTCCCGGCGCGTGGTCTCGTCCCAGACGTCGAGCTGGAGGTTGGCGCCCTCGGTGGAGCAGTCCTCTTTGGAGTCCGCGCCCAGGACGCACCGTCCGAGCATCGCGGCGTGGGCGTGACGCTGGAAGTAGACGGCGGTGCCCAGGAGCCGGTCGACCTCCTTCGCCGTGTTCTCGCGGGCCTTCTCGGGGCTGCCGAGCGAGGTCTTCGGGTCGTAGGGCTGGACCCGGATCTTCAGCGCCGCCAGGCTGCGGGCGAGGTCGTCGGCGATGCTGAGCAGGCCCACCAGGCTTACGTCGCCGCGCTGGCGGGTCGGGGGCAATTCGTCGGGGTAGCTGTCGAGCGGTTCCAGCGATTCGTGCAGTCGGTCGAGGTTCCTCCCGTGCCGGGTGCCAACGCCCCTGATTCTCAGTCCGGCTCCCGCGGGCTCGCGGGTGAAGTCGCAGATCGGCCAGGCCCTGGCCGGTTGCCATCCCCTCACCGGTCTCGGCCTGCTCCCCTGCCGTGGTCGGGCCGGTTCGTGTGGTGCTGCTGCTGGTCGGCGGGCTTGACCACGTCGTCCGGCTGCTCGGGCTTCGGCCGGGCCTCGAAGGCGCGGCGGCGGGCATTGGCCGGTACGAAGAACAGACGCCGGGCACCCGCTACGACGTGTGCAAAATCGTCCGCATCACGTCGACGCTCGATCAGCCGCCCAGCCATCCAGGCCAACATCCCAGGAGCCGCATGAGGTGGGTGGTGGAGGTGCTGGTGATGCGGTGGTCTGCCGGATACCAGATGCCGCGTATCAGATGCCGCCGTCGTCGGGGCGCTGGTGCTGGACGTCGTCGGTCTGATGCCAGAAAACCGGCGATGTCCCGCTTCCGAACGCCAGGTGGCTCGGACACGCCGAACGCTCACTGTCCGTGAGGTGAACGCCGGTGACGAAACGGGGACCAATTCCCGCAAGAGCAGTGAAGAAACCAGGTAGATCGGCCGCGTGTTCTTCAAATCGCCGGGCACGAGGAGCAGCGGAGGTTGATAACTATGGTTCCCCTGCTTCTCGTTCTGCTTCTGGCTCTGATCCTCTTCGGCGCGGGCTTCGCGCTGAAGGCCCTGTGGTGGATCGCCGTCATCGTGCTGGTCGTCTGGCTGCTGGGCTTCGTGCTGCGCAGTGCGGACACTGGCGGCCGCAAGGGCCGCTGGTATCGCTGGTAACCCCAGCACACAGCCACATGCCTGTGGGCCCCGGGAACACCCGGGGCCCACAGGCTTCAAGGCATCTCCCCGGGCAAACGGTGTAACCATCACCTTTCCGAGCACTCGGGCCTATAGCTGTGGCCCGGTGAAGCAGCGGAACCTGCGCCTCCAACCACCGGACCCCAGCCACATCCCGACGCCCCGCACAACCGGCTTCACCCCTCACGGCAGGAGCGGAGTCACCAGTGGCGCCCTTCTCTGACAGACGGTTTCTCCAGGCCAGACCTCGAAGGCTCGGCTACCAGCCTGCTGTTACTCACTTTCGGGTGACAACCCAATCCCCTTTTAGGTGGCGGGCCTAGCAGGAAGACGCCACGCTCAGCCCCCGCAAGGCCTGACAGGATGTCAGCGTGTCCACATCCCACACGGGTGACATACATGGATGTTGCATCTGGGAGTCATGGAAAAATGGACAACCATTAACAAGGTGTCGCGTTTCCCCGCAACTTATTCACGGCGTGGACAGAGTGTGTGTGCGGGCCAGTCGGCCGTGACCGCACACCGCACCAACATCCCCGGACCGTCCCTTGTGGCTGGACCGGGGAGGGTGTCCGCACCGTGAGGGGATCTGATGTCCGCTTCCGCTTCCGTCACCGCTCGCCGTATCGCCGCCGCCGCACTCACCGTCGGCGCGCTCGTCTCTGTGGTGACTCTGCCGGCCTCTGCCGCCGAGCCCCCCCGACCGGCCCAAGGTCGAGATCTCGGCCGTTCAGTACGACTCCCCCGGGCGTGACGACCGCTCCAACCGCTCCTTGAACCACGAGTGGGTGGAGATCATCAACACCGCCCGCCGTGCGGTCAACTCGATGGCTGGCCCCTTCAGGACGAGGACGTCCACACCGACACCTTCGACCACTACCGCATCGAGGGCCGCGCCACCGTCCGCGTTCACACTGGCGTCGGCCGGGACCGGAGCACCGATCTCTACCAGGACCGCCGCCACTACGTCTGGGACAACCGCTCTGACACCGCCACCCTGCGCAACGACCGCGGCCGCGGCTGCTGCGTAGATCATCTGTCATCTCGCGTTTCAACCTCCGTGGCATTGGCACGGAGGCCGATGGCGGGTTGGAGGGGATGCGATCATGAGCGAGTCGTGTTCATGCGCCCGTGAGGTGATCTTTTGAGGAAGGTGGCACTGCGTTCCCACGCACTGTTGCCTCGGCAGTACGACCACCAGAAGGTCCTGGCGACCACAGTGGACGCCTGGGGCCGGGCCCTCTGGTTGATCTGCCCAGACGCGGAACTCCAACCAAGCTCGTTTGGCAGGCCCTACCCCCAGCCCCGCACCCGGCCTTACGACGCGCTTCTCGTCATCAACAGCGGCGGCGCGGTCCGGGAACAGCTCCTGCGCGGTGTGAGCTTGCGGGCGACCCGGTTGGATGCCTTGCCCAATGGCCGGTTGGTCCTGGAGGGCCACGGTGACGCGGGGGACCACAATGCTCAGATCTACGGGCCTGACGGCCGACGCCGCCGAAGCTTCGCCATGGGGCGTGCGGTCGAGTACCTGATGGCAGACCGGCGGCACCATGTATGGAGTGCCTACTTCGACGAAGGCGTCTACATCGACCCGATCAGCTCCGCCGGCCTGGTGCGCTGGGACAGCGGCGGCAACCAGCAGTGGGGGTACACGCCTCCGGAGGGCATCGAGTACATCGATACGGTCTATGCCTTCAATGTTGACGACGGTGTCGCGTGGGCCAGCTACTACCCGACCTTCCCGCTGCTCGAGGCCCGGACCGACGGTCAGATCCGACTACGGAGGATTCCCGTGGTCGCTCCTGCGGGCATGGCTGTGCACGGAAAGCAGATCGTCATGCTCGGCGGCAACCGGCAACCAGACCGCCTGCATCATTGCCGCATGACAGAGCATGAGGCCCTACTGATAGAGGAAGCCTGTCTCACCCTCCCCAACGGTGCACCGCTCAAGCGGTACGCACGCCCTATCGGACGAGGCCGGCACTTGTACCTGCGTGGCACATCGCTTAGGCAGTGGTACGTGATGGGCATCTAGGCTGCCCCAAGTGCTCTTGGGTTTCGAGCACTGGCCGCGCCTTCGTACTCGCGGGCCTTGAGGCGGTGGGCCTCGCGCTGGTGTCTGTGGTGCAGGCCAGAGCGCACGTGCCAGCCGTGGTTGGCGGTCCTGGCCAGCTTCTTCCACTCCGGGTCGATGGTGTCGAGGTCGGCGAGTGGGGCGCCGCCCGCGGCGAGCAGGTGGGCTTCGAGGGCCTGGACGCGGCCGGTCAACCGCTTGAGGGACTGATCCGTGTCCTGGATGTGGCCGCGTACGTCGTCGTCCAGCTCGGTGAGGTCGTTGCGGACGGTGCTGAGGTCGTCCTCGAGGCTGCGGATGCCGCCCCGGATGTCGCGTAGCTCGTAATCGAGGTCTTCGACCTCCCCCAGCTTCGAACGCAGCGAGTGCAGCTCGTGCTCCATCCCGCCGGTCCGGGTCTCCAGACGGCGGATCTGGTAGCTGTAGTCGTCGCTCACCGCCGCGCCTCATGCGCACCCGCGTCCGTGCTGTCCATCAAGGACCCGGCGACGAGCTTCCAGCCCACGGCGGCGGCGATGATGAACCACCGGCTGATCACGCTCAGGCTGATGAGGGCCATCAGGAGCGCGACCACGTGCAGTCCAATGGCCCCGAAGCGGCGGTCAC
This sequence comes from Streptomyces sp. NPDC093598, assembly GCF_044764825.1. Classification (NCBI taxonomy): domain Bacteria; kingdom Bacillati; phylum Actinomycetota; class Actinomycetes; order Kitasatosporales; family Streptomycetaceae; genus Streptomyces; species Streptomyces sp. NPDC093598. The sequence continues at coordinate 111,688 of NZ_JBIWIV010000019.1, read as the reverse complement.
GGTGCTGTTCGGCATCGACCTTCTGGAAGCAGCCGGCCACCGTTCCCCCGAAGTGCGGGACCAGCAGGACCAACCACCAAGTCGAGCGGTCGAGGACGAAGACGACCGCGATCAACACCGCGCCGACAGCCGCCTGGCCGCGCCAGGACCATGTCACGATGCGCTCACTCCGTCTGCGATCGGGTTCGGCCAGACATTCGGGAATCGTCTTCTCGATCCACCAGCTTGCTGGTGACGTTCACCAGCCGGGCGTACTCCACCACGAACTGGTCACCGTCGGAGTGCTTCAGCACCTCGGCATGGCGAGCGCCGACCTTCTGCTGAAGTTGCGCGAACTGCTCCGCAACCACTTCGTCCCCGTCCCCGAAGTGGCCTCCCTCACGGAGCTGAACGCGATGGTCGATCAGTGGGACCGGGACGACGAAGGCCGGAGGCTGCGGGGCCGCACCCGTACCGTCGGCGCCTACTTCGCGCAGGAACAGCACCTGCTGCGGCCGTTGCCGACCGAGCCGTTCGAGCCGGGACGCTGGTTCACCCCGAGGGTCAACCGCTTCAGCCAGATCAGCGTCCGCGGCAACGCCTACTCGGTGCCGGTTCGTTTCATCGGCCGCCAGCTGAGGGTCCTGCTGCACGCCAACGACCTCATCGTGGACAAAGACCTTCACCGACCCCCGGCTCTGCGCGGCCATCGTCGACCGCCTCACCCTCAACGGCGCGATCATCCAAACCGGCACCGAGTCCTACCGCCTCGCCCACACCAAAGCCCAGGCTCAGCAAGCCACCGCCACCTGACCGACGGCCCCGGGGGTCAGACCATGACAACCCGGGGGCGCAATCACTGGCCGCGAGCCGGCACCCTACTCCCGCTCCTCTACTGATGATCTCTGCTTGGTGTCGTCGAACGACCGAACCAACCGCAGTTCAGGATCCATGCAGCCGCACGACAATCAAGCCCGGAATCTCAGTAACTGCTGCCGTCTGCCTCCTCCCGCACGCTTCCCCGTGCTCGCGCGGTCGGCTCGATTCGGCTACGCGTCGCGCCTGTGCAGCAGCAGGCCGCCGACCAGCAGCGCGGCCGCGGCCCACGTGGCGAGCACGCCCAGGCCGGCCCATGGGCCGATGGGCAGCTCATGCAGATGGACGGTGGCTTGGATCGCGAGCCCGGCGGTCATGGGCGCGATCTGCTGGAGCTGGCGCTGCCACTCCGGGTCGTTGACCACCTGGGTGACGACCGGGAACAGGTAGAGCAGCCCGAGCACGATCCCGATGGCGCTCGCCGCCTCCCGTACCGTCGTCGCCACGCCGAGGCCGATCAGGGCGATCAGGACGAGGTAGAGGACCGAGCCCACGGCCGCCCGCAGGGTCGGGCCGTCGGCCAGGGACAGCGGGGCATAGCCGTGCGCCTCGGTGAATCCGTTGCCGGGCAGGATGTAGCGGCCGGCGAGGAGGGAGGCCAGGACGGCAGCCGTCCCGGAGGCCAGGACGACCGTGGTGAGGACCGTCGCCTTGGCGGTAAGGACGGTGAGCCGGTTCGGCACTGCCATGAGCGTCGTGCGGATCATCCCCGTGCCGTACTCGCCGCTGACGGCCAGCACCGCGCAGACGGCGATGACCGCCTGCCCGACGGTGACGCCGGTCAGGGCGAGCTTGACGGCGTCCTGGCCGCACCCTGAGTCCGGGCACTTCACGGCCTTGGCGGTGCCGCAGCCGACGGCCACGGTCAGCGCGGCGGCGAGCAGGAGCAACCTGCCCATTCCCCCTGCGGTGCGCAGCTTCGTCCACTCCGCGTGCAGCGCGATGCCGAAGTCCACTCGCCACGCGCCGTCCGCCGTGCTCGTGAGTCGTGCACTTCTCAGGAGACTCATACGTCCCTCCCGCGCAGCCGCACCACGGCCAGACCGAAGGCGAGCGCGGCGTATCCGCACAGCACAGCGAGGCCGGCCCATGGCGCCAGCGGGTAGTAGCCGGTCGACGGCTCGTACACGCTGAGCACCTGCGCGTACTGCGGCAGGGTCTGTTGGATGGCGAAGCCCGCAGCCGGGGTCACCCGCAGCAGCCACTCCGAGCCGCCCGGGGGCAGTACGCCGGAGGTGGCAAGCAGGAAGGGCAGCACGATCGACGCGATGACCAGGGCGACCACCGTGCCGCTGCGCCGCAGAAGGGCACCGACGCCGAGAGCGAGCACGGCGGCGGCCGCGCAGAGCAGGCCGGTGCCGACCATGACGCGCACTTCGGTCGCCGACGTGACGGGGAAAACATGGAAGCCCCTGCCGCGCGCGCTGCGTTCTCCGACAGGGATGGTGATCGCGGCGGCGACCAGGCCGAGGGCGAACGCGATGCCCCCGGCCACCAGCGCCTTGGCACCAAGCACCCGGCCCCGCAGGGGAGTTGCCGCCATGGTCGTACGCAGCAGACCGCGCCGGTACTCGCCGGTGATGAACACCGTGCCCACGGCGATCACCACGATCAGCCCGGCGAAGGTGCCGACGAGGAAGTTCTCGACGGAGAAGCCGACGCCCATGACGGGCCCGCCGACGACCGGTGCGATGTCACCGGCCCCGGTCACGGTGAACCCGCCGCCGTCGGTCTGGGTGAAGCCGCCCTTGGTGGTGTTCGTGTAGCTGCCGGAGGTGCCCGCGTCGCCGCCCACCTGTGTGCCGCTCCACGCCCCCTGGGGCCAGTCACCGGTAAGGGCGGGGCGGCCGAAGGTGCCAGTGGCCACGGCGGGACTGAAGCCCGGGCCCGCCGCCGTGTCCTGCTTCGCCTGCGGTGACGTCGCGAAAAGCCCGGCCTGCACGGTGCGCGCAAGCCCAGGCAGCTTCGCATGGCCGACCTTGGTCCAGTGGGAGCCGTCGGTGGAGGTGGAACCGGTGAGACTGTCACCGGAGCGGACCAGGCGCAGCCAGTGCGGGGACTCCTTGGAGACCTTGCCGGAAGGGCCCGCCGTGTCGTGCGTGTAGTCGTACTGCATGCGCACGCCGTGGCCGCCGGTGGCCATGACCGCCGCGTACGGGGATCCCTGGGTGAGGCTTTCCTTCACGATGATCCCTGTCTTCGCCCAGGGTTGGGCGCCCTGGGCCGTCTTGCCGGTCCCGGTGTCGGCCACACCGGTCAGGGACCGCAGGGGAACGGTGAGGGCGCCGTCGCCGCTGAGTGTCCTGTGGACGAAGTAGAAGCTGTCATTGACGGCCTCGCCGCCGGGGCCCTTCGGATACGAGGCGGAGTCGGCGCCGCGACCGCCGGGGGCGGGGGCCGCCGTTCCGAGCAGGCCGACCACGATCGTCACCAGGAGGGCCCCCGCCATGGCGAGGACCCAGCCGCGTACCGTACGGAACTTCGTCCACTCGGCGTGCAGCGTCCTGAGGAACCCGCCCCGCTCAGCGCGCTTCGTGGCCGGGGGGCGAGGGGTGAGGGTGGCGGTCATCGCGTGGCCTCCCCTGCCGGGATGCCCCGGTACTCCACCGCGTCACGGGTGAGCTCCATGTACGCCTCTTCGAGCGTCGCCCGGTGCACGGACACCTGGGAGAACGGCACCCCGTTCCGGGCGAGCAGGGCCACGATCTCCTCGTCGGGCAGGCCCGTGACGCCAAGGGTGTCGGGGCCAGTGGCGAGAACGGTGGCGCCCGCGCCGTGCAGGACCTGGGCGGCGCGCGGAGGCGCGGAGGTACGAAGGGTGACCTGGCCGCCGGACGCCTCGGCGAGTAGATCGGACACGTTGGCGTCCGCGACGACCCGGCCGCGCCCGATCACCACGAGATGGTCCGCGGTGTCTTCGAGTTCGCCCATCAGGTGACTCGAGACCAGGACGGCGCGGCCCTGCTGGGCCAGCGACGACAGGAAGCCGCGCATCCACACGATGCCGTCGGGGTCGAGGCCGTTGAACGGCTCGTCCAGCATGACGACCGGCGGGTCACCGAGGAGCGCCGCCGCGATCCCCAGGCGCTGGCGCATGCCCAGCGAGAAGCCGCCGGCCTTGCGCCGGGCTGCGGTGCCCAGGCCGGTCTGATCGATGACTTCGTCCACCCGCCGGGTCGGCACACCCTGTGAGTGGGCCAGCCACAGTAGGTGGTTACGGGCGGTGCGGCTCGGCTGCAGCGCGGAGGCGTCGAGCAGTGCCCCCAGATGCCGAAGCGGGCGACGCAGGGTGCGGTACGGCACCCCGCCGACCAGGGCCTTTCCCTCCTCAGCCGCGTCAAGGCCCAGGATCACACGCATGGTGGTGGACTTGCCCGCGCCGTTCGGGCCGACGAAGCCGGTCACCCGTCCGGGCCGCACAGTGAACGTCATCCCGTCCAGAGCCAGCTGTGGCCCGAAGCGTTTACGCAGACCGATGACCTCGATCGTCGCCTTCGTACTCTCATCGCTCATGGGCCCCACCCTGTGACGGAGCGAGTTACAGGGGCCGAACGGCCCCTGTCATCTCGCTGTTAGGTGCCTCGGCTTAGCCTGGCCCGGTACGTGTCCTGGTGCGGTGGCGAGAGGGGAGCATGCGGATGAAATGGGGTCCGCCCCGACGGCTCGGGGGCCTGACCACCCGGCTCGGCCTGCGCCGTGGCACTGCCCGCACCCGCTTCACCGCCTTGTACGTGACTCTGTTCCTGCTGTCGGGAACGGCGCTGCTGGCCATCGCGGCAGTGGTGGCATCCGGCGGATCGCGCTCCAGCCAGACCGCCCCCGATGGCAGCACCGATCAGCCCGTCACGGCGGCACAGGCCCAGGGCCGCATCGACGAACTGGAGCAACAACTGGCCCAGGCGCACGACACCCAGTCCCGGCAGATCCTGATCGGCTCCGCCATCGCCCTCGGCGTCATGGCGGTGATCTCGATCGGCCTCGGCTGGTTCGTCGCCGGCCGGGTGCTGCGCCCGCTGCGCGTGATGACAGCGGCCACCCGCCGGATCACCGCCGACAGCCTGCACGAACGCCTGGCCATCGGCGGCCCCGGCGACGAGGTGAAGGACCTCGCCGACACCATCGACGACCTCCTCGGCCGCCTGGAGGGCTCCTTCGACGCCCAGCGCCTCTTCGTCGCCAACGCCTCCCACGAGCTGCGCACCCCGCTCACCACGATGCGGGCCTCCCTGGACGTGGCCCTCGCCAAGCCGGGCCCGGTACCCGAGACCACGGCCACGCTGGCCGCCCGGATGCGCGCCGAACTCGACCAGGTGGACCGGCTGCTGGAGAGTTTCCTCGTCCTGGCTCGCACCCAGCACGGTGAGTTCACCGACTCGACGCGCCTCGCCCTCGGCCAACTCGCGCTGACCGCCCTGACCGGACGGGCAAAGGACATTGCGGCCAAGGGCCTGACTGTGCGTGAAAACCGGATCGACGACTGCGCGTGGGTGTGGGGCAGTCAGACGCTGCTGCGCCGCGCGGTCGACAACGTGGTCGACAACGCGATCGCGCACAACGGCCCCGGGGGCTGGATCAGTGTCGCGGTACAGGCCGAAGGAGACGACGCAGGCGCAGTGTCCCTCGTCGTCGAGTCCAGCGGACCGGTCCTCGACCAGCGGCGGGTGGCGGACCTCGCGCAGCCCTTCCGCCGCCTTGGCGCCGACCGGACCGGCACCGGCCAGGGCAGCGGCCTCGGCCTCTCCATCGTCGCGGCCATCACTCGGGCCCACCACGGCACCCTGGACCTGCGCGCCCGCCCCAACGGCGGCCTGCGCGTCACCATCACCCTCCCCCGTACGGACGGCAGGGCGACGGCGAAAGCTCCCAACACAGAGACGGGCGTCGCGCGTTGAGAGTCCTGGTGGTCGAGGACGCCCGCCCCCTCGCCGAAGTCATCGCCGAGGGACTGCGCGACCAGGGCATGGCCGTAGACGTGGCCCACGACGGGCTCGACGCCGCGGCCAAGCTGGACGTCAACACGTACGACGTCGTCGTGCTCGACCGCGACCTGCCAGGCATCCACGGCGACACCCTCTGCCAGATGATCACCGAGCGGGACGGCCGCGTGATGGTCCTGATGCTGACCGCCGCCGTTTCACCCGGGGACCGCGTCAGCGGCCTGACCCTGGGCGCCGACGACTACCTCGCCAAGCCCTTCCACTTTCCCGAACTCGTCCTGCGCATCCGCGCCCTGGCCCGCCGTCGCCCCGCCGCCCGGTCCCGCACCCTGAGCACAGCGGGCATCGAACTCGACCCGATGCGCCGCACCGCCAGCCGCGACGGTCACCAACTCGACCTCTCGGTCAAGGAATTCGCGGTACTCGAAGCCCTCCTGAACGCCAGCCCCGCCTTTCTCAGCACGGAAAACCTCCTCGAACAGGTATGGGACGAACACGCCGACCCGTTCACCAACACCGTCACCGTGACCATCAGCCGCCTACGACGCAAACTCGGCGACCCCCCGGTCATCGCCACCACACCCGGCGTGGGGTATCGGATCATCGACCCAGCCGTCCCACCCGACTGAGCAGGGGCCGGCGGCCCGCGAGCGGAGGCCGTGCTCATGCGGCGGGTCTGGCGGGCAAGGGCGGCGAGGCCGACGCGCACCACACCCACTGTCCGGCAGCCTCCAGCGGCTCCCCGGGGAAGGTGTCCGCACCATAAGGGGACCTCTTGTCCGCTTCCGCTTCCGTCACCGCTCGCCGTCTCGCCACCGCCGCACTCACCGCCGGCGCTATCGTCTCGGTGGTCACGCTGCCGGCATCCGCCGCCGACCACGCCCGCCCCGAGCGGTCCAAGGTGAAGATCTCGGACGTCCAGTACGACTCCCCCGGCCGTGACGACCACTCCAACCGCTCCCTGAACCGGGAATGGGTGGAGATCACCAACACTGACCGTCACACCGCCAACCTCGACGGCTGGACCCTCAAGGACGAGGACCGCCGCACAAGGCCGCTCCACGGTCCGCGTCCACACCGGCATCGGCCGTGACACCGACAGCGACCTGTACGAGGACCGCCGCCACTACGTCTGGGACAACCGGGCCGACACCGCCACCCCCCGCAACGACCACGGACGCCGCATCGACCGCGGGCCCTGGAGCCACCACCAGCCACGGCGGCCACCACCGCTGACCCACCACACAGCGGGCATGCACCGAACACCACACCCACGCCCCGACAAGATACAGACGCACCCGGCCAGAAGGGCCGGGTGCGTCCCATTTCAGACGACACGGTCGCGGGCGCGCGAGCCAGTCCGACCCGGCACGCAGCACCCACCGTCCTGCCCGGCCAGACGAACCGCTCCGGCGCCGGGAGCACCGCCGCCCTTAGACATCGTTTCTGATGGCGTGATCGCTCGTTGAGCCATGCATGACGGATCTGGTGGAGCGGTTGGTGCCGGACGAGTTGTGGGTGCTGTTTCGGCGGGTGGTCCCTCCGACGGAGGTCATACGGCCGCAAGGTGGCGGGCGGCGTCGGGCCGGTGACCGCGAATGCCTGGCAGCGATCATCTTCGTGGCCACTTCGGGCCGGCCTGGCCCACGGTCTACCGGCGCTTCGCCCAGTGGAGCGGGGAGCGGGTGTTGGCCCGGCTGCACCGGGTGATCCTCGACGAACTCGGCGCTCTGGGCGAGCTGGCCTGGTTGCGGTGCGCTATCGACTCTGTCAGCGTCCGGGCGGCAAAAGGGGGCAACTGACCGAAACCGAATCCGACCGACCGTGGCAAGTCGGGCTCGAAAATCCACCTCATCACGGATCGAAACGGCGTGCCGCTGTCGCTGGGCATCTCCGGTGCCAACATGCACGACAGCCTCGGCCTCAAGCCGCTCGTGCGCGGGATCCCGCCCATCCGCTCCCGCTGCGGCCCGCGCCGCCGGCGTCCGGCCAAGCTCCATGCCGACAAGGGCTACGACTACGACGACCTGCGGAAATGGCTTCGTGAGCGTCGCATCCGCCACCGCATCGTCCGCAAGGGCATCGAGTCGTCCACGCGGCTCGGCCGACACCGTTGGGTCGTCGAGAGAACGGTCTCCTGGCTGGGCGGATGTCGAAGGCTGCACCGCCGTTACGGGGAAAGGCCGAGCGCTTCCTGGCCTTCGTCGGCATGGCCGCAGCCCTCATCAGCTACCGCCGACTCACCAACTGAAACGGTGTCTAACTGCGGGCACCCACGACCAGCCGGCGCCTCCACCGGCTGGTCCTGCACTCCACACGGGCTGAGCGGCGACGAATGGCTCCGTGGGCCTTTGGAGTCCCCAACCAGGTCGGCAGCGCCGGGCATTATGCTGCTCGCGACTCAACGAATCACGTGTGAGGTGCCCATGAGCAGGCTGCTGGATTTCCACGAAACCACGGTTTCCCCAAGTTACCGCATCTTCGGTCTAGTCGACACGAGTATCGATACGTATGCACCCCATGCGGATCGCTCACAATGGCTCCTTTCTGCCCCTGGCATGGTGTATCTGCAGGTGCCGCCCCAGGTGATCCGGGCGTCTGTGCGGTTGGAGAGTTGGTCAACCGTCCCTCCGCCGGCCGATGAGGAGTGGTCCGGTACGGAAGAGGTGGAGGTGGAGCTTCCCGGCGGTGACCTCGCCTTGGAAACCATCGACGGCGGGCAGAAGGAAACCCCCCTGATCCTGCCCTCGTCCGGCTTGTACAGGATGCGATGGCAATGGATATTTAATCCTGCAGGCGGGGCTTTCACCTCTCCACTGGCGGGAATTCGCGAACCCCTGCCCATGCCCTTGAGACACGAGGAGAAACTGAACGGCGCGGATCAGTACTGCTTGGTCCAAATCTGGCGCATCACGGCCAGTGAAGACATCGTGGAAGAGTAAGAGAAATGCGGGGCCGCTCCGATGGAGCGGCCCCGCATGACGATCATTCGAGACCGGAGGTCCGGTCAGTCGCCGATGACGACTATGAACGGGTCATGACTGAGAATCCGGTCGTTGTCGTACCAGGCGCCGAGACGCCGCCCGGCCTCTTGATTCTCGTCTGAGTCGATGTAGCGGACGGAGAAGTCGTCGCGGTACGCATCCCCCTCGTACTGGTAGCGCGCGGCCCCCTGATAGCTGGAGGCGAAGGGGAACTCGTCGCAGTCGCGTTGCTCTCCCGCCGTGGGTCGGCCCGGAACGGCGGCGTTGTTGCATGTGGAGGAGACCACGGAGCGGTTGGCGTCGTAGCGCGCCTGCTCGTTCAACCCGAACCCGGGCACGAGGCGGTGCATCGGATTCAGGGCACTCCCGCCGGGCAGCTTCTTGTCGCTCTTCGTCGGATAAGTGCTGCTCGGGTCGTCCAGAGCGTCGCCGATGTGGTCCGCGACAGCGGCGACTCCGATGTACGGCTCCACGGGAGCACTCGGATCGGACGTGTCGCTGCGGTCGTAGCGCAGGGCAGGCGTCGCGTCGGGGAAGACGGAACCCACCTTCGCCCGCACGTTGTAGGCGGCGCTGTCGAAGCGGACCTCTCCCTGCTCGCCCTCGGAAGGAATGACCTGGGAGTACCCGGGGATCGTGAACTTGAGGACCGGGGTGAAAAGACCCGTGGCTATCTGATCGCCGTTGGCGACGTCGGGCAGCCTGGGCGCCAGCGACCACAGGTCGAACTTCGTGTCACCGTTGTACTTCCACTGGCTGGGCGAGTCACTGCGGCCGGTGTACACGCCAGGCTGGCAGGCGTCCTCCGCCGTGGGGCTGCCCGGAACTCCGATGTCCCAGTCTCCCTCGCACTCCAGTTTCGCTTCCAACTTGGCGCCTGCCTTGTTGAAGTCTCCGCTGGAGAGGAAAACATCCACATTGAAATCGAATTCGGCGAACCGGGTCAGCGTGCTGTCACCCAGACCGCCGATCTGTCCTCGACCGATGAGGGTGTTGGTCGAGATGAAGGTGCCCTGCAGATAGCAGCCGGGGGGCCAGAGACCGCACCTGATCGCCGGCATGACCGTCAGAGTCTCCTGGCAGTACGAGAACCGGTTCTTGATCCACCCCGATGCGTTGTCCGAGTCGTCGGCGTTATGGCACTCGTCGACGTCGGCGATGTACTCGTAGGGATCCTGGCCGTTGTTCTCGGGCTTGCGGCCGCGGTTGAAGCGCTGACTGGGAACGGTGTAGGTGCGCTCCCAAGCAGCCATCGTCCCGACGGTCGGCCCCTGTGCCGTACCGGCCGCGGCACTGCTGGAGGTACCGGACGTGGCTGCGGCAGGCTGCTCAGCGGACGGACCGGTGCGCGGCTTGATGCCGAGCGCGTCCAGATTCCCGTCCCTGTTCAGGACTTGCTCAACCTGAGCGGGGTCGGCGATCAGCGCGGGATCGTTGATCGTGTAGGTGTCGCCCGGCTGAAGACTGGTTGGGACGCCGGCGGCGGCGGTCTCCACGACGAACGTCCGCCACGGGGACCATCCCAGGTTGTAGTGGGTGCCGTCGTAGGCGTTGGTGCGGAACTTGTACATCTTGCCGTCGACGAGCTGCCCCTCGGGGACCGTCACGGTGGCCCACTCGCCGGGTGTGACGAAGTCGGACACAAGCACGCCGTCCCCGGCCGGAGTCGTGATCGGCGTGTTGGTTTCCGCGTCGTAGACCTGGAAGCTACCACTGACCTTGTCGCCGTCCGCGTCGGCGAACTGGTCCCTCAGCGTTGGTGTGAGGGTGCTGACGGCCCACACACCGTTGTAGGTCTTGAAGGGCGGACCAGCTTGCTGCGCCGTTCCGTCGGAGGGACGGTAGTTGTAGGTCACGGTCAGCTTCGGCTGGTTCGCGGTCGCGTTGCCGGAGTTGACGCGCTTCCAGGCACGGGTGTCGTCCGTCTCCGTGCGCAGACCCATGTAGCCGCGGGTCGCCTTCGCGGAGGCCCAGGTCTGCACGAGGGTGTCGACGTCTGCGTTGATCCAGCCGTCGGGCTGGGTGGCGGTGCAGTCCGGGTTGCCGCGGGTCTGGGTCGAGGAGTGGTACTGCTTGTTCCAGGTGGGCTGGTTCGTCCAACGGGACGAGGTGGACGCCGCGGTGGTGTCCCATACGGTCCACGCCTGGGCGGCGCAGTCGGTGTTGCCCGAATGGAAGTTCCACAGCGCCAGGTTCGTGTCGATGATCAATGCGTCCTGGATCGGCGTGGTGTTCCAGTGGACGAAGGACCGGGCCACGCGGGTGGTGCCGTCGGCGTTGGTGGTGCCGGGGTTACCGAAGTCGAGTTCGGTGTCGGCCGACCAGTCGACTGTTTCACCGCGCTGCACGTAGGTGTCGAAGGTGGACGCCAGGGCGGAGGTCGAGGGGTCAACCGTGACCGGGTACCGGGTCTTGGGGCTGGCGAGGAACTCCGCGCTGGGCGTGACAACCAGGTCGATGCGGCCGGTTCCCTTGTTCACGACCTTCATGGCGACGCGGGACCGGCGGGTGTGCTCGCCTGACCGCTTGTCCACCGAGGCGTCCCACATGACGGGGGCGGGCATCGTCGCGCGTCGCTCACCGGTCTCGGCGTCGGTGAACGTCACCGAACCGTCCTTGTCCGCCTTGGCCTTCAGCCCCTTGGCCTTGACCGGCAGCGTGTACGAATAGGCGCCGGAGGGCCTTTCGTTGATCTCGACGTACTGCTCAAAGCCGGTCCGCGTCGCCTCGACGATGACGTCGGCGCCCGGTACGGCCTCCGGGTAGCGAGCAGTGGTGCCGTCCAGCTCCGGCGCAGGAAGACCACCCTTCCACTGCAGCGTCACGGCCTGCTCACCACTGCCCAGCGTGACGAGATCACGCGGGGCGGCGTCACGGGCAGCGGCCAGCGAACGCGGCGCGGTGCCGCCCTTGCCGGCCAGGCGCAGCCCGTTGGGATGCTCCTTCGCCTTCACCGTGCCGTCACCGGCCCGGGTCAGCGTGGCATCGACCTTGCGCCACGCACCGGCCCGCCACACCCGCTCGGGTCCGGAGGTCAGCTCGGTGGTGAGAGTGCCGTCGGGGTTGGCCACGGTGTACGAGGTGGCCGTCGTCTCGTCAGAGGCGACGACCTTCTTGCCGGTCTTCCGAGCCTCGAGTCTCGCCCACTCCTTCGAGCCCTTGGCGTGGCGAGCGGCCTTCTTGGCGTCGGCCTTGCGAGCGTCAGCCTTGTAAGTCTGGGCGGCTTCCGCAGACGTGCTGCGGTCAGGGCCAGAAGCCGCGGCGGCCTGGCCCGTGATGGCGATCCCCGCCTCGGCGATCAGCAGCAATGCGGCTGCTGCCGCAACTCGGTTGCCTCTTATGCGTCTTGCTGGGGTGGATCGTGTGGATGGCGACACGAAGTGCAGTGCCCTTCCTCATGGGTCAACTCAAACGTCTGTGCGGAGTCGCACGAACGGCAGGACCCTGACAGGAAAAGCAACCCCTCTGAAGTTGCTTTCAGGACACGTGCATCAGACAACTAGTCGGGAGATGGGCGCGCTTGGCATGTCGGGACGCACGTGATCAAACGTCAGGTAGATCACATCAGATCCTCGGCCCCACAAGGACGGATGGGGGAACGTGCAGAGCGAAGAATCCGGTCCCTGCTTGGCCTGTGACCTCACTTGTCGTGATGGGGAAGTCGAGATGTCCGATAGGGAGCATTCCCCACCCTGAGCGGCAAAACGGAGCTGTGGAGAGAACGCGCCTCAAGGCCGAGGTGACCTGAAAGTGACGCTAACTCTCCGTGCACGCAAGGAGTGTGACGTTTTTTCAGCCTAATGCGCTGGATGAAGAATGGCCTACCCGGCCTTTCACACGCCGGGGAACCTCCAGCCTGGCCGACGACGGCTTTCGCGTGCCTCTCCTCCTCCGGCCGGGGGCACATGTAGATCGTGGTCAGATGGATCTCGTCCACTCCGGTGATCCCCTTGATCCCGTCCGGGCCGGCCGAGGGGTCGACGTCGAGCTCGATGTCGTCGTAGCCCCAGCCGGCCGTGGCCACGGTCGAGTACTTGGCACCGGAAGCGGTCTGCCAGCCGATGTCCCACATCACGAGGGTGGCGCCGAACGCGGTGCAGTGGAGGTCGCCGTAGGCCCGGGCGGAACCGTCCTCGTTTACGCACACGATGATGGTTCCGTAGCCCTGGCTCACCTCCTTGGTCTCGGTGACGCAACCGGGTGCCGCCGAGGCAGTGGTGCCTGACGCGGTGGCCGCCGAGGCGGCGGGTGTGGCGGCGACGGACATGCCCAGGAGGACTGCGGAGAGCAAGGCAGAGGCGAGCTTCTTCACAGGATGCCTTTCACCGGACGTGACAGGGATGCCGCAAACCTAGCCACGGGCGTTATCGCCGGAGTATCCGAGCCCGATTTCGAGATTTCGCGGGCCTCTCTTCAGCCCCCGCTACGAACGCAATCCCCGCAACTACCTGGCCTTCCTCGGCCTCGCAGCCGCCCTTTGCTGCTACAAGCGACTCGTCCGCCTCACCACGTAGGACACGGTCTAAAGACCTGAAAGACCTCCCGCGACCCGGACTATGCAGCCAAGAAGGCCCGCGTCGAGCACCTCTACGCCATCGCCGACGGCGAGGTCATACCGAGGAGGGCGAGCGCGACGTCGTCTTCTGCATGGACGAGTTCGGCCCGCTCAACCTCCAGCCTCACCCCCGGGGCGGCAGTGGGCCGAGCGGCGGGAAGCACAAGGACCCCGAACGGGAGCCGAGGCCCCGCCTGCGGGCGACCTACACCCGCCCGCACGGAGTCAGACATCTGTTCGCCGCCTTGGACCTGGGCAAGGACAAGCTCTACGGCCACATCAAGCCGAAGAAGAACCGGATGAGGTTCCTGGAGTTCTGCCGCTATCTGCGCAGCCTCTACCCGCCCAAGATCCGTATCGCGATCTTGCTCGACAACTTCTCCCCGCACCTGACCACGAAGAACGACACCCGGGTCGGCGACTGGGCCGAGGCCAACAACGTCGAGTTCGCCTACACCCCGACCAACAGCTCCTGGCTGAACCGCATCGAGGCCCAGTTCACCGCCCTGCGATACTTCACGCTGGACGGCACCGACCACGCAAGCCACAAAGAGCAAGGCAGCATGATCCGCCGCTACATCATCTGGCGGAACAAGCACACCGCCGAAGGTCATCGTCGGCGAGGGCGACCGCATCCGAACCGTCCTGATCACCGACCTGCTGCCCGAAAGCTACGTCTGGGCCGACCACGCCCGAGGTGCCGGCTCACCGGCGGCAGCTGGTGGTCGTACTACGACCAGACCACGGTGACGTCCGCCTCTGGCCTGGACATCGACCACATGGTGCCCCTGGCCGAAGCCTGGGACAGCGGCGCCTCGACCTGGACCGCGCAGCGTCGCGAGGTCTACGCCCAACGACCAAAGCCAGGAGACGTCGCTCGTCGCGGTCACCGCCCGCTCCAACCGCAGCAAAGCCGACCAGGACCCCGCCCAGTGGATGCCCCCGGCCGGCGACGTCCACTGCCGGTACGCCGCCGAATGGACCGCCACGAAACTCCGCTGGAAGCTCACCGTCAACGACACCGAACACGCCGCCCTGACCGACCTCGCCGCCGCCAGCCCCGACCAAACCGTCACCTACACCCCCGCCACCTGACGACAGGCCCGAACACCGGTCGTTCCGCCCAGGACACAGATGGCGCGGACGCCGGTGTCCATCAAGAGAGGCGAGAGCCGAGCGGGGTCTCGCCGCGCCAGGCAGCATCGGCCGTGGAACGCGTGATCAGGACCGTTGCCGGTAGCGGGCTCTGGTCAGAGCACTCGGCGGCCAACCGCAGTGAGAGTCATCGTTCGCGACGTGGACACTGCCGGAGCCGATGCTGAGAGGCCGCCCGGTGGCCAGCTGCATCGCGGGCACGCGACTCGCCCGAGCGGGCCTCAGCCGTCGTAGCGGTGGGTGTAGGGGGTGTCGGGGCAGCCGCGACCGACGAAGAAGTACACGCCGCCGAGGTCGCCCAGGGCCATGTCGTGCCCGAACGCGTCTCTGGGCGAGGGCTGCGCAGCGGGTTTTTTCGCTCTGGCTATCTCGGAGGCCATCGACAGGGGAATCTGTGCGCCGTACCAGCTGGTCTGCGTGGATGTCACCGACACGCAGTTCCAGGCGGCCGTGCTGGCCGGTGCGGATGGGCGATGTGAGCAAGTGCGCGGGGCCCGGCTCGCCGCGCTGCAGACGGCTCTGGACCGGGCGAAGCAGGCCGGTCGGCGGGGCGTATGCGGCGCAGCCGTCGGTGCGGCGGGCGCGGTCGTGCGGGGCGAGCGTGGCTACAGCGTCGTCGTGGTCGCGGAGGCGGGCGGGTCCGAGTTGCTGGAGGGAAGCGCCGGTGATCAGCGTGGCAGCAGGGGCTGCGGCCGGGAGGAGGTGGGCGGTTTCGCCCCGTCAGTCGGTCGACGAGTTGGTGGGCAGTCCCCCCAGACCACGGAAGGCCCGTGCAGGCGGGCCGCGGGGTGAGGGGCGCGGGCGGCGGACGGTGGCGCCAGACGGTCGGCGGCGGCGTGCGGGGCTCTGCGCAGCAGGCAGGGCTGTCGTAGGGAGCCAGAGGGCGCAGGGCGGGTGGAGTGAGTCAGCGGCCTGGCCGCCGGAGGGCGTCGGCCGTCTCGCCCTCTGGCGCGGGGGGCAGGCCGTCGTCGTGGTGGCGGCGGGCGGCCGCTGAGCCGGTGATGACCGTGTGGTCGGCCGGGTGCAGGGCTTGTTGCCGAGCGGCGGGGATATGGGGGCGGTGGGAGACCACGGTCGGGGGGTGCCTGCGTCGGCGCGCAGTTGGAAGAGGCGTCCGATGTGGGCTGCCGTCGGGCGTGCGCAGGACGGTGAGCCTGGTGACCGGCACAGCGGTCAGCCGTGCGATGGCGGCTTTCCAGGCGGGCTGGCGACCGGAGGGAAAGCGGCCCGGCAGCAGCGGTGGTCTGCCCAGGCCGGCCAGAGGTCGTGGCGAGAGCGGGTGGGCCGAGGTCGTTCCCGTCACGGGCCGGTCTGTGCCCTTGTGGGGTGCCGGCGCAGACCGTCGAGCCGGCCGCCGGCGGTGCTGCGGGGTCGTAGGGCAATCCGTTCTCCCCCCATTGGCTCTTTTCGACTGTTGGGGCGTGCGGTTACGGTCCGGTCATGGACGAGCTGACCAGGATCTTCCATCATGCCGCCGAGCATGCCGCCGCCTATCGCCGCTCGCTGCCCGTGCGAGCGGTGGCGCGGCCCGTCGACTACGCAGCTCTGCGCGCCGCGTTCTCCCGCCCGCTGGACCGCTCGCCCGCCGATCCGCTCACGGTGATCGACGAGCTGGTGGCCGTCGCCGAGACGGGGCTCGTCGCCACCGCGGGGCCGCGGTTCTTCGGGTTCGTCGTCGGCGGGGCGCTGCCCGCAGCCACCGCCGCGGAGATCCTCGCCGCCGGGTGGGACCAGAACGCCTTCAACGCCGCGCTCTCGCCCGCCGCCCTCGCCGCGGAGGAGGCGGCGGGCGGCTGGCTGAAGGACCTGCTCGGCATCCCCGTCACGGCGTCCACCGGGTTCGTCACCGGCGGACAGGCGGCCAACACCGCAGGCCTCGCGGCAGCACGGCAGCACCTACTCACCGAGGCCGGCTGGGACGTCGGACACAAGGGGCTGGGCGGCGCCCCCCGTCTACGGGTGGTCGCGGGCGAGGAGCGTCACGCCACCATCGACCGCTCGTTGCGGCTGCTCGGCCTGGGCACCGACTGTTTGGAGACGGTCCGCACCGATGGACGCGGCGCCCTCGACACCGACGACCTGCGCCGCGTGCTGGCGTCCGACCCGGGCACGCCGGCTGTCGTCTGCACCCAGGCGGGCAACGTGAACACCGGCGCCTGCGACGACCTCCGCACCGCATGCGACCTCACTCACGCCCACGGCGGCTGGGTGCACGTCGACGGCGCCTTCGGCCTGTGGGCCGCCGCGAGCCCAGCGACCCGCCACCTCCTCGACGGCGTGGAGCTGGCCGACTCCTGGGCCTGCGACGGCCACAAGTGGCTGAACGTACCCTACGATTGCGGCTACGCCTTCTGCTCCCGCCCCGCCGTCCACGCCGCCGCCCTGTCATACACCGCCTCCTACCTCACCCGCGCCGGCGGCACTGCGGCCGGCGGCGCCGACTACACCGCCGAGTCCTCCCGCCGCGCACGCGGGTTCGCGACCTGGGCGGCGCTGCGCGAACTCGGCCGTGACGGCGTCGCCGCACTTGTGGACCGCTGCTGCTTGCTCGCCCGCCGCTTCGCCGACGGCCTGACCGGGGCAGGCTTCGAGGTGGTCAACGACGTGACGCTCAACCAAGTCCTCGTCAGCTTCGGCGACGACGCCCGCACCGATCACGTCGTTCAGGCAGTGCAGCATGACGGCACCTGCTGGATGGGCGCCACCACCTGGCGCGGCCGGCGGCTGATGCGCATCTCGGTGTCCGGCCACGCCACGACGCAGGCCGATGTCGACCAGTCGATCGCGGCGATCGTGCGTCTGGCGCGGTCGTCGTAAATCCTGGCGGCACTCACCTGACGAGCTCGGGTGCATGGTTGCGGTGAGGCATCGGGCTCCTGATCGTCGATCATGGTCGTGTGGTGGGGAACGCGACTCGTGCAGCGATCATCAGCAACCGAAGGATTACCGGCCTGTCGGCCGGTGTCATCGCTGAACTCGTCGCGGAGATAGGCCCTTTGTGGCACGAACGGCACCAGGCGACGCTTGCGTCCCGGCCATGCGAGCGGGCCGTGGGCGCTGGCGCGAAGCTCCGGCTGGTGTTCGTCGACCGACTGCTGGCCACTCTTGTCCATCTCCGCCACGGGGCCATTCATGACGTGCTGGCCTGCTGGTTCGGCGTGAACCGCTCCACCATCCCCCGGGGGGCCAGCGACGAGGCGGCCGAGCAGGCCTGCGCGATGGTCGACGACGAGCTGAAAGCCGGCATCTCGTTCATGAACGCCCGCGGGCTTCTGCACTTCGACGCCCACTTCGAGAACGTCCTCACCGACGGCCGACAGCTCTTCTTCACCGACTACGGCCTCTCGATCTCCTCCCGCTTCGACCTCACACGGGACGAGGCCGACTTCTTCGACCAGCACCGCCCCTACGATCTGTCGTACAGGTGGCGCGGGCGCTGATCATCGGTGGAGAACCGCTGCCTGGGGGAGGCCGCCCGGTGATCGTGCATTGTCAACGGATGCGGACCATCACCCCGTCCGTGAGGCGGCGGCCTGTCAGTGATTGCGGTGCCGGAGCCTCTCCTATGAGATCGCACGGACGATGTGTGCGGTGACGGAAGTGCGTCGAGTGTCCGTAACAGCGGTGAAGAAACCAGGGAAATTGGTTGTGTGTTCTTCGATTGCTCGGGCATCCGGTGCGTCGGAGGTTGATAACTATGGTTCCCCTGCTTCTGGTTCTGCTGCTGGCTCTGATCCTGTTCGGTGCGGGTTTCGCGCTGAAGGCACTGTGGTGGATCGCTGTGATCGTGCTGGTGGTCTGGCTGCTGGGCTTCGTCGTGCGAACGGCGGATACCAGCGGCCGCAAGGGCCGCTGGTATCGCTGGTAACCATCAAGCGGCAACGCGCCACACTGCGGGCCCCGGGCGCACCCGGGCCCCGCAGACATGTCCGGCACCAGGCATCCCACCCGGCGAATGGGTGCAATCGCCACCTTCATGGGCCCCATGCCTCATAGCTGGGGCCCGGAGAAGCAGCGGAACCTGCGCCGCCATCCATCGGCCCCAGCTCCCTCCTCGGCCTCCCTATCGGGCCCCTATGGCGCGGTGCGGCCGGCGATGTTGCCGCCGGGGTCGTCGGCCAGAGCGACCAGAGCCGTGACGCGTTTGCCGACCGGTTCACGGTGGACTTCGTAGCCCTGGCTGACGGCGAGGGTGATCTCCAGGCCGTGCCGGCCCACTCGCTGCGGGTCGGTGGCGGCGACGTCCGGCAGGACCGGGTCGCTGTCCCACACCGACACCCGTACCGCACGGCCGACGATCTGCAGATCAAGCATGAGCGGCCGAGGCGCGTACTTCACCGCGTTGGTGACCAGTTCGCTGACCACCAGCTGCGTCATACCCAGCGCCCGCTCGGACACCGGCAGCCCGTGCACGGCCTGCACGTCGGTGAGGAAGCCGATGGCCAGGCGCCGCGCGGCACCAATACAGGAGGAGTCGCCGTCATAGGCGGCCGACGCCGACAGCGGATCACTGTCCCCGGTCTTCTGTCCCTCATCCCCCGCTGTCTGCCCCATGCAACCCGCCCCGCCCCGCCTCACATGGCCGTCACAAGAAACTCACTGTGCCCCGGCAGTCAGACAGCGCCGACCCGCCTCCCGAAACCGCCGTCGAATTGCGTCCGCTGCCGTGTGAAGAGCCAGACTGCCTGCCGGTTGCCCTGCAAAGGGCAATTCCGCCTGACTTCTGGCCCTGTTCCCTTGGGCCCGTGACGCCTGCCCCGGCGCCGAGGCGACAGCGTCTCTGGTGCATGCCCTTGGAACGCCGCACAAGCCTCTGGTCTGGCAGACCGGAGGCTGCTTACCTGTTCGCGGAGGCGGGTGGGCTGTCGGTCAAGGCGGCGACCGCGTCGGGGGTTGTGGCATGGACCGGCAGGAGTGAGTCGACGCCGGTCATGCTGAGCATGCGCATCAGGCGGTCGGGGACGGCTGCGAGGCTGAGTGAGCCGCCCGCTTCCTGAGCCGCGTGCCAGATGCCGATGATCGCGCTGAGACCGGCGGAGTCGCAGAAGCCGACCTGTGCCAGGTCGAGGGCCAAGCGCGGGTGTCCTTGTTGAATGATCTCCAGGGCACCGGAGCGCAGGGTGGGCGCGGCGTGCACGTCCATATCCCCGACGATCGTGGCGATGGCGATGCCGGGGCGGGGATGCTGGACGGTCAGGTGAAGTGTGTGGGTCACGTCGGTCATCACTCCTGGCCGAAGTGTTCGGGTGCGGCGGTGGTGTGGGCGGTAACGGCGACCGCGGGTGCGGTTTCGGGGTCAGGCACGGACAGGGACAGAAGGGCCACGTCGTCGCCGGTTCCGTCGGGCATTGAGGCCAGCAACGTGACGGCGTCTTCGACCAGGGTGGTGGCGGTAAGGGGGCCGGTGCGCTGGTGGAGGAAGCCGGTCAGGCCGTCCTCGCCGAGCATCGTGCCCTGGGTGGTGTGGGCTTCGGTCAGCCCGTCGGTGTAGAGGAACAGGCCCTCCCCGGGGGCAAGCAAGAAGGTGGCCTGGGCGAATTGTGCCTGGGGGAAGGCTCCGATGAGCATGCCGCCCTTGGGCCGGACCGCCTTGACCCATACCGCGCCGCTGTCGTCGGGGCGCAGGTGGTAGGCCGGCGGGTGGCCGCCGGTGGCCACGGTGACGGTGAAGCCGCCGTCCTCCCGGGGTGCCAGCAGGCCGAAGAGAGCGGTGCAAAAGCGGCTTCCGGCGGTGACGTCGGCGAGCAGGGCGGTGTTGAGGGTGCGCAGGACGGTGACCGGGTCCGGGTCGATCTGGGCCGCGACGCGCAGGGTGTGGCGGGCCAGGGCGGTGACAGTCGCCGCCTCGGGGCCCTTGCCGCACACATCCCCGAGGAAGAACGCCCACCGGCTGCCGTCGACGGGGAAGACGTCGTAGAAGTCACCGCCCACGTCGTGGGCGGAGGCGGTGCGGTAGTGGCAAGCCAGCTCAAGGCCGGACACCACGGGAAGCGCCGGGGGCAGCAGGGTGCGCTGGAGGGTGGAAGCGAACGCGGCGATGGCGGTCTTGTCCTTCTCCGCCTGTTCCCGCGCCGCCCGTTCCGCCTCGGCACGCGCCCGTTCCGTCTCGGCCTGGCGGCTTTCCGCCTCCCGCCGCTGCTGCTCGTTGCGTAGTGCGCGCAGCGCCGACAGCCGCAGCTCCATCTCGTCCAGGACGATCGCGGCGAGGTCGGCCAGTGTGGCGGTGTCGCCCTCGGTGATGGAGCGCGGTTTGGTGTCCAGGACGTTGACCGTGCCCAGCCGGTGGCCGTCGGGGGTGATGATCGGTGCGGCGGCGTAGAAGCGCACACCCATCTCCCCGGCGACCAGCGGATTGTTCGCCGCCACGGGGTCACGGAGGGTGTCGGGGATGACCAGCGCGTCGTCGCGCAGAATCGCCGAGCCGCACAGGCCCGGATCGCGGCCGATCTCCTTGACGCCCTCCAGGCCGTGTGCGGCCTTGAACCAGATGCGGTCGGTGTCCACGATCGTGACCGTGGCCACGGGGACATCGAAGAGGCGGGCGGCCATCGCCGCCACCCGGTCGAACGCGCCGTCGGGCGGAGTATCAAGGATGTCGTAGCGGCGGACCGCCGCAATACGGGCCGCCTCCACATCCGGATCCGGGACCAGCTCGGGGCGACGCCCTGAAGCCGGGTCGGTGGCCGAGGCCTGCTGGGTCATCGGCTTTCCTCTCCGTCGATGGGCCGCCGCGAGCGGCATGAACCGACGCAGCCTAGATCGAGTACACGTCCGAAAGCCAATGCCAGGGGACGTGATCGCGCTGCGCGGGCTGCTGTGGCCAGACGAAATCCGTGACCCCACCCAGGCGACGCCCGGCCCCGTTCGGCTAGAAGAGGGCGAGAAGATCGACCAGGCTCTGGCCCTGATCGAGGTCATGCGCCTCCCGCCACGCCGCGACCGCGACAGCACGGCCAGAGCAGCTGCCTTGCGCACGGCCAGCGTGTAGCGGTCGGTAAACTCCGGCCCTTCGACGCCGCGCAGTCGGCGGCCCGGTGCCCAGAGCGGTCGTGAGAGCGCTGACCTTAGTCCGAGGTGGCGTCCGCGACGCTGGCCCGGATGTCCAGGACAGTGTCGGCTCCGGTGATCCAAGCACCCGCTTGAGCTGTGGCGTAGGCGCGGCCACACGCAGGCTCGTCATGGGGTGGATGTGCAGCAGCAGGTTCAGGAACGTTGAGTCCGCGAACGTGACGCCCGAAGGGTCCAGGACCACCCGGGAATGGTTCTGGGCGGCCGTCTGCAGCCCGCCGGGGCCCCGAGCATCGAGACGGTCACCGAGTGATCCCGTTTGACGGTGATGTTCTCGGGTGCCTCGCCGACGGCGAAGTCGAATGGGGCCGCGATCTTCACGTGGGTGACGACCGGCTGCGGGTGCGTCTGCCCGGTCTCGGCGGACGCGTACGGCGCGGAACCGAGGACGGCTGCCGTCGCGGCTATAGCCGCGCCCAGCTTGAACCGCTTGGTCAGGGGGTCTCCTTCTCGGGTCATTGCACATGTCTGTGGAGTTCATGTGTGGCAGTGGCCTCGGTCTGCGTGTTCGGCCAGACCTCGTTTGTGGTGCGGCAGGAGGCGGCAGCGGTCGCTTCCGTCGGCCGTGGCCGCGCTCGAACGCGATGCTTCAGCTATCGCTGTAGGAGCTGTGCCGGGCGCCGTCCGGGTCGGGGCCGCCGCGTACTCCGGTGTCGACCGCGTCGATCGAGGCGACCTCACCGTCCGTGAGGGTGAAGTCGAAGATGTCGAAGTTCTCCGCGATGCGGTGGGCCTTGACCGACTTCGGGATAGTGGACAGACCGTGTTCGAGGTGCCAGCGCAGGATGACCTGGGCCGGCGTCTTGCCGTAGCGGGCGGCGATCTCGCCGACGGTCGGGTAATCCAACGGGTTCTTGGCCTTGTTACGGCCGCCGTCCCAGTAGACGTTCACCCCGCCCAGCGGCGACCACGACTGCGTGACGATGCCGTACCCGGCATCCGCCTGGCGCACCTCGGGCTGGACGAAGTAGGGGTTCAGCTCGACCTGGTTCACCGCCGGCACCACCTCGGTCTGCTCTGTCAGGGCGCGCAGGTGGGCGGGGTTGTGATTGCACACGCCGATGGCCCGCACCCGGCCCTCAGCCAGCAGCTTCTCGGCCGCCCGGTACGAGGCCGCCGTGGCCTCGAACGTGGAGGGCACCGGCCAGTGCAGCACGTACAGGTCCAGGTAGTCCAGGCCGAGCTTGCCCAGGCTGGTGTCGAAGGCGCGCAGGGGGATTCGTAGCCGTAGTCGGACAGCCACAGCTTGGTCGTGACGAACACCTCGGAGCGGTCGATGCCGCTGCGGCGGATGCCCTCGCCGACCTACCGACAGGCCCCCTTGGCTGGCCGACGTCCGGAGGCGTCCGGTTCCGCCGGTCCGCGTGCGGGGGCGATCGTCTGCGTACGCGCCGATGCCCACGGACATCTGGTCCGTGGGCGTCGGGGCGTACGGCAGTCAGCTCTCCTGCTTGCGCCTACGCCTTGTGATGGCCCAGACGTTGAAAGCAGTCATTACTGCTCCAGCGATGGCGATGACGATGAACGCCGCCCCTCCGTAGAGCAAGGCTCCCACAATCGCCATAAGAGTGAGAGACAAGGAAAAGTTCGTCCCCCATCATTCCCAGGGGGCGGGCGGCTGCGGTCCAAGGTCCGCTCACCGTCCCTTCCTTCTGTTGGCCCGGGGACGATCCAAGAACAAGATCACTCCAAGGAGTATCAAGCAAGCGATGATCACGTGCGGCTCGTATCCGTCCGGAGTCACGTCTTGAGCCAACGTCGTGACAAGCACACTAGTCACCCTCTACCTACGGTGCGGGGCGGGCTCTGCGCTCCGCACCGCACTGGCGTTCACGAAGTCTCTGCCTCAGCCCACTCTCCAGCGGCTCCGCCTATGACCACGCAGGTAGTCGCTGCAGCCGCGGATGCTCCGGCCGTCTGCGGGGCCGCGATGGCAACGCCGGTACCGCAGGTTGCACTTGTAGCACCTCCCGCGAAGATTCCCATGCCCTTCGAGAAGGCCTTCCGGTACTCCCCGTCTCCTATGGCCTGCATCACTTCCCTCCCGTCTTGAACGTCATTGACGCGGCCGTACCACTTGCCGACCTCGTCCAAGCTGAGCAGCCCGCTCTGCGCGCGCCAGGGCGTTCCGATCCTCGCCGACATGGCATACATCGGTGCGGGCGACTGGGTCACCACCGCCAAGCGCCAGCCCATCCCGCGGCGAGCTCACCCTCACCGAGCGGACCGAGAACCGGGCCCTGTCCGCGGCCCGGGCACCTGTCGAACGAGGCATGGCGCCGCTGAAGTCCTGGCAGATCTTCCGTAGATCCCGTATCAGCCCCAACCGCATGAGCGTCATCACCAAAGCCGTCCTCACCCCCTGGAAGGGCAACGCTGAAAACGCTCAATGGGTGACGACGCCCCTCAGACGCCCGCCTGGCCGCGAGCTCACACCGACCCAGCAAACCGTCAACCGTGCGCTGTCCGCAGCAAGGGCGCCAGTCGAACGCGGCGTGGCACGGCTGAAGTCCTGGCGCATCTTCCGCAGATCCCGGTGCAGCCCGAATCGAATGACGTCAATCGCCGCGACCGTCCTCACTCTGGAGCGGCAACGCTGAAACAGCTCCGTCAATGGGTGAGTCCTCACTGAGGTTTTCTCAGCGAAGATCATTTCCAGTGCCCGTTGAGGACGAGTGCGGCGCGGGCTATGTCGCCGATTCTGCTGGGACTGAGTGTGACGTGTTTGAGGGTTCGCCAGCGTTCCTTCAGTTCTGCCGCGGTCCGCTCGCCGCGCGCCCGCACGTGTCTGATCAGCGCATTCGTGGCGCGGGTCCCTCGGTCCAGGGCGGTCTCGGAGCGGCCTTTGGGGCGGCGTACGGGCACGTGAATACCGATGCCAGCGCCGATGTAGCCCTTGTCTGCGAGTGTGGGTAGCCCTTCGGCGGCGGCTTTGTACAGCGCGGGCAGCACGTGGATACGGGCCGCGGTGATGTCCGGGGTGGAACCCGGCTCGACTTCGGAGACCCACAAGGGGGTACCGTCCGGCGCGGCCAGGAACTGAATGTTGCCGCCGAAGTTCTTGTGCTTCTGGGAGAACCACAGGTCGTTGCCGTTCTCCCGAACTCCGGCCAGGCGGTCGCAAGCAATCAGCGTGCCGTCCAGCACCACGTGTGTCATCCCCTCGGCGCGGCAGAGGTCCAACACCTCGTGCAGATCAGGAGCTTGGGCGGCCAGCACGTCGATGCCCTCATGGAGGTAGCGGTAGCCGGTGGCCTGCGAGATCCCGGCGTCCCGGGCCAGGCAGTGCACGCAACCGCGTTCTCGGAACCACCGCAGCACCAGTACCGCCTGGCGGAACGGGCCCAGGGCGCGAGATCCCTTCGGCGTGCCGATCCCGCGCCTGTGAGCGGCCAGCAGCCGGGCGAGGAACTCCACGATGTGGCGTGGGACGTCGAGCGCGGCAGCGTAGGTGACCAACGTGAAGCCTCTGGTTCGAGCAGACATGATCTTGGTAGACCAGTCCTACCAGGGGCTTCACGCCTGCCCGACCTCGTGGCCCACCCGGAGATCATTTCGCCGGGGAAGCCTCAGCGGGGGTAAGAGCCAGCTGGGCTCAGCCCCAGGTCTTGCCGGCCGGTTCCTTGATGGTGCGGTTGATCCGGTTGAAGAAGTTTGTCAGCGCGATCTCCAGGTTGATCGCGCCGATCTGTTCCTCAGTGAAATGGGCGTTGACCTCTTCCCAAATCTCGTCGGTAACCCCCTGCGCACCATCCTGCAACCGGGTGGCGGCCTCGGCCAGCGCCAGTGCCGCGCGCTCCGCATCGGTGTAGAACGGCGCCTCACGCCACGCCGCCACGTTGTGCAGCCGCTCGTCGGTGTCACCGGCCTTCTTCCCCCCGGCGACACTGGCGTAGACGCACGCCGAGCAGCTGTTGATCTGGCTGGCGCGCAGGTGGACCAGCGCGAGCAGCTTCGGGTCAACACCCCCGGCGGCGATCGCCTTCTGAAGGTGCTGGACCGCGTTCCACACATCGGGGTTGTTCGTATTCTTGCTCTTGAGCCGGTTTTCCATGGGGGAGTGCTCTCCTTCATCGGGTTACGTTGCGGCGCCTGTGCGCGTCATCCCTATGACGGAGCAGCTTCCAGGGAGGTAACAACATGGCCGGCCCCCATCCCGCGGACCCGATCGCCGATGCCTTCGAGTCCCACCGTGACCGGCTCCGAGCCGTCGCCTACCGCATGCTCGGATCACACGTCGACGCGGAAGACGTGGTCCAAGAGGCGTGGCTGCGTCTGTCCCGCCAGGACACCGACACCATCGACAACCTCGGCGGCTGGCTGACCACCGTGGTCGGCCGCATCAGCCTCGATGCCCTGCGGTCGGGCCGGACGCGCCCAGAAGTCTCCTTCGACGACCAGCTACCCGAATTCACCGTGACGCTCGACGACGCTCCTGCTCCGGAAGACCTTGTGGCACTCGGGGACTCCGTCGGCCTCGCGCTGCTCACGGTTCTCGACTCGCTGCGCCCTGACGAACGACTGGCGTTCGTGCTGCACGACGTGTTCGCCGTGCCCTTCGCGGAGATCGGCACCATTCTCGGCAAATCCGCCGACGCGACCAAAATGCTCGCCAGCCGCGCCCGCAGGAAAATACAAGCCGCCCAGCAGCCGGCAAGCGCCGGACGACAACAACGCGAGGTGGTCCAAGCCTTCCTGGCCGCAGCCCGCGACGGTCAGTTCGAGCAGCTGCTGCAGGTCCTCCACCCCGAAGTGAAGTTCACCGTCCACACCCCGAACGGCACGTTCGTCACGCTCGGAGCCACCGAAGTCGCCACCCGCGCGCGAGTGGCCGGCAGCGCGGCACGAGGACATGCGGCCACCATCAACGGCCGCCCCGGCGTCATCTCCTGGGGCAAGGACGGCACCCCGCTCTCCCTCCTCGCCTTCACCGTCGCCGACGGCCACATCACCGAGATCACCGCCGTGGTCGACCCAGCCAGACTCGCGCTCATGGACCTGCCGGACCCGGTGTGACTCCCTACCGACGAAGCCGCGCAATGCGAGTCCACACCTGATCCCGTAGAGATGTTGAACTGAGCCTCTGAGAAAACCTCACTCCGCTCACTTTTCTCGCTCTCGGCTGCTTGTCGATGGCAGCCCACCAAGATCTACAATTACGGCTGGAGTTTGGACCGCGGCTCAGCCACCCGGGAGGATGTTGGCGTTGAGCCGGAAGAAATTCTCGGGGTCGTACTCGTTCTTGAGGGCCACCAGGCGGTCGTAGTTGTCGCTGTAGGCGGCCCGTACCCGGTCCTCGCCTTCCTCTCCCAGGTTGTTCACATACTCGGCTCCGACGGAGAAGCGGCTCATCTTGTCCCACCACTGCCGTGCCCATTCCTTGTGCACGTCGCGTTCCTGCGGATCCGTCCATACCGACGCGGCGAAGTTGTCGTATTGCGCATTACGGTGGTGGAAGGCCGTCTCCGTAGGTGGGATGCGGCTGGTGGCGCCGCCGTACTGCTGGAAGACGATAAGGGACCTGGGCGAGGGAGCACTGGCGAAGTGTTCCACGGTGGCCTCGATCGCGTCTTCCGGGATCTCCTCGAGGAAGTGGGACTTCCAGTAGTAGTGCAGGCCGATAGGGAAGAAAGGGTCACCGGCGGCTTGAAGCTGCGTGTACGGTACCGGCCCCACCTGGTCGGCGACGGGCGGGCCGAAACGTCGGAGAGGTTCCAGCACTCGCTCGCCTTGCTCCATCGATCCGGCGTAGAAGACGGAGATGGCGAAAGACGGGTCACCGTCGGGCGAGGTCAGGAAAAAGGCGTCAGCGCTCAGCTCGTCCGGGGCTGAACGTGAGTACTCGTAGTAGAAACCGAGGGCTTCCCGGGCCCGCGCCAAGGGATGGACGACGACGCCTCCGAGTACCTGCGGACCCACCGGGTGGAGTGTGAACTCAAGGGAGGTTGCGACACCGAAGTTCGCGCCGGCCCCCCGCATGCCCCAGAAGAGATCGGGGTTCTCCGTGGCGCTGGCTGTCCGTGGATGACCATCGATGGTGATGACATCGACGGACAGCAGGTTGTCGCAGGCGAGGCCGTAGGTCCGGGCGAGCCGACCCACGCCGCCGCCGAGCGTGAGGCCGGCGACACCGGTATGAGTGACGACGCCCGTGGTCGTGGCCAGGCCCGACACCTGTGTGGCACTGTCCAGTTCGCCGAGCGTGGCACCACCTTCTACCCGGGCTGTTCGGTTGTCAGCGTCGACCGCGACGCGGCGCATTGATGAAAGATCGATCATCAGGCCGCCCGCGCACACTGCTTTGCCTGCGATGTTGTGCCCGCCGCCACGCACGGAAACAAGCAGATCGTACTCACGCGCGAAGGCCACGGCCGCTGCCACATCGGTGCTCCCGGCGCAGCGGGCGATCAGCGCAGGCCGGTGGTCGATCATGCCGTTCCAGACCCTTCGGGTCTGGTCGTAGGCGTCATCGCCGGGGAGGAGCAGTTCTCCTCGCAGATTCTCCGCCAGACCCCGAGCGACTGATTCCTTGAGCACCGCTCGTTCGCCCGTTCTCGTAGTCACCTCGAGCGGAAGCATGGCACTCCTTCATGGGAATCTCGCAGGATGGTGGACAGCAAGGAGGGACGGGGTGCCAGGGACGCGGATACGGCATGCAGAGAACCGCACCCACTAGCCGACCAGTCTGCGCACACCGACGCAGTTCGGACTCCTCCCAACGGGTGACGACGCCCCCGAGCGCACAGCAAACGCATCGGCGAGTTCGTCCCGCTCCCGAGCAATTCGGCCGCCCCCTGCTCGTGGTCAGCTTCCATGGCGCCATGTGCCGAATGGTCAGGTCGACTCGACACTGCCCTCAGGGGCGCCGCCGAGGGCCATCGAGATGATCTCGTCGGTCCTCTTCTGGAGGTGACCGCGGCCTTGATGCCGGGGATCGGGGTGCGCAGGTCGTGGCTGACGGCGGCGAGCAGCGCGGTGCGGATGCGGTTGCCCTCGGCGAATTCCTTGGCCTGGTCGGCCTCCTGCCGTAGGCGTCGGCGGTCCAGTACGACGGCGGCCTGGGCGGCGAAGGCCGCGAGGACGCGGCGGTCCTCGGCGGGCGGAACCCGTCCGGTCAGCGCGAGGGCCATGTGATCGCCGAACGGTACGTCGACGTCCGCCGCCTCGGGGGTGGCGCAGGGCGCAGGGCCCACGCTGCCGGCGCAGGTCCACGGGGTCGCGTCGCTCTCGCGTTCCAGAAGGGCCGCCGACTCCATGGAAAGGGTTCGCGGCCCCGCTCCAGCAGGGCCTCCAGGCTGGTCTCGCCCCGCAGGACGTTGCTGGCCGGTCGTCAACGGCCGCGGCTGTCGTGTCCGGGCCTGAGCAGCTGCACGTGCGACTTCGGCGTCATCACGGCACCCGCGGGAATGGCGGCCGGCTTCCTGCACCGCATGCAGGCCCAGGCCGCCGACGGGAGGAAGCCTCCGCGCAACGAGGGGACCGGCCGGGATGTGCTGGACATCCTGTCCGGCCGGCTCAAGGGCAGCGGACCGGTCCCATTCGAGTGCGCCCAGTGGGCCGACGCACTGGGAGTGCCCGTCGCCCGTCTGCGCGCGGTGGTCGCATGGCTGGTCGAGCACGAGTTCCTGGCGCTGGACGGATGCGTGGACGGCATCGCCCGCTTGTGGGTGAACCCGTCGGTGGCCTTCCCGCCGCGAAACGGATCCGAGGACGGTTGCCGCCCGCCATCGCTTCCCCTACATCACGACCGCGCCCAGAGGCATGGCCGCCGAACAGCCCGTGGTCATCCGCCCGTACGACGCGGCGGAATGGGACGGCGTCTACCAACATCATTTGCACATGGTCGAGAACCCCGTCTGCTTCTCCTCCACGGGCTGCGCACTCCACGACGGATAGACCGGGCAGCGCCCCGGGCAAATTCTCGGGGTCTGCGGCTGCAAGGCTCCGCAGGCAAGCAGGGCGAGTTCACCGCCTGCCCAGCCCATGCCGCGTACGGTGGGCCCGCCGCCGCACACCATCCGGCGTGCGGGGTTGGGAACACGAACGGGAGGAAAGCAGGATGACGCAGGCCGCGGTGAGCGAACTGGACGAGCGGGTGCCGGGGCGCCGGTGGACGGTGCGTCTGGACGCCGCCGGCCGAGGCAGCGCGGCGGTACGCGTCTCGTGCAGCCGCCCCGCCTGTACCGAGCAGCGCCTGCCCACCGCGGTCGCCGGCCGCGCGGCCGCGGTCGCCCACCTCAAGGCCCACCTGCGCGCCGCCCCGGCACCCCGACCCGGGGCGTACTGCGCCTGCAGGGCTGACGGCTGCCACACACACCTGGTCGACACCGGCCGGCACGCACGTGCCGAACCCTGGCGGTGCGGCGGCCCGGTCGTCCTGGCCGTGATCACCGACCGGGAAGGACGCTGGTGGCAGGCCATGGAGTGCTGCTCGCGGTGCGCGGCCGCCACACCCGGAGCGAAGACCGCAGCCACCTCCCAAGCCCCCAGCCCCCAGCCCCCAGAGCACCGAGCCCCCGGCCGCCGCAGCCCAGGGCGCAAGCTCGCCGCAGTTCTCCGACCGCGAGGTCGCGGCCGGGAACGGGGTGCCGGCTCCCCGTTCCACACCCGTGCGCCGCCCACCACAGGCGAAGATCGCCCAGCGCGTCATCCCCCAGAGTCTGCGGCCGGTCGCCCTGCGGGACGAACTCATCGAACTCGGTGACCTCTTCCGCGCCTACCAGCAGCGCACCGAACCTGACCTAGCGCTCCTCGCCGACCTCCAGGAGCGCAAAGCACGGGCCTTCACCACCTGGGCCGACGTCAGCGGCATCATGAGCCTGCGGCTGGAGGCCCGGCGCGCCGAGCAGGCCGCCACCGCCGCCCGCTTCCAGCACCAGCAACGCACCGGCCTGACGGCGAACAGCACCCAGCCAGACAGCAACGATCCGGCTGTGGCCCGCCTGCTGACCGCGCCGACTCAGTGGGGCCACGCGCGTTCTGTCATCGAGCACGTGGCCGACCACAGCCCGCTGCCCGGCCCGGAGGCACGGCTGCTGGTGCTGATGCTGACCTTGCGAACCGCGCACACCGGTACCGGCAACCTCGTCGGCCAGGACCTCACTGCGCTGGGACTGACCGACCCGGAGGACCTGGTCGAAAAGCTGACCGCCTGCGGCTGGCTCACCCTGCCCGGCACCGCTCGCGATCTGCTCGCCTCCCGGCCGGAGAACCCCACCCCGGCCACCGTCCCCTCCCTTGCGCCCCACGAGGACAAGGCGGGCCCGTTCACGTTCGGCAAGAAGATGCGGCCCAAGCTCTCTGGCTGGGCCCAGAAGGTCATCTCGGACAAGAAGCTCCGCAAGACCAAGGCCACCGCCGGCGCCCGGCTGCTAGCCCTGACGCTGGCCACCCAGACCGACGCCGCGGGGCGCCTCGGTCCCGGCGGCCAGGGCATCGCCTTGCACGCTCTCGCCGCTTGGGTACCGGTCGATTCGGGGGAACTGCAGCACTTGGTCGACCAGCTGACCGCAGCGGACTGGCTCACCGAAGCCACCCTCACCGACACCCAGCTCACCGGGCAGCTGAGTGAACGCCTCCTTCCGCTCACCTGCCCCCTTCCCTAACCAGCCCGGCCAAGGCCGGAACCCCCCAGATTGTGGGTGAACCCCTCAGTGGCTCTCGCTCCATGGACGGGCCCGCGGCCGCGGGGCTCGGCCGCGCCCCGGAGTAAGGGGATGCCTCTGCGTGCCGTGCGCCGAGAGCGACTGCAGATTGCTGTGCAGCTCCCGCAGGACGTCCTGGAGGGAAAACGGCCCACAACCACATCGCGCAGTGGGCTCGCCGCTGTCACCGACTGGTTCTGCGTCATCCATGCAGGGAGCGTACGAGAGCGTGGATGCGGTCGCTGGGGAACACGCGCAGTGGACCCGCTACCACGTGGACGATCGCGGTCTGGCAGCGCCTCACCGGCCAACTGGTGTCAGGGCATCATCCCTGGGCCAGGCCGACTTGGACGGCGTACGCGGCGCTGTGGGGCAATGGTCCGCGGCTACATCCATTCCGCGGGCCTCGTCGTGGGGACGCTGCTGCTGAGGGAGCGGCATACTCGGTCGGCAGGATGCGGCGTACCAGGCGGTGTGCAAATCTGACGAAAAGGGTCTGAACGGGTGATGTGAGGAGGAGCGGTATGGACGCCGAGAGGATGAGGCAACGGGCCAGGGAGATGGCCGGCAAACTACGGCAGAGGCACCCGGCTGAGCAGAAGAGCAAGGGGCGGCACAAGGCCGGGACTCATCGTGGCGGGCTCCTGGAGACCCAGATGAAGAAGCTGCAGGAGCGCCGTCACCGGAGCCGGTGACTCGGCAGGCAGTCGCAGGTTGGGGGGCGGGGTTGGGCCGGTCGCAGTGACGAGAGGCGCCGCGGACTTTCCTTGTCGACCAGCGGCCCGAAGGTGGTCGGGTATCTGTGGCTCGAGTCGTCATGCCTGTGACCGACCAGTGTCCGGGTGCTCCATCGGTCGACAGCCGCAGGGGGCTGTGCTGGACGGGTGATGGTCCCGGTGCTGCCTAGAACGGAGTCCTACGGATACCCGAGTGTCATGGCACGGACAGTAGATGCGGACGGAAACAAGGGACCTGAGCCGGAGCCGGACGGCCATGACACGGCCGTTGGACCGGACGAGGAGGTGGAGGAGCGGGCTCCGGACGCGCCGACCGAGCTTCCCAAGCGATCCTGGTGGGCGGTGCTGAAGGGAACCCTGAAGGAATTCAAGGACGACGAGCTCGCAGACCGGGCTGCGGCCCTGACCTACTACGGGGTGCTGTCCCTGTTCCCGGCGTTGCTGGTGTTGGTGTCGCTGCTGGGTATCTCGGGGCAGTCGGCGACGCAGCAGGTGATGGACAACATCAACAAGCTGGCGCCGGGTTCGGCGCGCACCATCATCAGCAATGCCGTGAAGCAGTTGCAGGGCAACGGCGGTGTCGGTTCCATCATGGCGGTCGTGGGTCTGGCGCTCGCCGTGTGGTCGGCCTCGGGCTATGTCGCCGCCTTCATCCGTACCTCCAACGCCGTGTACGACATGCCGGAGGGGCGCCCGGTGTGGAAGGTGCTGCCGGTCCGGCTGGGTGTGACGGTGGCGCTGCTGATCCTGGCGGTGATCAGTGCCCTGATCGTTGTGTTCACCGGCGCCCTGGCGCGTCAGGTGGGCACCGCGCTGGGCCTGGGGAACGCGGCGCTGACAGCGTGGTCGATCGCGAAATGGCCCGTCCTGGGGGTCTTGGTCACGATCATGATCGCAATCCTGTTCTGGGCGACGCCCAACGTGAAGGGGCGCGGCTTCAAGTGGGTCACACCGGGCAGCTTCCTTGCCCTGCTGGTGTGGATGGTCGCCTCCGCCGGCTTCGCGTTCTACGTCGCCAACTTCGCCTCATACAACAAGACGTACGGCACTCTGGCAGGAGTGATCGTCTTCCTGGTGTGGCTGTGGATCAGCAACATCGCGATCCTGCTCGGCCTGGAATTCGACGCCGAGATGGCCCGCCAGCGTGCGGTCGCCGGTGGTCTGCCGGAGACGCAGGAGCCGTACGTCCCGCCCCGGGACACCCGTAAGTGGTCGCAGGAGGACCGACGCCGTCTCGCCTGAGGCAACGCGCCGCCCAAAGGTCGGGCCCCGCGCTGTGCGCGTGTGCATGTTCGCCGTGCGTGCTCGGGGGGGGCAATGCGCTTGACCGAGTAGCGTGCTTCTGACAAGCACCCCGCCGTGCCGACGGTGCAGGGTGCGGTGCTGTCCAGCGTCGGCGCGCCACCCACCAGACCGAGTAGGGCGGAGCACGGCCGCGTGCCACACCGGCAGTGCCTGCAGGGTGAGCGTGCCCACAACGCCGCCGACGAACAGCCCGCCCCTTGCCTTGTCGCTTGCCTTTTCCTTCATCTCGGCCTGCGTCACCCGCATCTCCCGCACACCAGCTCGGTCAGCTGCTGCCGCGCTGCCGTAAGCCGCCCGTCTTGAGGAAACACCTGACCGCCGCAGCGCCGCATCGGCGTCGGCGTTGGGACCGGGCATGGCGGGTGCTCTGTGGGATACCCGCAGGCTTGAGCTTGCCGGCAGGGATCCGTGAGGCAGACCGGAGTCTGACCAAGCGGCTCGCTGCCAGTGCCTCACCCGGCCTTCACCGTGCGCTGTCGGTGGTGGAGGAGACGGCGGAGGGAACCAAGCTGTGGTGCGTCGCGGCCGCGGTGATGGCCTGGCTGGGCGGCTGGCGTGGCCACAAGGCCGCCGCTGCGGGCCTGGCCGCTGTGGCCGTGGCGCAGCTGGTCGCCAACGGCGTGTGCAAGCAGCTGCCCGACCGTCCTCGGCCCCCCAGGGAGTGGTTTCCGCACGATGAGGCCGAGGACCGTCCCGATTCCTCCTCCTTTCCCTCCGGTGCAAAGCGGAGCCCACTACCCCAGCGACGTCGCCGTCGGCGCCGCCATCGGCCTGGTCAGCGCCTGGCTCACCCGCCGCGCCCCGCACCTGATCCTGCGCCACTGGCTCTAGCGGTTCGTTGCCGGGGCACTCCCGTGCACACCGTGCGGCCTGCGGGTAATGCCCGGTCGGTGGCGTTGCCTCGCGGCTGCTGGGTGTGGCGATCCGGCAATCAGCCAGGGGTGCGGGGGTACTCGAGCCAGCTGCGGTGCCGCCTCAGGCAGCAGGCGCCTGGCTGGTACTGGCTGTTGAGCGGCGAACCTTCGTGGGCCTGAAACGGCCTCAGCCACACCCATACCCGGACCCTGCTGGATTTACCGATCCGCCCAGTTCGAACCCATGCCAGAAGGTAGGGCACACCATGACAGCGGTAACGACAGATGCGCTTGTCCCGGCGCTTGAGGACGCTCGTGATGCTCACACTGCGATCATCGACCGTTTCCGGGCCGATATCGCCGTCCACGCCACGGGCCCTCGACGGGAGGTTTTGGAGCGCCATATAGACGACACGTACGACTGTGTCGCCCGCATCGACGGTCACATGCGTGAACTGCGCCCCGGCCGGCCGCTGCGGGACACCGCCGACCGGGTCCGCCTCACCGCCCGGGCAACCGTCCGGATGGCCGGGCTGTTGCTCGAGATCGGTGCGGCGATCACAACCGCCATACTGCGTCGTCGCAATGTGCCGAGCCCGCGCCAGTTGGTGAGACACACCGAGAACGAGTACTCGATCACCGCCCGGGCGCTGGCGGCCTGCCTGGCCGGGGAGGGTATTGCCGAGCGGGTGCATGACCAGGTCGCCGCCGACCTGCTCGCCACGCTGCGCCGCCAGGACGAGGAACTGCTCGCTACGCTCGAGGACCGCCTCGCTCAGCAGGCCCGGGCCGCGGCGGTCGCCGGCAACGGCCACGGCCACGGCCACGGCCACGGCAGGCAATCCGGTGACGGCGGCCCGCCGGACGCCGCCACAAGCACCGTGCGCCCTGCCGTCGAACGGGTCCCAAAAGCCGCCGAGGGCGGTGCCCGGCAGGCTACGCGCACAGCCACAGGCGCGCTCCGCCGAATGCCCGAGGAGAACGACGACGCGGTCACCAGGGAAGAGGAGCCGCCGATCCTCGGATACCAGCACTTCCGCGTCCCCGACATCGTCCAGCGCCTGCCCACGCTCTCGCAGGCGCAGCTGTACGCGCTCGACGCGTACGAGCGGGCCCGCGCCGGCCGGCCGGAGATCCTGAACGCCATCGAGCGGCTGCGCGGCAGCGAACCGTGGCCCGGGTACGACGCCATGATCCCCGACCAGATAACCGCCCGGCTGCAGACTGCCGCCCCCGCCGAAGCTCGGCAGGTGCTGGACTACGAAAGGCGCCACCGCCAGCGCCGCACACTCATTGCCGTCGCCAAGGCACGCAGCGTCGCATGACTGGTTGGCGTTGACTGTCCCAGCGCCGAACCCCTCCCAAAAAGCGCCGGGGGCATGCAGCAGTGCGCATGCTCAGCCTGCCGCGGCAGTGCGTTGGACGATCTCTATGCCGATGCGCAGTGGCGGCGTGCTCGACGAGGTGCTGACGCCAGCCGCCGTCGAACCCGAGTCCTGGAGGCGTCCCCGGGGCCGTTGATTGTTTAGACGATCAGCTGTGTAGGCGGAAGCCGCCCGCGCTGCGCCGCTGCTTTACCTGTTCGTCTGCTGGGTTGCTGCGGCTCAGAACGCTTCGGCGGCGCCGCCTTCGGCCTGCTGGGACGCGGGGGTGTCGACGAAGCTGTAGGGCGGCAGAGGGCCGTTGACACGCAGCTCGAGATGCGGATGCTCCTGGCGGAAGTCCTCCACCGCGGCCAGGAACTGACCCGCCGACCTGCGGTCCACGAGGGCGGAGAGATTGGCCAGCCAGCCGGTGCTCTGCGGCCCGGCGCTGACTGCCTTGGCCATCGGTTCCAGCGCCTGCCGGAGCAGCTGCGCGTCGGTTGTCTCGCGGGCCTGGACGGCGGCGGCGATCATCTCCCCGAGCCGAGTCTTCTGCTCCTGCGTGCCGCCACCGGCCTCGCGGTTGGCTTGTGCCAGGGACCGGATGTCGTCATGGTCCGCCATGATCACACGGAGCACGGCCTCTTCATTGTGGGTGGCCTTGATGTTGTACTCCGCTGTGCCGTCCAGGGCCCGCAGTCGCTCGAGGAAGTGCTCTGCACGCTCCGGCGAGCACCGCCGTCACCGTGTCGTCGTCCGGAGCGGCGCTGCCGAACCGCATCGGCAGTACCACGCCGCCCGTTCCGGCTTCGTCCAGCACCGCCTGGTGGGCAAGCAGATAACGGCGCTTGGGCCTCAGCGGATCGGGGGCGTCGCTGACGATCGCGGCCAGCTCGCCCTGGCGCAGCACGCGTACCGGCCGCGGAGGGTCGCCTATGCCGTCCAAATCCTCGCGGAGGGAGGGGTGTGAGGCGCGGACGATCCCGTAGACGTACGTGCTCATCTCTCATTCCCCCTCTCCCGCCGCGGCGGGAGACTCGGCCTGACGTTCCCGGCCCTCGTCACGTGCCTGCTGGAAGGCATCCGAGACGGTCTCAGCGGGGCCGGACAGCGCTCCCTTGGTCTTGCCGCGGGTGCCGGACTCAGTCGCTTGCCCCGTGAGCTCGGTAAGCCCGGCCGGCTTGCGCGGCCCCGCTTCCAGGTCGAGGCGGTTGCACGCCTCGGCGAAGCGAAGGTAGGTGTCGACGCTGGCCACCACGATCCGTACGTCGATCGTGAGTAGCTCGATACCGATAAGGGAGACCCGCACGTACGCGTCGATCACCAGCCCGCGGTCGAGAATGAGTTCCAGAACGTCGTACAGGCCGCTGGAACCGCCCCCGCCGCCCTGCTGTGTCGCGACGGTCATCGGGACCAACCCCTCGCTGTCTGTCTCTGCGCGGTCCCGTCGGCGCTGTCCCTCGCTGCGACGCAGGCTTGCAGGTGCGAGTAGCCCACGTCACCTGAGATCAAACGCGTGTACAAGCTCGGTGGATGGACACCGTCTGATCCGGCCCGGGGAGTGAGAGCAGCCTCCGGGACGCGCTTGTCGCGTCGCGATTCAACATGCTTGTTCCTGTTTCACACCCTTTGGGATGGTGAGCCGGGCAGGGAGTGAGCCGCACACGAGAGAGGGGGTGAGCAGACTGTGATCACCACGAGCAGATCCCGACTGTGCTCGACCACCCGGTCTACGACACGGACGGCAACAAGATCGGCGATGCCAAGCACGTCTTCCTCGACGACGCCACGGGCCAGCCCGAGTGGGTCAGCGTCTAGACCGGCCTGTTCGGCACCAGCGAGTCCTTCGTGGCGATCCACGACGCCTCCAGAGTGGAGGACCACCTGGAGATCCCCTACCCCAAGGACAAGGTCAAGGACGCACCTGACGTCGACGTCGACGCAAGCGGCCACCACTCCGAAGTCGCCGTCACCGAAGAGGTGCAGCAGACCGTGCCGGTGCGCCGGGAGGAGGTCCGCGTCGAACGCGGGCCGATCACGGACGAAGACCGCGATGCCGCCCTGTCCGGGCCCGACATCAGCGAGGACGAGCACGAGGTCACCCTCCATGAGGAACGCCCCGTGACGGAGACCGAGACGGTGCCGGTGGAGCGGGTGCGCATGACGACGGAGGAGCAGACGGACGAGGAGACGGTGCGCGGTCAGGTCAGCAAGGAACAGATCGACACAGAAGGCGTCGATGAAGACCGGCGCGACAGGTAACCGAGCCCGCGTCGCCTGCCCGCTGCCGCTCGGCGGACTTGAAAAAGGGGGGTCCGGCAGGTCAACAGCTGCCGGACACCAGCCCCGGGACTTCGAGACGCTGCCCGGGCAATCAACACCGGAACAGAAAAGGAGTCGGCCGTTATGACCCAGGTCGAGCAGCCCCTGACAGAAGCCGCCATCAAAGTGCGCCAAGTCAACCACTACCAGTTCAGCTGGGTGGCTGGAGAACCCGGCCAGCGCGGCACCTTCACCCTGCAGCTGGTCCTGGACGAAGGCGCCGGGGAAGAAGTCCTCACGGTCGACGCCGACGACGCCGACGTGCTGAAGGATCTGCTGGAGCACAATCAGACGGTCCAGTACGACGTCCCACGCCACACCCTGATGTTCGGCGTGACGCCCGCCGGCAGCTGACACCCAGCAACCCACTGGCCACCGACAGATCGGCGCGGCTGGGCGTGCACGGAAAGGACCGGCAGCGGGACTGGCCCCGGGGCAGACCGTGGGCAGCTCCGCCACACCCATGTGGTCCAGACGGTGCGGCCAGCTCCGCGGAGAACAGATCGACACCGAAGGCACGACGACTGGGGAACAGTAGCCGAGCCTGCGTCGCCTACACGCGCCGGCCCGCTCGGAACCTGCACGAGCGGGCCGGCGCTGCGTACCCGGCAGCCCACTACCGGGCACACGCCCACAAGCCGGCCAGGTCGCCGCCGCGACGCACCAAGACCGCACCGTGCGGGTGACCCGCGAGCCTCGGCTCAACCACCGCACCGAGCCTGTCCTGATCTTGTCTGTTCGGGGTACTCGCACCCTCACCAAGGAGACGGGGCTGCAACGCGGCCCGTCGTAATGGACCGAAGACGGACGGGAGGTGATCGTCGTGTCGACCATGCAGCCACCTCCTGCCGGCGCCGACCGCAGGAGTACTCACAGCACCGACGAGCCGATGAGCGAACTGGTGCAGCGGGCGTCGCAGCAGCTGACGGAGCTGGTGCGCGGCGAGCTGAGGCTGGCGCAGGCGGAGATGAAGGAGAAGGGCAAGCGCTACGGCAAAGGCGGCGGACTGTTCGGCGGAGCCGGGGTAGTTGGCTTCCTGATGCTGCAGGCGCTGGTCGCCACCGCGATTGCCGCGCTGGCGGTGCCGCTGCCGGTATGGGCCGCCGCCTTGATCGTCACCGCGGTGCTGGGTGTGATCGCCGCAGTGATGGCCATGAGTGGAAAGAAGCAGGTCGACCAGGCCGCGCCGCCCACGCCCGAGCAGACGGTCGAAAGCGTGAAGGCCGACGTGGCCGAGATCAAGGAGAGTGCACAGCGATGACCCAGCCGCCTCACGACGAGCCCACCGCCTCCAGCCCCAACGAGCTGCGCGAGCAGGTCGAGCAGACCCGAGAAGAGCTCGGGCAGACGGTCGAGGCGCTGGCGGCCAAGACCGACGTCAAGGCCCGCGCCCAGGAGAAGGCCGCCGAGGTCAAGGAACAGGCCGCCGCGAAGGCCGACGAGCTGAAGGAGCAGGCCTCAGCCAAGGCCGGGGAGCTGAAGGCGAAGGCAACCGGCCTGGCCCACCAGGCACAGGACAGGCTGCCCGACCCGGTCAAGGACAAAGCCGCCCACGCCGCCGGGCAGGCCAAGGCGAAGACGGCCCAGGCCGGTCAGCTGTGGGAAGAGAAGGTGCCCGAGCCTGTGCGGCAGAAGACCGCCCAGGGGGCACAGCTGGCGCGGGACAACCGCAACCTGCTCTTGGCGGCAGCCGGTGCGGCCGCCGTGGTGTGGCTGGTCTGCCGCCGCCGGAAGGGGTGAGCTGGTCGAAGGCATCAAAGATCGCCTACAAGCCGGTCGGTCTGGCCCTTGGAGCCGTCAGCGGCATGCTCGCCGGTGAACTGTTCAAGCAGGCGTGAAAGATGCTCGGCCACAACGAGGACGCACCGGACGCCACCGACGAGGAGCGCGCCTGGACAGAGGTGCTGCTCGCCGCCACCCTGCAGGGCGCGATCTTCGCCGGGGTCAAGGCCGCCGTCGACCGAGCCGGCGCCGCCGCCACCCGCCGCCTGACCGGCACTTGGCCCGGTTGACCTATGAGGATGAGCAAGGGCCGGTACGAAGCACGGATACCGGCCCTCTCATCGCCCCCGGCAAGTACCCGTACGAAGGACGCCCACAGTCATGTCCGATCAGCATGCGGCTGCCGCGCTGACCGCCGCCGCAGTCATCGCCACGATCTTGGTCGCCCGTGCCGTCATCCTTCGCCAGGGCGACCGAACGCGTGTCGCGCGCGTAGCAAACGTCGCGCGCCGTCGCACCGCACCTCACGCGGACAAGACTGCGTCATCTGCGGCCGGGGGCTCGGACGCCTCCTCCTGCGCCGTGCGAGAGGCTGAGCAACACGTCCACCACTGCTGGCGGCAACTGCAAACGAACGCCGACCCATCCGAGTGAACCGCCCGTGGGCACAGTCGCAGCCGCTTGGCAGAGGTCCGGGTCAGCAGCGTCGGCAGTGCGGCCTTGAGGGCTTCCTCCCGCCACCGGTCGGCCTGGGGGTCGAAGCCGTATGGACTCGTCGCCCGGGCGCACAGGGTCTCGACACGGTTTGAGAGCTTCCTTGGGGAGGTCCTCGCTCATCGCAAGCTCCCGCCACAGCGGGTACGTACGGGCATTGGCCATCCTCGGCTCCCCTCCCATGCCTAACCCGGCGTCACCGCCCGGGCGCCATCCGGGGAACGGCCGTGCGGCGCACCAGGGCCCGCGGGCGCGATCCACGAAGTCGCCTCGTCTCGACGCGCTGAACCGGTCCCCTGCTCGGGCGGCTCACTCTCTCGCAGCGCGAGGCTGCTGGAGGATCCCATGAGCTGCGGCCGTGTCTCCCGGCCGCAGGGTCCACGGCACGGATGGGATCTCGGCGAGCCACCTGCCGGCCAGGAGCCGCTGGACGATGATGCCCCGCAGCGTCCGCGGCCAACGGGGACTGGAGCACAGCTAACCGTACGAGGGGCCGTGCCCGTGCCTGGTCCGGAACACGGCGGTGACCTGGGCGGCTTGCAGGCCGTGGCCGGGGTTGCGCTCCTTCCAGGCGTCGTACGCGTCGCGTACGTGGCGCGGGGCCTTGCCGGTATAGCGGGTGGTAGTGAAGGCGGCCGCCACCTGAGCGCGGGGTAGGCGGCACAGGGTGCAGCGCTCGACCGCTTCCCCGTTCTGCCGGACTGTCGGGTGGGCCTCCTGCTTCCACTGTGCCCACTCGGCCTTGGTGGTCCGGCCTGGCCGGGGGGCCTTCCACGGACCTTTGCGCGGTCGAAAGTCGTCTGGGTCGGCCCGGTGAGGCAGCCGTCCAACCATGTTCCGCATGGAGGAGTCGAGCCGGTAGCGGTCGCCGTCGAGATGGGCGAGGAAGCCGCTCGTCACCAGGCCGGGCAGGCGATCACGACAGGCTCGCGGCAGGTCGTCCGGAACCGTGCCGTTCAGATGGGCAGAGGCGTGAGCCGCCAGGAACAGCGCGGCAAGCTGAGCAGCCGGCGGAGTCCCCGTGAGCAATGGGGCAGCCAGGGTGCGCGTGGTCCAGCCGGACACCCGCGACCGCGGATCCTTCCCGAGGGGAAGTGGGTGTTCGTCCGGACCGGCCGCTAGCTGTATGAGGGCTCGACGTTGGTGACGCTCTCGCGGAGGCGTGCTGCTGGCGGCTTTCCGGCGGCAGCACTATGCGGCCGATGGGTAATTGTAGTGGATATTCGACACTGCGATCGCGCCTG
The DNA here is from genome assembly GCF_044764825.1 of Streptomyces sp. NPDC093598. Lineage (NCBI taxonomy): Bacteria > Bacillati > Actinomycetota > Actinomycetes > Kitasatosporales > Streptomycetaceae > Streptomyces > Streptomyces sp. NPDC093598. Next base: position 70,228 of record NZ_JBIWIV010000019.1, on the reverse strand, counting down.
ACCGGGCGTCCTCGCCGGTGAACTCGCGGGCGTAGAGGACTTTCTCGGCCATGATGCGCTGGTAGCGCTCCACGTTCCCGTTGTGCCGAGGTGTGTATGGCTTGGTTCTCTGATGCCGGGTGCCTTGCCCGACGATGCGGGCGAAGTCGCCGGAGCGGTAGCAAGCGCCATTGTCGGTGACGACCCGGTGGATGTGGTTGATGCCGTGGGCGGTGAACCAGACCTTCGCCCGGGCGAGGAAGGCAGCAGCCGTCGCCCCCTTCTCATCGCCCAGCGGTTCTGTGTAGGCGAGCCGTGAGAAACCATCGACGACGGAGTGCGGGTGACGTAGCCGCGCTTCGCCCCGGCCGACTTCGCCCGACTAGCGACCTTGGCCTGGTCGCTGTCCCGGCCGTGGATCCGCCACCCACCGCCATCAGGGATCCGGCCGACCTTCTTCACATCCAGGTGCACCATGTGTCCGGGCCAGCGGGCGGTGATCTTCCCCGGCTTTTGATTGTTCTCGGCCTGGGTCGATGAAGCGGCGTTTGCCGAGGCCGAGCCGGGTCAGGTGTCGGCTAACAGTCCGCCGGTCGATCACAAAACCGATGCTCACAAGTTCGTCGGTGATCCGTTGCGCGGACCACTTGTGCTCGCGGCGCCAGGACTCGATCTGCTCGATCACCCATGCTGGTGTCGCGTTCGGACTCCGGTGCGGGCTCGACGGCGGTCTTGCAGTCCCGCATCACCGTGTAATCGCCAGCGATTTACCCACTTGCTGGCAGCATGCACGGGAGATGCCCATTTCGGCGGCGACGTGGGCGATGGGACGTGTCTGGCACCGCTTCACGAGCCGCCTACGACCCTCGACGCTCAGGGGCGCATTCGCGTGGAGCACTCGTCGTCCTCTCGAAGTCAGACGACGGCAGGCGCGACACCTAGCGTGGGCGCCTGCCGCATTGCGGCCTTTCAGTCCTGCGGTGCGACGCGGATACGGTTCCCGTCAGGATCGGCTGCGAGGAAGGTCAGCCCGAACCCCGCATCATGTGGCTCCTGCAGGATCGTGACGCCCATGGACTGCCACTGCTTGAAGATCGCGTTGACCTCGTCGGGCCCACCGTCGATGGCCAGGCAAACCTCACTGGTACGCGGGACGTCCGGTGACAGATCCTCGAACTGGTCAGACCACAGAGCGAGGTCAGCGCCTGGCCCGAGGTCGAAGGTGATGTATCCCGGAGTCTCGAACGAAGGGCTCATGCCGAGGAGGTCGCCGTAGAAACGAGCTGCGGCGGGCGCGTCGTTCACATAGACGATGGACACGACGGATGTGGTCATGTTTGTTCCTTCTCACAGGTCGTAGGTACGCATCCGCCAGCCTGATCGGAATATGCGCCGCATCGTGTCGTAATTCCTGAAAAACTTGGGGTGTGACCCCAGATCGCTTCTTCACCCTGATGCTGCTCCTCGAATCGAGGGATGGAGTGACCACACAGGAACTTGCCTCGGCGCTCGGGGTTTCCCTTCGAACCATCACCCGGGACCTGAACTGGCTCCGCGACGCCGGTCTGCCCGTGACCGCACACCGGGGCCGCCTCGGAGGCGTGACCATGCTGCCCGGGTCCGGGCTCGATCTCACGCGACTCACGCCTGGCGAGCGTGATCATCTCTCGCTCACCGGGCTGGATGAGAAGCAACGTGCGGAGCTCAACGCATCGGTCGAAAGCCGGCGCGCGCTCTCCAAGATCGTCGCTACACAGTCACGTCGAGTTCATGAGCTCCTGCCGCTCACCGACGTAGTGCACGTGGACAGCCGCCCCTGGCTCCAGACACGAGCTTCCGGCACGACTCCGGCTTCGCTGATCGGCTCGGTGCGGCGAGGTCGCCAGCTACGGATCGAGTACGACAGCCCACGCGAGTCATGCCCACGCGACCAGCTCGTGGATCCCTACGGGCTGTTTGCCAAGGCCGGCATCTGGTATCTCGTCGCCGACTGTGCCCAAGTGCCACAGATTTACCGGCTCGAACGGATCACGACGTGGAAAGAAGTCGACCAGCCACGACGGATCCGCGAGAACCAAACCCTGGCTGCCGTCGCTGCAGCGCTCATTGATCAGTGGGAACACAACCATGCGATAGAGGTCAGCGCCACCATCGACCAAACCCAGATCGAGCGAGCGCGACGGATCTTTGGCCAACGACTCGTCTGGGACGACCATGAGGCATCCGCCACCGGCCACAAGGTGACGATCCGCTTCCTGCATCTGGAGGACGTGCGAGCACTACTGCCGTTCGGCAGCGCCATCACTGTGCACGGCCCCACCGAAGCCAGGGTTCACCTCCGCGCCCTCGCCACCGACCTTGCCCACCACTATGCGCCGTCACCAACGTCCTGACCCGCAACAACTAGGCTTCGAACACGGTGATCAAGTACGCGTGACCGCGGATCTTTCTGGATCTGACCCGGGATGATCTGGGTCATCCGCGTCGCATGCGACCTCGGACAAGTCCAGGTCCAGTACCTGCGGATGCGGGCCGGCCGAGCGCCGGAGCGGCGTTGGCGTGGACGTGGGGTCTCACGGTCGGCAGAGCAAGCTTGAGAGTGGCGAGCACTCTGCCAGGTCGGGGGGCCTATGGCGACGATTCTGGGGGGGACGTCTTCGTCGTTTCCGGTCCGTCGGCGGACGGGGTGTGGAGGCCGGTCGTGAACCGCTCGGGTGACCCGCTGGTAGTGGCGCTGTGACCAGCGCTGCGTCCCCGCCGTCTACACGGCGTCGCGCAACGCCTACGGCCAGCGTCGGCGGCGGCGAAGGCCATCGGTCAGTGGTGCGGGCCGGGGCCGGATGCCCCCGCGCGCCGTGCTGCCAGCCCTTGCCCGCACCTCCTCCTGGGGGGAGAGTCGGGGCCCGCAATCGTGCGGCCGTCCTGCCGCCAGTCGGCCCGGCTCCAGTTTTCCGGGTCATGCTCGTTGTGATCGCGGTAGATGGGCAGATGCACCTCCCTTTACGTCGCCAGGATTCAGGCGGAAGTCCGCGAGCTCCTGGGCGGTGCGGTGGATGTCGCGTTCGTAGTACGTCCAATGGACGCGCCCTGGGGCGAGACGCGGAGAGTGGACGGCCGCTGCGGCTTGCGTCCTGCGCAGGGCATACTTGCTCGACATGCTGTTCGCCAAAGGGGGGTAAAGCGAACTTGTCCAGCGATAACGTGGTCGTCGGCCTTGTTCTCGTCGGGGTGTGCAACCTGGTATTGGCTCTCAATACCTGGTCCCGCCGTGGACTGTGGGATTCGGACCGAGACCTGATGCCAAAGTGGGTTGCGCTGATGAACGGCAGGGCCGCACTGAACTACCAACTCGCGGCAGCCGTGTTCCTCTTCGGACTCGCGATCGTCCTCGCTTAGGACGTGTCCGGCCGATCATGTTGCTGGTTAGGGTGCGAGCGTGTCGAAGACGAGCGTGAGCAACGAGACCAGCACCATGCTCTGCCTGTGGGTCGAGCCATGGGGAACCGATCACTGGATGCGTCCGGGCGAGGAGTTCACGGTGGTGACTGAGACGGAGGCGGAGGAGTCGCCGTTCAATGTGGTCGTGCATGGTCAGGGCATCACGGTGTGGGTGAACTCTGGCAACGATGCCGAGGTCTTCGACAAGAACGGAGGCCGAGTGCCGTGTGGGCACCAGCGGACGGCCGAGGGCGGTCTTTGAGCTGGGTCCCGGATCTTCAGGTCCGGAGCCAGATTGCCACGGCTGCCGCTGTCGCGGTGCCAAGGTAGACGTAACCGCGCTTGTCGTATCGAGTGGCGACAACTCGGGACTGACTGGGTGCGGTCTGTCCTTTGACCTGGAGTGATGACCAGAGAGAGCGGTCGGCAGCGGCCGTCCGCGCTCAGATGGACCTTGCTGGTGAACCCGCCCCGCGAACGACCCAAGCCCTCACTTCCAGCACTACCTCCACCAGGCGGCCGACGAGGCTCTGCCACGGAGTCTCGTCCTGGTGTTCCACCTCGTCGGCCCCCTTTGTGGCGGGCGCAGGGGGCGGATCGGTGCGGGCCCCGGCCGCGTGTTGATGCGCGCAGACGATGGTGGAGTCCACAGAGATGTCCCAGGCGATTTCACCTGCCGCGTCGGCTGCGGCCTGGACCTGCTGAAGCAGACGTTCCCAGGTGCCGTCGGCCGACCACAGCCGGTGGCGTTCGTAAACAGTCTTCCACGGGCCGAACCGCTCGGGCAGTCCCGCCACTGAACGCCGGTCCGCACCCGGTGCAGAATCCCGTCGATCACCTGACGGTGATCCCGCCACCGGCCGCAACAGCCGTTGCTCACCGGCAGGTACGGCCGCAGCCGTTCCCATTCGGCATCCGTCAGATCTCCCCGCCCCATGTCCACATCAACGGCCTGTGGACGAAGTAGTCACATGATCGACCGGACAAGTCCTAGCAGCAGCAGTATCTGGTCATGACACGGTTGACGAACGCCTCCGTTGGCGGCCGGCCGCGGCCGGTAGGCTCTGGCCCCGACGGAGGCCCGCAAGCCGCCGCACCACGGCCATTGCGGAAGGGGAACGTGATGAACGCTGCGGAGTACGGCTATGAGGTGCTGCCCGGAGTGGCGGTGGACACCCCGGGCGTCGAGGACGTCCTACGGCGGCGTGAACGCGGCCTGCGGTGGGGCATCCTCGCGCTGACCGCCGAAGTGCTGCTGTTGGCGGCCGTCCTCACTGTGGCGGGCCCCGGCTCCGCCCCGGGCTTGGTCACCGCCGCCTGCGTGATCCCCGGCATCGCGGTCACGGTCGGCCTGACGCTGCTGTGGCGCCGGGCGCGACGCCGGGAGCGGCTGGTGATGTCCACCTACGGCTGGCAGGTCTGGCCCGTGCGCACAGAGGACGTCCGGGTGGTCGCCGCCGAGGGCGAGCGGGTCCAGGGCCGCCGCTGGGGGACGGACGGGCGGGTGGTGCTGCTCCAGCCGGACGGCCAGAGCCACTGCTCGTTCCCCGTCCCCGCGGACGGCTGGGACGGCCCCCGTCCGCGGGGGCCCCGCCCGGCGGACCGTGTGTGGTTCGCCGGCGACACCAGGTTCGGCGGCATGATCGCCGAACCTGGCGGGCTGCCCTTCCGCTACGTGGTCCGCTCGACGCCGGGCAAGCGCCGTGGCACCGGACCGGAGGACGAACTGGCCCGCCGCGCGGGCCTGATGCCCCGGAACCGACGGCGGTAGGCATTCCCGCCGCCTCCCGGCCGGATGCCGGACGCTGTAGAAACTTGGCCTGACGAAGGCGGCGTGCGGCAGGCCTGTGCCCGGCCGCTGCCGAGTGCAGGCGGCGGGCGGGCGTGTGCATTGCACACCCTTCGCTGACGGTCCCGATCGCAGCGGCTGGCGGAGTCGGCGCCGCCCTCCCAGGTTGCCGTCTACCTCGTCTACGCCAACGCCCGCGGACACACGGAGGTGGACCGACAGCTGTACATCCCGCGCTCCTGGACGAGGGACCCGGCCGCTGCCGAGCCTCAGGGCTCCACGAGGTGCTGCGGACCTTCGTCCGCATCCACGCCCTGCTCCGCACCTGCCGCAGGAAGACCTGGCCCCTCGCCGGTTTCGTCCCCGCCGCCGCCCCCTGGTCTCACGTCCTCCCAGGAGCCCGTGCCAGGTTCGCCCCCTGCTCAAGCCAGCAGGACATCCTCACCCGCCGTCACAGGGACGATCTGCTCGGCCGACGGCGCCTTGGCCCTCACCGGCGTCCCGAAGTTCGACAGCGTCATCGTCGTCATGGCCTTCACAGCGCCGAAGCAGGACAGCCGGACCTGAACGGCGCGCCCCTTCCCATCGACCCACACGTCCGCGTAGACGGGCATGTCGTCGCCCAGCTTTTCGCGCAGGTCGTTCAGCCCTCGCTTCGTCTCCGCCGTCATCCGGAGCGTCGCGGTGGCGTGGTCGATCGTGCCCCGGTAGTGCACCGCAGGGGCGCCGTTCACCTGTTCCTTGCCCTCGTTCGACACCTGCCGCATCGCCTTCACCTGGCGCAGCACGTGCTCCGGGTCATTCAGCGGCGCCCGCAGGAAATAGCGGGTGAGTGCCTCGCTGCGGACGGCCGAGGCCCACCTGTCCTCGCCCACATCCCGCGAGCCCCGCACATATACAGTGTCGCCGACAAAGACCTCCTCGACGGGGTCCATGCCACTGTCCTCGAACTCCACCGTAAGCCGGCCCCTGTCACCTGCCAGGTCGAACGCGCCGGCGATCGCGAACACGTACGTCCTGGGGCTGTCGGCGGACTTCAGCTCGATCTTCTCGTCCACGCGGGCGCTGTCCGCGCTCGTCCTCTCGATCGCTACACGCACGGCTGCCCCGTGATCCATAGTCTTCTCCGCACTTTCCTCCGCCGCACCGCCGGAACAGGCGGTGCTCAGCAGGAGGACAGCAGCGGAGAGGAGGTGGGCGCGGCGCATGAACTCTCCGGGGAATCGTTACTGCGGCAGGGTGGAGCCCGAGAGGGCCTGTAGATCGTCGCACGAAAGCGGATGCAGGGCCCGAGATTTTCGGCCTCGACGCCCGTGGTCTCCCAAGTCCGCACCTCAGGAGGCCGGGACGGCTTGCCCAGTGCTGGTCGAGCCCATGGTCGGGGCTGGCTCGCCTGGCGCCCGCTGGTGGTTGGTGTGTGCTCATCGTCGTGGCTCCTTCGCTTCGAACCGCCCTTAGGTGGGCGGTGATCGAGGGAGCAGCATGCACAAGACCCCCTTGACCGCGGTCTGACGGCGCCCGGGTAGCTGGTGTGGGCAAGGGGAACGTGGCGAAGGTCGGTGGCGCGCAGACCGGGACAAGGGGTCATGGTCGGGCCGACCAAGCTGGACAAGGGGGCCAGTTTTGGCCCTTGCAGCTCGATACTGGTCGATAGTCTGCCCGGCATGAGTGACGGCATCGCGTGGATAGGCGCACACCACCACACCCCTTCATCGACCGTGCCCGGCATGCTCGGCGGCATCTCGCTGACCCTGGCCCGAGGCGTGGAGACGGACGAGTTCCTCATCAACCTGGGCGCCGACCTCGACGAGCTAGCAGCGCGCACCCCGTGCAGTGAGCTGCGTGCGCCGGCGGGGCAGCCGGGCCAGCCCTCACCCCATCTCAACCGCGCCATGTACGGCACGTGCGGTGAGTGGACGTACGTGCTGGACGACTGGGGCATGGCAACCTGGGCGACCGGTTACCAAGGGAAGGTGGAGTCGATGCTTCCCTGCGGGGGCGAAGAGATCGTCTGCCTGACCGCCAACCGTTTCAGCCCCCCGGCGCTGATCATCCATGCGCCCGATGCCTGCGCCTACCGGGCTGACTTCGGCACCGACACCGGGCAGGGCTCGGCCCTCGATGCCGCCCTCCGCGCCGCGGGCGCGGTGTTCCCGTCGATGCCTGAGGCCAGTGAGGCCGAAGTCGTCGCGTACTTCGAGGAGCATGGCGAGCGCCTGCCCGAGCTGGTGTTCGCCGCCGTGGGCGCCTACACGGGCGTGGCCATCGACCAGGACGCCGTGAAGGCCGGTGACCTTCCCTGCGTCCTCATCGCCCCGGCATGACGCGTCTGCAGCTCGCATGAGACCGGCCCCACCCTGATCGCAAGGTGGGGGCCAATGCCTTTGATGGCAGGGGTGTTACTTCGCCGCTACTGAACTTGAATCCGTGATGTCGGAAAGTCGAGCAGGCCGGTGGCGGCAAGGCAGTCATCGACGTTGTCCTCGCGGTACCGGTCACGGCGTGACCTACTCGTTCTTCGCGACGTAGGCGGCGAGGGTGCCGAGGGCCAGGCAGAGGGGCGAGTACAGGGCCAGGTCCCACCGTGTGAAGGTGGTGGGCTCGTCGGCGAGTCCGGAGGAGACCAGACCCGCGCCGCCGCGGAGCAGCAGTACGCCCGCGACGGTGGCAGCGCCCAGGCGTCCGAGCCGGGCAGGCAGCAGGCGCGGGGCCAGGCCCGCCTGAGCGGCGACGAGATAGGCCGCCGAACCGAGTGCCGCCGCCACGGTGGCCGTGGCGGCGGCACTGGGGGCCTCGGCTTCGGACACGCCACCGATCGTGCGGGTGAATTCGGCGCGGTCGTCGAACGGCCACGGTGAACAGACCCAGACCACGTGCAGGGCCGCGGCGGCGGCGAGGCCGGCTGCCGCCACCCATCCAGCGGGCTTGGTGAACCTCATGAGCATTCTCCTTGTCCGGACGTGACGGGGAACCGCCGGCTCACAGGGCAGGGCGGCCTCAAGGCCCACATGTGATGGCGCGCGGTGGCGTCGTGGCCGTCCCGGTCAGCGCCCTGTCGGGGGCAGGCCGAGCACTCCGCGCACTGCCCGGTCCATGAGCTCGATGTCGTAGGGAGCCCTTCCGGCCAGCTCGATCCCGACCGCCTCGACGACCGAGGTGTAGGCCGCCGCGGTCTCCCGGGGCGGCGGCCCGGGAGGGATCACCCCACTCGTCCTGCCCGCAGCGATCAGGTCAGCACAGTCGGCGTCGAGCCGGTCGACGATCCCGGCGATTGCCCGGCCCACCGGATGGTCCTGCCCGGCGAACTCGATCCTCAAGGTCAACAGGACTCGCGCCACGTCCCGGCGGCAGAAGACGGCATGCTTCCGGGCCAGCGTCAGCAGCGCATCGACAGGGTCGGCCTCGGCGGCGGGGCTGCCCACCTCCGCGGTCCAGGTCTCCTCGACCCACGTCACAACCGCCAGCGCCAACTCCTCCTTGCCGGCGAACTGGTGATACACGGCACCGCGGGAGTACCCCGCCTCGCCGGCCACCCAATCCAGCGTCAGGTGGGCATAGCCGTGGGTGGACAGCCTTCGGGCCGCGGCTTCCAGCACTGCTTGCCTGGTCCTCGCACGCCGCTCGGCCTGTGTCAGCCGGGGTGTTGCTCCCGTCATCGCTTCTCGCATGCAGACAAGTCTGTACGTCTCTTCTTTCGGCTCCGCCGGCTGTTCAGCGGATTCCCTGACGGGACGCGTCCGGCTGATCTGTCCCAGCCGCGGTCTCGGGTGGCGGCCCGGAGACGAAGCGGCTTCGGCGCGTGTCCCCGAGCACGATGAGTCCGCCGATGATCGGGAATGCCCAGCCCGGCGAGGTCGGGCACACGATCGCGAGGGGCAGCCCCCAGGCGAGGAAGATCCACCCCAACCACCCCGGCACACGACGGTGCTGGCGCGCTGACCACAGGACGTAGCAACCGAAGGCGAGCACTGGGACGGCCCAACTGCCGAATGTGGCCCAGAATCCGGCCGCGCGCTCGAACTGGCCAGGCGTGGCGGGCACGTCGATGGTGAAGGTGTTCCACACGCCCTCGTCGACGACCTTCGCCCAGAGGTCGCCCTCCTCCAGCGGTGCGACGACGACGTGCACGACGCCCATGCCGATGGCGAGCCAGCCCGCAGCCGCCACGAGGCGAAAGCTCATCTTCTCGCTGATCTCTCTCCCCATAGAAACAAACATACACGTTTGTAAGTTTGTGTGAAGGGGGCGGGCCGGGGCGACGATGGTCGGGTTCACGTGAATGCGCGATGTCGGTCAGCGGTCAATGAGCAGGCCGGTACCGGCGAGGCAGCCGTCGACCACGTCGGGGCGGTACTGGATCTGCTTGAGTCTGCGTTTCACGGCCCTGGTGATCTGGCTCAGGTCGGCTGCGGCAAGGTTGCCGATGTCGCGCTTGACCATCGACCAGATGCCCTCCTGCGGGTTCAAGTCCGGTGCGTAGGAGGGCAGCTGGAAGACGGTGAGCCAGTCGGCGTTCGCGGCGATGAAATCCCTCAGTGGGACCGTCAGGTGGATGCGTACGTTGTCCCAGACCAGGACGATCGGGCCGCCGAGCTGGATGCGGGCCCGGATGAGCAGGTCGCGGAAGTCGCGCCAGCCGAAGCCCTTCGGCTGGTCCTTGCGGCCGTTGTACTCGATGATCGCGTAAAACATCCGGGACCGCTCACCCGGCTTGTAGCAGGTCATGCCTGCCATCGACACCCGCCCCGAGCCCCGGCCCCGCACCCGCACCACCGGGGTCCGGCCTCTGCGGCCCCATGTCCTGGCGCGCGGCGGCGACATCGACTGGCCTGCCTCGTCCTCGAAGACGATCCAGCCGTCGCACGCCGCCGCGATGCTCTTACCCGCGGCCATACCTCCATCTTCCACAGCTCCACGGCCTCGTCGTCTCGCTCGATGGCCCGCCGTGCGGGCTGCTGCCACGACCAGCCGTGCCGCTTCAGCAGCTGCCAGGTGCCCTCCACGGTGTAGGAGACGTGGAAGAGCCGGCCGATCAGCGTCTTGATCCGCGCCAGCGTCCACCGCTGGTCAGCCCAGCCGTGAGCCAGCGGGCCACACTCCAGCTCCCGTTCAAGCCGGGCGATCTGTGACTCACCGAGCCGTGGACGCCCGGGTGATCCCCTCGACAGGACCCCCGGCCTCGCCCTGCTCACGCCACTGCCGACGCCACCGCTCCACCGACCGCTCACTCACCCGCAACGCGGCAGCGATGCCCTTGTTCTTCTCCCCGCCCTTGAAGCGTTCCACTGCCTCTAACCGGACCCGCTCCCGCGCGGCCCTCCCGACGTCGGTCAACCCGCCGCCCTGTGCATATCTCACGCCCCACAGGGCTACCGGACCAACCGGCCCTCGTCAGGCGAACGGCCCGACATCACCGAATCAAGTTCAGTAGCTTGCAGATCACCGGCTGACCGCCGCCGATGCCGTACGTGCAGGTGCCGCCGTCATCCATCCGCGTGTCCAGCCAGTACGCATCCTTGTCCACGATTCGCATGTCCCGCATGAACGTCGCGAAGTGGTTGCCCATGGATTCATGGTGGCGTTTCACGTGGCGGTGGGTGATCAGGCTGGTGGCGAGGCCGAGGAAGGCTTCGTGGATGTCGTCGCGCCGTTCCCAGCGGATGCGTAGGCGGCGGAAGCCGTGCAGCCAGGCGATGGTGCGTTCAACCACCCAGCGGAAGACGCCCAAGCCGGAGCCGTGTTCCTGACCGCGTTCGGCGATCACCGGCGTGATGCCGCGAGTTCGCACAAGGCGCCGGTATTTGTCGTGGTGGTAGCCGCGGTCGGCGAGCAGTGCATCCGGGCGCCGGCGGGGTCGGCCGATGAGCCCGGCAACCGGTGGAACCTTGTCGAGCAGCGGCAGCAACTGCGTGACGTCGTTGCGTTTGCCGCCGGTCAGCGACACCGCGATCGGGATGCCCTGGCCGTCGGTCAGGACGTGGTGCTTGCTGCCCGGCCGTGCACGATCGACCGGGCTGGGCCCGCTTTTGGGCCCAGCCGGGCCGCCCGGACGTGGGAGAATCGATCAGCGCCCGCGACCAGTCCAGCTTCTTCGCCGCCCGCAGCTTCCTGAGCAGCACGACGTGCAGCTCCTCCCATACGCCGGCCTGGTCCCAGGCTGCCAGACGCCGCCAGCAGGTCATGCCCGAACCAAAGCCCAGCTCCTGCGGCAGATACTCCCACTGGATGCCGGTGTGCAACACGAACAGGATCCCGCACAGTGCCTGCCGGTCCGGCACCCGCGGCCGCCCCTCCTTCAGCTTCGGGCAGCAACGGCTCGATCAGCGGCCACCGTTCATCGGACACGATCCACGGCTGCGACTGACGTTTCCCCACGACCAGACCAACGAGCACACAAGCCGACAGTCACCCCACGGCAGTTTCTGATAGGACCTCTAAGAACTCCGAACGAAATGATCTTCGAGGTGGTTGGATCACTCCGGGACCGGTGATCTGGGGGGTGCGTGCGGGTTGGCTCGGCCGAACCCGTGGGAAGTTGACGATGAGCTGTGGGAGGTGATCGAGCCACTGTTGCCCAGGGTCGAGCGTCGGACGCGACATCCGGGACGCAAGCGGCATCCGGACCGGATGGTGTTTCAGAGCATCCTGTTCGTGTTGCACACCGGGATCTCCTGGGAACACCTGCCGCAGGAACTGGGCTTTGGGTCGGGCATGACCTGCTGGCGGCGTCTGGCCGAGTGGACCGAGGCCGGCGTGTGGTCCCGGCTGCACGAGGTTCTCCTGGCGAAACTCCGCAGCGCGAACGCCCTGGACTTCTCCCGGGCAGGTGTCGACGGCTCCCACATCCGAGCGTTGAAGGGGGAGCTAAGACCGGACGAAGCCCCCGTAGACCGGGCAGAACCGGCAGCAAGCATCACCTGATCACCGACGCCACCGGGATCCCGCTCGCTGCCACCCTGACCGGCGGCAACCGCAACGACGTGACCCAGCTCATCCCGCTACTCGAAGCAGTATCATCCGTGCGGGGCAAGCGCGGCCGGCCCCGGCGCCGCCCCGACGTGGCGCTCGGCGACCGAGGCTACGACCCACGACAAGTACCTCCGCCTCGCCCGGGCGCTCGGCGTGAAACCCCTGATCGCACGCCGAGGCACCGAGTACGGCTCCGGATCTGGCACCAACGCTGGGTCGTAGAGCGGGCGTTGTGAGCTCCTGCACGGCAAGGTCGTCGAAGCCGCCCCGCCACACGAGTGGCTTCAGGGCACCTACCTCTCGGTGGACCTGCCGCCCGGCACCGACCCGGCTGCCCTCACGGAGGCGCTGAAAGTACCCGCCCAAGCCGGTGCCCTTCACTGGGAGATCGACTCCTGACTCGAACAGTCATTCCGTTAGGAGTTCTAACCGATCATTTCAGAATGAGGTTCGGAGTCGTCGCAAGCAGATGATGCTGCAGGCGAGTTGGAGCAGTCCGAGGTGAAGGTCGGCTCGTATCTCGTAGCGGATCCGGAGCCGCTTGAACTGGTGGAGCCAGGCGAAGGTTCGCTCGACGACCCACCTGGTCTTGCCCAGGCCGGATCCGTGGGCGGTACCCTTGCGGGCGATCCTCGGCGTGATGCCACGGGCGCGGAGCAGGCGTCGGTACTTGTCGTAGTCGTAGCCACGGTCGGCGAACAGCTGCCGTGGCCGGTGGCGGGGCCGGCCCACCAGGCCGCGGATGCGAGGGATCGTGTCCAGCAGGGGCATGAGCTGGGTGACGTCGTGACGGTTTCCGCTGGTCGCGGAGCGGGGCTGTCCGGTGTGGATATCGGCCGCCCGGCCCGGCCGCACTCACGACATCACAGCCGCCCGCCGCGACCGAATCCTGGCCCACCTGCGCGCTGCCGGTCTCGGCGCCCTGGCCGACCTGGGCTTTATCGGCCTGGACGACGACGGGGACGACCCCGTGGTCGTCACCGGCTTCAAGGCCACCCGCGCCCGCAAGCTCGCACCCGCCGAAAGGGAGGCCAACCGCATCCTGGCCGCCGGACGCGCCCCGGTCGAACGCGGCTTCGCCCATCTGAAGAACTGGCGGATCCTCATCAAGCTCCGCACTGGCCCCGCCCTCGCCACCCACCTGCTTCGCGCGCTGCTCATACTGACGAACATCGAGGCCACTACAGGCAATTGATCTCTACCGCAGGTAGTCCACGACCAGCACAAGCACACGGAACAGCGTCACCGGGCCGGGATCGGCTGGGTGAGGTTCACCGGGTTGCCGTCGGGGTCCGAGATGTGGGCGACGCGCTGTCCCCACGGCATGTCGTTGGGGCCACTGCGGACCGAGCCGCCCAGCGCCGTCACCCGGCCGAGCATCTCGTCGACGTCGTCGACACCGATGCTGAGCAGGATCCGCGGTGCCGCCCCGGTCCCCGGGTTCTCCTTGGCCACCAGCCCGAGGTCGGTGTCGCCGATACGCAAGCCGAGGTAGAAGGCCGGGCCTTCCGCCGGTACCCGGAAGATCTCCTCGGCGCCGAACAATTTCGTATAGAAGCCGAGCAGGACGTCCTGGTGGGCAGTGAGGATCACCGGCTGGATGGTGGACATGGCACTCCTGACGAGAACGGTTGTGTCGCTGGGTAGACCGTTCGAGGACGGTGAACTCATCGGCAAAACCGTCCTGCCAGACGATCTACATCCCAGACTGCCGCCCGCGACCAGTACGAGCAGCCCGAAACGGGTCACACCACCCCTGCTGACCAGCCACTGCAAGATGGCGCAGCCTCAGTGATGGCGCGTTGCCTGAGATCGCCGAACAGCTGCATCGTGACGGCGGCCAGGACGTCGTCCCCGCCAACAGTCCGCCCGTCCCCGCGACGGGTGGACAGGGCGAGGAGGGGGTCCTTGAGCAGCGGGGCCGGGGCTGGCTCGCCCGGCACCACCAGACTGACCGTCCCGAACCGCTTGACCCCGCCCTCGCGGACGACCTTGGCCGCGTCCCGGGCCAGGGCCGTCAGGAACACGCTCGCGATTCCGTCCAGGTCGCGGACCATCGCCGGGACCGCCCTCACCCCCCGGCTCCCCAGCAGTCTTCTCACCCCGGCCTCGAACCGGTGGGCACCAGCCACACCACTCGGTGTACGCGCCCCGCGGCGCTCACGAAGAGACACGAGCGCACCATCGGCGTTGCGCACCTCGCCCATCAGGCCGTGGAAGGTCGGGCTGTGCAGGTACCACGCCGATCCCACCTCCACCTCGATGTTCCGGTCGATCGCCGAGATGAGGTCCTTGGGGATCAGCCTCTTCCTGACCTCCTCGGCCGCCGCGCTTCTCGCGCCCTCGATGATCTCCGTCAGCACGGTCCGCGTCACCGACGCGGCGGCCCACGCGGCCGACCGGGAGACGTGCAACGAGGTCACGTCCCTGAACACCGCTTTGACGAGCTGAGGCTTGAACGGCAGGTCGGTCACGACGGAAGCGGTCTGCGGACCGCTGCGCTCGGTGCGCAGGGGTTGTGTGGTCATCGAAGAATGTGCTTTCTGCTGTCGGAGGTGTCAGTGGCCCACGCCGCACCGGGCGGCGAGACCACAGAACTCTGCGGAGGGCGCCGAGCCGACACAGGGCCTGCCGGGCGGGGCCGCCGGCACACAGAAGTGCAGGCGGCCCCGCCCGGATTCTCGGCGTTCCGGCGACCGGGCGTGCGGCAGGGGGTGCCACCCAGGCGACGCGCTGTGGTGCGGCGCCGGGCCGGTCAGGCGACCTGGTACCTGCCGACTTCCAGGAAGTGGCGCAGTGCTTCGGGTGTGTTGTCGTCCAGGGCGGCGTTGGCTGCCGCGCGCAGGGCCGGGCTGATGGACGAATCGGCGAGGATGCGGGCGATGGCGACGCGGTCGTCCTCGGCCTGGGCGATGCGGTAGCCGGTCTCCAGCCAGTCGCGCATCGCCTCGGGGTCGTTGGCGTCCAGGAGGGCGTTGGCTTCTCGTGTCACACGCCGACCGCTGTCCGAGTCGGCGAGGATCCGGACTATGGCCACCCTCAGGTCGTCGGCGTCCGGCTCATCCGCGGACGAGGACACCGCGGGCACCGTCACCGCGGTCGGTGCCGCCGTGGCGGCGAAGGACGGGGCGGCGAGCAGGAGAGCCGGGGCAAGGATGCCCGCGGCGATGCCGGGCACTACGCGATGCAGTCGCAAGGGGAATGCTCCTCTTCGTTCGCGACGGAGGTGAGTTGAGGACGCCTCAGGGCTTTCACTTCGGTGATGTTGCCACCTGGGTCTGACAGTGGCAGTCGCCCCGCTGCGGTCGCAGGGCACCGTCGCCGCGGACGTGGCCGGTTTTCATGGCGACGCGCGTTCGAGAAGGGCGGCCTTGAGCGCGGCTCGTGGCTGTCGGGCGTGATCGGGGCGAGACGATTCCTGGGGGCGATCGTGGTGTGGTCAGAGCGTGTGGTGGTGCGTGACGGGGTTCGGCTTGTCTGCCGGGACCGGGGCGGGCCGGGGGAGCCGGTCGTGCTGCTGCACGGCTTGGCCGGTCATGCGGGTGAGTGGGAGGTGGTGGCCGCGCGGCTGATTGCCCGGTACGGGTCGTCGCGGTCGATCAGCGCGGGCACGGCGCGAGCGAGCGTCATCCGTACGCGCGGACATCCACCTCAACCTGCTCCAACTCGCCTGCAGCATCATCTGCTTGAGACGACTCCAAACTTCACGTTGAAACGATCAGTAAGAAGGGCGGAAAGGTGCCGGCCGACGTGCACGCCGCCCTGACTGCCCTCGTCCAGTGCGACGCCACCCGCGACAAGTCCTTCTCCCTCGACCTGCGAAACACCCACTGTCCGGCATCGAACTCCCGCCTCGCTACCGTGACTCCGGCCCCTACGCAGCGCCTACCGACGTTCTGACGCGCCCGCACCCGGGGCCGGGTTGGCGGACGCCGGCCGAAGCTCAGCGAGGACCAGGCCGCGCTCGCCCAACGGCTCTCCGACGAGCGGGAGAAGACGGTCCAGCAGATCGCCGACATGTTCGGCGTGCCGCGGTCGACGGTGTACGGGCACCTCGACAAGACCAGGACCGTGCCTCGCCAGCCGGTCACGAAGCCCTGAAAGCTACCGGTGGGCTACTTGTTCCCCGGTGTCCGGGCCAGGACTCCGGGGCCGAACAGGGCTTACCAATCTCCCAAACGTCTCAATTTCGCCTCTACCACACCTTGGGAACCATCCCCCACGCATGCTAGCTTCCCCGTTCGATTCCGAACTGCTGTGACACAGCGGCAGCTTCGAGACAACGGGCATGTCTTCAGACATGGCTTCAGACATGGGAGGCCCCATGAACAGAAGCGCCGCCGTGCCCCTCGGCGCGGCCTTACTCCTTCTCCTCGGCACGGCCGTGCCCGCCGCCGCGGGAACCCCCGGCGACGCCGCGGCCACCGACGGGGCGACGCTCTACCGCGACAACACGGTCGACGTCTCCTACCGCCAGGTCGCCCCCGGCGACGCGGCGTGGAGCCAGGTCCCGGCCGCCCTCCGCGGCAGAGCGACGGAGGGCTCGTACGTCGCCCGGCTCCAGCTCGAGAACGTCTCCGATCACCCCGTCTCCAAATGGTCGCTGACCTTCGAGCTCTCTGACCGCATCACGGACACCTCCGCCGCGAAGCTCGCCGCCCCCCAGGACGCGCGCACGACGCTCCAGGGCGTCGGCCCCACGAACACCCTCCAGCCGGGCAGGACCGAGACCGTCTGGTACCGCGCCGAGCCCGGCGCCAAGGCCGATACCCCGACCTGGGCGTCCTTCGCCAAGCACGGCATCTCGCCGACGGAGGACACCGACGGCGACCGTCTCCCCGACGACCTGGAGGTGCGCGCCAAGCTCGACCCCAAGTCCGAGGACACCGACGGCGACGGCCTCTCCGACTTCGCCGAGCTCGGCTATCGCTTCAGCACCCCGCTCAAGGCCGACACCGACGGCGACGGCACCAAGGACGGCGCCGAGGACCCCGACAAGGACGGCCTCACGGCCACCCGCGAGCTCAATCTCCGCACCACGCCCACCCGCGCCGACACCGACCAGGACGGCCTCGCGGACGCCCGCGAGCTGAAGCTCCGCACGGAGCCCACCAAGGCCGACACCGACGGCGACGGCGTCCAGGACGGCGAGGAGACGAGGCTCAACACCTCCCCCCGCGCCAAGAACTCCGCCTTCGACGTGACCCGCCGCGCGGACGGCGGCGCCACCGCCGCCGAGGCCACGCTCAAAGGCCTGCGCGCCAAGCAGGTCGGCGGCTTCCAGGTCACCAGGCTCCCTGCCAAGCAGCGGGAGTTCCCCGAGTCCACTCCGGGCTACCTCGGCAACGGCTTCCAGGTCTCCGCCCCCGCGGACGGCGCCGCAAGGCTCACCTTCCGCCTCGACCCCGACCGTACGGAGGGCACCGCACCGGCCCTCTACCGCTACGACGAGAAGGCCCGCCACCTCGTCAAGCAGTCAGGCCAGCAGCGCAGCGGCAGCACCATCACGGCCACCGCCACGGCCGACGGCTCCGCCAAGTACGTCGTCCTCGACAGTCACGCCTTCGACAAGGCAGGCCCCAAGGCCCCTGGCAAGCGAATCCTCTCCGACGGCCCCGGCGACGGCGGAGACCCGGGCGACCCGCTCCCGACCGACATGCTGATCCACCAGTCGTCCTTCCGCGAGGGCCGCCGCAAGGCCCCCGACCCCCAGCACCCGCCCGTCCCGGCCGACCCGCGCGTCGCCGACGACCTCACCTTCAACGACTACAACTTCGACGAACTCACCGACCTCGGCGGGGAGTTCTGGGTCGCCCGCATCACGCCCGAGTCCTGGATGTGGGCCGAGTTCAACGACATCATGAACTTCGGCAAGCTCGGGGCCGACGCCGACTACGCCCAGTCCGTCGACGACCTCCGCAACGCCTTCCGCTACGGCCGCGACGGCCAGAGCGCGGGCACGGTCACCGTCGACGACAACTTCGACCCCGGCCGCTACCTCTACCGCGGCTCCGGCACGGCCCTCTCCCGCGCCGTCGGCGCCTCACCACAGGAGAAGACGTACACCGACAAGGCCGGCCAGATCATCAAGCAGTCCCTCATCGACAACAAGGGCCGCACCGATCAGCTCAAAGTCCAGGAGGACCTCTCCAAGAACTTCCTCTTCCAGGAGTTCCTCCGCCAGGACGTGAAGTACCCGGTGTACGACTTCTCGCTCTGGGACGCCAACCAGCGTGCCCTCTCCATCGCGATCCACCAGTTCCACGGCCACACGATCGCGCTGAAGGACTACAAGGTCGAGGGCAACTCCTTCTCCGGCAAGCTCGTCTTCCACTCCTACGACCACTTCGGTCTCGACCCGGACGACGAGATCACGGAGTACGGTTTCATCGACTGGTTTACGCTCCAGCACTATGACCGGTTCGACGGGAAGTACCCCCCGCCGATCGCGCAGGCGGACATCGAGATCCCCATCAGCGGCACGTTCTGACCTCGCCGACCTGATGCCCCACAGGCGCTCGCCGGGCCGGGTCCTGGTCGTCACGCTGCTCGTCGTGACGGCCGGGTACCTGGCCTGGCGGGTCGCCGTCCTCGCGGGCCTGGAGGCCCACTTCGGCAGCGGCTTCGACGAGCAGCGCTTCAACCGGCTGCAGCAGGAGTACGACCGCCGCGAGGACGCCTTCGCCCGGGCCGACGCCCGGATGCGGAAGCTGATCGCGGAACACCCCCGCGCCGAACGCATCGACTGGAGCCGGTACCGGACCTGCGTCCGCGAGCCCGGCCGCCCCTCCGACACGTGCACGACGACGCCCCCGCGCGACCAGAAGGTGTACGACGCCCTCTGGGGCGTCAGCGTGATCCTCTACCAGCCCAAGGACGAGGGCCGCACGTTCTACCGCTTCTACCACGAGGACCCCCCGCGCTACACGATCATGCGCGCCCCCGAGGACACCGCGGAGGAGGCCGAGGAGTACGCGGACGCCCACGGCTTCCGCTCCACCCGCCCCCTCGGGCCCGGCTGGACGATCCTCGGCCCGATCGACGACATCGGCCGCGAGGAGAAACAGTTCCCGTAGGAGGGCTCGCGGAACGCTTCGCCGGGAAGCAGCAGGCACGAGAGGAGACCCCCACCCCCGTGAACACGTTACTGATCACCGCCGACCGTGTCATCGCAGGCCCCGCGGACCGGGTGACCGCCGACGGCGCCGTGCTCGTCGACGAGAGCACCGGCGCCCTATCCGCCGTCGGCCCCGCCGCCGAGCTGGACGCGACGGTGGATGTGTTCGCCTACGCCCGGGCCGAAGGCATCGAGCTCCGCTTGGACGCCACCGAGATCCAGGTCCGCAGGCCACCGGCCGACCGTGGCGGGCGGCGCGCGTTCATCTCGAGCAAGAAGAAGCAGAACACGAAACCGCCACTGGCACTCCCCCGACCGCATCACCGTCGAACACGCCCTGGCAGATCACAAACGCTGGAAGCAACTGATGCGCTGGACCCACCGCCGCGACCGCCTGCCCGACACCTACCGAGCCATCGCCGGCATCGTCTCCGACCGCACCTCCAGCATCTGAAAACAGGCCACCCAGGCCGAACATGTCCCACCCGCTATCACGCACCAGCTCGTTGGCGCACGTCCTGACGTCGTTGTCCTCAATTCTCAACTACTACTGCGAGAGAGGCGTGATCACATCGGCACCTACTCCTACAAGGTTCATGGGGCAGGTTGCCGCTTCGTGCGCGACAACGGCACTGAGGTCGATGTGGACTTCGCACCGAAGGGAGCGAAGTCTTCGACCTCTGGCGGCTGCGCGGGTATGGGCTGAGTCTGCCGGAGCCTGTTGACGTCATGGATGAGGACATGCGGTCTGCAGTGCGGTCGCTGCAACCGCTTCTGAACGAGGTGCGGCCGGGGTGGTTCAGCGTAGCCAACTGATCGCTCAGGCTGAGGTTCGCAGGCGGCGCAGGCATATAAGGCTGCAGGCCAGTTCGAGCAGGCCCTGATGGAGATCGGCACGTCGCTCGTAGCGGTTGCGGAGCCGCTTGAACCGGTGCAACCAGGCGAAGGCGCGCTCGACCACCCAGCGCACCTTGCCCAGCCCGGAACCGTGGGCCACGCCGCGTCGGGCGATCACCGGCTTGATGCCGCGCTTCCACAGCAGACAGCGGTACTTGTCGAAGTCGTAGCCCCCGTCGGCGTACAGACGCCGCGGCTTGCGGCGGGGCCGCCCCCGAAGCCCCCGGATCGGCGGGACCGCGTCCAGCAGGGCCAGCAGTTGTGTGACATCGTGCCGGTTCCCGCCGGTGAGCGTGACGCCGAGCGGGGTTCCGTGACGGTCGACGATCAAGAGGTGCTTGGAGCCGGGGTGGACGCGGTCGACGGGTGAGGGGCCGACGTGATCCCCCCTTTGAGAGCCCGGACGTGCGAGCCGTCCACGGAGCAGTCGTCGAGGTCCAGCAGGTCGGGGCGGCGCAGCTCGGTCAGCAGGGCGGCGTGCAGGCGGGGCCAGACGCCAGCCTCGGTCCAGTCACGCAGCCGGCGCCAGGCCGTCACCCCGGAGCAGCCCACCGTCTCCGCAGGTACATCACGCCACGCGACACCGGTCCGCAGCACGTACATGACACCCACGAGTGCCGCTCGGTCGGGAACACGCAGCCGCCCGGGGTGGCGACGGCGCCGCTCGGGAGCAGGCGGCAGCAGCGGGGCGACCCGCTCCCACAGATCGTCAGGAACAAGATCAGCACGCACCCCGGACACCCTGCCGACCAAGATCGTCGAGCACAAGACCCGCGGCCCAACTCATTCTGAAACGATCAGTAAGTCGTTCCAGTACCGGTCCCAGCAGGCGCCCGCGCCAGCGTGTCCCTACCAAGCGATCTTGTCGCGCGTATCACAATGAGTGGTTGACGTCGCGAGATGGGCCAATCCCTGCTAGCGACAAGAGGGCTGGAAACACAGGGCCACGCCCAGCATCCCTCGGCTTCCCGATCCTACGAGTGGTCAAAACAAGCAACCGACAGCGTAAGGAATCGTGCATGCGCGCGCTCGTCCTAGACCGTCCCGGACCGCTCGACAGCCTACACAGCACCGAGCTGCCCGTCCCGGCGCCAGGTCCCGGCCAGGTACGCGTGAAGGTCGAGGCGTGCGGACTGAACCCGGTGGACTACCAGATCGCGAAGAACGGCGTCGCCGGCTTGGCATGGCCGCACGTGCTTGGCCTGGACGTGGCCGGCACCGTGGACGCTCTGGGAGAGGGGGTGACCCGTGTCGGCGTCGGGCAACGTATCGCCTACCACGCAGACCTGCGGCGCCATGGCGGATTCGCCGAGTACACCGTCGGTGACGCGGAGGTTTTGGCTCAGGTACCCGCAGCGCTTGATCTTGTGAGTGCTGCTGCGTTGCCGGCCGCCGGTATGAGTGCCTACCAGGCTCTGGTCCGGCGGCTGCATATCTCCGAGGGTCAGACCGTGCTCGTGAACGGCGGAGCGGGCGGCGTGGGCGGATTTGCCGTCCAGCTGGCCGCGATGACCGGCGCCCGGGTACTCGCGACCGCCTCCGCGCGCAACGCCGACTACGTGCGGAAGTTGGGCGCGCAGGTGGTCATCGACTACCGCACCGAGGACGTGCCTGACCGGGTATACGAGCTGACCGGCGGGCGGGGGGTTGATGCGGTTGTCGACACCGTCAGCACCGAGTCGGCCACCGCTTCCCTTCGCCTGCTGGCGTACGGCGGCGGACTGGCCGCCGTCGCGGGGCGGCCCGACGTCACCACGGTGGCGCCCTTCACCATCGCGCCCTCGGTGCACGAGATCGCGCTCGGAGCCGCCTACAGCAGCGGCGACGACAAGGCCCGGACGGACATGGCCGTAATGCTCACCGAGCTGTGCGCGCTGGCTGCCGACGCTCGGCTCGATCCCCTTCTGGCCCGGACGGTCACGCTCGACGAAGTTCCGGCCGCCCTGGAGGAACTGGCCGGCCGCCACGTCCGGGGCAAGCTCGTGATGACTCCAGGCTGAATGCGCGAAAGCGTTCAACGGTTCTGCCCAGAGCGCGTTCCCCGGCCGCTGTCTCAAGCGGTGGACGCGTCGACAGAACAGCAGCCATGTCCAGGTCCGTTGCCTCGGCGCGTAGGCCATGGCCAGCCTGAAGGGCTGGCGACTGTTCCGAAAGCTCCGATGCAACACCAACCGCATCCGCGACATCGTGAAGGCCGCCCTGGCCCTTCACCAGGCCTCAGGCTGAGGTTGGAAAGGGCTCCTTGTCGAGCCCGTGGAGGGCGAGGGCCCAGGGGCAGGCGTCGACGTCGCCGAGCTCGGGCCGGTGGGGACGGAACCTGAGGTCGTTGCCGTCATCGAGGAGGTAGACGGGGCGTTCGGGCATGCCAAGGACTTCTGTGATCAGACCGAGGGCGAGAGGGTGACATGGCCAGCTGCGCACTTGGTGGTCGTTTCAGCGTGACGGGAGCGACGAGGATGGCATCGGGGTCGGGCAGGACGTCAAACCGGAAAGGAAGTTTGCAGGGCGGCGAGTCGGTCCTCGCCTTCCTGCAGGGCAGCAGCCAGGGTGGCATCAGTCAGTAGGGCGGGCATCCGGCTACTGAGGCTGGTGAAGGCGGCGCTCGAGCACTTGGAGGGGCCCGCGCTGCGCACCGCGCGGTGCGCAGCGCCACGGTAGGGGGATCCGGCGTATCCTCCGACCCGATACGCCGAACTCCCGGTGCGCGATACGGCGGATCGTCGGTGCCCGCACTGACCGCGCCGGTGCGCCTTATCCGTGCGTCACCCGCAGCGGCGGCTCCATCCACGACCTGCGCGGCTACAACCTCACGACCAGACCCGCTCGGTGAAGATCAACCGCAACGACTGCGGCTGACCCCCTTTACCGCACCACAAGCCGACAGCCCCCCCCGCCCGAGAGACGAAACAAACCGGTTCAGGCGGCATCGTGAATGACGAGCTTGAACTCGGCGAGGGTCAACAGACGCGGGATGGCGTCGTTGTGCGTGACACGGAGCGCAACCGGGGTGCCCGGGGCGACGAAGACGCCGTGGTTCTTGACGTAGAACTGGCCGCCGGGCGTCGGCGTGCGGTGCTCGGTCGCCGTGGTGTCGTTGGGATTGGGCGTCAGGCCCAGCGGGTCACGTACGTACTGGTCGCGCAGCTCGGTGTAGCCGGCCGTGCCGCTGGCGGACTCCCACTGGATCATCGCGTGCAGATGGCCCCAGCCGGCCTTGGACGGCCAGATCAGGCCGCTCCGGTCGTCTGCCGCCCAGTCACTCACCACGTAGCCGTCCGGCTGGACGGCCTGGTGCATCTCGAATCGGTCCGTCGATTCCGCCGCTCCGAAGGGGAACCGGACAATCGTGTACGCGGTGCCCGGCGAGATCAGCTGAGGTGTATCGACCTTGAGAGAGCAGACCTGCACTCCGGCCGCAACGCCACCATCCGTAGCCATAGTTCAGCATTGCCCGCAGACGGCCGACGACATGCCCACGCCGATGCAGCCCCGGTCCAGCGGCTTCAGGTCGATGTCGTCGGCGTACCGGTATCTCGGCTCCACCCGGTCCAGCAGCTTGCCTCCGTCAACGCTCTGCTCCAAAGCGAGCGGCTCAGCTCCCGAAACCACTCCTCCTGGCTGTGCAGCGAGTACACGCCGCAGCCGATCAGAATCCGGTGAGGGATCTTGGCGCGCAGCGGGCGGGCGCCTCGCAGCGCGGCACCGTAGGTGACATGCGAGTAGCCGGGCACCTGACGGGTGAGTTGGCGGTGGCTGAGTTCGTTGAAGTCCAGCAGCGTCTCGGATCAGCTGACGCAGCTCGACTTCGCCTGCGGGACTGATGGGTTCAGTATGCCGGTGCGCTCCCGCTGCCGCAGTGCATCACAGCTCAGGTCGCTGGCGGGCCTGGTGTCCGCCAGCCGCAGGCTCTGCCAGCGGTCGCTCCACTCGTCAGGGTCTCCGTCGCAGGCCAGCACGAAGCTGACAACGGCCGCCCAGGTGCGGGCAGCTTCTCGTCGCCCTGTCCCGGGGTGCACTGCGCTCTGGACGTCTGATACATCTGAGGCCGTTGTCATGCATCCGCCGACTAGACGGATGGAAGCCCGCACGTGTCGACGAGCGGCGGCTGGGGGTCCGCGCGCGCGGGCGGATGGGGGAAAAGGACGATGGCGAATCGGCGTGTGTTCGCACCCGCGATCTTCGGGGCGCTCTTGCTGGCGGGGCTGCTGTGGTGGGCGGGAACCAGCGCCCACGCACTCAGCCTGCCCGGAGCCACACGGTTCTTCGGCCCCGACCAGGCGAACCGCCTGGCCGCGTGGACGATGCCCTGGTCGACCGACTCCCCGTCATCAGCCCAGTTCACCGACCCCGCAGGCGCACCCGGCCACGGCGCGGACTATGCGGCCCTGAGAGAGACCGCCATGCGGGTGCGCTACGCCGTGCTCGTCTTGCTCTTTGCGTGCGGCGCAGTGCCACTGCTGCGCCGGCTGTCGGGCCGCGGCGCGGGGCGCGCGGCCGTCGCCGTGGCGGCCCTGTGGGGCTGGGGAATCGTTGCGGCCATGCTCGCCGTCACTGTGTCCGCGCCCTGGATGCTCGCTTCCGGCGGCTCCGCCGCGTTCCGGCTGCTGCCCGGCCTCGCAAGTGCCATGTCCCAGGGCCGCGAACTGCCGGTGGGTGCTGCCCTGGTCGCCGCCGCGGGCGCCGTCGGCCTCATGACCCTGCTGCGGCCCGAGGTGACACCCTCACCTGACCGGTCTGTGCCGACCGCGGCCACGGCGCGGCTCGCCGCGACCCTGGGCACCGCCGTGGTCGCCATCGCCCTCGCCGTCCTGTCCAACGACCGGGTGGCCGGGTGGATGCAGACCGGGTTCACGGGCAACGGGCGGCTGTCCGAGCCCGGTGATCTGCTGCGGCAGTGGATCCAGCTTGGCGCCTGGACCCTGCCCACGGGCTCCGCTCCCGGGCGCTGGCTGCTGTACCGGCTCGGCGACGTGGCTCTGCTCGCCCTGGTCTGGTGGGGGCTGCGGCTGCTGCCCGTCCTGCTCGACCGTGTCACCTACCCCGCCTACTCGCTCGGCGCCGTCGCCGCCACCACCCTGGGCGTGGTGGTGAGCGGAGTCTGGCACTCGCTCCTCTCCTATCAAGGCAGCACTGGTGGGCCCCTGCTCTACTACGTCTCCGTAGGCTCAGGCGTGTCGGCGGCGCTCGTCTTCGGCATCCTCGCCGGCTGTGCCAGCACGGTGACCGTCCGGATCCGCAGCCGCGCACAGCAGCCCGCCCCGCCCACACCGCAAAACCAACCGGCCTGACCGGGCTGGCCGAACGACAGGCACTCGCGTGCGTTGATGCACCAGCCCCGCCTTGAGCTGTCAGGCATCCGCACCAGGGCAGCCCAGAGGACGCCGTGCACCACGCAGACCGCCTGGTGACCTCCCTGATGCACGAGCGCGGCTACCCAACCCAGGATTTCGAGCAACAGCTCAAGGACCTGTCGGTCGAGCACGGCCGGACACTCGAACACTACCGGGCCGCCCACGATGTCGATGTGCTCAGCACCCGGCACGAGGCGACCACCGAACAATTGCGGGGTGCCATGGTGCACTACCGGGCCCTGTTCGACGAGCTGCTCTCCGACGGCGGCGAACCCCGCCATGCGCCGACCTGAGCGGCTCAGCGAACAGCCCGTCGCCCCATCCGGGAGGAAGGGCATCTGGGAACGGAGAAGATATGCAACGCAAAGACATACCGGACTCCGCCGCCGCGAGCGGCCTGTCCACCGATGACCTCGCCCAGTCTCGCAACACGTCCACGCAGGAGGACACGGCGAGCACGCCGGCCGAAGTCCCGACCTTCCCCGGCGAGAGCACGAACACGCCGAGCAAGCCCATTGAAGACGAGGCTGTGGGAGCCGACCCGGGAACTCAGGACAAGGCGCCGGGAGGCCGACGCGGGCACCCAGCGCCACGTCACGGGCAGCCCGGGCGCCGACGCCGATGACGCGGTCCCCCAGCTCCTCACCCCGGAGGACGAGGAAGGGTTCCGCACACGCTGGCAGGAGGTGCAGAACGAGTTCTTGGATGACCCGCGCGACGCCGTGCACACCGCCGACGCCCTCGTCGCCGACGTGATGCAAAAGCTGGCCGCCACATTCGCCGACCACAAAAAGGAACTGGAAGGACAGTGGAACCGCGGCGAACAAGCGAATACAGAGGACCTGCGTCTGGCACTGCGCCACTACCGTGCGTTCTTCAACCGCCTGCTCGTCACCTGACACAACGCGGCGGTGCGGCGCAAGCGGAAGCAGACTGGACCGAGCTGACCTGCCGGGCCGGAGTGGATCGTCCAGCTCGGTGTCAGCACCGGACGCTCGCCCGTCGCGGTCCACGGCAGTGACAGCTACGCCGCAGGCAGCCGCCGCGCCGTCGGCGGGACGAAGCCCGCGGCTCCTGGCTTCCCACCTGGCCGCACTGCCAGCCCGACGTCGACCTCCGTATCCTTGATGATCAGCTCGCCCAGTTGCGTAGGCGAACGGCCCTCACGACTGAGGGGGCCCGGCACCTGCGAGCGATGAGACGCCAGCAGTCCCTTCCTAGGTGAGGCATGCGGCGACGCCCCCACCACGGACCGACCAGGCAGCACGCGGGCCGCGGTCAAACTCCGGAAGGGGCTCACGGCCGACCCATCCGATTCCGAGACGTTGACCTGTATCGCCGCCGACTGACCTGTCGGCGACATCGCCACGTCCCCTGATGCCACGGGCTGGCGCCCACCCAAAGGGCCGGCACCGAGAGGTATCGCCCGATCGCGAGATATAACTCCGATGGGTGCGTACCGAAGGAGCCTTCACGCGTCTGCAGCGGCTGTTCACCAGGCCGGACCGTGAGCAGGAGCGGCTGGCACACATCCAACGTCGCTTCTTTAACGCCCTCTGAGCTTGGCGTTTAGCGTCGTAGGTCACTCGACCCGCTGATCTGCGGTTCTCTCCGGGACAGCGGAGACGGCCGTTCTCCCACGCTTCGAGATGTCGAGTCACAAAGCACGAGAGAACGGCCGCTGTGTATGAGTCTGTCTGTCGATGCACCCGCAGCCAGGCATTGGACGTATTGTCCCGCTTTCGGGTCGTTTTCTACGAATGCCTCTACGCTCGCGCGGATGCGCTCTTCGAGCTCACTGACGAGGTGCTGTGCGCGGACGGGGCGGTGAAGACCCTGGTCGAGCTGTCGCTGGCAGTCGAGCACCGGCGCGGGCACGGTGCGCTGTAGGCGGCTTTGGACCGCGGAATGCGGTGTGCGTCGTGAGGTCGCCTTGCGGTGGATCTACCTCGCCGCGGGACGCAACTCGGACGTCAGGAAGGAGACGATGGTCTGCCACGACGGTGTCACGGGAAGAGGCGGCGTGGTGTGACCGTGCCGTGCGTATTCCTCGTAGGCGTCCCGGCGGGTGTCGGGGTCGCCCAGCATGCTGGAAATCGGACCGTGACCGGCGTGCGGGAGGGAGATCATGCGCACATCGGCGTTGGCGGAGGCCAGGGCGTCGCGCAGCAGTCGACCCTGGTGGTAAGGCACCAAGGGGTCCTGCTCGCCATGGAAGATCAGCGTCGGGGGCAGGGGCCGGTCGGTGACGTAGGTGAGAGGGTTCGCGGCCGCGACCTTGTCCGGGCAGTCCTTGATGGGACAGCCGAGCAGCCGCGACTCGGGCGAGCGTGCGTCCGAGTGACAGTCGGTCGTCCCCAGGAAGTCGTTGAACACCTTGCAGTTGTCCAGCATGTGCGCATCCATCTGGGAAAAATCAGTCGGCGGGTAGAACGGCACGGCCGCCTGCACCGCGCTGGACGGACCGCGCACACCCACGTCTCCCTCCAGCCGCGGGATGTCTCCGGTGACCGCGGCCATCGCCGAGGTCCAGCCCCCCGAGGAATCACCCATGATCGCGAAGCGTCGAGGGTCGAGGTGGTAGACCTCGGCGTGCGCCCGCAGCCAGCGTATGGCGCCCTTGATGTCGTGGAGCTGGGCCGGGAACTCGGCCTGCGAGCTGGAACGGACCGACACACCCGCCACCGCGAACCCATGCGGGTTGAGCTGGGCGGCAACCTGGTCAGCGCCCTGTCGGCCGTTGTCGGCCAGCCACGCCGAGCCTCCCGTGAAGATCACCAACGGCACCGGCCGCTGCGACCGGGGGATGTACAGGTCCAACAGGTGGCCCTGGCTGTCGGCCGGCTGGGCCGGCGCGTAGGCGATGTCCCTGGTCACTCTCACCTCGTCGGGTCCCGGGGCGGGGGCCGCGTAACCGGGGGCCATGGTGACCCCCAAGGCGATGGCAGTTGCCGCCAGCGCCATGAGAACGCGACCGATACGCAACCGCGTAGGTCGTCGATGCCGGATCCTCATGCTCACTCCTCTTCGAGTGGGAAGCGGTCGGCGGTTCGGGTGCCGAACCGCCGGGATGGCCGGATTACTTGGAGCAGATGAACTGCGTTCGCCTGGCGAAATTTAGTTCGTTGGACGGCTGGCATGAGTCTGGGTCCGACACCGAGCGGGTGTCAATGGTGGTGAAGATGCACGGGCTCACGACCCACCGGCTGCGAGTCGGCGACAGCGCCACGGCGAGGGCTTCGGCTGCCCTCGCCCGGCCAGTGACGGGCGCACGTCGCGGGCGGGGGTGCGCCCCGGCGCTCACGCGATCCTGCGCCGAACACCCCGACCGTCGCGCGGCGGTGGCGCCGTCAGGTCTTGATCGAGGAAACCGGCCCCAGGTCACGTTCGATACCCGCCGCCGCGGCGCGGAGCGCGGGCAGGACCTCCTCGAGGCATTCGGTGACCGAACGCCGACTGGAGTGCATGGCGACGTTGATCGCGGCGCGCACCTTGCCGTCCAGGCTGCGGACCGGCACGGCCATCGAGCGCAGACCGACTTCGAGTTCCCCGTCGACCAGGGCGTATCCGTCGTCGTCGGCCTGTGCGACAAGCCGGATCAGTTCATCGACATCCGTCACCGTCTGCGCGGTAAGGGATGTCGGAGCTGAGGAGGCGAGGATCGCGGCGCATTCGTTCCTGGGCAGGCCGGCGAGCAGTACGCGGCCCATCGCGGTGGCGTACGCGGGCAGTCGTGTGCCCACTGTGGCGTGGACCGTCATCAGGCGGGCGGGGGCAGCGCGGGCGACGTAAAGAATCTCCGAACCGGAGAGCACCGTCATGGACGCGGAGTCGGAGAGCCGGTGGGACAGGGCCGTGAGATGAGGTTGGGCCAATTGCGCCGGCGACAGACGCGACAACGGAGCGTAGCCCAGCGAGAGGATCGCGGCGTTGGGCCGGTACAGCCCGTCCTGACCAGTGACATACCCGAGGTGGTCCAGCGTGATCAGCGCACGCCGTACGGTTGCCCGTGGCAAGCCGGTGAGACGGGCTATCTCGGCATTTCTGAGGGCGTCGCGGCCCGGGCCGAAGGCGGTCAGCACGCTCAGGCCGCGGGCGAGGGACTCGATGATTCCGCGCCCGGGCTTGGAGACTTCGGTATCGAGCGGTGGTCTGACCGCCGCAGCCGGTGGTTCCGGCGGCGGTGTGCGCAGTTGTCGTTCCATGTCTGCCACGGCGCTCCGCACAGCGGGCAGCGCGGCCCGTGCCAGCGCTTCCGCGCTCGGGTAGCGTCCGATGAGGCTGACCACGTTCACCACGCACACCAGGTCCCCGTCCGGGGCATGGACGGGGTGGCCGAGGGCGATCAGGCCGGCTTCCAGCCACTGGTCGTCGAGGGACCAACCGTTGGCTTTCGCGGCGGCGGCGCGTTCGCGGAGATCGTCCGTACACGCCTCGATGAGGTTCGCGCCGCGCACGCAGGGGTGGTGCGCCCGGTGGTGTTCCCATTCGGCGGGGCTCCAGGTGGCGGCCAGCAGCGCGCCCGGCGCCGAGGCGTCGAGTGGCAGCCTGTCGCCGATGCTGCAGACGATTCCCATCCGCCGGTCGCGGACCGCCGAGTGGACGAAATGGGCGCCGTGCTGGTCCGGCACGGTCAGGGTGACCCCCTCGTCCAGTTCCTCGGCCAGCGCGTCGGCCCGTGGTCCCAGGAGTTCGGGAATCCTGACGGCAGTCAGGTAAGCGTTGCCCAGCTCCATCAGTGGCGGGGCCAGTACGGCCCTACGTCCCTCGATGTGGACGTAGCCCATGGCGCCGAGGGTGACGGTGATGCGGTCGAGGGTGGCCCGTGCGAGGCTTGTGCGGTTCGCGAGCTCTTGCAGGTCCTCCTGCCCGCCGGCGTCCGCAAGAGCCTTGAGGACGGCGATCCCACGTATCAGAGGGCCGACCGCCTCGGTCGGCACCTGCTCCGTTGCGGCGCCGTCCACCTCACTGGCCGCGACCTCGGCCGTCATGCCGTCACTCCTTGCTTCGGTGCAGGCAACAGTAGCCGATCAGTCCTCCAGAGGGCCTGGGAGCCCGCGCCGCTCCGCCAGGAACGGGCGACGGAGCGCGCTTGTTTCGATCGGAAACCGGCGAAGCACGCATCCCGGATATGAGTGTGTGTTCCGGGAGGTGATCCACCGGTTCGACGAGATCGACCTGGCCTGGCCTGGACCGTCGATGGGCGGGAGCCCGTCCCCGCCCGCTCATCCCTGAATGCGCCGCCGACCGGGGCGCCGGTGTCAGTCGCTGAGTGCGGTGCGCAAGGTGGTGGCCATCAGATCGATGGCCTGTTTCGCTGCCGGTACCGGGCCGGTGTGGGTGAAGTAGTGGTCGGCCCCCTCGAAGACACGGTGGGTGACCGGGACGCCGGCGGCCTCCAGAGACTTGGCGTAGGCGTCGCCCTCGTCGCGCAGGCGGTCGTTCTCCGCGGTGATGACCAGGGCGGGAGGAAGTCCGGCGAGGTCGTCGGAGAGTGCGGGAGAGACGAGAGGATGCGCACGGTCGGCGGGATCCGGGACGTAGGCGGCGGTGAAGATCCGCATGAGCTGAGGGCTGAGCAGCGGCTTGGCTGCGAGGGACTGCTTGGTGGCCGGGTCGGCGAACTGGTCGAGCGGTGCGGAGTCGATGATCTGGAGGCGGGGCGAAAAAGTACCGCGGTCCCGGGCCAGGCGGCAGACCGCGGCGGTCAGGTTGGCTCCGGCACTGTGCCCGCCCACCGCAAGGCGTGAACCGTCCCAGCCGCCCTCGGCGCCGTTCTCGGCGACCCACGCGGTGGCGTCGTACGCCTGGGTCACGGGGACGGGGAACTGCCGCTGCGGGGCGACGGCATAGTCCACGTTGATCACTACACAGCCGGCCGTGGCGGCGATGTAGCGGCAGATGTGGTCGTCCTGCTCCGGGCGGCCGACCACGAAACCACCGCCGTGGAAGTTGACGTACACGGGAGCGAGGGATCCGGTGGTCGGCGGGCGGTAGACGGTGCAGGCCACCGGTCCGGCACCGGTCTCCACCCGGAGGGTTTCGGTGCGCTTCGGGACGTCGGTGAAGCGCAGGTCCTGGTGCACGCGGGTCATCTTGCGGCCGAGCAGCAGTTGGATGCCTCTGGCCTGAACGCTTGAACTGAACGCCATGGCGTTGCCCACTTCTTCACGGTGTGAATGACAGGTTGGAGGGGCGGAGAGCACCGAGCCGACCACCGCGCGCGCCGCCGTACCTCATGGCGCATCACGAGAGGTGCGTGCAGTGTCACGGGCCCCGTGTCGTGCGGTGTGTCAGGCCCCGGCCTCCTGTGAGGCGAAGTCCTTGCCGCGGTCGGGCGCCTCTGTGTCCGTGTCGCCGCTGAGGTGTTTCGCGCGTTGGATCTGTTCGTAGACGTGCGCGCGCAGTTCGGCGAATCGCGTGCTGGAGCGGGTGTGCAACTGGTCACGCTCGTCGGGAAGATCGATGGTCAGATCCTCCTGCACGACGGTCGGCGACTTGGACAGGATGATGGTCCGCTGGCCGAGGTAGACCGCTTCATCGATGTCATGGGTGACGAACAGGACGGTGACGCCCAGCTCGTGCCACAGGTGCCTGATGAGGTCCTCCAGCTCGGCGCGCGTCTGTGCGTCGACGGCCGCGAACGGCTCGTCCATCAGCAGCACCTTCGGTTCGAACGCGACGGCGCGGGCGATCGCGACGCGCTGCTGCATTCCTCCCGAGAGTTGCCAGGGGTAGGCATGGTGGGCATCGGCGAGACCGACCACCTCCAGCGCGTGGTCGACCAGTTCCTTCTCCCTGGCCTTGCCGAGCTTCTTGCGGCGAAGCGGCAGGGCCACGTTGTCGCGCACGTTCATCCAGGCGAACAGGGACCGGCCGTACTCCTGGAACACGACGGCCATGGCGGGAGGCGGTCCCGCGATGGGACGACCTTCCAGACGGACTTCGCCGCTGGTGGGGTCGAGCAGCCCGGCCATGCATTTCAGCAGAGTCGTCTTGCCGCACCCCGACGGTCCGACCAGACACACCAGTTCTCCGGCAGCGATATGAAAGGTCAGGTTCCGCAGAGCTTCGACGCTGCGGTTGCGTCCGGTGTAGATCTTCTGCAGATTGCGTACGTCAAGCATCGACGTCTCCTTGTCAGGGATTGCGCTGAGCTCGGCGCAAGCCGTGGTACCAGGCCAGGACCCGGTTCTCCGTGAACCGGAAGAGCAGCGACAGGACGAAACCGAGCAAGCCGAGCAGCAGGACGCCGCTCCACATCTCGGGGATGGCGAAGGACCGCTGGAACTGCACGACGGCGAACCCGAGGCCGTTGCTGGCGGCGAACATCTCGCTGATGACCATGAGGATGATGCCGATCGACAGGGACTGACGCATGCCGGTGACGATCTGCGGGCTCGCCGAGCGCAGTACCAGGTGCCACAGGCGTCGAGTGCCGGTGATGCCGTACGAGCGGCAGGTGTCGCTGAGCACCTCGTCGACGGCGCGGACACCCTCGACCGTGTTGAGCAGAATCGGCCACATGCACCCGCTGACGATGACGAGCACCTTCATGGTGTCGCCGATGCCCGCGAAGAGCATGATGATCGGTACCAGCACCGGGGGCGGTATGGCCCTGAAGAGTTCCATGACCGGCTCCAGGAAGTCGCGCACGAGGCGGCTCATGCCGATCACCAGCCCCAGCCCGACTCCGGCGACGATGGCCAGCAGATAGCCGGCGGTCAGCCGAATCACGCTGGGCACCACGTCGGATGTCAGCCGCTCGCCCGTCCAGACGTCCGCGAACTTCCCCAGGATGGTGGAGAGCGGAGGGCTGTAGAAGTCGGTGCTGCCGGCGCTGAGGGACCACCACACTCCGAACAGGACCAGGGGCAGGCCCAGGACCAGCGAGGCACGACGGGCCACGTTGAGGACAGTCGTCCGGATCATCCGGCTACCCTTCCCTGCGGATGGACTGATGCCAGTGCAGTGCCCGCCGCTCGACGGTCCGGGCCACCAGGTTGATCGCGATGCCCAGCAGCCCGGTGACCAGGACCAGGGCGTAGACGTCGGGTACCGCGCCGGAGGTCTGGGCGACGGCGATCTGGTTGCCCAGCCCCGGCGAGCCGATGACGAGTTCGGCGGTGATCGCCAGGACCAGCGCCACGGTGGCGGCCAGCCGTACGCCCGTCATCACATACGGCAGCGCGGTGGGCCACATGACGTGGCGCACCCGTCCCCACGTGCCCAGCTGGTAGCTGCGGGCGGTGTCGTCGGCGACCGGGTCGACGTCCTGCATCCCGGCCAGCACCTGGACGAGGACCTGCCAGAAGGAGGCGTACACCACCAGCAGCAGTTTCGATCTCAGGTCCGTGCCGTAGAGCAGTACGGCCACCGGGATCAGAGCCACCGACGGGATGGGCCGCAGGAACTCGATGGTCGAGGCGGTGGCCGCCCGCAGCAGGGGCACCGATCCGATCCCGATGCCCGCCGTCACGCCCGCCATGACGGCGATGGCCAGTCCGATACCCCACCCGGTCAGGGTGTCGCCGAGCGCGGTCCAGAACGCGTCCTCGGCGAGCACCTGCCACAGGGCCCGGCCCATCTCCGACGCGGGTGGGAGGTAGTCGGCGGAGACCAGACCGGTGTGGGGCAGCACTTGAAGCAGGACCACCAGGCCCACCAGGCCCGCTGCCCCACGCGACAAAGTGGTGGCCTTCCCCGGGAAGCGCCGGGCACGCCGCGTCTCAGGCCCGTCGGGACCGCTGACGGTCCCGACGGCGCCGACGCTCTTCGTCAGCACAGAGGTGCTCTCAGAACCGCTCATGAGAACAGGGCGTCCAGGTCGGGCTTCGTGCCGCCGAAGATGCCGTCCTTCTCGCCGAGGGAGGCGAGCTTCTCCAGGGACTTCATGTCGTACTCCGCGGTCCAGCTCGGCAGCGTCAGGTTCTTCAGCACCTCACCGCTGATCTTGGTGTAGGTGGTGAGGATCTGGCGCGCCTCGTCGGGGTGTTCGGCGGCGTACTCCAGGGACTCGGTCATCGCCTCGGTGAACTTCTTCAGCAGCCCGGGGTTCTCCTGCGCCAGCTTGGTGGAGGCAAAGTACGTCGCGACGGTGAGCTTCGGGTCGGTGTCGGCGAACGGGGACGCCACGACGCGGGCGCCCTGGCCCTTGGCGATGGTCAGCGCCGGCTCGGCCATCCAGGCGGCGTCGACCCGTCCGCTGTCCAGCGCGGCCGGCATCTGGTCGAACGGCAACTCGACGAACTTGACCTTCGAGGGGTCTCCTCCGTCCTTGCGCACCGACTCGTGGACGGTGGTGTCCCCGATGTTCTTGAGGGTGTTGACAGCCACTGTCTTCCCGGCGAGGTCCTTCGCGGACTTGACCTTGCTGTCCTTCTTGACCGCGACTCCCGTGACGTCCTTCCCGGTGACGCCGGTGGAGGCGACACCGTTGACCACGGACTTGACCGGTACTCCCTTGGACTGCGCGATCATCAGCGAGGTGACATTGCTGAACCCGAACTGGAACTCGCCGCTGACGACACCGGGGATGATCGCCGCCCCGCCCTGGGCGGTCACCAACTCCAGCTCGATGCCGCGACTGCTGAAGAAGCCCTTCTTTTCTCCCAGATACAGCGGCGCCACATCGACGATGGGAATGACCCCTACCTTGACCTGCGTCGTCTTGCCCCCGTCCGAGGGCGAGGAACCGCCTGTCGCAGAAGACGAGGATCCGCATCCGGTCGCGGCCGTGAACGTGACCGCTGCTATGGCGAGCCCGATGATGCCTCTTCGCATGGGCCTCTCCTGACGAGTGTGTGCGCTGTGCGAAATATTGTCCGTATCCCGAACGGTAGCGGGAGGCTATGGCCGGGTTCGCGGTGCGTCAATAGGTGGGGTGACACCGGTAGTGCTCGGTCAGGCAGGCGCGCGGCGGGCCGGAGCCCCGCCACCGCCCGAAGTGCACTCCTCTGTTGGGGCGTTGCTGGTGTGCCGTGATCATCGCTCGGTCCGTTGCATGCCTGTGCCGTTGGCCGTTCCGTCAGCGGCCTGACCCGAGCGGTGGGCGACCGTGCCGGACGTCTCGTCCAGGCGCGGCGCGCGCCGGTCACCGAGGTCGGCAGCCCGAGGCCAACGCGGGGACCGGATAGGCAGCCCGTCCCTTGGCAGGCGGATGCCCGGTGAAAGCACGCGCCGACGGGATCGTGCGAACACGCCCTGTCGCCCACGCTGACGTAGGCCCCGGCTCCTGAGCAGGAGCCGGCGCCCGTCATCAGCAGGCGTGTCGTGCCGGCCCTTGCTGCATGCTCACTGCTTGACGCCGGACTCATCGACGGATGGATGCCGATAAAGGCCTGACCAAGGCCGCGATCCGGCAGGATCCGTAACGTGCGGCAGGCGCCGCTTCACTCCGTCCTACTGATCGGGCCCGGCAGCGGAGAGCGGCTTACGCGAATCTTCGACTGCCCGTGGGGCCGCTGCTCCCAGTCGTCCATGAAGCAGGCGTGCAGGCGGTGCTTGTGGGCCAGGGCCAGGAGGGTCTGGGTGCGGTAGTAGAAGTCCTCGCCCAGCACCTGGTGTTCGGTGCCTTCGGTGCGATCGAAGGTGAAGTCGAAGAATCCCTTGTGGGTCAGGATGCGGCCCACGTGGGCGAGGCATTCTTCGATCACCTCCAGCGGCGAGTGGGAGAAGACGCTGTGTGCGTGCACGACGTCGAAGTGGTCGCCGGGCAGGAAGTCCAGGGTGAGGTCGCCGGTGAGGGTCAGGTGCGGCAGTTTCTCCTGGAGGTCTCGCTCGACGAGCGTCTTCTTGGCGGCGATCAGAATGTCCGGCGAGATGTCGATGCCGTAATAGTTGCCGGTGTGGAGGTAGTCGATGAAGCGCCAGCCGCCGCGCAAGTTGCCGCAGCCGATGTCGAGCATCCGGTGCTCAGGGCGCAGCCCGTGCTCGATCAGGTAGTCGAACTGCATCTGCCCGAGGGCCAGCCAGCGCTCGCGGGTCTGGCTGCCGACCGCGGCTTCAGGGTTGCGGCGGGTGTCGGAGGCCATCACTGCGCGGTAGTAGCCGACGTGGTCGGGATGCTTCACGCGCAGCCAGGTGTCCCGGGTGGCACGGCGGAGATACGGGGCGACGCGGCTGGGGTGAGTCAGGGCGTAGCCGACCTTGTGGGTGAAGGTGGAGCGGTTGTGCCTCAGCTTCTTCGCGGACTTCGCGTCCTGGGCCATGGCGGCGACCTCCGTACGTGGGACGTCCCCGGCACGCGGAGCGCCCCCTGAAAAGAGCGATGAAAGGGTGTGGTCGACCGACGGAACTCCGCTTGCCGCGCCACCCCCTGCGCGCACCAGCGCGCCGGCCGGTTCCGGGTAGGTCGCGGGTCAATGTAGCGGGCCGCAGCATGCGGCTTGTGCCACCTCGCGAGCGATGGCCGGTCGGATGCCGGCGCCTGTCTGGCGATTCGCGTGGAGAAGCGGGCCCACCACCCTCCGGCTGGGCCTGGCTGCCCCCGCCGACTCATCACCCTCGAACGAATTCGCACAGGGGTAGCACCCTCGCCCCCGCTTGACACCGACCCCGGGCAGATCAGCGCGACTACCCCGCACGTCCCCCTCTTCAGATGCCCGGCGGGTGGGTCGGTCCGGGGCGCCCGCAGTCGAGCCGATCAGCGTTGTTGAAGGGCACTAATGATCGTTGCGGTGGTTCCGTCGCACAGGCATCGATCAGTCGCGTGTCCGTCCGATCATGTTCTTCCAGATGGCGCTGCGCACTGAGCTGATTTGCACCTGTTCCGATATGTACTGGTCACAGCGCGGATTGTGGCAGGGGCCTGCCGTCCAGAGCGGGACGAAGACTCCCATGGTTTTGTGCCGTTCCACCACGGCATCCACCGGCTGCTTGCATGAGCTGCAGACGTATCGGGACGACGTGGTCGCTTGGGGTTTCTGTTCGCTGCCCATAACCACATTTTACGACCGCTTTACTTGGTTTTGGAGTCTTTTGGTGTGGGGTGTCCCCGGCGCCAGTCGGCTCCCGCGGGCGCGGCACGCTTGGCGGGGTCACTTGCTGCCGGGTGGTTCGGCGGTGTCTTGCGTATCGGTCGGCGGCGTGGGGCCGGGTCGGTCCGAGCTGCTCTCGGCGGGCTCGCCGTCGAGGGACCTGAGGGGCTCCGGGAGGGCCTTGGCTTCGGGTGGGGGGCGCAGCATGCTGAGGGCGACGGAGACGGCCAGGACGGTGGCGATGACGGCGAGGCTGAGGGGCGAGGGGATCTCGGGTACGGCCGTACTGATCGTTTCATGGGAGGCCTGGAGGATGAGCTTGACGGCGATGAAGGAGAGGATGAGTGCCAGGCCCGTGCTGAGGTAGTGGAAGCGGTCGAGCAGACCGGCGAGCATGAAGTACAGGGCGCGCAGGCCGAGGATGGCGAAGGCGTTGCTGGTGTAGACGATGAAGGCGTCGCTGCTGACGGCCAGGACTGCGGGCACGCTGTCGACAGCGAAGACGAGGTCAGCAGCTTCGATCGCGGCGACGACGGCAAGCAGCGGGGTGGCGACGCGTCGTCCGGCTTCCTTCACGAAGAAATGGGTTCCGGCATAGTCGTCCCGCACAGGGATGATCTTGCGGAGCAGTCTCACGGCGATGCTCTTGCCGGGGTCGAAGCTGTCGTCCTCCTCTTTGAGGATCTTGTAGGTGCTGTAGAAAAGGATGGCGGCGAAGACGAACAGGACGGCGGTGAAGCGGCTGACCACCGCCACACCGGCGGCGAGGAAGATGCCGCGGAACACCAGGGCGCCGAGGACGCCGAGGAACAGGACACGGTGCTGGTAGGCGCGTGGCACTCTGAAGTAGCCGAAGATCAGCGCGAAGACGAACAAGTTGTCGACCGACAGGCTCTTTTCCAGCAGCCAGGCGGTGGTGTACTCGACCCCGGCGGCCGTGCCAACCACGAGGAACACCACGACACCGAAGACGACTGCCAGTCCCACCCAGACACCGCTCCAAGCGGCGGCCTCGCGAAAACCGATCACGTGAGCCTGCCGGTGCGCGAGCAGATCAACCGCCAGGGACACCAGCACGGTGACGGCGAACACCATCCACAGCCACAGCGGAACGTCATGCACGGGTCCGACCCCTCAAGTGCGATCGACCGGCAGTGTCCCTTTCGAGTCTGGAGCACGTCGCGCTGGTTGTCGCCCAGTGGGGCCTACGCCAGCAGGGGCGAGTCGGCCCACGAGCCCGGCGAGTCGGAGGAGCCTGGCCCGGAGCGGCGCCGATCGGCGTTTCACACGCACTTTCTGGAGTGGTCGCAAAACGGCGCAACCCTCCCCTCCCGTCATCCGGTCGTGTCCTGCAACGTCCCGCCCTGGGCGAAACCATTACTGGGCTTTGCCGGAAGCTTCAGGTACCCCCGCTCACTGATCGAGCGGGCCCAGCACGAACTCGAGGAGTGCGTCGCCCTGCTGGAGTCCCTCGGCGTCACGGTCAGGCGACCGGAGGCGGTCGACCACCGGGGCCGCTTCAGCACCCTCGACTGGGCCTCGCGAGGCTTTTCGTGGCCGTGCCGGTACTTCGAGACGCACTCCTACCGCCTTCGTCACCCGCAGCAACATCACCAACGCGGCGGGCATCGACTTCCTCCGACGCCACCCGCCCCCAGTACCGCACGAGATCGCCAGCCGCTGCTCCGCCTCCGGCCGTGGCTTCGTCAGTCCGCCTGCTGCCGGGCCCCGCGACGGCCAAGCGCTCCCTCAAGCGTGGATTGTGGTCGCCCTTGGTCCGAGTGTGCTCGGGGCGGCGCTTCCGGCGCCGCTGACCCGTAGGCAGACCCGGTTCCGCGAAGTTGTGGCGTGTGAGCGGGGCGCCGACAACAGAGGCGGGTTCCATGGTCGGTCGGCCCACGCACACCCCGACCTCGGCGACGACGCACACCGAAGGCAACGGCCACACGCACATGAGCACGACCAAGAGCTCCCACTACGAGGCCACCTGGCAGCGGGCCGACGGTTCCTGGCAGGTCCCCGACGTGTTATCGAGTTTCTGCTCCGGAGAGCAGCCGGACTGCCGGCCCCACTGCGGCTGACGCGAGGAAGTCGTTCTCGTGGAGGTGTTGGGTGAACGTGCGGTGATTCCTGCGGAAGCCCGCCGCAACGCTGAACGCCTGGCTGTACCCAACGGTCACCAGTAGTGCCGACGGCCTGCCACGGCGTGTCCGGTGGCTCCGAGCACCCATAGGACCGCACCGATGACCGCGAGGATGATCCCGATGGTCCACAGGATGGAGATACCTGCGACGAATCCAATGACGAGCAGAATGATACCGAGGAGGAGCATGGCCACCTCCAGTGCAAGTTGGTGCTGCTTACACTGTGCACCCGGAATACCTCGCGAGGAAAGTCGTAGTCTGCGGGACCGGCCCAAGCCCGGGCGAGGTCGCTCTCAATAGCGGCTGTCGGCCGCGCGGTGTAGCGTCGCTATTCAGCAGTCGTGGTTCCGAAGTCCCGTTCGCCCGTGATCACGATCATGGGCGTTCTTGCTGTTCAGCGCCTCATCGGACCAAGGCGATCACCTCCCGGGCCTGCAAGGCGCGCGCCTGGGTTTCCCTCGACCGAAGGAGCAGGTCATGGCTAAGGGCACCGTGAAGTGGTTCAACAGCGAAAAGGGTTTCGGCTTCATCGAGCAGGAAGGCGGCGGACCCGACGTGTTTGCTCACTACTCCAACATTGCCGCTCAGGGTTTCCGCGAGCTGCAGGAGGGGCAGAAAGTCGAGTTCGATGTCACGCAGGGCCAGAAGGGCCCGCAGGCGGAGAACATCCGCCCGGCGTGACCACAGCGCCGCCAGGACCGATGAGAGGCCGCCGCGGAGGGTTTCCCAGGCAGTCTCTACGACGTCACTGTTTCGCCTGACGATCCCGGTCGTCGAGCGGTCCAAGCCCCGCATCGCCATCGACGCCGTGACGGCGCCGGCACATCAGCGCCTCCAGCGTGCTGTTTGTCGACCCGCCCGGCGTCGGTCCGGTCGTGGCGGGGGGTCGGACGGCCACGTGGACGCGGCTCCCCGCCCTTCGGTGCGCGGGGGACTCAATAGGGGCTCGCCTTTCGGGCTTACATCAGCACGCCGGGCGGCGAGCCTCCTTGTCACCTCTCGCCGGGGCCACACGTTCCCCGAGACGGTGGGCCCCTTGCGCGTGCCCGGGTCACCCGCTTCGCTGCAGGTCATCTCGGCGCGGGGACTGTCGGACACGCAGAACACCCTGCCTCGGGGCCCTTCCTTATGCCGCCCCCCAGCGGTGCTGGGCGTGATCATCAGATGGTCGTGAAAGCACGCTCAGGGGTGAGC
The DNA here is from genome assembly GCF_044764825.1 of Streptomyces sp. NPDC093598. Classification (NCBI taxonomy): domain Bacteria; kingdom Bacillati; phylum Actinomycetota; class Actinomycetes; order Kitasatosporales; family Streptomycetaceae; genus Streptomyces; species Streptomyces sp. NPDC093598. The sequence continues at coordinate 29,372 of NZ_JBIWIV010000019.1, read as the reverse complement.
CGAGTAGCTCGGGGCGGGCGCCGCCGGAGGTTCAGGCGGAGGGTCACCACCGAGGTGTCGCCCAGGCCAGTGCGTAACCGAAGCCATTGATCGCCCAGTGCAGTGCTGCCGGCGCCAGCAGGCTGCCGGTGCGGCGCCGCAGCTCGCACAGGACCACTCCGGCAGCCACCATGGCCACGACGGCCACCGCGATGGTCGGCGTCACGTCCGCCGAGCCGCTGCCGAAGACCGCTCCCACGGCGGCGTTGGAGCGGCCCAGCCCGCGAGAAGGCAGCAAGTGCCACAGACCGAACAGCAGCGACGAGACGGTGGTGGCCCACGCCGTTCCGCGTCGACGGCGGATCATGGCCCACAGGACACCGCGGAAAGCTGTCTCCTCCAGCAGCACAGTGCCGAACGGCACCCGCACCAGTACGCGGCACAGCAACTGCCCCATGGACAGGTCGACGGCCCTGGCATCGCGGAAGGCTTCTCGGCCGGCCGGTACGGAGAGGAGGAGCAGCAGGACGACAAGGACGGCACCGGCCAGGACGGGCGTCCACCGCAACCCCAGGCGCACCCCCGCTGTGTCGAGCCCCAGGTCGGCCAGAGTGAGACCGTCCCAGCGGGCGATCAGCAGCAGGACGACCGTGGCGGTCACACAGGTCAGCACGTACACGTAGGGGCCCCGCGCGAGCCAGTTGTTGAGCAGGTTCACGACGGCCAGGACGACAACGACACAGACGATCCGCATGCTGACTCCAGGATCTCCCATCAGTATGTCGGCGTGCTGATCCCTGCGGCGGTAGCCGACGCCGTCACGGGCAGGGGCATCAGCAGCGTCGGGCAGACTCCAGACTTGAGGAGCCTCGGTTCACGATCCTGCGGAACCGCCGTCCGCCTGGCCGCGGCCGGAAGATTGCAGAGCACGCGGGTCTCCCACGCGCACGCCACGATCCACGTCGGACCGTGGAGAAGCGAGCCCCGATCCTGGCAAGCCTGGCGCTCTTCACGGAGGGTGGCACGCCCTCGACGTCACCGTGCCCCCGGCGACGACCGCCCCGCCCACTTCGCAGGGCAAGGCGGCCCGCACTTCCACGGTGGTGACACCGGGTTCGGCCGGGCTCTGGCGTCAGCAGGCGCCAGGGCGACACGGTGCTCTTGGCAGTGCGCGACGGCCACAGGCACAACAAGGATCTTGACGACGTGGTGCGGGTCACCGATCTCGCCGAACTCGGAGCGGACGACGGCATACGGAGTCCGGCCGGTGCAGCCGGAGGCTGGGCCGCGGGGCCGACGGCCGCCTTCCGCACCTCCTCGCACGGGCTGTGTCGGCGTGGACCTGCCCCACCGGCATCCACCGGTCGTCGTTCGCCACCGCCCGCCGACTGCGGCTCGACGGCACCGCCGGTACGGCGGACAACGACCCTGGGCAGAAGGAAGACAGCAGGGACCCAGGCGGACAGGGCCGCGACGGTCGGGGCCGCAGGACACGGGACCGCAACAGCCTGGACTTCGGCGACCGGAACCGCCTGAGTACGCGTACTCAGACCGCCCGAGCTGTCCGCCCCTGCTCCCCGCAGACCGGTCGCAGCCACACTGGACCGCCTTGCCCCCGTACGAAGAGGTTTTGATGAGCCGTCCCCTCAGCCTGCGTTCCGCCGCCGCCGGTGACATGTCCTGGGTCTATGAACTGCGGCACCGTGTCTACGCCGAGGAGCTGGGCCAGCACGTGCCCAACGCCGAGGGGCGGCTGGTCGACGGTTTGGACGGCGACAACGTCTACCTGGTAGCGACGCGAGGTGCGGACCGTGTCGGGTTCGTCAGCGTGACGCCTCCGTGGGTGGGCCGGTACGGGCTGGACAAGTACCTGACCCGGGAGCAGCTTCCGCTCCTGGACGAGGCCGACGTCTTCGAGGTGCGGCTGCTCACCGTCGAGCCCGAGGCCCGGGCCGGCGCGGCGGGCGCGCTGTTGATGTACGCGGCGCTGCGCTGGATCGCGTCCCGCGGCGGGCGGCGGGTGGTGGCGATGGGCCGCTCCGACCTGGTCGGCATGTACCGGGCGGCGGGTCTGCGTCCCGTCGGCCGTACCGTCCGCAGCGGAGCGGTCGATTTCGAAGTGCTCACCGGGGACGTGGCGGAGTTGTCGCGAGGTGCGACAGGCCGGCATGCGGCAACGTTGGCCCGGTTGACGGCCGGCGTGGACTGGCGGCTGGACGCGCCGTTCGCACCCCGACCGGACGGCTGCGAGCACGGTGGAGCCTCGTTCACCGCAGTCGGCGTGGACTTCCGCACACTTGAACGACGGCACGAAGTGGTCGCGGCCGACGTGCTCGACGCCTGGTTCCCGCCGGCCCCCGGGGCGCGGGCGGTGCTCGCCGAGGACGCCGGGTGGGTCGCCCGCACCTCACCACCGACCGGCGCGGAGGGCCTGCTCGCTGAACTCGCCGCCGTCCGCGGCCTGCCCCCGGAGACGCTCGCGGTCGGCGCCGGCTCCTCCGACCTGATCTTCCGAGCCTTCGACCGGTGGCTGACGTCGGCGAGCCGGGTCCTGCTGGTGGACCCCGGATACGGCGAGTACTCCCATGTCGCGGAGCGGGTGATCGGCTGCTGCGTGGACCGGTTCCGGCTGCGACGCGAGGAGGGCTGGCGCATCGATCCGGCCAGGTTGTCGGCGGTCGTCGCCGGCGGATCCTACGACCTCGTGGTGGTGGTCAACCCGAACAACCCGACCGGCCGCCACGCACCGGCCGCCGAGCTGCGCGCGGCCATCACCGCCGCCCCGGCCCGCACCCGGTGGTGGATCGACGAGGCATACCTCGGCTACGTCGACCCCGCCGAGTCGCTCGCCCCGTTCGCCGCGCGGGACCCGCGCGTGGTGGTCTGCACCTCCATGTCGAAGACGTACGCCCTCTCCGGCGTGCGGGCCGCCTACCTGGTGGCCGAGCCGGATACGGCGGCGGAGCTGCGCCGGTGGACGCCGCCGTGGGCCCTCGGGCTGCCGGCCCAGCTCGCGGCGGTGGCGGCACTGCGCGACCCGGCGTACTACGCCGGCGTGCTGCGGCGCACGCACGAGCTGCGCCGCCGGCTCGCCGCCGACCTGGCCGCGGTGGACGCGTCGGTCACGGTCGAGGAGTCGGTGGCCAACTTCCTGACGCTCACTCTGCCGCCGGGCGGGCCGAGCGCCGCGTCCCTGGTCACGGAGTGCCGACGCCACGGTGTGTACCTGCGGGACCTGTCGCCGCTGTCGTCGTCGTACGAGGGCCGAACCGTACGCGTCGCGGTCCGAGACACCGGCGAGAACACGCGCATCGTGGACGCCTACCGGGCTGCCCTGGGTGAACTGCGCGCGGACTCCTTCGCTGTGTCGGGCCTCGGAGCGGCACAGTGACCTCGGTGGCCGCACTGGCGCCGTGGCTGGGCGGCGCCCTGCTGGTGAGCGGTGTGGCGGTCGGGGCATCACGGCGGCGGGAGTTGATGGTCCGGTGGTGTGCATGGGCGGTGGGCGTGCCGGTGGTGACCGCCGCGTTCTGGTGGGGGCGGCCCGGGATCGCCCTGCTGGCCGTTATCGTCGCGGTGGTCGCGGTGCTGGAGTTCGGCGCGATGACCCAGCTGCCTCGCACCGACCGGGCGGTGCTCGCCGCCGCCGTGACAGGGCTGATCGTCGCCGCCGCGTCGGCGCCGGACCAGATCTGGCGGGTAGGCGCCGTCGGGGCCCTTACCCTGGTCGCCGTGACTGTGGCGGCCGGCGATGCCGAGGACGGCTTGCGACGGCTCGGCACCGGTGTACTCGGCTTGGTGTGGCTGGGCGTGCTGGCCGCGTTGGCACCGTTGGGGACACTCGGCCTGGCCCTTTTCACCGCGGTATCGATCGCCGACGTGGTGGCCTACTTCGCCGGCCAGCGACTGGGCGGGCCCCGGTTGTCGCGCCTGTCCCCGGCCAAGCGGTGGAGCGGGACGCTGTGCGGCGCGGCGGCGGGCCTGGCCGTACTCGCGTCGCTCTCGGCGTGGAGCTGGCCGGCGGCAGCCGCGGTGGCCGTAGGTGGACCCGCAGGCGACTTGGTGGAATCCCTCATCAAACGCGGCGCCGGCGTCAAGGACTCCGGCCGGTGGCTGGCGGGAGCCGGAGGGCTGCTGGACCGCATCGACTCACTCGTAGGGGCGTTGGCGGTGCTCGTCGTGCTGGGATGAGCGGGCTGGCAATCGAAGGGGAACGCTCCGGCCACAACGGCAACACCATCACTGCCTGGCTGCAACAGGTCTTCGCCCGTCTCGCGGGCCGATGGGTAGGCTCTCCCATGGCCGCCGCCACCCGATCCGTGGCCGTGCCCTCCCCTTCAGCAGACACCCCGGGCCCTCGGTCTCCAAACGGCCGGCCGCGGGTTTGGGTTCACCATGCCTCGGGGGCCCGGGAGTGCGTCGACCGCAGCGACGGGTCTTGCCGTCAGGTCGGTCAGTCCCGGACCGGCACGACCCGGGTCACCTTGCCCTTCAGGTCAGCGGCCAGATAGCCGGTGGCATGACCGTCAGCGAGATAGACGGACAGCCCCAGCGGGGTGTCGAACGTGTCATCGGCAGGGTTGACCAGAACGTAACGCATGGTCGGCCGCTTCACGTTCAGGTCCTTCTCCGCCCGCTTCAGCAAGGGGGGAAGGACGTCCCAGTCGAAGTCGTCCAGGCTGAAGGGGCGTTCGCCGCCGATGATCGAACTGCTGATGATGCCCTTCTCGACGCCCCGGCCCGGGCGGTAGGTGTAGCTGTCGTACTTGGTGTCGCTTCCCTTGACCATGATGTCCGCGGACACGTGGTCCGGATAGACGGTGAGGCCGCAGGCGCGGTCCGTGCCGGTCGCGGCTTTGATCTCCTTCACCGCCGTCCGGATGCCGTCCGGGGTGAGCAGACCGGTCTTCGTGTCGGCTGGGGATGCCGATGCCGAATGCGACGCTCTCGGCGGTGCGGAAGTCGGGTCCTTCGTCCGGGTCGAGGCCGAGCCGGGTGAATCGGCTGCGTTCCTGTCGTTGTTGTCGCCTCCGTCTGGTAGCAGGGTCCACACCAGGACTCCCACCAGCACCGTTCCGACGACCGACGAGGCGATCGTGATACGGCTCTTCGCACGGCTTCCCGGTCGCGACGGTGTCGGCCGTGTGGGACCCACCGGGTAGGGGGTGGGCGGCACGACGGGGCCGGGCACGGCGTCGTGCGGTCCCGCCGGCCGGAAGCCGGTCGGCGGCCCGAAGCCCGAAGGCGGTCCGAAACCGGCCGGTACGGACGGTGTGGGTGTCGGCCCTGACGAAGGCGCCAGCCGGTACGAGGTGGTGGCCGCGCCCGCCCCGTCGGGAGCGCTTGGAGCCGCGTTGCGGCCGTTGGCCGCTTCCGCGAGCATCCGGTCGGCGGTCTCCGCGTCCGCTCGGCCGGCCGGGTCTTTGACCAGCACGGCGTTCAGGAAGCCGGTCAGCACTCCGGCCTGGAGGGGCGGCGGAAGCTCCTCGCTCAGGAGAGCCGCCAGCGTCGCGAGGGTGGTTCCCCTGCGCAGCGGATGATGCCCTTCGACGGCGACGTACAGCATCATCGCCAGCGACCACAGGTCGGAGCTCGGGCCGCCCTCACCGCCGGAAATGCGCTCGGGGGCCATGTAGTCGGGTGTGCCGATGAGGGAGCCGGTCACAGTCAGGACGGTCGACTCCCTGATGGCCGCGATGCCGAAGTCGGTGAGGACGGGACGCCCGTCGGGCCTCATCAGGACGTTGGCGGGTTTTACGTCCCGGTGCTGGATGCCGACTGCATGCGCGGCGCGCAGCGCGGTGAGAACCTCGCGGCCGAGCCGGGCGGCCTCGACGGGCGCCAGCGGCCCCTTGTCCAGCCGGTCCTGAAGCGATCCGCCGGTCACCAGCTCCATGACGAGCCATGGGTAGGTGTGTTCCTCGCCGTCCACCACGTGGTGAATGGTCACCACATTGGGGTGGTCGACCCGCGCGAGTGCCCGTGCCTCGCGCAACACGCGGGCCCGGAGCATCGCCGCAGCACCCGGATCGTATTCGGCAAGACCTGGATCGGAGGGCCGTACTTCCTTCAGCGCCACGGCTCGGTCGAGGATGAGATCGCGAGCCAGCCACACCAGGCCCATGCCGCCGCCACCGAGCCGCGCCTGGAGTTCGAAGCGCCCGTCTATGACCCGTCTGCCGGATTCCCCGTCGTTCATGGCCGGGAGCCTACGGGACGCCGGCGACACGGCCCCGTCCAGGTGACTCCCCTGTCCTTGGTCGGTGTTTCTGTGGTCCGTGCCGACGCGCGTTCTCCGGAGGAGCGATTCATGATGAGGAGCCCAGACATGGCGGAGCGGTGGACAAGGACGAGCTGGGAACGCACCACCACGCGTGGTTCAGCTTTGCTTGGCTGCCGCGACTGCCTTGCGCAGCGCTTGGAGGAAGAATCTGCCGTCTGCGTCGTCGCCGAAGTCGTTGTCCGGGATCTCCCGGCGGCCGCAGGCCCCACCGTCTCGAAGCGGTGAGGTCTGCGGCGCAGCGGGGGGCTAGATCAGAGCGCCCGCGCCATCGCGGGGTAGGCGTTGTCCCTTCCGATGGTCAGGTCGCTCTGCGGCAGGTTGCTGGCGTAGCAGGCATACTGCGCGATGCAGAGGTTCACCGACCTCGCCAAGTAGGAGTGGTAGGGCGATCCTGCTCCACTGGGGTTGATCGTGCCCATCGGGGACCCTACCGGCGCGAAGGACACATCAGTGGTCAGTCCCTGGGGGTAGACCACGCTGGACTTGTTGGTGAAGTAGTCGTACCGGTTGTAAGGGCTGGCCGTGATGACCCGCGACCACTCCGCACCCGAGACCGTATTGGCGGTGCACCAGGAGAACTTGTGGTGCCAGGTGTAGATGATCTCGCCCAGGTAGCTGGTGTTGGTGAGCGGGTAGTCGACGCTCAGGCACTTCGTCTGGTTGTCGGCCGTGGCGGCTGCGGCTGTCCGGGAAGCCGCGGCATCTTTGCCTGCGGGCGGCGAGGCCTTGGTGATGACCGGTCGGCCCGCCCGCACGTTCACCGGAACCGTCCGGGCCAGCTTGGGGTCGTTCTTGATGATCTGGAGATCTTCAGGAGTGGCCTTTCCCGCGATCGCGTGTTGGATGGCGGTCGAGACCGCCTGGTGGTCCGGCTCCTCACCGGCAGAGGCGGGGCTGGTGCCCGCCATTACCGTCGTGAGAAGCGCGGCCGTGATGGTGGCGGTCGCCGTAGCCCGTATTCTCATCCGGTTCTCCACGTGTCTGGAAATGAGGGACGCGCCGAGGTGGGCGCAGAGGCAATGCTCTGCCCGGATGGCCATCGCCCATGGAGTAGCCGGCACTCAATTCCGCTCACCGTCCCTCCCCCACAGGAACGTTGACCGCAGCGGCGAGGGCTGGGCGACGCTCCACACCGACGGCGGGTTCGTGCTGGCCTTCCAGCGCGTGGAAGACCACCGGCCGCCGCGGTGGCCCGATTCCGCTCACCCCCAGCAGTTCCACCTCGACCTGGGGGTCAAGGACCTGGAGCGAGCCCAGGAAGACGTCCTCGATCGGGGCGCCACACTGCTCGACGAGGGTGACGGAAAGCGGAGTTGGCGCATCTTTGCGGATCCGGCAGGACACCCGTTCTGTCTGGTCCGGGACTGACAGGCGACAAGGAAGAGCAGGGCTGCTCCTACGTTCTGATCTCCAGCGTGCAGCACTTCACGCTGCCGCCGCCCTTGAGCAGTTCCGACAGGTCCACCCCCACCGGTTCGAATCCGCGGTCCCGCAGCCGCGCCGCGAGGGCGGTGGCCGGCTCGGGCAGGAAGACCCGGTGCCCGTCGCTCACCGCGTTGAGGCCGAACACCTCGGCGTCGGCGGCCTCCGCCTCGATGGCGTCGGGGAACAGGCGGCGCAGCACCTCACGGCTGCCGGGAGTGAACGCCTGCGGGTAGTACATGATCTCGTCGTGGTCGAGGACCGCCAGGGCGGTGTCCAGGTGGTAGTAGTCCGGGTCGATCAGTTCGAGGCCGATCACCGGGCGGCCGAAGAACTCCTGGACCTCCAGCAGGCTGTCCCGTTGGCTGCGGAGCCCGTGGCCGCCGAGCACCAGCGTGCCGGTGCAGAGGAAGTCACCTTCGCCTTCATTGATGCAGCGGCTCGCGGCCGCGCGGAACCCCTGCTGTCGGAACCAGCGCAGGTATGCCGTCCCTTCGGCGGCGCGCTCGGGGTGGCGGAAGCGTGCCCCCAGCACCTTGCCGTCGATGACGATCGCGCCGTTCGCCGCGTACACCATGTCGGGCAGTTCGGGCTCCGGATCGACGAGTTCGACGGTATGGCCGCTCTCCTGGAGGACCGTGCGCAGCCGTTCCCACTGGGCCACGGCCAGTGGTGTGTCGACGGGTTTGCCCGTGTCCATCCATGGGTTGATGGCGTAGGTGACGTCGAAGTACTCCGGCCGGCACATGACGTAGCGCCTGGGTCGAGCTGTGCGTTCACGCATGCGGTGAACCCTTCTTTCGTGTCGTGGGCCGTGTCGGCCGTGGTCGGACGTCATGCGTCCGTGGTCATCGTTTTGATGCCGGTGCTGAACGTGGCCGCGATCGCGGCGATCGCGACGATCAGCGAGAAGGCGAGCATCGTCGCCGCGCTGGACAGGTGCGCCGTGAGCAGGCCGGCGAGTCCGGGCGCGAGGGCCGCCGCCGAGGTGGCGACCAGCAGGATGACGCTGATCACGCGCCCTTGCAGGTGATCGGGGGTGATGGCCGCCTGGTAGCCGAACAGGGCGGCGTTGGCGGTGGGGCCGAGGAAGACGGCACAGGCCAGTGGTACGGCGGCCAGGACGCTGGTGGCGAACAGGGCACTGGCCGCCATGAGAACGGTCGTGGCCCAGCACAGCACCAGAATCAGCTTGGGCAGGGGAAGCCTTCGTTGGAGGGCCGGGGCGGCGAAGGCGCCGAGGAAGCCCCCGAGTCCGAAGATCGTGCTGGCCGTGCCGACGAGGGCGGGTGAAGTGCCGTTGCGTTGCAGGGCGACGATGATGGTGAAGATCATGCCGGTGAAAGCCATGTTGAGCGGAGCGGCGATCAGCAGCAGGGCGCGCAGGAACGGATTGCCCAGCACGAAGCGCAGCCCCTCGGCCCCGGCCGCCCGCCCGGACTCGGTCTCTGCTGTCCGTGGCCCTTGCAGGGGCCGCTGGATGCACAGGACGGCGACGAGGGACAGCAGATGGCTCAGCGCGTTGCCGAGGAACGGCAGCGACCGTCCGGCCGCGAAGAGTATGCCGCCCAGGGGCGGTCCGGCCAGTGACGTCCCGTAGGCGCGCGCCTCGTTGCGGGCGACCGCGGTGGACAGCTGACCGGAGGGGACCAGGCTGCGGACGGCGGCGTGCTCGGCGGTGCTGAACAGGGCGTTGGCGCCGGCGCTCAGGACCACCACGGTGAGCACCAGGGCGATGCCGGCGACATCGGCCATGACGGCGGCGAAGAGGGCACCGTAGGCGGTGAGGCGCAGCAGGTCGCAGGCGATCATCACCCGGCGTCGGTCGAGCCGGTCGGCCAGGACTCCGGCCGGCAGCCTGCACACCATGGTCACGAGCAGACCGGCGGTGCCGACCAGACCTGCCTGGGCGGGTGATCCGGTGAGGTGCAGAACGAGCAGGGGCAGGGCCAGGTTGGACATGGCGGTGCCCAGGTCGGACAGCGACTGACTGACCCAGAGCAGGTTGAAGTCCCTGTTGCGCCACAGACTCGGTTCCGGCTCGGCGTTCGCCGTGGCGTCGGCGTCCTCTTTGGTCGGCGGCATCGGTTTCCTCCAGTACGGACGTTCCAGGGGTGGCGACTTCGAAGATCGCGACGGCCGCGGCGCTCGCCCTGCCGGCCGGGCTCGCTGCCGGGTTCGTCACGGCCACCACGAGCCGAGTGCGGGCCGCAGGTCGTCCAGCCATTCGGCATGCGTGTCGTGGTGGGCGAAGAACTGCCGGCCCACCAGGCGGGCGTCGCGCGCCTGGAGCATGCGCAGGCTGAACACCTCGCTGCCGCCGACGGTCACGACGCCGTCGACGAGGACCTTGCCCGGTGCGGCGGACATCACGGGGCCGCGGGCTGTGCGTGCCAGACCGGACACACTGCGGATCGCGTCGGTGTAGATCTGAAGGGCTCGGGTCAGCGGCACGCTGAAGTAGCTGTGCGCGCCCGTGTCCCGTTCGACGAACATGTAGTACGGCACCACGCCGAGTTCCACCAGGCGCTGCCACATCACCGCCCAGTCCTCGGCACGGTCGTTGACGTGGGCGATGAGGGGCGCCTGTGCCCGGATGACCGCGCCGGTGTCGCGGATGCGCCGGATCGCCTCCCGCACCGCCGGGTTCTCCAGTTCCCTCGGGTGGGAGAAGTGGGCCATGACCGCGGCGTGCCGGCCATCGGCCACGATGCGTTCGAACAGCCGGAGAAGGTCGTCGGCGTCGCGGTCGGTGGTGAAGCGGTAGGGCCAGTAGGAGAGCGCCTTGGTCCCGAAGCGGATCGTGCGGATGTGGTCGAGGTCCTGGGTGAGGAGCGGGGCCACCCACCGGTCCAGCACGGCGGAGCTCATGATCATGGGGTCGCCTCCGGTGAGCAGGACGTCGGTGACCTCCTGGTGGCGGGCCAGGTACGACACCACGCGGCCGACGTCCGGGGCGGCCTGCCGGATGTCGGCGTTGCCGACGAACTGGGACCAGCGGAAGCAGTAACCGCAGTAGGAATGGCAGGTCTGGCCCTGCGCGGGGAACACCAGGACCGTCTCGGCGTACTTGTGCTGGACGCCGTCCACGGGGTGCTCCCCATGGTTCGGGACGTTGGCCTCCAACTGCGCGCCGGGATTGGGATTGAGGCGGGCGTGGACCTCCCGGGCGGCCTTGCGGATCACGTCGGGCGAGGCGGCCGCGCGGTGCAGGGCCGCCATGCCGTCGTAGACGTCGGGCGGCAACATGTCGCGGTGCGGGAAGGTGAGCCGGAAGATCGGGTCGTCCGGTGCCGCGGACCAGTCGATGAGTTCGTCGACGACGTACTCGTTGACCTTGAACGGCAACACCGACGACACCACCCGCAGCTCGTGCAGGTACTCCTCCGGCATGCCCCGGTCGCGGGCGAGTCGTTCAAGACGCTGGTGGGCGAAGGCTTTCAACACGGCCGCCTATCTGTGGGGCTTGCTGGGTCTGACGAGGAAAGAGCGCATAAGCATGGGGGGCCGCGGGCGGAACGGCCGCCGGGCCGGGACGCGGCAGGACCGGCGTGCGCCGCCCGGCCGCGTCCCGGCTGGGCCCGTCGGGTCACTGTCCGGCGTCCGCCATCCGTCGGCGCAGGCTCAGGGGTCGCATGTCCGTCCACACTTCGTCGATGTGGCTCAGGCAGTCCTGCTTCGGGCCCTCGAATCCGGTGGCCGTCCAGCCGTCCGGCAGGTCACGCCCGGCCGCCCAGATCGAGTACTGCTCCTCGTGGTTGACGACGACGCGAAAGGTGCGGTTGTCCTCTTCTGCGGACATGGCAAATCTCCTTCTTGTGTGAGTGGTGAGGGTGACTGTCCGGCCGGTGGCCGGTGTTCCTGGCGTCACAGCCGGACCGGGAGGGCTTGGAGGCTGCGGTTGAGCAGCGACGGCTGCCACTGCGGCTCGCTGCCCGTGAGGGCGAGCCGCGGGGCCACGGCCAGCAGGTCGGTGAGCGCGGCCCCGGCCACCAGCCGGGCCAGCGGCGCCCCGAGGCAGAAGTGCGCGCCCTGGCCGAAGGCGAGGTGCGGGTTCGGTTGCCGGCGCAGGTCCGGTTCGTCGGGACGCTCGAACCGGGAGGGGTCGCGGTTGGCCGCGGCGGTGACCAGGTAGAGCCGGTCACCGCGGCACAGGGTCCTGCCCTCCAGTTCGAAGTCGTGCCGCACCTGCCGGACGGACATCTTCGACGGCCCGTCGAAGCGCAGCAGCTCCTCCACCGCGACGGGCGCCAAATCCGGTTCCTGCCGCAGGAGTCGGAGCTGGTCGGGGTGACGCAGCAGGTTCCAGGTGCCCACGGCTATCAGGTTGCTGGTCGTCTCGCCGCCGGCGAACGCGATGTGGGTGAGCATCGCGACGAACTCGTCCTCACTGACCGTGTCGTCGACGACTCCGCCGGCCAGCGCGGCACTGATGAGGTCTTCCTGCGGTGCGGAGCGGCGCCGGCGCACCAGGTCGCGCAGGTAGGCGAACAGGTCGAGCAGGGCGCGCTGGGAGTCCTCGTGTTCCTGCGCGGACTGCACCGCGCCGAGGGCCAGGTCGCCGACCTGGAGCGCCCAGCGCTGGAACTGTGCGGTGTCGGATGCCGGCACCCCCATCCAGGCCGCCGCGACGGTTGCCGGCAGGGGGCGGGCCAGACCGGCCACCAGGTCGATCGACTGCCCGCCGTCCCGGACCCGTGCGGCGAGCCCGGCGACCGCCTCCTGCACCATCGGCCGGTTGCGCCGGATCTGCTTCGGCCCGAACGCCCCCCGGAAAGCGCTGCGCAGACGCCGGTGCTCGGGCGGGTCGACGAAGACCATCCAGCCGGCCATGATCTCGAAGGTGCGGGCGGCTTCCGGGCCCAGCAGGTGGCGCGGTGTCTGGGCCAGCATCGGGGTGATCCGGTCCGCGGAGACGGCCGGCTCGGAGAAGCACGCGGTGACGGACTCGTACCCGGTGACCAGCCAGGACCGCTGCACCGGGCTCCAGTGCACGGGTTCCGTCTCGCGCAGCCGGGCGAAGTACGGGAAGGGGTCGGCGACGAGGTCGTCGTCCAGCAGATAGCGGTCGGTGACCTGCCCGGTGCTGGTCATGTCGTGCGCTCCATCGACTCGGCGGCGATGGCGGCGATCGCCGCCACCTCCGGTTCGGTGACCATGCTCCGGTGGGTGCCGGGCAGGTGGTGCAGGGTGAGGGCGCCCGGGAACATCTCCCGGCAGCGCCGCTCGTACGCCGCGGGGTCCTCTCCGGCGACGACGGAGGGCCGGCCGGGGGCCGCGGTGGACGCCTCCGCGCTGACCAGCAGATGCACCGGCCCCTGGTAGGGCTCGGGACGGTAGGTCGCGGCCGCGCGCAGCAGCGCGGTCCACATCGCCACCGGCCAGTCCGCGCCCAGCGCGGCCTCCGCTTCGTCCACCCCGGCCGCGAGGAGCGTCGCCACCAGTTCCCGCTCCTGGCTGAGCCGGGCGGGCGTGCCCGGGGAGAGCGCGCGGATCGCCTCGCGCAGAGCGACGGCCTTGTCCAGCAGGTCCAGCGCCTCGGTGACCGCGAACATGCCCGCCTCGTCCGGCACCGCCGGTTCCACCAGCAGCAGGGTGTCCACCTGCTCGCCCTCGGCGGTGAGCAGGATCGCCATCTCCTGGGCGATGTTGCCGCCCATCGACCAGCCGAGCAGCGCGTACGGGCCGTGCGGCTGGTGGGTGCGCAACTGCCGGACGTAGTCCGCCGCCAGCCCGGTCATGGTGTCCGCGTCCGTGCCGCCGTCCAGGCCGCGGGCCTGAAGCCCGATGACCGGCCGGCCGGGGGGCAGGGCCTTGGCCAGCGGTAGGTACCAGGCGACGCTGCCGCCGCTGGGGTGGACGCAGTACAGCGGTCGCCCCGCGCCCTCGCGCAGTACGACGAGGACTTCGCCCCGCGGTGCCGGTGCTGCGCCGGGGGCCGCCTGGTGGCGGCCCGCCACGGCGGCGGCCAGTGCCGCCACCGTCGGGTGCTGCAGCACGTCGGCCACGCCGACGGGCAGGCCGAGGTCGCAGGCGCGTGCCGCGACGCGGACGACGGCCAGGGAGTCGCCGCCGACCTCGAAGAAGTCGTCGTAGACGCCCACCCGGTCGAGCCGCAGGGTCTCGGCCCACAGCTTGGCCAGTTTCGCCTCCGCGTCGGTGCGCGGCTCCACGTAGGGGCGTTGCGGATGGGCGGTCGGGCCGGGTTCCGGCAGCCCGGCGCGGTCGAGCTTGCCGTTGGCGGTCATCGGCAGCGCGGTCATGGGTACGAACGCCGCGGGCACCATGTAGCCCGGGAGCCGGTCGCGCAGCCAGCGCCGCAGTTCCTCGGCGGTGGGCGCGGCGGCGCCCGCGGCGGGCACCACGTAGGCCACGAGCCGGGCGTCGTCGCCGGGCCGGTCCGTCCGGGCGAGCACGGCGGCGACCGCCACGTCGGGGCGCGTCGTCAACGTGGTCTCGATCTCGCCCAGTTCGATCCTGCGCCCCCGGATCTTCACCTGGTCGTCGAGTCTGCCGCCGTACTCGAGTACGCCGTCCGCCTGGTGCCGTCCCCGGTCCCCCGTGCGGTACAGCCGCCCGCCACCGCCGCGCGGGTCGGGGACGAACCGCTCGGCGGTCAGTGCGGGCTGGCCGACGTAGCCGCGGGCCAGTGCCGCGCCGCCGAGGTGTATCTCCCCCGCCACTCCGGCGGCGACCGGGCGCAGGTCGTCGTCGAGGACGAGCGCGGTGGTCCGCTGCAGAGGGCGGCCGATCGGCAGGCCGACGGCGTCGTCCGCGACGGTGTCCACCTGGTGGGAGGTGGCGATGAACAGGCTTTCGACGGGACCGTATCCGTTGACGATCCGCAGGTCGGGCCGGCTGCGGCGCAGGGCACGGACGTGCGTCGCGGAGGCCGTCTCGCCGCCGAACAGGATCTGCCGGAGTCCGTCGAGCCCGTCCGGCCGCTCTTCCACCACCAGGTTGAACAGTGTGGTGGTGAGGAAGGCGGTGGTGACGCCCCGGGTGCGGATCACCTCGGCGATTCCGGCCGGGGTGAGGGGCCCGGCCGGGTGGAGAGCGCAGGTCCCGCCGTGCAGTAGCGGGCCGAGGATTTCGAAGACGGCCGCGTCCCAGTTGAGGCTGCTCAGGTGCAGGACGGTCTCGTCCGCGTCCAGGTGGAAGGCGGCCCCTTGGTCGAGCAGGGAGTCGACGACGGAGCGGTGCGTCACCACCACACCTTTGGGGCGGCCGGTGGAGCCGGAGGTGTAGAGCACGCACGCCGGGTTGTCCGCGTCTGCGTTGCCGCCGGGGTCGCCGGCCGGGTCGGCGGCGAAGGTCTCCTCGGAGAGCGGGACGACGGCGCGGATTCCGTCGGGCAGCGCCCGCAGATGGACCGGCTCGGCGAGCACCACGTCGGCGCCCGTGTCCGCGGTCAGCCGGTGGAGCCGATGGGCAGGATCCCGTGGGTCCAGAGGCAGGTATGCCGCACCCGACTTGAGGATGCCGAGGACACCGACGACGAGGTCCGCGCCACGGTCGGCGCACAGTCCGACGACGCGTTCCGGGCCCGCGCCGAGCCGTCGCAGATGGTGGGCGACCCGGTTGGCCCGCCGGTTCAGCTCGGCGTAGGTGAGCGTGCCGTCGCCGGCAGCCAGGGCCACACCGTGGGGGCGGGCGGCCACCTGGGCCTCGAACACGTCGACGATGCTGCGCTCGTCCCGGGCGAGGTCCCCGCCCGGTGTCGTCACCGGCGTGCCGTCCGTCGCAGCGGGCAGGCCGGGAACGGCCTCCGGGTCGTCCACCATCGCGGTCAGCAGGGTGCAGTAGGCGTCGGCGAGGCGTTCCACCTCGGCCGGTGACATCCGTGCGGCATCGGCCTCGAAGGACACACCCGTGGGACCGGTGGTGACCATGAGCCCGAAGTTGGTCCGGGCGATCTCCTCGATCTCCTGCTTGTGCTCGTTGCCCAGGGCGTGGAAGTGGACGTAGTTGAAGGCGGTGTCGACCAGGACCTCACCCGCCCAGCGGCCGCGTTGCAGTTCGGCCAGGGGGAAGCGGCGGTGCGGCAGCACCTCCTGCTCGGCGGCGAACACGTCACGCAGCAGCTCCACCCAACTGGTGGCCGCGGAGCGGACCCCGAACGGCACCACGTTGAGGAACACGCCACGCATGCCGTCCGAACCGGCCCTCTCAAGACGCCCGTTGGTGGACAGGCCCGTCGAATAGGCCTCACCGTCGGCGAGTTGTCCGAGCAGCTGGTAGTAGGCGGTGAACAACACCGTCTTGCGCGGCACGCCGGCCCGGGCCGCGAGGGCGTCGATGCCGGCCGTCAGATGGCCGTACGCGCGCAGCGCCTCGCAGGTGGGCGCGCCGGTCCTGCCGCCTCGCGAGCGGGGCAGCCGTACCGGCGGGAACGACTCCACCATCCGGTCCCAGAACTGCCGGGCGGCCGGGTCGGCGAGGGCGGCACGCTCCAGAGCGACGTATTCGGCGAAGCGCGGTACCGCGGGGCCTTCGGCCGGTTCGGGCTCGCCGGTCCTGATGCGGCGGTGCCGGTCCACCAGCTCGGCGATGAGCGAGGTGAGGCTCCAGCCGTCCAGTACGGCGTGGCAGTCGGTGAGGGTGAGCCGGTACTCGGTGTCGTTCAGCACATGCACGTGGAGCCGGATCAGCGGGGGCGTCGACAGTTCGAACCAGCGCTTGGCCTCGGCGTCCAGGTGGGCGCGCACCCGGTCCGACTGGGTGACCTCGTCGGCGCCGCGCAGATCGTCCACGCCGACCGGGAGTCCGGCGTCGGGGTGGACCAGTTGCAGCGGTTCGTCGTAGCCGCTCCAGTCGAAGCCGGTGCGCAGGATCTCGTAGCGGCGCACGGCCGCGTCGGCGGCCTGCTGCATCGCCCCGGCGTCGAAGCCGGCCGGCTCCTGGATGCGGAAGCTGGTGACGTTGTGATAGGCACCCTTGCCGGCGTCGGCGAGCAGTTCGTAGAGCATGCCCTGCTGCATCCGGGTCAGCGGGTAGGCGTCTTCGACATGGTCCGGGAGGCGGTCGCGGTCCGCGGGCGACACCATGGCGAACCGTTCCACCGGCCCCTGCCGCCGCCCGTCGCGTTGCCGGGCATCGGCGGCGGCGTCGACGGCCCGTGCGAGGTCGCCGAGCATCTGGTGGGCGAAGACGTCACGCAGTTCGACCGTCGTTCCTCGCCGCTCGGCCAGGCCGACGACGCGCAGCGCCAGGATGGAGTCGCCGCCGAGTTCGAAGAAGCGGTCGGTGACCCCGACCCGCCGCAGGCCGAGCGCCTGCGCCCATACGTCTGCCAGGACCCGCTCGGTGGGGGTGGCGGGCGGGACGAAGGCACGTGCGGTGTCCAGGGCGGTGCCGTCCATCTGTGCGAGCGCCCTGCGGTCCGTCTTGCCGTTCGCGGTCAGCGGCATCTCCGGCACGACGGTGAAGGTGGCCGGCACCATCGGCTCCGGCAGCCGTCGCAACAGCCAGTTCCGGAGTTCGTCGCGGTCGACGCCGGTTCCCGTCACCAGGTAGGCGTGCAGCCGGTGTTCGCCGGTGCGCTCGCCCCGGGCGAGCACGGCAGCCTGCTCGACGGCGGGATGTCCGAGCAGTGCGGCTTCCACCTCGCCCAGTTCAATGCGGTGACCACGGATCTTGACCTGGTCGTCGGCCCGCCCCCGGTACTCCAGCGTCCCGTCCGGCAGCCGGCGTGCCCGGTCCCCGGTGCGGTAGAGCCGCGCACCGGGTGCGGAGCCGTACGGGTCGGGAACGAACCGGTCGGCCGTCAGTCCCGGCTTGCCGAGATAGCCGCGGGCCAGGCCCGCACCCCCGATGTACATCTCGCCGACGACTCCGGCGGGTACCGGGTTCAGGTGCGCGTCGAGGACGTGGACGGTCAGGTCGCCGAGCGGCAGACCGATCGGCGATGCGGTGCCGCCGGTGAGATCGCCGGGCGTCACGGTGTGGTGGGTGACGTGCACGGTGGTTTCGGTGATGCCGTACATGTTGACCAGCTGCACTCCCGTGCCCGGCCCCGCCAGCCAGCCGTCGAACTCGGACAGGTCGAGTTTCTCCCCGCCGAAGACCACCGTGCGCACGCCCAGTTCGGCGAGCGGCCGTGTGCCGAGAGCGGCACGGAGGTTGCGAAACGCGCCGGGGGTCTGGCTGAGGACGGAGACCCGCTCGGTCTCCAGCAGCGCGGCGAAGCGCTCGGGGTCGCGCGCGGTGTCCTTGTCGGCGATGACGACGCTGCCGCCCCGGGCGAGCGCGCCCCACAGTTCCCAGACGGAGAAGTCGAAGGCGTACGAGTGGAAGAGGCTCCACACGCCGCCCGGCGGCAGTCGGAGGTCGGCCTCGCAGGCGTCCAGGAGCCGGACGGCCTGCCGGTGCGGGATGCACACGCCCTTGGGGCGGCCGGTGGAACCCGAGGTGTAGATGACGTAGGCGAGCCGGTCCGCGTCGCCCGCCAGGGCGGGATCGTGTTCCGGCTGCCTGGCCAGGGCCGCGTCGTCGAGCGTGATCTGCTGCCCCGCTCCGGCCGGCACCCGGTCGGTGAGCCCGGGCGAGACGACGGCCGTGTGCGCGCCGGCGTCAGCGACGATGTACTCCAGCCTGTCGCGCGGATACTCCGGGTCGAGCGGCAGGTAGGCGCCACCGGCCTTGAGGATGCCCAGGATGCCGACGGCCAGATCGGCTCCGCGCTCCACACAGAGCGCGACCACCGATTCGGGGCCGACACCCGCGGCGCGCAGCCGGTGCGCGAGCCGGTTGGCCCTGCGGTTCAGGTCGGCGTAGTCGAGCCGGATCTCTCCGGCGATCAGCGCGGGGGCGTCGGGCCGGGCGGCCGCGAGCCGTTCGAACCGCTCGTGCAGCAGGTCGCCGCTGTCGTACGACGCCGTCGGCGTGGCCCACACGGCGAGTCGCCGCCGCTCGTCCTCGGGCAGCAGGGGCAGGCGGGACATCGGTGTGTCGGGGTGCGCGACGGCCGTACGCAGCAGGTGGAGGTACTGGTCGGCCCAGCGCCGTACCGTCTGGGGGCGCCACAGCCCGGCGCGGTGGAAGAACGCGCCGGCCAGGCCGTCGGATGTGCGGGCGGTCTGGAGGATGAGGTCGAACTTGACCGCGTCCAGCTCCAGCGGGAAGCGGGTGGCCGTGACTCCGGCGAGCCGTACGGGCCGGTCGTCGGCGTCGTCCTCCAGCGTGAACATGGCCTGGAACAGCGGCGTACGGTCGAGGTCCCGGTCGGGGCGGACCTCGTCGACGACCCGCTCGAACGGCACGTCCTGGTGGTGGTAGGCGCTCAGGGCGTCGTCCCGGACGCGTTCGAGTACCTGGCCGAACGACGGGTCCCCGCCGAGGTCGGCGCGCAGGACCAAGGTGTTGGCGAAGAAGCCGATGAGGTGCTCCACCTCCGGCCGGTTGCGCCCGGCGACCGGGGTGCCGACGCCGAAGTCGCTCTGCCCGCTCCACGTGCCCAGCAGCACCTGGTAGGCGGCGAGCAGCGTCATGTACAGGGTCGCGGAGCGGTCCCGGCCCAGCCGTTCGAGGCCGGCCACCAGCCCGGGCTCCGCGTGGAACTCGCACACGGCGCCCGCGGCGTCCCGCCGGCCCTCGCGGTCCAGGTCGTTGGGCAGTTCCAGCGGCGGCAGTCCGGCCAGCCGGTCGCGCCAGTGTCCCAGTTCCCCGGCGAGCCGCTCCCCGGTGAGGGTGCGGCGCTGCCAGGCGGCGAAGTCGGCGTAGCGCAGGGGCAACGGGGGCAGGGCCGAACCGGCGTACAGCGCCTCCAGTTCGCGGACCAGGACGCCCATCGACCAGCCGTCGAAGGCGATGTGGTGGAAGGCCATCAGCACGACGTGGTCGTCGGGGGCGAGCCGCCATGCCGTCACCCGGAACACCGGGCCGGTGGCCAGGTCGAACGGCTCGCGGGCCAGGTCACGCGCCGCCCGCGCCACCTCCTGCTCCGAGCGTGCCGCGCACCACCGCACGCCCTGCCAGCCCGGATCGATGTCCTGGTGCACCCGGCCGTCGACCACGGTGAACCGGGTCCGCAGGGTGGCGTGGCGGGCCACCACCTCGTCGAACGCCGCGCCGAGCCGGGTGGAGTCCAGCGGGCCCTTGAGCCGCCAGGCCACCGCGATGGTGTACGCCGGGCCGGGTCCTTCCAGCCGGTCGAGGAAGAAGAGACGTTCCTGTCCGAAGGACACCGGCAGTGAGCCGGTGCCGGGGACGGGAGTGATCGGGTCCGGGGTGTCGAGGTGTTCGACGCGGCCGGCGAGCCGTCGGCGCAGCAGCTCCCGCTGTGCGGGTGTCAGGCCGTTCACGTGGTTCCCTTCGCTTCCTGGGCGAGCAGCTTCCTGGCGAGCCCGGTGATGGTCCGGGCCTCGAAGAAGGCGCGGAGGCTGATCGTGGTGTCGAGCTGGGACCGCAGCCGGGAGATGACCCGCAGCGCGGTCAGGGAGTGTCCGCCGAGGGCGAAGAAGTCGTCCTCGACGCCGATGTCGGCCCGGCCCAGCAGTTCGGACCAGATCTCGGCGATGGCCTTCTCCGTCGCGGTGCGCGGGGCCACGTGCGTGCCGCCGGGGGCCTGACCGGCCTCGGGCAGCGCCGACTTGTCGACCTTGCCGTTGCCCAGCAAGGGCAGCGTGTCGAGGACCACCAGGTCCGCCGGGATCATCGCGTACGGCAGTGCGGCCTCCAGGTGCGCCCGGAGCTCGTCGGCCGTGACGGCGGTGCCCGGGGAGCGTCCGGCGTAGCCGGTGAGTTTCCAGCCGTTCGTGCCGTCGGGGCGGGCCACGACGGACGTGGCACCCACGGCAGGGTGCGTGGCGAGCGCCGCCTCCACCTCGGCCGGTTCGATCCGGACGCCGCGGACCTTGACCTGCTGGTCGAGACGGCCCCGGAACTCCAGCCTCCCGTCCGGCAGCAGGCGGGCGGCGTCGCCCGTGCGGTACATGCGGGAGCCGGGCAGGCCGAAGGGGTCGGGGACGAAGGACTGCGCGGTCAGGCCGGGACGGCCGTGGTAGCCGCGGGTCACGCCCCGTCCACCGATGTACAACTCCCCGTACACGCCCCATGGTTGCGGACACTGTGCGGCGTCGAGCACGTGCACCGACGTGCCCGGCATCGGCCGGCCGATGGGCACCGTCCGGTAGGGCACCGACGGGTCCAGGTCCTCGAACGTGGTGGTGAGCGTGCATTCGGTCGGCCCGTACTGGTTGACCACCCGGCGCAGGTCGGGCAGGGCCTCGTGGAGACGTGCCAGCAGGGCGGGTGTGCAGGGTTCGCCGCTGAGGACCAGCAGCCGCAGGGCCGGCAGCCGCTCGACGCTCAGCTCGCCGTCGTCGAGGAGCTGGTGGAGCAGGGACGGCACCATGCTCAGGATCGCGGTCGGCGCGGGAGCGCCTGGTCCGTCGGCCTCGAAGCCGGACAAGTCCGGCCGGTCGGCCATCAGCACGGTCGCCCCCACGGCGAGCGGTCCGAGGCAGTCGCGCAGGAACGCGTCGAAGGACGTGGACGCGCGTTGCAGGACCACGTCGTCCCGTTCCAGCCGGTAGTGGGCCAAGCACGTGTCGAGGTGGTCGGCGATGTTCGCCCTGGCCACCAGTACGCCCTTCGGGGTTCCGGTGGAACCGGAGGTGTAGACCGTGTAGGCGAGGTGTTCCGGGGCATGGGGCACGTCCGGTGCCCCGGCGGGGCAGTGGTCGAGGGCGGGGTCGGCGAGGGTGTCGGAGTCGACGACCGTGAGCATCCCGGAGTCGGCTGCCAGCAGCTTGAGTCGGCGCTCGGGCTGATCGGGGTCGAGGCCGACGAAGGCTCCGCCCGCTTTCCAGATGCCCAGCACCCCGACCACGGTGTCGATGCCGCGTGGCACGCACAGCCCGACCCGGGACTCGGGCGTCACGCCGAGCCCGACGAGGTGGTGGGCCAGCCGGTTCGCCCGGCGGTCCAGCTCGGCGTACGTGACCCGCTCATCGCCGCTGATCACCGCCGTCGCGTCCGGGAAGTCCCGTACCTGGTCGGCTATCCGGTCCAGGACCGGTCGGCCGTGCCGCGCCGCGGGTGCCGTAGCGCTCGACGCCGTGTCCGCCTCGGTGAGGGCGACGGCGCCGACGCGGGCCGTGGGGTCGGCCACGACAGCGCCGAGGAGGGCGGTGTACGCCCGCGCCATGCGCTCGACGGTGTCCGTGTCGAAGATGTCGGTGGTGAAGTCGATCGTGCCGGCCAGTCCGTCCGGGCCCTGCACCAGCTCCAGAGTCAGGTCGAGCTTCGCAGCGCCCCGGTCGGCGGGCAGTGCGGTGCCGTGCGCCGTGCCCAGCCGCAGGGTGTCCAGGTTCCAGCCGTTGAAGCTGAACATCGCCTGGAACAGCGGCGAGCGGCTCAGATCACGTTCCGGGCGGAGCTCCTCCACGAGGCGGCCGAAGGGCATGTCCTGGTGCTCGTAGGCGTCGAGGGCGTCGTCGCGTACGCGGCTCAGCAGCTCGTCGAAGGTCGGGTCGCCGGACAGGTCGGCCCGCAGCACCAGGGTGTTCAGGAAGAAGCCGACGACGTCGCGGACCTCGGGCCGGTCGCGGCCGGCGACCGGCGTACCCACCGCGAAGTCGGTCTGCCCGCTCCACCGGCCCAGCAGCGCCTGGTACGCGGCCAGCAGGGTCATGAACAGGGTGGCCCCGTGCCGTCGGCCCACCTGCTCCAGTCCAGCGACGAGTTCCGGTCGGACCGTGAACCGCACCGCGTCGCCCGAGCGGTCGCGGACGGCCGGGCGGGGGCGGTCGGTGGGCAGCTCCAGCACGGGCAGGTCCGCCAGGCGCCGCCGCCAGTGCGCCAGCCCGCCGGCCAGACGGTCGGCGGACAGTTCCCGGCGCTGCCAGGCCGCGAAGTCGGCGTACCGGACGGGGAGTTCGGGCAGGGCGGTGCCGTCGTAGCAGAGTTGGAGCTCGCGGATCAGCACCCCCATGGACCAGCCGTCCGCGACCGCGTGGTGCATCACCACCGCCAGGACGTGCTCGTCCGGGCCGGCGCGGTACACCACCGCCTTGAACAGCGGGCCCGCATGGAGGTCGAACGGCTCGCGCACCAACTCCCGGACCCCCTGGACGGCTTCGTCGAGGGAGAGGGCCTCGTGCCGGTCGAGGCCCTTCCAGTGCGCGTCGATGTCCTGGTACGCGACGCCGTCGACCAGGGTGAAGCGGGTGCGCAGCACGTCGTGGCGGGCGACCAGCGCGTCGAACGCGTCCGTCAGCCGGTCGAGGTCCAGCGGTCCGGTCAGCCGCCACACGGCGGGGATCGTGTACGCCGGGCCCGCGCCCTCGAGGACGTCCAGGAAGACCAGTCGCTCCTGCCCGAACGACACGGGCAGGCCGCTGGTTCGCTCGCCGCGTGTCATCGGGGCGCCGGCCGGACCGGCCTCACCCAGCAGGCGGGCCAGTGCCTCGATGGTGCGGGTGCGGAACAGGTCACGGAAGGTGATCTGCCGTCCGGTGCGCTCCGCCACGGCCGCGACCATGCGGATGGCCAGCAGCGAATGCCCGCCGAGGGCGAAGAAGTCGTCGTCCATGCCCGGCGTGGGGACTCCGAGGATCTCGGTCCAGGCCTCCGCGAGGAGCCGTTCCAGCGCATTGGCCGGTTCGGTGCGGCCGTCGCCCGGGGTGTGCTCCGGCTCGGGCAGCGCGGCCCGGTCCACCTTGCCGTTGGGGGTCAGCGGCAGTTCGCCCAGCGTCACCACGGCGGCAGGCACCAGGTAGGAGGGCAGGTGCTCACCGAGGAACGCCCGGAGGGCGGCCGGTTCGGCACTGTCGACGACCGCGTAGGCGACCAGGCTGAGAGCGCCGCTGCGGTCGGGACGGGCCAGCACGGTGGTTTCGCGGACCGCCGGGTGGCGGCGCAGCACGGACTCGATCTCGCCGGTCTCCACGCGGAATCCCCGGACCTTCACCTGGCCGTCGGCGCGGCCGACGAACTCCAGCCGGCCCAGTGCGGCCCACCGCACCAGGTCTCCCGTGCGGTAGACCCTGCCGCCCGGCGGGCCGAACGGGTCGGGCAGGAACCGGTCGGCGGTCAGCGCCGGCCGGCGCAGGTAGCCACGGGCCAGACCGGCTCCGCCGATCAGCAGCTCTCCCACGACGCCGACCGGTACCGGCCGCAGCGAGGCGTCGACCACGTAGGCGGTGGTGTGGTGCAGGGGTCGTCCGATCGGCACCGGGCGGCCGTCGGCAGGTTCGGTCACCGGGTGCCAGGTGGCGAACGTCGTGGACTCGGCCGGGCCGTACATGTGCAGCACCCGTCCGGGCGGGTCGGCGAGCAGCGTGTCCACGGCGTGCGGATCCGCGGCCTCACCGCCGAAGAGTACGTGGCGCAGACCGGTCAGGGCGTCGGGGCGTTCCCGCACGACCTGGTTGAACAGGGCCGTGGTGAGGAAGAGCGTGGTGACACCGTGTCCGGCGAGATGGCCGGCGAGAGCGTCGGGAGACAGCGCGATATCCGGCGGGGTCACCACGATCGCCGCCCCTGCGACCAGCGTCGCCCAGACCTCGAAGGTCGCCGCGTCGAAGACGGGGTTGGCCGCGAACGCCACCCGATCCTCGGGGCCGAGGTCGACATAGCCGCCTTCGCGCACCGTACGGACCAGTCCGCGGTGGGTGATGCCGATGCCCTTGGGTGTGCCCGTGGAACCGGACGTGTAGACGACGAAGCCGAGTTGGTCCGGGTGCACGCTCACCTCGGGCGAGGCGTCGGGCAGGCCGTCCGTTTCCGCGGCGACCCGGGACAGGTCGACCACGCGGCACCTCAGACCCTCGCTGTCCAGGTGCCCGGCGGTGGTGAGGAGGAGGCCGGCTCCGGTCTCCTCGATCACATGGCGGCTGCGCTCGACGGGCTGGTCGGCGTCCAGTGGCACATAGGCACCGCCCGCCTTGAGCACGGCCAGCTGGGCCAGGACCAGTTCCGCGCTGCGCGGAAGGGCGACGGCCACGACGGCCTCCGGGCCCACGCCCAGGGCGCGCAGGTGGTGTGCCAGTCGGTTGGCGCGGCGATCGAGTTCGGCGTGGGTCCACACCGTGTCGCCGTCCACGACGGCCGGCCGGCTGCCGTGCGCGGCCGCCTGTTCGGCGACGAGCTCGTGCAGAGCCCGCTCGGGCACGGTCGGCCGCGGCGCGGTGCCCGCCTGGATGAGCTGGTCGCGGTCGGCCGGGGCCAGGACGTCCCAGTCGCTGAGGCGGTCGTCGGCGTCGGCGGCGAGCACGCGCAGCACATGCCGGTAGCCGTCGGCGATCCGCTGCGCCGTCGCGGGGTCGAACAGGGCGGTGGCGTACTCGATGAGTCCGGTGCAGGAGCCGTCGGCGGCCTGGTCGACGAAGAGCGTGAGGTCGAACTTGGCGGTCCGCCAGCCCAGTGGTATCTCCTCGGCCGTCGTGCCCGGCAGCCGCAGGGCCGTGCCGGCACCGTCCCGCAGGGCGAACATGGTCTGAAAGATTGGTGTGCGGCTGAGGTCGCGCTCGGGCTGCAACTCCTCCACGACCCGCTCGAACGGCACGTCCTGGTGCTCGTACCCGCCGAGTGTGGCCTCTCGGACACGGCTCAGCAGTTCGGCGAGGGTGGGGTCGCCGGCCAGGTCCGCGCGGACGGCGATGGTGTTGACGAAGAACCCGACGACGTTCTCCACGTCGGCTCCGGTCCGGCCGGCGACCGGGATGCCCACCACGAAGTCGGTCTGTCCGCTCCACCGGGCCAGCACCACCTGGTACGCCGCCAGCAGGAGTGTGTGCAGGGTCGTCGCGCCGTCCTGGGCCCGGCGCGCCAGCGTGCGCAGTGCCTCTTCGGGGAGGTCGAACCGGTGGGTGGCTCCCCCGGTGCCGAGGACCGCCGGGCGCGGACGGTCGGTGGGCAGGTCCAGGACGGGGGCGCCGTCCAAGGCCCGCCGCCACCAATCGAGTTGGTCGGTCATGCGCTGCCCGGTCAGGGCGGCGCGCTGTCGACGAGCGAAGTCGGTATAGCGCACCGTCGGCGCGGGCGGCGTGCCTCCGGCGTACAGCTCGCCGAGTTCCCGGGCGATGACGCCGAGGGACCAGCCGTCCGCCACGAGGTGGTGGAACGTCATGAGCAGCACGTCATGGTCCGGCAACCGGATCACCACGGCCCGCCATACAGGCCCGCCGGCCAGGTCGAACGGCCGGCTGATCTCGATCGCGGCGCCTTCGTCGCTCCACTGCGGCGCGTCGATCAGGCGCAGGTCCACGACGGGGCCGGGCTCGACGACCGGTGCACTGCCGACTCCGGGGAAGCGGGTGCGCAGGGCGTCGTGCCGGACGGCGAGACGTTCCAGCGCCCGCCGCAGGGCCGCCGGGTCGAGCCGTCCGTCCACCCGCCAGGCGATCGGGATGACGTACGTGGCGCTGCCGGGGTCCATGTGCTGGAGGAACAGCAGCCGTTCCTGCCCGAACGAGGCGACCGGCGGGTCGTCGCCGGTGGCCGGGGCGGCAGGCGGCTCCTCGGGGACGGGACCGGTCTCGGGGGCGGGGCCGGTCTCGGTGAGGTGACCGGCCAGTTCCGCGATCGTCGGCTTCTCGAAGAGGTCCCGGATCGAGAGGTGGATGCCTGCTTCGTCACGCAGGCGTGAGATGAGGCGGACGGCGAGGAGGGAGTGGCCGCCGAGTGCGAAGAACGGGTCGTCGACGCCGACGACAGCCACACCGAAGATCGACGCCCAGACCGCGGCGAGTCGCTCCTGCAGCGGGCCGTGCGGCGCCCGGTACGGGACGGGCAGGTCGGGCCTGCCCAGTGCGGGCAGCGCCTTGCGGTCAAGCTTTCCGCTCCCGGTCAGGGGCAGTTCGTCCAGCTCGACGAGGGCCGACGGGACCATGTAGGCGGGCAGCCGGTCGCCGAGCGCGCTGCGCAGTGCCGCCTGGTCGAGCCCGTCGTCCGTCGCGACGACGTACGCGACGAGTCTCTGGTCGGCACCGGAGCCGCTCGTCACCACCACGCTGGTACGCACGCCAGGCTGGTCGTTCAGCGCGGCCTGGACCTCACCGAGTTCGACCCGGTTGCCGGCGAGCTTCACCTGGTCGTCGGCCCGGCCGACATAGTCCACGACACCCGGCCGATGCCAGGCCGCCAGATCGCCGCTGCGGTACATCCGGCCGCCTGGCTCGCCGAACGGGTCGGGCAGGAAGCGCTCGGCGGTGAGGCCGGGCTGGCCGGAGTAGCCGCGCGCCAGTTGCACGCCCGCCAGGTAGAGCTCACCCTGGCCGTCGTCCGCCACGGGCCGCAACTCGTCGTCGAGGATGTGCAGTTGTGTTTCGGTGACGGCGGCGCCGATCGGCACGCCCGGCTCGGTCCAGCCGGGGCGGCACGGCCACGCGCTCACCTCGATGGACGCCTCGGTCGGTCCGTAGAGGTTGTGCAGCTCTACGTGCGGCAGCACGCGCAGCACCCGGTTCGCCGTATCGACGGGCAGGGCCTCCCCGCTCGCCAGGATGCGGCGCAGGCCGGTGCAGTCCGCAACACCCCGCTCACCGGCGAACAGCGCCAGCATGGTGGGGATGAAGTGCACGGACGTGATGCCGCGGCGCTGGATCAGATCGACGAGGTATCCGCTGTCCCGGTGCCCGCCGGGCCGGGCGATGACCAGCCGGGCCCCCACCATCAGGGGCCAGAACAGCTCGTGCACGGAGACGTCGAACGCGTACGGCGTCTTCTGCAGCACCCGTTCGTCCGATGTCATGCCGTACTCGTGCTGTCCCCAGCGCAGACGGTTGCAGACGCCCCGGTGTTCGACGATCACGCCCTTGGGCCGCCCGGTCGAGCCGGAGGTGTACATGAGGTACGCGGCGTTGCGGTCGTCGACCTGTACGCCACAGGGCTCGTCCGGCTCCTGTGTGATGTCGGCGGGGGACACTTCGGGCAGGCCCGGCAGACCGAGATCCACGTCCATGCCGGGCCCGCGCACCAGGGCAACGGCGCCCGCCTGCCGCGCCATGTACGACAGCCGCTCCAGGGGCAGTTCGAGGTCGAGCGGCAGGTAGGCGGCTCCCGTCTTGAGGACCCCCAGGAGGGCGACGACCAGGTCCAGGGAGCGCTGTGCGCCGACCGCGACGACGGTCTCCGGGCCGGCACCGTGCCGGCGCAGCGCGTGGGCCAGACGGTTCGCCCAGCGGTCCATCTCTCGGTACGTCAGCTCCTCGCCCTCGAACTCCAGGGCCACCGCGTCCGGGGTACGTCGGACCTGCGCCTCGACCAGTCCGTGCATCGTGCTCATGCCTGCTGCTCCTTCTCCACCCGGTCCTGCTCCCCCAGCGCCCGCTCCACGTCCTCGGACAACTCCTGCTCTCGCAGCGCCTGCTCGACGTCCTCGGCGCTCATCGCGGCTATCTCACGCATCAGCTGCTCCTCGACGGCGTCGGCGAGACCGGTGATGGTCGGCCGTTCGAAGAGAGTGCGCACGCCGACGTCGACGCCGAACACCGCGCGCAGCCGGATCACGGCCCGGGTGGCCAAGAGTGAGTGGCCTCCGAGGTCGAAGAAGTTGTCGTGGATGCCGATCCGGTCGAGTCGCAGGACTTCCTGCCAGACCTCGGCGACCGCCTGTTCGGTGGGAGTGCGGGGCGCCTGGTAGCTCTCACGAAGGTCGGGACGGTGCTGGTCGGGGTCGGGCAGCCGACCCCGGTCGACCTTGCCCCCGACCGTGCGGGGAAGCTCGTCCAGCGCGATGGACAGGGCGGGCACCATGTACGCCGGCAGCCGCTCACCGAGCCAGTCGCGCACCTCGTCGCCAGTCGGACCCCTCCGACCGGCCAGATAGGCCACCAGCCGGTCCTGCCAGACGACCACTGCCGCATCGTCGACGCCGGGGTGCTCCCGCAGCCGCGCCTCGACCTCACCGGTCTCCACCCGGAACCCACGCACCTTGACCTGGTCGTCGGCACGCCCGCAGAACGCCAGTTGACCGTCGTTGCGCCAGCGCACCAGATCACCGGTGCGATACAGCCGCCCACCCGGGCCGGCCCCGAACGGGTCGGGCACGAACCGCTCCGCCGTCAACCCGGCCCGGCCCACATATCCACGAGCGAGCAGGGCTCCGCCGATGAACAGCTCACCCACCGCACCGACCGGCACCTCACGCAACCGCTCATCAAGGACGTAAAGGCAGCGGTCCCCCACCGCGCGCCCCAGCGGCACACCGCCCTCCCACTCCCCCACACCCGCCGGCACGTCGAACACCGTCGACGACACCGTCGCCTCCGTCGGACCGTAGGTGTTGACGACAGCCATGTCGGGGAAGCGCTGGTGCCACCAGGCGAGGTCGGCCGGACGGACGACATCACCGCCGAGCACCAGCAGGCGCAGTCGGCTGAGGTCGAGGTCGGCCGCTCCGGTTCCGGACAGCTCGGCGACCAGTTCGCCGAGGTAGGCCGGGACGACCTCCATCACAGTCACTTCGTGGTGTTGGAGGTGGGTGAGGAGTTGGTCGGGGGCGATCAGCCCGTGTTCGGGCAGCACCAGAGCCGCCCCGCACGTCAGCGCGGGAAAGATCTGCTCCACCGACGCATCGAACGCCAACGCCGCGAACTGCAACACACGATCCGCCGGACCCAGACCGAACCTGCGGCGCATCCGACCCGCATGAGCCGCGAACGCACCCCGACCCACACCCACACCCTTGGGCCGACCCGTCGAACCCGACGTATAGATCACATACGCCAACTGCTCCACCGCA
>NZ_JBIWIV010000018.1:0-141171 GCF_044764825.1 Streptomyces sp. NPDC093598 | reverse complement strand
CCCGCCACCGCACTCATCGAACGCCTCGCCGACACCGTCTACGCCACCGAAGAGGAACTGCCCTACCTCCTCCCCGGCGCGGACATCCTCATGGCCTGGGTGAGCATCACCCCGGCCATCCGCGAGGCCTGGCCCGACAACCCGGAGAAGGCACCCCGCTGGGTTCACGCGTCCTCCGCGGGAGTGGACTCGTTCCTGTTCCCGGCCCTGGTGGACGACCCCGGCGTCACGCTCACCAACGCCCGCGGCGTCTACGACCAGCCCGCCGCCGAGTACGTCCTCGGACTGATCCTCGCCCTCGCCAAGGACTTCCCCGGCACCTGGGAGCACCAGCAGCACCGCGAGTGGCGTCCGCGCCCCAGTGACGGCATCACCGGCCGCACGGTTCTGGTCTGGGGGACGGGGCCGATCGGCCGGGCCATCGCCCGGCTGCTGAGCGCCGTCGGGATGCGGGTCTGCGGGGTCGGCCGCGCGGCCCGCACGGCCGACCCCGACTTCGGCACGGTCCACGATGCGACGACCCTGGCCTCCGCCCTGGCAGAGTCGGACTACGTCGTCCTGGCCGCACCCCTCACCCAGGACACCCGGGGCATGGTCGACGCCCCCGTGCTCGCCGCGATGAAGCCGGGGGCCCGGCTGATCAACGTCGGCCGGGGCGGACTCGTCGACGAGGAGGCCCTGGTCGACCACCTCGCCGCCGGACGCCTCGCCGGTGCCGCCCTGGACGTCTTCGCCCAGGAACCCCTGCCTGCCGCATCACCCCTGTGGGACATGCCCGGCGTGATGATCTCCCCGCACACGGCGGGCGAGACCACCAGCGAGCGGGAGGCGCTCGTCGAGGTGTTCCTCGACAACCTCACCCGGCACATCGAGGGCCGCCCGCTGCGCAACGTCGTGGACAAGCGGCGCGGATACGTGATCGACGAGACGAACCCCGCCTGAAAGGCGGGGAGCAGGCGCCCCGGCCGGTGGACTTCCACCGGCCGGGGCGCCTGCTATTCGCCTTTCCCCCGTCCCACTACGCTGCCCGTCACCGCCAGCACGGACAACACGACCAGCGCGGCGGCCGGGCCCAGGACGGTCCAGGGGGCCAGTTCGGCGTACGGCTGGTTCTCCGAGAGGAGGCGGCCCCACTCGGGGGTGGGCGGCTGTTCGCCCAGGCCCAGGAAACCGAGGGAGGCCAGGACCAGCACGGTCGTGGGCAGGCGGAGCAGGGCGTTGCGGACGAGGGCCGGAAGCACCCCGGGCAGCAGGTGGCGGCGCAGCAGGTGCAGCCGCCCCGCGCCGAGCGCGACGGACGCCGCGATGTGCCCACTCGCGCGTTCCTGTTCCAGCAGCGCGGAGGTCTGGGCGGCGTACGGGCTCCAGCCGACCGCGCAGACCGCGCTCGCGGCGCCCCAGACCGAAGGTCCGGTCACGCCCGCTATCAGCAGGCCCGCCAGGACGGCGGGCAGAGTCGCCACGACCTCCGTGGGGCCCGCGCTCACCCGCGGTGCCATGCCCAGCAGCAGTCCGGTGACCGCGCTGACCGCCGTCACGACGAGGGCGACCCCTGCGGTGCGCAGCGCGCCGTGGCCCAGCCGGGCCAGCAGGTCACGGCCCAGGGCGTCCGTGCCCAGCGGGTGGTCGAGTGACGGGGACAGCAGCCGAGCCGCCGTGTCGACCTGGAGTGGGTCACGCAGCAGGCCCGCCGTGATCAGGGCGAGCAGGGCGAGGGCGCAGGCCGCCGTGATCCAGCGCAGGGAACGCGGCACCGTGAGCGGGGGCCGGTGCAGTGCGGGCAGGGCGCTGTCGCGCAGAGGCCGGCCGAGGAGGGCGTGGCGCAGGGCCCGGATCAGGATGCCCGCGGCGACGCCGAGCAGGACCAGCGCCAGAGTCGCGGTCTGCAGCACCGGGAGGTCCTGCGCGACGGCCGCGTCCAGGGCGAGCCGGCCGAGCCCGGGGATGTTGAAGATCTTCTCCACGGCGACCGCCCCGCCGACCAGCGCCACGACGGTAGGCAGCAGCTGCGGCAGTATGCCGGGCAGGGTGCGGCGCAGCGCGTTGCGGGCGATGTGTCCGGGCGGGAGCCCGACGGCGTACGCCGTGCGCGCCCAGGGTTCGTGAAAGGCGGCGGGCAGCGCCTGGTCGAGCATGCCGCCGAGCATCGCGCCCGACGGGATGCCGAGCGCCAGCGAGGGCAGCACCATCGACTGCGGTCCCTCCCACCCGCTGGACGGGAACCACCCCCACCACACCCCGCACACGGTGGCCAGCACCGAGGCGAGCAGGAACTTCGGCAGCGACGCCAGGACGGCGGCCGTGGTGCCCGCCCGGTCCTGGCGCAGACGGCGCCGGGAACCGAGGAAGACCGTGCGGGCACACACCAGTGCGGCCACCAGGGCGGTGACCGCGAACGCGCCCAGCATCAGCGTCAGGGAGACCGACAGGGCCGTCCCCACCTGGGGCATGACCGGATCGCCGGAGACCCACGAGACGCCCGCGTCCCCGCGCGGCAGACCGCCCAGCCAGTGCGTGAGGTGGACCCAGGGGCCCTCGTCCAGGCCCAACTGCTCGCGAACGGTGGCCAGTTGCGCGGGTGTCGGATCCTGATCCGCCGAGCGGGCCCGCAGCACGGTGCGCGCGGGGTCGCTGCCGGACAGCCAGGGCAGGGTGGCCACCGCGGCCAGCAGCGCTGCTCCGGCGAGGGTCCGGCCGGCCGCCAGCCGCCAGATGTACGGGCGGGCGGCGTGGACGTGAGCGACGGTCATGCGGCTACTTCAGATGGGTGTCGAGGTCGACCAGGGACCGCTCGCGCGGGTCGAGCACGACGCCGTCGACGTCGGTGGCGACGCCCTGCACGACCTTCTCGTGGACCAGCGGCACCACGGCGTCGGTGCGCAGGATCTCCGCCTCCGCCTTCATGATCTTCTCGTGACGCCG
The DNA here is from genome assembly GCF_044764825.1 of Streptomyces sp. NPDC093598. Lineage (NCBI taxonomy): Bacteria > Bacillati > Actinomycetota > Actinomycetes > Kitasatosporales > Streptomycetaceae > Streptomyces > Streptomyces sp. NPDC093598. The sequence goes on along the minus strand of NZ_JBIWIV010000018.1, from coordinate 138,249 downwards.
GTCCGGGTCGCTCTCCGCGGCGGCCGCCCGGATCGCCTTGTCCACCTCGGGGTCCTTCAGCCGGGCGATGTTGTAGACGCCGTCGCTGGTGAAGTCGCTCGCCAGGTAGGCGACCGCGTCACCGGTGTCGAGGAGCGTCACGCGGGAGAAGACCAGGGCGTCGTACCGGCCCGCGAGGAGGTCGGCCTCCATCTGTGTGTACTCGCGCACATCCAACTTGACCTTGAACCCGGCCTTCTCCAGTCGCTGCTGGAGGACGGTCGCCGCCTCGGGCAGTTCGGCGCGGTTGGTGATGGCGGCCAGGCGCACCGTCCTGCCCTTGGTCTCGGCCTCGACCCGGGCGCGGGGCGCCGCCCCGGCCCGGCCGGTCACAGGGACGCGCAGGTCGGCGGCCCAGGGGACGGCGGGCCCGAAGAGGCCCTGGGCGCGGTCGGCGTACCCGCCGAAGACGGAGTCGACGAGGTCGGTGCCGTCGACCGCCTCACGGGCGGCCGCCCGCAGGCCGGGGTCGGTGAACACGCCCTTGCCGGTGTTGAGGATGAGGCTGTCCGTGCGCACCGAGGAGACCACGTGCCGCGTGCCGGCGGCGAGGAGCTTGGCCTGTGAGGTCGGGATCCACTCGGCGATGTCGGCCTCGCCGCCGCGCAGCGCGTTGGCGCGTGCGGTGCCGTCCGGGATCCAGGTCACGTCGATGCCCCGCGCCTTGGCTTTGCCGCCCCAGTAGCCGTCGAAGCGGTCGAGCGTGGCTGCGCTCTTCCCGCTCAGCTTCGTGATCCTGAACGGGCCGGTGCCCGTGCCGACCGGGCTGACCTTGCCGTCCTGCGCGTACGCCTTGGCCGACAGGATCGCCATTGCGGGGCTGGCCAGTCGCAACGGCAGCACCGGGTCGGGCGACTTGGTGGTGAGGGTGACGGTGTCCGCGTCGTCGGCCTTGGCGGTGAGCGTCACGTCGCTCAGCACACGCGGCTTCGGCTTGGCGGCGCCCGCGTGGTCGAGCGCGTTCACGACGGCCTTGGCGGTGAGCTCGGTGCCGTCCTGGAACTCGGCCTTGCGCAGCTCGAAGGTCCAGGTGGTGGCGTTGTCCTGCTTCCAGGACTTCGCCAGCGCGGGCGCGGCGGCGCCGTTCTTGTCCAGGACGGTCAGCCCCTCGGCGACGGACAGCTTGCTCAGCACCGTGGCGTCGTTGCTGTAGGGGGACAGGGCCTGCACGGGAGGGATGGCCAGGGCGATGCGCAGCCGCCCGTTCGAACCGGCTCCACCGCCCGCGTCGTTGTCGCTCGGTGCGAAGCAGCCGGCCAGCAACGGGGTGAGGGCGAACGCCGCTATGAGGCCGCGGGAGGTGGTGCGCATGAGGGGTCCTGTCGTGTGCGAGGCCGGGCATGCCGTTGCCGGCCCGGTACGAGCCTTGATCGACAAGCGGCAATATATAAGGCCAGGCTTACCAAACCCGACACCGGGTAGGTGAAATCTCAACAGCCGGACGGTTTGTGTGTACCGGCGGTTCGGCATGTGCCATGGTGTGCGCCGGGCGGAGGTGAGGCGCATGACCGGCGCGGACCCGGGGCTGTTCGGTCCGGAATCGGTGACCTGGCAGCTTCACAGTGACCCCGTGATGTGGATCGCGGGTGTCCGGGCGCTCTACCTCCAGGCCCTGCATCCCCGCGCGGTACGCGGGGTCATGCAGAACTCCGACTTCCGGCGTGACGCCTGGGGCCGGCTGATGCGCACCGCCGGCTTCGTCGGGACGACCACGTACGGCACCACCGAGGCCGCCGAACGCGCGGGCGCCCGGGTCCGGAAGATCCACCGCATGCTCACCGCGACCGACCCGGACACCGGCGAGCGCTACGGCGTCGACGAACCCGCGCTGCTGATGTGGGTGCACTGCGCCGAGATCGACTCGTATCTGCACGTCGCGCGCAGATCCGGGTTCCGGCTGACCGACGCAGAGGCCGACCGGTACGTCGCCGAACACCGGCGCAGCGCACGTCTGGTGGGTCTCGACCCCGACGCCGTACCGGGGAACCGGGCCGAAATGGCCGAGTACTTCGAGAAGGTGCGCCCGGACCTCGCCGCCGGACCCGAGGCACGCGAGGTGGACGACTTCCTGCTCCGCCCGCCGACGCACCCGCTCCTCGTACCGGCGCGCGAGGTGCTGTGGCGGCGCGTGGCACATCTGGCGTACGCCTCTCTGCCGCCGTACGCCCACGAGTTGTACGGCAGAACGGCCCCCGCACCCGCCACCGTCACCCGGCAACTGCGCCTCACCGGCCTCCTGCTGCGCCGCGTTCCCGCACGTCTGCGGTGGCAACTGCCGCCCAAACACATTCTGCGGGCCATGGCGAGGCTCGGCCCGGACGCCCGCCCGGCACCGTACAAACTCGGACGATAGGCCGCCATACTGGGTGGGCCAGGGGCGGGCGAACAGCTACCGGGGGGAGCGTCGCGCGAGATGGGGGACAGCAGGCTCATCCATGGCCGGTACCGGCTGCTCGACCTGATCGGGCGCGGCGGCATGGGCGAGGTGTGGCGGGCCCGGGACGAGTCCCTGGGCCGGCACGTCGCCGTCAAGTGCCTGAAACCGCTGGGCCCGAACCACGACCACGCCTTCACGAGGGTGCTGCGGGAGCGGTTCCGCCGCGAGGCCCGGGTGGCCGCCGCGCTCCAGCACCGGGGCATCACCGTCGTGCACGACTTCGGCGAGTCCGACGGTGTCCTCTACCTCGTCATGGAGTTGCTGGACGGCCGCAACCTCAGCCAGCTGCTGGAGGACAACAAGCAGCACCCGCTGCCCGTCGCGGACGTCGTGGAGATCGCCGAGCAGGTCGCCGCCGCCCTCGCCTACTGCCACGAGCAGGGCATCGTCCACCGGGACCTGAAGCCCGCCAACATCGTGCGGCTCGGCGACGGCACCGTGAAGATCTGCGACTTCGGCATCGCCCGCCTCGCCCACGACATCGGCTTCACCTCCAGACTGACCGGCACCGGCATCGCCATGGGCACCCCGCACTACATGTCCCCGGAGCAGATCGGCGGCGACGGGGTCGACCACCGCAGCGACCTCTACTCGTTCGGGTGCGTGCTGTACGAGATCGCCACCGGCGTACCGCCGTTCGACCTCGACGACGCCTGGGCGATCCTCGTCGGCCACCGCGACACCCCGCCCCGCCCGCCCCGTGAGCACCGCGCCGAACTGCCCGCATACCTGGAACAGGTCGTCCTCGACCTGCTCGCCAAGGAACCCGGGCAACGCCCCGACGACGCCCGCGAGCTGGCCCGCCGGATCAGCGCGCACCGGGCGGCGCCGGCGTACGTACCGGCCTTCGCGGCGGCCCGCCCCGCCCCCCACGTGCCGGTGGGTGCGGGCCGTCTGCCGTCCTGGACCCGCGGCATGACCACCGGCCACAAGGCGACCGGCACGGGACTGCGCACCACACCGCCCGACCCGGCGGCGGGACTGTCCGGCGAGTGGATCGCACGGCCCGCCACCGGCCCCGTCGTCGAGGAACCCGTCCCCGCGCAGCGGCCCGCCCCGCCCACGGAGGTCCTGACCGCCCTGGCCGGCCGGCACAACGCGGGTCTGAGCCTCGGCCGGCTCGGCCGCTGGACCGAGGCGGGCGAGGTGCACCGGGCCGTCGCCGCCGAACGCGAGCACCTCCTCGGCCCCGACCACCCCGACACCCTCGCCAGCCGCTACGAGGTCGCCTTCACCCTGAGCCGCACCGGCCGGGCCGCGGACGCCCTGCGCGAGTACAAGCACGTCACCGAGGCCAGGATCCGCACCCTCGGTGCCGAGCACCCCGACACCCTGGCCGCCCGCCAGGAGATGGCCTACGTGCTCGGGCAGCTGGGCCGCCCCTTCGACGCCCACCGCGTCTACACCTCGGTGCTCACCGCCCGGGAGCACCTCATGGGCCCCGACCACCCCGACACCCTGCGCTGCCGCCACAACCTCGCTTTCAACCTCAGCCGCCTCGGCCGCCTCGAGGACTCCTACCGCATGGCCCGCGACGTGGCCGCCGCCCGTGCCCGCGTGCTCGGCCCGGACCACCCCGACACGCTCGTCACCCGCTACGAAGTCGCCTACGCACTCGGCCAGCTGGGCCGCTGGGCCGAGGCCCTGGAGACCTACCGCGAAGTCGCCGAGGCCCGCGCCCGCGCCCTCGGCCCCGACCACCCCGACACACTCGCCGCCCGGCACGAGATCGGCATCAGCCTGGGCCGCCTCGGCCGCAGCGCGGAGGCCCTGGACGTCTACGGCGACCTGGCCGAGGACCGCACCCGCGTCCAGGGCCCCACCCACCCCGAGACCCTGCGCGCCCGCCACGGCCGCTGCGTCAACCTCGGCCGGCTCGGCCGCTGGGAGGAGGCACTCGCCGCATCCCGCGACGTGGCCGCCCTCCGCGAGCAGGTCCTCGGCCCCGACCACCCGGACACCCTCGTCAGCCGCCGCGAGGTCGCCGTCGGCCTCGGCTGGCTGGGCCGCTGGGCCGACGCTCTCACCGAGTACCGGCGCGTGGCCACCGCCCGCGAACGCGTCCTCGGCGGCGACCACCCCGACACCCTCGCCAGCCGCAACGACGAGGCCCACTGCCTGGAACAGCTCGGCCGCGGCGCCGAGGCCATGGCCCTGTACCGAAGAGTGGCGGCCCTGCGCGAGCAGCGGGCCGCGGCAGGGCGCTGACTCCGAGCGAGCGTGCAGGCGCCGTCTGGCCGACCCCGATCACCCCGTGTTACCAAGAACCATGACCGCACCCGAGCGACCCCGCGCACACCGGACGTACGACGCCGTCATCGTGGGCGGCGGCCACAACGGCCTGGTCGCCGCCGCCTACCTGGCCCGGGCCGGCCGCTCCGTCCTCGTCCTGGAGCGGCTGGACCACACGGGCGGCGCGGCGGTGTCCACCCGGCCCTTCGCCGGAGTCGACGCCCGGCTGTCCCGCTACTCGTACCTGGTCAGCCTGCTGCCCAAGAAGATCGTCCGGGACCTCGGCCTGGACTTCAGGGTCCGCACCCGTACCGTCTCCTCCTACACACCCGCCGAGCGCGACGGCCGCCCCACCGGCCTCCTCGTCGGCGGCGGCGAACGGCGTACCAGGGAGGCGTTCACCCGCCTCACCGGCTCCGACCGCGAGTACCGCGCCTGGCGGGAGTTCTACGGCATGACCGGACGCGTCGCCCAGCGCGTCTTCCCGACCCTCACCCAGCCGCTGCCCACCCGCGAGGAACTGCGCCGCCTCCTCGACGACGAGGAGGCCTGGCGGGTGCTGTTCGAGGAGCCGATCGGAGTCGCCGTCGAGGAGCGCTTCGCAGACGACCTGGTGCGGGGCGTCGTCCTCACCGACGCGCTCATCGGCACCTTCGCCGACGCCCACGATCCGACCCTGAAACAGAACCGCTGCTTCCTCTACCACGTGATCGGCGGCGGCACCGGCGACTGGGACGTGCCGGTCGGCGGCATGGGCGCCCTCACCGACGCCCTCGCCGACACGGCACGGGCGGCCGGCGCGGTCCTCGCCACCGGTCACGAGGCGCTGCGCATCGCCACGGACGGCGCAACAGCCGAGGTCACCTACCGCACGGCCGACGGCGAAGGCTCCGTCGCCGCCCGGCACGTCCTGGTGAACGCCTCCCCCCAGGCCCTGGCCGAACTGACCGGCGACACGCCTCCGGCGCCCGCGGAGGGCGCCCAGCTGAAGGTCAACATGCTGCTCAAGCGGCTGCCGCGACTGCGCGACAGCTCCGTCGACCCGCGTGAGGCGTTCGCCGGCACCTTCCACATCGCCGAGGGCTACGAGCAACTGGCCACGGCCCACGCCCAGGCCGCCGCCGGTGACCTGCCCGCCGCGCCGCCCTCGGAGATCTACTGCCACTCGCTCACCGACCCGACCATCCTCGGGCCCGACCTGGCCGAGCAGGGTTACCAGACGCTCACCCTCTTCGGCCTGCACACCCCCGCCCGCCTGTTCGAGCGGGACAACGACGCCATACGCCAGGACCTGCTGAAGGCGACCCTCGCCCAGCTCGACGCCCACATGGCCGAACCCCTTGCCGACTGTCTGGCCACCGACGCGGACGGACGCCCCTGCGTCGAGGCCAGGACCCCGCTCGACCTGGAGCGGGACCTCGGTCTGCCCGGCGGCAACATCTTCCACCGCGAGCTGAGCTGGCCCTACGCCCAGGACGGCACGGGCCGCTGGGGCGTGGAGACCGGGCACGCGAACGTCCTCCTGTGCGGGGCGGGAGCGGTGCGCGGGGGCGGGGTCAGCGGGGTGCCGGGGCACAACGCGGCGATGGCCGTACTGGAAAACGGCATCGGCTGAATCGCTCGCCGGTCGAGGGGCACTCCGACAGGACGAAGGTGTCCGTACCGGCCGGCCGCCCCGCGCGGACGGTCGCACGACCCCGGGAGGCTCTCATGGCCGAGCTCAGCCCGACCGATCTCCAGAAGGCCCTCAAGGGCATGGACTACCCCACCGACAAGCAGCATCTGGTGGAGCGTGCCCGCAGCAACCACGCCGACGACAAGGTCGTCAGCACACTCGACGGCCTCAAGGAGGACCGCTTCGACGGACCGAACGAGGTGCAGAAGGCCGTCTTCAAGCAGTGACCGGACCGCCTCAGTCGGCCGACGGCGTCCATCCCACCGCTTCGACACGAGACGCGTCCGCCGGGCGTGCCTCGTCGAACAGGACGCCGTCGGCCGCGGCCACCCGCAGGCCGTCCACATAGCAGCCACGGCCGGCGTACAGCCGGTCCGTCGTGTACCGCCAGCGCAGGGTGAGTTCCCGCGCGGCGGGGACGTCCGCGGTGAGCCCGTGCCAGACGCGGCCTGACCAGCCGGTCACCGAGCCCGACGGATGCCGCTCGGGAACTTCACCGCGGCGGGACGTGGTGAAGGGCACGGGCTGCCAGCTCGTGCCGCCGTCGGTCGAGGCCTGAAGGACCAGCACGTCGGCCCTCGGCTCGGTGTCCCACCACAGCGCGCAGCGCAGCCGGGCCCGGCCGGCGGACGTGTCGAGCGCGGGGAGCGTGAGGGTCGCCGTCGTGGAGACCTCCATCCCGGAGAACCAGGCCGTGCGGCCCCGCGCCGGCCGGACCGGCACGGCCCGCGCCAGGTGGTTCGCCGCAGCGACCCGGGGCGCCGATCCGGAACGCCAACTCCGCACCGGGTGCACCGAGTTGCCGAGAACGACGAGGAACGAGTCGGTCGTCGGGTCGAGCACCAGCGAGGTGCCGGTGAAGCCGGTGTGCCCGGCGCTGCGCGGGGTGGCCATCGCGCCCATGTACCAGTGCTGGTAGAGCTCGAAGCCGAGGCCGTGCTCGTCCCCCGGGAAGGCGGTGTTGAAGTCGGTGAACATCAGCTTCACCGACTCCGGCGTCAGGATCCGGGCCCGGCCGTAGACACCGCCGTTGAGCAGCGTACGGCCGAGGACCGCGAGGTCCCAGGCGTCGGAGAACACGCCCGCGTGGCCCGCGACGCCGCCGAGGCTGAAGGCGTTCTCGTCGTGCACCTCGCCCCACACCAGTCCCCGGTCCAGGCCGGACCAGGGTGCGCGGGCGTCCTCCGTGGCCGCGATCTTCGGCCTCCAGGAGGCGGGCGGGTTGTAGCGGGTGCGGCGCAGCCCGAGCGGTGCGGTGATCTCGTCGCGCAGGAGGGTGTCCAGGGTGCGGCCCGTGATCCGTTCCAGCACCAGCTGGAGCGAGAGGAGGTTCAGGTCCGAGTACAGGTACGCCGTGCCGGGCGCGCTGACAGGCGCCTCGTTCCAGATGAGCTGGAGCTTCTCCTCGTGGGTCGGCGCGCTGTACAGCGGGATCCAGGCGCGGAACCCCGAGGTGTGGGTGAGGAGCTGGCGGATCGTGATGTCCTGCTTGCCCGCGCGTGCGAAGTCCGGCAGGTACGAGGCGACCTTCGCCTCCAGCTCCAGCGCGCCCCGCTCCAACTGCTGCACGGCGAGGATCGAGGTGAACAGCTTCGAAACCGACGCCAGGTCGAAGACGGTGTCCTCGGCCATGGGGATCTGCTCGCCGGGCGGGAACTCGATGCCGGTGTCGGTCTTCTCGTCGTAGGCCCGGTAGCGCACCGCCATGCCGATGGGCCGGTGCAGCGCGACCGTGCCGCCGCGTCCGGCGAGCAGGACGGCGCCCGCGTACCAGGGATGCCTGGGGGAGGGGCCGAGGAACGCCTCCGCGTCGGTGACGAGTCGACGCAGATGGGAGGAGAGCAGTCCGGCGCGTGCGGCGGAGCCGTGCCGCAGCGTGGGGCGGTGGCCGGTCCCCGCCGGGGCGGCCGAGGCGGGCCCGGCGGGCAACGAGGCGAGGGCGAGCGCACCGCCCAGGGCCATTCCTGCTGCGCCCAGTTGACGCCGGGTCAGTTCGCCGCTCGCCGCTCTTTCGGTCACCGCGCACCCCTTCGCCTCAGCCGCCTCGCGTGTCCCCGGAAGTATGTCCCCCGCGCGCCACCGTGAATCCGGTGGAGAAACCGCCTCCGATCTGACGGGTCATCAGAAAACTCTTCCGTCCTCCGGAGGAATCCGGCATCCTGCGCCCATGCAGACGGAGCTGAGCCAGACACTGGGAATCGAGCACGCCGTCTTCGGCTTCACGCCGTTCCCCGCCGTCGCCGCGGCCATCAGCCGGGCCGGCGGCTTCGGCGTGCTCGGCGCGGTCCGCTACACCGCCCCCGACGAGCTCAAACGCGACCTGGACTGGATCGAGGCACACGTCGACGGCCGGCCGTACGGCCTGGACGTCGTGATGCCGGCGAAGAAGGTCGAAGGCGTCACGGAGGCCGACGTCGAGGCGATGATCCCCGAGGGGCACCGGCAGTTCGTCCGGGACACCCTCGCCCGGCACGGCGTGCCCGAGCTCGCCGAGGGCGAGGCGGTCGGCTGGCGCATCACCGGCTGGATGGAGCAGGTCGCCCGCAGCCAGCTCGATGTCGCCTTCGACTACCCGATCCGGCTCCTCGCCAACGCCCTCGGCTCCCCGCCCGCCGACGTCATCGCCCGCGCCCATGACCGGAACGTCCTCGTCGCCGCGCTCGCGGGCAGTGCCCGGCACGCCCGCAAGCACCAGGACGCCGGGATCGACATCGTGGTGGCGCAGGGCTACGAGGCGGGTGGCCACACCGGCGAGATCGCATCCATGGTGCTCACCCCCGAGGTCGTCGACGCCGTCGCCCCGCTGCCCGTGCTGGCCGCGGGCGGCATCGGCAGCGGACAGCAGGTGGCTGCCGCACTCACCCTCGGCGCCCAAGGGGTGTGGCTGGGCTCCATATGGCTGACCACCACAGAGGCGGACCTCCATTCGCCCGCCCTGACCCGCAAACTCCTCGCGGCCGGCTCCGGGGACACCGTCCGCTCCCGTGCGCTCACCGGCAAGCCCGCACGCCAGTTGCGCACCGAGTGGACCGACGCCTGGGACGACCCGGCCGGGCCCGGGACCCTGCCCATGCCGCTGCAAGGGCTGCTGGTCGCCGAGGCCGTCTCGCGCATCCAGAAGTACGAGGTCGATCCGCTGCTCGGCACCCCGGTCGGCCAGATCGTCGGGCGGATGAACAGCGAACGCAGCGTCCAGACCGTTTTCGACGACCTCACCCGCGGCTTCGAGCAGGCCGTGGACCGCGTCAACCGCATCGCCGGAAGGAGCGGCCAGTCGTGAGCACACCCCCCGTGGGCTTCTGGGCCCAGGCCACCGAGGACCCCGGCCGCACGGTGCTCGTCGCACCCGACGGCGAGGAGTGGACCGCCGGCCGCCTGCACGCCGCCGCCAACCGGCTCGTGCACGGGCTGCGCGCGGCCGGGCTGGAACGCGGCGACACCTTCGCGGTGGTCCTGCCCAACGGCGTCGAGTTCCTCACCGCGTATCTCGCCGCCAGTCAGGCCGGGTTCTACCTCGTCCCCGTCAACCACCACCTGGTCGGGCCGGAGATCGCCTGGATCGTCTCCGACTCGGGCGCCAGGGTGCTCCTCACCCACGAGCGCTTCGCCGACACGGCCCGCGACGCCGCCGACGAGGCCGGCCTGCCGCACACCCACCGGTACGCCGTGGGTACGGTCCGGGGCTTCCGGCCGTACGCCGAACTGCTCGACGGGCAACCCGGGTCGGCACCCGCCGACCGCACCCTCGGCTGGGTCATGAACTACACCTCGGGCACCACCGGCCGCCCCCGGGGCATCCGCCGCCCGCTGCCCGGCAAACCGCCGGAGGAGGCGTACCTCGGCGGATTCCTCGGCATCTTCGGCATCCGGCCGTTCGACGACAACGTGCACCTGGTGTGCTCGCCGCTCTACCACACGGCCGTCCTGCAGTTCGCCGGGGCGTCCCTGCACATCGGCCACCGGCTGGTCCTCATGGACAAGTGGACACCCCGGGAGATGCTCCGCCTCATCGACGCCCACCGCTGCACCCACACCCATATGGTCCCCACCCAGTTCCACCGCCTGCTGGCCCTGCCCGACGAGGAGAAGGACCGCTACGACGTCTCCTCCATGCGGCACGCCATCCACGGCGCCGCGCCCTGCCCCGACCATGTGAAGCGGGCCATGCTCGACTGGTGGGGGCCCTGTGTGGAGGAGTACTACGCGGCCAGCGAGGGAGGCGGCGCCTTCGCCACCGCCGAGGACTGGCTGAAGAAGCCCGGCACCGTCGGCAAGGCCTGGCCCATCAGCGAGCTCGCGGTCTTCGACGACGACGGCAACCGGCTGCCGCCCGGTGAACTCGGCACCGTCTACATGAAGATGAACACCGGCGGCTTCTCGTACCACAAGGACGAGGCCAAAACCCGCAAGAACCGCATCGGCGACTTCTTCACCGTCGGCGACCTGGGCCACCTCGACGAGGACGGCTACCTCTTCCTGCGCGACCGCAAGATCGACCTGATCATCTCCGGCGGGGTCAACATCTACCCGGCCGAGATCGAGTCGGCCCTGCTCGCCCACCCCGCCGTCGCGGACGCCGCCGTCTTCGGCATCCCGCACGACGACTGGGGCGAGGAGGTGAAGGCGGTGGTGGAGCCCGCCCCCGGACACCGGCCCGGACCCGCCCTCGCGGCCGACCTCCTCGACCACTGCGCCCACCGGCTCGCCGGGTACAAGCGGCCCAGGAGCGTCGACTTCATCACCGAGATGCCCCGCGACCCCAACGGCAAGCTGTACAAGCGGCGGCTGCGGGAACCCTACTGGGAGGGCCGGACACGACCGGTGTGACGCCGCGCCACGGCGTCGGCCGCCACAGAGGCGAACGTTCTCCGGGAACGGGGTGCCGCCCCCGGGAACGGCACCCCTCGCGCACGGTCAGCGGCGCTCGTGCACCCGCACGACCTTCAGCTTCGGCGAGGACAGGATGTCCTTCTCGCAGAAGCGCGACGCCACCCACTTCTCACCGGAGAACAGCCGGGTCTGATCGGCGAAGTGCGGCGACTTCGGGTTCGACGACTGGGAGTACGTCAGCAGGGTGCGGGCCACGGGACAGCGACTGCCGTCCCAGCCCACCGCCTGAAGGTGGCTGGACCCGAACGGCACCTCCGTGTAGCCGCCACCGGCCGCGTCCCACGTCGGCTCGATCACGTTCCACACCCCGAGCCGCCCCGCGCCGCCCGGCACGGGCAGGCGTTTGCCGTCGCGGACGACGAACTGGTGCGCGCCGAGCGGTGCGTCGAGGGCGATCCCCGCGGCCCGCAATTCGGCCACCGCGTCGGCGAGGGCGGTGCGGAAGCCGGGGGCGTCCGTGTTCAGGGTGTTCGGGGTACGGACCGGGTCCGCCGCGGAGAACGGCACCTTCCACAACCGGTCGGCCGGCAACGCCTGTTCGAGCCTGCGCCAGAACCGGTCGAAGAGCAGCGCTCCCCGGCTCCCGGTGTCCATGGTGCGGTCCCACACCTTCAGCACCTCACAGGCCCCCGACACATCGACGGCTTTGCCGTCGCTGCCCGTCGCAGTGCCACCGGCCAGGGCGGCCCACGCCCGAGCCACGTCTGCGGCGGCGAGATCACCCGCCGGCACCCGGTTGGCGAACTGCTGCCGCTGCAGGTCGCGTACGGTCAGACCGCCCCGGTCCGCCATCGCCGACACGTCCTCGATCGCGCCCCGGGTGCGCAGACCGAGTGGCGTGCCCACCGTGCCGAAGATCCGCTCGTAGCCGGTGATCGGCCGGTCGGCGTTGGTCATCCACGCGGTGCCGTTGGAGTTCTCCACGTACGGGGCGTCCTCCAGCGTCGGCATCCGCTCCGGCCCGAAGATCCCCGGCACGAGGGCGTCGGGGTCGCTGCCGAGGGCGCAGTCGCCGCGCGAGCCGTCGAGGACCGCGATCCCGGACGCCGGGTACGTGGTCCTGCCGAGTTCCGTCGAACAGCGTTCGGCCAGCTCGTCGGTGATGCGGGGGAGCACCTGGGACTGGGTGTAGAGAGAATGTCCCGCGCGGTCGGCGGCGATCGTGTTGACCCACGGGATGCCCTGGTGCCGGGCGAGGGAGGCGAGGACGTCGGCTGTGCTCCTGGCCCTGCCGAAGCCGAGCGAGGTGTCGGCGAAGCGGAGGTTCGCGGCGTTCGGATCGTGCAGGGCGTACGCCGTCCTGCCGGACCACGGCAGCGGAACCTGAGAGCTGAGAGAGGTGACGACGGGTCCGTACCGGGTCCACCACTGGGTGCGGGTCACCGGTGTGCCGTCCTTCACGGCGACCGTCACGGTCCGCTTCTTCATGCGCTCCGGCCTGCCGTCCACGAGGTAGACCGTGGGATCGGCCGGATCGAGCGTCAGCTGGTGGAAGTTGGCCGGAATGCCGGTGGAGACGGTGTGGCTCCACGCCACATGTGCGTTGAACCCGATGGAGATCGCCGGGGTCCCGAGCAGTGACCCGCCGGACACGTTCAGCTTGCCCGGGATCGTCTGCTGCGACTGCCAGAACCGGCGACCGCCGTCCCACGGGTAGTGCGGGTTGCCCAGCAGCAGACCACGGCCGTTCACCGTCGTGTCACCGCGGAAGGCGACCGCGTTGGAACCCATGCCGCGGTCGCCCCACACCTCGTCGGCCGCCTTCGCCACGGCCTTCGCGCCCGGCGTGCGGGCGGATCTGGTGCCGGAAGCCGCAGTGGCTCCGGTCGGCGGCTGCGCGGCGGTGATCGTGTCCACGAAGCGCCCCTCGCCGGATATCGAGGCGATGGCGAGACCACGCGCCGCCACGTCCAGCTCGGTGACCGGCCGGACCCAGGACGCGTCCGCACAGGCCGGATCCGTGATCCTCTCCCGCTTCAGCCAGGCGTTGTAACCGGCTGCCCAGCCGCGCATCAGGTCCCGGACCTCGCGGCTGGGGCCCACGGGCGCCGGCTCGGCGAGCAGCTTCTGCACGGTGCGCGTCTCACGGACCCCGCGGAAGTACAGGTCACTGGCGAGGTTCGTCCTGGCCGCCGACAGATCGCCGCCGGCGGACGCGGCGGCGCCGAAGTACCGGGACCGCTCGCCCCGCAGTGTCACGAAACCGTCGGCGAGCGTGCACACCTCGTCGGCGGCCTGCGCCCAGCCCGTACCGAAGCCAAGGTCCGCGTAGTTCTTCGCGAGGATGTGCGGAATGCCGTACTCGGTGTAGCGGATGACGGCGGACAGGCCGTCGTGGGACGGGTGTTGCTCTGCTCGCTGCTGGGTCGTGGCGGCGGCCGCGGGTAAGGCGGACGCGGCGGTGAACAGGGCCGTGGCCCCGAGAACGAGTCGTCTCAGACGGCTGCGCATCGTGCCCTCCAACATCGTCGAGGGAAAGGAGTGTCGAGTGAACGAACCTGATTCGAACGTCCGTCGGTTTCATGACACCGGACGCCGTCGACGGCGGCAGGGTTGCTCGCGGCCCGGCCACCGCCGCGGCCGGTGCGGTCCGGGGTCCTTGACCTCGTCGGGCGGTGAACCGAGGATCATGTGTCATGACGACGCCCGGACACGGCAGCACGGTCGACGGAGTCCTGCGGCGCAGCGCCCGGCGCACACCGGCGCGCGTCGCCGTGGAGTACGCCGAGCGGACCTGGACGTACGACGAACTCGACACCGCCGTCTCCCGCGCGGCGAGCGTCCTCCTCGGCCAGGGGCTGGCCCCGGGGGACCGGGTCGGTGCCTACGGCCACAACTCCGACGCCTACCTGATCGCCTTCCTGGCCTGCGCCCGCGCGGGCCTGGTGCACGTACCCGTCAACCAGAACCTGACCGGCGACGACCTCGCCTACATCATCGGCCAGTCCGGCAGCTCCCTGGTCCTCACCGACCCGGACCTCGCGGCGCGCCTGCCGGGCGCTGTACGGACGTTGCCGCTGCGCGACGCCGACGACTCGTTGCTCGCACGGCTGCCCGAGGCACCCGCCCACGACGGCCCCGAGCCGCACACCGAGGACCTCGTCCAACTGCTGTACACATCCGGGACGACCGCCCTGCCCAAGGGCGCGATGATGACGCACCGGGCCCTGGTGCACGAGTACCTGAGCGCGATCACCGCCCTCGACCTCAGTGCCGGCGACCGCCCCGCGCACTCGCTGCCGCTGTACCACTCCGCGCAGATGCACGTCTTCCTGCTGCCCTACCTCGCCGTCGGCGCGACGAACATCATCCTGGACGCACCCGACGGCGACCGGCTCCTCCACCTGATCGAGGCGGGCCGCGTGGACAGCCTGTTCGCGCCGCCCACCGTCTGGATCGCTCTCTCCAACCGCCCCGACTTCGCCACCCGCGATCTGAGCGGCCTGCGCAAGGCGTACTACGGTGCGTCGATCATGCCGGGCCCGGTACTCGAACGGCTGCGCGAGCGCCTGCCGGGCCTTGCCTTCTACAACTGCTTCGGCCAGAGCGAGATCGGCCCCCTGGCCACGGTCCTCGCGCCCGACGAACACAAGGGCCGCATGGACTCCTGCGGCCGGCCCGTCCTGTTCGTCGACGCGCGTGTGGTCGACGAGACGGGCGAGGAGGTACCCGACGGCACCCCCGGCGAGATCGTCTACCGCTCCCCGCAACTGTGCGAGGGCTACTGGGACAAGCCCGAGGAGACCGCCGAGGCCTTCCGCGACGGGTGGTTCCGCTCCGGGGACCTCGCGGTACGCGACGCGCACGGCTACTACACGATCGTCGACCGGGTGAAGGACGTCATCAACTCCGGTGGTGTCGTCATCGCCTCACGCCAGGTGGAGGACGCGCTGTACACCCACCCCCAGGTCGCCGAGGCCGCGGTCGTGGGCCTGCCGGACGAACGCTGGATCGAGGCGGTGACGGCCGTCGTCGTCCCGCGCGGCGACGTCTCGGAGGCGGAACTGATCGGCCATGTCCGCGAGAGACTCGCCCACTTCAAGGCGCCGAAGCGGGTGGTGTTCGTGGACGAACTCCCGCGCAACGCCAGCGGGAAGATCCTCAAGCGTGAACTGAGGAACGAGCTCGGGAACGGGTAGCGCGCACGGGCGGCACAACCCGGTTGTGCCGGACCGGCCCCGGGCATCAGGATCGGCGGCATGCCGATCTTCACTGCCCCGGACGGGACCCGACTCACCTTCCACGTACGCGGCAAGGGCGAGCCGCTCGTCGTGCTGCCAGGGGGTCCGATGCGAGCCTCCGTCTACCTGGGGAACCTGGGCGGACTGGACGCCCATCGGCAGTTGATGCTGCTCGACCTGCGCGGGACCGGGGAGTCCGAGGTACCGGCGCACACGGCGACCTACCGCTGTGACCGGCTCGTGGACGACGTCGAGGCGCTGCGCCTCCATCTGGGCCTGGGGCGGATGGACGTCCTCGCGCACTCGGCGGGCGGCAGTCTCGCCATGCTCTACGCGGCCCGGTATCCGGAGCGGCTGAAGCGGCTGGCGCTGGTCACCGCCACTCCGTGGGCGCTGGGATGGCCGGCGACGGCCGGGGACCGGCTGGCGGCGGCCCGGCTACGGGCGTCGGAACCATGGTTCGCGGACGCGTTCCCGGCGTTCGAGGCCTGGCTGGACGGCACGGGTGACTTCGACCCGGTGTTCCTCCCGTTCTTCCACGGACGCTGGGACGACACCGCCCGGGCCCACGCCGATCGCGAGGAGGCCGAGACCAACGACGAAGCGGCGGATGTCTACGGTGCCGACGGCGCCTACGATCCGGAGGCGACGCGAAGTGCGCTCGCCCGGGTGCAAGCCCCCGTGCTGGTCCTGGCAGGCGGATTCGACGGCGGCCCGAGCCCGGCCCTCGCCGGCCGTACCGCCGACGCCTTCCCGAAGGCCGAGTGCGTGGTGCAGCCGGGCGCGGGGCACTACCCGTGGCTCGACGACCCCGAGTGGTTCACGCGGCGCGTGGCCGCCTTCTTCTCCTGACCGGAGCGGCACGCCCTCTGCTGTCGGCGAAGCGGCCCCGGTACAGCAGCACACCTCGCCTACCGTGCCCGGAATGGACACACCACCGCGCACCGTACGGGCGAACGGCATCACCCAGGCCTACCGTGTCTGGGGACCGCAGGACGCACCACCCCTTTTGCTGCTGCACGCCCGCGGGGCCGACGGCGCCGACTGGGCGGAGATCGCTCCCGCCCTGGCCGCCGGACCCCGCCGGGTGTACGCCCCAGACCTGCGCGGGCACGGCCGCAGCGACTGGCCCGGCGGATACGCGTACGAAACCCTGCGCGACGACATCCGCGCCCTTCTCACGGCGCTCGGCATCGAGCGCGCCGACGTCGTGGGCCACTCCCTCGGCGGCGTTGTCGCCTACCTGCTCGCCCAGCACAGCCCGGGCCTCGTACGGCGGCTCGTCCTGGAGGACGTGCCCGCCCCCTTTCCGCTGGACCCGCCGCGCCCGCCCGCCGAACGGCCCGGCGGGGACCTGCCGTACGACTGGGCGATGATCCTCGCCACCGACGCACAGCGCAACGCCCCGCATCCCGTGTGGTGGGACCACATGGGGCGGATCACCATGCCCACGCTGCTGATCGGTGGCGGACCGGCCAGCCCGATCCCGCAGGAGCAGATCGCCGCGCTCGCCGAACGGCTCCCCGACGCCCGGCACATGACCGTCGACGCGGGACATCTCGTGCACGAGACCAGGCCGAAAGAGTTCCTCGCTGCCGTGGCGGAGTTCCTCAGCCCTGCGGACCGTACGCCGTCATGAAACGGTCGCGGAACTTGTCCATGCCCCACCGGGGCGCGTTCGCCGCCGGCTTGAGGCCGTCCGTCCAGCCCCAGTCGGCGACCCGGTCCAGGACCTTCTTGTCGTGGGCGACGATCGTCACCGGCACGTCCTTGCCGGTGTCCCCTGCGGTGACGGTCGGCACCGGCTGGTGATCGCCGAGGAAGACCAGCACCGTGTCCTCGTCGCCGTAGCGCTCGACCCACTCGGTCAGGCTGCGGATCGAGTACTCGATGGCGCGCCGGTATTCGGTGCGCACCTTTTCCGGGTCCTTCCAGACCTCCGTGGGGTTGGTGCCCTCCTTCTTGATCCGGTGGAACACCGAGCCGTCGCCGAGGTCGTTCCAGTCGATCATCCGGGCGATGGGGGACCAGGGGTTGTGGCTGGAGGCCAGGATGATCTCCGCCATGATCGGCTCGCGGTCCTTCCTGCCGTGCTCCAGGCGCTGGAAGGCCTCCATGCTGAACTGGTCGGGCACGGGCGTCCAGCTGAAGTACGGGCCGTGGTAGCCGAGGTGCTCGGAGTCGTAGATGTGGTCCAGGCCGAAGAACTTCCCCTCCGGCCAGGCCCGTCGCACACCGGGCACGATGCCGACGGTCCGCCAGGCGCCCGTCTTCCCGAAGTACTTGGTCAGCGTCATGCGGTCGCTCGTGGTCAGACTGCGGTACCGCTGCTGGTTCTTGATCCACAGCCCGGACAGGAACGTCGAGTGGGCGAGCCAGCTGCCCGCGCCCGTCACCGGCGACGTGAGCCAGCCGCTGCGCGACTCGAAACCGGCCGCCTTCAGCCTGCCGGTGCCCTCCTTCAGCACGGCGTCGGTCTGCTGCGCCATCGCCGGGTCGTCGATCGCGACCCGGCCGTAACTCTCGATGAAGGTGAACAGGACGTCCTTGCCGCGCAGCCCGGTGAGCAACTGGTCGGGCGGCGTCTGCGCGAAGGCGTCCACCGAGGCCTGCTTCTCGAAGACCCGGGCGTCCCGCAGCCCAGCCCGCACCTGCTCCACACGGTTGCCGAGGAACTCGGCATTGCCCTTGGTGGCGACCGGCACGGTGCCGATCTGCACGCCCAGGGTCATGCAGGTGATCCACGCCGTGCCGAGGATCAGGACGGTACGGCCGGCCACCGGCCGGTGCCGGACCATCAGGTTCGTCAGCCGCACCACCGCGAGCGTGGTGAGGACGAGCAGCGCCACGAACAGGACGATCACCCCCGCCACGGCCAGCACCTGGCCGGTACGGCCGAACGTCTCCCTCAGGAAGTCCGTGCCGTTCTCGATCAGTATCCAGTCCAGGACCAGGTCGAAGGGCCGGGCCAGGATCTGGTAGAAGCCCATGTCGACGACCTTCAGAACGGTGACCAGGCCCAGGAACACGCCCGTGACCACCGCCGTGATCCGCCGGGGCTTCGACGGCAGCGCGAGCAGCAGCCCGGCGAGCAGCACACCCTCGGCGGGGATGCGGACGAACGACGCGAACGCGACGCGCTCGATCCGGTTCGGCACGAGCAGCGCGAACAGCACGAGCGCACCGGCCAGAACGGTCGTCCCGACGGAGACGCCGCGTGCCGTCCGGGGGTAGCGGCGCCGCCAGCCGAACCAGCCGGGCTTCGCCGCTGTCGGAGGCTGCTCGGAAGGCGTCTCCTCTGCCGGGGTGGCGCTCTCCGGGTCGTCCGTGCCGGTGCCGTCCTCCGGATCCGCTGTGCCGGTGCCGTCCTCGGGGTGCGCTGTGCCGGTGCCGTCATCCGGTTCCGCTCCGCCCTCGGTGGTGTCCGAGAGCTGACGGGAGCGAGTGAAGAGCGACACCCGGTGGTCCTTCCGTGCGGTCCTGCTGGCATGGCGAACAGGGCTCGGGTGACCGAGCCTGCCACCACCAGTACGTCCGCACGTCACCTCGGGTTCAATGATCCGGCCGCAGAATCACCCGTCCGCCGTCACCGCCACCTCCCGCGCCCACCGGTAGTCCGCCTTGCCGCTCGGCGACCGCTGGATCGACTCGGTGATCACCAGCCGGCGCGGGATCTTGTAGCCGGCGAGCCGGTCACGGCAATGGGTCTGGATGTCCTCCAGTGACGGCCGCACGGCGCCCGTGCGCAGCTGCACCACCGCCGCCACATGGTGACCCCACCGGGGGTCCGGCACCCCGGCCACCAGTGCGTCGTAGACGTCCGGGTGGGACTTGAGGGCCTGTTCGACCTCCTCCGGGTACACCTTCTCGCCACCGGTGTTGATGCACTGCGAGCCCCGGCCCAGGACGGTGACCACGCCCTCCTCGTCGACGGTGGCCATGTCGCCGAGCAGCACCCACCGCGCGCCGTCCCTCTCGAAGAAGGTCCCCGCGGTCTTGACCGGGTCGTTGTAGTAGCCGAGCGGCACATGTCCGCACTGCGCGATCCGGCCCACCTCGCCGGCCGCCACCGGCTCGTACGTGGCCGGGTCCACCACCCGGGTGCGGGGGTTGACCCGCACCCGGAAGCCACGCTCCGGGCCCGAGTCCTCGGTGGCCGTGCCGTTGAAGCCCGACTCCGACGAACCGAAGTTGTTCAGCAGCATGGCGTTCGGCACCAGCTCCTGGAACTGCCGGCGCACCGTGTCCGACATGATCGCGCCGGACGACGACACGCTGAACAGCGACGAGCGGTCGATGTGCCGCAGCGGACCGCTCAGCGCGTCGATCAGCGGCCGCAGCATCGCGTCACCCACCAGCGAGATGCTGCTCACCCTCTCCTTCTCCACGGTCCGCAGCACCTCCTCGGGCACGAACTTGCGGTGGATCACGACCCGCTGCCCGAAGTTGAAGCCGATGAACGCCGTGAGGGTGGAGGTGCCGTGCATCAGCGGGGCCGTCGGGAAGAAGGTGATCCCCGCGCCGCCGGCCGCGACCCGCTCGGCGAGCTCCTCCGGCTTCTTCACCGGCTCACCGGTCGGCGCACCCCCACCGAGACCCGCGAAGAACAGGTCCTCCTGCCGCCACATCACGCCCTTGGGCATCCCGGTCGTACCGCCGGTGTAGATGATGAACTGGTCATCGGCCGAGCGGGCCGGAAAACCGCGCCCGGGTGAGCCCGCGGCCTCCACCTGCGCGAACTCCACACAGGGCACCCCGGGGGCTCCCGGCGCCGGAGCACCCACCCGGATCAGATGCCGCAGTTTCTCCGCCCGGGGGCGCGCCGCGGCCACCCGGTCCGTGAACTCCGCGTCGAAGACCAGCGCCACCAGATCCGCGTCGCGGTAGAGGTACACCAGTTCCTCTTCCACATAGCGGTAGTTGACGTTGACCGGGACGATCCGCGCCTTCAGGCAGCCGAGCACCGTCTGCAGGTACTCCACGCCGTTGTAGAGGTGAAGCCCCAGGTGCTCACCGGGGCGTATCCCGCTGTCGAGCAGATGGTGGCCCACCCGGTCGGCCGCCGCGTCCAGTTCCGCGTACGTCAGGCGGCGCTCCGCGCCCGTGCCGGGATGGTCGGCGTACACCAGCGCCTCGCGGCCGGGGACGACGTCGACGACCGACTCGAACAGGTCGGCAAGGTTGTACTCCACCGCTCCTCCTGACCCCGGGCGTGCCTGGCATCGGACGGTTCGCCGGTCATCAGAGCAAAGGGCGGTCCAACTGTGAAGGGTCCGGGCGAAAGAATCTGACTGTCTGTCAGAAAACCCTTGAAGTGCATCCCGTCCTACTGCAACCTGTTCTCGTTCCACGAGAGGGGAGTTCGCCATGGGCGGGACGGAACACCTCACCGTGCAGCGCGAAGGCGCCACACTGGTGCTCACGCTCAACCGGCCGGAAGCCAGGAACGCGCTCTCACTGCCGATGCTCGTCGGCCTCCACGACGGGTGGCTGGAGGCCGACGCGGACGACTCGGTCCGCTCGATCGTCTTCACCGGTGCGGGCGGCTCGTTCTGCTCCGGCATGGACCTCAAGGCCCTCGCCGGGAACGGCATGGTGGGCGAGGAGTACCGCGACCGGCTCAAGGCCGATCCCGATCTGCACTGGAAGGCGATGCTGCGCCACCACCGCCCCCGCAAGCCGGTGATCGCCGCCGTCGAGGGCTACTGCGTCGCGGGCGGCACCGAGATGCTCCAGGGCACCGACATCCGCGTCGCCGGCGAGTCCGCCACCTTCGGCCTGTTCGAGGTGAAGCGCGGCCTGTTCCCCATCGGTGGCTCCACGGTCCGGCTGCCACGCCAGATCCCGCGCACGCACGCCCTGGAGATGCTCCTCACCGGCCGCCCCTACAGCGCCCACGAGGCAGCCGCCATCGGCCTGATCGGCCACGTCGTCCCCGACGGCACGGCACTGGACAAGGCGCTGGAGATCGCCGAGCAGATCAACTCCTGCGGCCCGCTGGCCGTGGAAGCCGTCAAGGCCTCGGTCTACGAGACCGCCGGGATGACCGAGCCGGAGGGCCTCGCCGCCGAACTGACCCGTGGCCGGCCGGTCTTCGACACCGCCGACGCCAAGGAGGGCGCCCGCGCCTTCGCGGAGAAGCGACAGCCCGTCTACAAGCGCGCGTAGGCGCTGCGCCGGCCCGGGCCGGTTGGAGGCTGCGGGCTGTGATGCGGCAGGTCGCGCCAACGTGGCGGAGCCGCACATGTCACCGTCCCGCGCCCCTCATGGGCGCCCTCGCAACCCGACCTCCCAAGGAGGCAAGCCCTCGATGCCCGAAGTCCTCAAAGCCCCCCTCGTCGTCGAGTTCCCCTTCACCCGCTCCCTCGGCCCCGTCCAGAGCGCCTTCCTGACCGGTCTGCGTGAACGCGTCGTCCTCGGCGTCCGCACCGGCGACGGCCGCGTCCTCGTCCCACCCGTCGAGTACGACCCCGTCACCGCCGAGGAGATCAGCGACCTGGTCGAAGTCGCCCCCACCGGCACGGTCACCACCTGGGCCTGGAACCCCGCCCCGCGCCCCGGCCAGCCCCTCACCACGCCCTTCGCCTGGGTCCTGGTCCGCCTCGACGGCGCCGACACCGCCCTCCTCCACGCCCTCGACGCCCCCGGCCCCGCCGCCGTCCACACCGGCATGCCCGTCCGTATCCGCTGGGCCGAGGAACGCACCGGAGCCATCACGGACATCGCCTGCTTCGAGCCCTACGACGGCCGCCGAGACGAACCGACGGGACACACCGGCGAGTTCGGCGATCCCGTCACCGGCATCGTCGCCGCCGCCCGCCTCGACTACACCTACTCGCCCGGCCGCGCTCAGACCGCCTACATCACCGCCCTCTCCGGCCGCCGGACGGTCGGCGAGCGCTGCCCGGCCTGCCGCAAGGTCTACGTCCCGCCGAGGGGTGCGTGCCCCACCTGTGGGGTGGCCACGGCCGAACAGGTCGAGGTGGGGCCGCGCGGCACGGTGACCACGTTCTGCATCGTCAACATCAAAGCTGCGCATACGGCGAATCTCGACATCGAGGTGCCCTACGTCTACGCCCACATCGCCCTCGACGGCGCCGACCTCGCGCTGCACGGCCGGATCGGCGGCATCCCGTACGACGAGGTCCGCATGGGGCTGCGGGTCGAGCCCGTGTGGACGGAGGGCGCCCGCTATCCCGACCACTACCGGCCCACGGGCGAACCCGACGCTGACTACGACACCTACAAGGAGCTGCTGTGACGAGCGCACCGCGAAACCGCGAGATCGCCGTCGTCGCCTTCGCCCAGACCGACCACCGGCGCACCAGCGAGGAGCTCTCCGAGGTGGAGATGCTGATGCCGGTGCTGCACGAGGTCCTCGACCGGACCGGCCTGAAGACCGCAGACATCGACTTCACCTGCTCCGGCTCGAGCGACTACCTCGCCGGCCGCGCCTTCTCCTTCACCCTCGCCCTCGACGGCGTCGGCGCCTGGCCGCCGATCTCCGAGTCGCACGTCGAGATGGACGGCGCGTGGGCCCTGTACGAGGCCTGGACCAAACTCCTCACCGGCGACGCCGACACCGCCCTGGTCTACTCGTACGGCAAGTCCTCGCCCGGCCCGGTCCGCGACGTCCTGACCCGGCAGCTCGACCCGTACTACGTGGCACCCCTGTGGCCCGACTCCGTGGCCCTCGCCGCCCTCCAGGCACAGGCCCTCATCGACGCCGGCGACACCGACGAACCGGCACTCGCCACCGTCGCCGCCCGCAACCGGGAGAGCGCCGGCGCCAACCCCCGCGCACAACTGCGCGGCTGCGTCCCCCAGGGCGACTACCTCGTACAGCCCCTGCGCACCGGCGACTGCCCGCCCATCACGGACGGGGCCGCCGCCGTGATCCTCGCGGCGGGCGACCGGGCCCGTGCACTGTGCGCACGCCCCGCCTGGATCCGCGGCATCGACCATCGCATCGAGGCCCACGGCCTCGGCGTGCGCGACCTGACCGACTCGCCGTCCACCCGCCTGGCCGCCGAGCGGGCCGGAGCCTTCGAACGGCCCGTCGACACCGCCGAGCTGCACGCGCCCTTCACCGCGCAGGAGATCGTCCTGCGCAAGGCCCTCCGGCTCGGCGACGAGGTGCGGGTGAACCCCTCCGGCGGAGCCCTCGCCGCCAACCCGATCATGGCCGCCGGCCTCATCCGCATCGGAGAAGCCGCCGCCCGCGTCCACCGCGGCGAGTCCGACCGCGCCCTGGCCCACGCCACGTCCGGCCCCTGCCTCCAGCAGAACCTGGTCGCCGTACTCGAAGGGGAACCCCGATGAGCAAGGAGCCCGTGGCCGTCGTCGGCATCGGCCAGACCAGGCACGTCGCGGCTCGCCGGGACGTGTCCCTGGCGGGACTGGTCCGCGAAGCAGCCCGAAGCGCCCTTCAGGACGCCGACCTCTCCTGGGCGGACATCGACGCCGTCGTGATCGGCAAGGCGCCCGACTTCTTCGAGGGCGTCATGATGCCGGAGCTCTACCTCGCCGACGCGCTCGGCGCCGTGGGCAAACCCATGCTCCGCGTGCACACCGCCGGCTCCGTCGGCGGATCCACCGCGCTCGTCGCCGCGAACCTCGTCGCGGTCCGCGTCCACGGCACGGTCCTCACCCTCGCCTTCGAAAAGCAGTCCGAGTCGAACGCCATGTGGGGCCTGTCCCTGCCGATCCCCTTCCAGCAGCCCCTGCTGGCCGGGGCCGGCGGGTTCTTCGCCCCGCACATCCGCGCGTACATGCGCCGCAGCGGCGCGCCCGACACGATCGGAGCCCTCGTCGCCTACAAGGACCGCCGCAACGCACTGAAGAACCCCTACGCCCACCTGCACGAACACGACATCACCCTCGACAAGGTCATGGCCTCGCCCATGCTGTGGGACCCGATCCGCTACTCGGAGACCTGCCCCTCCTCCGACGGCGCCTGCGCCATGATCCTCACCGACCGCGCCGGGGCCGCCCGGGCACCGCGACCGCCCGCATGGATGCTCGGCGGTGCGATGCGCAGCGAACCGACCCTCTTCGCCGGCAAGGACTTCGTCTCCCCGCGGGCCGGGCAGGACTGCGCGGCCGACGTCTACCGGCAGGCCGGGATCACCGACCCCCGCCGCGAGATCGACGGCGCCGAGATCTACGTGCCGTTCTCCTGGTACGAGCCCATGTGGCTGGAGAACCTCGGCTTCGCCGGCGAGGGCGAGGGCTGGAAGCTCACCGAGGCCGGCGTGACCGAACTCGACGGGGACCTGCCCGTCAACATGTCGGGCGGCGTCCTGTCCACCAACCCCATCGGCGCCTCCGGCATGATCCGCTTCGCCGAAGCGGCGCTCCAGGTGCGCGGACAGGCCGGAGAACACCAGGTGGAAGGGGCTCGCAGGGTCCTCGGACACGCCTACGGCGGCGGATCGCAGTTCTTCGCCATGTGGCTCGTGGGGGACCGCCGCCCGGACTCCTGAAAGGTCCCCCTCACGTGCCCTGTTGGCCGTGGGACACGATCGCTAGGCTGGCCGCGGACGACGAACCGGGAGGAGCACGGACGTGGCCGAGACCACCACCCAGCAGCGCCCGCTCACGGGCTGGGACAAGCCGGAGCTGGACCTCACCAACGCACAGTGGCAGTCCAGCAGCCGAGGGCGGGGGGATGTCCAGATCGCCTTCGTCGAGGGCTTCATCGCCATGCGGAACAGTGCCCGCCCGCAGAGCCCTTCGCTGATCTTCACGCCCGCCGAGTGGGGCGCGTTCGTGTCGGGGGCGCGGGAGGGGGAGTTCGACCTCACCTGACGACGGGGCGAACCGGTTCCGGACGGCCGGGATCCGACGGCCGATCCGGGGGTGTTCCGCCCGCATTTCCGGACACGCGACCGGAGGCCTCTTCCCGGAGTCACCGCCTGAGTCAGGCTGGCCACCGGGAGGGGACGGTCGAATCCCGGAGGTGAGGACCCATGAGCACCCTGCCTGTCGTCGCGGCGGTCGACGGTTCGGACGACAGCCTGCGGGCCCTGGAGTGGGCGGTCGACGCCGCTCGCAGGCGCGCGGCACCCCTGCGCGTGGCGCACGTACGCCAGTACGCCCACTGGGCACAGCCCGAGCTCCTCACGGCCGGGCCGGCGGACCCCCAGGACGATCCCGTCCTGAACCGGATCCGCACCCACCTGGAGGGCCGCGCCGACCAGCCGGACACCGAGTACGTCGGTCTGGAGGGCGCGGCCGGTGCGGTCCTGCCCGAACTGAGTGCCACAGCCCAGCTGCTGGTGCTCGGATCACGGGGCCGCGGCGGCTTCGCCGGCCTGCTGCTCGGCTCGAACAGCATGGCCGCCGCCCGCGACGCCGAATGCCCCGTCGTCGTGGTGCCCCGGCCCGGACGAGAGGTCCACGGCGAGGCGTCGGGCGGTCCCGGCGCACGCGTGGTCGTCGGCCTGAAGGTGGACGGCCCCGACGAGGCCACACTCGGGTTCGCCTTCGCCGAGGCCGCGCGGCGCGGCGCCCGGCTCCAGGCGGTCGCCGCCTACCCGTGGCCCGCGCAGCCCTGGATGATGCCCGGGGACATGCCCCCGCCGATCGTCGACCAGAACGTCATCGAGGACGAAACCCGGGTCCTCGCCGACGGCTTCCTCGCCCCCTACCGCGAGCGGCATCCCGACGTCCCGGTCGAGCCGGCGCCGGCGGCGGGCGACGCGGCGGGCCACCTCGTCGCGGCCTCCCGGGACGCCGATCTCGTCGTCGTGGGCCGCCACCGGCGGCGTCTGCTCTCACCCGTCCGCATGATCGGCTCGGTCACCCACGCCGTCCTGCTGCACGCCACGAGCCCCGTCGCCGTGGTGCCTCCGACGCCCTCCGAGGACTGACCTCGCCGTAATGGATACGGCCGGACTTGTCATGAGCCGCATGCGGGAGATCAGCAGGGACGCCCGGCTCGCGCTGGCCCTGGCCCTCACCATCCGCCACGACGGCACCCGCGGCGTCGCCGACGACCCGACCGACACAGCGGGCCTGACCGCGTGGGTCCGGGCTCACCCCGACGTCCTGCCGGGCGCCGCTCCCGGCCGAGCCGGGGATCACCGACAGAACTGCGCCACCGGCCTCCTCCGCGGCAGGCGCCGCCGCCGGCACCGCAGGCCGACGGCGTCGGCGACGGTGCCGGATGCACCGCCGACGCCGCGCAGCCCGGCGCCGTCCGTGAGCTGCGGGCGGCCGTCCGCGCGCTCTTCGCCCGTGCCGTGCGACCCGGCGAGCCGAGCCCGCGGACCCGGCCCGCCTCATGCCCCTGCCGGAAGCGGTGCGGCACCTGAACGAGGCGGCCGCCCGCACCCCCACCGTGCCGGTCCTCGACTGGCCGGAGAACGCCGACCCGGCTGTTCACCGGCGGCCCGTCCGCGCCGCCGACGATCTGACAGCGACCCTCGCCCAGGCCGTGATCGCGTTCCTCGCGAGCCCCGACCGCGACCGGCTGCGAGCCTGCCACGCCCGCGCTGCGTGCGGTACTTCCTCAAGGAGCACCCGCGCCAGGAATGGTGCAAGCCCTCCTGCGGCAACCGTGCCCGAGTGGCCCGCCACCACCATCGGCACAAGGCGACGGCGCAGGCCGGCCGATACCGCCCGCCCGGCCCGCCACTGCCCTCGCACAGGGCGGCGACCCGGCCCACCCGGTCCGCCGCCCGCCCCGCACTTCGCAGGCCGGGGCACGTACCATGGGCCACATGTCGTTCCTCCGCCGCCGCAGCGCCACTCCCGCCGGGCCCGACTTCGACGTACTGGCCATGGACCCGGGCGACTGGCCCGGCAACCTCGGTGCGGGACTGCTGCCCGCGCCCGACGGCACCTGCCAGGGCGTCTTCCTGCGCTACGACCTGTTCGGCGGCCGCGGCCCCGCGATGATCATCGGCAATCTGCCGGAGGGCTCCCCGGCCCGCGAGGTCGAAGAGGGCCAGGTCCCCTTCGAGGTCGCGCAGCTGCTGCTGGCGCTGGAGAACGACGAGGAGGTCACCGTCGTCAGCACCGAGGACGTGCCGGTGATGCAGGGCGACAACCTGCTGATCGTGCGCCGGGTCAAGCTCTCCGAGGGGCGGATCTCCTGCGTGCAGTTCGACCGCAGCGACAACGTCCTGGTGACCATCGCCGCCTGGGACCGTCCCATCACGGACGACCTCTACGCTCTCCTCAAGCCGCTGCCGGCGGAACTCTTCCAGCAGGGCTGAGCCGAACCGACCGCACACGAGAGGGCCGCTGTACACCTGACCAGGTGTACAGCGGCCCTGTCGTCCCCGTCAGCGAGTGCCGACCGCCGCGCGCACGGCGCGCCGGGCCAACTGGCAGTCGTCGTGCAGCCGCCGCAGCAGCAGCCTCTGCTCCTCGCCGGACGGCGCAGCACCCGGGTGGGCCGTGCCCGGTGCCGCCGGGGTCACGTCGTGCATCGAACGCTGCACGGCCGTCTCGTAGGTACGGATCTCACGGGTCAGCACCAGCATCAGGTTCACCAGGAAGGCGTCCCTGGAGGCCGGCCCCGCCGACTGGGCGATCTGACTGATCTGCCGACGAGCGACCGGTGCGTCCCCGAGCACCGACCACAGCGTCGCCAGGTCGTAGCCCGGCAGGTACCAGCCCGCGTGCTCCCAGTCCACCAGCACTGGACCGGCCGGTGACAGGAGGATGTTCGACAGCAGTGCGTCGCCGTGGCAGAACTGGCCCATGCCCTGCCGCCCGGCCGCCTGCGCGATGCCGTGCAGCAGCTTCTGCAGGTCGCCGAGGTCCCGGTCGGTGAGCAGCCCCAGCTCGTGGTACCGGGAGATCCGGGCCGCGTAGTCGAGCGGGGCGTCGAACGTGCCCGCCGGCGGCCGCCAGGCGTTCAGCCGGCAGAGCGCGCCGAGGGCCGCCCTGATGTCGGCCCGGGGCGGCGCCTCCGACGGGTGCCGCTGGAGCGCGGCCACCCGGCCCGGCATCCGCTCGATCACCAGGGTGCAGTTGTCCGGGTCCGCCGCGATCAGTCTCGGCGCCCGCACGGGAGGACGGTGCCGGACGAACGAGCGGTACGCCGCTATCTCGTGGCGGATCCGCTCGGACCACGCGGGGGAGTGGTCGAGTAAACACTTGGCGACAGCCGTGCTGCGGCCGGTCGTGCCGACCAGGAGCACGGACCGTCCGTTGCGGCGCAGCACCTGCACCGGGGCGAACTCCGGGCAGATGCGGTGCACGGACGCGATCGCCGTGCGCAACTGCGCGCCCTGGGGGCCGGACAAGTCGAGTCTCCCGCTGAGCGGTTGGGTGCCGATGGCCGCGCCGCGCCGAGCCCTGCCCGCACCGAGCACGGGGGCCGCCGGCCGCGCGGGGGCGAGGTAGGGGCCGCTGTCCGTGGGACGGGGGTGCAGCGACCGGGGCGGTGCGGACACGGAGGACGATGCTGCGTACATGGGCGAAACAGATCCCTTCGTGTGCCTGCGACGACAGCGCACCACCCGGCCCGACAGCCCGGGAGAACCCTGGGGAGTGCCCCTGCGGCGACCGGGTCGGGGTGGCGCGTTCCTACCTGACACCGGATGGCCCGTGGCACACCATCTGGCGCACCCTGGCGAACCCTGGCGAATAGTCGCCCGGCAAGTCTCCCCCCGCTACTGTCAACTCAGCCGAGAACCTGGGGGCTTGACGTGAGCGGACAACCCAACACCCGGCTCGCGGACCTGTTCGGCCTGGCCGGCTGGTCCAAGGGCGAACTCGCGAGGCTGGTCAACCGGCAGGCGGCGGCCATGGGCCATCCCCAGCTGTCGACCGACACCTCCCGGGTGCGGCGGTGGATCGACACGGGAGAGATCCCGCGCGATCCGGTGCCGCGGGTGCTGGCGGCTCTGTTCACCGAGCGTCTCGGCCGTGTCGTGACCATCGAGGACCTCGGTCTGGTCCGGCACGGGCGTGCGGGTAAACGGCAGGGCGGCGGGAGCGCCGATGCTCCCGACGGTGTGCCGTGGGCGCCCGAGCGGACCGCTGCGGTCCTCACCGAATTCACGGGAATGGACCTCATGCTCAACCGACGCGGCTTGGTGGGCGCGGGCGCCGCGCTCGCCGCGGGATCCGCACTCAGCAGCGCCATGTACGACTGGCTGCACACCGACCCTGCCCTGACTGCCGACGCCCCCGACCTCGACCATCCCCTGCACGCCGACCCCGCCGGGTTCGACCGTTACGAGGCCGCCCCCATCGGGTCGCAGGAGATCGAGGAACTGGAGCGCTCGGTCGAGGTGTTCCGCGCCTGGGACGCGGCCCGCGGCGGCGGGCTCCAGCGCAAGGCCGTGGTGGGCCAGCTCAACGAGGTGGGCGGCATGCTCGCCTACCGTCACCCACCCCACCTCCAGCGGCGCCTGTGGGGCGTCGCCGCCAACCTCGCCGTCCTCGCGGGCTGGATGTCGCACGACGTCGGTCTGGAGCCCACGGCCCAGAAGTACTTCGTCATCGCCGCGCACGCGGCCCGAGAGGGCGGGGACCGGCCCCGCGCGGGCGAGGCACTGTCCCGCGCGGCCCGCCAGATGGTGCACCTGGGCCGGCCCGACGACGCCCTGGACCTGATGAAGCTCGCCGCGTCGGGTTCCGGTGACGAGGTGCTGCCCAGGACCCGGGCGATGCTCTACACCATCGAGGCCTGGGCGCAGGCCTCCATGGGCAAGGGCCAGGCCATGCGTCGCACGCTCGGGCGGGCGGAGGACCTGTTCGTCTCCGACAAGGCGGACGTGCCACCGCCGGACTGGATGCAGACCTTCAAGGAGGAGGACCTCTACGGTATGCAGGCCCTGGCCTATCGCACGCTCGCCGAGTTCGAGCCGGGTGCGGCCGCGCATGCCCAGCACTACGCGGAGAAGGCCCTCGCCCTGCGGGTCGACGGACGGCAGCGGTCGAAGATTTTCGACTACCTGTCGATGGCGTCGGCCTGCTTCATCGCCGACGACCCCGAACAGGCGGACCGGTACGCGCGGCTGGCCCTGGTGTCGATGGGATCCAACTCCTCCCACCGCACCTGGGACCGGCTGCGCCAGATGTACCGGCTCACGGCCGAGTTCTCGGGCTACCCGAGGATCCAGGAGCTGAGGGAGGAGATCAAGCTCGCCCTGCCGAAGACGAAGGGCAGGGGCGGCAACCACGCACAGGCCTGAGCTCCCTAAGACATGACCTTGGCGACGAGCACACAGGCGTTGTCCTCGCGCTCGCTCTCGCCGAACTCCTCGACCACGGTCCGTACGCAGTCCTCCGCGGTGCGGTTCCCGGCCAGGCGCGGTGCCAGTGCGAGGAGGAGGTTGGCGGCCGCCGATCCCGTGTGCCCGGGTACCAGCCCGTCGGTGTGCAGGAGCAGCAGGTCCCCCACCTCGAGCGTCTCTTCGGCCTGCCCGTAGACGGCGCCGGAGGTGGCGCCGAGCAGGACGCCGTCCGGTGCGTTCAGCACGCGCCCCGTCCCGTCGCGGAACAGCAGCGGGGCGGGGTGTCCGGCCTGCGCCCACATCAGGGTGCGGGTGGCGGGCCGGTAGCGGCAGCAGACGGCGCTGCCCAGGGCGGGTTGCACGGTGGCGTCGAGTAACTGGTTCAGCCAGGCCATCAACTGCCCCGGCCGGGCGCCGGCCATCGCCATGCCGCGTACGGCACCGAGCAGCATGGTCATGTTCGACGTCACCCCGACACCCTGGCCGGTGAGATCGCCGACGCTGAGAAGCGTTTCGCCGTCGGTCAGTTCGAGTGCGTCGTACCAGTCGCCGCCGATGAGTGTGTGCGTGGAGGCCGGCAGGTGATGGGCCGCGAGGTCGAGGGTCCGGGGGCCCCGGTGCGGGAGCCGCAGGGAGCCGCGCCACGGCGGCAGCACGGCCTCCTGCAGCTCGACCGCGAGCCGGTGCTCGCTGCGCGCTGCCTCCTGCCGGTGGTGGAGCGAGTCACGGGTCTCGCTCACCGCCCGCTGGTTGCGGCGCAGTTCGCTGACGTCGCGCAGCACGGCCCACATCGAGGCGGTGCTGCCGTCAGTGTCGAGCACCGGTTCGCCCATCATGTGCACGGTCCGTACGTCGCCGCTTCGGCGGGCGATGCGGAACTCGCCGTCGATGGGCCGGGCGTCGACGAGGCAGTCGGTGACCATCGCCGTCAGCTTCGGCCGGTCCTCGTCGAGTACGAGCGACGGCAGCTCGTCCAGGGTGAGCGGGGGAGCGGCCGGGTCGCGGCCCAGGATCCGGTAGAGCTCCCCGGACCAACTGGCCTCGTCCGTCAGCAGGTTCCACTCGGCGCTGCCGACGCGGCTGAGCAACGAGCCCTGCGCGGGTACCCGGGGTTCCGGGGCCGCCGTCGTGGGCGGGGGGCCGTCGCGCAGCTGGGCCAGGTGCTCGTCGAGGTCGTCGAGCTGGTGCAGGGCCAGGTCGTACAGGGCGCGCTGCCAGCGTTCGCGAGGGTGGTCCGATTCCTCTCCCTCGGAGTCGCGGCGCACCGCGTCCACGTCCCCCTTGAGCCGCCGCGTCTGCGATATGAGCGCGTCGACCGAGCCGCGTCCGGGCGGCTGGGCGGCTGGGCGGTCCGCGGAGAGGTGGGACGGCATGACGCACTCCGATGTGGGGACGGTACGACCAAGTCGGACGGAGGGACCGTTACGACTGTTGCACAGCCCGCGACGCCCTGTAAGGGATTCGGCGACACACGATTCGGTGGTGCTTATGGCATATGCCACAGTCTCACGGAGTTACTCCGAGGTAGGCGTGGGGCGTGCCACTCGGAGATCCAAGTCGTAGATTACACAGGGCAGTTGGCGACCCGTCGGAAACGTTGACGCGAGGCTGCTTCGGGTGTTCGACGGCTCTTTGTTCGAGCCGTGTCGAGCAGGTGCTGCTCCGGTCAGTACCGCAGCACCGCGGCCATGCCGTCCGCCTCCCCGAGCGCACCGTCCGGTACGAAGCGGACCTCGGCGCCGGTCTCCAGGCACTGCTCGACGATCTCGTCCACGATGTCCTCGCGGGAGTCGAGGTCGCCGCTCTCGGCGAGGATCAGATGGTCCCCGGCGTCGCGGACCGTCACGCGGTAGTTCTCCTCGACGGCCAGCAGCCGGACGCGGCCGTCCCGGGCGCTCTGCCACAGCTCGTCGACGCCGGCGGCGAACGCCCGCCGCCCGCGGGCCGTTTCGAGGGCGCGGGTCACGGCGTCCGTGCTCCTGCGGGCCTCCGCGTCGACCACCGGGCGCAGGGCCTGCCACACGATCTCGGGGGTGCCGTGCGCGAGCCCGCCGTGCGGGACGTGCACCGCGCCGCGGGCGGTGCTGCCGACCTCGTCCAGCAGGGAGAGGGCGGCCGGCTCGCCGGTGACGTACAGCCGTCTCGGATGGTCGCGCA
Source organism: Streptomyces sp. NPDC093598 (assembly GCF_044764825.1). Lineage (NCBI taxonomy): Bacteria > Bacillati > Actinomycetota > Actinomycetes > Kitasatosporales > Streptomycetaceae > Streptomyces > Streptomyces sp. NPDC093598. The sequence goes on along the minus strand of NZ_JBIWIV010000018.1, from coordinate 105,435 downwards.
GAACGGCGTTCATCGCGGTGTCGGCCTCGCGCAGGAACTGGCGGGTGCGTTCCTCGCGGAAGGCGCTCGGCATGTCGCCGATCCGCTGCTGACGTTCCGGGTCGAAGTTCTCCACGCGCCGGGTCAGCGGGAAGCCGCCGACGCGGGCCTCGGCGACCCGGTCGACACCGCCGTTCCAGAGCGTGGCGCGATCCGCGGCGAGGGACAGTGCCCAGAACGGCCGCCCTGCCGTCTGGGCGGATACGAGGTTGCGGGTGAGGAAGGTGTCCGAGAGCACCACGCGTTCGGGTACGGGCCTGGCCAGTGACCACACCTGGTGCTCGCCCGGAGCGGCGAAGATCGCCAGGCCGTCCTCGGCGTGCGTCAGGTCGACCTCGGACAGGGCCCGGTCGAGGTGCCCGGCGACCTCGGTGCGTCGCTCACGGGTGACGGCCGGATCGGCCTCCAGTTGCCTCTTGGCCTCGGCCACCACATTGCGCAGCCGGACCTGGTCCTGACTGTTGTAGGGATCGCGCCGGTGTGTCGGCGTCAGCACGGAGACCGCGGGGTAGGGGCGCGGGCGCCGCAGCTCGGCAAGGGTCGCGGGACTCAGAACGCTCTCCATGACAGAACGATAGAGCGAATCCGCCATGGGGGCATTTGGGGCAATCGGTGTCATTCGTCGTCGCGGTCCGAGCCGCAGGAGCTGCCGTCCGGCGGGAGCGTCCCGTACAGCAGGAAGGCGTCGACCTTGCGGTGCACGCACTTGGACGAGCCGTAGCCGGTGTGGCCCTCGCCCCGGTTGTCGAGCACCACGGCCGACGATCCGAGCCGCTCGGCCGTCTCCACCGTCCAGCGGTACGGCGTGGCCGGGTCGCCCCGGGTGCCGACGAGCAGCATCCTCGGCGCGTCGACGTCCTTGACGTCGTCGCGGATGTAGTCGGTGCCCTTGGGGCGGCCGTAGCACATCAGCACCTGGGTGAGGCGGTACCGGCCGAAGACCGGTGACGCCTGCTCGTAGCGGGCGCGCAGCCGGCCGAGGTCCTTCGTGACCTGCGCGGCGGCGGGGCGGTCGGGGTCGTCCGCGCAGTTGACCGCCATCAGCGCCGCCGGCAGGTTGTCGAGCGGCACGTCCGCCGGGTCGGTGAGTCCGGCGTGCGGGCCGCGCCGCGGCGGGACGGTGAAGCCCCCGGTCAGGAACGCCTCCAGACCGCGTGTGTCGCCGTCCTCCAGCAGCTGGGCGATGGCCCGCTGGAGCGAGGGCCACAGCTCCCTGCTGTAAAGGCCCTGCCCGAGGGCGCCCGCGAAGTCCTGGCCGGAGAAGGGCTCCCCGAAATCGGTCGGCAACGGGTCCTTGTCGAGCGACTCGACCACCTCCACCACGTGTTCCCGGGCCTCGCGCGGATCCCGCCCGAACGGACAGGCGATGTCCTCGGTGCACCAGGTGAGGAAGTTCTCCAGTGCGGTCTGCTGCCCCTGTGCGCTCACCACGCCCTGGTCGGCGAGCGGCTCGGTCAGCGTGTCGACGCCGTCCAGCACCATCCTGCCGACCTTCTCGGGGTACTGGGCCGCGTACACCGCGCCGAGCCGGCTGCCGTAGGAGAAGCCCAGGTAATTCAGCCGGTCGTCGCCCAGCGCGTCGCGCATGACGTCCAGGTCGCGGGCGGCGTTGACCGTCCCGATGTGGGGCAGGACGGGGCCCGAGTGCTCGGTGCACTCGGCCGCCGCCGCGCGCAGCTCTTCCAGCACGGCCTGGGGGTCGGTCACGTCGGCGTTGCCGTCCGTCGCGTCCAGGGCGTTGTCCGAGGCGTTTCCGCAGCTGACCGGCGAGGAACGGCCGACGCCGCGAGGATCGAAGGAGACGACGTCGTAGCCGTTCGTCAGGCCCATGAAGTCCTTGCCGCCCATGGCGAGTTGGGCCACGCCCTGGCCGCCCGGGCCGCCGAAGTTCAACAGGACCGAGCCCCGGGAGCTGCCCGTGGCCCGGTAGCGGGCGACGGCGAGATCGAGGGTGCCCTTGCCGGGCTCGGCGTAGTCGAGCGGGACGGTGACCTTCCCGCACTGGAGATCCTTCGGCATGTCCATGCCTTTGCACTTCGACCACGTGACCTTCTGGTCGTAGAAGCGCGTCAGACCGGGCGGGGGGTCGTCGGCGGCCGGGAGTGCTGTGCCCAGCAGGGCGAGCCCGGCCGTGCCGGTGACCGCGCAGCGCCGTATCGAGGGGCGCATGGACAGCTTGGCCAGCATCGATGCCTCCTGGGGCGCGGGACGCTCCGCAGCGGACCGGGAAACGGCGCCCTCGCCCACCATAGGCGGGCCCCGGAAGCCGCGCCTCCGGGCGGACGGGGCCGGGCGGCGCGCCGCGTCCCGCGCGGCTCGGCCCCGCATACGAAGGGCTTTACCGCTAGTTCGACAACCGGGCCGCTCGATGGAGTGAAAGGCCGATAAGCCATAACTCGGATCGGCCGCTCCGCGTTCTGTCTGGTGCGGGTGAGTGCCCGCGACGATGTCTGGAAGGCAGGGGTCCCATGAGACGGATTACCCGAAACGGAGTGATCGCCGTCGCCGCCGCCTCGGGCGCGATGGCCGTGACCGTCCCGGCGTACGCCGGTTCCGGGGCGGACGGCTCGACGGCCGGTTCGCCCGGGGTGGTCTCCGGCAACACGGTCCAGCTGCCGGTGCACGTCCCGGTGAACGTGTGCGGGAACACCGTGAACGTGGTGGGGCTCCTGAATCCCGCCGCGGGCAACAGCTGCGTGAACAAGGACGACGGGCGCGACGGCCGGCCGGGCAGGACCGGCGGCGCGGTCGCCCACGGCAGCGGAAAGGGTTCACCCGGAGTGATCTCCGGCAACGGTGTGCAGCTTCCGGTCGACCTGCCGGTCAACGTCACGGGCAACTCGGCGAACGTGGTCGGCATCGGCAACGCGTCGATCGGCAACCAGTCCTCGAACACTCCCGGCGACAAGCGCCCGGTCCGCCCCCAGCACCCGCCGAAGCCGGTCCCGAAGCCGACGGCGCCACCCCGGCCGCACCCGGCCCCCGAACCGGCTCCGCGCACCGTCCCGCACGCCACGGGCGCATTGGCCCACACGGGCACGGACCACACTCTCCAGGCCCTCGCGGCGAGCGCGGCGCTGGTCGCCGGGGGAGTGGTGCTGCGCCGGAGGTTCCACCCGGGGGCGGACGGCTGAGCGGCCGGCCGTGCCCGGTTGCCGAAGGCCCCGTCGGTCGCGCCGGCGGCGGGGCCCGGTGAAGCCGGGCTACACCGCCTCCGCCACTCCGGTGAGCAGCACCATCCCCGAGTCCCCGTGGTCCGGCAGGGTCGGGTCCACGTCGATGTGGGTCACGTCCAGGTCCCGGGTCAGGGGTGCGAACACCTCGGTGACGGTCGTCGGGTTCACCGGGCAGCCGGGCCAGCGGGAGGCCGGGCCGATGCGGTACGTCGGCATGTTCTCCATGAACGCGGCGACCAGGTGGCCGCCCGGCCGGGCCGTGCGGACGAAGGTGCGGCAGAAGTCGGCGAACTCGGCGAAGTCCTCCGTGGCGCCCTCGGCGACGAAGTGCATGGAGGCCAGTTCGTACGTACCCGGCGGCAGGGTCCGGACGTCGGCGTGGACGACGTTCACCGGCGCCAGCGCCCCGGCCAGGGTCGCGGGCACCTCGGGGTTGAGCTGCCGGCACAGCGCGTGGAACGGCAGCCAGCTCGCGTCGGGGCGGTGACAGATCTGGTCCGTGAGGTAGGCGACGTTGCTCGATCCCGCCTCCACGGCGTCGATCCGGCGGCTCGCAGCGGACGCGAGCATCAGCGGGTAGAGGTTGGGACCTGCCCCGAACTCCACCGAGCGGGCGATGGCACCGGACGGAAGGCGCCGGTAGAAGGCGCTGTGGTGCGCAATGATCGCCGCGTCCGAGGGATGCACCTCGCGGTAGTTCTCGGCGAGGTAGTCGGCGACCGGCCAGCGGTCCCAGTCCACGTCGTCGTTGTGCGTCGTCATGGCCGTTCAGCCCTTCAGCCGCACCAAGTGCCTCCCCCCGGGCAGGCCGGGCTATGCGCCTGGTCTCACACCTGGTCCGTTCGAGTTCGATCGTAGGTTCGACCGAGCGGCCCTGCATCTCGGCCGGTGTCCGCCGGCGCGGAGCCGCCCGTCGGACGCGGGGCGGCTCCGCCCTCAGCCACGTCCGCGATGGAACCTGATGTGCAACTCCCGCACTGAATCCACCAGTTCGGGGACCGGGCCGTCCACGACTACACCGGGTGCGACCTCATGTACGGAGAGTCCCCGAACCGGCGGTTCGGGGACGCCCAACTCGCCCAGCCAGGATGCGAGTTGTTCGGACGAGGCGACGTAGACGATGCGTCCGAGGCCCACCCAGGCATGCGCGGCCGCGCACATCGGGCAGTGCTCGCCGGAGGTGTAGACCGTGGCGGCCGCCCGCTCCTGCGGGGTGAGACGGGCGGCCGACCAGCGCGCCAGCTCGAACTCGGGGTGCCGGGTGCGGTCGCCCGAGGCGACCCGGTTGTGGTCCTCGCCGAGGACGGTGCCGTCCCCGCCCACCAGGACCGAACCGAACGGCTCGTCCCCGGCTTCCAGCGCCTCGGCCGCGAGTTCCACGCAGCGGCGCAGATGCGGCAGTTCCGTGTCCTTCACGACCATGGGTCCGGCCTTTCCGGTGACGACGCGATCACCAGGACCTTATGGCGCCGGTGCTCGCGGGGGAAGGAACGCCCCCGGGGGCCGTGCCGGTGCCGGTCGGGAGCGCGGAAAACCCTTTGCCGGACCGGCCGGGCGGATGCTGAGGTGTGCCCATGGATCATGCCGCGCTGCTCGCCCTGTTCGACCGTGACCTGCGTGAGGGAGCGCGGCCGGACGGCCCCGACGCCCGTGTCGAACGGACCGGCGGCGTCGTCCGTCAGGTTGCCTCCGAGCGTGGCTGGAGCGGCGTCGTGTGGTCCGCCCTCGACGAGGCCGGAGCGGACGCGGCGATCGCGGGGCAGATCGGCCACTACACCGGGCTCGGTCTGGACTTCGAGTGGAAGCTGTACGGGCACGACCGGCCGGCGGACCTCGGGCGGCGCCTGCGCGCGGCCGGGTTCACAGCCGGACCCGAGGAGACGCTGATGATCGGCGAGGTCGGTGCTCTGGCCCTCGACGCCGACCCGCCCGAGGGAGTGCGCGTGGTGCCGGTCACCGACCCGGCGGGCGTGGATCTCGTGGCCGACGTGCACGAGAAGGCGTTCGGCACGGACAGCTCCGGGCTGCGCCACCAGCTCCTCGCCCGCCTCTCGTCCGACCCGGACACCCTCGTCGCCGTTGTGGCGATGGCCGGTGACGAGCCGGTCAGCGCGGCCCGGATGGAACTCGTGCCCGGCACGCCCTTCGCCGGCCTGTGGGGCGGCGGCACCGTCCAGGGCTGGCGCGGCCGCGGCATCTACCGCACCCTGGTGGCCCACCGTGCCCACGCCGCCGCCGACCGCGGCTACCGTTACCTCCAGGTCGACGCCTCCCGCCAGAGCCGGCCGATCCTGGAACGGCTCGGCTTCGTGCCGCTGACGACCACCACGCCGTACCTGTACACGTCCTAGCCGAGCAGGGCCGCGGATGTCACGTCCGCGTCCACCCGACCTGTCGCAGTGTCATGACGACGAACGACACGAACCAGACCCCAGGGCGCGGCCCGCCCTGGTCGAAGCCGCCCGCGTCACCGGCGCCCGCCGCTTCGTCGGGGAGTCGATGGCCTTCGGCTACGGCGACCACGACGACCGCCCGCTCGCCGAGGACGACCCCTTCGGCCCGCCCGGCAGGACACCGCGGCTGGACGGCACATCGCGGCCAGCAGCGGCTCGCCTTCGACGCGCAGGCGGCGGGGGAGCGTCGCGCTTCGCTTCGGCCTGTTCCACGGCCCCGGCGGCGGCGACGCCCTGCTGCTGCCTCTGCTGCGCAGGGCGGCACCCCGATGGGCTTCCGCGCCCACGTCGAGCCTGTGGCCGGGGCCTTCGGACCGCCGCAGCCGATGACCGTGCCGCTGTGGCTGATGCGGCCCATGTCGTACGCGCGCACCATGATGTGCTATGGCCTGGGCGAAGCCTTCGCCGCCGTTCCGGCGCACACCAGGCCGAGGAGCACGGCCAGTGCACCGATGATGATGTTGTTCCACACGACACCGGCGTCCGGGCTTTCGCCGACGACCCACGGCGAGATGATCATCCACACCCCGAGGGCACACATGGCCCAGCTCAGGCCGTACATGCGCTCCGGAGCACGAGTGAACCCGAGCGCCAGCAGGCCGATCGCGATGCCCATGATCAGGTTGTGGGTCACGAGGGGCGGCTGGCTGGTCGTGTAGTGGACGATCCACGGGGAGGCGGCGCAGTACAGACCGAGCAGGAACACCGGTCCGTCCACGAGCGCCACATCGCGTCCACCGAGCACGCGGGCGTACCGATCCCGCATCTCGGAGGCATCAGGGTGGCTGGTTATGTCACCTCTGGTGGGCGAGACGTTGGCCATGACTCGTCTCCTTCATGGTGCAGGGCGACCGCGTCTGGTGGGGAATGCGGTAAACGCCACGTAAGCATCATTCTGCTCTTATTTTTCCCTTATGTGTAGAGGCCGGTACGGGTGCGGGGCTACCCGGTGGTACATGTCCGGGCGGATCGGGGGCAACCGGATGTGAACGACAGCGACCGATCGACGTCGCCCCGGCGGGCGCGCGGGACAGGGGAGGGCAGCGGACGTGACTGCGGCCATCAGCGCGAAGGTGTTGGAACGGTTCCCGGCGGGATCCCCGCGCGGATCGTGGCCCGCGGAGGAGTACGCGGCGCGCTGCCGCGCCGAGGGCGAGCCCGCCACCGTCGTGATGGACCTGGAGTCGGACGCGTTCCTGGTGGTCGTCCCGTCGGACGACGACTGAGCTCCGTCGCCGTCCGCACAGCGCGCTCCTTCGGTCGTGCCGAACTGCGGGGCGCGCTGGCCTTCCGGGGTGCCCGCTGTGAAACGGCCTGAGCCGCGCATTCCTTGACGGCCCGGCCGCGGTCCTGTCCGTCTCCGGCAGTCCCTCCGCCTCCTCCCGGCAAGACCGTGCTGCCGCACGCCACCGCCTGGAGATCCACCCCACCCTGTGGGCCGGCATCGGCCTGGTGCGCGGCGGGGCGGGCACCGCCCTGGCCGGCGGCCACGACGAGGTCGCCGAGCGGATATGGGAGTACCACGCCTCGGGCATCGGCGCGTTCATCCTGTCCGGCTGTCCGCACTCGGAGGAGGCGTACTGGTTCGGCGAGGGCGCCCTGCCGCGGCCCGCCGCGCAAGGACTGTGGCGGCATCCCGCGGGCAAGGAGTCCGCGGCCGCCGCTCCGAACCTCGTCCGTGCCGGTCGCGAGCTGACACCTCGCGGCTCCCCTCGCAAAAGATCAACCCTGGAGCCCGACCCGGGCGTCCTGGTCACCAAGGAGGCAGGAGTGCCTCCTTGGTGACCAGGAGGCACACATCATGAAGCAGCGGGCTGCACGCACCGTCTCGATCGCCCTGGCCGTGGCCTTGTCCGCCGGAACGGCGGCACTCGCCCCGGCAGCGCAGGCAGCGGACCAGAAGCACGGCCACGACGCCACCCGGACCGCGTTACGCGCTCTGGTCGACGAGGGCGGGCTCCCCGGAGTGGCTGCCGAGGTCCGCGACGGCAAGGGAAATCGGTTCGCGCAGGCCGGCTACGCGGACACCGCCACGGGCCGCAAGCGGTCGGCCGGCGACCATTTCCGCGGGGCCAGCATCACCAAGACGTTCGTCGCGACCGTCCTGCTCCAGCTGGAGGCGGAAGGGAGACTGGACCTGGACGACACGGTCGAGCGATGGCTGCCCGGCCTGGTGCGCGGCAACGGCCACGACGGCAGCAAGGTCACGCTGCGTCAGCTCCTCAACCACACCAGCGGCATCCCCAACTACTCCGACGACCCCGACTTCAGCCACGACACGGCGGGGCCCGGCTTCCCCGAACACCGGTACGACACCTACGAACCCGAGGAACTGGTGGCGATCGCCCTGAGGCACCCGTCGCAGCCTGACCCGGAGGGGAAACCGTCGTACTCCAACACCAACTTCGTGATCGCGGGCATGATCGTCGAGAAGGCGACGGGACGCTCGTACGCGCAGGAGATCAGCCGTCGCGTCATCCGGCCCCTGAAGCTGCGCGGCACGTCGTTCCCGGGCACGGCACCGCAGATGCCGAAGCCGCACCCCGTCGGGTACTCCCGGCTTCACCAGGACGCCCCCGACGCCGAGATCCACGACGCCACCGAACAGAACATGACCTGGCTGGGCGCGGCCGGAGACGTCATCTCCACCAGCGGTGACCTCAACCGTTTCCACCGAGCCCTTGTGAAGGGTGAGTTGCTGCCGCCGCGGCAGATGAAGGAGATGTTCGACGAGGTTCCGGCCGAGTACGGCATCGGGTACGGACTCGGAGTCGAGTTCGCGCAGTTGTCCTGCGGCGTGAAGGTGGTGGGCAAGAGCGGCCGTACCAACGGATCCCTGTCCGCGATGGTCGGCACCCAGGACGGCAAGCACCAGCTCACGTTCAACATCAACGGCGACTGGCTCCCGGACTCCTCGCTCTACATCAACGTCATCGAAGCGGAGTTCTGCGGGAAGGTCCCGTCCCGGACGGACCGGGTGGCGGCCGTGCCCCGGCTCGGCTAACCGGACGCCAGCGAGCCGAGGTGCGTCCGGCGTGCCTCGGCCGTCTGGCCCTGCACCAGCAGGAACATCCCCTCGCGCGCCAGCCGCTGCGCCCGGCTGCCCAGGTCCATGGACCGGCCGCCCCCGGCCACGACCGCCGCGGTCATGGCCGCGCGCAGGAGGTCGTACGCGCGTGTCTTCACGGCCAGCCGTTCCGGGACGGAGTCGTGCGCTGTGGGCCGGTCGGCCAGGGCGTAGGCCTCCTGGCGGACCTCGTCGAGCCGGGCCCGCAGAGCCTCGGCCGTCTCCCGGCCCTCCGGGCTCCGCGCCACCAGGTCCAGCGCCGCGTACGCCACCCCGAACACCGCCGGACTGGCGTTCGCCGCCCGGGGCAGGTCGACCAGGGCGAACTCCTCCTGCGGCGTGCGCAGCACGACGGCATCCGCCGGCACCCGCAGACCGTCCAGTTCCAGGGACACCGTACGTGCGGCGGTCAGGGCCGCCAGCCGCATCGGCGCCGAGGGCCTCAGCCCCGGCTGCTCGCGGGCCTCGGCGAACACGAACACCACCTCGGCCGTGTCGGTCACCCCGGCCAGCAGCATCACGTCGTTCAGACCCCAGCCCGTGTACCAGGGCACCCTGCCCTCGAACCGCCAGCCGCCCTCCTCGGCAACGGCCCGCACCGGGACCCGGGGGAAGGCACGGACATGGGCGAAGGCGATGCCGGCCATCAGCGCACCGGTCGCCAACGGGCGCAGCAGCTTCTCCCGGACGGGTGAGTCACAGGTGGCGAGCAGCTTCACCGGTGTGTGGTGCTGTGTCTGCACGAACCATGTGGAGCAGCACGCACCGGCGAGGATCTCCGCGGTCTCCCGCGCCACGGCGACGGGCGCGTCCGCCCCGCCGTACTCCCGCGGCGCGACCACCCCCAGCAGCCCCGCCCGCTTCACCGCCTCGACATGGCTCGCGGGCACGCCCTCCTGGTCGACGCGCTCTGCCTGCGGGACGAGGAGATCGTGAGCCAGTCGCCGTGCCCGGGTGACGAGGGGATGGGGTGTGGTGGTCATGGGAGGAATTCTCGCGGTCGGGCGGTGCGGGGCGCCGATCCGGGGGTGTGTCGTCGGCCGACCGGGCGCAGATCCGGCGGGCCCGGCGGAGCCAGGGTGCTCCGGCCCTCGCAGGAGGGCCCCCGACCGACCGGACCGTCCCGTCAGGGACGCGTGTCCAGCTCCGTGAGCACGTCGAAGTCGAGCCCGTCGGCCCGCGCCAGGTAGATGCGCTGGCGCACATGTGCGTCCCGCAGGTGCAGCAGGCCGCGCGGGCCCTCGTACGACACCGCCCCCGCCGTCGCGCCGATCACCGACACGTCCAGCGTCCCGGCCCTCCTCAGCAGTGCGGCCAGCAGCAGCACGCCCTCGTAGCAGGACTCGCCGAGGCTGCCGAGGGCGGGCGCCTCGACGCCGTAGCGGGCGGCGTAGCGCCCGTGGAAGTCGAGGGTGTCGCGAGTGGCCAGCGAGGCGAAGAACCCGGCGGTGCTGTAGAGGTCCTGGGTGGCCGCCGGGCCGCTCGCCACCAGCATGTTCTCGTCCATCAGCGTGCTCAGCCGCAGACAGCGCGCGTCCAGGCCGGATGCCGCGAACGCCCGGTTGAAGCGCACCGCGTCACTGCCGACGAGCAGCATCAGCACCGCGTCGGCGTCCGAGCGTTCGACGCGCCGCAGTACCGGCGCGAAGTCATGGACGCCGAGCGGCAGGTACGCCTCACCGGCGACGCACCCGCCGGAGCCCCGGGCGTACCGGCGGGCCGACCGGGCCGTGTGCCGCGGCCACACGTAGTCGTTGCCCACCACGAACCAGCGCCGCACCCCGCGCTCGCGCGCCAGCAGCTCCATCGCCGGCCGGAGCTGGTCGCGCGGGGTCTCGCTCGTCAGGAACACCCCCGCCGTGTCCTCCCCGCCCTCGTACAGCGCGGTGTACACGTACGGGACGCGGTGCGCGATCCTCGGCGCCAGTGCCTGCCGCACGGAGGAGATGTGCCAGCCGGTGACGCCCTGCACGGCACCCAGGTCCACCAGCGCCTCGACCTCGTCGGCGATCTCCCGCGGCGCCCCCGAGCCGTCGACCGGCACCAGCCGGAGCTCTCTGCCGAGCACGCCGCCGTCCCGGTTGACCTCCTCGGCGGCCAGCCGCGCGCACAGCTCGCAGGTGGGCCCGAAGATGCCGGCCGGCCCCCGCAGGGGGAAGACGAGGGCCACGCCGAGCACGGAGTCGTCGGCCGTGAACCACTCGGGCCCGGAGAGGTCGTGCCGGAACATGGCGTCATGATTCCGGCTCGACCGGACGAACTCCAGTGCGTCTCCTACGATGGACACCCTCGTGACCCCGCGTCTGCGGTGTGATCCGAACGACAGGCCCTAGGAGCAGGGATGCCCAGCCCCACCCCGCGTCGGCCCGACGACTTGGTGCAGTTGCTGACGCGGGCCGAACGGCTCGCTGCGCGGCGGTTGCAGGGCGTACTGGAAGCCGAGGGCTGCTCGCTCGACGCGTGGCGGGTGCTCGCCCTGCTGTCCGACGGCGAGGGGCACCACATGACGGGCCTCGCCGAGGCCGCCTTCCTGCCGCCTCCGACGCTGACCAAGCTGGTCGACCAACTCGTCGACCAGAACCTCGTGCACCGCAGGGTCGACCCGTTCGACCGCCGTCGTGTCCTCGCCCATCTCACCCCCCGCGGTCAGGAGTACTGGCAGCGCGTGGACCGAGCGGTCCGCGCAGGCCGGCCCTCGCTCGGCGACGGTGACGACGAGCTGCTGCGGTCCCTGCTGGTCCGGCTGGCGGCGACCCTGGAGAACTCGGCGCACGTGTGAGCGTCCGAGCAGGGAATGACAGGCCGTCACCCAGCTGAAACCCGACAGGTCTACACCTGACTGGTCTACACCCTTGACTGGTACAGACCAACGCGGTTGAGTGTGGCTCCACAGCCCCCCACCACGGCCGCCCCCACGCCGTGACCGGACCACCGGTGCGTGCGGTCAAGGGTCTGCTTCACCCTGCCCTTTCAGGGTGCGGCCGTGCTCCGCGAAGGAGTCGCACCCATGTCGAGACGCCGTATCTCCGCAGTCCTGGCCACCCTCGCCCTCGCCGGCACCGCGCCGGTACTCCTGCCCGCCTCGAACGCCTCGGCCGCCGCCTGCTCCAGCTACCCGAACTGGACGGCCGGAAAGGCGTACGCCGCCGGCGACATCGTCCGCTACACCGACGGCAAGGCGTACATCGCCGAGCACGCCAACCCGGGCTACGACCCGGTCATCAGCACCTGGTACTGGGAGCCCTACGCCTGCGACAACGGACCCGGCACGCCCGACGCGCGCTTCGTGGTGACCGAGGCCCAGTTCAACCAGATGTTCCCGAACCGGAATTCGTTCTACTCCTACAGCGGTCTCACCGCCGCCCTGAGCGCCTACCCCGGCTTCGCCAACACCGGCAGCGACACGGTGAAGAAGCAGGAGGCCGCCGCCTTCCTCGCCAACGTCAGCCACGAGACCGGCGGTCTGGTGCACGTGGTGGAGCAGAACACGGCCAACTACCCGCACTACTGCGACTGGAGCAGGCCCTACGGCTGTCCGGCCGGCCAGGCCGCCTACTACGGGCGCGGCCCGATCCAGCTGAGCTGGAACTTCAACTACAAGGCCGCGGGCGACGCGCTCGGTATCGACCTGCTGAACAACCCCTGGCTGGTGCAGAACGACTCGGCCGTCGCCTGGAAGACGGCCCTGTGGTACTGGAACACCCAGACCGGCCCCGGCAGCATGACCCCGCACAACGCCATGGTGAACGGCGCCGGGTTCGGCCAGACGATCCGCAGCATCAACGGCTCCCTGGAGTGCGACGGCAAGAACCCGGCGCAGGTGCAGAGCCGGGTGAACAACTACCAGCGGTTCACCCAGATTCTCGGCACGTCACCCGGCGGCAACCTGTACTGCTGACGCAGGACCCCGCGGCGTGGTGTCATGCGGAATGTCATGAACCTGACTGGTTGACCGAAGGGCATCCCTCATGCGCCGACGCACCCCCCACGCCCTGCTCGCCACGGCCGCGGCACTGGCCGCCGCGGTCGTGGCCCCCCAGCCCGCTGCCGCCGCTGTTCCGGCTCCGGGCACGTACTACGTCCAGAGCGCCACGACCGGGCTCAACGCCGCCGACAACGGCGGAGCGGTCGAGCAGCACAGACCCCGCGGCAACGAGGACCGCCAGCAGTGGCAGCTGAAGCCGAACGGTTCCTCCTACGTCCTGGAGAGCACCGACGCGCCCGGCACCTGCCTCGGTCGCGGCGGTGACCAGGCCGCGACCGTCCCCTGTGCGGGCGCCGACGCCCCCTGGGAGATCACTCCGCTCTCCGCCGACCGCTACACGCTCAGGGTCCCGGGAACCACCCGTCACCTCACGCTGGCGCCCAAACCGTCCGGCGCCACCTACCCCGCCCGCCTCGCCATCGGCGGATCCGGCGACCTCGCCGCCTGGTACCTCACCCCGGTCACCCCCGTCACCGGCCCCATGCCGCCGAAGGACCGGCGCACCCTGGACCAGGTCACGTTCCTCACCACGCACAACGCGTACGCCAACGGCGTCGACGGTGGCTTCGCCCCGCCCTTCGTCAACCTCGTGCCCAACCAGGCCCGCGGCATCGAACGCCAACTCGCCGACGGTGTCCGGGGATTCATGCTGGACATCCATCAGACCCCGGACGGCGCGATCCTCTGCCACAACAGCTGCACCCTCGTCAGCAGGCCCGTCGCCCTGTGGGTGGACCTCCAGCGCATGGTCGACTTCCTGAAGGCCCACCCCGACCAGTTCGTCACCGTATTCCTGGAGGACTACGTCGACCCGGCCGTCCTGCGCGCCGAACTCGCCCGTGTCAACGGCCTGTCGGACGTGCTCTACCGGCCCGACCTCACCGGCGTCCGGCAGAGCGGCTGGCCGACGATGGCGGACCTGACCGCCGCCGGCGACCGGCTGCTGATCTTCACCGACCACAGCCGCTCCGCCGACCAGGCCGCGGGCCTGACCCGGGACAGCTTCGGCGTCATGTACCAGCGCGAGTGGACCGTCGAGAACCACTGGTCGATGGGCTCGGGCATCGGCACCTCCGACTGGTCCTGCTACAGCCGCTGGTACGGCGCCGACACCAACATCCCCCTGACCCGCACCGAACCCGGATTCCGCCCGCTGTTCGTCATGAACCACTTCCGGGACGTCCCGCTCACCGGCACGGCCGGCACGGACAACACCAAACTCGCCGACCGCGCCCGGAGGTTCTGCCAGCCAGCCGCCCGCAAGAAGCCCAACTTCCTCGCCGTGGACCACTACGACCGCGGCAACCCGGCCTCCGCCGTCACCACCCTCAACTCGTACACGTACCCGTAAACCGGCTTCGCCGGCCCGCGTGCCGTGTGTGAGACTCCGCCAATGAGCTCACAGACGATCACCGCGGCCGCCGCGGGCACCTGGAAACTCGGCGACCTGCCCGTCCACCGCATCGGCTTCGGCGCGATGCGGCTGACGGGCAGCGCCGCCTTCCACCACGGCACACCGAGCGACCGCGCCCGGTCGATCGCCGTCCTGCGCAAGGCGATGGACCTCGGCGTCAACCACATCGACACGGCCGCCTTCTACTTCTCCTCGCTGCGCTCCGCCAACGAACTCATCAACAGCGCGCTCGCGCCCTACCCCGACGACCTGGTCATCGTCACCAAGGTGGGCCCGTACCGGGCCTACGACGGACAGTGGGGCACCTCGGCCCGCCCCGAGGACCTGCGCGGCCACGTGGAGGAGAACCTGCGCCAGCTCGGCCGCGACCACCTGGACGTGGTCAACCTGCGCCGGATGCCCACGTACGACTCCATCACCGAGCACTTCGGCGCCCTCGCCGAACTGCGCGAGGCGGGCCTGATCCGCCACCTCGGCATCTCCAACGTCACATCCCGGCACCTCGCCGAGGCCCAGGCCATCGCCCCCGTGGTCTGCGTCCAGAACCGGTACGCCCTCGACCGCCCCGACCCCGCGACCGACGAACTGCTCCGCATCTGCGGCGAACAGGGCATCGCCTTCGTGCCGTTCTACGCCGTCGCCGGCGAGGCCGCCGAGCAGGGCGTCACCACCTCCCACGACGAGGACGTCCACGCCGTGGCCCGGGCCCATGGCGCCAGCCCCGCCCAGATCCGCCTCGCCTGGACCCTGCACCAGGGCCCCCACGTCCTCGCCATACCCGGCACCGGCAACCCCGACCACCTCACGGAGAACGTGGCTGCGGGTGCGATCCGCCTCACCGACGAGGACCTGAACCGGCTCAACGGGCTTCAAACAAGGCCGGTTGCTTGACATTTACACGGCCCAGACGCTCTCCCTCATCAGATGCCGGCGCGGCAGCTCGTGCTGCTCGCACCACGCCTGCACCGCGCGCGGCCGCACCCGGAAGAACGCGTACGACGCGTGGTCCTCGCGCGGATCCCAACCGGTCTTCACACGGAACGCCTCGGCCGCCGCCGACGGCACCTCCCGCATCGGGTGGGTCCGCACCTCACCGTCGACGAGCACGACGTCCCGGGTGTCCCCGAAGGCCAGCCGGGTCCGCCCGCCCTCGCGGAGGTTGCGGCCGGTGGGGTTGGTCAGCCGGGTGCACAGCCACACCGCCTCGTCGTGCCACACGAACCACAGCGGCACCAGACACGGCATCCCATCGGCGCCCGCCGTCGCGACCCGGATGTCGATCTCCCGCTCCAGACGGTCCAGCAGGTCCGCCTTGCGCTGCTCGGGGGTGCGGGACGGCTCGGTGATCCTCATGGGCGGGACGCCAGCGGGCGACGGGGCGTGGCGCCTCGGGCCGGAGGCCTAGGGCGGGGCCTAGGACTCGAGATACTGCGCCACCCCCTCTCCCAGCGACCAGTCCGCGGAGTCGTTCTCCGTCAGGACGACGAACACGTTCCGCGGCTCGGTGCCCGCGTACGCGTGCGCCAGCTCGGCGATCCTGCGGTACAGCGCCTGCTTCCGCGCCGGCGCGCGGCCGGAACGCAGTGTGATCTCGATGTAGACGATGCCGTCGTCGCGGTGCACGCCGAGGTAGTCGTCGTGGCGCAGCGTGCCGCTCGTGCCGTCGTGGTCGGTCAGGACCTGGAACCGGTCGTCGGGTGGGATGCCGATGGTCTCCGTCAGGGCCTCGTGCACGGCACGACCGAGCGCTGCGAGGCGCTCGGGCCCGGCCCGGAGCGCGTCGATGCGGACGAAGGGCATGGGGCCTCCTGAGTGTCGTCGACGGTGCGTGTACATACTAGTAGGTACAGAACGCCGCCGACGGTCGGACGAGCAGTTGGCATCGACGGGGTTTTACGTATAACCTCTCCGGTCAACCGCCCGCTCCGAGAGGCTCCGATGAGACGTATCGCCCTGGTCACCCTCGTCGTCGACGACTACGACGAGGCGATCCGCTTCTACACCGACGCCCTCGGATTCCGCCTCGCCGAGGACGCGTCCCGGCCCGACGGATCCCGCTGGGTCGTCGTCGAACCCGGCACCCCGGGAGCCGGCACCGGCCTGTTGCTGGCACGTGCCAAGGGGGAGGCGCAGGCCGCCCGGGTCGGAGACCAGACCGGCGGACGGGTCGGGTTCTTCCTGCACACCGACGACTTCGCCCGTGATCACGCCCGGATGACCGCCGCCGGCGTGACCTTCCTGGAGGAGCCACGGCACGAGCCGTACGGCACCGTCGCCGTCTTCCAGGACCTGTACGGCAACCGCTGGGACCTGCTTCAGCCCGTCGGCTGACCCCTTCCCGCCGCTTCGAACCACCCGCTCGAGGAAAGACCCGCCATGACTGCTACGCGCGTAGATGCCGATCTGATCCGCCGCCTCCCCAAGGCCGTCCTGCACGACCACCTCGACGGCGGCCTGCGCCCCGCCACCGTGGTGGAGCTGGCGGAGGCGGTCGGTCACACCCTGCCCACCACCGACCCGGACGAGCTCGCCGCCTGGTACTACGAGGCCGCCAACTCCGGTGACCTGGTGCGCTACATAGCCACCTTTGAGCACACCCTCGCCGTGATGCAGACCCGCGAGGGCCTGCTGCGCACGGCTGAGGAGTACGTGCTCGACCTGGCCGCGGACGGTGTCGTGTACGCCGAGGTGCGCTACGCCCCCGAGCTGAACACCAACGGCGAGCTGACCATGGCCGAGGTCGTGGAGACCGTCCAGGAGGGCCTCGCGGCGGGCATGGCCAAGGCGGCTGCCGCGGGCACGCCGATGCGGGTCGGAACCCTGCTGTGCGGGATGCGGATGTTCGACCGGGTGCGCGAGGCCGCCGACCTCGCCGTGGCGTTCCGGGACGCCGGTGTCGTCGGCTTCGACATCGCCGGCGCCGAGGACGGCTTCCCGCCCGCCGACCACCTCGCGGCCTTCGAGCACCTGCGCCGCGAGAACGTGCCGTTCACCATCCACGCCGGGGAGGCGCACGGCCTGCCCAGCATCCACCAGGCCCTTCAGGTGTGCGGCGCCCAGCGCATCGGCCACGGTGTGCGGATCACGGACGACATCCCGGATCTCGCGGCGGGCAAGCTCGGACGGCTCGCGAGCTGGGTGCGCGACCGGCGTATCGCGCTGGAGATGTGCCCGACGTCCAACCTTCAGACGGGCGCCGCGACCTCGATCGCCGAGCACCCGATCACCGCGCTCAAGGACCTCGGCTTCCGCGTCACCCTCAACACCGACAACCGGCTGGTCTCGGGAACCACGATGACCCGCGAGATGTCCCTGCTGGTCGAGCAGGCGGGCTGGACCGTCGAGGATCTGCGCACGGTCACGGTCAATGCCCTGAAGAGCGCGTTCCTCCCGTTCGACGAGCGGAACGCACTCATCCGTGACGTGGTGCTGCCCGGCTACGCCGCCGCGCTCTGAAGAAGCCCCCGGAGGTAGGCGGCCTGTCCGATGTGCTGGAGATCGTCGGACAGGACGCTGACCAGCCGGACGCCCAGGGTGACCGGCGGGTCCCAGCGCTCGTCGACGACGCGCTCCAGGTCCTTGGCGGCCAGGCCCCGCAGGGCGTCCAGGCTCTGGGCGTGCACGGCGTCGTAGTAGCCGGTCAGCAGCTCGCCCGAGTCGACCCGGACCCTGGCGACCTTGGCGGGGCTGTGTCCGTAGCCCGTGTCGCGGCGGGGCAGGTCCAGAGCGAAGCGCTTCTCCCAGTCCTGGGCCAGCCATACCTGTTCGTGGCCGAAGGCGTCGGCCAGGTGGTCGTCCTGGACGCGGGTGAGGTGCCAGACCAGCCAGGCGATGGAGTTGGTGTCGGGGGAGGGGCGGGCGCTCAGTTCGTCGGGCCCGAGACCCTCGACGGTGGCGTGGACTTCTTCGCGGATGCGGTTGTAACCGTCGATGAGGATGTCCTTCGCATACATACGTCCACCATCGCGCATCGACAGGGATCACGCGTCGGGAATCCAGCTGCCGTGGAAGCCCGGCAGCACCCGGCCCGGAGAGGGATCCGGCCCTGCTCCCGACCGCGGTCGCCTTCCGGAACGTCACGAGTCTGCTGCGCGGGACGGATCGGGTCAGGAGGGGTGGACACCCTCCTGGGCCGGTGCCGGACCCCCTGTTTCCAGCAGGGCCATCAGGGCCCGGGCGGCCGGACTGGTCGCCTGCTCGGGCGGCAGCAGGGCGACCGTCTCGTAGACGGCGTCCCCGGTGCCCTTCACCGGCAGTGCGGTCAGCGAGGCGCGCTTGTGCCGGAAGTGGCGCGGTACGACGGCGATGCCGAGATCCTCGTCCACGAGGTCGAGGAGGCTGTGCACGTCGTTCACCTCCAGGGCGACGCTCCGGCGGACGCCCGCCGCGGCGAACACCGCGTCGGTGGTGCGCCGGGGCCCCCAGTCCGGATGGAAGTCGACGAAGACCTCACCGCCGAGATCCTCCGGCGTCACCGCGACCCCGGCCGCCGCGAGCCGGTGGCTCGGATGGCACAGCACGGTCATCGGCTCGCTCGTCAGCGGCACGGTCCGCAGCTGGTCGGTGTCCTCCCGGGCGGTGCGCACGGCGAACGCCAGATCAAGCCGCCCGGCCGCGACCTCCTCCGCGAGGGCCCACGAGCCCGCCTGCCGCAGACAGATCTCCACGTCCGGGTGGCGCCGCCGGAACGCCGCGAGCAGCCCCGCCACGTGCACTCCGGCGATGCACTGCTCGGACCCGAGCGCGAGCATCCCGCGCAGCACGCCCTGCACCGCGGCCACCGCCTCGTGGGCCGAGCGGACCTGCGCGAGGATCCGCTCCGCCTCGCCGAGCAGCGCCCGCCCGGCCGGGGTCAGCGTCACCCGGCGGGTCGTGCGCACGAACAGCGGCGTCTGGAGCTCCCGCTCCAGTGCCCGGATGGAGGCCGACAGGCCGGACTGGGACACCAGGAGGCGTTCCGCCGCCCGGGTGAAGTGCTGGTCCTCGGCGACCGCGACGAAGTGCTGCAAGTGACGCAGTTCCATGACTGAGAAGCGTAGCCGCTGAATTCCATCGGATTCTTCTGTTGGACGCATGGGCGCAGGTCACGCCAGAGTGGACACCGGTTTCCTCCCGACCGAGCCAACCCCTCTGGAGTCGCGTTGTACACCGCACACCCCGACCGCTACGCGGACATGCCCTACCGGCGCACCGGACGCAGCGGTCTGAAGCTCCCCGCGCTCTCGCTCGGCCTGTGGCACAACTTCGGCCCGGACCGGCCCGTCGAGACGCAGCGCGCCATCCTGCGCCGCGCCTTCGACCTCGGCGTCACCCACTTCGACCTCGCCAACAACTACGGCCCGCCGCCCGGCGCCGCCGAGTCCGCGCTGGGCGAGTTCCTCAAGACGGACTTCGCGCCCTACCGCGACGAGCTGGTGATCTCCACCAAGGCCGGCTACCTGATGTGGCCCGGCCCGTACGGGGAGTGGGGCTCCCGCAAGTACGTGTTGTCCTCGCTGGACCAGAGCCTGAAGCGGATGGGCCTGGACTACGTCGACATCTTCTACTCGCACCGCCCCGACCCGGACACCCCGCTCGAGGAGACGATGGGTGCCCTGCACTCGGCGGTGCAGCAGGGCAAGGCGCTGTACGTCGGTGTCTCCAACTACTCCGCGGAGCAGACCCGCGAGGCCGCCCGCATCCTGGGCGAGCTGGGCACCCCGCTCCTCATCCACCAGCCGCGCTACTCGATGCTGGACCGCCGCCCGGAGGACGAGGGCCTGCTCGACGCCCTCGACGAGCTCCAGGTCGGCTCCATCGTCTTCTCCCCGCTGGAGCAGGGCATGCTCTCCGCCCGCTACCTCGACGGCATCCCCGAGGGCTCCCGGGCCGCGAGCGACAGCCCCTTCCTCAACTCCGACGCGCTCACCGAGGACCTGGTGGGCCGGCTGCGCGACCTGAACGACATCGCGAAGGGCCGCGGCCAGACCCTGGCGCAGATGGCGCTGGCCTGGGTGCTGCGCGGCGGCCGGGTCACCTCCGCGCTGGTCGGCGCGAGCAGCGCGCAGCAGATCGAGGACAGCGTCGGCGCCATCCGCAACCTGGACTTCGACGCGGACGAGCTGGCCCGGATCGACGCCATCGTCAAGCAGTAGCGGTCCGCCTGCCCGGGGGCGGACGCCCCCGGGCGCACGGACTAGGAGCTGATCCGTTCCTCGAGGCGCACGGTCACGGTGTCGCCCTCCTCCTTGCCGATGGCCTTGCGGATGCCCGCCTTCACGGGCAGCTTGTGCGTGCCGTCCCCCAGCGCCATGAACGAGCTGTGGAACGGGTGCCCGTCGATCGTCCCGCGGACCTTGACCGGACCGCGGGTGCCGAAGAACTCGACGGACCGGGGCCAGACCAGATAGGTCCAGCCGCCCTCGGCGGGGCTTTTGCGCAGGACTGCGGTGAACTCCGCGTCCAGTTCTCCCGTGGGGGCCATGACGTCCTCCGGTGCTCGGCGGCCTCTCCCTCACACAGACCGCCGCACACCGGAAAACTCATCGGAGACGCCGGCCTCACGCCCCGGCGGGCACCCGGTCGAGGAAGCCGAGCACGGCCCTGATCCGGCCCTGCCCGTCCAGCGTGATCACATCCGACCCGGCGACCGGTGCCGAGCCGTCGGCCCCGCTCACCAGCTCCCACGAGAAGCGCGCGGTGTCGTGGTGCCCGTCGACACCCCCGCTGAGCCGGAACTCGAACCCCGGGAACTGCTCGTGGGCCGCCGCGATCACCGCGGCGATGCCCTCGTGGCCGCTGACGTCGGCCAGGGGGTCGGTGTAGGCGCCGTCCTCGGTCCAGGCGGCGGCGACCGCCTTGGCGCGCGCCGCCGGGTCCTCGGCGTTCCAGGCCTCGAAATAGCGGGCGACGGCGTCCTCGTAGCGGTGGGTGGTTGCGGACATGGGCGATCAGCCTCCGGAAAGGTCGTACCTGCTGGTCAGGGCCCGGATCCCGGTCTCGGTGACCCCGGTACGACCACCTTGCCCGCACCCGCCGGGAGCGTCGATTACCTCCGGAGTCATGGGCTGTCGTGACCGCTCGCCGGATTTCGGCCAACTCGGGGGGTGAATATGCCAGGAGAGTGGCCGGAAAGTCGTGGTGACAGTGATTCAGTAGTGAACATACTGACCTGCGAGAGCGCTTTTCACATCGAGCTACGGCGCCCTCACGCACAGCACGCGAGCCGCAGGAGAAGCGAGGCCGGACCGGCAGACGGGCAGGGCAACGGGGGAGGGTCACGTGCACGACGAGTTTCTGTGTCACGTCACGGCGTACGGAGTCTGCGACGGCCGCCGTATCGGAGTGCCCCTGGGCACCTACCGGGCACCCACCCTCGCCCTCGCCCTGTGGTGGCTGCGCGACCGCGCCTCCTGGATCGCCCAGCGCCTCGACCCCCGGCCCGAGGCCGAGCACTTACCGCCGGGCGCGCTCGTGCCGGTCGCCCCCACCGTGCCCGACGTGCCCATGCTGCTGCGCGCCTGGTGCGCCGATCCCGCCCAGCAGGAGCGCGTCGCCGAGGAGTTGGCGGCCGGACGGCTGGTGCGCATCGCCACCAGTGACGACACCACCGAATACGAACTGCTCGCCGAGTCCGTGGACGCCCTGCGGATGCAGCGCACCGCTCCGTTCGTCGGCATCTCCGTCGGCTGACCCGCTGCCCACCCCGCTCGACCAGGCGCACACCAGGGCAAATCGGTAGAATCTTGACCATGGCGCAACCCTCGGTAGCACCAGAACTCGTCCTGGAGACAGAGACGGGCACCACCGTGGTGATCCCGGGACGCGACTACCACGTGGGGCGCGACCCGTTGTGCGACATCGTCATCGACGACGACCGGGTGTCCTGGCACCACGCGGTGCTGCGGCCCGAGGACGGCCACTGGACCATCGAGGACGAGGACAGCACCAACGGCACCTATGCCGACGGCCGCCGCATCCACGAGTGGGACGTCGGACCCGGCAGCGTCATCCGCTTCGGCAATCCGGCCGACGGGCCGCGCATGACCCTGACGGGCCGCCCGGCACCCGCCGCACCCACCCCGGAACGCCCCTCCGCCGTCTCCATGCCGGCCCTCACCGGCACCTACCGGCGGCCCACGACCGTACGGCCGCTGCCCTCCCGCACCGTGCGCATCGGCCGCGCCACCGACAACGACCTGGTCATCGACGACCTCGTGGTCTCGCGCCGGCACGCCGAACTGCGTGCCCTGGCCGACGGAACCTACGAGATCACCGACCTGGGCAGCCACAACGGCACGTACCTCAACGGCAGCCGCGTCACCACGGCCCCGGTCGGCCCGGGCGACATCGTCGGCATCGGCCACTCGGCGTTCTGCCTCGTCGGCGACCAACTCCAGGAGTACGTCGACACCGGCGAGGTCTCACTCGACGTGCAGGACCTCGCCGTCACCGTCGACCGCGGCCGCAAGACACTCCTCGACCACGTGTCGTTCCCGGTGGGGGAGAAGTGCCTGCTCGCCGTCGTCGGCCCGAGCGGCGCCGGCAAGTCCACCCTCCTCAACGCCCTCACCGGCCAGCGGCCCGCCGGCCACGGCACCGTCCTCTACGACGGCCGCGACCTCTACCGTGACTACGCCGAGCTGCGCCAGCGCATCGGCCTGGTCCCGCAGGACGACATCCTGCACGCGCAGCTGACCGTCCGCAAAGCCCTCTCCTACGCCGCCGAACTGCGCTTCCCGCAGGACACCGCCAAGGCCGAGCGGCGCGCCCGGGTCGACGAAGTCATCCGCGAACTGGGCCTGGAACAACGCGCAGACCAGCCCGTGCACAGTCTGTCCGGCGGCCAGCGCAAGCGCGTCAGCGTGGCCCTGGAGCTCCTGACGAAGCCGTCGCTGCTGTTCCTGGACGAGCCCACCTCCGGCCTCGACCCCGGCATGGACCGCTCGGTGATGCACATGCTGCGCGGCCTCGCCGACGACGGCCGGACCGTCATCGTCGTCACCCACAGCGTGCTGAGCCTGGACGTGTGCGACCGGCTCCTGGTGCTCGCGCCCGGCGGGAAGATCGCCTACTACGGGCCGCCCGAGGACGCCCTGGCGTTCTTCGGCTTCGAGGAGTGGCCCGAGGCCTTCGAGGCCTTCGACCGGGACACGCACCGGGACTGGGCGGGGGAGTACCTCGCCTCGCCCTTCCACGGCCGGTACGTCGCCGACGCCTCCGCACAGCCCCGGCAGCCCCGGTCCGAGCCCGTCGTCATCACCGCCCCGCCGCGGCCGCGCAGCCGGGGCGCCCAACTCGGCACGCTGGTACGCCGGTACGCGGCCGCGCTGAGCGCCGACCGGACCTTCCTGATCATCATGATCGCCCTGCCGTTCGTGATGGGCGCGATGGCCCGCGCCCTGGCAGGCGGCAAGCTGACGCTGGACACGGCGATGAACGCGCTGCTCATCCTGTGTGTCGGCGCGGTGCTCACCGGGGCCGCCAACGCCGTGCGCGAACTCGTCAAGGAACGCGTGATCTATCAGCGGGAACGGGCGGTGGGCCTCTCCAGATCGGCGTACCTGATGTCCAAGGTCATCGTCCTGGGCGTCATCACCGTGCTCCAGGCCGTGGTGCTGACCCTGGTCGCCCTGTTCGGCGTGGACCTCGACGCACCCGGCGGCGAAGGCGTG
Source organism: Streptomyces sp. NPDC093598 (assembly GCF_044764825.1). Classification (NCBI taxonomy): domain Bacteria; kingdom Bacillati; phylum Actinomycetota; class Actinomycetes; order Kitasatosporales; family Streptomycetaceae; genus Streptomyces; species Streptomyces sp. NPDC093598. The sequence continues at coordinate 81,648 of NZ_JBIWIV010000018.1, read as the reverse complement.
CTGATGCCGCCCCTGGTGGAGATCACGGTCGCCGTCGCCCTGCTCGCGTTCACGGCGATGATGCTCGGCCTGCTCGTCTCCGCGCTGGTGCGCAAGGAAGAGGTGACGATGCCGCTGCTGGTGCTCATCGCCATCGTCCAGGTCGTCTTCTGCGGGGCCCTGCTGAAGCTGGCCGGCACCCCCGGGCTCGAACAGCTGGGCTGGCTGGTGCCGGCGCGCTGGGCGCTGGCCGCGATGGCCGGGACCGTCGGGCTGGCCCGGATCGTCCCCGATGACCTGACGAAGGACCCGCTCTTCGAGCACTCGGCGGGCACGTGGCTGCTGGACGTGGGGATGCTGGTCGTGCTGTCGGTGCTCTTCGGGTTCCTCGTCTCCCGGCTGCTGCGCCGGCACGAACCGGCCGTCATGCGGAAGTAGGGAGCGCCGATGACGACCTCCGGCTTCCGGCCCACGCACGTCGTCCCGCAGCACGGGATGCCCGCCTGGGAGGCACCCGACCCGTCCCGGCCCACCGTGGACCTCGACCCCCTGCTGCCCGTGCAACTCCTGGAACGGCAGGGCGACTGGGGACACGTGCTGTGCTTCAACGGCTGGTCGGCCTGGGTCGACGGCCGCCGCCTGGTCGCCGTACCGCAGGATCCTCCCGCCGCCGACGGGCCGCTCACCCGCACCGCCGATCCACGGCCGCTGCTGGGCCGGGCGCACGAAGCCCTGACGCGCTACCGCTCCGCGGTCGAGGACCTCGCGGGCGGCCTGGACCGGGAGTCCTTCCGCGCCCGCACCCACGGCATGCGGATCGGCGTCGTCGTCGACGGCGAGTCCGTGTGGCTCTACGACTCCGCCCACGGGCACTGGGTGTACGCCGACGGCACGCGGATGACCACGTACGCCACGGACGAGACGCCCGGAGCCCGACCGGAGCCCCGCCCGGCCGCAGCGCCCGCGCATCCCCCCACACGCCTGGTACCGCCCGAGGGCCCCGACGAGACGCCCCGGGCCACGCGACCGGTGCCGACCGAGGGCCCCGACCGGACGCCTCGCGCCACCGCGGCGGGGGCGCTCCGCGCGGGCGGTGGTGCTACGGCCGGGCCGACACCGGTGGCGCCGCCCGAGACCCCCCGGCCCACGGAGGCCGCACCTCCCGAGGCTCCGCCGCCGACCCGGGTGGTGACTCCGGACGCTCCCGAGCCGTACCGGCCGGTGCCTCCCGAGGCGCCCGAGCCGACGCGGGTGGTGGCTCCGGATGTTCCTGGGCCGACGCGGGTGGTGGCTTCCGAGGCGTCCGAGCCGACGGAGGCCGTGCCTTCCGAGGGTCCGCCGCCGACGCGAGTGGTGGCTCCGGACGCTCCCGAGCCGGCCCGGGGGGTGCCTCCCGAGGCCCCTGAGGCCACGCGGGTGGTGGCTTCCGACGCTGCTGAGTCTGTGGGTGAGCCGACGCGGGGCGCGGGTGCTGACGTTCCCGGGCCCACGCGTGTCGTGTCGCGGCAAGGCGACGAGGACGACGAGGTGGCGGGCCGGGCGGCTGAGGCGCCGCCCACGCGGGTCGTGTCGCCTGAGGGTGATGGCCGTTGAACCGCGAGACGAGCCTGTTCTCGGGGCGGCCCTCCGAGCTGATCGGGCAGCAGATCGCCGGGTACCGGATCGAGCAGGAGATCGGGCGCGGCGGCATGGCCGTCGTCTACCGGGCCCGGGACCTGCGTCTGGAACGCACCGTCGCGCTCAAGCTGCTCGCCCCGGAACTGGCCCGCAACGACACCTTCCGCCGCCGCTTCACCCACGAGTCCCGGGCCGCCGCAGCGATCGACCACCCGCACATCGTGCCGGTGTTCGAGGCCGGCGAGACGGACGGCGTGCTGTACATCGCCATGCGCTACGTCGCCGGCAGCGACCTGCGCCATCTCCTCGACCGCGAGGGCCCGATGCCGCCCGTCACCGCCGTGCGCGTCGCCGCCCAGGTCGCCTCCGCGCTCGACGCGGCCCACGACCACGGGCTGGTCCACAGGGACGTCAAGCCCGGCAACATCCTGGTCTCCCGCGGCACCGACAGCGACCACCCCGAGCACGTCTACCTCACCGACTTCGGCCTCACGAAGAAGTCGCTGTCGCTGACCGGCTTCACCACGGTCGGCCAGTTCGTCGGCACGCTCGACTACGTCGCCCCCGAGCAGATCTCCGGCAAGCCGGTCGACGCCCGCTGTGACGTGTACGGCTTCGCCTGTGTCGTCTTCGAGACCCTGGCCGGCCATCCGCCGTTCCTCCGCGACGACGACATGGCACTGCTCTGGGCCCACCAGTACGACGAACCGCCGCCGCTGACCGAGGACCGCCCCGACCTCGACCCACGGGTCGACCCCGTCTTCGCCCAGGCCCTCGCAAAGAGCCCCGACGACCGGTACCCGTCCTGCCTCGCCTTCGTCGCCGCCCTGCGCGCCGCGACGACCGGCGGCGGGACCGGGGCCACCCGGTCGCCCACCCGAGTGGACCGGCAACTGCCGGCCGCGGGGCAGGAGCGGCCCAAGCCGCCGCCGCGCTGGGCCGAACCGGTCTTCGTGCAGCGGACGTAGCGCGCGACGTCAGCTGTCGCTGCCGGAGCGCACCTCGCCGCGCCGCCGTACGTGCCGCGCCGACAGGGCCCCGGCGAACCCGGTCACCAATCCCCACGGGACGGCCAGACCCACGGCACCCCACAGCCTCGGTCTCAGGAACAGCTCGCCCCCGAGGCCGCCGCCCAGATCGCCGATGCCGAGCACGGACAGTCCGTAGTGCGCGGAGATGCGCCCGACGAGGCAGATCATGAACACCGTGAGCATGAGGGCGACCGCCATGTGCACGGCATGCTGCCAGGCCCGCACCCGGGCCGGTGACCGGGCCGCCATCACGAACGCGGCGGCCAGCAGCAGCACGATGTCGACGACCAGCAGCCACCACACCCGGCCGTCGTGCTCGGAGAGGGTCCGCAGATTCAGCTCGGAGACGTCCGGGGTGCGCAGCACCTCGTCCAGCACGTGCGGCATGGGCAGCCCGAACGGCCCCTCCACCCTGCCGTTCCAGGTGGCGCCCAGCCCGATCGTCAGGGCCAGCCACACCAGATTCGGCATGCCGAGAAGGATGACCGCGAACGTCTCCCGCGTGTTCCCCTTGGCCACGGCGACGACCAGGGCGACGAGCACGCCGATGACGACGCAGGCCAGCAGCAGCGCGACCATCGCGTACGCGGCCGGCCGCACCGACGTCTGGAAGCGCAGCAGCCCGGCGGGCAGCGGAGCCCCGCGAGACACCAGCAGGGCCAGCACCAGCACACCGGCCAGCCACACCACGCCGACGAACACCGACAGTGGAACGTCGGTGGTGAAGCCGATCCTCGGTGAGGCGCCGAACAGGTCACCGAGTTCGCCGAGCGTGTCGTCCCCGAGGGAGATGTCGAAGGTGTGGCGGGCGGCGAGCGCCAGGCCGATCAGCGCGAGCAGCCACAGGGCCGCCACCCGGCCGGCCCAGCCGGCCAGCTCCGCCGCACCGGCGACCGCGCGGTGCCGCAGCGGCCGCAGAAAGCCCCAGGCGGTCACCAGCGCCCCGGTGAGCGTGACGGACAACGGAATCACCGTCAGGCCCGCCTGCGTGTCGGCGAGGTCGCCGGCGCTACCGGCGAGCTTCACGGTGCCACCGACGGCGGTGACCATGGTGGCCGCGACGACGGGGGCGAAGGCACCGTCCGGGAGGTCCCCGGCCCCGGCCGCCCACAGGCCCAGAGCGGCCACCACCGCCATGGCGAGCAGCCCTCCGAGCACCGTGACGAGGGCGTGTGCCCAGCCGTGGCGGGCGACGGCCCGCTCGTCCGAGGTACGTGCCTGGCCGGAGGGGGTGCGCGAACTCACGCTGCCACGCTAAGCAGCCCCTCCGCCGGGCGCCTGCCGGAGGGGTCCGTCCGCGTCGGCTTGCGGGGCGTACGGGACCGGAGCACACAATGAACGCATAAGGGAAAAGTGACAAAGCACCGGTATGAATCACATCTGGTGTGTGAAGACCGCAGAGAACCCACGCGGAAAGAAGAGCTCGTGAGCGTCGATCCGCCGTCGTCCGGCCGCCCCACAGGACCTCCCTCGGGCCCACTGTCGGGCCCCTCCCAGCCGCCGTCGGGCGGCGGCCCGCCCTCTGAGCCGCCGAGCGAAGGCGGCAAGGAGCCGGAGCCCCGCCGACCGTGGTGGGGGTCCGTGCCCCGGGTGGCGATCATCGCCACCGCCGTGGTGGCCGCCGTGATCCTGGCCGTGGTGCTGTCCCGGCCCGACAACGGCGGCACCGGTGCGTCGGACGGCGGTACCAGTACGTCCAGCGGCGAGGTCTTCCTCCAGCCCGCGGCCGACACGGGCCCGGACGCGTTCACCGAGTCGACGGCGGAGAAGAAGAGCTCGGCCTCGCCGGTCTCGCCCTCGGGAGCCACGGAGTCGGCGCCGCAGAACGCCGTCCAGGGTGTGAAGGGCGACGCGCCCGGCCTGTACGGCGGCACCCGCAAGGTCGCCAGCTGTGACGTGGAGAAGCAGATCACGTACTTCGAGGACGCCCCGGACAAGCAGCGCGCGTTCGCCTCGGTCGCCGGGATCCAGCCGTCCGACGTCCCCTCCTACCTGCGCTCGCTCACGCCCGTGCAGCTGCGCATGGACACCCGCGTCACCAACCACGGCTACAAGGACGGCGCCCCCACCACCTACCAGGCCGTCCTCCAGGCAGGCACGGCCGTCCTCGTCGACGACCGCGGCGTGCCCCGGGTGCGCTGCGCGTGCGGCAACCCGCTGTCCCCGCCGGTCGCCCAGCAGAGCGCGCCGAAGACGACCGGAGACGCGTGGCCGGGGTACAAGGCGTCGAACGTCGTCATGGTGACGCCCGCACCGGAGCCGGTCGACGTCTTCGTGATGTGCGAACCCGACGGCGAGTGGTTCGAGCGCCACAAGGGCGACACGGGCACGAAGGACCACAAGACCCAGAAGCCGGACGAGCCCTCTCCGTCGGCGAGCGTCACCACGCCGACGGCACCGCCCGACTCGACGTCGCCGCAACCGCCCACGAGTGAACCGCCGACCTCGGACACCGACACGTCGGGGCCGACGACGGACGAGCCGCCGTCGCCCGACACCGAGCAGCCTCCGCCCGGCACCGACACCGGGAACGACACCGGCGGCGGCACGACGGAACAGCCCCCGGCCTCCTGACCCGGCCGGCTCAAGCGGCACGGACCACCAGGGCGAAGTCGCCGAGCCCGAGCAACCGATCGGCAGGCAGGTCGCCGTGGGCCGTGACGACCGCCTCGACCCGGCCCGTCTCCGGTTCGAACGCAACGTCCTGGACCGTACCGAGCGTGTCCCCCGTCTCGGTGAGGATCCTGAGGCCGGGCAGCTCGTGGTGCGCGGGCACCTCGGCCGGTTCGGCGGTCGTGCGGACCAGCACCGCGTCCGGGCCGATGGCGTGCAACGCGCCCCAGGCCAGCACGGTGTCCTTACGGGAGTGCCGGCTCCGCACCCGGACATGGGTGACCACACCGGACACGGCGTCGACCGTCAGCGACCTGAGGACGCCGACCTCGTCCGCCTCGGTCAGCGTCAGCACCGGCAGGCCCCGCGCCTCGGAGAACAGCATCATGGCGTCGTCCCGTCCCGCCCGTCCTGGAAGGCGCCGACCCGGGCGACGAACGTCGGAAGGTCGTCGGCGACGTAGCGGGTGGCGTCCGCCGGGATGACCAGGGCCCGGCCGGAGACGGCGAGCGTCTCGCCGCGCGGCACGTACACCCGGTGCCGGTGGCGGCGGGAGCCCTGCACGAGCGCCTTGCTCGCGGCGATGCGGAATCCCACGACCCGGCCGCTGGCGCCGCCCTCGATGATCACGTCGAGCACCGTGCCGACCTCGGCGCCCTCGTCGGTCAGCACCTTGGCGTGCAGCACCCGGCCTTGCCGGGCCTCGCGCCGGGCCATCACGACGGACACGTCCTGGAGAGCGAGGGCGTCGCGGATCATCACCGCCTGCGGACCCAGCGCGTGCACCGCCGACCAGGGCAGGCTCTGCTTCAGCGGGCCCGACAGCAGACCCCGGCCGCTGAGCGTGAAGCCGGTGACGCGCCCGGCGGCGGCGTCGAAGACGGTGTCCTTGACCTGGGCGACGGCGTCACCGCCCAAGGTGACCACCGGCAGGGTCGTCAGGCTCCGTGCGGCCAGCAGCTCGTTCATCGCAGGCCCTTCCCGCCGGGCCGGCGACGGACCGCTATGACGGTCCCCGACCGCCGGCCGGCCTGCACGGCGACTGTCACCGCCGCGACGGCGGCGAGCGCCGCGATCGCCACGACCAGCCATATCCACCAGGCCACCGCGCACCTCCGGCGAATCCGGCCCGGCCGCCCTCGGCCGGCTCTGATTCCTTCCGGGTGCCCTGCGGACGGGGGACAATGCCCGGGGCACCGAACGGGCCGGAAAATGTCAGGACTGCGAGGCCCGGCTCGGGGTACGAGCACTGTGCAGAGCGTCCGGCCAGTCCGGCTTCCCAGAGAGAAAAGAATGATCGACCACCTGGACGAGGCAGTGATACCGACTGGTTTCGACGTGCCCGTTGAACCGCTGTGGCGGGCGGCACACTACACCGGCGAGCAGGGTTGTATCGCCGAGGCGCGGTCTTTCGCCGCGCTCTTCCTCGATCAGCTCAGGACCGAGTGGTGCGCGCGTATCGACGAGCGTGTCGACGGCGCCGTGCTGCTGGTGGTGAGCGAACTGGTCACCAACGCCGACCGGCACAGCAACGGGCCGTACATCCTGGAGCTCGTCGGCACCGACACCGCGGTGACGGTGTCGGTCTACGACAGCAGCTCCGCACTGCCCCGCATCTTCCCCCGCAACCCCGAGCGCATCGGCCGGCACGGCTTGGAGATCGTCCACGCGCTCGCCGAGCAGGTCAGCGTGGAAAGGGTGCCGGTGGGCAAGCGGGTGCGCGCCGTACTGCCTCTCACCGACGGAGCCGACGTCTGAGCCGCCCGGGGTGATTCACGTCACCCGGGCGGCTCTCGTCATCCGCGTCGTTCCGGCGTCGTTCGCGTCTGTACCGGCAAACCGATGTGCGGGTGCCGCCCCACTCCCGCGTGTGGGACGGCACCCGCTGGTCCGCCGGTCGCGTCAGGCGCAGCCCAGCTCGCCCAGCATGCCCTCGCGCAGCCGCGTGATGATCCGCTTGATCAGCCGCGAGACATGCATCTGCGAGCAGCCGAGCCGCTCACCGATCTCCGCCTGGGTGGCCTCCTCCACGAACCGCATGTGGATGATCTGCCGGTCGCGCTCGCTGAGCTCTGCCATGAGCGGGGCGAGCGAATGGAAGTCCTCGACGAGCCGCAGCCCGTCCTCCTCCACTCCGATGAAGTCGGCCAGCACCGCCTCGCCGCCCTCCGGACCGTCGCCGGTGAGCGCGGCGTCCAGCGACGACGAGTTGTACCCGTTCGCCGCGATCTGCCCCTCCACGACCTGGCGCTCGGAGATGTTCATCAGCGTGGCCAGCTCGGCGACGGTCGGCTCGCGGTCCAGCCGGCTGGCGAGCTCCTCACGGGCCTTGGCCAGCTCCACGCGCAGCTCCTGCAGCCGTCGCGGCACGTGCACCGCCCACGTGGTGTCCCGGAAGAAGCGCTTGATCTCGCCGACGATGTACGGCAGGGCGAAGGAGGTGAACTCGACCTCGCGCGAGAGCTCGAACCGGTCGATCGCCTTGATCAGGCCGATCATGCCGGTCTGGACGATGTCCTCCATGTCGTCGCCGCGGCCCCGGAACCGTCCGGCCGCGAAACGCACGAGTGACATGTTCATCTCGATCAGGGTGTTGCGCGCGTACTGGTACTCGTGCGTGCCCTCTTCGAGTTCCGTCAGGCGCTGGAAGAACTGGCGGGACAATTCCCTCGCGTCCCGCGGGGCCACGGACCGCGGGTCCACGACGCCCGGCAGTGCTCCGTCACCCGTGCTGGCCTCGGCGTTCTCTTCGACGGCCTGTGCCTTCGACCGGATCACGGCGGTCTCCATTACCTCTCCCACGAACGTCGCGGCGGACATCTGCATAGGTACTCCCGAGTTGCGGGTACCCGGGTTGACCCGCACCATGCCCTCCGATTCTCCCATGGGCGAAATCGAAGGGAATGTGCCTCTCCGTCCCCGTTGTGGGCGCGGTGATTCCACCCAGGGCGGAACGCCGGGCCCTTCCCCCGGCGGCCGGGATTCCTAGGCTGGAGAAGTGAGCAACCACCTGCCGAACGAAGCCCGAGTCATCCCTCTGCGCCCGCACGGTGCGCGACCCGCCGCCGGCGCACCGCCGCGCCAGGCGCCGCCGGCCCCCGCCGCGAAGGAGCCGCTGTGGCGGGACCTGGTGGGTGACGTCCTGCGCCGTGAACGCCTGGCGCAGGAGCGCACGTTGAAGGACGTGGCGGACGAGGCACGGATCTCCATGCCCTACCTCTCGGAGGTGGAGCGCGGCCGCAAGGAGGCCTCCTCGGAGGTCCTCGCGGCCGCCGCCCACGCACTCGGACTGAACCTCGGCGACCTGCTGACGAGGGCGCAGGGCGAACTGACCCGCGTCAGCTCGCGCTACGCGGGCGGCAGCCGCCGCGGGGCGTCCACCTCGTCGCACGACGGCGTGTGCCTGGCCGCCTGAGCCGTGTCGGCCGGCCGGCGCCTCAGACCCTCACGAGGCGCCGGCTGAGCACCTCGTCGGCCAGCCCGTAGCCGACCGCCTCCTGCGCGGTGAACACCTTGTCGCGGTCCATGTCGGCCCGCAGGGCCGTCACGTCGTGGTGGGTGTGCCGTGCCAGCACCTCCTCCACCTGGGAGCGGATCCGCACCATCTCCTTGGCCCGGAGCGCCAGGTCGGACACCATGCCGCGCTGCCCGCCGGCGGCCGGCTGGCCGAGCAGCACCCGTGAGTGCTCCAGCACGAAGCGCCGCCCTGGGTCCCCTCCGGCCAGCAGCACGGCCGCCGTGGAGGCGGCCTGCCCGACGCAGAACGTGGAGATCGGCGCCTGCACGAACGTCATGGTGTCGTAGATGGCCATGAGCGAAGTGAACGAGCCGCCCGGAGAGTTGATGTAGATCGCGATCTCGCTCTCCGGGGACGACGACTCCAGGTGGAGGAGCTGGGCGATGACGACGTTGGCGACGCCGTCGTCGATCTCGGTGCCGAGGAAGATGATGCGCTCGGACAGCAGCCGGCTGAAGACGTCGTAGGACCGCTCGCCCTGCGGGGTGCGCTCGACGACGTTCGGAATCGTGTACGTACCCATCACTGCAGCCCCATCCTGCGCCGGGTGGCCGCCGGCCGGACGTCCGCGAGGGACTCCACGACCCGGTCCACCATGCCGTACTCCCTGGCCTCCTCGGCCGTGAACCAGCGGTCCCGGTCGCCGTCCCGGGAGATCGTCTCCGGGCTCTGCCCGGTGTGCTCGGCGGTGATCCGCTCGATGGTCCGCTTGGTGAACTCCAGGTTCTCCGCCTGGATCTCGATGTCGGCGGTGGTGCCGCCGATGCCCGCCGACGGCTGGTGCATCATGATCCGCGCGTTCGGCAGGGCGAAGCGCTTGCCCGGCGTGCCGACGCTCAGCAGGAACTGGCCCATACTGGCCGCGAAGCCCATGGCGAGTGTGGAGACGTCGTTCGGGATGAGCCGCATGGTGTCGTAGATGGCGAGGCCCGCGTGCACCGCGCCGCCCGGGCTGTTGATGTACAGGCTGATGTCGGTGTGCGCGTCCTCCGCGGACAGGATGAGCAGCTGGGAGCAGACCCGGTTGGCGGAGACCTCGTCGACCTGGGTGCCCAGCAGCACGATGCGCTGAGCGAGCAGCTGGGCGGCCAGATGGTCGTCGAAGCGGGTCGGAGGGGTGTCGCCCTCCTCCGCCCGGGGCGCGAGCGTCGTGAGTGGTGTCATCGGTTCTCCTCGTCGTGGCGACAAGCGCCGTGGACCTGTCGGGGGGTTCCGTCGACTCCACTCTTGACCTCGGACGATGCCCGCGAACGGTTTCTCTGCCTTCGGCAGATCCGCTACCGGCAGAGCCTCAAGGCTCAGCCCTTCTCGCGCAACCGGCGGAAGAAGGCCCGCACATCACCGACCAGCAGGTCCGGCTCCTCCATCGCCGCGAAGTGCCCGCCGCGGTCGAACTCCGTCCAGCGGACGATGTTCTCCGTCCGCTCCGCCTTGTGGCGCAGCGGGATCTGGGGGTCGCCGAAGAAGGACGCCACCGCGGTCGGCGCGGTGGAAGGCTCCTGCGGGGCGGCGATCCTCTCGCCCCGGGCGTGGGCGCGCTCGTAGTACACCCGGGCCGACGAACCGGCCGTGCCCGTCAGCCAGTACAGCATCACGTTCGTGAGCATCAGGTCCCGGTCGACGGCCTCCTCGGGCAGCTCCTCGGAGTCCGTCCATTCCTGGAACTTCTCGACGATCCAGGCGAGTTGCCCCACCGGTGAGTCCGTGAGCGCGTACGACAGGGTCTGCGGCCGGGTGGACTGCACGTGGAAGTAGCCCGTGCCGTCGCGGGACCACTCAGCCCACCGCCGCCACGAGGTGAGCGTGCGCTCCCGCTCGGCGGGGCTCAGCGCCTCCAGCTCCGCGGCGCTCGGTTCGGCGGCCGCCTGTGCGCCGGGAAGCAGATTGAGGTGGATGCCGACGACACGGCCGGGGTGGACGCGGCCCAGTTCGCGGGAGATGGCCGCACCCCAGTCGCCGCCCTGCGCCCCGAACCGTTCGTAGCCGAGGCGTGTCATCAGCTCGGCCCACGCGTCGGCGATCCGGCGCGCCTCCCAGCCGGTCTCGCGGGTGGGGCCGGAGAACCCGAAGCCGGGAATGCTCGGCAGCACGACGTGGAAGGCGTCGGCCGGATCGCCGCCGTGGGCGGCCGGGTCCGTCAGCGGCCCGACGATGTCGAGGAACTCCACGATCGACCCCGGCCATCCGTGCGTGACGACCAGCGGGGTGGCGTCGGGCTCGGGGGAGCGGACGTGAGCGAAATGCACCCGCGCGCCGTCGATCTCGGTGGTGAACTGCGGCCACGCGTTCAGCCGGGCCTCCGCGGCCCGCCAGTCGTACGCGTGCCGCCAGTACCGCACCAGCTCGCGCAGATAGCCCGACGGAACGCCGTACGACCAGCCCACGCCGGGCAGCTCGTCGGGCCACCGGATCCGGTCGAGGCGGTCGTGGAGGTCGTCGAGGTCGCGCTGCGGTACGTCGATGCGGAAGGGACGGATGCCGCTGCCGGCGGGCGTGGACGTCATCCCGCGATGCTAGTTCCGAACGGTGTAACGGCCACCTGAATTTGCCTGCCGTACGACCGATGAGTTCCGGGGCGGGGCGCGGTCGACAGTGGTGACAGCGTTCCACGCGTGCAGGAGGACTCATGACCACCGACGGTTTCACCACGTGTCTCTGGTTCGACGGCCAGGCCGAGGAGGCCGCCCACCACTACGTCTCGATCTTCAAGAACTCCAGCATCGGCAAGATCGCGCGCTACCCCGAGGGAGCGCCCCAGGCCGCGGGCAGCGTGATGACCGTCGAGTTCACGGCCAACGGGCACAGGTTCCTCGGACTCAACGGCGGCCCTCAGTTCAAGTTCACCGAGGCCACCTCCTTCATGATCTTCTGCGAGAACCAGGAGGAGATCGACTACTACTGGACCAGGCTCACCGAGAACGGCGGCGAGCCCGGCCCCTGCGGCTGGCTCAAGGACAGGTTCGGCGTCTCCTGGCAGGTCGTCCCGGACCGGCTCGACGAGATGATCACCGACCCGGATCCGGCGAAGGCGGCCCGTGTGACCCGGGCGTTCATGGCGATGAGCAAGTTCGACATCGCCGCCCTGGAGAAGGCGTACGCGGGCGAGTGAGGCGCCGCGGACAGGGGCAGTGCCGTGCCCTGCGAGAAGGTCGGACACCCCTGAGCCGTTCCGCCCTTACGCGGCCTCGGCCAGGATCTCCCGGATGACGTACCGGGAGTTCTCCGCGACCGGCGGGTTCGTCTTCCAGTAGTACGGCAGGGCGATGACCGCGATCGACAGGGCCCAGCCCCGGGCCCGTGCCCATTCGGCCTCGCCGGCGCCCACGGCATCGCGGAACACGCCGCGGACCGCGGCGGGCAGCAGGCACCAGGCGCCGATGAGGTCGACGGCGGGGTCACCGACCCCCACCGTGCCGAAGTCGATCACAGCGCTCAGCCGTCCGCCCGTGACCAGGAGGTTCCCGGCCATCAGGTCGCCGTGTGCCCAGACCGGAGGCCCGGCGTGCTCGGGAGCCCGCAGGGCCTCTTCCCACACCTCGGTCACCGCGACGGTGTCGACCCGTCCCGCGAGGTGCGCGAGCGCCTCGCGCACGAAGGGGTCCCGGGTCGCCAGCGGCACTCCCCGGTAACCGAGGGGGCCCGTTGACGCGTCGATGCGGCGCAGGGCCGTGAGGTACGCGGCAAGGTCCTTGGCGAGCAGTTCGGGCTCCTCGAGCCTGCCGGGCACCGGGTTGCGGCCGTCCAGCCAGCCGTAGACCGACCACGGCCAGGGGAAGCCGTCGCCGGGTTCGCCCCGGCCGACGGGCTCGGGCGAGGCGGCGGGCAGTCCCGGGCCGAGCCGGGGCAGCCAGCGCAGTTCGTGGGTGATGGCTTCCACGGCGCGGGGATGCCGGGGCAGGCGTACGACCTTGTCCGCACCGAGGCGGAACATGGCGTTCTCCGTCCCGGAGGACTCCAGCCGCCGCAGCGGCAGCCCGGCCCATTGCGGGAACTGCCCGGCGATCAGCCGGCCGACGAGCGGAACGTCGATGTCCAGCTCGTCCTCATGCATGCGCACCGTGCTCATGGGTGCCCATTCGAGCGGTCAACGGGCCGCCTGTCCAACGGTTTTGGTGATTTCCCGGGCGATGCGCAGGATCCCGGGGGAGGGGACCGGGCAGGGTTTGGGCCTCGACGTCGTGGGAGCCAGGCAGAAGTGCAGATAGTCGTCGTCGCGGTGCAGGGCCGTGCGGTCGCGGCCGGGCTGGGTGCAGAAGCCGGGGTGGGTCCGCTCGTAGGGCGTGCACGGCAGGTACTGCGTCCAGGTGTAGCGGCCGGTGGCCGGGCTCACCGCCTTCCCGGCGTCCGCCACGAGGTCGCCCGAGGCGGCGGCCCGCTTGTCGTAGAGCGCGTTGACGCGCCGGACCCGGTCGGGGGTGATCGGGTCCGGGCCCTGGGACACCCAGACGATCCTCGGTCGGCTGCCGCCCCCGGCCGCGGCGATCTGCTCGGCGAGCCGGCGTGCGTCGGCGTCGTAGCGGCTGAAGTAGCGGGCCGGGGCCTTGTCGTAGGTGATGCCGTCCATGCACGGTGTGTAGCCCCAGGAGTTCCCCCAGAACTGGAGGACCACGAAGTCGGGCCGCAGCCGGCGCACCAGCGCAGCGGCCTTGTCGGCGGCCGGCACCAGGGACCGGTCGGCCGTGCCCTCCAGGTAGTCGCACAGAGTGGTGCCGGAATACGGGGCGCCGGTGTACTCCGCCTTCAGGTCCCGCCGTAACTCCTGACCCAGCACCTTCTGGCCCTCCATCGCCAGCGAGTCCCCGAGGTACAGCACCTTGGGCGCCCTCCTCCTCGGTTCCGGGCCGGGGGAGGCGGGGGCGCGCTGGTGCGTCGTGGCCGACGCGCGCGGTGCGCTCGGCGCCGGCTCCTCCGGCGCGGACGCGGGATCCCCGCACCCGCCGAGGAGCATCCCGGCCAGCAGTATCCCCACGACCCACGGCTTGCGCATACGGCAACTCCCGCCCCGGCCACCGAAACGGCACCCAGGCAAGCACAGCCGGGCCCCCGGGGGGAAGACGTATGCCGGACGCGACGGCTCGGACCGGCCAGGCCACGGCCGGCAGGGCTGCGCGGCAGCCGGCGCGCTCGGCGCGCGGGCCGGCCCCCCGATGACTAGCGTGAGGAAACGGACGATTCCACTCATTCGGAGAGGGCCGTGATCATGGCCGTGCAACCTGAAGGAACCCCCTGCTGGGCCGACGCGATGTTCAGCGACCTCGAAGGGGCCAAGAGCTTCTACGGAGACGTCCTGGGCTGGACCTTCGCCGAGGCGTCGGCGGAGTTCGGCAATTACACCGAGGCCTACGCCGACGGCAAGGCGGTCGCCGCCGTCGTCCCGCCCATGCCCGGCCAGGAGGGCCTGTCGCAGTGGTGCCTGTACTTCGCCGCGGACGACGCCGCCGCCACCGCCGCCCGGATCCGTGACCACGGGGGCGAGGTGCTGATGGAGCCGATGCAGGTCGCCGACTTCGGCACCATGTGCCTGGCCCGCGACCCCGGTGGTGTCGTCTTCGGCGTCTGGCAGGCCGGCACCCACGAGGGCTTCCAGGCGATGGCCGAACCGGGCGCCTACACCTGGGCGGAGGTCTTCACCCGCGAGCCGGAGAAGTCCGACGCGTTCTTCCCCGCCGTCTTCTCCTACCGGCAGCGGGACATGGAGGACGGCGAGACGAACTTCCGGATCTACGACCTGGGTGAACGCACCGTGCTGGGCCGGATGCAGATGACGGAGGAGTTCCCGCCCGAGGTGCAGCCGTACATCAACGTCTACTTCACCGTCGAGGACTGCGACGAGGCCGTGGCGAAGGCCACCAAGCTCGGTGGCGTGCTGCGGTTCGGTCCGATGACCACGCCGTTCGGCCGGTTCGCGGCGATCAGCGACCCGCAGGGCGCCAACTTCTCGGTGATCGACATCACGACGACCGAGGGGGAGATGCCGAAGCTGACCGACGTGGCGTAGGCACCCGGACCTCCCGGCCGGACGGCCCCCGCGGCCATGGCATGATCGAGCGCATGCGTGAACGTGTAGTGGCCGCGTGTGACGGGGCTTCGAAGGGAAATCCCGGGCCCGCGGGCTGGGCCTGGGTCGTCGCCGACGCTTCCGAGACGCCGGAGCGGTGGGAGGCGGGGCCGCTCGGCAAGGCCACCAACAATGTCGCCGAACTCACCGCGCTGGAGCGTCTGCTGACGGCGACCGAACCGGACGTGCCGCTCGAGATCCGGATGGACTCGCAGTACGCGATGAAGGCCGTCACCACCTGGCTGCCCGGCTGGAAGCGCAACGGCTGGAAGACCTCCGCCGGCAAGCCGGTCGCCAACCAGGACCTCGTCGTGCGCATCGACGAGCTCCTGGACGGCCGCTCGGTCGAGTTCCGCTACGTTCCCGCCCACCAGGTCGACGGTGACCGGCTCAACGACTTCGCCGACCGCGCCGCCAGCCAGGCCGCAACCGTCCAGGAGCCCGCGGGCAGCGGCCTTGGCTCCCCGGAGCCGCCGCCGTCGCCGGACACCCCGGCGAAGGCGCCCCGGTCCCGCCCGCGCGGCGGCGCGGCCCGCACCGCGAAGGGTTCCGCCGCGAAGGGTTCGTCGCGCACGATCAAGGCGAAGTTCCCCGGCCGCTGCCAGTGCGGCCGCTCCTACGCGGCCGGTGAGCCCATCGCCAAGAACGACAGCGGCTGGGGCCACCCGGAGTGCCGCACCGGCGCGACCGTCTGATCAGGCGTCGAAGGTGTAGTGCGGCGTGTGGTCCAGCAGATCCGCCGGGGTCGTGTCGTGCCACGGCCGCATCGTCTCGTTCAGGTCGATCACGTTCGGCGTGCCCGCGGTGGGCAGGTAGCCGGAGCCGGGGTGGCGGCGCTGCCAGTCGGCCCACAGCTTGTCTATGTAGGCGTGGTGCAGCCAGAACACCGGGTCGTTGGGGGAGGCCCCGGTGGCCATGTGCCCGCCGACCCAGACGTGGACGCGGTTGTGCAGGTTGACGCCCCGCCACCCTTCGAGGTGGTTGCGGAAGCCGTCCGAGCCGCTGTTCCAGGGCGCCATGTCGTACGTGGACATCGCCAGGACCGACTCGACGTCGGCCCGCGTCGGCAGCTCGCGTCCCCCGGAACCGAGAGCGCGCCGCAGGAAGGTACGGCCGTCTACCCGCACGTTGATCGGCCAGTTCCCGCTCGACACGGAGAACGGCCCGTCCGACACCCGGCCGTCCCGTTCCCGCCCGGTCCCCCCGAGGAAGTCGGGCGCCCACAGCGAGGCGCGCGGCGTGCGGTCGACGGTCCAGTCCCAGTACGGCAGCGTCACCGACGCGTCCACCGACTGCAGTGCCCGCTCGAACTCCAGAAGGAATCTCCGGTGCCAGGGCAGGAAGGACGGTGAGCGGTGCCCGGTCCGCTCGCCGTTGTCGGTGTCGGAGACGATGAACGCGTTGTGCGTCGTGACGAACTCGTCGTAGCGGCCGCTGCGCTTCAGTTCCAGCAGCGCGGCGACGAAACGCCGCTTCTCGTCGGCGGTCAGGGTGGACTGGTTCTTGCGGACAGCCATGTGCGGGTGCTCCAGATGCCTTGCGGTGCGGGTCAGTTGGCGGGGAAGGGCAGCAGTGGCGCGCCCTGCAGCTCGTCCACCGCGGCGCGGGCGGCGGCACGCGGGGTGGCCACCGGGTCGTAGTGGCTGACGACGCTGATCCAGCTGCCGTCGGCGTTGCGCATCACGTGCAGCTCCACCCCGTCGACGAACACCGCGTATCCCGCGCCGTGATGGTGGTGACCGGACCCGCCGGCCGGCCGGCCCTGTATCCGGCGGCCCTTGTAGACCTCGTCGAAGGTCCCGGGGGAGTCGTGGTGCCCGGCCGCCGAGGCCGGGGTGATGGCGGACAACGTCCCCGCGGTCGTGGCGAGGGCGGCCGCAGCGGTGAGCGCGCGGCGACGGCTGAGTTCCGGCATACGGACCTCCAGGGTCGGTTCGGCTGATGACCCCGCATGACTACCGGCCCGTCCACTATCGGGAGAAATCCACGCCGGCCGGTTGGCTGCGATCCGGGCAATTCCCCTTATGTCGTGCAAGGTTGAACGAAGATGATCTTGCCGCGAGCGGTCCGCACGCGGGTGCGGAAGGGGAAATTCCACCCACTGGGGGTGCTGAGGCGGACGTTTCTGCCGGTGCGCATCGCCACCCGTGGTGCACGTCACGCCGCGAAACTGGCGCGATTCGGCGGCCCGGTGCCGACCTGTTCGCGGCGGCCGACGGTGGACGCAGCGCCCTGCGCACCGGGCACTCCGCACATGTCGGCACAGCGCACTCAAGGGCGCGGCCGGGAACGCAAGGCGGACTTCCCGCCCGTGCAGCCGGAACCGCTGCGCCGGGACCTAGGGCCTGTCGTTTGGATCAGGTCGCAGGCGCGGGGTCTGGCACGCGCATCTGCGGCGTTGTCGTCGGTCGCCGACGCTCCGCGTCGACTCCCTCCTCCGCCTTGCAGCTCCACGCACCAGACCCCGCTCACCGGCGTCCAAAAGCACCGCCGATTCCCTGCGACCTGATCCAAACGACAGGCCCTAGGGGCCGAACAGCCGGTCCAGGAAGGCGTTGCCGTACACGCCGTGCGGGTCGAGCCGGTCCAGTACCGCGTCCGCCTGCGCCCACTCGGCCGGGCCGACCGCCGCCGGAACGACGCTGCCCAGCACCTCCTCGTCGCTCCACACCCCGTCGTCCGTGTACGCCCACCCCTTGGACCACTCGACCCGGGTGAGGGCGAACCCGCCGTCGAAGGAGCGCAGCAGGAACCGCTCGATCTCGCGCAGGAACGCCTCCGCGTCAGGCGTGCCCGGCAGCGTCAGGATGTCCAGCCAGACGGCCGTGTCCCACTCGGGGTGGTCCTCGGGCGGCCGGAGCGCCGACAGCAGCGGCGGACGGGCCCCGGCCACCTCGGCGTCGCCCGGGTCGTCCAGGCCGGTCACCCGGATCTCCACCGAGCCGTTGACCGGGAAGCTGCCCCGGGCGGCGTACGCCGTCAGACGCTCGCGGTAGAACGCGGCGAACTCGGAGACGACCCGCTGCACCCGATCTCGCGAGGTGAGGACCGCGTAGCCGTCGGCGTGCACGCGCAGCGTGGTCGGCTTCAGGTACAGCAGCGTGTTCTTGGAGGGCCCCCAGAGGTCGGCGGACAGCGTCGTCACCAGCCCGAGCGCGGCGGCCTCGTACTGCGCGGCGCCGAGCACCGGCGCCAGGTACCAGGCCGCCTCGGACGTCATCCGGCCGACCAGCTCCGCCACCGGCCCCGGGATGTTGTCCGAGAACGGGTAGTTGTACGGCCGGGTCACCTTCCGCGAGGTCAGCGGCCGGGTGGGGGAGACGCTCCACACCTTCAGCCAGGGGTGCTCGGTGAAGGCGAACCAGATCGCCTCGACCCGCCCCGCCTCGTCCAGGAAGCTCGTGAAGGTCCGCCCGTCGCCCGAACCGGGCGCGGCGAACAGCTCCCCGGCCGGGATGTCCGTACGGCTCACGCACCGCAGGTCGGTGTTCGCGCCCACCCTCAGTACCACCTCGGTCACCAGGGACCGCCCGAGATGGGTCAGCAGCGCGGCGCAGTCCGCCTCGTCGCGGTGGAACGTGCGCAGTACGTACGCACCGGCCCGGGCATCCCACACGACCGCCGTCAGGGACAGGATCAGATTGCTGAGGGAGCCGTACGTGTGCCCGGGCCGCCGTCGCTCGCCCCGGGCGGGTACGGCGGTGCCGTGCGCGTCGACGGCGAGGGCGCCGCCCAGGGTGAGCACGCCGGGAGCGGGGGTGGCCGTGACGCCGAGACCGTGCCCCTCCAGGAAGGTCAGCAGCGCCTCCAGGGTCACGCCGGTTCCGGCGCGCACGGCGGTGGGGGAGTCCAGGGCCAGGCCGGTGAGGTGGGGCGCGGTGTCGACGAGGAGGACCGGCGCACCGGACGGCGTCCCCTCCGTGACCGTCAGGGGTGACCAGCCGTGCGAGGCACCCCGGGCGCGCACCCGCCGGCCGTGCCGCCACGCCCAGTTGACGACGGCGACCACCTGGTCCGGACTGCCCGGCGCACAGGCCCACAGACCGTCGGCGGTGATCTCGCCGACCCAGTTCCGGTACGCCGAGCGGTACAGCGCGACGTCCGCGGGGAAGTCCGGCAATTCCACGGCGGCGGCGGCCGGATCCGCCGGCAGACCGGGCACGGCGGCCAGCGCGGCGGCGGTGAGGAGGAAGCCCCGGCGGGTCCAAGGCGAGCCGCTCGAAGGGTGGTTGTTCGCTGAACCAGTGGTCACGTGCAGCACGCTAGAGGCCGGTTGACACGTGACGCGTTCCTGTCGCATCGATTCACCCGTGTGAGTGAATCGAGCAGGCTTGTCGGGTCGGAGCAACGCGTTCCGCGCAGCGCCGTGCCGGATGACAGACTGACGCCCATGGACGAGCGCACATTCGACAGGTCGGGTCAGCACGCTTCCGTCGTCGGTCTGGGCACCTGGCAGCTGGGGGCCGACTGGGGAGACGTCGACGACAAGGAAGCCCTCTCGGTACTGGAGGCGGCGGCCGAGGCCGGGGTCACCTTCTTCGACACGGCCGACGTGTACGGCGACGGCCGCAGCGAGCAGACCATCGCCGCGTTCCTCAGCGGCCGTCCGGACCTGCACGTCATGGTCGCCACCAAGATGGGCCGCCGGGTCGAGCAGATTCCCGGGAACTACGTGCTCGACAACTTCCGCGCCTGGAACGACCGCTCCCGGCGCAACCTCGGCGTCGACCGGATCGACCTGGTGCAGCTGCACTGCCCGCCGACACCCGTCTACTCCACGGACGAGGTGTTCGACGCCCTCGACACCCTGGTCGAGGAGGAGCGCGTCGCCGCGTACGGCGTCAGCGTCGAGACCTGCGAGGAGGCGCTGACCGCGATCGCCCGGCCGAACGTGGCGAGTGTGCAGATCATCCTCAACCCGTTCCGCATGAAGCCCCTGCGCGAGGTGCTCCCGGCCGCCCGTGAGGCGGGCGTCGGCATCATCGCCCGCGTCCCGCTGGCCTCCGGCCTGCTGTCGGGCAAGTACACCCGGGACACCGTCTTCCCGGAGAACGACCACCGCACCTACAACCGGCACGGCGAGTCCTTCGACGTGGGCGAGACCTTCTCCGGCGTCGACTACGCCACCGGTGTGGAGGCGGCCGCCGAGTTCGCGGCGCTCACCCCCGAGGGCTACACCCCTGCCCAGCTGGCCCTGCGCTGGATCGTCGAGCAGCCCGGCGTCACGACCGTGATCCCCGGCGCCCGCTCACCCGAGCAGGCCCGGGCGAACGCGGCCGCCGCCCGCCTCCCGCAGCTGCCCGGCGAGACGCTGACGGCAATCCGCGACCTGTACGAACGCCGCATCAAGGGCCAGGTCGAATCACGCTGGTGAGGCCGGTTCTCACGGCTCCAGGAGCAGCTGCCTCTCCTGCTCCTGGTCGCCGGAGGCGGCACCGTCGTCGCGGGCCGTGAAGGCCCGGGTGAGGGTGTCGCTCGCCCGCCGCACAGCCTCCGGGCTGCCCTGCACGGTGACGGTCACCGGCGCGGACAGCCGCCCGGACTCCTGAGCACCGCCATCGGCGGGACCCTGCGTCTCGCCGCCGAAGGTCGCCATGTGCACCGTCGCGTTCTCGTCGGCGGGAAGCTCGTCCGGCGCCCCGAACGTGCCTTCCAGGGCCCGGACGACCGCTCGCGCGTCGTCGGCGCCTCCGCCGCTGAGCGTCACGGTGAGCTGCGTACCGGACATGCGTCCACGACCTCCTAGAACTCTGCGTCATTCGCGCCGTCCGTGTAACCGTCCCCTGATCGCTCAAACCGCCGCGAGCCCGGGAGGACGACTTGTTACGGGGAACCCGGGAAGGAGGAGGGCTCAGTCTCACACCGGGAGGAACAGTGGCGGACGGGGCAGAGGGCGGGGCCATGCGCCGGGGGCGCAACGAGACGGAGGAGGAGAGAGCGGACCGGATGTGGCAGGAGCTCATCCAGGAGGTCCGTGTGGCACAGATGGGTGTGCAGATCCTGTTCGGCTTCCTGCTGACCGTGGTGTTCACCCCGAAGTACGACGACCTGACCGACATGGACCAGACGATCTACCTCGTGACGGTCGTCCTGGGCGCCTGCGCGACCGGGGCGCTCATAGGCCCGGTGTCCCTGCACCGCCTCGTCTCCGGGCGGCGCGTCAAACCCCAGGCGGTGCGGCTGGCCTCCCGGCTCACCCTGCTCGGCCTCGTGCTGCTGCTCGCCACGACGACCGCCTCACTGCTGCTGATCCTGCGCGTGGCGACGCACGACGGATTCGTGCCCTACCTGGTCGCCGGCGTGGTCGGCTGGTATCTGCTGTGCTGGTTCGTCCTGCCGCTGTGGACCCGGCACCGCCACACGTCGAGGTGACGGCACCGTCGCCAGCTGCCGGTCGTGCGCCCGGCTGAGCAGCAGCAGCGACACGGTCGCCCCGAGCAGCGCGCAGAACATGTCCCACTGCGTGTCCCAGACGTCGCCCTGGGTGGCCAGGAAGGCGTCCGCCGCGTGCCCGCCGGCCACGGCGGCCGCCCACTCGAGCATCTCGAAGACGGCGCTGAAGGCGAGGCACGCGCACACGGTCAGCGGCGCGAGCCAGCGGCTGCCGCGCAGCGGCGAAGTGCGCACCAGCAGCTCGCGCACCAGCACGGCCGGCACGAAGCCCTGCATCAGGTGGCCGAACCGGTCGTAGGGATTGCGGTCCAGGCCGAAGGCGTCCCGGACCCGGTCGCCGAGCGGCACCTCGGCGTAGGTGTAGTGGCCGCCCACCATCAGCACCACGGCGTGGGCGGCCAGCAGACAGCACAGCAGGTTCGTCAGCGGGAAGCGCCGCCGGACCAGCACCAGGAGCGGCAGGCCCACGACGACCCACACGACCTCCAGGAACCAGGTCACGCGGTCGTGCGGGTTCCATGCCGACAGGGCCAGCACCGCGAGCACGCCCGAGGCGAGGGCGGCGGGCAGCGACGGCCGGGGACCGGGACGTACGTCGGACACTGCGGACATGGCGGGCTCCTCTCGAGGCAGCCCATCGTCCTGGCGGGGGCGGGCCCTCGGCATGAGTACGCCTACTCATCCCGGCCGCGTGTCAGCTCCCGGCGATGACGCCCGCGAGGAAGTCGTCGACATGGACCTCCTCGCGGCCCGGCGGGACCACCTCGTGGGTCTCGCGCAGGAACGCCGCGAACCCCGGAGCCCACGCGAACACCACCGCGTGGTGCCGGCCGCCGTCGGGGCGGGCGTCGCCGAGGAACTCCATGCGCAGCTCCTGCCACATGCCGCGCGACTCCGGGCGCATCCGCACGTCGCCCACCCCGACCGGACGCCGCAGCGCGTCACCGAGCATCTCCCGGTCCAGCTGCCACCGGGCGAGGACACGGCCGTCGTGGCTGAAGACCACGGTGACGGCGAACGGGTCCGCGGCGTCGTAGCTCAGGTGGGCGAGCACGGAGAAACGTTCCGTGTCACCCGCCTGGAGCTGCACCACCAGGGTCTTGTGGACGAACGAGTTCACGAGGGGGCCTCCGGGAAGAACCGACGTAGAGCCCTCTAGTACCCCCGATTTCGCCGGAATGCTCAGCCGGCCGGGTGATTCCCGCGAGCACCGCGCAGCGACTCGATGCACATGGCGACGGCCCGCTGGAGGTCCTCAAGACGCTGCACCATGTCGTCCTCGTAGAACTCCCCGGCGTCGTCGAAGGTCAGCTCCTCGAACACCTTGGTCGCCTTCTGGAGGCTGCTGTAGAACTTCGTGCGCCGCTCCTGCACCCGCAGCCCCGGGTCGGCCTCCACGGCCTCGACGACGAGGGACTTCATCGTGTCGTAGGCCTCGGAGGCCCACTCGCCGGAGTCCTCGCCCTCGTCCAGCTCGTCGAGGAGGGACAGGTGCCGCTCGGCTTCCTGGCGCAGGTCGGTCGGCGCGTCGACGGTCTGCCCGGCGGGCGTCTTGATCTGCCCCGACTCGGCGATCTGGCGCACGTATCCGATCCGGTCGGCCGCCCTGCTCTCACCGGCGACAGCCTTCTTCAGCTCGTCGGTGCGCACCACGTCACGGGCCAGCTCCGACTGGAGGTCCGGGTCCTCACGGACGCGGTCCAGCAGGGCCTGGCGGGCCGCGCGGGCGGTCGAGGGATCGGCGAGGATCGCGGCGCGCAGGGCGGTGGGGTTCTCCGCCACCTCCAGGGCCTTCGTGGGCCGGATGCCCTCCGCCTCGGCGGCCTCGGCGATGGCGGTGCCACGCTCGGAGGTCGCGCTGTTGCGGGAGACGTAGTAGCTCAACCACACGTCGGCGTCCGGCAGGTCCACCTCCTGGCCCGGTGTCAGCGTCTCGAAGTGGGGAACCATCCCGTCGTCGGCCGCCCGGTCCCACGCCTTGTAGTAGCGCATGACCCGCTCCGGGGAGCAGCCGGCGAGTTCCGCGAACTCCTTGGCGGACACCTTCGGCGTCTCGTCGGCGCCCTGCCCGCCGGGCCGCACACTGCGCGCCACCTTCAGCCCGAAGGCCCACCCTCCGGTCCGGGCGTACGCCCCGAACTCCCGCGCGTCCCGCGCGACGAGTTCGGAGACGTTCGCCGGGGCGGCGGGGGACGTCTCGGGCAGGGTGATGGCTACGGTCACGGACGACTCTCCTGAGGCGGGGCAGATCGGATGGCACGAGGTGCGGACGGAAGCCTAGCGGCACCCGCTGACCTCGCTGTTCCCCGCCCGCCCGGCCCGTCCGAAAACCGTTGTCGCAGCGGGGCGCGGGTGCGCGAGGATGCCCGGCATGGTGCGACAGGAGGCGGGCGCGGTGCTGCGCCGCTGCGCGGAGTGCGGCGGTTACGCGTACGGCGGTGCCCCCGCCTGCGCCGTCTGCCGTGACCTCGTGGACGGCATCGTCGAGGGGGAGTGGGCGGTCTTCCTGCGGGAGTGGGACACCGTCGCGGGCGGTGACCAGGAGCGGGTACTGGCGGGGATGGTCGCCGCCGAACCCGACCGGCACGACTGGCGGCTGGTGGACGCAGCCCTCGACCGGCTGGTGTGCCCCGACTGCGGCGCCCGGCTCGCCTGCGGCCCGGCCGGCTGCCCGGCCTGTGACCGGGCACACAGCTACCGTTACGCCGCGATCGAGACGGACCGGCCGGGTGTCCCGCCCGGCAACGAGCACGCGATCCGGGTCAACGTCTCCGTGGTGCGCAGGCCGCAGGTCACCTCGGAGAGCGAGGTGCTCGTCCGGCGCCTGCTGCTGCCCCTCCTGCTGGCCGGGTTCCTGCCCACGACCGACGAGGCCCAGCGGATGAGCGCGCTCATGAAGAAGAGCCCCCCGGGGCGGAGGGCTCAACTGGTGGAACCGGCTGTCGAAGCGCTGGCGGAGGACTTCAGCCGAACGCGTCGCGCAGCGCGGGCAGCAGGGTCTTCTCCGACCAGTCCAGATACGCCGGCTGCGACTCGCCGCCGATCTGGACGAGGGCGACCTCGGTGAACCCGGCCTCGGCGTACGGGCGGACGGCCTCGACGAACGCCTCCGGGTCGTCACCGCACGGGATGGCGTCGGCGACGTCGTCCTGCGTGACGAACTGCGTCGCCGCCTCGAAGGAATCCGGGTGCGGCAACTCCGAGTTGACCTTCCAGCCGCTGCCGAACCAGCGGAACTGGGAATGCGCCCGCTTGACGGCCGTGTCCCGGTCGGGGTCGTAGCAGACCGGCAGCTGGCCGACGCGTGGCTTGCCCTGCCCGCCGTGCCGGTCGAACGCCTCCAGCAGCCCGGCCTTGGGCTCCGTGGCGATCACCAGGTCGCCGAGCCGGCCCGCGAGTTTGCACGACCGCTCCCCGGAGACGGCGATGCCGATGGGCGGCGCCTGGTCCGGCAGGTCCCACAGCCGGGCCGACTCCACGTCGAAGTGCGTGCCGCGATGGTTGACGTGACCGCCCTCGAAGAGGGCGCGGATGATCTCCACGGCCTCTTCGAACATCTCGTGCCGCACATCGACGGACGGCCAGCCGCCGCCCACCACGTGCTCGTTGAGGTTCTCGCCCGAGCCCAGCCCCAGCCGGAACCGGCCCTCGGACAGCAACTGCACTGTCGCCGCCTTCTGCGCCACCACCGCCGGGTGGTAGCGGAACGTCGGACACGTCACGTACGTCATCAGCGGGATACGTGACGTGGCCTGGGCGGCCGCACCGAGCACGGCCCACGCGTACGGCGAATGGCCCTGCGAGCGCAGCCACGGGAAGTAGTGGTCGGAGGTCACCGAGAAGTCGAAGCCCGCCTCCTCGGCCCGCACCACATGGTCGACGAGCTCTCGGGGGCCGGCCTGCTCCGTCATCATCGTGTATCCGATTTGCACCATAACCGGCGAGTCCCCTGACAGAGAGCCCGGAAACGGGCTCGATCAAGGTCACCCGACGGGTGCAGGATGCATCCATGAGTGCTTCCGCCCTGCCGACTTCCTGTCCCGCCGCCCAGGGCGTGGACGCCGCAGGCGTCCAGGCTTTCCTCGACGCCCTCGAAGCCGCCCCCGAGATCGAGCCGCACAGCCTGATGATCATGCGGCACGGGCATCTGGTCGCCTCCGGCTGGTGGGCGCCGTACACCCCCGAACGCCCCCAGCTGCTGTACTCGCTCAGCAAGAGCTTCACCGGGACCGCCGCCGCCCTGGCCGAGGCCGAGGGGCTGCTCGACTTCGACGCGCCGGTGATCTCGTACTTCCCGGAGTTCGAGGCCGACATCACCGACCCGCGCAGCCGGGCCATGCTGGTACGGCACGTGGCGTCGATGTCCAGCGGCCACCGGCGGGACACCGTCGACGAGGCCTTCGGGCGGGACGTCGCCGAGCCCGTCCGAGCGTTCCTGCTGCTGCCCCCGGACGGCGACCCGGGCACCGTCTTCGCCTACAACCAGCCCGCCACCTACACGCTCGCCGCGATCGTCCAGCGGGTGACGGGGCAGCCGCTCACCGCGTATCTGCGGCCCCGGCTGCTGGACCCGCTGGGCATCGGCGAGGTGACCTGGCTGTGCGACCGCACCGGCCGCGAGCTCGGCTTCAGCGGCCTGCACGCCACCACCGACGCCGTCGCCCGGCTCGGACAGCTGTATCTGCGCGACGGGCTCTGGGAGGGCGAGCGGCTGCTGCCGGAGGGGTGGGCGGCCCGGGCCTCGTACCCCCGCACACCGACCGCCGGAGCCATGGGAGACACGGATCGGCAGGACTGGGACCTGGGCTACGGCTATCAGTTCTGGACGTCCCGGCACGGCTACCGGGGCGACGGTGCGTTCGGCCAGTTCTGCCTGGTGCTGCCGGAGCACGACGCCGTGATCGCGGCGACAGCGGCGACCGAGCGGATGCACGAGTACCTGAACCTGGTCTGGCGGCATCTGCTGCCCGCCTTCGGACCCGCGCCCCTGAGCGGCCGCGAGGCCGCAGACGCGGGGTTGCGGGAGCGCCTCGGCCGGCTCGCGCTGCCGCCCGCTCCGGGCCGGACCGCGCCCCTGGAGCGGGACGGGGACTGGGCAGCCGCCGTGTTCACGTCCTCCGCGAAGGCGGGACCGGTCCGGTCGGCCGGGCTCGCCCGGGACGCGGAAGGCTGGACCCTCACGCTCACCGGGGAAGCGGACCGCCCGGACCGGCCGGACCGGCCGGACCGGCCGGACCGGCTGGACCTGCGCCTCGCGGGGGCGGGCTGGACGGTCGCCGAGGAACCGGTCCCGACCGCGGTGAGCGGCGGCTGGACCGAGCCCGGCACGCTGGCCGTGGAGGTGGTGTTCCTGGAGACCCCGCACCGCCTGGCACTGACCTGCTCCCTCGCGGACCGGACGCTCACCGCGCACTGGCGTACCCAGCCGCTGCACGGCGGCCGGTTCACCTCCCTGCGCGCCCCGCGCGGCTCAGTCTGAGCCCGGCCGGAAGGTCTTGAAGAACGTGCGCAACGCCTCCTGGTTCGCCGCGTCGCCCCATTCGGCGTCCGGGGTCGTCCAGCGCAGCGAGAAGCTCCGGCCCTCACCCAGCAGGAAGCCCCGGCCGTAGGTGCGCACCCGTGTGCCGTAGACGTCCGCGGTCCACTCCATGTCGGCGGCCTCGCGTCCCTGGTACGTCGTCGCACGGATCGCTCCGATCCGGTCGTAGTCGTCCGCCTGCTTGAGGTTCGGCTCGACGTCGTCCCGCCATACGGCGACGGGGTCCGGGCCGACCCGTGCGCTGTAGGTGACGGCCAGCGTGCGGTCGTCCCCCTCGGCGCCGAAGACGACCCGGTACGCCAGATCGCCCTGACGGTCGGTGTCCAGCCGCTTCCAGCCCTCGGGGAGGGCGACGGAGAAGCCCTCCGGAGCCCGGTAGCGCTGGAAGCCGGGCGGCAGGGCCGTGGCAGGGGCGGACGGTGTGGGTGGGGGAGTGGGGGACGGGGCCGACGGAGTGGGGGTGGGGGAGGGGGACTTGGGGGGATCGGGCGGGCTGGGCGCCCCGGACGGTTCGGGGCTGTCGCCGCCGGTGCCCTCGCCCGGCGTGGCGGCGGAGGCCGGCGGCCGGACCGGCGACTGCGCCGCGTCGCTGCCGCCGTCCGTGCCGGGCAGCCCCTGGGTGGCGGCGAGCACGGCGACCGCGACGGTGACGACGGCCAGGGCCGTTCCCGCCACCATGGTCCGTCTGCTCCACGCCGGGCTCCCCGGCCGCAGCGCGGCACGGGCGCCGCGCAGCCGCGGGGTGGGCGCCGCGGCCAGGGCCGCCTCGGGGTCCTCGCTGAGTGCGCGGGTCAGCGCCTCACGCACCACCGGGCGGGTCAGCCGCTCCCGTGAGTCCTTGCGGAGCAGCCCCTGCACGACCTGGGTGAGCGGCCCGGCGTGCACCGGCGTGCGCAGCGGCAGCCGGTCCACAGCCTTGAGGGTGTTCTCCGGGCGCCCCCGGTCCCGGAAGGGCGGGCGCCCCTCGACCATGGTGTACAGGATCGCGCCCAGTGCCCACAGGTCGGCCGCCGGGCCGATGCGCTGGTCGCGGGCCTGCTCCGGGGAGGCGTACGCGGGTGCCGTGAGCCGGGGGGCGAGGGTCGCGCCGGCCATGCCGAAGCCGGTGACGACGACCGAGTGGTCCTCGCGTACGAACACCTGGCCGGGGCTGAGCTCGCCGTGCGTGATGCCCGCGGCGTGCGCCGCGTCCAGCACGTCGAGCAGCCCGAGGCCGATCCGCGCCGCCCGCACGTAGTCGAACGTGCCCTGCTCCGAGAGCAGTTCGCCGAGCGGGGAGCCGTCGATCCACTCGTTGACGGTCCACAGGGCGCCGGCCTCCTCGATCGCGTCGACGACCGTGGCGATCCGGCCGGGGCACAGCAGCGCCATGTTCTCGGACGTGCGCAGCAGGCGGGCGGCGGCCCGGCGCTCGGCCTCGCGCGAGTCCTCCGGAAGCCCGATCTGGGTCACGAGGCACGGGCGGGAGATCTCGCCGGTCCCGGTGTCCTCGGCGTACCAGCAGATGCGGTTGGTCTCGCGCTGGATGATGTCGAGCAGCCGGTACCGGCCGGCGACCAACTGGTGTGTGGAGACGTGCGCCCTGCCCATGGCCATCCCTCGCTGGAAACCTGCTCTCACCTTTTCCAGAGGTACGGGGAGTGAGGCGGCCTGTGTTCAATCCGATCGCAACTCCGCGTTGATTTTTGCCCTTTGTTCAAGGGAGGGGAGCAAGTGTGCGAAGAAAGGGGGGCGTTTCGCGGGCCCGGGACGCGGTTCACCTCGGCCGCCCGGGGTATCGCGGGCGCGGGGAATTCGCCCGCCGCCGCCCGTGGATTCGCAATTCCGGCCCGGCCTGGTGGTAACCGGCGGTAATTGGGGACGTGTACAACGTCTGAACTCGAAGCCCTCCGATGAATTTCGCGGCGCATTCCACGAGGGAGCGGCAACCTCAGCGCAGACCGAAACGACGCGACCAGGCGAACATGTCGCCCGTGGTCGCGTTGCCCCCGCACACCACCAGACCGAGCCGGGCCCCGTCGCCGACCCGCTCCAGGACCTGCCGGGCGGCGGGCAGCAGACAGCCGGCCGCCGGTTCCGCCCAGACCTTGGCGTGGTCCGCCAGCTCCAGCGCGCCCTGCACGGCGTCCCGGTCCGGGACCACGAGCACCTCGGTGACCAAGGCCCGCACATGGTCGTACGTCAGCTGCGACACGGACGGGGCGCTGAGCGTGGAGACGATCGACGACAGGGCGACCGGCAGCGGGCCGCCCGCCGCCAGCGCCTCCGACATGGCCTGAGCGCCCTCGGTCTCCACGCCCCAGACCCGCACCCCGGGCCGGCACGCCCGCAGCGCGGCGGCGACACCGGCGATCAGGCCGCCGCCCCCGATGCTCACGAGGACGTCCGTGAGCTCACCGGCATCGGCGGCGAACTCCAGTCCGACCGTGCCCTGTCCGGCGATCACCACGGGGTCGTCGAAGGGGTGGACCAGGGTCAGGCCCTCCTGCTGGAGCCGCGTCATGAGCGCGAACGCGCCGTCCATGTCGTCGGTCAGCCGCACCGAGGCGCCGGCCGCCTCCGCGATCTCCACGGCCCGGGCGGGCGCCGAGCGGGGCATCACCACCGTGGCTTTCACATCGAGTGCCGCGGCCATGACCGCGAGGGCGATCCCGTGGTTGCCGCCGCTGACCGCCACCACCCCGGCGGCCCGTTCCGCCTCGCTCAGCGACAACAGTTTCGCCGTCGCCCCGCGCGCCTTGAACGAGCCGGTGCGCTGAAGCAGTTCCAGCTTCGCGGTGACCGGGGTGCCGAGCAGCGCCGACAGCCCCGGGCTGTCCACGGTCGGGGTGCGTACGACGTGCCCGGCGATCCGCCCGGCCGCGGCTTCGATCTCCGAGATGCCGATCATGGCAGTCATCCTTCCGGCGCGGGTCGCGGAGCACGCCGAGTCGAACCCTGACGCGCGCAGGGGGCCGAGGTCAACGCGGTGCGGGGCGGCCGGTCGGCGCGGCCGGGCGAGTCGGCGTGGTCGGGGCGGGACGGCGTGGTCGTCCGGATCGCCCTGCCGTAACAAGCGCCCGCCCGCCGCTGGTCGCTCTGGCCGTGCGGAGCACCCTGCCCGGCCGCCGCCGTTCACGTCGGCTCAGACGTCGCGTCGCACCAAGTAGGCGAGCAGCGAACGCAGTTCCCCGGCAGCCCGCTCGGCCAGCGGCACGCCGGCGAGTGCCGTCTCGACGGCGGCGATGTGCCGCCGGGCCTCTGCCATGGCCGCCGAGCGGCCGCCCGCCTCCTCGATCAGCCCTGCCGCCGTGCCGGGCGCGTCGCCGGACTCCAGGAGTGCGGCGATCCGGCCGCCTCTCGGGGAGCCGAGCGCCACCAGGACCGGGAAGGTCTTCTTCCGCTCGCGCAGATCACCGTGGACCGGCTTGCCGGTGACGGAGGGGTCGCCCCAGATGCCCAGGACGTCGTCGACGATCTGGAACGCGATCCCCAGGTGCCGGCCCGCCCGGTCGAGCGCGGTGACGGTCTCGGGGCAAGCACCGCCCAGCACGGCACCGAGCGCTGCCGCGCAGCCCAGCAGCGCCCCCGTCTTGTGCTCCGCCATCGCCCGGTACTCGTCGGGCCGTACCCGCTCCGGGCCGGTCCACGGACGGTCGGCGAACAGCAGGTCGTCCGCCTGTCCGCGCACGAGGTCGGCCAGCGCCCCGGACAGCGTCCGCACCGCCCCGGCACCTCCTGGCTGCGCGGCGAGCGTCTCGACGGCCAGCGCGAACAGGGCGTCGCCCGCGAGCACCGCGGGCCCCGTGCCATAGGCCTTCCACACGGTCGGGCGGCGACGCCGGTCCGCGTCGCCGTCCATGATGTCGTCGTGCAGCAGGGAGAAGGTGTGCACCAGCTCCACCGCGACGGCCGCGGCCACCCCGGCCCGTCCCGGCGCACCGGCCGCCTCGGCCCCGAGTACCGCGAGCGCCTGCCGTACGCCCTTGCCGCCGGAGGCGGCAGCCGGCGCACCGCCGACCTCGCACCAGCCGAGGGAGTAGGCGGCCATCTCGCCGACCCAGGGGTGCAGTCGCCCGACGGCTTCTTCCAGGGCGGGCCGGACCAGTGCGCGGCAGCGGTGGAGGACCCGGGGGGTGCCGTCGGCGCCGGCCACGAGGTCGTACGGCTCGCCATGGCGTGCCGCTTGTCCGGCGCCACGGGACGGCGGCGCCTGCGTGGCCGGGGGCAATGCCGTCGTGGTGCCCGGACGCGCCGCCTCCACCGTCGTCGGCAGCGCCGTCACAGTGCCGCCTCCGTCGCCCGCTCGGCCGCCGGTATGCCGAGTTCCTCGTGGGCCCGGGCCACCATCCTGCGGGCGTGCTGAAGGCCGATGCGCTCCAGCAGACCGGCGAGGTCGGCCAGTTCGGCCGCCGTGTCGGCGCGGTCGCGGCCCAGCCGGGCCAGGGACTTGGCGAGCCCCAGCCGCGACAAGGCCTCCCCACGCGGTTCGCTCATCTCGCGGAACTCATCGAGTGCCTGCTCGTACAGTTCGCGCGCCTGCTCGTAACGCCCCGCCCGGTACAGGACGTTTCCGCGCATCTTGTGGTTGTAGGCCAGCGCGCTGGACAGCCGCATCGCGCGGCACGTCGTCTCCGCCTCGCTCAGCAGCTCCAAGGCCCGTTCGGTGTCCCCGTCACGGACCGACACCACATCGGCCAGCCCGCGCAGCGCCCAGGCGTGACCACGCCGGTCCTCGGCACGAGCGGCGATCTCCGCGGCCTCCTCGAACAGGGCGTACGCCGTGTCGTAGCGCCCGGTGTTGCGGTGCATCTGCGCGATGCCCTCCAGTGCCCACACCGTGTGCCGCGCCTCCCCGCGCCGCCGGGCCTCGGCGAGCAACTGCTCGTGGAGCCGGCCGACGGCCTCGTAGTCGCCCTGGATGCGGCCGGTCTCCGCCAGGCCTGCCAGCGAGTAGCCGCGGACGACGATGTCTCCGCCGCGTTCGCCCAGGTCGGCCGCCAGCCGGAGCAGCCGGCGGGCCAGCGGGAGCGCGCCGCGCTGCCGGGCCAGCGTGCCGCCGCTCCACAGCGCCCAGGCCATCGCCCCGAGGTCCCCGGCCTGCCGGGCCGCGCGGTAACTCGCCTTCCAGGCCCGGTCCGCGTCCTCGATCCGGCCCAGCCGGCGGTGCGCCTCGGCCACCGCGAGTCCGGAACGTGCCGCCTCCCCGGGCTGTCCGGCGCGCTCGGCCGCCCTCAACTGCGCGGTGCCCGCGGCCAGGACGTCGGTCAGTGAGGAGTTGACGGACAGGGTGGTGAGCGCGCCCTGGTACTCCGGGGCGAATGCCTTGCCGTACATCGATGCCTTTCGGTCCGTATGCACCCCATGTATACATAGTGTGTATACATGGGGTGCATAGAGGGGTGGGGAGCTGCCCCGGCCACACGGGCCAGGGCGTCACCTGTTGCCGATCAAGACGTCGGCGGAACGGACCGGGTTGCCTCTGAGGCGCGGATCACCTGACGGGAGTTCAGTGCTGCCCGGGCTTGTGCGGCGTGGCCTCGCTCGGGCGGACGACGACGTACCCCTCGCCCTGGAGCAGCAGTTGCACGGCCTCGCCGGAGCCGCCGCGCAGCATCGACCCGATGGACTGTGAGCGATGCAGCGACGTCTGCAGGCCGGCGGTCCAGCCGACGATCGCGTCCGTGTCGACGTACACCGGGTACTGCGGCGAGACGGGGATGACGAGCGGATTGCCCTCGCACACCAGGCCCAGCTTGCCGTGCCCGGTGAAGACGCTGTTGAACAGGCCGCCGCCGGTGATGCCCGCGCCCTTCACGGTCGCGATGCGGTACGACAACGTGGCGTCGAAACACAGGACGTTGCGGCCGTTGACCGTGAACTCGTCACCGGGCTCCACGTCGACGATGAAACAGTTCTGCGCCTCGTGTGCGAACCAGGCCTCACCCTGGCCGCGCACCGCCATCAACGGCAGCCCCTCCCCGGTGACCGCGCGCTTGAGCATGCCGCCCACGCCCTGGCCCTTGCGCTCGAACTGGAGGTTGCCGCGGTAGGAGATCATCGCGCCCTGCCGGGCGAGCATGTCGCCGTTCACCGTGTAGCGGATGCACTTGGCGTTCTCGACGGTCATGCCCGGCGCTACGGCCGGCTGCACCATGTGCTCACTGGAAAAGAGGTCACCCTTCATACCGGCATCCTCGCCCGGAGCGTCTCCCTCCGCCAAGATCGCGAGCCGTGGTGGCAAGCGGCGGATCGACGCCGAAGCTGGGTACTCCGGTCGCCATGATCGAAATGCTCGCCCAGTCGCGACCGGAGCGCGTCGAGTTGCTGCCCGCCCTCCCGGACGCCCGGGCCGACGACGGCCGCGTCCGAGGCACCGGCGTACGCGGCGGGTCCGTCCTCGACCCGCTCCGGCGCGAGGGCACGCCCGGAGAGGCCACCCCGCGCAGCGTCGGCGGCCTCACCACTACCGTGGCGCACGCCGGGTACACCCGCAGGATCCGCCCCGCGCCCGGCGGCTTCGTGACCCTGCGGATCCTCGTCCCGTGATCCCGCCCGCACACCACCGACCGGCCGAAGGAGCGCCGACGATGCCCCGCACCGCACGCCCCCGCTGCCGTGCCGCCCTGGCCGCCCTCTCCTCCTGCGTCGCACTGGGCTGCGGGACCGGCACGGTACCTCAAGGGGACCGGCCGAGCCCGACGCCCAGCGTCCCCGCCGCGGCCGGGCGCGGCGTGGTCACCTGGGCCTCCTCGGCCGGCCAGGTCGGCGAGGCTACCGGCGGCCGCGGCTACCGGCTGATGGTGCACACCAGCGTCGGCGGCAGCGGCCTCAGGGTGCGGCTGTCCAACGCCTTCGGCGACCGGCCGGTGACGTTCGGCAACGTCCACGCGGGCCTGCGACGGGACGGAGCCGCCCTCGTCCCCGGCAGCAACAGGCGCCTGACCTTCGGCGGCGCCCGCTCCGTCACCGTCCCCGCCGGCGGCATCGTCCACAGCGACCCACTGCCCGGCCGCGTCCCCGCCGCGAGCACCCTCGCCGTCAGCCTGTACGTCTCCCGGGCCGGCGGCACCCGCACCGGGCACTGGATGGCGATGCAGACGTCGTACACCACCGAGGGCGACCACACCGCGGAGGAGAGCGCGGCCCACTGGAAGCAGCGGACCGGCTCCTGGTTCTACCTCGACGCCGTCACCGTACGGCCCCGGAACAAGACGGGTGCCGTGGTCGCCCTCGGCGACTCCATCACCGACGGCTGGCGGTCCACGACCGACCGGAACCGCCGCTGGCCCGACTACCTGGCCCGCCGCCTGAGCACATCCGGCGCCACGGTCAAAGGGGTGGCCAACGCGGGCATCGCCGGGAACAAGGTCCTCCAGGACGGCCCCGGGCAGAGCGCCCTGAACCGCCTGCAGCGGGACGCGCTCTCGCTGCCGGGCGTGCGCACGGTGTTCCTCTTCCAGGGCGTCAACGACATCAAGGCCGAGCCCGGCGCCACGGGTGCCGGGCTGATCGCCGGGTACCGCAGGCTGATCGACCGGGCGCACGCGGCCGGTAAGTGCGTCGTCGGCGCCACGATCACCCCCTTCAAGGGCTGGCAGGAGTGGGATCCCGCCGGGGAAGCGGTGCGGCGGCAGGTCAACGCCTTCATCCGCGACAGCGGCGAGTTCGACGGGGTCGCCGACTTCGACCGCGTCCTGCGCGACCCCGACGACCCCGAGCGGATCGATCCCGTCTTCGACGGCGGCGACCATCTGCACCCCGACGACAGGGGGATGCGGGCGATGGCCGAGGCCGTCGATCCTGACAGCCTCGACTGCGGGAGCGGCTAGCCCCCGGTCACGGATACGCGACCAGGTTGGCCACGTTCGTCGACGAGTCGGAGGGGCCGCCACGGTCGTTGACGACATGCCGGATGGTCCCGGTGCCGCCCAGGGAGACGGTCACCATGCTCCGGAAGCGGACGTTCGGGCGGTTGGGCGCCTCGATGGCCCGCTCGGCCGCCACCCCCGGGTTCACGTTGAAGTAGCAGTAGCTGCCGAGCCCGTACGCCTCATGGCTGGTCACCGTGTTCGCGACCTTGTAGGCGGTGTATCCCTGCGTCGACCCGTCCATCCAGGCCGCCTGGTTCGGCGGGTCGTAGGGCATCTCGTTCTGGTAGAAGTACGTCCGGCCGCCGTTGCCGTTCCAGACCGTCTGGTGCTTCTGGTAGTGCTCGACGAACAGGCCGTACATCGTCACGTCGTCGCCGTTGACCACCAGGCCCGTGTCCGCCGTGTTGGTGTTCCAGCCGACGCCGCTGCCGTGGTCGGCGCGCCAGATCCACAGATGGTCGCCGATCACGTCGTCACTGTTGACCGTCAGGCTCGTGGTGGCCTTGCCGACGGCGGCACCGCCCACCCGGAAGAACACGTCGTGCAGCGAGCTCGGGTTGCCGCCGTGGTCCGCCGACGAGCCGCTCGGGCCCATCTCCAGCAGCTGCGCCGAGTTGGTGGTGCCGGCGTCGACGAGCAGCCCGGCCAGCTTGACCCCGTCCACGTCGGCGACCGTCATCGCGGTGATGCCGTTGTCGGGGATGAGCGTGGCCAGACCGAGGCCCAGGACCACGGTGTTCGGCCGGGTCACCCGCAGCGTCTGGTCCAGGTGGTGGACACCGGGAGTGACCAGCAGGTTCTTGCCGGCCGCCAGCGCCTCGTTCATCTGTGCGGCCGTCGCGCCCGGCTTGACGACGAAGAAGTCCGACAGAGGCAGCGAGGTGCCGGCCGGAGTGCCCGAAGCCCAGGAGATCCCCGAGGAGTTGGTCCGCACGGCGGGCACGAACACCTTCCACGCCCCCGCCGGGTCGACGTACAGGAACGGCTTCTCCCTGACGACCGGGCTCTGCGCCACCGTCGTGTACGGCGGGCTCGGGAAGCCGGTGGCCGGCACTCCCTGGCTGCCGACGAAGACCATGTTCCAGTTCGAGCCGGTCCAGCTGCCGAGCCGGGAGTTGCGGGTCAGCCACTGCTGCTGCGAACCCGACCGGACCTGCCCGTCGACCACCGTGTCGGCCATGTAGCCGCCGCTCGACCAGCCGCCGTCGTCCAGCTGGAGGTCGCCCCGCAGGTGCATACGCCGGTACGGCGCGGCCTGCGACACCGCCCAGCGGTCGGTGCCGGACGGCGGGGTGACCGACAGGTTCTCCGCCGAACGCCAGAAATTCTGCGTCGCGTTGCCCTGGAACCAGTCCGCCTCCGCGTGCACCGCGCCCCGGATGGTCACGTCGTCGGGGGAGAGGCCGAGACCGGCGACCTGCGTGTAGTAGCCCACGTCGGCGTCGGCCTCATAGGTGCCGGGCTTGAACAGGAAGGCCTTGCGGGCGCTGCCGAACTGGTTGGTCTCCTGCTGTGCGAAGGCCGCGTTCAGCGCGCTCTGGATCGTGGCCTTCGGCGTCGAGGGGTCGAACACGGTCACGTTGGGGCCGAGGTCGGGTGTCCCCGGCGGCTGCTGGGTGTCGACGGGGTGGACGTGGAACGACTGGGCGGCCGAGCCGTTGCAGGTGTACTGCTGGAGCTGGACGCTGTCGGCGCTGGAGGCGGCCGGTACGTCCAGGCACTTGCCGCTGTGGCGGTTGACGAAGTGGAAGGCCCCGCCGGGTTCGGCGACCGCCTGCCACTGCTGGTTGCCGCCACCGCCGAAGGTCCACAGCTGCACGGGGGCGCTGTCGGCGGCGGACACCTCGGTCACGTCCCAGACCTTGGCCGCGTCGTTGCGGTTGCCGGCCCGGACATGGCCCGAGTCCGTGTCCTGGAACTGCCACTGCTGGGCCTGGCTTCCGTTACAGGCGTACTGCTGCACGACGGTGCCGTCGGCGGTGCCCGCGGCACGCGCGTCGACGCACTTGCCGCTGCCCTCGTTGACCACGGTGGCCCAGCTCGTGGGCAGCGCGGCCGCCTCGGCGGCCGGTGGCGCGGCGGGCAGTGCGACCGCGCCACCGGTTGCGGTGGCCGCGAGCGCGAAGGCGAGGAGCAGCGGACGCAGTCCGCCTCTGCGAGGGATTCCGAGCACGGAACTCTCCCAAGGGGGTGGGGGGTTGGGGTGGTGCCGACGGCACGGTGGTGACCCGCGAACCTAAAGGTCCGTACCAGATACGTCAAGGCGTAAGACAAGTCCTGAAGCAAGTGGGTGTGCCCCGGCCCGGGCACGCCGGCCGGTCAGCCGGACGCCGACGGCTCCGGGGTGATCAGGCCCTCGCGGTAGGCGATCGCCACGGCCTCGCCGCGGCTCGACGCGCCCAGCTTTCCGAGGATGTTGGAGACATGCACACTCGCCGTCTTGCCGCTGATGAACAGCTCCTCGCCGATCTGCCGGTTGCTGCGGCCCAGGGCGAGCAACCGGAGCACGTCCTGCTCGCGTGCGGTGAGCACGGCGGCCCGGACGTCACTGCCCGGCCTGTCCGACAGCCGGCCGCGACGGATGAGGACGTCCACCTGTTCCCGCAGCGGCGTGGCGCCGAGGAGGTCCGCGGTCTCCCGGACCGCCCGGGCCTCGGCCGCGGCCTCCTCACGGCGCCCGGCCGCCACCAGGGCCTCGGCGTAGCGCAGCCGGCAGCGCGCCCGCTCGTAGACGTCGCCGTAGCCGAACGCCGTCACCACCTTCGCCCAGGCGGCCGCCGCGTCCGGCGCCGACGCGGCCCTGATCCACTCCGCCTCGGCCCGGGCCAGCCATGCCTGCCCCTCGGGACCCTGAGGCGTGCCGTCGTCCCCCCGGCTGGCCATGGTCCGTGCCAGTTCCACCAGTTCCGTCGCCGTGTCCGTCCAGCGGCGGACCCCCGCCTCGTCGCCGGCAAGCCGCTGCCCGGCGGCCGCGTCGGCCACCGCCGACAACGCCAGCGCGGCGAGCCGCACCGTGACGTCAGGGCGGGTGCCCGCCTCGTCGGTGAGTGCCGTGACCGTCGACCGCATCCACCGCACCGCGTCCTCGGGATCCCGGCGCAGCGCCGCCGCGTCGGTCAGCACGATGCCCGCGACCAGGGTGGCCATCCAGTCGAACGGCCCCTCCAGCAGGGCACGTGCCCGGTCGGCCGCCGCGAAGTCCCCCCGCGCGAGCGTCACGTACAGCGCGGGACCGGCCGTGTACCCGCCGGCGGCCGGCAGCACCTCGGCATCGGCCGCCGCCGCACGCACGCACTCGTCCCAGCGGCCCAGCACGTGCAGCACCAGCAGCCGCAGGTAGCGCATCTCCAGCGGATACGGCGACGACAGCAGACCGGCGCGCCGGGCCCGGTCCAGGCCCTCCGTCAGCCAGGGCACGCACTCCGCCAGGTTCCCGTTCTCGTAGCAGCCCATGGCGAGGTTGAACAGGGCCCGCAGCTCCACGGCCGCGTTGCCCGAACGCGTGGCCAGTTCCCGGGCCTTCAGCAGCCGCTCGCGTCCCTCCGGGCCGCGGCGCCCGCCGTTGTCGAAGCCGGCCAGGGAGATCAGCAGGTCCGCCTGGGCGTCGGTCACCCTCAGCCGCTCGGCCACGTCCAGGGCCCTGCGGGCGACCTTCAGCGCGGTGTCGTTCTCCCCGACGTAGCGGGCGGCCATGACATGCGTGGCCGCGGCCCACACCCAGGTACGCGACGGAGGATCCTCCGGGATCATCGCCAGGGCCTCGCTGCTGTAGGCGAACGCCGCCGTCAGGCTGTCCACGCTCAGCAGGTTCCCGGCGAGGGTGTAGCGCACCCGCGCGGCCAGTTCGGAGTCCGCGTCCTGGCCGAGCTCCGCCAGCGCGGACCGGGTGAGAGACACCGCGCGGTGCAGCTCCCCGGCGTGCGCGGCCGCCGCCGAAGCCCGCAGCGTCAGCGTCACCCGGTCGACACCCGCGCCCGAGGGCCGGGCCTCGGCACCGACCGCCGGCCACAGGTCCAGGGCCGCCTCGAGATGCCGCTGCTCCTCGGCCGGCGCACCGACCCGCTGGGCGTGATCGGCGGCCTCCAGGGACGCGGCCAGCGCCTCGGCGAGGTCGTGGCTCTCCCGGTAGTGGTGGGCGCGCTCGGCGGCACTCTCGGCGAGGTGCCCGCGCCCGGCGAGCAGCCGCGCGAACGCGCCGTGCAGCCGCGCCCGCTCCCCGGGCAGCAGATCGGCGTAGACGGCCTCGCGGGCGAGGGCGTGCCGGAAGGAGTAGGTGTCGTCGTCCCCGGCGACGAGGAGCTGGCGCCCCACCGCCTCCCGCAGCGCCGACTCCAGCTCCGCCTCCGGCAGCCCGGCCGCCTCCCGCAGCAGATCGTGCTCCACCCGGCGCCCGGCGACGGCGGCGGTCCGCAGCACCTGCTGCGCGGTCTCGGAAAGCTGCTCGAAACGGATCAGCAGCACATCGGCGAGCCCGCTGGGCACCCCACCGGACTCCGTGTCGGTGGCGGCGAGCAACTCCTCCGCGTAGAAGGCGTTCCCCTCGGCCCGCTCCACGATCCGCCGCACCGTGGCGTCCGGCAGCGGCCGACGCTCCAGGGCCCGCACCAGCCGGTCCACATCGACATCGGCCAGCGGCCGCAGCTCCAGCCGCTCGACGGCGGGCAGCCGTATCAGCTCCGCCAGCAGCGGCCGCAACGGATGCCGCCGGTGCAGGTCGTCCGCCCGGTACGAGGCGAACACCGCGAGCCGCTGCCGGAGGACGCCCCGGCCGAGCAGGAACCGCAGCAGATCCCGCGACGACTGGTCGGCCCAGTGCAGGTCCTCCAGCACGAGCAACAGCGGTGCGACCTCCGCGACCTCGGCCAGCAGCCCCGCCATCCCCTCGAACAGCCGCAGCCGCCCGTCCACGTCCCGCACGGAGCCGGTCCCGGTCCCCAGCAGCCGCTCGACCACGGGATGGGCGGCCAGGGCACCCGAGAACCGCTCGTCGCCGGCGAGCACCCCGAGAATCTCGGTGAACGGCAGATAGGGCAGCCCGACGTCCCCGAGATCCACACAGTGCCCGGTGACCACGGTCATGCCCGCTGCGGTGGCCCGCCCCCCGACCTCGTCGAGCACCCGGGTCTTGCCGACGCCGGCGTCCCCGGCGATCAGCACGGCCCGGGCCTCACCGCCTCGCGCACGCTCCAGTACAGCGGCGAGCCACGTGAGTTCGGCATCCCGCCCGACGACGGGCGTGGCCGATGAAGCCTGCTGCACAGGACCAACCTTCTCTTTCAGGGGCGCGGGGAACGGCGCGAGCGACCACGAACAACCGGCTGCCGCGGTCGACCGGACAGCCCCGGGCTCTCAGGCTCGCAACACCTTCGCCCAATCCACCGGCACCCGCCCCGCCGGCCCCGGCGCCGGCTGATCGACCGGATGGCTCACCGGCTCGGCAAGCTCCGGCCCACCCTCGTACAACTCGTTCGTCTCGTAGTTCCAGTACCAGTCCTCACCCGGCTCGAAGCTCTGCACGAACGGATGCCCGGTCGCCCGAAAATGCCCCGTCGCGTGCTTCGCCGGTGAACTGTCACAGCACCCCACGTGCCCGCACTGCGCACACCGCCGTAGGTGGAACCACCACCCCCCGGCCGCGTCGCACTCCGCACACCCGCTGCCGCTCGGCGGCACACCCGGGTCGATCCCGTTCTCGCCACTCATGCCGACTCCTCCTCGACCGCTGTCAGCGGAAGCAGTACCTGGAAACGCGTGTCCCCCGGCTCCGACTCCACCTGGATGCTCCCGTGGTGCTTGTCGACCACGATCCGCCACGAGATGTCGAGCCCGAGCCCGGTCCCCTCACCCACCGGCTTGGTGGTGAAGAAGGGATCGAAGATCCGTTCCCGGTCCTCCGCCGGGATGCCGACGCCCGTGTCGCGGAACTCCACCAGCAGCCGGTCGTGGTCCGGAGCCGTCCGCACGGTCAGCGTCCCTTCCCCGCCGGCGCTGTTCATCGCCGCCACCGCGTTGTCGATGAGGTTCGTCCACACCTGGTTGAGCTCCGCGGGGTAGGCGGGGATCTTCGGCAACGTGCGGTCGTAGTCCTTGACGACCTTGATCTGCTTGCCGATCTTGCCGGACAGCATCAGCAGGGTGGAGTCGAGGAGTTCGTGCACGTCGGCGTGCTGGAAGGGCGCCCGGTCGAGCTGCGAGTACTGCTTCGCGGCGTCGACGAGGTGCGAGATGCGGGTGGTCGAGTCCTTGATCTCGTCCATCAGCAGCTCGGTCTCGACGGTGTAGTTGAGCCACCCGATCGCGCTGGGCAGGATGTCCTCGTCCACGGCCGCCGCGACCTGGTCCAGCCAGTCCACGTCGAGACCGGCCTGGACGAAGGTGGGCGCGATCCGCCAGCCCTCCGGGATGCCCTGGTCGTCGAGCCAGTCGGTCACGGCGTCCTCCCGGTCGGACGCCTCCAGCGGACTCAGCGCCGGTGCCTTCGCGACCCGCTCGGCCGTGCGCTCCTGGATGTCGATGAGGTCGGCCATGACCTCGGGGGAGTACGAACCCTGCGCGATGACCGCCAGCTTGTGACGCATCTTGCCGACCCGCTCCCGCAGTGTCGCCGTCGCCCGTACGGCCGCCGCGGCCGGGTTGTTCAGCTCGTGCGTGAGACCGGCGGACAACGAGCCGAGCGCCAGCAGCCGTTCACGCTGACCGATCATCCGCTGGGTGTTCTTCGAGCCGAAGAACAGCCCCTCCAGCAGATGCACCGCCATCGGGAACCACTCCTGCATGATCCCCGCGAACGTGTCGGCGGGCAGCACGAAGAACCGCGTCGGCTCCGTGACGCGCATGGAGTTGTTGTAGACCTGCCGCACCCGGTCGCCGAGGTACGCCTGCATCGACCCCGCGTACACCCCGCGCTGCGAGGTCCGGGTCACCTCCACGTCGTCCCCGCCGACCCTGCGGTACAGCACGACCGTGCCCTCGATCAGCACGTAGAAGCAGGTGGCGGGCTCGCCCTCGGTGTACACGAGACCGGGCTCGAACCGCTCCACCCGCCCCTCGCCGCACAGCCTGCCGAGCTGCTCGGGCGTGAGCTTCTCGAACAGGAACAGGGTCCCGATCTCCTGCGGGTTGCACGGCACCGACTGCCCGCTCATGACTGCTCCAGATACCGGTGGACGAGCATCACGGCCATGGCACCCTCTCCTACGGCGGACGCGACGCGCTTGGCGGACTCGGAGCGGGCGTCGCCCGCCACGAACACGCCGGGCACGTTGGTCTCCAGGTGGTACGGCGGCCGGTCCAGCTCCCAGCCCTCGGGCGGACGGCCGTCGGCGGTCAGGTCGGGTCCGGCGAGGATGAACCCGCGCTCGTCCCGCAGCACCGTGCCGTCCAGCCAGCCGGTCAGCGGGGCCGCTCCGATGAACACGAACACCCACTGTGCGTCGACCTGTTCGGTCTGCCCGCTGTCCACGTCCCGCAGCGTCAGCCGCTCCAGACGGCCGTCGCCGTGCGCGGCCTCGACGACCGTGCGGGCCCGGACCTGGATGTTGGGCGACTCCTCGATCTGCTGGATCAGGTAGTGCGACATCGACGCCGTCAGCGACTCACCGCGCACCAGCAGGGTCACCGACTTGGCGCCCCGGGACAGATACATCGCCGCCTGCCCGGCGGAGTTGGCACCGCCGACGATGTACACGTCCTGCCCCTGGCAGGAGGGCGCCTCCGTCAGGGCCGAGCCGTAGTACACCCCGCAGCCGGTCAGGTCCTCACAGCCGGGCGCCTCCAGCTGCCGGTAGGAGACACCGGTCGCGAGGATCACGCTGTGCGCGGCGACCGCCGAGCCGTCGGAGAACCGGACGATCCGGGCGGCGCCGTTCACCTCCAGGGCCGTCACCTCGCGCGCGGTGAGGATCTCGGCGCCGAACTTCGCCGCCTGCCGCCGCGCCCGGTCGGTGAGCTGCGCGCCCGACACGCCGTCGGGGAAGCCCAGGTAGTTCTCGATGCGGGAACTCTGCCCGGCCTGTCCGCCGGTCGCCGACCGCTCCACCAGCACGGTCCGCAGCCCCTCCGAGGCGCCGTAGACCGCCGCGCCG
This sequence comes from Streptomyces sp. NPDC093598, assembly GCF_044764825.1. Classification (NCBI taxonomy): domain Bacteria; kingdom Bacillati; phylum Actinomycetota; class Actinomycetes; order Kitasatosporales; family Streptomycetaceae; genus Streptomyces; species Streptomyces sp. NPDC093598. The sequence goes on along the minus strand of NZ_JBIWIV010000018.1, from coordinate 38,964 downwards.
AGCCCGGCCGGGCCGCCGCCGATCACGACCAGGTCGTAGAAGTCGGCCGTGGGGGTCGTCGCCAGCCCGACCCGGGCGGCGAGGTCGACGGCCTCCGGCTCGACCAGGGGTGTCCCGTCCGGCGTGATCACCACCGGCAGCCGCATCCCGTCCTCGCCGGCCGCGGCCAGCAGCCGCCGTCCCTCCGGCTCGTCGGCGGAGTACCAGCGGTACGGCACCTGGTTGCGGGCCAGGAACTCCCGGACGTCCGAGGAGCGCGACGACCAGCGGTGCCCCACGACCTTGGTGCTGGGCACGGGCCGGAAGTCGCTGGAGCGCCACGCCTGAAGCAGGTCGTCGAGGACCGGGTACAGCTTCTCCTCGGGCGGGTCCCAGGGCTTGAGCAGGTAGTGGTCGAGGTCGACGACGTTGATCGCGTCGATCGCGGCGTTCGTGTCCGCGTACGCGGTCAGCAGGACGCGCCGCGCACCCGGGTAGACGTCCAGGGCCTGTTCGAGGAACTCGATGCCGTTCATCTGCGGCATCCGGTAGTCGGCCAGGATCACCGCCACGAGATCGCCGCGCAGCTTCAGCTCCCGCAGCGCGTCCAGCGCGGACTCGCCGGACTCCGCCCGCACGATCCGGTACGACGCGCCGTACCGCCGCCTCAGGTCCCGGGCCACGGCACGGGAGACCCCCGGATCGTCGTCCACGGTCATGATGACGGTCCGCGCCGAATCGGCGGCCTGTGCCATTCGTCCCCCATACCGGGCGGTCGACTCACGGCACGGCGTCCCGGGCACCGCGCCGACCTCCGCCCATCGTATGTTCGATCGCCGCGCAGCGCTCCGAGTACGGAGATCGGCTCCGGCGGCGCGGCCACGGGCGGCGGTGGTGAAGACTGAGCAGGACGCAGTGACGTTCCACAGGGAGGCAGCCGGATGACACGCCCGATCACCGCAGGGGTCGACGGATCGCAGGAGAGCCTCGCGGCTCTCGCCTGGGCGGCGCGGGAGGCCGTGCGGCGCGACCGGCCGCTGCGCGTGGTGCACGCCTGGCGGTTCGAGCCGCAGGAGGCGCTCGAGGCGGGGATCGAGGGGGACGCGGACAGCCAGGCCGAGTGGGTGCACAGCGCGGTGACCGGGGCCGTCGGGACCGTGACCGAACGGCACCCGGACCTCGAGGTGACCACCGATGTCATCGAGGGCGCGGTGCCCGACGCCCTGGTCGCCGCCGCGGCCGACGCCGAGATGCTGGTGCTCGGCTCGCGCGGGCACGGGCGCATCGTCGGATTCCTGCTCGGCTCGGTCGGCCAGCAGGTGATCGCCACGGCCGCCCGGCCCGTGGTGCTCGTCCGGGCCGGTGACCAGCCGTCGTCCGAGGCCGCCGGGCGCGAGATCGTCGTGGGCCAGCAGGGCGACCCGGAGGACAGCGCCGACGCGCTGCGCTTCGCCTTCGAGGCGGCCGCCGCGCGCGGGGCGACCGTGCGGGTCGTCCGGGCCTGGAGCCTGCCGCCGGTCTTCGCCTACAGTCCGGGCTCGCTGAAGATGCTGGACGAGGCAGGGGGACTGGAGCCGTACGAGAAGAAGAGCCTGGCCGCCGCGGTCCGGCCCTGGCGGGAACGCTTCCCCGGCGTGCCGGTCGAGGAGCACGTGGAGATGGGCAGCGCCAGTCAGGTGTTGCTGTCGGTGGCCGGGACGGCCCAGCTGATGGTCGTCGGCCGTCGGGCCCACCGCACGGCCGTCGGGGCCCGCGTCGGCTCGGTGGCCCACGGGATGCTGCACCACGCGGACTGCCCGGTGGTGGTGGTGCCGCACGGGTGACGGCTCCGGAGTCTCACTCGGCGGTCGGCTGCAGCGTCTTGCGGGCCTTGGGCAGGATGTTCTTGATGTAGTCCTCGACGGCCGTCTCGATGCCGATGTCGTGCTGGGCCCGCTCGGACATGTACCAGCGGTGTTCGAGGAGCTGGTGGTAGATCTCCGCCGGGTCCATCGCACCGCGCAGTTCGAGCGGCACGGCCCGCACGGTCGGCCGGAACACCTCCCGCACCCAGCGGTGGGCCAGCACCTCGGGGCGGGCTCCGAGAGGATCGCCCGGCGCGTAGTCGTCCTGGGTCGCCATCCAGCTCTCCAGGTCGTTCAGCAGCCGCCGGGCCTGGTTCTCCTCCGTGTCCAGACCGGTCAGGCGCAGCAACTGCCGCTGGTGGTGGCCCGCGTCGACGACCTTGGGCACGAACCTGACCGTGTCGCCGTTCGAGGCGTGCTCGATCTGCATCTCGGCGACATCGAAACCCAGGTCGTTCAGGCGGCGGATGCGGCGTTCTATGTAGTGGTACTTGCCGGCCGGGTAGACGGAGGCGCGGGTCAGTTCGTCCCACAGGCCGCGGTAGCGGGCGCAGATCTCCATGCCGAACTCGATCGGGTCGACGGACGGGTGCAGCGCCCCGGACGCCTCCAAGTCCAGGAGTTCCCCGCTGATGTTCACACGGGCGAGGTCCAGGTCGTAGTCCCGCTGGCCGGCGCTGAGCTGCGGATGCAGGTCACCGGTCTCGGCGTCCACCAGGTAGGCCGCGTAGGCGCCCGCGTCGCGCCGGAAGAGGGTGTTGGACAGCGAGCAGTCGCCCCAGGCGAACCCGGCCAGGTGCAGTCGCACCAGGAGCACGGCAAGGGCGTCCATCAGCCGGTGCATGGTGGCCGGGCGCATGGTCGTCTCGAACATCGAGCGGTACGGCATCGAGCCGCCCAGGTGCCGGGTGACCAGGACGCTCTCCAGCGGGGCGCCGCTCGCGTCGGTGCGGCCGGTGACCACGGCGAGCGGGTCCACCGCCGGGATGCCGATGCGGTCGAGGTCGCGCAGCAGCTCGTACTCGCGCAGCGCGGGCCGTTCGGCCAGCTCCTTGACGGCGATCACCTCGTCGCCGGCCCGGGAGTAGCGCACCACGTGCCGGGAGATGCCGCGCGGCAGCGGGACCAGGTACTCCTCCGGCCAGTCCTCCAGGGGCAGGTGCCACGGCAGTTCCAGCAAGAGCGCGGGGTGCTCGGGGTTCGTCGCGCTGATCTGCAGTGCCATGCGCCCGGTGTCCTTGTCTCGCCGCCGATCGTCGCCTCACTCTAGAGGGCGCGTTCCCGGGCCCGGTGAGCGGCGTCCCGCACCGGCCCGCGGTGGACCGGCCCGTGCCCGGGGAGCAGCAGCTCGCCCTCCAGCTCCGCCAGGACGTCCAGGGAGGCCAGGGCCCGCGCCCGCTCGCGGTGGAACATGTCCGGCAGCAGCTGCGGCCCCTCGAGCCGCGAGGTGGGGTGCCCGCTGACCAGGGCGTCCCCGGAGATCAGCACACCGGTGCCGGGCAGGTGGTAGGCGCAGTGCCCGTCGGTGTGGCCCGGGGTGTGCACCGGTACCGGCCGCCCGGGCAGGTCCAGGGCGCCCGCCGCCGGGAACGCCTGCGCAGCGCTGACCGGGACATGGGCCGTACCGCCCGAGCGAAGCGCGTGCACCGCCCAGGGCAGCACCCCCGGCCGCCAGCCGTTCGCCAGCACCGTCCCGACGGACACCTGGTGCAGGAACTCCCGGCGCGCATGGGGCACTTCCGCCTCGTGCAGATGGACGGGCGTGCCGTAGGCGGCGCGCAGGTACTCGGCGGAACCGAGGTGGTCGTTGTGCGCGTGCGTGATCAGCACGGCCGCGAGCGCCTCCGGGGAGCTGCCCACCTGCGCGAGCGAGGCGAGGACCTGCTCCCGGTCGCCGGGGTATCCGGTGTCGACCAGGGTGGCGGCGTCCCCGTCGGTGAGGATCACCCAGTTCGTGTTCGAACCGTGCACCAGGTAGGTGCCGTCCGCGACTTGTTGTACGTCCGCCCGCATGATCGCCCGCCTCGTGTGGTCCCGGTACCGGCCCGACGGGAGAAGAAAAGCAGATCCCGCGGCGGACGGAATCGCCGGGCCGCCTCAACGGACCCGTGCGGCAGGGGCGTTCGGTCCGCCCTCAGCGCACGCCGTGCGGACGGAACTGGATGCTGATGCGCGGTTCCGTGGCGCGCGTGCTCTTGGGGATCGAGTGCTCCCAGGTGCGCTGGCAGGAACCGCCCATCACGACGAGGTCGCCGTGGCCCAGCGGGCGGCGCACGGTGTCCCGGCCGCCTCCGAGCGGACGCAGCAGCAGGTCACGGGGCGCTCCGACCGACAGGATCGCGACCATCGTGTCCTCGCGGGCACCGCGCCCGATCCGGTCGCCGTGCCAGGCGACACTGTCCCGGCCGTCGCGGTAGTAGCACAGCCCTGCCGTGGTGAACGGCTCGCCCAGTTCCTCGCCGTAGTGGGCACTCAGCGCGTCCCGCGCGTCGGCCAGCACCGGGTGCGGCAGCCGGTCGTCCACGCCGTAGAACGCGAGCAGGCGGGGGACGTCGACCACGTTGTCGTACATCTTGCGCCGCTCCGCCCGCCACGGGACCTCCGCGGCCAGCTGTTCGAACAGTTCGTCCGAGCCGCCGAGCCACCCGGGCAGCTCGTCGAGCCAGGCGCCGAAGCCGAGGTGGGTACGGCTGACCTCGTCCAGGGAGCCGAGGCGCAGCTCGTCGGCCTGGTCGAACAGGGAGCCCTGGAGGTGCATGCAGCCAGCGTACCTCTGAATCGAAAGTGTGTTCCATCGATGCATCGCTCTTTCGATACACCGGTGTATCCAATACAGTCCTGTATCGAAAGGAGGCCGGGCATGGCCGTCGGAGGAAGCACCGGGCGCGTGACCAGGCGCCGTGTCCACACCCGCGCCAACCTCCTGGAGGCGGCGTTCTCCGTGTTCGCGGCCAAAGGCTTCGGGCACGTCTCGATCGAGGAGGTCTGCGAGGCCGCCGGCTACAGCAGGGGCGCCTTCTACTCCAACTTCTCCAGCCTCGACGAGCTGTTCTTCGCCCTCTACCGCGAGCGCGCCGACCTGATCGCCGAGCAGGTGTCCGGGGCGCTCGCCCTGGACGGGCCCGACCTCGACGTGCCGGCCGCCGTGGACCGCGTCACCGACGTGCTGCTCCTCGACCGCGACTGGCTCCTGGTGAAGACCGACTTCCTCGTGCACGCCGCCCGCGACCCGGAGGTGGCACGCAGCCTGCTCGAACACCGCGCGCGGCTGCGGCGGGCCATCGCCGACCGGCTCGGCCGGGCCCGGGGGCACACCGCACTGCCCGCCGTACTGGGCGACACCGACGGCGCCGCCCGCGCCGTGGTCGCCGCGTACGACGGCGTCACCACGCAACTGCTCCTGGACCGGGACCTGGAACATGCCCGCGCCTGGCTGAAGCAACTGCTCACGGCCCTGCTGACGGACGGCAGCGGCACTCTCGATCACACGAAGAACTGAAGAAGGGAACGGTCGCCATGGATGCCGATGTCATCGTCGTCGGAGCGGGCCTCGCCGGCCTGGTCGCCGCGCACGAACTGACCAGCAGGGGCCGGCGGGTCGCCCTCGTCGACCAGGAGAACGCGGGCAACCTCGGCGGCCAGGCCTTCTGGAGCTTCGGCGGGCTGTTCCTCGTCGGCTCGCCGGAGCAGCGGCGCCTGGGCATCAAGGACTCCTTCGACCTCGCCTGGAACGACTGGCGCGGCAGCGCGGGCTTCGACCGGCTGGAGGACGAGGACTCCTGGGCCGTGCGCTGGGCGCGTGCCTACGTCGAGTTCGCCGCCGGGGAGAAGCGGTCCTGGCTCGACGGGCACGGCATCACGTTCCTGCCGACCGTCGGCTGGGCCGAGCGCGGCGACCTCACGGCACACGGGCACGGCAACACCGTGCCCCGCTTCCACGTCGCCTGGGGCACCGGCACCGGCGTCGTCGAACCGTTCGTCCGGTACGCCAGGCAGGCCGCCCGCGACGGCCTGCTCACCTTCCACCACCGCCACCGTGTCGACGCCCTCGTCGTCGAGGGCGGCACCGCCCGGGGCGTACGCGGCACGGTCCTGGCCGAGGACCCCGCACCCCGCGGCGTCGCCTCCAGCCGCGACGCCGTCGGCGAGTTCGAACTCACCGCCCAGGCCGTCATCGTCACCAGCGGCGGCATCGGCGCGAACCACGACATCGTCCGCCGCTACTGGCCCGAACGCCTCGGCACCCCGCCCCGCGAGATGGTCACCGGCGTCCCCGCCTACGTCGACGGGCGGATGCTCGACATCAGCGCCGAGGCGGGCGTCCGGCTGGTCAACCGCGACCGCATGTGGCACTACACCGAAGGCCTTCAGAACTGGGACCCGATCTGGCCCGGCCACGGCATCCGCATCCTGCCCGGGCCGTCCTCCCTGTGGTTCGACGCCCTCGGCCGCCGCCTGCCCGGACCGTGCCTGCCCGGCTACGACACCCTCGGCACCCTCAAGCACCTGCGCACCACCGAGGACATCGCCGGGTACGACCACTCCTGGTTCATCCTCACGCAGAAGATCATCGAGAAGGAGTTCGCGCTGTCGGGGTCCGAGCAGAACCCCGACATCACGGCCAAGGACCGGGCCGGATTCCTGAAGGAACGCATCCTCGGCAAGGGCGCGCCCGGACCGGTCGAGGCGTTCCTGCGCAAGGGGGCCGACTTCGTGACCGCGTCGAGCGTCGAACAGCTCGTCGCGAAGATGAACGAGCTCACCGACAAGCCGCTCCTCGACGCGGCCGGGATCAAGCGCCAGATCGAGGCCCGCGACCTGCAGATCGCCAACCCCTACGCGAAGGACGCCCAGGTGCAGGGCATCCGCAACGCCCGCCGCTACATCGGCGACCGGCTGGGCAGGGTCGCCACCCCGCACCGCGTTCTCGACCCGGCGGCCGGCCCGCTGATCGGCGTCAAGCTGCACATCCTCACCCGCAAGACCCTCGGCGGCATCCAGACCGACCTCGACTCCCGCGCGCTCGGGATGGACGGCAAGCCGGTCGAGGGGCTCTACGCGGCCGGTGAGGTCGCCGGCTTCGGCGGCGGCGGGGTCCACGGCTACAACGCGCTGGAGGGCACCTTCCTCGGCGGCTGTCTCTTCTCGGGGCGGGCGGCGGGCCGGGCAGCGGCCAAGCAGACCGCCTGACCTCGCCGGACGGCCCGTCCCCTCAGCCTCGGAGGAGGCGGGCCAGCACCGTCGCGTGGCTCTCCTGCGGCGTCTTGGACGCGGTCAACAGCGTCACGTCCCCCTTGCGGGCCAGCTCACGCACGTCGTCGAGGGCCTCGGCAGCCTCCTCGGCGGCGAGCTCCGCCTCGTACCGCTCGGCGAACTCCTCGTACGAGCCCTCGCCCGCGTGGTACCAGCGCCGCAGCTCCGTCGACGGGGTGAGGGCCTTCGGCCACTCGTCCACCCGCGCCGCCTCCTTCGTCAGTCCGCGCGGCCACAACCGGTCGACCAGGACCCGCACCCCGTCCTCCGGCTCGGCAGGGTCGTGGACACGGCGCACACGCACGCTCATGTTCGGCTCCTCTTCCGCGGTGGTACGGGTGTGCCGCGAGCCTAACGCCGGCCGGGGCCCGGCACCGCCCGGTGCCGAACGGCCGGTTCCGCTCGTGCCGGGCGGGTACTCCGTCCGCCTGGCAGCGTCGAGGAAGGAGGTCATGACATGCGTGCATCGGACGATCTGCCGGTCGTGCGCACGCTCGACGAACTCGCCGAGTTCGTGGAACGGCACCGGGGTCTGTACGTCCGCTGGTCGCGTGGTCCGGAGATCGATCTCCGCAAGGCGTCCAGCACCGACGACCTGACCGGCGTGTCCCTGCCGGGCCTGTCCGCCAACCCGCTCGGAGTCGAGGCGTGGTGGGAGGACCGACCGGTCCGGGTGTGGGTGGCCCGTCGGCTGCACGACTACGCCCATCTGCCGCACGACAAGGGGCCGGGCGTGCACCCCTGGGTGCTCGCCGGTCAGGAGGCCGCCCGCGGCCCCGACAACGAACCACTGGTCACCGACGTCCGGCCGATGTGCTGGATCGACCAGCAGGTGATCGACGAGGCGAAGGCCGAGGTGGCCCGGCAGGAGAACCCCTGGGGGCCGCTGCGGCGCAGCTAGACCCCCAGGGGTGGCGGAGGCGTCAGCCGGCGCGGCGCCGGGCCGCCGCGCGGCGCTTCAGGGCACGCCGTTCGTTCTCGCTCGTTCCGCCCCACACGCCGATGGCCTGCCCCGTGTCCAGCGCCCATTCCAGACACTGCTCCTGCACAGGGCAGCGCCGCCGGCACACCGCCTTGGCCTGTTCGGTCTGCATCAGAGCCGGGCCGGAGGTGCCGATCGGGAAGAAGAGCTCGGGGTCCTCGTGCCGACAGGCAGCGTGGTCTCGCCAGTTGTCCATCGAAGTCACCTGCATCGCAGTAGAAACGTGCTCTTTCGGAGGCTTACCCCTCTTCGGGTCACCTGTCGATGCGTGGTGAAACAGGGCCTTCCCGGACAGTCGTTCACACCTCCCGCATTCCCCACGGGGAACCGTAGTCCGACAGCAGGTCCAGGAAGGGCCGGGCCGGGAAGGCTTCCGGGCCGAGCACACCCGCACCGGACCAGGCGCCCGTGGCGAGGAGTTCGAGTGCGACGACGGGATTGATCGCCGTCTGCCACACCACGGCCTGCGCCCCGTACTCCGTCATGGACCACTGGTTGTCGACCACGTGGTACAGGTACACCTCACGCGGCTCGCCGTCCTTCACACCCCGCACCCAGGTGCCCGCACACGTCTTGCCGTGCATCCGCTCGCCCAGCGTCGCCGGGTCGGGCAGGCACGCGGCGACCACGTCCCGGGGCGAGACCGCCACCGGACCGTCCGGCCCGGGCACGGTCACCGGGTCGGTGCGGTCCAGGCCCAGCAGGTGCAGCGTCTTCAGCGTCTCGACGAACTCCCGGCCCAGGCCGTACTTGAAGGTCACCCGGCGGGCGTTCACCCAGCGCGGGACGAGCAGCACCTCCTCGTGCTCCACGTTGACGCACTCGACCGGGCCGATGCCCTCGGGAAAGTCGAAGACCTCGGGCTCACTGAAGGGCTCGGTGGTGAACCAGCCCTTGCCGCTCTCGTAGACGACCGGCGGATTGAGGCACTCCTCGATGGTGGTCCAGATGCTGAACGAGGGCGCGAAGTCATAGCCGTCGACGGTCAGGTTCGCACCGTCGCGGATGCCGATCTCCTCGATCTCGTCGAAGAGTTCGTCGGCGGCGTACCGCGCGAAGACATCCGACAGGCCCGGCTCCACGCCCATGCCGACGAGGGCCAGCAGCCCCTCCTTCTCCCAGTCGGCCGCCTGCGCGAACTGCTCGTCGCCAAGTTTGACCCCGCACTCCTCGTACGGCCGCTCGGCGTGCGGGCGGGACAGCGACATCGCCATGTCGAGGTAGGTGGCGCCGGCGGCCCGGGCCGCACGGAACAGAGGCATCACGAAGCGGGGGTCGGTGGCGTTGAGGAGGACGTCGCAGCGGTGCCGGGTGAGCAGGCCGGCCACGGCCGCCTCGTCACCCGCGTCCACCTGCTCGGCGGTGAACCGCGCGTCACCGCCCAGCGCGGCGACCGCCGCCTCGGCCCGGTCCGGGTCGTAGTCGGCCACCACCATGGCTCCGAAGAACGGCCGCCGGGCCGCGATCCGGGTGATCGCCCCGCCCACACCACCGGCACCCACGAGCAGTACACGCATGACAGAAACTCCCTATTTGCGAAGAACGTGACACGTCCTTGGGGGAGATACAACGCCGCCGAGTGTCGTAAGGTCAATGGCGTTGGCATAAGGGGAGGCGCCGTCGCCCCCCGGCCGGACATCGAGGAAGGATTCCGCTGTGCCCAAGCCCGTGGTGCCCGAGGAGAAGCGCCGCCGGCGCAGGCCCACCAAGAGCGGCACCGTGCTGTCCGAGGAACTGATCGTCGAGACCGCGCTGCGCATGCTGCGCGAACACGGCAGCGCGGGACTGACCGCCCGCCGGCTGGGCCTCGCCCTGGACGCCGACCCGAGCACGCTCTACCGGTACTTCCGGGGCATGGACGACCTGACCCTCGCCATCGGCGACGCGCTCATCGGCCAGGCGCTGGAGGGCTGGCGGGCCACGGGGGAGTGGCGGGCGGACCTGCGGTCCTTCGGGCTGCGCATCCACGCCGCCTATCTCGCCCATCCCCAGGCCGCCCTGCTGACCACGAACCGGGTCACGGGCCGGGCCCACGAGCTGGCCGCCGACGAGGCCGTCCTGGACGTCCTGCGCACGGCCGGTTTCCCGCTTGCCGACACCGTGCGCATCTACCACGCCTTCATCGACCAGACCCTTGCCTTCGCCGCGCTGGACGCCGCCTCACTGGCGCTGCCCAGCGACTCGCTGCACGCCGACGAGGACATGTGGCGCTCGACGTACGCCCACTTGCCCGCCACCACCCATCCCCGCATCGCCGAGGCGGCGCCCCTGCTCGCCACCCGCATGCTCACCAGCGCCTATCCGACGGCCCTGGAGATGCTGCTGGACAGCGCGGCGGCCCGGCTGGAGGGCATCAGGGCCTGAGGTGTCAGGCGCGCAGCGCTGCCGCCGCGGTCCGCGTCACCGTCCGTGCCACCTGCGCCAGCGCCGGCGAGTCGAGCTTCCACTGCTGCCAGTACAGCGGCACGTCGACCGTGCGGCCCGGGGCGATGCCGACGAGCCGGCCGGCGCGCAGCAGGGGGTCCGCCTGGGCCTCCGGCACCAGGCCCCAGCCCAGCCCGGCGGCGACGGCCTCGACGAAACCCTCCGACGTCGGCACGTAATGCCGCAGCGCGCTCGCGCCACTGCGCCCCCTGGTGAGCCCACGGACGAATCCGTCCTGGAAATCGTCCCGCCGGTCGAAGACCACCACGGGCACTTCCGTGAGTGCCTGTGCCAGGGGCCCAGCGAGATGGCGGGCGGCGAAGTCCGGCGCGGCCACGGGGAGGTAGCGCATCCGCCCGAGCGAGCGCACGGAGCAGCCCGGCACGGGGTCCGGCGAGGACGTCACCGCGGCCATCACCACGCCCTCCCGCAACAGTGCCGCCGTGTGGTCCTCGTCCTCGCGGCGCAGCTCGAAGCAGAGCCTCAGCTCCTGCGGCACGCGCGAGAGCACGGGCAGGAACCAGGTGGCCAGTGAGTCCGCGTTCACCGCGACCGACACCCGGATCGGCTCCCCTTCGCCGCTCAGCCCGAGCTCCGCGTAGGCGTCGTGCTCCAGCCGCGCCACCTGGCGGGCCAGCCGGACCAGCACCTCGCCCGACTCCGTCGGCCGCACCGGCTTGGTCCGCAGCAGCAGGACCCGCCCCGTGCGCTGCTCAAGGGCCTTCACCCGCTGGCTGATCGCCGACGGCGTCACATGCAGCGCGGCCGCCGCCGCGTCGAACGTGCCCTCGTCCACGACGGCGAGCAGGGTCCGCACCTGGTCCAGCGGCAGATCGGTCATCATCACGCGCGCTAATGATACGTAAGAATCCTTAGCTGGACCCTGATGGGAGGCGCCCGTAGCGTCGACGCCATGACCAGCACCTTCACCGTCGGCGCCGCCGGTTTCGGCACCGGACTGTCCCTCATCGTCGCCATCGGCGCCCAGAACGCCTTCGTCCTGCGCCAGGGCATCCGCCGCCAGGCCGTTCTCGCCGTGGTCGCCATCTGCGCCCTGTCGGACGCGGCGCTCATCGCGCTCGGGGTCGGCGGGGTCGGCGCGGTGGTGGTGAAGTGGCCGGGCGCGCTGACGGCGGTCGGCTGGATCGGCGGCGCGTTCCTGCTGGGCTACGGAGCCCTGGCCGCCCGCCGGGTGTTCCGGCCCGGCGGCGACGCGCTGCGGACGGAGGGGGAGGCGACCGGATCGGTGCGCCGGGCCGTGCTCACCTGCCTGGCGATGACCTGGCTCAACCCGCACGTCTACCTCGACACGGTCTTCCTGCTGGGCTCCGTCGCCGCCGACCACGGCGCACTGCGCTGGACGTTCGGCCTCGGGGCGGTGCTGGCCAGCCTGTGCTGGTTCACCGCCCTCGGTTTCGGCGCCCGGACACTCGGCCGGTTCCTCGCCGAGCCCGCGGCCTGGCGCGTCCTGGACGGCCTGGTCGCCGCCACCATGATCGTGCTCGGTGCCGTGCTCATCACCGGAAGCTGAGACCGGCCGCCGAGCGAACGGCGGCTGGTGCGATAGTGATCCCCGCCCGAAAGATGTAGCGAGCATCGAGGAAGCGGCGCGTGGACACGAGCGAGAGCACGACCGAAGAGCGGGAGCCCGGGCCGGGGGCGCCCCGGCGGCGCGGCCGGCGGCGCTGGGCCATGGATACCCGCCCCCTGCGCCGTCCCGCCTACCGGCGGCTGTGGGGCTCGACCATCGTCACGGCCGTCGGCAGCCAGCTCACCGCCGTCGCCGTGCCCAAGCAGATCTACGACATCACCGGCTCCTCTGCCTGGGTGGGCGCCGCGAGCCTGGCCGGCCTCGTGCCCCTGATCGTGTTCGCGCTGTGGGGCGGGGCGATCGCCGACACCATGGACCGGCGCAGGCTGCTGCTGATCACCAACACCGGTATCGCCGTCACCTCGCTGCTGTTCTGGCTCCAGGCCTTCGCCGGCCTGGAGTCGGTGGCGGCGCTCATGCTGCTGCTCGCGGTGCAGCAGGCCTTCTGGGGTCTGAACGCACCGGCCCGCAACGCCTCCATCGCCCGGCTGGTCCCCGAGGACGAACTGCCCGCCGCGGGCGCCCTCGGCTCGACGGTGATGCAGACCGGGCAGGTGGCCGGCCCCCTGCTCGCGGGCGCCCTCATCCCCGTCATCGGCCTGCCCGAGCTGTACCTCGTCGACGCGCTGGCCCTGTGTGTGACGGTGTGGGCGGTGTACCGGCTGCCCTCACTGCCGCCCCTGGCCGGCACGGCGGTGCGGCGGGCCGGCGTGAAGGAGATCGCCGCCGGTTTCCGCTACGTCTCCGGGCACACCGTGCTGCTGCTGTCCTTCCTCGCGGACATCGTCGCCATGGTCCTCGGCATGCCCCGCGCCCTGTTCCCGCAGCTCGCCTCCCAGACCTACGCCCCGTACGGCGAAGGGCTCGCGCTGGGCCTGCTGTTCGCGGCGATCCCCATCGGCGCCGTGCTCGGCGGCCTGTTCTCCGGCACCTTCTCCCGGGCCCGGCGGCACGGCTGGATGGTCATCGGGGCGGTGGTCGCCTGGGGCGTGGCCATCACGGGCTTCGGGCTGAGCCGCAACCTCTGGGTCGCGGTGGCGTTCCTCGCCCTCGCCGGGGTGGCCGACATGGTCTCCATGGTCTTCCGCGGGGCGATCCTGCTGTCCGCCGCCACCGACGAGATGCGCGGGCGCATGCAGGGCGTCTTCACCGTCGTCGTGGCGGGCGGCCCGCGCCTGGCCGACGTGCTGCACGGCACCGCGGGCTCCGCCGTCGGCCCCCGCACCGCCGTCGTGGGCGGCGGACTGCTGGTCGTCGCCGTGATGCTGGTCCTGGCCGCCGCCGTACCGGCACTGCGGCGCTACCGCGTCTGACGTCTCACAGGGCTCCGCGCCGGTGCAGTGTGTACTGCTCCATCAGCTTGCCCCGGGTCATCTCCAGCCGGTGGGCGAGCACCTCGGCGACGTTGCGCACCAGCATCATCCCCAGCTCCGGGTCCTCCTCGCACAGCCCCAGCACGGCCCGCGCGTCGAACTCGTAGGCCCGCACCGGGCTGAACGCCACCGCGCCGAAGTCCCAGGTGTACGGCGGGAACAGCCAGGACCAGCCGAGCAGGTCGCCCGCGCCGAGGCTGGCCACGGTCACCCGCTGCAAAGAGTTCACCTGCTGGTCGAGGGAGACGGCGCCGGAGCGGATGACCCAGAAGCGGTCGGCCGGGCCGTCCGCCTCGAAGATCCGGGCGTCCTCGGGGAAGGACACCTCCCGGGCGAGCGTCATCAGACGCTGCCGCTGGGGCGGAGGCAGGGCGGTCAGGAGTTTGATCGCTTTGGTCATGCGGAGCTCCTCGCCGGGCGGTCGACTGCGGTGCTGTCCCTATGCCCATTTCAGCGGCTGCCGGACCCGTGGGCACCTCGGCGTAGGAGACTTCTTCCCACCGGTCGCCCGGGCATGAAGAAGCCCTGGCTGGACGGGGAGACCAGCCAGGGCAGCAAGCGGTGATGCGGAGGACGAGGGGTCCACTCCGTCACCACGTATGGATGAACGGTAAACCATCCAGGGGGTGTGCGCGCCACTCGAAACCGGGTTGCGTGACCTGTTTCACTTTTCGATGGGTCACCGCCGGCTCTCGTCGAGCACCCGGACCTTCTCCAGCCCGGGATCCTCGGGGTCGGGCAGATGCATGCCCGCGTCCAGCCCCGTCCGCAGATACGCCAGCACCGGCTCGGTCAGGCGCTCACCGGGAAGGACCGCGGGGATGCCGGGAGGATACGGCGTGATCATCTCGGCCGCGATCCGCCCGGCCGCCTCGGCCACCGGCACGGTCTCGGCCGGGCCGAAGAACGCGTCACGGGGCAGTACCGCCTGCTCCATCCGCAGCTCTGTCGGCGACGGCACCTCCACGCGCGGCGCCCGGGGCAGGTCCGGGGCGGCCCGCGCGAGGTCCCGCAGCGCCTCCAGCAACTGCCCGGTGGTCTCCCGGTCGTCGCCATGGGTGATCTGCGCGCCGATCCGGCGGTGGTCCACCAGATGCGCGTCGATGTGCCGGTGCTCCCGCAGCCAGTCCGCCGCCTGGAAGCCGGTGATCCCCAGTCCGGTGAGGTCGATGACGCCGGGCAGCGGGTCGAGGTCGTCGGACAGGCCCGGGCCGCAGAAGTCGTCCCGGTCGTTGACGTGCAGTCCGTCGATCTCCTCGATGGCGGCCCGGACGTCGGCAGCGAGGTCCAGCGCACCGCCCATCAGTTTCTCGCCGTGCAGGGCCATCTGCCGCCGCCAGCCGTCCAGGCCCGCGAAGATCAGTACCGAGGGGCTGGTGGTCCCCAGCAGATCCGCGCGCATCCCCAGCAGCTCAGGCGGCACCAGATCGCCCTGGAGATGGAAGACCGATCCCTGCTCCAGACCGCTGCCCATCTTGTGGATGCTGGTCACGCAGATGTCCGCGCCCGCGTCCATCGCCCAGGACGGCAGATCGGGGTGGAACGGCAGATGCGCACCCCATGCCTCGTCGACGATCAGCGGCCGTGAGCGGCGGTGGCAGACGTCGGCGATCGCCCGCAGGTCCGCGCAGCCGCCGTACGGCGTGGGACTCGTGACCAGCGCGCCGCGCGTGTCCGGATGCGCGTCGAAAGCCCGGTCGAACTCCTCGGCGGACGGGGGATGGGCGAGGTTGCGCTCGGCGTCCCATCGGGGTTCGACCCAGACGGGCTCGACACCGGAGATGATCAGCCCCGCCACCACCGACTTGTGGGCGTCGCGCCCGATCAGCAGCTTCTCGTGCGGCCCCGCGACCGACAGCATCGCGGCCTTCACCGACAGGGAACTGCCGCAGGTGCTGAAGAACGTGTGCTCGGCGTGCACCGCGTCCGCCATCAGCTCCTGGGCCCGTTGCAGCACCCGGCCCCGGGTGAGCCGGTCGTCCAGACCGCCCGAGGCCAGCACGTCCCCGTGGAACGCCGCGTCACCGAGGATCTCCCGGACCGCCGGATCCGTGCCGCGGGCCTGCTTGTGCCCGGGCGGGGTGAACGACAGGTGCCCCTTGCGCCGGTACTCGTCCAGGGCTTCCAGGACCGGTGCCCGCGTGTGGTCGACTGTCATGTGCACCGGGTTCCCGGCGTGTGCCCGCGCAATCCGGCCCGGCCCGCACCCTGCACCGGCCGCGCCCGGTCAGCCCTCCGGGGCGTGTTTGCCCGGACTCACGATCTCGTCAAGCACCCGCAGCACCGCCTCGTAGGACATCCGCCGCACGGTCGCGTCCCGGGCCCCTTGCGGGTCGGTCGCGTCCAGCTCCTCGCTCCTGGTCCGCCACGCTTGTTCCTCCTGCACCGCGCACTCCCTCGCCCGCTGGATGCGCCGCAGCAACTCGTCGGAATCCACCACATCAGTCATGCACACCGCGTACCCGCCCAGCGCGCGGAGATGGCACCGCCTCCCGGCCGTTCGAGGTGTTTTCGGGCCTTCCGGGCGCACCGGAGGTTTGCAGGTGCGGGGAGAGGTGAGCCGAAGAGTACGACCGCGGCGCTCGCGCGGTGCGCGCCCCGAAACGCCGCGGCAGGTCGAAGGAAGCAGCGGGTCCGCGGGCCCGGGCAGTCCCCTCGGACGCCACCGAACGCGGTCCGGACCCGGCAACCGTCTGTGCTGACAGGGAGCTTCAGAATGTGCGAGGAGCACGTGATCGAATCAGTGTTCGAGCCGCCCGGCGCCCACCGCGCCCGGCCGTCCAAACCCGCCGAGGCGCGCCGGGCGGTGGAGCGAGCCGTGGCCGAGCGCTGCCGGGCCACCCACACCCCGTGCGACAGCAACGCCCTGTCCGACGCGCTGCTCGTCGTCTCGGAGCTGACGACCAACGCGATCCTGCACGGCGGCGGCGTCACCGACTTCCAGGTCGACATCGACGGCCCCGGCGTACGCGTCTCGGTGAGCGACCGCAGTGACGCGCTGCCCGTGACGGCGCCCCGCACCGACCCGCACGGGCGACTGCGGCACGGCGGCCACGGCTGGCCCATCGTCTGCCGGCTCGCCCGCGACGTCCGTGTGTCGGACCTGCCCGCCGGGGGCAAGTGCATCACCGCCGTCGTACCCCTGTCCTGAACGCCCGTGAGCGGCGCCCGAAAGATTGCTCAGCAAAGCGGAGTTTGTTCCACCGGGGGCAGGGCAGACGCAATTTCGTGCTTCGGACCGGAGGCGCGCCAGCGGGAGCGGTATGGCTGCCCCGGAGGCCCTCCAGGCGTATCCGGGCAGCGACCTTCCCGCGGTCAGTCCCTGAAACCACCGTTCAGGAGCGAATCCGCATGCTCATCGAAACGCCCACCCATCGTCCCGGCACGCCCGAAACGACGACCACCGCTTCCCGGCGGCGTCACGACGACGCCCCCGACACCGCCGCCCTCTTCACCCGGATGGCGGAGCTGGAGGAGGGTCCCGAGCGGGAGGCCGTCCGCGACGAACTGGTCACCCTGTGGCTGCCCATGGCCCACCGCATCGCCGGCCGCTTCCGCGACCGCGGAGAGTCGATCGAGGACCTGCGGCAGGTCGCCGCACTGGGCCTGGTCAAGGCCATCGACCGGTTCGACCCGAGCCGGGGTGCCTTCGAAAGTTACGCCGTCCCCACCATCACCGGTGAGGTCAAGCGGCACTTCCGGGACCGCATGTGGGCCCTGCGAGTCCCCCGCCGTGTGCAGGAACTGCGCAACAAGGTGCGGGTGGCCCGCCGCGAACTCACCCAGAACCCGGGCAGCCCCGAGCCCTCCGTGGCGGACATCGCCACCCACACCGGCCTGACCGAGGAAGAGGTCAACGCCGGGCTCGAGGCCCTGGACAGCTTCAGCACCCTGTCGCTGGACGCCGAGCTCTCGGCCGACGACGACGGCTACAGCCTCGCGGACACCCTCGGCGCGGCCGACTCGTCCTACGACGTCGTCGTGGACCGCGAGTCCGCCAAGGAAGGCCTGCGCCGGCTGCCGGAACGCGAACGGGCCATCCTCTACATGCGCTTCTTCGAGGACATGACCCAGAGCCGTATCGCCGACCACCTCGGCATCTCCCAGATGCACGTCTCCCGCCTCATCAGCCGCAGCTGCGCCCGTGTGCGCGACGAGGTCATGGGGCAGCGGACGGGCACCCGGGGGAGCGGCGGCCCCTCCACCACGGCCTGACCATCCGACCCCACGAGGAGCGAAACGACCATGCTGAGGCCCCATCCCGTCGTGCTGCGCCGACTCGTCGACGAGTACGAGGCCCTGGCCGCCGCCGAGGCCGTCCGCGGACCGGCGGAGCTGAACCCCAGGGCACGCGACCTGGCGTACACGTTGTGCGTGTCCACCGGCACCCGGGACGTCAAGCGCGCCCTGGAAGCCGCCCACCAGTGGCTCGCGGCCGCACCCGCACCGGTCCGCGAACCCGCTGCGGCGACCACCGGACAGCGCATGCCTGCCAGGGAGCCAGCCTGATCCGCGTGTGCCGCTGACGCGACGGGAAAGACGAGGCGGAACGAGGGCCCGGCCGACGGCGGAAGCCGCGGCCGGGCCCGTTCGCGTCATGCCACCGACACCCCGGGGAGTCTCATGTCCACAGCAGGGCGGGCGGCGGCCGCCGACGGCGACGGCGAGCTGGAGCGCTCGCGCGCCGAGGTGCGCGACCTGCGGGCCCGGGCCCGCGTCCGCGGGCCGGACCGGACCTTCAGACAGGCGCACCGGTCCGGTTCCGGCAGCCGCGGTGCCGTCCTGAGCGTGCCCCTGACGACCGCGTCCGGGCTGTGCGTCGGCATGGTCTCGGCTCATATGGACCGGCCTCTGCACGGACTGACGGCGGCACAGACCAAGGCCCTCGACACCGTCGGCGGCCAGGCGGGCCGCTGGCTCGCCTGGCACGACCGCACGGTGGTCCTGGACGCCTTGGAGCACCTGCACGCCCTCGGCCGCGCCGGCCGGGGAGCGAGGTTCCGGCGGTTTTGAGTCCGTTACGGAAGGGGCGCCGCCGTACCGCTGTGGAAACAGCACCCGGCCCGGAACCGGAACCCCCTGGTCCGGGGACTGCGCCGGGTGTGTGGACGCCGACCCGGGGCATCCGGACTCCCGGGAGGTCGACATGAACACGAGTGCGATGGCACAGAGCGGTCGGTTCCGGGCCCGGCGGATGGCGCGGGGTTCGGTCACCGAGGGGGCGGCGCGGGCGGGCTTCGCCGCCCGGGGCGTGATCTATCTGCTCGTCGGAGCGCTGGCCCTGCAGATCGCCTTCGGCGACACCGGCCGGCAGGCCGACCGCGGGGGAGCGCTCCAGGAACTGGCACAGAAGCCGTTCGGCGCGGTGCTGCTGTGGGCGCTGGGCATCGGACTGGTCGGCATGGCCCTGTGGCGGCTGTCCGAAGCGCTCTTCGGCTCGGTCGGCAAGGACGGCCGCAGCCCCCGCAAGCGGCTGATGGCGACGGCCCGCTTCGCGTTCTACGTCTTCGTCGCCTACTCGGTGCTGTCCTTCGCGATCAGCCGCCACCAGAGCGGCGGATCCAGTGACCAGCAGTCCCGGGACGCCACGGCCAGGGTCTTGGAGATCCCCGCCGGGCAGTGGCTGGTCGGAGCCGTCGGGATAGCGATCGTCGTGGCCGGCGGCTGGATCGCCGTACGCGCGGTGCTGCGCAAGTACCACGACAAGCTCCGGCTGGGGCAGATGAGCCGCCGCACGCGGCAGCTGGTGGACGTCACCGGCGTGGCCGGCGGCGCGGCCCGCGGCCTGGTCTTCGCGGTGGCCGGCGTCTTCGCCGTCCGCGCCGCCATCGACTACGAACCCGACCGGACCAAGGGCCTGGACGACACCCTGCGCTCCTTCGCCGACACCCCGCTCGGCCCCTGGCTGCTGGTCTGCGTCGCCGCCGGGCTGGTGCTCTTCGGAGTGTTCTCCTTCGCCATGGCCCGGTGGCGACGCGTCTGAGCCGCGTCTCGTGGGGAACACGATGCGAATGAGCGATTCCGAGATTCCGCATGGCGACGGCCGGCCCGTGGACGTGTACTTGGACCTCCTGCGCATCCGGATGGACACGGAGGACTACCGGCTACTGATGCGCGCGGTGGAACCGGT
Organism: Streptomyces sp. NPDC093598; assembly: GCF_044764825.1. Lineage (NCBI taxonomy): Bacteria > Bacillati > Actinomycetota > Actinomycetes > Kitasatosporales > Streptomycetaceae > Streptomyces > Streptomyces sp. NPDC093598. The sequence goes on along the minus strand of NZ_JBIWIV010000018.1, from coordinate 19,388 downwards.
CCTCGAGGCGATCGAAGAGGAACGCCTGTCCAGCCTCGACTTCGCGCTCGACTCCGGGCCCGACGACGAACTCCCCCAGGAGGTCCGTGACGAGGTGGCCCTCGTCATCGCCACCGCCGTCACCGGCCGCCTGGACAACGAAGTGGTCGAACTCCACGTCGACGACACCGGCCCGGTCCGGATCGTCACGGACGCCACCACCGCGTCCGACCCGATCCGACTCGGCGAGATAGCCGACTACATCCGGGACCGGCACAAGCAGACCGAGGAACTGCGGGGCATCGCCGAGGTGAGCGGGCTGCCCACGGACTTCTGACGGGCAGCGGCTCTCGGCCCTCGGGCGGCTCTCACCCCTTGGGCGCCGTCACCGGCACGCCCAGCGGCCGGGCGAGGCCCACCACCGCCTCGTCCAGCCGCTCCAGATGCCGCAGCACACGGTCGGTGATCCGGCCGTAGCGCGGCGTGCCGGCGTCGGACCCCAGCAGGGAGGCGATGCTCGGCCCGGTCTCCACCTGCGCGCCCGCGTGCTCGTCGGCCACCCGGGCCGCGATGGACTCGATGTTGCGCACTGTGCGCCCGGCGGCCCCCCGCAGTCGCGGATCCGCCGCGATCGAGGGATGCGTGGGCAGCAGCTCGGCGGTCGCCGCCAGCGTCCGCGCGTGGTACGCGCACGTCTCCAGCAGCGCCACCACGTAACGGGCCGTGTGGCGCCGGGTCCGCAACGGCGTGACCGGGTGGATCAGCGGCTGCGTCGCGGCCCGCAGATCGGCCAGCGCCTGGTCCAGGTCGCGCGCCTTGTCCAGCAGCTCCTCCGCCGGTCCGCCACTGAGCTGGCCGACCGCGGCCTCGGTGACCTCGGCCAGCCGCTCCAGCACGGTGCCGAGCAACTCGTTCGTACGGCGGTCCGTCCGCACCGGCAGGACCAGGGCAGCCGCGACCACCCCGCAGGCCGCGCCGAGCGCCGTCTCCTCGATCCGCAGCACGAGCACGTCGAGGCTGTAGGTGTGCAGCAGCGTGTACAACAGCCCCAGCATCGCGGTGACGAAGAACGACATCAGGGTGTACGACAGCGGCGCCGTGTAGAACATGGCGAAGATCAGCACCATGACCAGGGCGAACGCCGTCCAGGTGTGTCTGCCGACCAGCCCCGCCAGGACGATGCCGGCCACCACGCCGAACACCGTGCCCAGCAGCCGCCGGTACCCCTTGACCAGGATCTCGCCCGTCGAGGCGGTGTTGAGGAAAACGATCCAGCACGTCAGCACCGCCCAGTACCAGCGCTGCGTGGACAGCAGCTCGCCGCCGATGATCGCCAGCGAGGACCCGACGGCGACCTGCACCGCCGCACGGGTGGTGGGCCGCCGCAGCCCCGTCTGCTCGTCCTGCGCCGGTTCCTCGCCGCCGCCGTCGATCGCGGCGTCCTCGGCGTCCAGTTCCTCGCGGGAGCGGGCCGTCGCGGGGGTGTCGTCCGACTCGTCCTGCGGGCCGTCCAGCGCGATCCGCAGCCCGAGCACCGCGCGGGCCGACTCGCCGATCCCGCGGAAGACGTCCTGGACGGCGGCCGACGCGGGCGGCAGATTCTCCTCGTCCCGGTAGCCGAGGAGCCGGTTGCGCACATGGGCCAGCCCGGTGCCCGTGTCGCCGCTGCCGGCCCGCAGCACCAGGGCGTGCAGCGCCTGCAGATCGCGGCGGAGCGTGGCACCCGCTTCGTCCGGCACAGCCGGCCCCGCGACCGACGGGGCGGGCGCGCCCGGCAGGTGCAGGGTCAGCGTGTCGGCCCGTTCGGCGGTGCGGGCGGTCAGCAGCAGCAGGCCGAGCCGCTCGGCGGCGATCTCGGCGTCCGCGATCCTGCGCTGCACCAGCCGCGCCGCCGACTCGTCCGGGGTGCCCTCCTCCAGCCGCCCCTGGATCATCATCGCCGTCTCGTGGAGCCGCGCGGTGCCCTCACGCACGGACTCCAGCGCCTTGTCCATCGCGTCCGCGGGAGCGTCGAGGAGTTCCAGCTGCGCGGCGACCAGCTGGGCAAGCCGCGCGCGGAAGGCCAGGCGCAGCCGCAGCAGCACACCTGTGGGCGTCGCGGGCACGACCGCGAAGCGCATCAGGGCGCTGGAGCAGAACGCCAGGGCCATGGCACCGCACAGCGCGGGCAGCGTGGAAACGGTGGCGCCGACGAACAGGGACAGGAAGTAGACCTGGAAGCCGATCAGTCCGAGCGCGGTGCCCCGGTCGCCGAACCGGCGGCCGTAGACCGCGCAGAAGATCAGGACGACGAAGAAGGCGTCACCGACGACGAGACGCGTGTTGAGCACCGCGCCCAGGGACACCGAGGCCAAGGCCACCGGCAGCCCCAGCGCCAGCGTCACGGCCTGCGCGGCCGGCTGCTTCTCCCGGATGGCGAAGGTGGCGACCATCGCCGCCATGGCCCCCGCCACCAGAAGGTGCACATCGACCCGCAGCAGGGAGAGCACGGCCAGGGTGAGGGCGATCGCGCCGACCGTCCGCAACCCGGCCGTCAGACGCAGCAGTCCGGGGTCGGACGCCGCGATCCGGTCCCGCACCCGTGCCCGCACCGCCGCTGCCCTCACGCCGCCGCACTCTCTCCCTGCTCACGCCAAGATCCGAATCTCAGCATGACATGCCACGAGCGCGAGCTCCCGCCCGGCCCGGTCACTCCGGGCGGCGGGACCCCTCGACCTGCTCCCGGACCTGTTCCGGCGTCAGGTAGGCGTCGGTGTACTCGAAGTCCTTCAGGCGCGCGGCCTTGCGGGCCTGGAAGCCGGTTCGTACGAAGTCGTCACCGGCGACCGCGTTGAGCAGCCAGTTCGTCATCACCCGCGTCTTGGCCACGTTGGTGCGCAGCGCCGACCAGTGGTAGCCGCGGGCCACGGCCTGGGCGGGCAGCCCGCGCAGTTCGATGCCCAGCGGCTTGGAGACCGCGTCGGTGCCGCCGAGGTCGACGACGAGACCGAGGTCCTTGTGGACGTACGGCTTCATCGACTGGCCCCGCAGCGACGCGATGACGTTGTCGGCGACGTGCTTGCCCTGCCGCAGCGCGTGCTGCGCGGTGGGCGGGCACATGGCCCCGTCCCCCTTGGCCAGGTCGGGCACGGCGGCCGAGTCGCCGAGCGCGAACACCCCGTCGTTGCCCGGCAGGTTCATCTCGGGGGCGACCGCGAGCCGCCCCTTGACCGTCTCCGCGCCGAGCGTGGCGATGAGCGGGCTGGCGACGACCCCGGCGGTCCAGATGAGCGTGCGGGTCGGCACCACCCGCCCGTCGGTGAAGGTGACCTCCTCGGGGCCCGCCTTCGCGATGGAGGTGCCCAGGGAGATGTCGATACCCCGCCGGCGCAGGATCTCCTGCGCGCTGCTGCCGAGCTTCTCGCCCAGCTCCGGCATCAGCTTCGGCGCGATGTCGATCAGATGCCACTTGATCAGACCCGGGTCCAGCCGCGGGTAGCGCTTGACCGCCGCGTGCGTCAGCCGCTGGAGGCACGCCGCGGTCTCGGTGCCCGCGTAACCGCCGCCGACCACCACGAACTGCAGCCGCGAGGCCCGCTCCACGGGGTCCTGGCTCGCGTCCGCCAAATCCAGCTGCGAGATGACGTGGTCACGGATGTACGCCGCCTCGGCGAGCGTCTTCATCCCGAACGCGTGGTCCGTCAGCCCCGGGATGTCGAAGGTGCGGGTGATGCTGCCGGGCGCCAGCACGATGTAGTCGTACGGCTCGTTGACGATCTCGTCGGTGATGGTGCGGATGACGCAGACCTTGGACTTCAGGTCCACGCCGATGGCACCGCCCGGAATGATCCGCGTGCGGTACTTCTTGCTGCGCCGCAGGGAGACGGCGATCGACTGCGGCGTCAGCACGCCGGAGGCGACCTGGGGGAGCAACGGCAGGTAGAGCTGGTAGGCGAACGGCGTCACCAATGTGACGTCGGCCTCGTCCGGGGAGAGTTTCCGTTCCAGACGGCGGACGCACTCCACGCCGGCGAAGCCTGCGCCAACCACCAGGATCCTGGGTCGTGTCACGGTGTTCATCCCTTTCTGCGGCTCCAGGCGGTCTGCCTCGAACGCCTTCCGACTGCCCCTGGATCGCTGGTTCGCACCCTTTCGATCCCACCGTGTGTCCGGCCGGCGCGCCAGTCGGACGCGGCAGGCAGACGAACGCGTCGATCACCACCATGCCCGCACCGTGGCCGAAAAGCACCAGGCGGGAGTGAAGAACGCGTGCACACCCGGCCGGCCGGACCCGCCGTCAGGAGTCCACGCCGCCCCGGAAGTGACAGAGCAGCAGACACACGTCGTCGTCCCGCTCGGAATCGCTCAGCAGCGGGTGCAGGAGCCGGTCCGCCGAACCCTCCAGATCGGCGTCCAGCTCCGCGGAACGGAACCCGCCGAGCGCCGAGGCCAGCCGGTCGATGCCCGGGTCTATGCCCTGCGCACGCCGCTCCACCAGCCCGTCCGTGTACAGCGCGAGGGTCGAACCGGGCTCCAGTTCCTCCGTGTGGTCGGCGATCTCCTGGGTGAGCGGGATGCCGAGCATCGCGCCGGGCTTGGCGTCGAGGGTGCGCACGCTGCCGTCGGGCAGCCGCAGCACCGGTGGAGGATGCCCGGCCGCCGCCCAGGTCAGCGTGGGCTCGTCCGGGTGGAACCGGGCGATGACGGCGGTGGCGTACAGATCCGGCTGGAGATGGTGCAGGAACCGGTGCAGCCGGGTGAGCAGCCGGCCCGGGCTGTCGCCGTCGACGGCGTACGCCCGCAGGGCGGTGCGCAGCTGGCTCATCATGACGGCAGCGTGCAGCCCGTGCCCGGTGACGTCGCCGATGACGGTGATGAGACCGCCGTCCCGCTGGGGGAACGCGTCGTACCAGTCGCCGCCGATGTTCAGCCCGTGCGTGGCCGGCAGATACCGCGCGGCCAGGCTGAGGCCCGGCGTGGCCGGAAGATCCGTCAGCAGGGCGCGCTGGAGCGTCTCGGCGATGTCGCGGTTGTGCTCGAAGCGCCGGGCGTTGTCGATCGCGATGCTGGCCCGCCGGGTCAGCTCGATCAGCATCACCGCGTCGTCCGGATCCCAGCGCCCCCCGGGCGGCGACAGGGTCAGGACGCCCAGCGGCGCCCGTCGCGTCGGCAGCGGCACACACAGCAGCGGCCTCTCGGGATCCAGCGCCGAGGCCGGCTGGTCGTCGACGCCGGGCAGGTTGCCGGGATGGTCGGCGGCGTACTGGGGCCGCCCGGTGCGGGCCGCGACCACGGCCGCGGCGGGATGCGGCGCCGACCGGTGCTTGTCCTCCTCGTGGTCGAACAACCAGACGTCGACGGTGCTCGCGTACTCCGGCACCAGCAGGTCCGGCAGCCGGCGCACGATCTCCTCGTGGTTCAGCGACGCCGTCAGCACGGCGCTCGCGTCCGCGAGGAACGTCAGCCTGCGCCGGGCGCTCTCCGCCTCGTTGCGGGCCCTGCGCTCGGCGGCGAAGGCCTCGCGCTGGGCCCGCCCGGCCGCGTCCAGCTCGGCGTGCAGCGCCAGGACGCCCTGGTTCGTCTGGTGCAGCTCCTCGCGGTGGAAGGAGACCAGATCCTCCTGCTCGGTGAGCTTGTCCAGCACCACGGCGGTGTCCTCGTCGGCGCCGAGCAGCGCCTCGGAGAGGGCGGCGGGATCGTCGGCGACGGTGCCGTCCTCGGCGGCCTCGGCCGTCTCGGGGCAGGGGACCGTGACCTCCCAGAGCGGCTCCCCGGCCGCGCACGCGTCCGGCGACGGGGTCACCACGACGTGCAGCAGCCCCTCCTCGGCGGGGGAGCCCGCCAGGTCCATGGTCAGCCGCCAGGTGCCGCCCTTGGTGAGGCACTGCCGCAGGTGGGCGCTGAGGGCGGCGGCCAGCCGGGTCCGTTCGACGGTGGGCACACCGTAAGCGGCGGCCAGACGCGCGAGCGAGATGCGGGCGCGGGCCGCGTCGGTGACGGTGGTGATCTGCCAAGTGCGCATCATGGGCGTTCCGGCGGGGTCGAGGTCAGCACGGCCACGGCGGTGTCGTCCCGCACCGGCCGGGCGGGACTGCTGGTGTCACGTATCGTCACGGCGGCCGTCACGGCCGGGTCGGCCGCGGGCAGACCCGGGTCGGACGGAGGCGTCCAGCGACTGGGCAGTCCGTCGGTGTGCAGGATCAGCAGCGGGTCGCCCGTCCAGTCGGCCTCCTCCTCGCGGAGGGTCGTGGGACGGTGGACCCCGACGATGCCGGGCCGCGACAGCAGGGGGCGCCAGGTGCCGCCGGTGCGCAGCCGCGCCCCCACGTTCCCGATGCCGGCGAACCGCAGCCGCCCGGACGGCAGGTCGAGCTGGGCCAGGGCGACGGCCGCGCCCCGCGTACCCGTCAGCGCGTCGTGCAGCCGCCGCAGCGACTCGGCGGGGGAGAGGTGGGCCCACCGGTGCAGCGCCGCGACCGCGGCGGACGAGGCCCGCGCGGCCTCCGGCCCGTGCCCCAGCCCGTCCGCCAGCAGCAACGTCACCCGGTCCCCGGCCCGGACCCACGCCCAGGCGTCCCCCGAGTACTCGGCACCGCCGTAGGGGATGTTCACCCCGCCGGCCCGCACCCCGGCAACCGGCAAGGAACGGTTCTGCGGGGCCGCCCCGGGGGCCGGGAGGCCGTGGGCCGATGCCGCGTGGCCTTCCGGCGCGTTCGTCTTCGGGCCGCTGCCCGTCACCGCGGCGTCCGAGAGGCCGTGGGTCGGTGCCGAGTGCTGGTCCGGCCGGTCCCACTGCGGGTTCTTGCCCGTGCTCGCGGCGTCCGCCGGGTCGTGGGGCGGCGGAGCCTGGTGGCCGGTCCGTCTGCCGGAGGCACCGGCGTCTGCCGGGTCGTGGCCCGGCGCCGCCTGGGGATCGGTCCGGCTGCCCGGCGTGACGGCGTCTGCCACGCCGTGGGCCGGTGCCGTCCGGGAAGGGGCGCTCATCGGGGTGCCGACGTCCGCAGGGCCGCGGAGCGGTGCCGCCTGGGCGCCGGGCCGGCTTCCCGTGGTGCCGGTGTCCAGGAGGCCGTAGCCCGGCGCTGCGTACGGCCCCTGCCCGATCTCCCGCACGCGGCCGCGCGTGGGCACGGGACCGCCCGTGGTCCCCTCGGCCCGTCCCGCGATGCCCGGCGCACGGCCCGGCACCGCCGCGTGGCCCGTCAGACCGCCGCAGGCCACCGCGCCGAACGGCGGCTCGCCGCCCGGCCACTGCCCGCCGGCACAGGCCCGGCCTTCGGACCGCACCGAAGCCGCACCGCCCCGGGGCGTCGCGCTCACGCGGGCCACCGCGACCGTGCCGCGGCCGGGGACGCTGTGCAGGGCGAAGTCGTCGGACAGGCGCAGGCACGTGCCGAGGCCCGCGCCGAGGGAGCGGGTCGTGGAGAAACCGTCGCGCAGGGCCGCGGGCACGTCGGCGATGCCGGGGCCGTGGTCGATCGCGGCGATCTGCACCACCCGGGACTCCTCACGGCCCTCCCGCAGCACGGGCGGGGCCACGACGTCGATGAGCACCTGACCACCGTCGGCATGCTTCAGCAGATTCGTGGCGAGCTCGGTCGCGACCAGCGCGGCGGCCGCCGTACGCCGCTCGTCCAGCCCGGCCAGCGCGGCAGCGCCCTCCGCCGCGACCCGCGCGTCGCGCACCCGGGTCGAGTCGCGCACCGGCACGTCCCACACGCGCGGCATCAGACCTCCTCGCGCGGACGCGGTGGCCGGCCCACCCAGCAGGTCACCCGCACCGTGGTGCCCGAGCCCGGCGTGGTGTCGATGTCGAAGTCGTGCACCAGGCGCCGCGCGCCGCTCAGCCCCATCCCCAGACCGCCGCCGGAGGTGTAGCCGTCGCTCAGCGCCCGGTCCAGGTCGGCGATGCCCGGTCCCTGGTCGCTGAAGGACAGCCGCAGCCCCTGCGCACCCGCGGTGCTGACCTGCGTCGCCTCCATCTGTCCGCCACCGCCGTGCACCAGGGTGTTGCGGGCCAGCTCGCTGGCCGCGGTGATCAGCTTGGTCTGGTCCACCAGGCCGAAGCCGAGCCGGGCAGCGGCCTGCCGTACATGCTGTCGCACCCACACCAGGTCCATGTCCGACCGGATGGGCAAGCAGGCCTCCACGCCCGCGGCGGTGTGCATCACGGACTCTCCTGACGCGGGCTGCCGGGACGGGGCACCGGGGCCTGCTGCGAGAGGAGCTCCATGCCCGCCTCGGTGCTGAGTGCGGTGCGCAGCCCCGGCAGCGTCAGACCCAGTTCGACCAGGGTGATGGCGACCGCCGGGCGCATGCCGGCCACCACGGTGCGCGCCGCCAGCAGTTTGGCCTGGGCGGCGATCTCGGCCAGCACCCGGCCGAGGAAGGAGTCGACGATCTCCACACCGGAGATGTCGATGAGGACTCCGCGTACCCCGGTACGGGAGATGGTCTCCGCGAGGTCCTGCTGGAGCTGCTGCGCCGTGCTGTCGTGCAGGTCGCCCTGGAGCGTGACCAACAGGACGTCGCCGAGCCGGAGGACCGGCACGTGGCCGGTCACGGGTCGGGGATACGCGTCGCTCACCGCTGACCCGCACCCGGGTTCACGATGTCCGCGCCGAGCTGGTGCAGCGCGTACCCGAGCGCGTCGGCGAGGCTCGCGCGGGTGATCACGTCCAGGTCGAGACCGAGATGGACGATGGTCTGCGCGATGGCGGGGCGGATGCCCGAGACGATGCACTCGGCGCCCATGAGCCGCGCCGCGGCGACCGTCTTCATCAGGTGCTGCGCCACCAGCGAGTCGACCGTCGGCACCCCCGTGATGTCGAGGATCGCGAACCGCGCGTGCTGCTCGACGACGGCGTTCAGCAGCGTCTCCATCACGATCTGGCTGCGGGCGCTGTCGAGCGTCCCGATGAGCGGCACGGCCACGACGCCGTCCCACAGCCGGATGACGGGTGTGGCCACCTCCATCAGCTGCAGTCGCTGCCGGTCGCTGAGCGCCTGCCACTCGCTCAGTGCCGTCTGCATCGCCACCAGCCGCAGGGTGCCCATCAGCACCGTCAGAGCGGTCGAACACGCCCGCAGATGCTCGGGGGGCGCCTGCTCCAGATCGGCGGCCAGCAGATTCTCCGCGGGCGGGCGCAGGGCCGCCAGCTCGCTGGAGACCTGGGTGTTGGACAGTCCGGCACGGGAGCGGGCCACCCCCATCCGGGCCAGCTGCTCGCGCACCCCGCTGAATCCCGCGGCGTCGGGATCCTCCACCTGCTCCGAGTCGGCCACCTGGGCCAGCGCGTCGACGACGGCCTTGCCCGCCTCCACCGCCTCGTCGCGCGAGACGGTGAACACGGTGCGGAACAAAGGCTCGTCCGCCCACCGCTGGGCGATCTGCTCACGCCGGCGGTGCAGGAAGTCCCTCACCTCATGGCTGGGCGTGGCGAGCTGTCCGTCCGCTTCGTGCTCCGGCACCTGGTTCTCTCCTCATCCGCGTTGCGTCGACCGAGCCCGCTTCTGGCAACGAGACGGCGATGTGACACTTGCCGGGCGACAACTCTAACCATGCGCCGACCTCGTACGACACCTGCTCCGGTGCAAGCGATCCGGTTCAGGGGAACGGCGGTTGCCACCGCCTGTCATCGGCGTGCGAAGGGTGAGCCGTCGTTCGGGCAGGGCGGAGCGGGGGCACCGGGCCGGTCTTTCGCCGACGCCGTACCCGAGGGGGCACCCGAACCGTCAGACGCTCTGTTCTCCCGGCTCCCCGGGGACGCTCGGCCCTTCGTCGACACGGGCCAGAGCCTCGTCGACACTCTCCGATATCGGCACCGTGATGCTGACGCCGGTCAGGTCGAGGATCCGCCGCACAGCCGGCGTCGGGCTGATGACGTGCACGCTGCCCTCGGTCTTACGGGTCTCCTGGTACACCCGCAGGATGATGTTCATCCCGGACGAGTCCATGAAGGGGACGGACGAGAGGTCGAGCAGAAAGTGCCGTCGGCCGTGGTGGAGTTGGTTGGCCAGATGGGCCTGGAACTCGGTCGCGGTGTCGACGTCCAGGTAGCCGTCGACCGTGATCAGGGCCACGTCCTCCCGGGGCAGTTCGACTTCCACGGACAGCGGGTTCTGGGCGAGGGGCACGGATACCTCCAACAAGTGCTACGGCCTGGGCTGGTCACCTCTGGGGATGACCGCGGTGCGAGGGGGTCCCGGTCGTTCTCCGGACTCGAATGCCGTTTCTCATGTGCCTCCCTTCCTCGACGGGCTTCGGATGTCACCGCGCACCCGCGATTACCCCGGAAACCGTCCTCCATGCACCCTGGGTCGAACATCGTCGGGGCCGGCCCGCCGGAAGTCCCGCAGGAGCAGGCGTGTTCGCCGAATGCGCTTGCGACAGGAGGGTAATTGCTGGGGTGGAACGGGGCGGGCGCGAAGCGTCCGCCGACGGTATGGCGATTCGCACATCGCCAGGGAGGATGGAGCAGCGTGACCATCGACAGAATCTGGTCGTACGCGCCGGACAGCGGTCACACCGAGGGGCAGGACCTGACCGGTTTCGCCGTCGCCGCGACCGACGGCACGATCGGGCACGTGGACCGGGAGGCCGCCCCGCACGACATGCGGCACCTGGTCGTCGACACCGGCGTCTGGGTGTTCGGCCGCAGCGTCCTGGTCCCGGCGGGAGTGGTCACCGGCATCGACACACAGGCGAGGAAGGTCACACTGGCGTGCAGCAGGGGAGACGCCAAGGCGGCGCCCCGCTTCCAGACCGACAGCGAGACGAGGGACCGGGAGTACCTGCGGGCCGTGGGTGACTACTACGACCGGCTGCCGCCGCGCGAGACGGCCTCGGTCTGAGCCGGTCACGGGCGCGTCGCGCCCGTGACGCTCCCGGCTCACCAGGGCAGGAACACGTGCACGTCCTTGCCGTGGTCGTCGGCCACCACGCTGACCTGGTCGCACAGTGTGTGGATCAGGTGCCAGCCGATGCCCCCGCCGCCGCTGCGCGGATCGAAGGGGCGAGGGGCGGGCTCCGTGGTGCTGGTGTCGTGCAGGACCACATGCACCCCGTCGAACGTCCGGCGCATCCGCAGCGCGAACGGACCCGGGGCGTACTGGACCGCGTTGGCGGCCAGTTCCGTCACCACCAGCAGGATGTCGTCCCAGTACTCGGGGGCAGAGGGCGGGGAGGAGCGTGCCAGATCACGCAGGAACTCCTCCGCGGCCAAGCGCGCACCGGTCACGTCATGCGGCTCGCCCACGAAGCTGTTCGTGCGGCTCGGGATCTCCTCGGAGGTCAGGGCGTCGTCCCCACGCGGCTCGGTTGACATATCGCCTTTCCGGCCCGGGCGTCAGCAAGGGCTGTCGTCAGGGCTGTCGTCCTTTCTCTTGCGTCGCCACTGTTGCGTGTTCCCGACCGGGCGAGGCCTACGCGTCCGGCTGCACGCTCAGCGGAACACGTTGTCCGAATCGTCCCAGTTCGACGGTTCGTCCCGGGTGCTCGGTCTGCCGGGACGCCTGCGTGACTGGTACATCGCCTCGATCTCGGACGCGTAGTGCCGCACGATCTCGTCCCGGCGCAGCTTCATCGACGGCGTGAGCAGCCCGTTGGTCACGTCGAACGCCTCCGGCAGGACCCGGAAGACCCGGATCGACTCCGAGGGTGACACGACGCTGTTGGCCGCGGCCACGGCCCGCGCGACCTCCTCCCGCAGCGCGTTCTCCTCCCGCGCCTCCCGCATCTCGCCCTGCATCGCCAGCCCGGCCCGCCAGTGCGCCAGGAACTCCGGATCCAGCGTGATCAGAGCGCCGACACAGGGCCGGTTGTCCCCCACGACCACCGCCTGGTGGATGAGCGGGTGCATCCGCAGCCGCTGCTCCAGGGCCAGCGGGGCGACGCTCTTGCCACTGCTGGTGATGATGATGTCCTTCTTGCGGCCGGTGATCGTCAGATAGCCCTCCGAGTCAAGCTGCCCGAGGTCGCCCGTGGCAAGCCAGCCGCCGCGCAGCGCGGCCCGGGTGGCGGCCTGGTCGCCCACGTACCCCTGGAACACCGACGGGCCGCGCACCAGGATCTCCCCGTCCTCGGCCACCCGGATCTCCATGCCCGGCAGGGCCTGCCCGACCGTCCCGGACTTCTCCCGGCCCAGCGGCTGCATCGTCGCCCCGCCGGAGGTCTCCGTCAGGCCGTACCCGTCGTGTACGTAGATGCCGATGCCCTCGTAGAAGAGGGACAGCTCGCGGCTGAGGGGGGAGCCGCCGGACGTCGCCCGCTGCACCCGGCCGCCCAGCGCGGCCCGCAGCCGGCGGTACACCGTGCGCTCGTACAGGGCGTGCTGGAGCCGCAGGTCGAAGCCGGGTCCGCGCCCGCGGCCCAGCCGCTGGCGCTCCAGCGCCGCGGCGAAGTCCCGGGCGGTCTCGGCCGCCCGCTCGAACAGTCCGCCGTGGCCACCCTGCTGCGCCGTGCGCAGGAAGTTCTTGTAGATCTTCTCGAGGACCGACGGGACCGCGTACAGATACGTGGGCCGGAAGGAGCGCAGCGCCGACGACAGCGCGTCCCCGCTCAGCTCGGCCTGGTGCCCCATGAGCAGGCCGCCGCGCACGCACAGCCCCTGGATCATCAGCCCGTACACATGGGAGAAGGGGAGGAACGCGAGCACGGAGCCCTGCTCCCCGCGCGGCGCCGCCGTGTGCCCCCAGCCCGCCAGCAGCGTGTCGCAGGGGGCGGCGAGGTTGCGGTGGCTGAGGGCGCAGCCCATGGCATGGCCGGAGGTGCCGGAGGTATAGGCGATGACGGCCGTGGAGTCCGGCAGCACGATGCGGCGCATGGAGTCGACGGTGGCGATCGGGATGAACTCCCCGCGGAGCGTCAGCTCCTCCAGGGCGCCCGCGTCCAGCTGCCAGACGTGGCGCAGCAGCGGCAGCGACGCGCACACCGAGCCGACGGTCATGACGCCCTGCTCGTCCTCGACCACCACGGCCACGCACCCGGCGTCCCGCAGGATCCACTCCACCTGGTCGCGCGACGACGTCGGGTAGACCGGGACGACCTCGGCGCCCACGGCCCACAGCGCGTAGCACAGGACCGTCCACTCGAACCGGGTGCGCGCCATGATCGCCACGCGGTGGCCCGGCGCGATCCCCGAGGCGATCAGCCCCTTGGACACGTCCACGACCTCGTCGCGCAGCTCGATGGCCGTCACCTCCTCCCAGGTCGTGGAGGCGGGGTCGGCCCGGCGGGCGAGCATCGGCCGGGTCGGTTCGCGGTCCGCCGTCTCGAAGACGCTGTCGGCGAGCCCGCCGGTCAGGGGCGCCACGGCCGGGGGAGCGACGGCGAGGTCGCGCATGCACTGCTCCTGACGTGTACGGGGTGTGACATTGCCGACGGGTACCGTCATCGGCGGTGCTCGAATGTAGTCGAGTCGAGACCCTTCGGGGTCGGAAAATACGGAAGTCGACCCCCTGATGATCTCGGCGTGATCGGGGGACCCGGACGGCATGACTCATATCAGTCCCGATCCCGAACCCGAACGCACCACCGGTCTGGAGCCCGGCGGCGGTGTGCCGCCGGGCGAGACCCCGCCCGCGGAGAGCAGCATGCCGGAAACGCTTCCCCGGGAGACCCACAACCCGTCCAAGGGCTGGGCCAAGGCTCCGCTCACCGTGATCATCGCCGTCGCGGTGCTGATCGCGGCGTTCTTCCTGGCCTACGCCCTCGTCCTGATCCTCTGAGCCCCGGCCCCTGACAGTCGGGACGCCTACGACTGCGTGTGGCGGACGCACTCGGTGACGACGTCCCGCAGACTCCCCGTGCGCTCCATCAGCGCGCGCTGCACCTGAGCGCCGTTGCCCTCCCGCAGCAGCTCCTCGCAGGCGGCACCGGCCCGCTGCAGGTCACCCGTGCTGTCCAGGGCCTCCTCGACGTGCTCCAGCAGAGCACGGACGACGGCCTCGGCGGGCATGCGCCGCATGGTCGCGGGGTGCAGCAGCTCCCCCGAGAGGCCGGACCGGGCGGCCTGCCAGTCGGCCAGTCGCAGCAGACTGACACTGTGGCCGAGCGGCTCACGGCCCTCCCGCCACTCGCGCGCGGCGGTCTCGACCAGTCCGCGGACGAGTGTGGCGACCAGCACCGCCGTGCCGGAGTGCAGACAGACGTCCGAGACGCGCAGTTCCACCGTCGGGTATCGCGGGGACAGCCGCGCGTCGAAATAGATCATCCCGTCGTCCAGGAGGGCGCCGGTGGCCACCATGTCCGCGATCAGACGGTGGTACCGCTCGGGCGAGCCGAAGATCTCGGTCGGCCCGGCCGACGGCCAGCGCAGCCACACCCGGCTGCGGTAACTGCTGTACCCCGAGTCCTTGCCCTGCCAGAACGGCGAGTTCGCGCTCAGCGCCCGCAGGACCGGGAGCCACGGCCGCAGCCGGTCGACGACCGCGACGCCCTCCTCGTCCGACTCGACCGACACATGTACATGACAGCCCATGACGAGCTGCTCCCGGGTGGCGATGCCGTACTGGTCGGCCATCCACTGGTAGCGCCGGCCGACGCCGACGGCGGGGCTGACCGGCAGCGGCGAGGTGGCCAGCGCCGCCACGGTGCAGCCGATCTCCCCCGCGTGCCGGGCGGCCTCCTTGCGACAGCGGACGATCTCCTCGCGCAGGCTCTCCATGGACGACTGCGGATGGGTCGCGAACTCCAGCATCTGCTCGTGGAGTTCCTTCTCGAAAACGTCCTGATCCGCGTCGTCCTTCTCCGCCCGGGCGAGTACCGCTGCGGACAGTGCCCGCGGTTCTCCGGTCTCCGGATCGACCAGGAGGAGTTCCTCCTCCACTCCCACGGTGCGCACCTGATGCCCGCCCTTCTGTGCCTGCCGCGTCGTACCACCGGGTGCTCCCGGTGGTACGACCCCCAGTGCCCCTCACAGGCGGGTGGGACACCTGGTGGGACGGCAGGACTTCACACAGCGAACGGCGTCAGCCACACCGTGGCCAGCGGAGGCAGCGTGATCCGGACCTGTCCGTCCTCCGGTTTGACCGGATTCGGGTTGGTGACGCCGCTGCCGCCGTAGCGCGTGTCGTCGGTGTTGAGGCGCTCCTCCCAGGCGACGACGTCGCCCGGCACCCACAGGCCGTAGTCCTGCCGGACCACGGGGGAGAAATTCGACACCGCCAGCAGCGGGTTGCCCGCGGCGTCGTAGCGCAGGAACGCGAAGACGTTGTCGTCGGCCGAGTCCACCGCCACCCACCGGAAGCCCTCCGGCCGGGTGTCGCACTGCCACAGCGCCGGCGTCGCCCGGTAGGCGGTGTTCAGGTCACGGACCAGGTCGCGCACGCCCCGGTGGTCACCCGCCGAGTGGTAGCCGTCGTCGAGCAGCCACCACTCGGGGCCGTGCTCCACCGACCACTCGGCCCCCTGCGCGAACTCCTGCCCCATGAACAGCAGCTGCTTGCCGGGATGGCCCCACATGAAGCCGAGGTAGGCCCGGTGCGTGGCGCGCCGCTGCCACCAGTCGCCCGGCACCTTCGACACCAGCGCCTGCTTGCCGTGCACGACCTCGTCGTGGGAGATCGGCAGGACGTAGTTCTCGCTGTAGGCGTACACCATCGAGAAGGTCATCTCGTGGTGGTGGTACTTGCGGTGCACCGGCTCGTGGGCGATGTACTCCAGCGAGTCGTGCATCCAGCCCATGTTCCACTTCAGCCCGAAGCCGAGCCCGCCGGTGTCGGTGGGCCGGGTCACCCCGCCCCAGGCGGTGGACTCCTCCGCGATCGTGACCACGCCCGGGGCCCGCCGGTACACCGTCGCGTTCATCTCCTGGAGGAACCCCATGGCCGCCAGGTCCTCCCGGCCGCCGTAGGCGTTGGGCTCCCACTGGCCGTCCTCACGCGAGTAGTCCAGGTAGAGCATCGAGGCGACCGCGTCCACGCGCAGCCCGTCGATGTGGAACTCCTCGCACCAGTACACGGCGTTCGCCACCAGGAAGTTGCGTACTTCGGTGCGGCCGAAGTCGAACTCGTAGGTGCCCCAGTCCGGGTGCTCCGCGCGCCGGTCGTCCCCCGGCTCGTACAGCGGCTCCCCGTCGAACCGGGCCAGCGCCCAGTCGTCCTTCGGGAAGTGCGCCGGCACCCAGTCCATGATCACGCCGATACCGGCCCGGTGGCAGGCGTCGACGAAGAACCGGAAGTCGTCCGGCGTGCCGAGCCGGGCCGTCGGCGCGTAGAAGCCGGTGACCTGGTACCCCCAGGAGCCGTGGAAGGGGTGCTCGGCGACCGGCATCAGTTCGACGTGGGTGAAGCCCATCTCCTTGACGTACTTGGGGAGTTCCTCGGCGAGCTGCCGGTAGGTCAGCCCCGGACGCCACGACGCCAGATGCACCTCGTACACCGAGAACGGCGCCTCGTGCACGGGCGTGTCCGCGCGGTGCGCCATCCACTCGGTGTCGCCCCACTCGTAGTGCGAGGCCGTCACGATCGACGCGGTGTCGGGCGGCTCCTCGCAGCGGCGGGCCATCGGGTCGGCCTTGAGGAAGCGCCCGCCGTGCCGCGAGTGGATCTCGAACTTGTACGCGGTGCCCTCGCCCACGCCCGGCAGGAACAGCTCCCACACGCCGGAGGCGCCGAGGGACCGCATGGGGAACTGCGTCCCGTCCCAGTAGGTGAAGTCCGTGGCGACCCGCACGCCCTGCGCGTTCGGCGCCCACACGGTGAACCGGGTGCCGGGCACGCCCTCGTGGGTCATGGGCTGCGCGCCGAGCGCCTGCCACAGCTGCTCGTGCCGGCCCTCGCGGATCAGGTGCAGGTCGAGCTCCCCGAGCGCGGGCAGGAAGCGGTACGGGTCGTGCGTCTCCTGCTCACCGTCCTCGTACGCCACGTGCAGCGTGTACTCCGGGATCGCCTCCAGCGGCAGCACGCCCGAGAAGAGGCCTTCGCCCTCCGAGACGAGCGCCGTGCGCCGCCCGTCGATCACCACGCTCACCGCGCGGGCGAAGGGGCGCAGCGCCCGGAACGCGATCCCGCCGGGGGCCGGGTGGGCGCCCAGCAGGGCGTGCGGATCGTGGTGGGCGCCCGCCAGCAGGCGCCCGCGGTCCTCCGGGTTCAGGGTGGGTGCGGTCGTGCTCGGGACCGGGCCGGACGGCTCCGGGATTGAGGTGTCGCGCAGGGCCACGGCTCAGTCTCCTCTCACGGCGAGGCGCTCGATCGCCGCCATCGGTACAGGCAGCCAGTCGGGGCGGTGCCGTGCCTCGTACAGCACCTCGTACACGGCCCGGTCCGTCTCATAGGCGCGGAGCAGTCCGTGCTTCTTGCGCGGGTCCCAGCCGGCGCGGGCGGCGTAGCCCGCGCAGTAGGCCTCGCGGCAGCGGCGGGCCCACTCCGGGCGCCAGGGGCGGCGCTGCCGGGCGGCGTAGTCGAAGGAACGCAGCATCCCGGCGATGTCCCGCACGGGGGAATGGGCGCTGCGCCGTTCGGAGAGCGGCCGGGACGGCTCGCCCTCGAAGTCGATGACGAACCACTCGCGCCCGGCCCGCAGCACCTGACCCAGGTGCAGGTCGCCGTGGATGCGCTGGGCGGGCGGCCCGGGGTCGCAGCTGGTCAGCGCGGCGAACGCGGTCCGCAGGCCCGGCACGAACGGTTGCAGCGCGGGCACGCAGTGCGCGGCCGCGTCCAGCCGCTCGGTCATCGCCGCCGCCGTGCGCCCGTTCTCCCCGGGCCCGCCGACCGGGAACGCCGACGCCAGCGCGAGATGCACCTCCGCCGTGGCCGCGCCCAGGGCCCGGGCCTGGGCCGTGAAGTCGTCGCCGGCGGCCAGCGCGTGCAGGCCCAGCGTCCAGCCGTCGGAGGCGTCCCGCAGATACGGCTGGAGCACGCCGAGGGTGGCCTTGAACGGGTGCTTCGTCTGGAACCAGGCCACGGGCGCGGGCACGCGGTGACAGCCCTGGCGGGCCAGCGCGCCCGGTACTTCCAGGTCCGGGTTGACGCCCGGCTGGATGCGCCGGAAGACCTTCAGGATGTACTCGTCGCCGTACACCAGCGAGGAGTTGGACTGCTCCGCGTCCAGCAGCCGCGGCACCAGACCGGCGGGCACCCGCTCGTCCGGGGCGCAGTCGAAGCGCAAGGGGCCCGCGGTGCCGGGGTGCCGCAGCCGGTCCAGCAGCAGCTGGGCCGAACGGGGATCGTGCAGCGCGTCGTAGACGGTCATGCCGGCCAGCGGCCCGTCCTGCACCTGCCCGATGAGTGCCCGCCCCAGACGCGGCGACGGCTGCTCCCGTACGCCGAGCAGCAGCTGGTAGCAGTCGCCGGCCGGGGGAGCGCCGCCGGGCGAGGGCACGCCCGTGTGGCCGGCGTGACCGGCGTGGACCAGCAGATGCAGACAGCCCGGAAAGAGCTCGGTCATCGACAGCAGACCGAGCTCGGTGACGGGCCGGTCCTTGCCCGCGAACCAGCGCTGCCGGGGCAGCCAGTCACGCAGCAGCCCGCCGAGCGACTCCATGGGCTCGGCCAGGCGTGTGAGGCTCGGGCGGAGGGATGCGGTCTTCGGCATGGTCACGCCTCCTTTCGTCGGCGCAGGCTCACAGTCGCCGGCCGATGCGGGATGCGACTCGGGTGAGCCGGAACCAGTAGAAGCCGTGACCCCCGAGGGTCAGCAGATACGGCAGTTCACCGATGGCCGGGAAGCGGACCCCGCCGAACAGCTCCACCGGATGGCGCCCGGCGAACTCGCGCAGGTCGAGCTCGGTGGGCTGTGCGAACCGCGCGAAGTTGTTGACGCAGAGCACCAGGTCGTCCTCGTACTCCCGCAGGAAGGCCAGCACCGCGGGGTTGGAGGAGGGCAGTTCGGTGTAGGAGCCGAGTCCGAAGGCCGGGTTCTGCTTGCGGATCTCGATCATGCGGCGGGTCCAGTGCAGCAGCGACGACGGCGACGACATCGACGCCTCGACATTGGTCACCTGGTGACCGTAGACCGGGTCCATGATCGCCGGCAGGAAGAGGCGGCCCGGGTCGCAGGTCGAGAACCCGGCGTTGCGGTCCGGGGTCCACTGCATGGGGGTCCGCACGGCGTCGCGGTCGCCGAGCCAGATGTTGTCGCCCATGCCGATCTCGTCGCCGTAGTAGAGGATCGGCGAGCCGGGGAGGGCCAGCAGCAGCGCGGTGAACAGCTCGATCGTGTGCCGGTCGTTGTCCAGCAGGGGTGCCAGCCGCCTGCGGATGCCGATGTTGGCGCGCATGCGGGGGTCCTTGGCGTACTCGGCCCACATGTAGTCGCGCTCTTCGTCGGTGACCATCTCGAGCGTCAGCTCGTCGTGGTTGCGCAGGAACATGCCCCACTGGCAGTTCGACGGGATCGCCGGGGTCTTGGCCAGGATCTCGGAGACCGGGTAGCGGGATTCCCGCCGTACGGCCATGAAGATGCGCGGCATGACCGGGAAGTGGAACGCCAT
>NZ_JBIWIV010000017.1:0-146617 GCF_044764825.1 Streptomyces sp. NPDC093598 | reverse complement strand
CCCGCGTACTGGTTGTACTTGGGTGTTCGCCCGGTGCGGCGAGAGTGCGTGCCGGGCGTCGCGGGGCAGGCGGGACTTTGCGGACACCCCCTAGCCCCAGTTCCGCGCGGAGCGCCCCTGCTTCCTCTCCGAGCGCTGCTTCTTCTCCCGCAGCCGGCGTTCGTTGATGCCGCGTGGGATGCGGGTCGGCTTGCGGGGCTTGGGCGGGGGTGCGGTGGCCTCGGCCAGGAGCGCGGTGAGGCGTACGGCGGCGGCCTCGCGGTTGCGCCACTGGGAGCGGTGCTCGGAGGACCGAACGGTGACGACCCCGTCGACCAGGCGCCCGGCCAGCCGTTCCAGGGCCCGCTGCTTCCACACCGCCGGCAGCGCCTCGGTCTTCGCCAGGTCGAAGCTCAGCTCGACCTTCGAGTCGCTGGTGTTGACGTGCTGCCCGCCCGGCCCCGACGACCGCGAGAAACGCCACATGAGCTCGGCCTCGGGCAGGGAGACGGAGCCGCGGATGACATGGGGACCGGACATGCCCTCCATGTTCCCGCTCCTGACCCGTCCACGTCACCCGAATAATCGCGAGTAAAGAAAGTAAAGGAGCTGGAACCTCTCGTGCCCCTCTCCACGTTCATGGGGGTAGCTGTAGCTTCTTTGCCGCAGCTTCTTTGCCGCACGTAAACGAGGGAAGGGACTCCCAACAATGGCTGTAAGCCTGTCCAAGGGTGGCAACGTCTCGCTCACCAAGGAGGCTCCGGGCCTGACCGACGTCACCGTGGGCCTCGGCTGGGACGTCCGCACCACCACCGGCACGGACTTCGACCTCGACGCCTCCGCGATCGCGGTCAACACGCAGGGCAAGGTCTACTCGGACGCCCACTTCGTGTTCTTCAACAACAAGCAGACGCCGGACAACACCATCGTCCACACCGGTGACAACCGCACGGGTGAGGGCGCCGGCGACGACGAGGCGATCAACGTCAACCTCGCCGCCCTCCCGGCCGACATCGACAAGATCGTCTTCCCGGTCTCGATCTACGACGCCGAGAACCGCAGCCAGAACTTCGGCCAGGTCCGCAACGCCTACATCCGCATCGTCAACCAGGCCGGCGGCGCGGAGATCGCCCGCTACGACCTCTCGGAGGACGCGGCGACGGAGACGGCCATGGTCTTCGGCGAGCTCTACCGCAACGGCGCGGAGTGGAAGTTCCGCGCGGTCGGCCAGGGCTACGCCTCGGGCCTGGTCGGCATCGCCCAGGACTTCGGCGTGAACGTCTGACGACGCCCCTTTCGTCCACGTGTGGAGCCCCCGGCCACGGGTTTCGGGCCGGGGGCTCCGGCGTCCTCAGCGCACACCCGCACGCCCCCGCACGAAAGCCGACACCGCCCAGTGATCCTCGACCCGTTGACCCCTCCCGCCCCCGGCCCCGCCGTCCTCGAGGAACTCACGGCCCTCTACGCCTCCAACCACGAGTTCCACACCCTCAGCGGCGACTTCCCCGACCCGCACGACATCCGCCCCGACCAGGTCGCCGCCGCGCTGTCACAGGAGTGGGAGCAACCGGGCACCGAGATCCTGCTCGCCCGCAGCTTCGGCCGCCTGATCGGCATCGCCGTCACCCTCGCCCACCACCCCGACCCCGCCGACCCGGACCCGTGGATCGGCCTGCTGATGGTGGACGCGAGCCTGCACGGCCAGGGCCACGGCCGCCGCCTGGCCGCGCTCGTCGAGGACCGCTTCCGCGCTGACGGCCGCACCGCCGTACGCCTGGCCGTCCTGGCCGGCCACCACAAGGCCCTGGCCTTCTGGACGGCCCTCGGCTACCAGGTCGTCGACCACCGTGAGGATCTGCAACGCCGGCGCCCCTGCGCGGTGCTGCGCAAGGAACTGGCCACGCCATGAGGCCTCAGCCCCGCTCCGGCTTCCCCTCCCCGTGCAGCCACTCGTCCCAGACCGCCGAAAGGTCCTCCCCGGGCGCTCTCTTCTCGACATAGGCCGTGAAGTCGGCGCTATCGGCGTTGCCGTACCGGTACTCGGCCGCCCACCCCCGAAGGATCCCGAAGAACCTCTCGTCCCCGACGACCTGCCGCACCTTCTGCAACACCATCGCCCCCCGCCAGTACACCGGCGGGTCGGAGATCCGCGCGGCGCTCGGCGGGTCCGCCGGCGGAAACGCCCAGATCTCCTCCCCGGCCTCCTGCGTGTCGAAGTGGTCGCCGGAGTACAGCGCGTCGAACGTCTCCTGCGCGCTCTGACCGCCGTGGTCCTCCTCCCACAACCACTCCGCGTACGTCGCGAACCCCTCGTTGAGCCACATGTCCCGCCAGCTCTCCGGCGTGACGGAGTCGCCGTACCACTGGTGGGCCAGCTCATGGACGAGCAGCGTGATGCCGGGGGCACCGGGAAACACCGGGCGGCTCTGGGTCTCCAGGGCGTAGCCGAGGTCGGCCGCGCGGTCGACGATCGCGCCGCTGGAGGAGAAGGGGTACGCCCCGAACCGCCCCTCCGCCCAGCGCAGCACCTCCGGAACCCGCCCGAGCACGGGCCGGCTCGCCGCCGCCTCGGCCGGGTCGACGGCCGTGTACACGGGCAGGTCCCCGGCCCTGGAGCGGCTGATGTCGAAGCGGCCGATCGCGAGCGTGGCGAGATAGCTCGCCATCGGCTCACCGGCGTGCCACACGAACGTCGTACGCCCCCGTGCGGTCGTCTCGCTGCGCAGCTCCCCGTTGGAGACGGCCCGCAGCCCCTTCGGCACGGTCACCGTCAGGTCGTACGCCGCCTTGTCGGAGGGGTGGTGGTTGCCGGGGAACCACGCCATCGACCCCGTCGGCTCCCCCAGCGCCAGCGCCCCGTCCGAGGTGCGCAGCCAGCCCTCCCGGGAGCCGTCCGGGTCGGTGACGGTCTCGGGGGCTCCGGAGTAGCGGACGGTCACGCGGAACGTCTCGTCCCGGTCGATGTCGCCGTGCGGCCGGACGGTGAGCTCCTGCCCCGCGCGGTTGAAGCGGGCGCTCTCGCGGCCGACGGTGACCTTCTCGACCTCCATGCCGAGGAGGTCCAGGTTGAAGGCGGAGAGGTCCTTGGTCGCGCGGGCGGTGAGGGTGGCCGTGCCGGTGAGGTGGTGTGCGTCGGGGTCGTAGGCGAGGCGCAGGCCGTAGTGGGTGACGTCGTAGCCGCCGTTGCCGGCCTTCGGGAAGTACGGGTCGCGGACGCCGGAGCCGCCCGGGGTGCCGTGCACTCCGCCGCCGCACGCGGTGAGGACGAGCGCGCAGGCGAGCAGGGTGGCTGCGGGCAGCGTGGGGACAAGACGCACAGATCGGGCCACGATCGCGATCCTACGATCACGTGACACCATCACCTCCGTGCTCGACATCGGCTACGCCCTCTCCAACCGCTTCCCGGACCCGCCGCAGACCGACTACCGCCGCGCGGACGTCCGGGCGCTGCGGCACGACCTGTTCTGCGGGGACGTCTATCTGGCGGACACCAAGACGGATCACGAGGTGTCCACAGCCTGGGGATGGGTGCCGGTGCTCGACTTCGCGTGGGCGCTGTGCGACATCGTGGAGCGGATCGACCGGGATCCGGCGGGCTCCAGGGCGTCCCGGCCGCAGCGGGCGGAGCTGGACTTCACCGAGTCGACGGACCGGATGCTGTTCGAGCGCCGCTTCGGGTGGGTGGACATCGAGGCCGACTGGATGCGCGCGGAGGAGCCCGCCCTCACCGTCTCCCACTCCGAACTGCGCCGCGAGGCCCGGGACTTCCTGCACGACCTGATCGCCGACCTCACCGACCTGCACGACGACCTCGCGGACAACCCGGCGATCTGGACCCTTCAGGCCCGCTTCCCCCGCCTTCCGTGAACCCCGCGGGGATCAGCCCTCCACGCGGATCCCCCACTGCGCGGCCAGCACCGGCGCCAGATCCAGCAGCTGCGCCGTGCTGATCACCGCCCCCGACAGCCGGTCCAGCCCGCGGCCGATCTCCAGGGACGCGGCCCCCCGCAGGTCGACGTCGGTCAGGGTCGCCGCGTGGAAGTCGGCCCCCTTCAGCGCGCAGTCCACGAACTCCACGCGCTCCAGGCGGGCCCCGCCGAAGTCCGGCTCGACCAGGACACAGCCCTCGAAGACGACGTCTCGGAGCCGCGCCGTGCGCAGGTTCAGATAGTCGATCTTGCCGCCGTGGATGAGCACCCGCTCCAGCACCGCCCCGTGCAACTGCGGCCCGCCGAGCCGGGCATCGGTCAGCTGCACATCGCGCAGCGTCGCCTCGGCGAGGTCGGTGCCGACACCCCGGACGCCGGTGAGGGCCGAGTCCAGGACACGGGCGTGCCGCAGCCGGGTCTCGTCCAGCGCGCAGCCCGTCAGGGCACAGTCCATGAAGCGGGCGCCCGATCCGTCCTGCCCGGTGAAGTCCGCTTCCCGGAAGTCCAGCCCGTCGTAATCCCCGTCCGGCTCCAGCTCACCGCCCTCGTACGGCTCCAGCGCGGGCAGCCGCACCTCCGGTCGCCGCGCGCCCTTCACACCCGTACCGCCCGCCGCTCTCCTCGCCATGCCCCCATGCTGCACCCCGCCACTGACATCGGCCCTGACCTGCGAAAACACCCGCCATGTCACATTCCGGCCCCCTCGATCGTCGTACTCACAGCAGGCGACCCCGACCAGAGGGAGATCCCCAGCCATGCACCGCATCACCGTCATCGGCGGCGGCTTCGCCGGACTGACCGCGGCCATCACCGCTGCCGAGGCGGGCGCCAGGGTCACCATCCACGAGGCCCACCACACACTCGGCGGCCGGGCGCGCACCGCCGAGGGCCCCTACCGCACCAACGAGGGCCCGCACGCCCTCTACAACGGCGGCCCGCACTGGGCCTGGCTCAAGCAGCGTGACCTCATCGGCCCGCTCGCCCCGCTCCCGCCCCTGGAGGCGGCCCGGCTCCGGCTGCGGCACCAGGGCGTGCTGCGCCGCACCCCGCCCTTTTCGATGCTGAAGCTGCTGCGCCGGACGGGCCGGCAGGCGCCCGTGGACGTGGACTTCCTGACCTGGGCGACGGGCATCGCGGGCGAGGAGGGAGCCCGGGCCGCCGCCCACTACTCCGCGGTGGCCCTGTTCCACCACGACCCTGGTTCCCTGTCGGCCGCGTTCGTGCAGGAGCGGCTGCGCCGCGCCACGAAGCTGCCGCCCGAGGCCCATTACCCGCGCGGCGGCTGGGCGAGCCTCATCGACCGGATGGCCGCCCGCGCCTGGAATCTGGGCGTCCGGATGGAGACGCTGTCCCGCGTCGACACGCTCCCCACCGACACACCCGTCGTCGTCGCCACCTCCCTCGACGCCGCCCGCCGCCTGCTCGGCGACGACTCCCTGACCTGGCCGAGCGGCCGCACCGCCCTCGTCGACCTGGCCGTACGCACCCGGCGTGGGGACGCCTTCGCGGTCTCCGACCTGGACGCACCCGGCTGGCTGGAGCGGTTCACCGCCCAGGACCGCAGCCTCGCCCCGGCCGGCGAGCAGTTGATCCAAGGTCAGATCCCCCTCGCTCCGCACGAGTCCAAGGCCGACGGGACCGCCCGCGCCGAGCAGTTGCTGGACCTGGGCTTCCCGGGCTGGCGCGAGCGCGTCACCTGGCGGCGCGCGTCCGTGGCGAACGGCCGTACGGGCGCGGTCGACCTGCCCGGCACCAGCTGGCGCGACCGGCCGGCCGTGGACCGGGGCGACGGTGTCTACCTCGCCGGCGACCAGGTCGCGGCCCCCGGTGTGCTGTCGGAGGTGTCCTTCAACAGCGCGCTGACGGCGGTCTCTCTGGCCCTCGGCCGGCGCGAGCTTGACCTCAAGCAAGCTTGACGTTGAAGGCTGGTCGCACGGAACGCCCCACCAGAGGAGCTGCCATGCACGCCATCCGCCTGCACGCCTTCGGCCCGCCGGAGAACCTCACCTACGAGCAGGCCGAGGACCCCCGCCCGGGACCGGGGCAGGTCCGTATCGCCGTACGCGCGGCGGGCGTCCACCTCCTGGACGCCGCCCTGCGCGAGGGCATGCGGGGCGGCCCGGCGGCCGAGCCGACGCCGCTGCCCACCGTTCCGGGCCGTGAGGTCGCCGGTGTCGTCGAGTCCCTGGGCGAGGGCGTCGCCGGGCTGTGGCTCGGCAAGCAGGTCGTCGCCCACCTCGGCTTCGTCCCCGGGGGGTACGCCGAACTGGCCGTCACCGAGGTCGAGCGCCTGCACGAGATCCCCGGCAACCTGGACTTCGCCGAGGCCGTCGCCATGATCGGCACGGGCCGTACGGCGATGGGGATCGTGCAGTTCGCCGACCTCGGCCCCGACTCCGTGGTCGTCGTCCCGGCCGCCGCCGGAGGCATCGGCACCCTCCTCGTGCAGTACGCCAAGAACGCCGGCGCGACCGTCGTGGGCCTCGCGGGCGGACCGGAGAAGACCGCCCGGGTGCAGGCGGGCGGCGCCGATCTCGCCGTCGACTACAAGGACCCCGCCTGGCCCGCCAAGGTCCGCGCGCACCTCGGCGGCCGGACCGCGACCGTCGTCTTCGACGGCGTCGGCGGCGACATCGCCCGCGAGGCCGTCGCCCTTCTCGGCCCGGGCGGCCGGCACATCGTGTTCGGCTGGTCCGGCGAGGGCATCCGGGACGGCGGGCCCTACCTCGTCGACGGCGTCTCCGAGGAGGTCCTCGGCCCCGTGATGCTGGGGAAGGCCGGCGGACCCGACCCCGTCCGCACCCTGGAACTGCGCGCCCTGACCGAGGCCGCAGCCGGCCGCCTCACCCCGGCCGTACAACGCTTCCCGCTGCGCGAGGCCGCGGCGGCGCACCGGGCGCTGGAGACCCGGCGCACGACCGGGAAGGTGGTTCTGGAGCCATGACCGGTCCCGGCGAGAGCGCCCCCATTGCAACCGGCGGCCAGGCAGGTAACCCCTGAGGCCACCCGGCACATTCGCATGACCCAACCCGGCGCGCCCCACTACCGTGCCGGGAGTGATCGACATTCCCCGGGAACTGGCGGCATCACAGGAGAAGTACAACGGCGAGGCGGGCCGCGCCTTCATCGCCGGACTGCCCGAGCGGACGGCACGCTTCCTCGACCACTGGTGCCTCAGACCCGACGGACCACCCATGCACGGCGTCTCGGCCCTGGTCCTCCCGGTCGTCCGCGCCGACGGCACCCCCGCGGTCCTCAAGCTCCAGATCCTCGACGAGGAGAGCGAGGGCGAACCGGTCGCGCTGCGCGCCTGGAACGGCGACGGGGCCGTCCGCCTCCTCGACCACGACGAGCCCACCGGCGCCATGCTGCTGGAACGCCTCGACGAGACCCGCATGCTGTCCCACGTGCCGGACCCCCACCAGGCCGTGGTCACCATCGCCGAGCTCCTCGCCCACCTCACGTCCTTCCCCGCCCCGCCCGGCATGCGCCGCCTCGGCGACATCGCCCAGGGCATGCTCGACCGGACCCCCTGGGCCCTCGACCGCATCCCCGACCCGGAGGGCCCGCCCCCTCGTCGCCGACTGCGCGGCCGCCGTACGCGAGGTCGTGGACGAGCCGGGCGACCGCCTCCTCCACTGGGACCTGCACGACGAGAACGTCCTCGCCTCCGACCGCGCCCCCTGGCTCGCCATCGACCCCAAGCCCCTCGCCGGCGACCCCGGCTTCGAACTGTGGCCCGCCCTCGACAACCGCTACGACCCCGACGACATCCTCTGGCGCTTCGACGCCATGACCGACATCCTCGCCCTGGACCGCGACCGCGCCCGCGCCTGGACCCTCGGCCGCCTCCTCCAGAACGCCCTGTGGGACATCGAGGACGCACGCCCCCTAGACGACGCCCAGCTGGAGATCGCCCGGCGGTTGAGAACACCCGGCCCTCGCCCACCCCGGCCCGGGCATGTGAAGAAAGGGAGGTCCACATGCCGGACACCTCGAACGTCGTCCCGCTGATCACCGGGCTGGGCGGTGCCGTGATCGGAGCGGCGGCCGCCGTCTACGTACCGATGCGCCAGCGACGGCATCAGTCCCGGGACGAGGAACGGTCTTCGCGTGAACGCCTCACCCGCGAGGAGATCAGCGGCCTCACCCGGCTGCGGACCACGGGCCGGGCCTGGTTCGACGTCCTGCTCCGTGCCGACCAGAGCCTCAGAGCCGGACTGGACATCGAGCTCGACCGCTTCGACGACGAGATCACCAGGACCAGCCTCGGAGCGGCCTCCGCCGCCTATCAGCAACCGAGGCCCCAGGGAGAGGCCCATCAGGAAGTCGACAGTCTCTCCGCGCGGATCTTCGATGAACTGCAGGACCTCTCCTGGAAGCTCCGGGCCCAGATCGTCCGCGGAACCGCGGAAGACGTCCCCGACTTCTCGGAGCAGATCGACCGCATCAAGGACCTCCGAGCAGCCCTCAACATGAAACTGCTCGAACGCATCGAACAACTCTCACGCCAGCTGCTGCGCTGAACCCGCTCCAGGGGCCCGCACGCCCCTCACTCGTTGCCGGTGCCCGGCTGATTCGCCGGGGTGTCGGCCACTCCGCTGTTCCCGGACCCACTGCGCCTGAACCGCCAGCTGGTCAGAGCACACCTGACCAGGGGTTTCAGCAGAGCCCCCTGTCGGATTCGAACCGACGACCTACGCATTACAAGTTGTCGGATTTTGATCCACCGGCTTCCACAGGCATCCATCACGAGAACGAATTACCGGGTCAGCCTTGTTGTCAGACGACCATGAACCATGGTGGACCACCCCAGATTCCTCGCCGACTGAGACCACAACTGAGACTGAGGAGTCTTAAGATCCGTGCTGGACAGCGAGGCATCCAACCGGCCTACCGAGGGGACTGAGATGGGGGCACGCAATAGGCCGTCGGGCAGAGAAAGGCCAATGGTCACCGTTCGCCAAGAAAGTCGGCGGGTTCTGCGGTGACGGACTTCACCTTCCAGGCGATAGGGACTGGATCCGTCGCCGCCCATCACATCGGGACAGCGATCACCGGCCCGGTCAACGTTCTGACGACCGAGTTGCTGAACTCGGCGCGCGATGTCCAGGCACCTGCCGGACTCAACAACCTGCCGCCGCTCCCCCTGTGTTTCGGCCGCACGAGCGAGCTGGGCTGGCTGCGCGGCACGCTCGGGCAGCCCTCCGCCGGGACTGCCGTCGTCCAAGGCCTCGGCGGTGTCGGCAAGAGCACCCTCGCGCTTGCGTATGCCCACAGACACCGTCGCGACTACACCGTGGTGTGGTGGATTGCCGCCGCATCACCCGACCACATCGAGCAATCGCTGGCCGACCTCGCTCTGCGACTGATCCCCGTGTGGGCCGGCAGCGCGTCTACCCAAGAACGCGCCGTCTGGGCGATGTCGTGGCTGCAGTGGCATCCGGGGTGGCTGCTGATCTTCGACAACGTTGAGAATCCGGCCGATCTGCAGCCCTACGTCAGCACGTCTAACGGCCACATCATCGCCACCAGCCGACGATCAGCTAGCTGGCCTACGTCCGTCGCAACGCTGGCCCTCGACGTACTCGACCTAGCTGCAGCGAGTGAACTCCTCTGTAGCCAGGTACTCGGTGCGACTTCGCCGACCCACCGTCAGATTCAGGAGACCCGGGCCCTCTCGGCCGACCTGGGGCAGCTTCCCCTCGCCCTGATGCAGGCTGGCGCCTACCTCGCGCAGAACCCAACGATCAGCATCGAACGTTACCGCCAAAGGCTGATAGGCGCGTTGGACAAGGCTCCCGAAGGTGTAGACCCTGAGCGCACCGTCGCCCGGATCTGGCGCCAGACGATTAGCACCCTCACGGAGCGCAACCCTCTGGCAGTCCGAGTCCTGTCCACACTGGCGTGGCTAGCACCCGACGACATCCCAGTTGGACTGCTGACCCCTATCAGCGACGAGAGCGACGACCTTCACGAAGCCCTTGGGGTGCTTGCTGTCTACTGCATGGTCTCCCTCACTCAGGACTCGGTGAGCATCCACCGCCTCGTCCAGACCACGCTCCGGAACCAGCCGCCCATCGGTGACAGCGCACCAATCGGCAGGCTAGAGGCCGAACAGCTGCTGAGCGCTGCGGTCGCCCCCCTGGGAGAACCACCCGACTCTGGCCGGTCCCCCGCCTGGGATCGGCTGCTCCCGCACCTCATCGCGCTCGCTGCCACCACTCCTGACGGGCACGCTGACACCTTTCCCGCGGGACGGTACGCGAGCGCTGCACTCTATCTCCAGGGCCTCGGTCATGACGCCCGCGCGGTTCCGCTGCTCACGGCGGCCCTCGCCCGCTGCGAAGCGCTCGCTGGCGCCGAGCACGAAATCACCCTGAAGGTCCGTTCGAACCTGGGCGACGCCTACTACGGAGCCGGGGACTTCGAACGGTCCATCGCCATCCTCGAACCGTTGGTCGCTCAGTGCGCGCAGGTACTCGGCGACTCGCATCCGGGGACGCTCACCGTCGCCGCTAACCTTGCCAACTCGTACCGTGACTCCGGCGATCTGGCCCGTGCCATAACACTCCACGAGGAGACGTTGGCCCGGCGTAGGCACGCACTTGGCAACGATCACCCCGACACTCTCGTCAGCTGCGAGGAACTGGCCCGCACCTACCATGCGTCCGGCGACTTGGATCGTGCTGTCTCTCTGCATGAGGCCACACTCACGCAGTACCAGCGATCCCTAGGACCAACTCACCCTGCCACGCTGAGCAGCCAGCACGGTCTAGCGGCGGTCTACCTCGCTTCAGGCGACCTGTCCCGCGCCATTCCGATGTACACCGCCGTCTTCGCACATTGGCAGCAGGCGTTCGGCGACAGCGATCCCGAAACCATCACCAGCCGGAACAACCTTGCCTACGCCTACCTGATCGCCGGACGTCCTGACCAGGCAGCGCAGCACCTCGAGACGGCCCTGGCCCGATGCGAGGAGGTCTACGGCGAGGCGTACCCAGAGACCATAGCCATCCGTGCGAACCTCGGCTGCGCCTACAGGGACGCTGGAGACTTCACCCGTTCGCTTCCATTGCTGGAGACCGCGGCCGCGCAGAGCGCCCACCTCCTCGGCGACGGCCATCCCCAGACCTTGACCACCAGGAACGGGCTGGCGCAGGCATACCGGGCCGCCGGCCACGCTGGACGGGCGATCGCCCAGTACGACACGATTCTCAAACACCGTGCCACGGTGCTCGGCGAGACCCACCCCCATACCCTCGCCACCCGAAGCGGCCTAGCGAATGCCTGCCTCGCGGCGGGCGACCCTGCTCGCGCCGTCCCGCTGTTCGAAACCCTCGTCGCCCAATGCGCGCAGGTCTTCGGCGAGTCCCACCCAGACACCCTGTCCAACTACATCGGCTTGGCCGACGCACTACGCCAGACGGACAATCCGGCGCGGGCCGTGTCCCTCGCGGAGTCGACGCTGGAGCGGTGCGTCCGTTCGCTCGGCGAGGACCACCCGCACACCATCGTGTGTCGGAGCAACCTGGCCCTCGCACACCTCACAGTCGGCGACGCCCCGCGCGCCGTCCAGCTCCTCGAAGCCGCCGTGCGCAACGCCAGCCTCATCTTCGGCGACACGCACCCGCACACGGTCACCAGCCGGACGAACCTGGCCGCCGCTCACATGGAGTCCGACAACGCGGCACAGGCAGTCGCCGTCCTGGAGGACGTCCGCGCCCAGCTGGAGGCCGAACTCGGCCGCGTCCACCCGCAAACACTTCACTGCACCGCCATGCTGGCCCGCGCCCTCGGCGGGTCCGGCGGCCTCCCCCGGGCGACCGAACTGCTGGAACACAGTGTCGCGCTCGCCGAGAAGGAACTAGGCGTCACCCACCCGGACACACTCAAGCAACGGCAGTACCTAGCTGAGATCTACCGGGCCAACGACCGACCCGACTTGGCTGTGCCGCTGTACGAAGCCAACCTCACTCACTGGCAGCAGACCCTCGGCGACCACCCGGATGTCCTGAGCACCCAACTCACCTTGGCGGACACCCACCGGGAAGCTGGTTCACACCAAAACGCGATCGCCGTCTATCGCGTAGCCCTCGGCCGGATCGAGACCACCCTGGGTCCGGAGAACCCGCTCGTCGCACAGGTCCGCGCAAGGATCGACGCAGCCAAGAACGCCACTTCGCGGTCTGACCATTAGTCCGCAATTGAGGTTGTCCGTTTCCCTGGTCAGTGCGGCCTGGCAGTCGGGAGCGGGGCCAGGCCGCGCCAGAGGCAGGTAGGTGTTCGCTTGGCTCGCGCGGAGTGAGGCCGTCGACGGTCCGCGATTGCCGCATGCGTGCTGGCTGGGCGGCTTAGTCTGATGCCCTGGCCTCAGTCAATGACAGGATTTAGGGGTGGGTTGTGGGAGCGGAGATCGTGCAGTTTTTGGAGCAGGCAGGGCCGTATCTAAGCGCGGCCCTGGGGGCCTACGGTGCGGGGGTACTGGCCCGAGCTGAGGACGCTGCGGTAGGAGCCACGGCGAACGCGGGGCGCAGTATCTTGCACGCAGTCTGGCGGCGCCGGAACCCGGCCGAACGCCCCGAACTGGAGGCGGCGGTGCGTGAGGCGGCAGAGGAGCCGGGGGACACCGATGCTGCAGCCGCGCTGCGTCAGCAGATCAAGCGGACGCTAAGGGAGGATCCGCAGTTGCTCGCCGAACTGGCCGCCCAGCTTCCCCCGGCTGGGGCGGTGACGATCACCGCGTCTGGTGACCGGTCTATCGCCGCCCAGACGATCGGCACGGCCGTCACCGGAGACAACACAACGATCCGTCCGTGACCCCCAGAACTCGGCGCCGGTCACACCGCCTCGGGTCACCAGCCCGTGGCAGCAAAACCCAATCGAAGCTGCCACCTGCTAGTGAGCTGTCGCGGTGTCGACCTTGGTCATCGTTGAGCGCCCTTCCACTGCCCGGGAGGGCGCTCGTGCGTGAACGCCGCACTAGATGTTGTCCGATCTTGGTCCGGGGGTGTCTCGGGCGTCCATGAGGCAGGACCATTCGTCATGGCGGTTGCGGAACCACAGGGAACAGGGGCGGACGCCCACGGACCATCTGGCCATCGAGACGAAAGCTGAGACCGAGGTCGCCCCCCCGCCCGGCCCTGCGGACACCGACACCAAGCCGCCGCGCCCTAGGAACCCAGCGCAGCAGCTACCGACCATAGTCACGAAATGGAGGCGTTCCCCAGGAGCTGAAGCTACGCTCGTGTTGAGCAGCAACGAGTCTTCATGGAGCGTCGGGAGAGTGCCTGAGTGGAAACCAACAGCCCTTACAAGATGTCCGTAAGTCTCAATGTTGTCACCCACCTCGGACTCAATCTCTATAGCAATATTCCCGCTGTCTTGTCGGAGGCGGTGGCAAACGCATGGGACGCGGAAGCCAGCAAGGTAACCGTCGATATCGACAAGGCGGCCGGCGCGGTCGTCGTCCACGACGACGGCTCAGGCATGGATTTGGGCGATATTAACGACAAGTATCTCACTGTCGGCTATCGACGCAGGGACGATACCGGAACACTCACGCCGAACCTCGGCCGACCGGTCATGGGGAGAAAGGGGATTGGCAAACTCTCCCTTTTCTCGATCGCGCGCACAGTCGAGATTTATACTGTCAAGGATAACCATAAGCATGCATTCCGAATGAGCTTGGACGATATCAAGGCGGCAATCACGGACGAGGCGGGTAGCGATTCCCCATACCGCCCATCCCCTCTCGACACCACCGACATTGATTTCGCCCACGGAACGAAGATCGTACTTCGAGACCTCAAGAAGAATCTAAATCAGGCCGAGTTCGCACTGAAGAAGCGACTCGCCAGGCGATTCTCAGTCATCGGGCCAGAATTCGGATTTGAACTCGAAGTCAACGGCCAACCCGTCTCCGTGAGCGACCGCGCCTACTTTCATAAACTGCAATACATTTGGCTCTACGGCGACGAATCCTACACGGAACGGGTCCGTAGCCTGGCCATTAATGCCGAACAGGTGGAGATTCGCCCTTCGGTAACCGAAAAGGGTGGCAAGGTATTCGGCTGGATAGGCACTGTTCATAGCTCAGATCAGCTGCGCGAGCAGGGTGAGAACCTGAACAAGGTGGTTGTTTTGGCCCGCGGCCGCCTGGCCCATGAAGACATCCTGGAGAACATCAGCGATAGTAGCTTCTACCGGCAGTACGTGATTGGAGAGTTCAACGCAGATTTCTTGGACTCTGACACAGAGGAGGACATAACCACAAGCAGCAGGCAGCGATTGGACGAGGACGACCCTCGATTCATCGATCTCAGAGAATTCTTTGAGGGCGAGATGGGGAACGTCAAGAAGGCATGGGGCGATTGGCGCGACACCAAGGGGGTTCAGGTCGCCGCTGAAAACACTGCGATCGACGAGTGGTTTAAGTCATTGGGCCTTGAATCCCAAAAGAGAGCCCGTAAACTCTTCGGAACAATCAACAGTCTCGCGATTGACGATCCCGGCAAAAAGAAGGAACTCTTCGCGCACAGCGTAATGGCTTTCGAGAGCCTCCGCTACAAGGACAACCTGCAGGCGCTTGAAGAAATGACACGACCCGCGCTTGAGGGTTTCATCTCGGTATTCAATACCGTCGATGAAATCGAGTCCGCCTTGTACCATCGGATCGTTAATCAGAGGCTTGAGGTTATCGAGAAGATGCAAGCCGAGACCGACGCCGACAGCAAAGAGAAGATTCTCCAAGAGTTGCTGTTTCAGCATCTCTGGCTACTGGACCCGAGCTGGGAGAGGGCGACTGATGCCCATCTCGAAGAGCGCATTGGCAAGACTTTCGATGACGTCGCCCTCACTGATGAGGAGAAGAAATCCCGGATCGACATACGATACAAGCGGCTATCGGGCGCACATGTAATCATCGAGCTCAAGCGCTACAGTGTCGTCACTGATACCTACACCTTGGCAAGGCAAGTCAGGAAGTATCGAGATGCGCTGCGGAGGGCGCTCAAGGATCGCGGCGAAGCGAATCCTCATATCGAGATCGTGTGCATCGTCGGAAAGTCCCTTTCCGATTGGGCGCAGGAAGACGGACGCGCCGAATCGGCACAGACTCTGGGCCCTATCAACGCCCGAGTGATGACCTACGACGAGTTGCTCGACAACGCTCGCGGCCTGTATTCGGAATACCTGAGAGGTCGCGAAGGTCTCGACCGCGTACGCAAGGTAATCGAAAGCCTGGAGCCGTGACATCGAGTATTGTCCAACACGTCACGGTCTGGATGGGTCGAGCCAAGAGAAAATTGAACAGGCGGCAGTCCCTCAGGGGCTTCGCATCAAAGCCGACGACGGCTGCTGGGGCAGGATGACTGGCCTAGAGCAGAAGCTTTAGAAGCCGATGTGAGGACGAAAGAGGGGGGTTTAAGTGGCCCAGCAGCCCAGCCCGCGTGGAACCTTCCTAAGGATCGCTAACGCCTTGAAGTCAAGGATCGAGGCGGATGCTGGCATAACCGAGTTGCCGTCTGCTGGTGACCTTATGCGTGAATACAAGATCTCACGAGGGGTCGCCCTCCGTGCGTTCGGTGTCCTCCACCAGATCGGTGTTGCCGAACCGGTGCCGGGCGGACGGTGGCGTGTTGTACGAGTAGGTGAGCGAGCCGACCGACGCCCGTTGGAAGATCGGATCGCGGACATCGTCATGGATGAAGGTCTGGAAGTAGGGGCAGCTTTCCCCAGCGCATCCGTTCTGGCTGAAAGGTTCGGAGTCTCACGGCCCACCGTGACTAAGGCACTGGACAAACTGGAGGCTGCGGGCGTACTGGCGAGTGCAGGGCAGGGCAGGGTGCGGACGGTCCGCTCCGTGCCGACGCGAGAGGAGCGTTCGTAGCTTGCCAAAGTTGACGAAGTGGGCCTATCCCCTGGCTGAGTCACTGCTCGCCGAGCCGCTGCCACGGCGGTGGAAGCACTGCCTCGGCGTCGCTGAGAGGGCGCGCACGATCGCGCTCGTACTCGACCAGGACGCCGATCTGCTGGAGGCTGCGGCAGTCCTGCACGACATCGGCTACGCGCCGGACCTGGCCAAGACCGGTTTCCACCCACTGGACGGGGCCCGCTACCTCCGCGACGTGGCCGGTGCCGAAAACCGCGTCATCAACCTGGTCGCCCACCACTCCTGCGCCTGGATGGAGGCCGAAGCGCGCGGCATGCGCGAGGAGCTGGAGGGCGAGTTCCCCCGGGAGAGCGCGCACCTGAACGACGCGCTCTGCTACTGCGACATGAACACCACGCCGGACGGCACGTCCACGAACCCGATTGACCGGATCAACGAGATCGCCGGCCGGTATGGGCCGGACAGCCTGATCGGGCAGTTCATCCGCCGGGCCGAACCGGAGATCCTCGCCTGCACGTCCCGCGTGCTCGAACGGGTCGCCGCGGCCAAGCGTCAGCCGATATAGGGAGTCGTGCGCGCCTGATCCATGGCGTGCTCGATCCGAAGCCGCATCGTGGGGTGCACGTCCAACGCCGTCAGGTCCGCTGGGTCGACCCAGCGGACCTGAGTCGTCTCGTTACTTGTCCGGAGTTCACCGCCGACCGGCCGCGCGCGGAAGCAGATGCTGAACTGCTGGCGTACCTCGCCGTCGTCGTACTGCATCACGTGCCCGGGGTCCGTGTAGATCCCGGACATGTTGACGACTTCGGCCTTGATCCCGGTCTCTTCCCAGACTTCGCGCACAACGGTGTCGCTGATCGACTCCCCCACGTCGTGACCACCACCGGGCAGCGCCCAGCGCCCGTTGTCGGAACGCTGAATCATCAGCACCTGTCCCGCGTCGTTCTGCACAAACGCGACGACAGACGGCACGACCGAGTTGGCCGGCGGGGCGTCCGGGTCGTGCAGGTAGTCGATGCGTCCCATGCTCAAGCTCCCGTGATGTCGCGTTCGGTTACTGGCCTGGCGCCTTCCCAGGTCTGTTGAACGCTATTGGCGAAGGTGTCGAACAGACCAGCTCCGGAGAGTCGCCGCAGGTGGAACACGGGCGCCATGTAGGCCCCGATGCCGTACACATGCGTGTTGGTCAACATCTCGTCATCAGCGCGGTAGATCGAGTTGTAGAGCACCGTGTCGTGCAGGCGGAAGGCGATCTCGGGGTGGCTGGTGAACAGTGGGCGGTAGTTGACCAGCGCGTTGCGGATCTTGCCATCCATGATGCGGTGACCTTCATCGATGCCGCGTCGGATGACAGCTTCGCACTCTGGATCACCCATGAGAACTCGGATGCGGACACCACTCTCGGCCTTCTCTTTCAAGGTCGAGAAGAAGAGCGGGTCCTCTGCCAGGTAGATGCCGGCGTACACGAGGATGTCGATGCGCTCCGTGGCGCGCTCGCACATCTGACGCCAAAGAGCTGACGGCACGACGTGCCGATGCGGGTAGACAGCCACGATCTCGGCTTTGGTCAGATCTGCAGCGCTCTCGACAGCACGGCTGTCATCCCACAGCGTCGTCACGTCGACGTTCAGCGCCGCCGCCGTTGCGTACTGGTGGCGCCGGTAGGGGACTTTGCCCTGCGTGATCCAGCGTTCGACCGTCTTCGGGATGACGCCGATCTCTTCGGCGAGGCTCTGCACGGTCATGCCGCGGGCGAGGAGGGCGGACCGTAAACGCTCGTTCGACATCTGCACCCCCGTAGGGACTTCTAGGGACTTCTTGACCGTAGCCAGAAGGCCGCTAGCTGTCTAGGCGCGGGGTGCCCAACTCCCCTGAGCTGCAGCGATCCTGAATGTGCGCCAACAAGTCCCGGCGCGAAAACCGAAGGTTCCGTCGACGTACTTGACGGACCCTCATGCAGTACCTGTAAAACAGGTACTGCATCGACCGAATGCAACACCTCGGTCGGAGGGCGGCTTCATGCCGCATGCGCAGAAGGCGGGGACGCTGCAATCCCGCTGAAGGTCAGGCAGAACAGGGCTTCGGCCCGTACTGGCGAGGTGGCCCGGCGACCGCGAGCAACGGCCGGAGGGTGGGGACGTGGTCCCCCTTGCAGTGATTCACCCGTGTTGATCTCGCCTGAGAGGCATTCCAGTGCACCGACGAAGACTTTGGGCGCCGCCGTGTCGGACCGGCCGGCGGGCGCCAGTACGCAACCCGGGTCCGTGAGCGGAACGCGCGCTCGCGACCGAACCGGTCCGCTCTCTACCTGCCATCGCAGCGGATATCGCTGCGGCCGGTTGCCTCCCTCGCCCGTCCGGGCCCGCGCACCGCGCGGAGTCCGTACGGGCGGGGCGTGGGGAGCCGAGACGTTCCCGGCTTCGACGGCGAACGGCTCCCGGGGTGCCACCCGGGAGCCGCTGTTCGGGCCGTTCCACCTGTGAGAGGAACCACGACCCATGGACCACATCGTCACTGTTCAGGACGCTGTTACCGCGTTCGCCGACTTCATGGAGCCTACGAACGCGGAGCTGAACGCGATCGAGCAGGAGATGCCCGTCATCCTGGCGGACGTTGACCTGCTCGACGCGCAGATCATCACCATGGACCGCATCCCGACCGAGCTGGACAACCGGCGTCTCCGCCGGGCCCGCCGTCGGGTGCTGGCCGCCCGCTGCGAGCTGGCCAACCGCACGGCCGGCGCGAGCATGCCGGGGGGTGCGGCATGAGGGCGAACAACTTCCCGATCAAGAACCGGATCGCCGAGCCGCTGACGCTGGACGACTTGTCCGCGCCGCTGCGCGTGCTGCGCCTGCTGGCCGCTGACTTCGGGCACCTGCCCGCCCCGGACGTCGACACGTCCCACATCTACCCCGACCGGCTGACCCTGCGGTTCCACGGGGGACTCGACGCGTTCGAGGCGTGGCGGGAGGCGTTGGCAGTGCCACCGGAGAGCGTGACGCACGGGGTGCAGGGCTCTGGCACGACGCGCGTGTTGAAGGCGTCGATCCACTACGCGGGTGCAGAGGTGCACCTGCACGGCTACACCGACGTGCCCGCTGCGGACGGGGGTGCGGCGTGATCCGCATCGTCACGCGGGCCCGGCTCACGCAGCTTGAGGACGACGCCCGCGCCGCCGCCGAGCAGGCCCGGGAGGCCGGTGAGGCGGTCGGCCGGCACGTTCGAGAACTGCACGCCACCACTGACCGCGCCGAACGGGCGGACGCTGCCGCATCTGAGGTGGGCGCGCTGCTCTCCCGCGCGCTGGAGGAGCTGGCGGCCGCGCAGCAGGAGCTGTTGTTGAAAGACATCGAGATCCGCCGGTTGCGTGAGGAGGTGGAGGGCGCCCGGCGGGAGGGGCGGTGGCTGGTGCTGCTGCTCCAACGGGGCGAGCCGCACAGCATCCACCGCAGCCAGGGCGATGCGCACGCCTACGTCGCCACCCTCGGCATCCCCGTTCACGCGTGGGAGCCGAGCGATGAACGCCCTGCCGCTGAGGTGCTGTGGCGGCTCGTGCCGTTCACGCGAGACGAGGCGGTCAACGGCTTCCGCTCGGTGTCGGTGCCCTCCCCGACCGGCTGGGAGGGGGCAGCGTGAACAGTGTTCAAACGCGTTCAGCGGAGCGCGCCCTGTCGGGCGGCACGTGGCTGATCGTGTGCGGGGCGATGCTCTACTCGATCCTCACCGTGACGCCGCTGATGGCCAAGCACACGGCCGAGAAGTGGGCCTGGACGGCACCGATCCTGCCACTGGTGGTAGACGCGGCAGTCGTCATCGTGGTCAAGCTCGATGACGTGCTCGCCCGCCTGGGCGGAAACGGCGGACGCTGGCCCATCACCCTGCGCTGGATGACCGGCCTGATGACCCTCGCCCTCAACACCGCTGACTCCGCACTGAAGAAAGACCTGGTGGGCGTGGCTGTCCACTCGGTGGCGCCGCTGCTGCTGATCGTCACAGCGGAGACCAGCCTGGCCTACCGGCGAGCAATCGCCGCCGCCGTGGCGGCCCTGGAAGCCGAGCAGAAAGCCGAGCGGGAACGGCGCGAGCAGGCGGCACGGGAGCGTGCCGAGCAGGCCCGCGCGGAGGCCCGTGAGGAGCGCGAGCACGCCACGCAGTTGGCGCGTGAACAGCGTGAACACGAAGCCGCTTTGGCCCGCGAGCAGGCGCAGCGGGAGGAGCGGCAGCGCCGCGAGGAGCGGGAGGCCCGGGAGCGGGCTGAGGCTGCCGAGCGGGAGGCTCGTGAACGCCGTGAACGCGAGCGTGAACAGCGTGAACAAGAGCGGCTCGCGCTTGAACAGCAGGCCCGGGAGCGGGCCGAGGCCGAGCAGCGTGAGCGTGCCGAGCAGGCGGAGCGTGAACGCCGCGAGCGT
Organism: Streptomyces sp. NPDC093598; assembly: GCF_044764825.1. Lineage (NCBI taxonomy): Bacteria > Bacillati > Actinomycetota > Actinomycetes > Kitasatosporales > Streptomycetaceae > Streptomyces > Streptomyces sp. NPDC093598. The sequence goes on along the minus strand of NZ_JBIWIV010000017.1, from coordinate 126,407 downwards.
GAGGAGCGTGCAGCCCGTGAACGCGCCGCGCTGCTGGAGCGCGGCCCGGCTGAGGACAAGCTGCCGGAGGGCGAGGCGCGCCGGATTGTGGCCGCTGCGTTCGAGGCGAACCTGTCGGTCCGCCAGGCGGCGGAGCTGTGCGGCTGGTCGGTCGGCTGGGTCTCCCACCGCTACGCCGAGCACCGTAACCCCGCCGCCGGCGGCGGTCGGGCTGATCTCGCGATCGCCAGTCAGTGATGGGCGCCTTACCTGTCTACCGGTGGAAGTTCGCGCCGGACGGATTGGCCACCCGCCGCCAGCTCCGTTCCAAGGGGCTGCGGCCCGGGGGCCAGGACGTGGCCGCGCAGCTCGAACGCCCCCGTCGCCAGCGAGGGCCGCTGGTCGCCTACCTCTACCGCGTCGACCTGGCCAAGCCGGTGCGGCCGATGACGCCGGCGAAGCGGGCGGCCCTGGCCAAGGCCAACGCCGCCCGCCGCACCTGCCCCGTCTGCGGGCTGGATGCGGGCTACGTCATCCCGGCATCGCTCGGTGCTTGCGTGACCTGCGCATTTCCCGACGCACGGTACGTCGCTTGATCGTGTAAGGGGCCCGGCCGCTCACCTTCCACAGCGCCGGCCGGGCCCGCTCATCCCTCCCACTGGAAGGAACCTTCAGTGAAGCATCCCGAAGACGACAACGAACTGTTCAACCGGCTGGAAGCCGAGATGGCCGCCGACCGCGGCGCCGATGTGGTTGACCTGGACAAGGCCCGTGCCGCCCGCGAACCCGCCCCGACCGACGTCGAGTTGGACGACCCGACCACGCCAGTCATGGTCGACAAGCCGGGCCAGGTCAAGGCGGGGCCCGGTTACCTGGGTCGGCTCGCTGCGGCCAAGCGTCGCCCGGTCGTCCCGCTGTGGCTGCGGTCGATGGCCGAGCTGCGGACCGCGTCGGCCTGGGTGGCCCGCCACTACGCGCACACCATCGGCTACCACGCCCTGCGCTCCCCGGTCTATGCCGCCCGTCTGACCATGCAGGCCCCGACCGGGCTGGCCCGGTTCGTGGGCGGCACCATGCGGTGGATGACCGACCGCGAGGGCGAACCCGTCCGCCTGGCGGCCGTGCGCCGCGAGGACGCGGCCGAGTACCTCAAGCTCTCCCGGCAGCGCGACCGCCGCGTGCGGCTGCGCACCCTGGTGGCCGTGCTCGGCATGTTCGTCGGACTCGGCCTGGCCCTCGCCCTGTACGTGCTGGCCCCGGACTGGCTGCAAGTGCTGTCCGTCGGCGCCCTGGTCCTGGCGCTGGGCGTCAACGGCCGCAAGGCAGACGCCCCGGTCATTCATCGCGCGGTGGAAGTGCCCAAGGCTTCCAAACTGACGTCGGATATCGTCCTGCGGGCCCTCGGCTCGCTGGGCATTCCGGCGATCAACCAGGCGCAGGCCAAGGGAGGGGACGGGTTCGAGTTCACCGCCCCGATCACGCGCGACGGCCCCGGCTGGCGGGCAGAAGGGAACCTCCCCTTCGGCGTGACCGTCACGGACGTGATCGAGCGGCGCGAGCGGCTCGCGTCGGGTCTGCGTCGGCCGCTGGGCTGTGTATGGCCTGAGGCCGTCTCCGATGAGCACACCGGGCGCCTGGTGCTGTGGGTCGGTGACCAGGACCTGAAGTCCGCGCCGAAGCCCGCCTGGCCGCTGCTGAAGTCCGGCACCGTGGACCTGTTCAAGCCCGTCCCTTACGGCACGGACCAGCGCGGACGCTGGGTCGAAGTCACGCTCATGTTCATCGCCGGCGTCATCGGCGCCATCCCCCGCATGGGCAAGACGTTCCTGCTGCGCCTGCTGCTGCTCATCGCCGCACTCGACCCCCGCGCGGAACTCCACTCCTACGACATGAAGGGCACCGGCGACCTCGACCCGGTCGGCGAGAAGGTCTCCCACCGGCACGGCGTCGGCGAGGAAGACGAGACGATCCAATACGCTCTCAACGACTTCCGCGCCCTGCGCGAGGAACTCCGCCGGCGCACCAAGGTGATCCGCTCCCTGCCCCGGGACATCTGCCCCGAGTCCAAGGTGACCAGCGCTCTTGCCGACAAGCGCTCCCTCGGCCTGCACCCGATCGTGATCGCCGTGGATGAGTGCCAGGTCCTCTTCGAGCACGCCGACCACGGCAAGGAGTTCGAGGAGATCGCCACCGACCTGGTCAAGCGCGGCCCGGCCACCGGGATCGTGCTGCTGCTGGCCACCCAGCGCCCGGACGCCAAGTCCCTGCCCACCGGCATCAGCGCGAACGCCGGCGCCCGCTGGTGCCTGAAGGTCATGGGCCAGACCGAGAACGACATGGTCCTGGGCACGTCGTCCTACAAGCGCGGCGTGCGGGCCACGATGTTCGCCTGGGGTGACAAGGGCCTGCACTACTTCGTGGGCGAGGGAGCCGACGCCCGGATCGTCTCCGCCACGTTCATGGACGCCCCGGGCGCCGAAGCCATCGCCGCCCGCGCCCGCACCGTGCGCGAGAAAGCCGGACTGCTGTCCGGCTACGCACTGGGGGAATCCCCGGAGGCGGTCACCGGCCCGGCCTACGACCTGCTCGCCGACGTCGCCGCCGTAGTCGCGGACAAGGAAGAGCGGGTGTGGAACGAGCGGATCGCCGCCCGCCTCGCCGAACTCCGCCCCGAGATCTACGGCGGATGGAAGGGCGAGAACGTCACGTCCGCGCTCAAGCCGCACGGCATCCGCACCCGCGACGTGGCCGGCACCACCGACGACGGCACCCGCACCACCCGCCGGGGCATCGTCCGCGCCGACCTCCTGAAGGCGATTGCGGAGCGTAACGAGAAGCCGGGCGCCGCATAGGGCTTACACGCTGCTACCGGTAGCAGCCACACCTGCTACCGGTAGCACCCCCGCTAGCACACCAAACCCTCTCCCACCAGCCCGTTAGCGGATAGCACCCCACCTGCGGAAACCCCCGAAAACCCGCCCGGAGGGCCCCTGATGACCCCCACTCTCCTTACTATCGCCTGCCTGATAGCCGTCACTTTTGGTTACGGCGGGCTGTGTGCGGCCTCACCGTTCGGCGACTGCCGCAAGTGCCGCGGCATGGGCCACGCCCTCAAGCACGACCGCAAAGGACGACTCAAGCGCGGCAAGGACTGCCGCCGCTGCCGCGCGACCGGCAAGCGCATCCGCGCCGGCCGCTGGCTCTACAACCGCTGGGTGCGCATCTACCGCGCCGGCACCGACACCCCCCGCCCGGGAGGCACCCGATGATGCTCAACATCTCCGCCGTGCTGCTCTTCGGCGCCGCGTCCTTCTTCGCCGTCAAGACCAAGTCCGCCGGCGGCGGCGCCGCCATCGTCCTGTTCCTCTTCGGGTTCTTCGCGGCCGGCACCGGCGCCTACGAGCCCATCCACAACCTCGTGCAGGCATCCGCCGACGCCCTGACCGCCCTCGGCAACTGAAGGAGCCCCACCGTGAACGAACCCACCACCCACCAAACCGCGCCCCTCGTGGTCCACCAGCCCACTCCGATCACCCCCGCCACCGTGCGCCCGGGGCCGGTCGCCCACGTCCAGCCGGGCCACGTCCCGGCAGTCGCGAGCGTCGTCCTGCCGGACGGCCGCGTCGTCACCGGCTACTCCGTAGCACCGGCTCAACCCGAACCGATCGCCACCAAGCCGGTCGTCTCCCGCGCGGCGGTGAACGTCGCCCTCGGAGGCGTCGGGTTCCTCGCGGCGTGCGGCGGGCTGCTGCTGCTCACCTCGTTCATCACCGCCCTGACCGCACTCGTCACCCAGCTCGTCATCCTCGCCGCCGTCGTCACCGGCGGCTGGATCGCCGTCCGGGTCCTCACCCCGAGCGGTGGCACGACGGTGAACATCCGCCGCGCCGTGTTCAAGCGAAACCACTTCCACGGCTGAAGCCCAGGTGTCTCTGTGCTGGGCCAGCTAGGACTCCGGTCGATGGAGACGCCAGTGCCTATCAAGCCAAGTGCGGTGTTCCCGTTGCAGGGGAACTGCCACCGGTTTTTCCTGCAAACTCGCGTACAGCGGATACGCGAGCATCTCCGCACTGATGTCGAGCGTGCCTGTCGTGGGATTCACCGCAATCTCGCCCAGATCGAAGAGACGGTGGATGTCGCGGCGCAGCAGCAGCCCGCCGTGCTCGTGGTGCTCTCCGCTCTGGGCATAGCTGTAGAGGTGGGCAGCTTCCAAGGCTGTAGCGGGTGCAGGGCCGGTGAAAGCACATTGCTCGCCTTGGTCGGCCAGCAGCCGCTTACGGAAGGCGCCTTGCCCTATGCGAACCCGTACAACCGACTCTCGGTGTCCTCCGGGAATGGACAAGCGCGTCTCCTCCAGCACGTCGAGTTCAGCGACGTCGCCCGTGACAGCGGTCAGGGCGTTACGTAGCTTCTCCCACCGCGCGGGTCGCATGCTGTGCTGCGATCGCGGCGATTCACACAGGGCCCGTAGTTCCGCCCCGGAAAGTAGCCCTCTCGCGTCCATCCACGCCTTGCCATGGCGTGACTGGTAAGTCGTTACCTGCTTGGTCGTGCGGCCCGGGACGTCGAACGACGCTCCGCAGTCATAACAGCGGTACTGGGGCGCCTTCTGCTGTCTCCGCTTGATCGCTGCCTTATCGCAATGCGGGCAGAAATACAGCGGTTTCTCACGAGTGTCCGTCTCGATGGCCTCGATGACAGAGACGCCGATCAGTTCCTTCCTGTCCCAGAGCGCGATCACGTCTCCCTCTGCCAGGCGCGCGTGATTGGGAACCGTGCTGTCCCAGCTGTAGTGCTCCGCAGGATTGTCGTCGTACCCGTCGTTTCCGGCGTGCTCTCGCCTGTCCCCCAGAGCCAGCACCAGCCACGCAGTAGCCATTCCACCCCCAAGTTGTCATGAGTCGGGGCGGTCGCCTCTCGCCAAAGACCGCGACCGCCCCGTCAACCAGCACCCAACAAGAGAACTGGAGACACACCAGCATGACCCAACCCACCGACATTCGGCGAGCACCTGACTCGCCGCGCATCTTGGCACTGTGCGCCGGCTACGGCGGTTTAGAGGCCGCGATCCGGGCCCGCATCGGCGGCCAGGTCGCCGCCTACGCCGAGAACGACCCGCACGCCGCGACCGTGTTCGCCTACCGCCACCCGGGCGTGCCCAACCTCGGGGACATTCGCCACGTCGACTGGAACCGCGTACGGGACGTGTACCGGCCCGACGTGATCGGGGCCGGCTTCCCCTGCCGCAACACCTCCAACGCTGGACGAAGGGACGGGATCAATGGGCAGTGGTCGCGAGTCTGGAAAAACGTCGCTGAGGCTGTGGGCGACCTTCGACCGCGCCTCGTCTTCCTGGAAAACGTGGCGGCGCTCCGCTCGCGGGGGCTGGACGTCGTCGCCGCGGACCTGGCCGCGATCGGGTATGACCTCCGGTGGACATGCGTACGCGCTGGTGACCCCGAAACCGGCGCCCCGCACGAACGCGACCGCTGGTTCGCAGTTGCCCATCCCGCTGATGCCGACCCCCACCAGCTCGGACGGCACTGGCGGCCCCGGCACCTCACCGAAGCGCAAGGGCGGGATGAACCTGCGCACCGCCGTCACGAAACTCCCGGCGCCCCCGGAGTCGTGACCCTGCTGCCCACACCGGCGGCCCGCGACTGGAAGTCCGGCGCGTCGAACCTGCTGGAGCGCAACGCCCGGCCGCTGAACGAGGTGGCCGTCAACCTGCTCGCCGGCGTGGACACCACCCCCACCGGGCCGGTCCCGCTGGACGAGCGGTGGGTGGCGAGCGACGGCACCGACTTCGGGCCCGCCGTCCGCCGTTGGGAGCGCATCACCGGACGGCCGGCACCGTGCCCGACCGAACCGGGCACGCGCGAAAACCGGCGGCTGTCCCCGCTGTTCACCGAGTGGATGATGGGCCTGCCCGCCGGCTGGGTCACCGCCGTCCCTGGCATCCCCCGCAAGGAACAACTGAAGATCCTCGGCAACGGCGTCGTGCCACGCCAGGCACACCACGCCTACGGATGGTTGCTTGGTACCGCCACGGCCAAGCCGTCGCTGGGGGTGGCGGCATGAGCGGGACGCTCTCCCCCCGGCACACCGCGCTGAGCCTCGCGGCATCCGGCGTGCCCGTATTGCCCTTGCGTCGGGGCAAGGTGCCGTTCGGCAACTGCACGACGTGCGCGGACAACGCCTGCGGCGGCCGGCCGAACATGAAGACCCCGGGCCCCTGCCGGTGCGCCGGCGTCTGCCACGCGTGGGCCGCTGCCACCACCGACCCGGCCGTCATCATCTCGCCCTCGTGGGCGGCGGCGTGGCGGCGGGCGGTGTGCGTCGGCTACAACCCCGGCGGCGCCGGCCTGACCGTGGTCGACCTGGACAACGCGGACGCCATCGCCTGGGCCCGCACCACCCTGCCCGCGACGCGGACTGTGCCGACGACGCGCGGCCAGCACTGGATCTACCGGGGCGCCATGCGGTCCGTGAACGGGGTGCGCCCCGGCGTGGACATCAAGTCGACCATGTCCTACGCCCGCTACCTGGGTCCCGGCACCGGCCACATGGCCGACCTGCCGGATACCGTCCGTGCCCTTGCGGTGAAGGAGCCTTCCCCGGCCCTGCCGGTGCCGCAGGCCGTCACCGTGCCCGCAGGGCCGGGGGGTGCGGAATGCCCGCACCGCACGCCCGCCTACCTCGAACGCGGCATCGCTATGGCCGTGCAGCGCATCACCGGTGCCCGCGGCGCGATCCACGCCACCGTGTACGGGGCGTTCCTCGCGGTGCTGTCCAAGCACGGCCGGTGCGGCTGCCTCACCGACACCCACATCACCCGGCTGTTCACCGCCGCGCAGGCCAAAGGCGAGACCCTGCGGCACTGCACGGACGCGTGGACCAACGCCCGCACCACGTTGGGACTGTGACCATGTCCGACGACGACAAGAACCCCGCCCGCGAAGTCATCACCGACTACGCCCAATCCCACTTTCGGTACTTCCGCACCGCTGACGGGACCGTGTACGCGCAGCGCAACGGCCACCCCGTGGCCCGCCCGATCCGCTCCCAGGGCACCGCGGGAAGCCACCGGCAGGAACTCATGGTCGGACTGTTCAAGGACGGCATCGGCGTGTTCAACGGCACCGCCATGAAAGAGGCACTGGACTTGATCGAGGCACTCGCACTGACCGAGGACGTGCAACCCGTGCACATCCGCGTCGCCCCCGGATTCGACGGTGCCACGTGGCTGGACCTGGGCCGCAGCGATGGGCAGTCCGTGCGGATCCACCCCACCGGATGGGACATCCGCACCCCCGACCCGCGTGAGGTGTGCTGGCGGCGTACCCAGCTCACCGGGGAACTGCCCCTGCCGGTCAAGGACACCAACGGCAAGGGCATCGACCTGCTGATGCGGCTGTGCAACTTCGCCACCGCCGAGACCGAGTGCCTGGCCATCGCCTGGCTGATCGGCTGCCTGGGTCCGGACGTGCCGGTTCCCGCGCCGTTCCTCACCGGTCCGCAGGGTGCGGGCAAGTCCACCGGTGGGCGGATGCTCGTGCGGATCATCGAGGGCATGAGCGGCGACCTGCGCCGGGCACCCAGGGATGAGGAGAACCTGATCACGGCCGTGGCGGCCGGATGGGTCACCGCCCTGGACAACCTCTCCCACATGACCCCCGAGCTGTCGGATGCGATGTGCTGCATCGTCACCGGGGCAGAGAACGTCAAGCGCGCCCTGTTCACCGACGGGGACGTCTTCCGCATCGGCTACCGCCGCCCCCTGCTCCTGACCGGCATCGACGTCGGAGTCATCCGGCCGGACCTCGCCGAACGGCTGTTGCCCCTGCGGCTGGAACGCCCCCGCGTCCGGCGCACCGAAGCCGAGTTGTGGTCGGACTTCGCTGAGGTGTTGCCCGTCATCCTCGGCTCGCTCCTGGACCTCACCGTGCAGGTACGCGCGGCTCAGGCGGACATCCCGACGGACCTGCGCATGGCCGACTTCGCGCACCTGTGCGCGCAGCTCGACGCGGCCACCGGTCTAGGGGCGCTCGCCGCCTACCGGGCCAGCCTGGACGACCTCAACGACGACGTCATTGAAGGCGACTTGCTGGCACAGACCGTGCTCAAGCACGCCGCCGGCATCGACCCGGGCACCGAGCAGCGCATGACGTCCGCCGAATGGCTGCACTGCCTCACCGGCCTCTACACGGGCGAGGACTTCCGCCCCCTGCCTAAAGGGTGGCCGACCACCGGCAAGGTCCTCTCAGACCGCCTCAAGCGCCTTCAGCCCACCCTCGCCGCCCGAGGCGTACTCATCGACTGGGGCCGCACCAATACGTCCCGCTACATCGAGATCGCGCGGCCGTCCTCCGCGCCACCACCACACGAGCAGGAACCGGCTTTCTGACCGCGCGGTACCGCTACCGCCCGGACAAGCAAGAGGAGCACCCGTCGCGGCGTGCTCTTCTTGCTGTTCGGCGGCGGCGCCGCCCTGCGATGGTCGCGCCGCGAAGCGGCCCGTTCTTCGCTCTCTGAGCCGCGCACCACAACAGACACCACCCCCTCTCTTGTCCGAAGTAGAGAGACCCTGCGTCACCTGCGTCACCCACACCCCGAAAACGGCCAGTGACCTGCCAGAACAGCGGTGACGCAGACGGCCCGCTTCTGCGTCACCCCGCGTCACCTGCGTCACCTGCGTCACCCGATGACGAAGGCCTACGTCACAGGTGACGCAACCCCAGGTTCCTGCGTCACCCCGAAACCGCAGGTCAGAGACGTGAATGACGCAGATGACGCAGGTGACGCAGAAATCCGCACCTCGGACAGACGCGAACCCTGACAAGTTGCAAGCCGCCCGCATAGGAGACACCCGGATGAGCACCGCGCTTGCCGCTCCCGTCGACCGACTCCTTTACAAACCCGAGGAGGCTGCCGAAGCGCTCGCCATCGGCCGATCCACCGTCTACGAACTGATGGCCGAAGGCGCCCTGAAGTACATCAAGTTGGGCCGCACGCGCCGGATCCGGCGAACGGACCTCGAGGAGTACGTGGCGAACCTCGCGCCCCTGCCCAACTGACCCACAGCACGCACGCCCTGAGGCGCCCCGAGCACTCCGCTCGGGGCGCCTCCCGCATGGAGGAGCACATGAGCCCCCGCAAGCCCAACATGGAATCGACCATCTACTTCGGTGCGGACGGCTGGTGGCACGGACGCGTCACGATGGGCGTGAAGAACGACGGCAGCCCCGACCGCCGGCACCGCCGCGCCAAGACCAAGACGGAGGTGCGCCGCAAGGTCAGGGAGCTGGAGCGGCTGCGCGACCAGGGCCGCGCGACCACCGCGGGGCGAAAGCCCACCGTCGCGCAGTGGATGGAGACCTACCTGACCGACATCGCGAGCCTGAAGCTCAAGCCGCGGTCACTCGATGACTACTGGTCGAAGACCCGGAACGACATCGTCCCCGGCGTCGGCCAGCACCGCATCGACAAGTTGCAGCCCGAGCACCTGGAGCGGATGTACCGGGCCATGCTCGACGCCGGCCACGCTCCCTCGCACGTCGTCAAGGTGCACCGCATTCTGTCCCGGGCCCTGAAGATTGCCCATCGCCGCCGCATCATCGGCGAGAACGTAGCCACGCTCGTGGACCCGCCGAGCATCGACGAGATCGAGGCCAACCCCTTCACCAAGGAGGAAGCCAAGGCCTTCCTGGAGGCCGCGTCGAAGCGGCCCACGTTCATGCGGTGGATCGTCGGCGTAGGCATGGGGTTCCGGCAGGGCGAGACGCTCGGCCTGCGCTGGTCGTACGTCGACTTGGAAGCGGAGCTGTTCCGCCCCGAGTGGCAGTTGCAGCGCCTCACGTGGCGGCACGGCTGCGCCGACCCGCACGCCTGCGGGGCGCGCCTGCACCGCTTCGAGCCGTGCCCGGCCGAATGCGCCAGGCACAAGAGCTACAAGCGCGGCTGCCCGAAGCCGTGCCCCAAGACCTGCACAAGGCACGCGAGCGCCTGCCCGCAGCGAAAGGAGGGCGGCCTCGTCTTCACCCGCCCGAAGACCAAGAAGAGCCGGAACGCCGTCCCGATCCCGCCCGTGTTCATCCCGTTCCTGCACGAGCACAAGGCCGGGCAAGAGGAGCTGCGGGCCGCCGCCGGCGAGCTGTGGCAGGAGCACGACGTCGTGTTCTCCCGGCCGGACGGACGCCCGCTCGACCCGCGCGCCGACTACGAGGAGTTCAAGGAGCTGCTGAAGGAGGCCGGGATCGACGACCGCCGCCTCTACGACGGGAGTCGCCACACCGCCGGCACCATCCTCAACGAGCTGGGCGTGGACATGCCCACGATCATGGAGATCCTCCGGCACACCCAGATCAGTCAGACCCGGCGATACGTGAAGGGCCGCTCCCACCTGTCCAAGGACGCCATGCGACGCATGGGTGAGTTCTTCGTGCCCGCGCCCACCACGGCGGATCCGGGCCCCACTGAGACCAGAATTGAGACCCCCGGCACCCGCGCGGTCCGCGCCCGGCGCCGCCGCCGCGTCCGCTGACGACGAAACCCCAGGTCAGAACGCATCCGACCTGGGGTTTCAGCAGAGCCCCCTGTCGGATTCGAACCGACGACCTACGCATTACAAGTGCGTTGCTCTGGCCAGCTGAGCTAAGGAGGCGCGCGTACTACGACGCCGTACGCGAGGCGGCACCACTGTACACAGAGCCCGTCACGCCGAGCCACGAAGTTCCGTTCGGCCGGACTCCTCCGCCACCTCGTACGCGAAGCGGTACGCCACCGCCGTCTCACCGTGCCGTGCGGTGAAGTCCCCCCTTCCGGTGAGGCCGGTCAGCTCTCCGCTCCCCGACCCCGGCACCACCTCGAAGGCGCAGTGCACCGTGCCGTCCTCGCCGAAGAACCCCCGCTCCTCCACCGCGAAGCTCCCCTCACGGCCCTCGACGCGACCGGTGAGGAGTTCCATGCCGCTGAAGGAGCCGGTCTTCGCGGTGACGTAGACGATCGAGTACTCGCAGTTCGTCCCGGCCGCCTCGATGCCGCCCGTGAAGGTGTTCCGGACGGAGGCGTGGGCGAGGCGGGGGTTCGCGTCCTCGCCGGGGCCGATCACGCGTTCCTGCCAGTCGGCGAAGGTGAAGTGACCGGTGGTGGTGCGGGTGCCGGGCATGGGTGGTCCTCTCGGTCGGGCTGATGTCCTCCACCAGCCTGGACGCCGTACCTGACATCTCCTGTCAGGTACGGCGACGTACGCCGCGACAATGGCCCCCATGCGCGCCGACCGGCTCCTCTCCCTGCTCCTGCTGCTCCAGAACCGCGGGCGGATGACCGCACCCGAGCTCGCCGCCGAGCTGGAGGTGTCGGTGCGGACGGTCTACCGGGACGTCGAGGCGCTGGGGGCGGCCGGTGTGCCGGTGTGCGCCGACCGGGGACCCGAGGGTGGCTACCGGCTGGTCGACGGGTACCGGACGCGGTTGACGGGTCTGACCGACGCCGAGGCCGGTTCGCTGTTCCTCGCCGGGATGCCCGGCCCTGCACGGGACCTGGGGCTGGGGGCGGTCCTGGCCAGCGCCCAGCTCAAGGTCCAGGCGGCCCTGCCCGCCGAGTTGTCCGCGCAGGCCCGGCGAATCCAGGAGCGGTTCCACCTGGACGCACCCGCGTGGTTCCGGGAGGCCGACCCGGTGCCGTGTCTGGAGGCCGTGGCGGCGGCCGTGTGGGAGCGGCGGGCACTGCGGCTGCACTACCGGCGCTGGCGCGGCGAGATGCGCCGGGAGGTGCGGCCGCTGGGGCTCGTGCTGAAGGGCGGCATCTGGTACCTGGTCGCCCTCGCGGAGGAGGCCGTACGGACCTACCGGGTGTCGCGCGTGCTGTCCGTCGAGGACACGGGGGAGGTCTTCGAGCGTCCCACGGGGTTCGATCTGGCCGCCTACTGGGCCGAGTCCTCCCGGCGTCTGGAGGCCGCCCTGCACCAGGGCACCGCCCGGCTGCGGATCTCACCCCGCGCGCGGCAGCTGCTGCCGATGCAGTTCGGCGCGGCGGGCGTACGGGCCCTGGCGGGCGCCGGCCCGCCCGACGGCGACGGCTGGGTGGAGGTGGAGCTGACCGTCGAGTCGGAGGCGGTGGCCGTGGGCGATCTGCTCCGGCTCGGCACGGAGGCGGAGGTGCTCGGCCCTCCCGGGCTCCGGCAGGCCGTGGCCCGGGCGGTGGTGGCGCTGGCCGACCGGTACGGGCAGCCGTGAACAAGTCCGGGCAGCCGTGAACAGACCCGGGCAGCCCTGACGTGCCGCTTCGAAAATTTCCGCGAAGTTCACAGGCCCGGAACTACTGACAGACGTGTGAACGCCAGGTACCGTCCTGAGCCAGTTCACACGCGTGGACTACACCACAACGGAATCACCGTCGTGGCACCGCCTTCCTACTCGGATCGTCCGGCACGTTCCTGCCGGTAGAAGGGGTTCACTCACCATGGCCACTGTCTCGTTCGACAAGGCGACCCGGATCTACCCGGGTTCCACCAAGCCCGCCGTCGACGCGCTGGAGATCGACATCGAGGACGGCGAGTTCCTCGTCCTCGTCGGTCCCTCCGGCTGCGGCAAGTCCACCTCGCTCCGCATGCTCGCGGGGCTCGAGGACGTCAACGGCGGCGCCATCCGCATCGGCGACCGCGACGTCACGCACCTGCCGCCGAAGGACCGGGACATCGCCATGGTGTTCCAGAACTACGCGCTCTACCCGCACATGACCGTCGCCGACAACATGGGCTTCGCGCTCAAGATCGCCGGCGTCAACAAGGCGGAGATCCGGCAGAAGGTCGAGGAGGCCGCGAAGATCCTCGACCTCACCGAGTACCTGGACCGCAAGCCGAAGGCCCTCTCCGGCGGTCAGCGCCAGCGTGTCGCCATGGGCCGCGCCATCGTGCGTGAGCCCCAGGTGTTCCTCATGGACGAGCCGCTGTCCAACCTGGACGCCAAGCTCCGTGTGTCCACGCGTACGCAGATCGCCTCGCTCCAGCGCCGCCTGGGCATCACCACCGTCTACGTCACCCACGACCAGGTCGAGGCCATGACGATGGGCGACCGCGTGGCGGTCCTCAAGGACGGTCTGCTCCAGCAGATCGACACCCCGCGCAACATGTACGACAGGCCCGCCAACCTCTTCGTGGCCGGCTTCATCGGCTCCCCGGCGATGAACCTCGTCGAGGTGCCGATCACCGACGGCGGCGTGAAGTTCGGCAAGTCGGTCGTGCCGGTGCAGCGCGACGCGATCGCCGCCGCCACCGACAAGACCGTCACCGTGGGCGTCCGCCCCGAGCACTTCGAGGTGTCGGACGTCGAGCAGGGCCTCGCCGTCACCGTCAACGTCGTCGAGGAGCTCGGCGCCGACGCGTACGTCTACGGCACCGCCAAGGTCGGCGACGACTCCAAGGACCTCGTCGTCCGCGTCAACGGCCGTGACGTCCCGGAGAAGGGCAGCCAGCTGCACGTCGTGCCCCGCTCCGGCGAGACCCACGTGTTCTCGACGTCGACCGGTGCGCGTCTGTCCGACTGATCAACCAGCGAACGCACAACCCCGGGTAATTCACCCAGGTTGACGAAGAGGGCCCCGCAGCGCGCTGCGGGGCCCTTCTCGTTGTCGACAAATACCCCGGCAGACCGGACGTTTCGAGCACTGTGCGTCAACGCCTTACCCAGAAAGTGGCCCTCTCTCATCCCCCGAACCGGTGACTAAATGTCTACAAACCATTACCGGGCGCTACCCTCACACGCGTGAAGCACTCCATGAACCAACAGACGCGACGCGGCCGGGGCCCCGCCCGCCGGATCGGCCGCACCCTCGCTTTCGTCCTGCCCGTCGTCCTGGTGCTCTCCGGAACCCTCGCGGTCACCCGAGTCAACTGGTCGGGGAACTCCACCGACCCGGTGCTCACCGCCGCGGACACCTCCGTGGGCACCCCGAGGGCCGCCAAGCGTGCCCCCCAGGACGTCCTGCGCGACAAGCTGCTGACCGAACTGCAGGAGGAGAATCCGGACGTCGCCCTCACCCACCTCCAGCAGGCCGTCAACGGCCGCCCGTCGCTGGCGAAGCACTGCGCGTCCATCGCCCGCGCCCTCGGCCAGGCCGCCGTCCGGGTCTACGGCCCGACCCGCGCCCAGTCCTACGCGCGGCCGGTCTGCGACACCGCCTTCGCCACCGGCGTCGCCGCCGCGCACAGCTGAGCGCACCGCCCTGCCACCGGGTGGGACGTCCCTGACGGCTGACGGGAACCGTCCTCAGCCGCTGCCCCGGGCGGGACGCCACGTACAGTTCGTTCTCATGAGCGATCCGAGCGCCGCGTCCCGCCCCGTTCAAGCCGTCGTTCTGGCCGGTGGCCAGGGCTCCCGGCTGCGTCCGTACACCGACGACCGGCCCAAGCCGATGGTCGAGATCCCCGGGACGGGGACGCCGATCATCGGCCATCAGCTGTCCTGGCTCGCCGACGAGGGTGTGACGGACGTCGTGGTGTCCTGCGGCCATCTCGCCGAGGTGCTGCAGAAGTGGCTGGAGACGGCCGAGCTGCCGGTCTCCGTCACGACGGTCGTCGAGCCGGAGCCGCTCGGACGCGGCGGCGGCCTGAAGTACGCCGCGGCGCATCTTCCCCACCCCGACCAGCCCTGGTACGCGACGAACGGGGACATCTGGACGCGGTTCTCGCTGCGGGACATGGCCGATTTCCATGCCGAGCGGGACGCCGTCGCGACGCTGGCGCTGGCCCGTCCCCGGCTGCCGTGGGGGGCGGTGCGGACCGACGGGTTCGGGCGCATCACCGACTTCATCGAGGCGCCGCCGTCGACCTTCGAGATCAACGCCGGTGTGTACGTCTTCTCCCCCGAGTTCGCCGGGCTGTTGCCGCACCGGGGCGACCATGAGCGGACGACGTTTCCTCATCTGGCCCGTGAGCGGCGGCTGGCCGGGTTCACGATTCCCCAGGGGTCGTACTGGCGCGCCATCGACACGGCGAAGGACCTGACCGAGGCCGCGAAGGAGCTGGCGGCGTTGGGGCGCTGAGAGCCCGGCTGGTTGCTACCGGTCGGCGGCTGACGGCTCGTCGTGGCTTGTCGCGCAGTTCCCCGCGCCCCGGAAGTCCGTTGCCCTCCCCGCGCGAGAAGGCCCCGCACCTCCCTGGTGCGGGGCCTTCTGTCGCTCGGGTCGGCTGCTAGCCCAGCAGGCCGCCCACCAGCCCCGGCCGGCCGGTGTCGGAGGAGCCGCCGCTGCCCGAGCCGCCCGTCGAGCCCGTACCGCCCGTGGCCGTGCCGCCGGAGGTGGGGCCGGTCGTGGTGCTGGGGGCCTCGTCGGCCGGGGAGGAGCGCTGAGGCGGCGCCTGGCCCGCGGTGCCCTGGGTCTGGCTCGGGGAGCCGCCGGTGACGGTGCCGGTGTCGTGGGTGGCACCGGGCCTGGTCGTGGTGCCCGCGCTGGGGCTCGCCGAGCCGGCCGTGGCGCCCTGAGTGGGCGAGGAGGAGGCCGACGGAGTCCGCTTCTCCTTCCGCTTGCCGGGCTCGCCCGGGAGCGGGGAACCGGGCAGCTCGTTGCGCGGGGCCTCGCCGGGGCCCGGGACGACCACCCGGTCGGCGTCGCGGACGGCGCCGCCGAGCAGCGAGCCGACGAGCAGGGTGACGCCGGTGGCGATGGCCGTGACGAGGGCGCCGCGGCGCAGCACGTAGCGCCGCAGGTCCCAGATGTCGGCGCGGGGGCCGAGGCGGCGCCAGGCGCCACCGGCCAGACGGCCGTCGACGGAGTAGACGGGGGCGCCGGCGATGATCAGCGGGGACCAGGCGGCGAGGTAGATGATGTCCGGCGTCTCGTAGGCGGGGACGCTCTTCCAGCTGACCGTGACCAGCAGCGCGGCCGACAGCAGGGCGCCCAGACAGGCGGCGACGCGCTGCCAGCAGCCCAGCACCGTCAGGACGCCGACGATGACCTGCGCGAAGGCGATGACCAGACCGGCGCCGACCGGGTGCTCGAGGGCCAACTGACGCAGCGGCTCGGCGACTTCCCACGGGTGCAGGGTGTTGAGCCACTTGACCATGGAGCCGCGCTTGCCGCCTTCGAAGTAGACGGGGTCGCACAGCTTGCCCATGCCGGCGTAGATGGAGATGAAGCCGAGGAAGACGCGCAGCGGGAGCAGGACGACGCCGAGGTTCATCCGGCGGCCCGGGTAGTAGGCGTGCCGGGCCGGGTCGTCACCGTGCCGCTTGGCCCGGTGCCCGGTGCCGTCCGCGTCGGTGGCGGACTCCTCGAACTCGTCGTCCTCGTAGGCCGGTTCGTCGTAGGCGCTGCCGACGGTGCGCATGGGCGGCAGCAGCCGGGCGCCGTCGGCGGGATCGTGGGTGCGCTGGGGGCCGACGACCGGCGTCTCGACGGTCTGGGCGAGGTCGTCCTCGTAGCCGGCGCCGCCGTAGCCCGGGCCCTGGTATCCGGGGCTGCCGTAGCCCGGGCCCACGCGGGAGATGACCTGGGTGGCTCCGGTGTCGGAGGCGGGCTCGTCGGCGTGGCGGACACTCTCGTGCCGCACGGCCTGGAGGAGCCGGTGCGCGCCGGTGTCGTCCGGCGCGGATCTGCCGCTCCAGACGACGGGCCGGCGGCGGGCGGTGGCCCCGGCCGCCTCGCTCCCCGCGAGGGGGACACGGGCGGTGTCCTCGGTGGCGGTCAGGTGCCGTGCGACCCGGGGGGACTGGACGCGATGCGTCGAGACGCCCAACTGCACGCGGAAACTCGCGTGGTTGACGATGACCTGCGCCGGGTCGCTCGGCACCTTCACCATGCTCAGCGCGGGAGCGTCGTCGAGTCCAGACGAGCGGTCCCCCGTGGGTGTGCGGGGTGTTCTGGTGTCCACACTCATCTAACCGAGTGACGTCGGGTTAGGACACTGCTTTGACCCGCCGGATCTGTCCGGACCCCGTCAAGCTTGCCCTCCCCGCCCGGATGACACCGAAATTACCCCGTACGGGTGAAGTTCCGGACGCCTGTTCAGCGACGGCGGCGAGCCGCCTCGTACAGCACGATCCCCGCCGCCACACCGGCGTTGAGCGACTCGGCGCCGCCCGGCATCGGGATCCGGACCCGGTGGTCGCAGGTCTCCCCGACCAGCCGGGACAGCCCCTTGCCCTCGCTGCCGACGACGATGACGACCGGGCCGTCCAGCGCCGGAAGCTCGCCGATCTCGGCCTCGCCGTCGGCGGCCAGGCCGACGACCACGATGCCGGCCTTCTTGTAGGCCTCGAGGGCCCGGGTGAGGTTGGTGGCGCGAGCGACCGGGGTGCGGGCCGCCGTGCCGGCGGACGTCTTCCAGGCACCGGCCGTCATACCGGCCGCACGGCGCTCGGGGACGACCACGCCGTGGCCGCCGAAGGCGGAGACGGAACGGACGACCGCGCCCAGGTTGCGCGGGTCGGTGACGCCGTCGAGGGCGACGATCAGCGGGTCCTCGCCGTCGTCGTAGGCGGCGGACGCCAGGTCTTCGGGGTGCGCGTACTCGTACGGCGGGACCTGCAGGACCAGGCCCTGGTGGTTGAGACCGTTGGTCATCCGGTCCAGCTCGGGGCGCGGCGCCTCCATGAGGTTGATGCCACCGCGCTCGGCGGCGACCTGGAGCGCCTCGCGCACCCGCTCGTCGTTGTCGATGAACTGCTGGACGTAGAGGGTGGAGGCCGGGACGCCCTCGCGCAGCGCCTCCAGGACCGGGTTGCGTCCGACGACCAGCTCGGACGTGCCCTTGCCGCCGCGGCCGCGGGCCACGGGCCGGCGCACGGCCTGCTTCGCCTTGGCGTTGGCGACGCGGTTCTTCTTGTGTCCCTTGCGCATCTCGGCGGGCGGGGTGGGGCCCTTGCCTTCCAGGCCCCGGCGCCGCTGGCCGCCACTGCCGACCTGCGCGCCCTTCTTGCCGGACATGCGGCGGTTGTTCGCGGCCATGAGCTACCCGTCTCCGTGAAGTGTTCGGTGTTCGTACGTACGTCTGTGTACGTCTGTTACGTCTATGCAGTGTGCCGCCCGGAGGCCCGGGCGGCACAGTCGATCAGCCGTGGGGCTGGTCTCAGCGCGGGCCGAGGCTCCAGCGAGGTCCCTGCGGGCTGTCCTCGATGACCAGGCCGGACTGGCTCAGCTGGTCGCGGATGGCGTCCGCGGTGGGCCAGTCCTTGCGGGCCCGGGCGGCCTCGCGCTGGTCGAGAACCATGCGGACGAGCGTGTCGACCACGCCGTGCAGGTCGTCACCGCGGTCGCCCTCCCCGGCCCAGTACGGGTCGAGCGGGTCGAGGCCGAGGACGCCGAGCATCGCGCGCACCTCGGCGAGCCGGGCCACGGCTGCTTCCTTGTCGTCGGCGGCGAGCGCGCTGTTGCCCTGCCGGACGGTGGTGTGCACCACGGCGAGCGCCTGCGGCACACCCAGGTCGTCGTCCATGGCCTCGGCGAAGGCGAGCGGCACCTCGGCGGCGGGCTCGACAGGGCCGGCCTTCTCCACCACGCGTTGCACGAAGCCCTCGATCCGCGCGAACGCCGACTCGGCCTCGCGCAGGGCCTCCTCGCTGTACTCGATCATCGAGCGGTAGTGGGGGGTGCCGAGGTAGTAGCGCAGCACGATGGGCCGCCAGCGCTTGACCATCTCGCTGACCAGGACCGAGTTGCCGAGCGACTTGGACATCTTCTCGCCGCTCATGGTGACCCAGGCGTTGTGCACCCAGTACCGGGCGAAGGTGTCGCCGTAGGCCTTGGCCTGCGCGATCTCGTTCTCGTGGTGCGGGAAGACCAGGTCGAGGCCGCCGCCGTGGATGTCGAAGGCGGAGCCCAGGTACTTGTGCGCCATCGCCGAGCACTCCAGGTGCCAGCCGGGACGGCCGCGGCCCCAGGGCGTCTCCCAGTCGGGCTCGCCCGGCTTGGTGGCCTTCCACATGGCGAAGTCGCGCGGGTCGCGCTTGCCCGAGACGCCCTCGTCGGGCTGGCGCAGGTCGTCGATGTCCTGGTTGGACAGCGCCAGGTACTCGGGGAAGGAGCGGACGTCGAAGTAGACGCTGCCGTCGGCGACGTAGGCGTGCCCGCGCTCGATGAGGCCGCGCATCATCTCGACCATCTCGGTGATGTGGCCGGTGGCACGCGGCTCGTAGGTCGGGGGCAGGCAACCGAGGGCGTGGTAGCCGTCGTTGAACGCGCGCTCGTTCTCGTAGCCGATGGCCCACCAGGGGCGGTTCTGGTCGGCCGACTTGGCGATGATCTTGTCGTCGATGTCCGTCACGTTCCGCACGAACGTGACGTCGTAGCCGCGGTACTCGAACCAGCGGCGCATGATGTCGAAGTTCAGGCCGGAGCGGATGTGCCCGATGTGCGGGGCGGCCTGCACGGTGGCACCGCACAGGTAGATCGAGACGCAACCCGGCTGGAGCGGGGAGAAGTCACGGATCTGCCGGGCGCTGGTGTCGTACAGGCGAATAGTCACCACTCCAGGGTAGTGGCCCCCGGGGTGTGCCTCAGGACCTTCCCCGCGGGGCGCACACATTCGTGACATTGGCCATCGGTACGCCCCGACCGCTTGCCCTCAGCCGACCCGCACGACCAGCGCCGTGGCCACCGCCATCAGCCCTTCGTCCCGGCCGGGGAAACCGAGCCCGTCCGTCGTCGCGCCCGACACCGACACGGGGGCTCCGGCCGCCTCCGACAGGAGTTTCTGGGCCTCGTCCCTGCGCTTGCCGATCTTCGGGCGGGGACCCACCACCTGTACGGCGATGTTGCCGATCCGGAAGCCCGCCTCGCGCACGATGCGCGCGGCCTCCGTCAGGAGGGTGACGCCGGAGGCGCCCGACCACTCGGGGCGGCCCGTGCCGAAGTGCTGCCCGAGGTCGCCGAGGCCGGCGGCGGAGAAGAGGGCGTTGCAGGCGGCGTGGGCGACGACGTCCGCGTCGGAGTGGCCGGCCAGGCCCGGGCCCTCGCCCTCCCACTTCAGGCCGGCGCACCACAGCTCGCGGCCCTCCTCGAAGGCGTGGATGTCGGTGCCGATGCCGACCTGGGGAAGCGGGATCCCACCCGGCGGCAGACGGACATCGGATGCCTCAGAAGCCATCGTTGAGCCTCCTGCGGGCCAGGACCGCCTCCGCGAGGACCAGGTCAAGGGGGCGGGTGACCTTGAAGGCCTCCTCGTGACCGGGGACGGCCACGACCGTGAGGCCGAGCTGCTCGACCATGCCCGCGTCGTCGGTGACCTCGCCGGTCACCGTCTCGTGCGCCCGGATCAGCGTGGCCCGGTCGAAGCCCTGCGGGGTCTGCACGGCCCGCAGCAGGGCTCGCTCCGGCGTGGCGACGACCGGCTCCGGCTCGCCGGGGGTGCCGGCGGGCTCGACCTGCTTGACGGTGTCGGCGAGGGGCAGTGCCGGGACCACGGCAGGGGCGCCGTCCCGTACGGCCTCGATCACGGCGTCGACGGTGTCCACCGGGACCAGCGGCCGGGCCGCGTCGTGGACCAGCACGATGTCGTGGCCGGACGGCAGCGCGTCGAGGCCGAGTTTCACGGACTCCTGGCGGGTCTGCCCGCCCGGGACGACGAGGAAGTCCGTCCGCTCGGGCAGGGCGTGCGCGTCGAGCAGCGTCTTGACCTCGGCGGCACCGTCGGGCGGTGCCACGACGACGACCAGGGAGACGGCGCGGGAGGCCGCCATCGCGCGGACCGCGTGGATCAGCATGGGGGTGCCGCCCAGCGCGCGGAGCGCCTTGGGGGCGCCCGGGCCGAGCCGGACACCCCGGCCGGCGGCCGGGATCACGGCCGCCGTACGGGCCGCGGAGGAGGCGGCAGGCGGCGAGGGACGCGAATCGTCAGACATCGGTTCCTGTCAGGTTTGTGTGCTGGCCTGGCGTGGGTATGGCCTGGAGGAGTGCCGGGCGCGACGCGCTCGACCGGACCCTTCCGTGACGCTGGTCGAGCCGGCTGCCCGGGCCCGGCACACCAAGCATCGGGGCGTGAGTGATAACACATCCCGGGGTGGCGGCGCATGGCGTCGGAGTACGGACATGCCGCAGCGCCCGGCGACAGGAATTCGTCATCGGGCACCGCGGCATTTCGATGTGCAGGCGCGCTTGATCAGCCTTGATCAGCAGAGCTGCTGAACGACGGGCTTCGCCTCAGGAGGCGAGAACCTCGTCGAGCAGAGCCTCGGCCTTGTCCTCGTTGGTGTTCTCCGCGAGGGCGAGCTCGCTCACCAGAATCTGGCGGGCCTTGGCGAGCATGCGCTTCTCACCGGCGGAGAGTCCGCGCTCGCGCTCACGACGCCACAGGTCACGCACGACTTCCGCGACCTTGATGACATCGCCCGAGGCGAGCTTCTCCAGGTTTGCCTTGTACCGACGGGACCAGTTCGTGGGCTCCTCGGCGTACGGTGCGCGCAGCACCTCGAAGACCCGGTCCAGCCCGTCCTGACCGACCACATCACGCACGCCGACGAACTCCGCATTGTCCGCTGGCACACGCACCGTCAGGTCGCCCTGGGCGACCTTCAGCACCAAGTAGGTCTTGTCCACGCCTTTGATCTGGCGAGTTTCGATGGCCTCGATCAGCGCGGCCCCGTGATGGGGATAGACCACGGTGTCGCCAACCTTGAACGTCATGTGACAGGTACCCCTTCCGTGGCTATCCAGAGTAACACGGAAATCGTGGGTTCTGAATGGCGTTTTCGCAGGTCAGGGCGTATCTCGGGGCTTGACAACTCCGACAGGAACGTGCTTCGGACAGGGAGTGGAAGAAGGTATTCGCAGGTGGGAGCGGCTCTCCGGGGGGAGCGAAACGCGTACGCTACACGCATCCGGAGCATCCTCCAGACGGCCGAACATCCCCATATGTCCGGTTCCGTATGATCGACTTCCGCTACTCCGTTCGGTGGCCCGAGCCGGGTTCCGGTCGAATCCGGAATTGATCACGAGGCGCCCGGGCGGGCCGTCGGTGATCAATTCCAGGTGGTCCCCGCATTCCTTCACGGAAATTTTGCGGTACTGCCCGGGACTCTTATGTGAATGCCGGACGGGCACCACGCCAATGTGACCGCGGAGTCACGCGTGACTCAGGTGGATCGGCGGCGCCGGGGGGTCGGGTGCGGCCGGACGGGGGCGGCTCGGTAACCTAAGGCCCGCTGACAGACACTTAGGGCGGCTTTATCGGCCGCTCCGCTCGAGTCAAGGAGTTGCCGCCGCCGTGAGCAGCAGCCTTCGACGCGGTGCCCTCGCCGCCGCCGTCACCGCGTTCTCGATCGCCTCGCTCGCCGCGTGCGGCGCCGGCAACAACGCCCAGACCCTGGAGATCAAGCCGGACAACGCGGCCACGAGCCTCGGCGACATCAAGATCCAGAACGCGATCGTGATCACTCAGCCCGACCTCGAGTCGACCGGCCCGGCCGCGATCTCCGCGACCTTCTTCAACTCCGGCAGGACCGCCGAGACGCTGGAGTCCATCACCCTCCCCGGCACCGGCAAGACCGCCGAGCTCAAGCCCGCCAAGGGCGGCAGCCTCAGCATCCCGCCCGGCGGCTCGCTGATCGTGGGCGGCAAGGACAACGCCACGGCGATGCTGCCGAGCAGCCGTGAGGCCGTGCAGGACGGCAACGCCCAGAAGGTCACCTTCACCTTCAGCAAGACGGGTGCCGTGAGCCTGCGCGCGTTCGTGGTCCCCGCCGAGCACTACTTCAAGGAGTGGGGCCCGACCGAGGTCCCGGCCGCGCCGGGCGCCTCGCCGTCCCCGTCCGGTTCGCCGTCCGGTTCTCCCGCCGAGGGTGAGTCGGGCGCCCCGGAGAGCCCCGCCGCAGGCGAGACACCGGGTGGCCACGAGGCCTCCGGCACGCCGACCGACGCGGCCTCGGCGAGCGCGAGCGCCGGTCACTGAGCAGACGCACCAGGGCGGGACCTCTCTCCGGAGAGGTCCCGCCCTTTTGTGTGATGCCGTCGTGCGCGGCCGGTCTACGGCTCGAACTTGTAGCCGAGACCGCGGACCGTCACCAGGTAGCGCGGGGCGCCCGGGTCCGGCTCGATCTTGGCGCGCAGGCGCTTGACGTGGACGTCGAGGGTCTTGGTGTCACCGACGTAGTCGGCACCCCAGACGCGGTCGATGAGCTGCATCCGCGTCAGCACGCGGCCGGCGTTGCGCAGCAGCATCTCCAGCAGGTCGAACTCCTTCAGCGGCAGGTCGATCTTGGTGCCGCCGACGGTGACCACGTGCCGGTCGACGTCCATGCGGACCGGACCGGCCTCCAGGGCCGCCGGGGTCACCTCCTCGGGCTCGCCGCGGCGGCGCAGTACGGCACGGATGCGCGCGACCAGCTCGCGCGAGGAGAACGGCTTGGTGACGTAGTCGTCGGCTCCTATCTCCAGGCCGACGACCTTGTCGATCTCGCTGTCCTTGGCGGTCACCATGATGACGGGGACATTGGAGCGGCCGCGCAGCTGGCGGCAGACCTCGGTGCCCGGCAGGCCGGGCAGCATCAGGTCGAGGAGGACGAGGTCGGCGCCGTTGCGCTCGAACTCGTCGAGTCCGTCGGGCCCGGTGGTCGCGACGGCGACCTCGAAGCCCTCTTTGCGGAGCATGTACGACAGGGCGTCGGAGAAGGACTCCTCGTCCTCGACGACGAGCACACGGGTCACGGAAGGACCTCCGGGGCGGGAAGCGTTTCGTACGCGGTGGAATCGGGGGATGTGGGGGTGGACCGCCCGGCCTCCACGTCGAGGCCCGCGCCTCCTGCGCGTATCTCTCGGGCGGGCTGCTGATGTGCGCGGTCGCGGGCCGCACCGGCCTCGGGCAGCCGCAGGGTGAACGTGGAGCCCTGGCCTTCGGCGCTCCACACGGTGACCTCCCCGCCGTGCGAGGCGGCCACGTGCTTCACGATCGCCAGTCCCAGCCCCGTGCCGCCCGTGGCACGGGAGCGGGCCGGGTCGACGCGGTAGAAGCGCTCGAAGATGCGCTCCTTGTCCTTGTCGGAGATGCCGATGCCCTGGTCGGTGACGGCGATCTCGATGAGCTCCCCGCCGGGCGCGTTCACCCTGCGGGCCGCTATGCCGACGCGGGTACGGGCGGGCGAGTAGTTGACCGCGTTCTCGACGAGGTTGCCGAGGGCGGCGGCGAGCTGACCGCGGTTTCCCCACACGTGCAGATCGGCGGTGCCGCCCGCGGCCATGGTGATCTGTTTGGCGCCGGCCTGGTGCCGGCAGCGGTCGACTGCCTCGGCGACGAGCTCGTCGACGCGGACGGGCTCGGCGTCCTCGAGGGGATCGTCGTTCTGCACGCGCGACAGGTCGATGAGCTCCTGCACCAGGCTGGTGAGCCGGGTGGCCTCGATCTGCATGCGCCCGGCGAACCGCTGGACGGCCTCGGGGTCGTCGGAGGCGTCCATGACGGCCTCGGAGAGCAGGGAGAGGGCACCGACGGGCGTCTTCAGCTCGTGGCTCACGTTGGCGACGAAGTCGCGCCGGACCGCCTCGATGCGGCGGGCCTCGGTCAGGTCCTCCACGAGCAGCAGCACC
This sequence comes from Streptomyces sp. NPDC093598, assembly GCF_044764825.1. Classification (NCBI taxonomy): domain Bacteria; kingdom Bacillati; phylum Actinomycetota; class Actinomycetes; order Kitasatosporales; family Streptomycetaceae; genus Streptomyces; species Streptomyces sp. NPDC093598. The sequence goes on along the minus strand of NZ_JBIWIV010000017.1, from coordinate 101,918 downwards.
AGCCGGGAGCCGAGCGGCGCGACCCGCGCGGAGACGGCCAGGGCCTCTCCGCGTCCGGTGCCGCGCCGTGGCAGATCCAGCTCGACCTGGCGTATCTCGCCGTCCCGCCTGGTGTCCCGGGCCATCTGCAGCATCGGCTCGACGGCGAGCTTGCCGCCGCGGACCAGGCCGAGGGCGTACGCCGCCGAGCTGGCCTTGACCACGGCGTCCGCCTCGTCGAGGACGACGGCCGACGACCTCAGCACCGACAGGACCGTGTCCACGCCCGGCGGAAGGACCGCGTCGGTGTGCAGGGAGCTACGGGTGGGGCGCTTCTGCTCGCGCTCACTCCAGCGGAACGCGAGCATGGCGATGACGCCGGTGAGCACCCCGGCGATCGCTGCCGCTGCGGCGACCGCCGCGTTCACGTCCATGCACCCAGGTTAGGCATGGCTCGGGCACCCTCCACAGCCGCCGGGCTGCGAGCTCGAACACTCGTCGCCCAGAGTTCACCTTGGAGCCAGTATTGGTTCATTTGGGATGACGGAAACGGACGCGTACGGGCCGGAACGTGGGAGCGTGGGGTTCGGACCGTTGGTCATACGACGGTCGTACCGCCGGTTGTCCGGTGGGCCCCGGCCCTTGGACCCCCGACTGAGACGCACGAGAGGGAAGCCTGATGCGGGACGCGTACCACGAGGAACTGGACTCGATCGGCGACGGTCTGGTGGAGATGGCCCGGCTGGTCGGGTCGGCGATCGGGCGCGCCACGACCGCCATGCTCGACTCCGACCTGAAGCTGGCCGAGAACGTCATCGAGGCCGACCAGCGGGTCGACGAGCTCCAGCACGAGCTGGAGGCCAGGGCCATAGCCCTGCTGGCGCGGCAGCAGCCGGTGGCGACGGACCTGCGCATCGTCGTCACGTCGCTGCGGATGTCGGCCGATCTGGAGCGCTCGGGCGACCTCGCCCAGCACGTGGCGAAGCTCGCGCGCCTGCGCTACCCGGACCGCGCGGTCCCGAGCGACCTGCACGCCACCATCCTGGAGATGGGCCAGCTCGCGCAGCGCCTGATGGCGAAGGCCGCCGAGGTGATCATCACCAAGGACGTCGACCTGGCGCTCCAGCTGGAGCAGGACGACGACGAGATGGACCTGCTGCACCGCACCCTGTTCCAGCACCTGATGGACGACCGCTGGAAGCACGGCATCGAGACGGCCGTGGACGTCACGCTGCTCGGCCGCTACTACGAGCGGTTCGCCGACCACGCCGTGTCGGTCGCCAAGCGGGTGGTGTACCTGGTGACGGGTGAGCACGCGGACGAGCTCCAGACGGACGCGCAGCCGGAGATCCAGGCGGTTTCGGGGGCGGAGAGCGCCTGAACGGGCCGTGTCGAGGGCGGCGCCGGGACTGACCGGGGGCGGCCGGGGACCGGCTGAGGCGCGCGGGCGCCTCAGTGCGCTGTTGATGCGCCCAGCGGAACGGGCATCCAATGGGCACAGGCACCAGCCTCGAGGAGGGACCCATGGCCGAATCCCCCAGCACCACGCCCGACCCCGCCCGCCAGCGCGAGACCGAGCAGCCCGCCGAGATCAGGAGCCTGCCCCTGGTCGCCGCGTGCGGCTGCGGTTCGGGCTGCGGCTGCGGCTGCCAGTCGGGCAGCGCCTGCCAGTGCGGCTGACGCCGACGCGTTGTCGTTCGTCCGACCTGTAGGGCCCCGGGTGTCGCCGGGGCCCTACGGCGTTGCGGCCGTCGTAGGGCCTGGGGTCGCCGGGGTGGCCGTACGGGCGGAGCATGAGAGGTAGGCAAGGCGGCGCGGGCGGGCGCCGTGCCGGGAAGGAGGCGCGAGGCATGCCCAAGTTCATGGATGTCCATCGCGGCATGAAGGGCATCACGGAGGAACAGTTGCGTGAAGCCCACAACGCGGACCTCGCGATCGAGAAGGACGAGCAGGTCCACTTCGAGATGGCCTGGGCGGACCCGGAGTCCGGCCTCGTCTACTGCCTCTCCGAGGCTCCGTCGGCCGAAGCGGTCCAGCGCATTCACGAGCGCGCCGGGCACAAGGCGGACGAGGTGCACCCCGTGCCGTTGTCGGTGCGGTGACCCACCGCACGCGGTCCGTCAGCGGCGCCGGCCGGCGTTGAGGCGGGCCGCCTGCCGGGTCAGGTAGTCGCGTTCGGCGAGGTCGGGCGCCTTGCGGGCCGCCTCGGCGTACAGGCGGGCCGCCGTTTCCGGGTCACCGTCGCGCTCGTGGAGGTACGCCGCCACCGCGGCGTACCGGGGCAGTGAGTCGTCCAGGGCCGCGAGCGCCGCGAGCCCGGCGCGCGGTCCGTCGGCCTCGCCGAGGGCCACCGCGCGGTTGAGCCGGACGACCGGGCTGTCGGTCAGGCGCGTGAGTTCGTCGTACCACTCGACGATCTGCACCCAGTCGGTCTCCTCGGCGGTCTGCGCGTCGGCGTGGAGGGCCGCGATGGCGGCCTGTGCCTGGAACTCGCCCAGCCGGTCGCGGGCGAGGGCCGCCTGGAGGATCGCGACGCCCTCGGCGATCAGGCGCGTGTCCCACCGGCCGCGGTCCTGGTCGGCGAGCGGGACCAGGCTGCCGTCGGGTGCGGTGCGGGCGGCGCGCCGGGCGTGGTGGAGCAGCATGAGGGCGAGCAGCCCGGCCACCTCGGGGTGGTCGACCCGGGTCGCGAGCCGGCGGGTGAGCCGGATGGCCTCGGCGGCGAGGTCGACGTCCCCGGAGTAACCCTCGTTGAAGACCAGGTAGAGCACGCGCAGCACGGTGGCGACGTCGCCGGGCTGGTCGAACCGCACGCCGGAGACGGTGCGCTTGGCGCGGCTGATGCGCTGCGCCATGGTCGCCTCGGGGACCAGGTAGGCCTGGGCGATCTGCCGCGTGGTGAGCCCGCCGACGGCGCGCAGGGTGAGCGCGACCGCCGACGACGGCGTCAGCGAGGGGTGGGCGCACAGGAAGTAGAGCTGGAGCGTGTCGTCCACGTCGGGCGCGGGCCCGGGCGCCGGTTCCTCGTCGACGAGGTCCTCACGCCGGCGGCGGGCGCTGTCCGCCCGCGCCTGGTCGAGGAACTTGCGCCAGGCCACGGTGACCAGCCAGCCCTTGGCGTCCCGCGGCTGCTCGGCGGGCCAGACGCGCAGCGCCTCGATCAGCGCGTCCTGCACGGCGTCCTCGGCCGCCGCGAAGTCGGCTCCGCGGCGGACGAGGATCGTGAGCACGCCCGGTGTGAGGCTGCGGAGCAGCGCCTCATCCATGGACAAGGCACTCGGGAATGGTGGGCGGCGCGGTCAGGAACGGACGCACCTCCAGCCACTCGTGGATCGGCTTGCCGCCCGCGCCGGGAGCGGCGGACAGTTCCCCGGCCAGCTCGACGGCACGCTCGTAGCTGTCGACGTCGATGATCATCCAGCCGGCGATGAGGTCCTTGGTCTCGGCGAACGGGCCGTCGGTGACCGGCGGGCGTCCCTCACCGTCGTACCGGACCCACTTCCCTTCGGGGGCGAGCGCCTGGCCGTCCACGAACTCGCCGGTCTTCTCCAGCCGGGCCGCGAAGTCGTTCATGTACTGGATGTGCGCCGAGATCTCCTCCGGCGTCCACTGGTCCATGGGCACGTCGTTGACCGCTGCCGGGGCGCCTCGGTAGTGCTTCAGAAGCAGGTACTTGGCCATCATGTTCTCCTCGGTGCTGGTGCGACCCATCCTGGCCGCCTTCACCCCGGGGACGGAGCAGGGCACGGGTTCTCGACATCGCCGCCGAAGTTTTTTTGTGGGCGGTGCTCACTGCCCGACGCGGCCGTCGATCCGTTCGCGCAGAAGGTCGGCGTGGCCGCAGTGCCGGGCGTACTCCGCGATCTGCGCGACCAGGATGTCGCGGAGCTGGACCTGCCCGCCGGGTTCGGGGCCGTAGTCGGAGAAGCCGGCGTTGCGGGAGGAGAGGTCGGTGACGCCGGCCAGGTAGCGGTCGGTGCGTTCGGTCTCGGCCCGCCAGTGCCGCCAGGCCTCCTCCACGGCCGCCGGGTCGGCGACGGCACCGTTGAAGTCACCGTCCCGGTCCTCCTGCGTGCGGTACAGCTTCGGCGCGTCCTCGCCGGCCATCACCCGGCGGAGGTGCCGCTCGTCCTCCGTCAGGTGCCGCACCAGTCCGAGCAGCGACATCGTGGACGGCGGGCAGGATCGCCGGGCCATCTGCTCGGCGTCCAGGCCCGCGCACTTCATCTCAAAGGTGAGGCGGTAGTTGCGCAGGTAGTCGAGGAGGATGCCGCGCTCGTCGACCGGCTGGGTGTCGGTCTCGCGGGGGTCGTCGTCGGGGTCGACCCACATGTCGGGGTAGACGGTCGACTGCGTCCACCGTGTCGTGTCCGAGGTCGCTGACGTCACTGCTTCACCGGGGTGCTCGCCTGGGGCCATGCGGGCATGGTGGACCGGGCGGGGCGGGCCCGCCACCGAATATCGGGATGACGGGGGGAGAGACCGGGCGGCCTCGCCCTCCACGGGCATCTCGCCCAGAAGGTCTGCCGCACGTAGGACCTAGGGACCTGCGTGCACGATTTTCTTGATCCACCCCAGGCTCACTCCCCGGGGCTCAACCAAACAGCTCCAGTCCGTTCCAGCTGCGTTCGCCACCCGTCGCCCACGCATCCAGTAGCTGCCGGGCCTCGGTCTCAGGGGCGGCCAGCCAGACAGCCTGAGAGCCGCCGTGTGTCCGTACGCCGGCCTCATCCCAGTCGACCCGGCCCTCGCTGCAGCATGCGCACAGCATGTGGAAGCTGCTCGCCGGCTCGGCGCCGAAGTCCTGCGCGAAGAATGAAGCCACCAGGGCGTCGACGTCGGATGCATCCGCTGCCTTTACGGTCGCATGCAGCGTCGGCAGCGAAGAGGCCTCGAAGAGCAGCAATTCGTCGAAGACAGCGACGCTCTGGCCGTTGTACGTCCGCTCGCCAGTCGGTTCCCCATCGTGCACGACGATCTCGCCGAAGTGACGGCCTTTCGTGGCAGGAACGTTCATCACGCGTCCTCGCGTCGGGCAGAGTCGCTGGATCCAGACCACCTCGCGCTCGCCACCCGTGTCCAGCCGTACGCACGCCGGGCCAAAGGCGCCGTTGATCTCCCCCTCGCCCTCCGGCATCGGGATCCCGAAGCCCTCCCAAGCGTCACGGGCGGTCGCCCAATCACGCTGGATTGTGGCTGCGACCCCCAGGTTCCAAAACGCCGGGTCCTGCTCGCCGCGCGGCGAGCGGGCGGCAGCCTCCCGGCCGAGTTCGTAGGCCTTTACCCAGTTACGCAGAAACTTGTACGCCAGTGCTGCGTCGTACCACCACACCGCGCTGGGGCCCTCGTCCGGATAGTGAGCAAGGACCTGCTCGTACAGCTCGGCGGAACGCAACCACTCCTCCGCATCCCACATCTCGCGAGCCCGTTCCAGCAACTGCTTCGCCTCGGACTTCTCCACGCCCCTGCCTCTCCCTCTGACCAGGGAGGGAGTTTCGCACGACGACACAAGGGGTGCTGATCTGGTAGTCGGACGGCGGGGGCACAGCTCGCCTACGCCCCCGCCGAGATCGCCGTCCCTGTGGCGCTGCTGATCACCCTCGACATCCGCGTCCGCTGGCGCCGTCGCACGTGACGGCCCAGGCCAGAGACGGCCCAGCCTCGCAGAAAAGCCCCCTACCGGCGGAGAACCCGCAGTTAGGGGGCTTCTTCGGCCCTGCTTACTTCTTCTTGCCCTGGTTCTTGACCGCCTCGATGGCCGCCGCGGCCGCTTCGGGGTCCAGGTACGTGCCGCCCGGGTTCAGGGGCTTGAAGTCGGCGTCGAGTTCGTAGGAGAGCGGGATGCCCGTCGGGATGTTGAGGCCCGCGATGTCCGCGTCGGAGATGCCGTCCAGGTGCTTGACCAGGGCGCGGAGCGAGTTGCCGTGGGCCGCGACCAGGACCGTGCGGCCGGTCAGCAGGTCGGGGACGACCGCGTCGAACCAGTACGGGAGCATGCGGACGACGACGTCCTTCAGGCACTCCGTGCGCGGGCGCAGCTCCGGCGGGAGGGTCGCGTAGCGCGGGTCGGAGTACTGGGAGTACTCGGCGTCGACGTCCAGCGGCGGGGGCGGGGTGTCGTAGGACCGGCGCCACAGCATGAACTGCTCCTCGCCGAACTCGGCGAGCGTCTGGGCCTTGTCCTTGCCCTGGAGGGCGCCGTAGTGGCGCTCGTTCAGGCGCCAGGAGCGGTGGACGGGGATCCAGTGGCGGTCCGCGGCCTCGAGGGCCAGCTGGGCCGTGCGGATCGCGCGCTTCTGGAGGGAGGTGTGGACCACGTCGGGGAGGAGATCGGCGTCCTTCAGGAGCTCGCCACCGCGGACCGCCTCCTTCTCGCCCTTCTCGTTGAGATTGACGTCCACCCAGCCGGTGAACAGGTTCTTCGCGTTCCACTCGCTCTCGCCGTGGCGGAGGAGGATCAGCTTGTACGGTGCGTCGGCCATGCCTCAGAGCGTAATCCACGCTTTCGCCCGTTCGCGTGGCTGCCCGGCAGGCGGACGTTTGACCGGATCTGCTAATTGAGTAGCCTCCACCAGCGGCGACTTGTAAGTTGCGCGTACCGCCAGCGCTACTTACACCGTGTTGCCTCCGGGGGGATCCATGCCGTACGCCCTGCGTGCCCGACGTGCCGTCCGGGAGACGGTCTCCGGCCTGCCCCGTGAGTTCTGGTGGCTGTGGACCAGCACGCTGGTCAACCGGCTGGGCGCGTTCGTCGCCACCTTCATGGCGCTGTACCTGACGCTCGACCGCGGCTACTCCGCCACGTACGCCGGTCTGGTCGCCGCCCTGCACGGGCTCGGCGGGGTCATCTCCTCGCTGGGCGGTGGCGTGATGACCGACCGGCTGGGGCGGCGGCCGACGCTGCTGATCGCGCAGGCCTCGACGGCCGTGTCCGTGGCGCTGCTGGGGTTCGTGCGCGACCCGGTCGCGATCGCCGGTGTCGCCTTCCTCGTCGGCATGGCGAGCAACGCCTCGCGGCCCGCCGTGCAGGCGATGATGGCCGACATCGTCCGGCCCGAGGACCGTATCCGGGCCTTCTCCCTCAACTACTGGGCCATCAACCTCGGCTTCGCCGTCTCCTCCATGGCCGCCGGGTTCATCGCCGAGGTCAGCTATCGCGCCGGGTTCCTGATCGAGGCGGGAATGACGATGGTCTGCGCGATCCTCGTCTTCCTGCGGCTGCCGGAGTCCAAGCCCGCCGAGGGCTCGGTGAAGGCGGGCGGGCGGGACGACTCCGTGAGCCTGCGCACCGTGCTGCGCGACGGGCGGTTCATGAGCGTCGTCGGGCTGTCCTTCCTCGTCGCGCTGATCTTCCAGCAGGGGGCGGTGGGGCTGCCGGTGGCGATGGGCGAGGCCGGTTTCACTCCGGCCGAGTACGGCATGGCGATCGCCGTGAACGGCGTGCTGATCGTCGTGCTCCAGATCCCGGTCACCCGCTTCATCGAACACCGGGATCCCCGCCGGCTGCTGGTCGTCTCGTCCGTTCTCGCGGGGTACGGCTTCGCGCTCACCGCCTTCGCGGGGTCGGTGGGGGTCATCGCGCTCACGGTGTGCGTGTGGACGCTGGCGGAGATCGTCAACGCGCCGACGCAGACGGGGCTCGTCGTACGGCTGTCGCCGGTGCACGGGCGCGGCCGCTACCAGGGCATGTACACGATGTCCTGGTCCGTGGCCGCCCTCGTCGCTCCGCTGCTGTCCGGGTTCGTCATCGATCGGTTCGGGGCGGAGTGGTTGTGGGGGCTGTGCGCGCTGGTGGGGACGGCGGCCGGGGTGGGGTACGCCGTGTTGATGCGGCACCTGCCCGGGGAGGACACGGTGGTCGAGCCCGCGGTGGGGGTGCGACCGCAGCCGGAGGTCGGTGCGGGGTGAGCCGGAGGGGTCTGCCGTGAGGCAGCGGCTGTCCCGGAAGGGGCGGCCGGGCAGAGCGAGGAGACGGTGAGTGATCACACGGCACCCGGAGCGCCGTACCGAACGGCTGTGGCTGCGTCAGTGGAGGGAGTCCGACCTGGACGCGCTCGCGGAGATGGACGCGGACCCGGAGCCCATGCGGTACATCGGCGACGGCTCGGTCGGCACCCGTGAGCAGACCGCAGCGGCACTGGCCCGGGTACGCGCGGCCCGGGACGAGCGCGGCTACGGTCTGTTCGCCGCCGAGGAGACCGCGACCGGCGAGGCCGGGGCTACGCCACCGAGGCGGCTCGCGAGGTCCTGGCGTTCGCCTTCGGCGAGGCGGAGGCGGGGGGAGAGGCGGAGGGGGAGACGGATCTGGAGCGCGTCGTCAGCGTCTGCCACGTCGACAACCACGCCTCGCTACGCGTCATGACCAAGCTCGGAATGACGTTCGACCGCACCACCCGCGTCCCTGCCCACGGGCAGCCGGTCCAGGTCATGTCGCTCACACGGGAGGCACACCGCTCCTCGGCGTGACGGTGCGTGCGTCGAGGCGAGGTCGTGGCGTCCCGGCCCGTGTTCGGCCCGGTCGGAGCCATGAGAGGTCCCGTCAAGGGGCGGCGGCTCTACCCGTCCACGAAGCCCAGCTCCGTGTCCGGCCGGCACTGGGGGCAGGCCTTGATCCCGTCGGCGAGGGCGCGTCGGGCGTGGTCGCGGTCGACGCCCTTGCTGCGCCGGCCCGCGTTCCAGCAGCCACCGACGTGGACGTACGCGGCTTGCTGTCCGGTCAGGCCGCGCTCGATCAGCCAGTCCGGCGCGGGAGGGCGGGCCAGGAGGCCGCGTCGGCGTTCGGCCTGGCGGCGTTCCTCGTCCGCGATCCACCGACGGGTGCGTGCCAGGTCGCGCTCCTGCACGCGCTCCAGGAAACGGAGCAGCGCGAGCCGCGACTCTGGATCGTTCATGCGTTCGATTCTAGGATCGACGTCGCCTCCTGGCCCACCCCGGACCCATCAGCAGCGGTGGCACTGGTTACCTCCGGGGTAATCGACGCACCCCCGGCGTCCCGGCAGTCTGGGTTCCATGACGCCTGCCGAGACCGCCGAAGCCACCCGCTCCACCGTCCGGAAGTTCCTCGACCTCCGCCTCGCCGGCGACACCGAGGGGCTCACCGCGCTCTTCGCCGACAAGGTCGACTGGATGCTCGCCGAGAACCCCGTCGTCCCCTGGATCCGGCCTCGGTCCACCGCCGCCGAATGCGCGGCGCAGGCCGACGAGCTGGCCCGGTACACCGTCCCCGAGGACGCCCGCGCGTCGGTCGACACGTTCCTCGTCGACGGGACGGACGCCGTGCTGATGGGGCACATCTCCGGGACCGTCCGGGCGACCGGCAAGTCCTTCTCGGGGCCCTTCGCGCTGCGGCTCACCGTCGAGGACGGGCGGATCACCCGGCACCACCTGTACGAGAACAGTGTGTCGATCGCCGCGGCCTGTACGCCCTGAGGAGCTGCCCGTTCAGGTCGCAGTGCTCCGCCCGGTCACGACGCGGACGTACTGCCGCCTCTCCTCGTCCCGCACGACCACCCCCAGTCGCAGCAGTTCGCCGCGCAACTCCCTGGCATCCTCGGCGCCGCCCTCGTCCGTGCGGGCCTCCGCCCGGGCCCGCAGCAGGGCGTCCGCGCCCGCGGGCAGGCCGGGGGTGCCGGGGACCCAGCGGCGGAACTCGGCGCGGTGCGGGTCCTGTTCCTCCCACGCGTAGCCGTGTGCGGTGAGGGCGTCCGCCAGGCGCTGCCAGTTCAGGCCGCAGTGCTCCCGCGCCAGTTCGAGGCCGCCGGGGCCGAGCAGGACGAGTTGCCTGCCGTCCCGGAAGAACGAGGAGATCTCCTCGCGGGTGAACTCCTGGGCGCTGTCCCTGATGGTCAGGGTCACGCGGGTGCCGCTGACGCGCACGGACAGCGACTCGTGCGCCGCCGAGAAGCCGAGCAGCAGGCCGCCGAGCACGCCCACGGTGATCGTGCCGAGGGTGAGGGCGGGTTCCGGGACCGAGGTCAGCAGTTCGGCCGGGCCTTCGAGCGGTGCCCACGGCAGGGCGAGCAGCAGGCGGGCGAGGAGCGGGAGCAGCGCGCCGGCCACGGCACCGCAGGCGACGCAGAAGAGCACGATGGCCCAGGCCGATTCGGTGAGTTCGGTGGTCTTGTCCGCCTGCGGCCGGTGGCTCTTCCGCATCCGGACGTTCCTGGCTTCCTCCATGGAGGCAGTCTCACGAGGAACCGTCCGCCCTGTCGTCAGCCGTTGGTCTACGCGCCCGCGACTTTGGTCGTCCTCCCGCCCGCGCCCCGGCTCACGGGTGCATCCGCGCCCCCTTCACCACTTTGTCCACCGCGTTCTTCGGGCCGTACACCGCGAGTCCGACGACGTCCAGTTCCGCGGTCGGCACGGCCCGTACGGCGGCGCGGTTGTCGCGGTCGTTGCCCGTGGCGAAGAGGTCGGAGGTGAAGACCGCGCGGGGCAGGGCGCGGGAGAGGGCACGGGCGTGGGCGGTGGTCAGGGTCTCCTTCGTGGCCTCGAAGACCATGACCGGCTGGCGGAACATGGGGAGGTAGGGCACGCCGTCCGCGTCCTCGTACGGTTCGCCGATCACCTCGGGAAGTTGTGTCCCCAAGCCGCTGACCAGGAACGATGTCACGTTGAGGCGCTGCCAGGGCTCCAGGTCGGCGCGCAGCAGCACGGCGATCTTCGTGTCGAAGCGGATCGGTTCGGTGTCCATGGTCCGAGCGTGCCCGGCGGCCCCGGCCGGGGTCTTGTACGTTCTTTGCATGGCCTCCGAGTCCTCCCGGACCGTCACCGCCTGGCGGCCCGCCGTCCAGGGTGTCGTCGAGGTCTTCCACGCACGGTTCACCGAGTACGCCTATCCGATGCACGTCCACGACGCCTGGACCCTGCTGATCGTCGACACCGGCGCCGTACGGTACGACCTCGACCGGCACGAGCACGGCACCCCGCACGACACCGTGTCGCTGCTGCCGCCGCACGTGCCGCACAACGGCTCCCCCGTCACCTCCGAGGGCTTCCGCAAGCGGGTGCTGTACCTCGACGGGACACACCTCGGGGACGAACTCATCGGGGCCGCCGTCGACCGGCCCGATCTGCGCGATCCGCTGCTGCGGCGGCGGGTGGGGCAGTTGCACGGCGCGCTGGGGCGGCCCGGTGAGGAACTGGAGGCCGAGAGCAGGCTGATGTTCGTCGGGGAACGGTTGCGCGGGCATCTGCGGGGCGACCCCGCTTCCCCTCGGCCGGCCGATCCCGTTCTCGCGCGGCGGCTGCGCGAGTTGCTGGACGAGCGGATCGTCGAGGGCGTCGTACTGCGGGAGGCCGCCGGGCTGCTCGGCGCCCATCCCGCCCATCTCGTACGGGCGTTCAGCACCGCTTACGGCATCGCCCCGCACCAGTACCTGACGTCCCTGCGCGTGGGGCGCGCCCGGCGGCTGCTCCTGGAGGGGCGCTCACCGGGCGAGGTGGCGGTGGCGGCCGGGTTCTACGACCAGTCGCACCTCACCCGGCACTTCCGCAGGCTGGTGGGCGTGCCGCCGGGGCGTTACCGGGCCGGTTAGCGCTCCGGGCGCTGGGTGAGGTGGGCGAACGCGTCCAGGTTGCGCGTGGACTCCCCCCGCGACACCCGCCACGCGTACTCCTTGCGGATCGCCGAGGCGAAGCCCAGCTCCAGAAGGGTGTTGAAGGCGCCGTCGGACGCTTCCAGGACTTGGCCGAGCAGGCGGTCGAGCTCGTCGGCGGTGACGGCGGACAGGGAGAGGCGGCCGGTGACGTAGACGTCGCCGTGCTGGTCGACGGCGTAACTCACGCCGAAGAGCCTGAGGTTGCGCTCCAGGAGCCAGCGGTGGACGCCCAGCTCGTTCTCGTCGGGGTGGCGGATGACGAACGCGTTCAGCGACAGGGAGTGGCGGCCGACGATCAGGGAGACCGTCGTCTTCAGCTTGCGGGTGCCGGGGAGCTGGGCGACGTAGGTGCCGGGCTGGGGGCTCTCCCACTCCAGTTCGGCGTCCTTCAGCACTCCCTCGACGACCTGTGCCGCGCGCTGTTCCTGATCGGTTTCACCCATGCAGCGAGCGTACGCGACGGCGGTGGGCCTGCATCGCGGCCGTGTAGACGTCCGCCGTGGCGGCGGCCGCCGTGTCCCAGCCGAAGGACTGGGCGTGCCGGGCGGCCTGCCCGCCCAGCCGGGTGGCCAGTTGCGGGTCGTCGGCGAAATCGCCGAGCACGCGCGCGTAGTCGGCCGGATCGTGTCCGCGGACGAGGAAGCCGGTGTGCCCGTCGCGCACGGCGACCGGCAGACCGCCGACCGACGCCGCGAGCACCGGGGTGCCCGCCGCCTGCGCCTCTATGGCGACCAGGCCGAAGGACTCGCTGTAGGAGGGCATGACCAGCACGGAGGCGGCGCGGAACCAGTCCGCCAGCTGCTCCTGGCCGACCGGCGGGCGGAACCGTACGACGTCCGCGATGCCCAGGCGCGCGGCCAGCTTCTGCAGGCCTTCGGGCTTGGCGAGGCCGCTGCCGGAGGGGCCTCCGACTACGGGCACGAGGATGCGCGAACGCAGCTCGGGGCGCTGGTCGAGGAGGACGGCGACGGCCCGCAGCAGCACGTCCGGGGCCTTCAGGGGCTGGATGCGGCCCGCGAAGAGCGGGATCAGCGCGTCCTGGGGCAGGCCGAGACGGGCCCGGGCGGCGGCGCGGCCGTCGGCGGGTGAGAAGCGGCCGAGGTTCACACCGGGGTGGACGACGGCGACCTTGTCGGTCTCGGCCGCGTAGTGCCGGACCAGTTCGTCGGCCTCTTCGGTGGTGTTGGCGATGAGGCGGTCGGCGGCGGAGACGATCTGGGTCTCGCCGATGACGCGGGCGGCCGGCTCGGGGGTGTCGCCGTCGGCCAGATTGGCGTTCTTGACCTTGGCCATGGTGTGCATGGCGTGCACGAGCGGGACGCCCCAGCGCTGGGCGGCGAGCCAGCCGACGTGGCCGGAGAGCCAGTAGTGGGAGTGGACCAGGTCGTAGTGGCCGGGGCGGTGATGGGCCCAGGCCTGCATCACGCCGTGGGTGAAGGCGCACAGCTGGGCGGGGAGGTCCTCCTTGTTGAGGCCCTCGTAGGGGCCGGCGTCGACGTGCCGGACGAGGACGCCGGGGGCCAGCTCGACGGTCGGCGGGAGGGCGGCGGCGGTCGCGCGCGTGAAGATCTCGACCTCGACGCCCTGCGCGGCGAGGCGCTGGGCGAGCTCCACGATGTAGACGTTCATGCCGCCGGCGTCGCCGGTGCCCGGCTGGTGGAGCGGGGAGGTGTGCACGGAGAGCATGGCGACACGGCGGGGCCTGCGGTGCAGCCGCAGGCGTGCGGGGGACGACGTGGAGCGCCGACCGAGCCTGCCGATGTACTGGCTCACGTGGCGTCCTCCTCGTCCGGGCATACCTGTCGCAGGGCGCACGGTGCCCTCCGACGGTCCAACACCGGAGGGAGGTGCTCCATTTCCCCATTCGGGAGTTTTACCGAATCATTACCGCTTACCGCTCAACCGTTCGAGAGCCGGGGCGCCCCCTGTCCGTCGGCCCCGGAAGCGTGACCAGGAGGTGAACGCCGCTCGACGACTCCGGTGGAACGGACAACCGGGCACGCGCCGCACCGGTCACCCACAGCGGAAGGATCCACAACCGCTTCGACTGCCTCACGGAGGATTCCCATGCCCTCTCGCCTCGCCGGCCGCGGCCTGTTACGCGCCGCATCCGTCCTGACGCCGGTTCTCGGCACCGCCCTGGCCGCTCCGATCGCCCTGGCCGGTCCGGCCGCTGCCGCGACGCCGGCGGCCACGGCCGCGGTGAACGAGTACGGCTGGCACCTCACCTATACGGCCGCGCCCGGGCAGGCCAACGAGGTGACCATCACCCAGTCGTACACCGGCGACCGCTCCGGGTTCGTCTTCGTGATCGACGACGCCGTCCCGGTCGACGCCGGGAACGGGTGCGTCCACCCCGACGGCAAGGACCTCACCACAATCTCCTGCACGGTCGGGGCCCCGGAGAGCCAGTCCCCGGTCAACTCCCTGGAGATGGACCTGGGCGACGCCGCCGACGCCGCCTCCTACACCAACACCACCGACCAGATCTACTACTTCACCACCGTCGAGCTGGGCGCCGGCGACGACCGGTGGACCGGGGCGACCGGCAGCGGGGTCGACGGCAGTTCCGTCCGGGGCGGCGCGGGCGACGACACCCTCACGGCGGGCGCGCTGGCGTACGCGGGCGGCGGCGACGGCGCGGACACCCTCTACGCGGCCCGCGGCGGCGAGATCGTGGACGGCGGCGCCGGCGACGACATCCTCCGCGGCGGCAAGGGCGACCAGATCCTGCGCGCCGACGACGGCAACGACACGGTCTACGGCGGGGACCGCAACGACGAGCTGTACGGCGGCAGGGGTGACGACGTCCTGTACGGCAACAGCGGCGACGACCTCATATGGGGCAACAGCGGCGACGACGAGCTGTACGGCGGCCCCGGCCGGGACACCCTCTCCGGCGGCCCGGGCAGGAACATCGTCCGCCAGGACTGACGGGTCTCACCCGGCCGGGGGCCGCACGATCGCGCGTGCGGCCCCGGCCGGGTCACCGCACCGATGAGTTCCGGCGCCCCACGATGTCTGAAGCAGTGGCGGTGACTCCCGGAAGGGAGTGGTGCGTGGTGAACCCGGAAGGGAGTGGTGCGTGATGAAGCTGGTGGTGCAGCAATTTCTGTCGCTCGACGGTGTCTCGCAGGGGCCGGGCGCCCCGGACGAGGACACCAGTGACGGCTTCGAGCGGGGCGGCTGGTTCGTGCCGCATCTGGACGAGGAGTTCGAGCGGCTCGCCGGCAGCTGGCTCGGCGAGGCGGACGCGCTGCTGCTCGGGCGCCGGACCTACACGAACTTCGCCCGGGACTGGCCCGCGATGACCGGCCATCCCCTCGCCGGGATCATGAACGGCCTGCCGAAGTACGTCGCCTCCCGCAGCCTGACCGAGGCCGGGTGGAACCCGACCACGATCCTGTCCGGCGACGTCCCCGCCCAGGTCGCCGAGCTGAAGCGGCAGCCCGGCCGGGAGCTCCAGATCCACGGCAGCGCCCGCCTCGCCCAGTCCCTGCTGGCCGCCGGACTGGTCGACACACTCCGGCTGGCGATCGCGCCGGTCGTCGTCGGCCAGGGGCGACGTCTCTTCCCGGACGGCGGCGCCCCCGCGGGGCTCCGGCCGGCCGGCCACCGGACGACACCGGGCGGTCTGTCGGTCCATGTCTTCGAGTCGGCAGGGGTGCCGGAGTTCGGGACGTACGGGGGCGGGGAGTAGCCGCCGAGGCCGGGCCGGGCACCGGAGAAGGCGGGCGACCAGCGCCGGGGGTCCCTACCCTCACAGGCATGACAGGGCCCACGGCATGCCGCGGGGTGACGGAGCTGGAGGGGGTCCTCCTCCCAGTAGCAGACGGGCAGGTCTCGTAGGCCCACAGCTCGCCCAGGGTCTCCCCGTACGGCGACGGCGGGACGACGAGCCGGCGTCCCGCCTACCGGCGGCGGCACCTCGCGCCCCGACAGGGGCCCGCGGCGGCTTAACCTCGTGCGTATGACATCCCGCGCAGCGACCCGCCCTCAGGGCACGGTGACGCGCGGGACGACCAACCCCAATCGACTGCGCCGTATGGACCGCTGGATCGCCGCCACGCACGGCGCCGAGCTGCGCCGCGCCGCGGACCCGGTGGCGGTCGACCTCGGGTACGGCGCCGCCCCCTGGACGGCCGTCGAGCTGCTGCACCGGCTGCGTACCGTCGCGCCACGCGCGCGCGTGGTGGGCGTCGAGATCGAACCGGCCCGGGTCGCGGCGGCGCTGCCCTACGAACGGGCGGGGCTGGTCTTCCGGCACGGCGGCTTCGAGATCCCGATCCCGCAGCGGCCCCTGCTCGTCCGCGCGGCGAACGTGCTGCGGCAGTACGAGGAGGGCGAGGTCGCGGCCGTGTGGCAGCGGCTGTGCGGGCGGCTCGCGCCGGCCGACCCGGTGACCGGGTCGCGCGGCGGGCTGCTGGTCGAGGGCACCTGCGACGAGATCGGACGCCGGCACGTGTGGGTCGCGCTCGGCCCGGAGGGACCGCGCACGGTCACCTTCGCGACCCGGCTGGGCTCCCTGGAGCGCCCCTCCAACCTGGCGGAGCGCCTGCCGAAGGCGCTCATCCACCGCAACGTCCCGGGCGAGCCGGTGCACGCCTTCCTGCGCGACTTCGACCGCGCCTGGGCGGCCGCCGCGCCCTACGCCTCCTACGGCGCCCGGCAGCGCTGGATCCGGGCGGTGCGCGACCTGACGGCCGACTGGCCGGTGACGGACGGGCCGGCGCGGTGGCGGCAGGGCGAAGTGACGCTCCGGTGGGAGGCCTTGGCCCCACACGCATGACTCCCGAGGTCCGGATCGGGCCCGTTGGGAACGATCTCTTTGAGTCTTTCGTCACACAGGCGGGGAGATCGTCATGCCGGGGGCATACCGGCGAGGGGGCGGTGGGAAGTACTACCTCTGTCGCTTTCCGAGCCGGCATGACAGCATCCCCAGGCGAACCGGACGTTACTGACGGTTAATCAGTTGGGGGCTGAGGTATGGGAACGGGCAAGCGTGGCCTGATCGCGACGGCGGTGGCCGTGGTCTGCGCGGTCACGGTGCTGGCGGCACCGGGCACGGCGTTCGCGAACCCCACCCCCTCACCCACCCCGGGCGCGGGATCGACGCTCGCGCCCGCCAAGGACCTGGAAGCCGTCCGCAAGAAACTCGACAAGCTCTACCGCGCCGCGGGCCGCGCCACCGACGAGTACAACGCCGCCGACGAGAAGGCGGACAAACAGTCCGCCGAGGTCGTCGACCTGGCCAAGAAGATCGTCAAGGGCCAGGAGAAGCTCAGGAAGCTGAAGGACCGCGCGGGCGCCGCGGCCGCCGCCCAGTACCGCGGCGGCGGACTGCCGCCCGAGGCCCATCTGGTGCTGAGCGACGATCCGCAGGACTTCCTCGACGGCGCGGGCCGGGTCCGCGAGGGCCACCATGCGACCAAGGGCCTGCTCGGCGAACTGACCCGCACCCAGGAGGACTTGGAGCAGTACGCCCGGGACGCCTCCGCGCAGTTGAAGAAGCTGGAGGCGGGCCGCAAGGCCAAGGCCGCCGCGCAGAAGAAGATCGAGAAGCAGATCGCGCAGGCGGAGAAGCTCGAGTCCGAGCTCCAGAAGGAGGAGCAGGAGCGCCTCGCCGAGCTGGAGAAGGAGGCCGCGAACAGGGCGCAGACCGCCTGGCTCGACTCCGGCATCCTCGACGAGATCGACGGAAAGGCCTCCGAGCAGGGCAAGCAGGCCGTGAAGTACGCCACGGCGCAGATCGGCAAGCTGTACCAGTGGGGCGCCGAGGGCCCGGAGACCTACGACTGTTCGGGGCTGACGTCACAGGCCTGGATGTCCGCCGGGCGTGGCATCCCGCGCACCTCGCAGGAGCAGTGGAAGCGGCTGCGGCACATCGACGTCCAGGACATGCGGCCCGGCGATCTCATCATCTACTTCGACGACGCCAGCCATGTCGCCATGTACATCGGTGACGGGGCGATGGTGCACGCGCCGCGGCCCGGGCGGACCGTGACGATCGCGGGGGCCGGATCCATGCCCATCCTCGGCGTGGTCCGGCCGGACGCCGACACCGGCCCCAACTGATCGCCGACGGCGGCCCGAAGACGGCACACCGGATATCGGACACCCGCGGTGACCTGGCCCACGTGACCCACCGCACGCCCCACAGCGCGCTGACGTGACGTTCGTCATCCCCACAGCATCCCCGAGCTGTCCAACTGCGGGGCATATCGCGGCATATGACACTGGCCGTCGGCGCAGCGGCGTGGCTCACACCATTCCTATGCGGCCGCGACACCCGCTATGGTCCCCGTCGGTGGGTCGAGGTCCCTCGCCCCCGCCATGCCCTCGGGGGGAGGGAAGGAACCCAACACGATGCCCGTACCCATACCGCGGCAGAGAGCGATCCCGGCCGCGGAGAGTGGTCAGGCGCAGGCCGCGTCCCCGCGCGGCGGATCCGCCGAGGAGTCCCTGAAGGACGCCTCGCCGTCGGGCCGCACGCCGGACACCGCCGGGAACACCACGGACAAGGTGGAGAACCACACCGCCCACACCAACCTGACGCTGCTGCTGATCGAGGACGACCCGGCCGGTTCGCCGATCGTGCCGGACATGCTCGACCAGGCAGGCAAGCCGATCCGCGTCCGCACGGCCCGCAATCTGACCGAGGCCGGACGGCTGCTGACCGACGACGTCCACTGCATCCTGCTGGACCTGGCGCTGCCCGCGCCGGGCCACGGCGACTCCGAGGACGAGCTCGCCGTGCTCAAGCACGTGCTGGAGCTCGCACCCCGGCACGCCGTCCTGGCACTGACCGCGTCGGGCGACGCCGAGCGCGGCGCCGAGGCGGTGCGCGTGGGCGCCCAGGACTACCTCTTCCGCGACGAGCTGGACAGCAGGCTGCTGAGCCGCGCGATCCGCTACGCCGTGGAGCGCAAGCGCTCCGAGTCGGCCGAGCGCCGGCTCGCCGAGGGCCGGCTGCGGGCGCAGGAGAACCGCCGTCTGGAGCGCGGCCTGCTGCCGACACCGCTGCTGGAGGGCTCTTCGCTGCGGTTCGCCGCCCGCTACCGGCCGGGCCGCTCGCGAGCCCTGCTCGGCGGCGACTTCTACGACGTCGTGCGGACGCCGGACGGCACCGTGCACGCCATGATCGGCGACGTCTGCGGGCACGGCCCGGACGAGGCCGCCCTCGGGGTGGAACTGCGGATCGCCTGGCGCGCGCTGACGCTGGCGGGCCTGTGCGGCGACCAGCTGCTGGGCACGCTCCAGCAGGTGCTGGAGCACGAGCGGGCCGACGACGAGATCTTCGCGACCCTGTGCACGGTGGACATCGCGCCGGACGGCCGCCGCGCCGGCCTGTGCCTGGCGGGCCACCCGTCGCCGCTGCTGGCCCGGCCGGGCAAGCCGGCCCGGCTGCTGCCGTACGACAACAACGGACCGGCCCTCGGTCTGCTGCCCGGCGCCCGCTGGCCGCGGATGCAGGTGGAGCTGGGTGCCGAGTGGAGCCTGATGCTCTACACCGACGGCCTGATCGAGGGCCACATCGGCCAGGGCCGGGAGCGGCTCGGCCAGGACGGCATGACGGAGATGGTCCGCCGCCAGTTCGCCGAGGGCCTGCGGGGCGAGCAGCTGCTGCGGGCGGCGGTGAACGAGGTGCGCGACCTCAACGGCGGCGAGCTGACGGACGACGTGGCGGTACTGCTGCTGGACCGGGTGCCGTAGCACCGGCCGCTCAGGCCGCTGCGGGTCCTTACCGGCCGCCGTTCCACGGGCCGTAGGGGCCGTCGCTGCTGGAGCCGCGCCGGCTGCGGCCGCCGCCCGGGAGCGCCCGGATCGCGGGCCGTACGTCGACCATGTACACGATCGTCGCGATGAGGCCGATGATCGGCAGGAACGACAGGATCGGGAAGAGCAGGTTCACCACGAAGGCGATCGCCAGGATGATCAGCCAGAAGGGTTTGGTCTTCTTGTCGGCCGCGCGGTAGGCGTCCTCCCGGCGGACGGCCGCGTCGAACAACGCGAAACCGCTGAAAACGATCAGGGCCATGCTCAGAAGCCACATGAACCCTGCGAAGCCCTGCATCAGCACAACGCCCACCACCTGACTCGGCTCGTCCCTACGCGGTCACCGTACCCGTACAACGGGCCGGACACCCCCAGGGTGCCCGGCCCGTGTGATCCCTCCGCCGTCCTACTTGGCCGGCGGGGTGGTCTTCTTGGCGGTGGTGGTCCTGGCGGTGGTCGGCTTGCGCACCGGGGCCTTCTTGGCGGCGGGGGCCGTCTTGGCGGGGGCGGCCGCACCGGCGGGCTTGACCGGCTCCTCCTTGACCTCGACCGGCTGGCGCTTCGGCTCGACGGCGATGGCCAGCTCCTCGACGCCCTCGGCGACGTCCTCGATGCTCTCGGCGGCCTCGCCGCGCCACGTCCGCACGGCCTGCTCGCCGTGCTCGGCGACCTTCTCGTAGGTCTCACGGGCCTTGACGGCGTACTCGGCGGCCACGCCGACGCCGCGCAGCGCGAAGTCCTGGGCGCTCTCGCCGAACTTCTTCAGGTCCGCGTCGAGGGTGCTGCCGAGCTTCTTGAAGTCGGCGTCGAGGGAGCCGATGAACGCCGTGACCTTCGTCTGGAGGGTCTCCTGCGTCTCCTTGACGCGGGCGGAGGCCTCCTTGGCCCGGGCGGACGCCTTCTCCTGGACGGCCTTGGTGTCGGTGTTGCGTACGGCGTCGATCCGCGCGGGGGCCTCGGAGCGCAGCTGCTCCACCAGGGCCGGCACCTTCTTGGCCTGCTGAAGGGCGAGGTCGGCGGTGCCTGCGGCGAAGTAGAGCGGGGTCGGGTCGCTGAGGGTCTTGCGCAGGTCGTCGGTGATGGCCATGGTGATGGTCCTCCCGGATTCTGTCTCGCTTGAGGGTTCGGCTGAGGGTTGTGTGATCCGCGGCGGCACGGCCGGTGCCCTGGTCCGGCTCAGCCGGCCGTCTGCCGCGGATCGGTGTCACTGCCGCCGGTGCCCTCACGGGCCTGGCGGGTGGCGGACGCGCCGCCGTCGTTCTTGCCGGCGCTCTCGCGGCTACGGCGCCGGGCGGGCTGGCCGGCGTCGGCCGGGCCGGTCCGCGGTATCCCGGTGCCGGCGTCGGGAGCGTCCCCGTCGACGCTCACCGCACCGTCACCGGCGACGACACCGACGACACCTGCGACGCCCAAGCCGTCCGAGACAGCGGTGCCCTCGTCGGTCCCGAATCCGTTCTCCTTGCGGAAGGACTCGTAGATCTGCAACAGCACCTGCTTCTGCCGTTCGTTCAGCGTCGGGTCGGCGAGGATGACGGCCCGCGTCTCCACCTCGTCCCGGTCCCGCTCGGCGTCGAGGATCCCGGCCCGCACGTACAGCGTCTCGGCGGAGATCCGCAGGGCCTTGGCGACCTGCTGCAACACCTCCGCGCTCGGCTTGCGCAGCCCGCGCTCGATCTGGCTCAGATACGGATTGGACACCCCGGCGGCATCGGCGAGCTGCCTGAGCGACAGCTGCGCAGTGCGCCGCTGCTCGCGCAGATAGTCACCGAGGTTGCCGACGTTGAGCGATGCCATGCCTCCACAGTGCAACACCCCGCTAACTATTGCAAGCACCCGCTTGCAATAGTGCGCCACGCCACGCGGCCACCAGACGGACAGTGCCTCTCGGAGGTCCTGTCACACGGTCGGCCGGCAGCCGGTTTCGGCGGGCCGGTCGTGCAGGTACCGGGACTGTTCCCGAGGGCTGAGGGTGGTGTCGACGGCATGGTGCGGATCGCGCGGGCCGGGACGGGCAGGTCGGCGTCCCACAATCCGACGGAGCTGCCCGCGCCGACGGCCAGGGTGCGTCCGTCCGGGCTGAACGCCAGCGACTCCACCCCCGGCCCTTCGTGGTCACGACCACGGCCCGCTTCCTGCGTTGTCCGTGGCCTGTCCGGGGGTGCGCTCGCCCTCCTCGCTGTCCGGTACGGGCACGCGCATCCCCCGGGACTCGGCGACGCGCAGGGCGTCGGCCAGGCACTCGGCGAGACGGAGGCCGGCGAAACGGACCTCCGTGTACGGCGAGGCCGGGTCGTCCAGCACCTTGCGGGCGAGGCCGAGCACCTCGGTGCCGGTGGCGAGCTGGACGGCCTCCAGGTCGTCGGCGAGACGGGAGAGGTAGCTGCCGTTGTCGTCGGTCACCAGGTAGCAAGGGTTGCCTTTGGGGGACAGCCAGGGCAGAAGCCGGGGTGGCGGCGTGCCGGGTGTCCGACCGGCGGGGCGTTCCATCATGCAGCCACCTTCCGCGGGCCGATCAGGTGCTGGTCGGGATCGACCCCGAGGTAGGGGCGGACAAGGGCGGAGGCGGTGCCGTCGAGCGGGGTGTGCAGGCCGTACGGGGAACGGTGGCGGGGGAGCTGCGGTGACCGGGGGGCGGAGGGGCAGCTGACGAGGGTGAGGTGCACGTGGGGGAAGAGATGCCGGCGGGGGCGGCCCCGACGCCGTTTCCCGGTGCCGGGGGCGAAGAGGAGGCGCAGCCATTGGAGGGCGCGGGGGATAAGGTCGTGCATGTCGACGCTCCTTGTAAGCGTTGGCCGTGCCCCGGGAGGTCTAGCCACCTCGCCGGGGTCTCGTCATGTCGACCCTACCGGCAACTGCGTCCCCCTGCACCCCTCTGCGTCCTTCCGCGTTCCGCTGCGGCAGGACGCGTCCCGCTCCTGCGGCATGCGTAGGGCTGCGGCACGGTGGAGAGATGACGGAGCTTCCGCGCTACGAGTACGTGAAACTCGCCGACGCCATCGCCGCGGACATCGCGTCCGGCAAGCTGCCGCAAGGCGCCGCACTGCCGGGCGAGCGCGCCATGACCGGTCTGTACAGCGTGAGCATCGGCACCGTGCGTCGCGCCGTCGTCGAACTCCGCAAACGAGGCCTCGTCGCCACCCTCCCCGCGAAGGGCACGTACGTCATCGGGCTCCCGGAGCCGACCGGCGACGCGCCCCAGGAGGGCGAACCGAGCGCCTGAACCCCGAGTGTGCCTGGCGACCGAGCCGTTCGCTCAGCCCCCGACGATGCAAAAGGGATGCCCCGCCGGATCAATGAGCACCCGCCACCTGCCCACATTCGGCTGATACTCCGGCCTGCACGCACCCGACTCCACCAGCCGCGCCTCGGCCTCGTCCAGGTCCGCCACCCTGAAGCAGCAGTGCAGCTGCTGAGGAACCTCCTGGTCCGGCCAGCTCGGTGCCCGGTAGCCGTCGACCCGCTGGAAGCCGAGGGAGAGTCCACCCTCGCTGCCCAGGGAGGCGAAGTCGGCGTGCGACTTCGGATGGAGTTCGAGCCCGGTGGCCCGCTGATAGAACGCCGCGAGCGCGAGCGGATCAGCGCAGTCGAGGGTTATCGCGCTCAACTTCATCCGGCAACCACCTCCTGGCAGTCCGACCAGGCGGGTTGGCTCAGCAGGGGACGGATGCGGGTGAAGAAGGTGAGGAGTTCGGGTCCCCATCGGTCGCGGAAGGCGGGGTCGAGGCGAGCGAGGTCGGTCTCGTTGGCGGCGGACAACTCGGCGAAGTCGCACCGCGACTGCGGCTCAGGGGTGTGGCTCAGTCCTGTGAACCGGTCACGAAAAGGCCCGTCGGCCTCCGCGAGCGTCGGATAGGTGGCGCTTCGATCGCACGAGGCGTACAGGTACACCAGGGCCTCGGCCTCGGCACCGACCGCCGCTGCGAGTTCGCCACGGCGCTCCAGGGGCAGCAGGGCGCCAGGGAAGCCGTCCGTTCCGTAGAACGCGTGGCACAGGCCCGCGAGTTGGAGGGCCGGGCGGGCACCCCATGCGGCGAGTTGCCTCTGTACGCGCTGGAGATGGGCGAGGAGGGTGCCGCCCGGATGGGCGATGTCCGCCGCGCCGAGCCCGCGCAGGAGCGCCACGGCCGGTCCGGAGTCAGCAAGGGAGACAGGCACAGGGTGGCTTCCTTCCAGGGTGGTCGGGGTCGGCAACCATCAAATCGGTGGACGGACCGGGCCGGCCATCGATTTGATCCGCGTCGTGACGACTCCGCAGCAAGCCCCGGCCCGGTCCGCCGCCCGCAACAACGCCGAGTGGTGTGCGGCGATGTGCCGGGCTCATGGCGTGGCGGGCGAGTTCGGTGGTCGGGTCTGGGTTGCGGCACGGCGGACGCCGCTGTACTACCCCGACGCGGTGACGTTGGGCCCCGGCGCCGACCGGGAGGCGCTCCTGGCGCGGGTCGACACGGCCCTGCCCGGCGCCTCGGTCAAGGACAGCTTCGCCGATCTCGATCTGACGGAGGCGGGATTCCGGGTGCTGTTCGAGGCACAGTGGATCCACCGCCCCGCGGGCGCGGCACCCGCGACCCGTACCGCCCCGGAGCCGGCGGGTCTCGCGTGGGACGTGGTGGGTGATCGGGACGCGCTGCGGAGCTGGGCACAGGCTTGGGACGACGGAGGTGACGACTCGGGTCTCTTCCGGGACGGGCTGCTCGCCGACCCGGGGACCTTCGTGATCTCGGGGCGGTCCGCGGACGGATGTGTCGTCGCCGGAGCGGTGGCCACGCGGAGTGAGCGGGTGGTCGGCGTGTCCAACGTCTTCGGACCGCCCCCCACGGCCTGGCCCCTCGTCCTGCACGCGGTCGGCCGGCTCTTCCCCGCTGCGCCCGTCGTGGGCTACGAGCAGGGCGACGACCTGGCAACCGCCCTCCGGTACGGCTTCGAGACCGTCGGACCGCTGCGGGTCTGGGTGCACGAGCGGTCGGCCTGACCCCGTCGGCGTCACCCCGGCTTGTCCGCCAGAAACGTGCCCACCTGCCTCTTCGAGGCGCCCTCCGGTTCCTGCACCACCCGCGTCGTGACCACCAGCCCGGCCCGGTGGAGCAGCTCGGCGATGCGGTCGGGCGGGAGGAGGTACGACACGTAGGACACCGGGTGGTCGCCGTAGGCGTGGGTCGGGCGGAGGTGCTCGTCGTCGCCGACATGGCCGGCCAGCATCAGCCGGCCACCGGGCGCGAGCGTGCGGTGGAACTCGGAGAAGACCGTCGGCAGCCACTGCGGCGGGGTGTGGTGGGTGGAGTAGTACGCGAGGATGCCGCCGAGTTCGCCGTCGGCGATGTCCAGCGAGGTCATCGAGCCGACGGTGAAGCGGAGTTCCGGATGCGCCGCCCGGGCCAGCTCGATCATCCTCGGCGACACGTCCACACCGAAGACCGGTACCCCCAGGGCGGCCAGGTGTGCCGTCACCTTGCCGGGGCCGCAGCCCAGGTCGGCGACCGGCCCGGGGTGCGGGGGCCGTACGAGGTCGGCGAAGGCGGCCAGCATCGCGCGCGACACCGGGTCCAGCTCGGCCGGTTCCTTGACGCGCCGGGCGTAGTCGGCGGCGACGGTGTCGTAGGACTGGCGGACCGCGGTGAGGTGGGTAGGTTCGGTCATGCCGCGAACCTAGGCGACGGCAGTGACACGCGACCGTACTCCGACGCCAGTACGTCGGTTTACTCCCGCCGTGAGACGACCCGACCGCCCGGGCCCGGCACGGTGTTCGGTGTGAATACGCAGCAGAAACCGAAAGCGAAACCGAGCCCGGGCCCTGCGCCGAGGCTCGGCCGCCCCGCCCGCCGGGCCGCTCTCGTCGTGCACGTCATCGCCTCCGCCGGCTGGCTCGGGCTCTCGCTCGGGCTGCTCGCGCTCGGGATCACGGCGGCCACCGACGGTTCCCCCGCGACCGTGGAGGCCTCCGTACGGGCCATGAAGCTCTTCGCCGACTGGCTCCTGCTCCCCGCCGCTTTCCTCACGCTCCTCAGCGGCCTGCTGCTGTCACTGGGCACGGTGTGGGGTCTGGCCCGGTACCGGTGGGTGTACACGAAGTTCTGGCTGACGCTCGCCACGACCACCGCGACGGTGTTCGCACTGCGCCCCGGGGTGAACTCCGCTGTCACCGCCGTCGCCGCGGGCGGGCCGCTGCCCGACGCCGGTGACGTGCTGTTCGGGCCGGTCGTGTCGCTGTCCGCCTATGTCTTCATGACGGTGATCTCCGTCCTGAAGCCCTGGGGGCCGACCCGCCGGGGCAGGAGACTGCGGGCGCCCGCCCGCCGGGCCCTCCAGGACGCCTCAGCGCGCCGGTGAGGCCGGCTTCGGCAGGACACCGGCCGGTCGCGGTTTCAGCCGCAGAACCCCGGACACCGAGATTCCTGGGCCCGGATCCTCGACGCCCTCGACACGCTGCTGCGGAACCGGCCCGCGGCCCTACCGATCCCCGAGGCTGACACCCATGCACACCGAGCACGACTGGATCACCACTCCCGTCACGGCGGACCTGCTGCGCGGCGCCCTCGACGTGGAGCGCACCGAGCACGGCCTGCTCCCCCACCGCCTCCCCGCCCGGGCCCGCGCGCAGAACACCGACGCGCAGCTGGCGATGGCCGAGGCCCAGCCCTCCGGCGTACGCCTGGCCTTCCGTACCGCCGCGACCGCCGTCGAACTGGACACGCTGCGCACCAAGCGCGAGTACACCGGCTTCCCGCCGCGCCCGGACGGTCTGTACGACCTGCTCGTCGACGGCCGCCCCGCCGGCCAGGCCCCGGGCACGGGCGGCAACGTCCTCACCGTCGACCTGACCACCTGGGAGAGCGGGCTCACGCCCGGCCCGGTCGGCACCGTCCGCTTCACCGGCCTGCCCGAGGGCGACAAGGACGTCGAGATCTGGCTGCCGCACAACGAGACCACCGAGTTGGTCGCCCTGCGCACGGACGCGCCCGTCGTGCCCGGGCCGGACCGGGGCCGCCGGGTGTGGCTGCACCACGGCAGCTCGATCAGCCACGGCTCGGACGCCGCGAGCCCGACGGCCATCTGGCCCGCGGTCGCCGCGTTGCGCGGCGGGGTGGAACTGGTCAACCTCGGCCTGGGCGGCAGCGCGATGCTCGACCCGTTCACCGCGCGCGCCATGCGCGACACACCGGCCGACCTGATCAGCGTCAAGGTGGGCATCAACCTCGTCAACCAGGACGCGATGCGGCTGCGCGCCTTCGGTCCCGCCGTGCACGGCTTCCTCGACACCGTCCGCGAGGGGCACCCCGACACCCCGCTGCTGCTGGTCTCGCCCATCCACTGCCCCCTCCACGAGGACACGCCCGGCCCCACCGCCCCCGACAGCACCGAGCTCGGCAAGGGCCGCCTCCTCTTCGCCGCCATGGGCGACCCGGCGGAGACGCCCACCGGCAAACTCACCCTCACCGTCATCCGCGAGGAACTGTCCCGCATCGTCCGGCAGCGCGCCGCCGACGACCCGAATCTGCACTACCTCGACGGCCTCGACCTCTACGGCGCCGAGGACGCCACCGCCCTGCCCCTCCCCGACCACGTCCACCCGGACGCAGCGACCCACCACCACATCGGCGCCCGCTTCCACGAACTGGCCTTCACCGAGGGAGGGCCCTTCTCGGCGAAGGGCTGAGCGGCTGCCCGGCCGGGCGTCGGTCAGTCGTCGAACCCCTGCTCCGCCAGGATCTTGGCGATCCGCGTCCGGTGGGCCGACTCCCACATGTCCAGGGTCTCCGCGTCCTCCTTCGCCAGCTTCGTCCGGGCCGCGGCCAGCACCTCCTCACGGCGGGCCGCGGGGACCACCACGACGCCCTCCTCGTCGGCGACGACCGTGTCGCCCGCGTCGACCGTGACCCCGCCGCAGCGCACCCGCTCGTTCAGCGGGCGGGCGGCCGACTTGGTGCCCGGGATGGGGATGACCCCGCGTGCGAACACCGGGAAGCGCAGGTCCCGGACCTCGGCGAGGTCGCGGATCAGTCCGTCGGCGACGAACGCGGTGATGCCCCGGCGCCGGGCGACCGCGCAGACGTTGCCACCGGCCAGGGCGTAGTCCAGGTCGCCCGATTCCACGACGACGACCGAGCCGGGGCCGGCCCGGTGGATCGCGGCGTGCAGCATCAGGTTGTCGCCGGGAGGGCACCGTACGGTGAAGGCCGGTCCGGCCACCCGGGGCACCGGTTCCCACAGCGGCCGGATCCCGATGTCCATGACCTGTTCGCGGCCCAGCAGATCGGCCAGGGTGGTCGTGGGTATGCCCGTGAACGCGTCGGCTTCAGTCATGGCATGGACCCTAACCACCCTGCCCTAGAAGGGCATTGGCCTCCCCCGCACCACCTCCAGCCGGGACACCGCCCGCGTCAGCACCACGTACAGCCGGTGCAGTCCCCGTTCCTCCGCCTCGGCGATCGCCGCCGGCTCGACGGCCACGACATGGTCGTACTCCAGGCCCTTGACCACGCTCGCCGGCACCAGGGTGACCCGCGCGCCGAGTGCGTCCGGGCCCGCCGCCTCGATGCCGGCCGCCTCCAGCGCCGCCCGGACCCGGGGAACGTCCGCGTCCGCCGCCACGATCCCGACCGAGCCCTCCCGCCCCAGCGCGTCCCGCACGGCCTGGACGACCGTGCCGGGCACGCCCTCGACGCTGGTCTCCCGCTCCCGCAACTCCCCGTCCCCGCGCAGCGAACGGGCCGCCGGCACGTCCACGTCCAGCCGCTCCAGCAGCCGGTTGGTGAGCCCCACGACCGCCTTCGGCACCCGGAAGCCGGTGGTCAGGGCGACCACGGTCGCGTCCGGTTTCCCCAGGTGCGCGAGGACCGTGCGCCATGACCGCGCCGCCCACGGCGTCGTCCCCTGCGCCAGATCGCCCAGCACCGTCAGCGAACCGAAGCGGGCCCGGCGGGCGACGGCCCGGCACTCCATCGGGGACAGATCCTGCGCCTCGTCGACGACGACGTGCCCGTACCCCTCCGGGTGTCCGATCAGCCCGGCCACCTCGTCGAGCAGCACCAGATCGGCGGCCGACCAGCGCGCCGACTTCCACGACCGGGGCGGCCGCCCCCACAGCAGCGCCCGCCGCTCACCGGCGTCGAGCAGCCCGTCGGCAGCCGCCGCCAACCTCTCCTCGTCGCCGAGCAGTTCTGCCACGACCTCCTCGGGCCGCACCCGAGGCCACACGGCGTCGACATACGCCGACACCGGCCGCGACCGCTCGATCCGCCGCACCCAGGCGCCCGGGGGCGGCCCCGCCCGCCGCTCGACCTGCTCGCGCAGACACCGCACGATCCGCGCCCGCACCCGCTCCCGCCCCACCTCGTACGGCGGTTCCTCCTCCCGCACCCGGGTCACGATCCGCGCAAGCTCCCCCGCCGGCACCCGCCACTGGTACGACCCGTCCGGCACGGCGAGCGACGCGCCGCCCCCGTCGACGCGCACCCTCGCGTACAGCGCCCGCCGCAGCACCTCGGCCATCCGGGCGTCGTGCTTCACGACGGCGGCCCGCTCGTCGTCGACGACCCGCACGGGGCACCGGGCGATCTCCTCCCCCAGGGTCGACTGCCGCACCCCCGTCTCACCGAGGGCGGGCAGCACCTCGGCGATGTACGACAGGAAGGTGCGGTTGGGCCCGAGGATCAGCAGGCCGCCGCGCCGGATGCGCTGCGGGTGCGTGTACAGCAGATACGCGGCCCGGTGCAGCCCGACGGCGGTCTTGCCGGTGCCCGGCGCGCCCTGCACGCACACCGACTCCGCCAGCTCCCCCCGTACGAGGTCGTCCTGCTCGGGCTGGATCGTCGCGGCGATGTCCCGCATGGGCCCGACGCGGGGCCGTTCGATCTCCCGGGCGACGATCTCGCTGTCGCGCGTCTCCCCCTGCTCCAGGTGCTCGTCCTCCAGGCCGGTGAGATCGCCGGAGTCGCCCCGGCTGCCGGGCGCCCACCCGAACCGCCTGCGTACGGCGACGCCCTGCGGGTCACGTGCCGAGGCCTGGTAGAAGGCGCGCGAGACGGGCGCACGCCAGTCGACGACGAGGGGCGGTTCGGCCGGGTGCTCGGAGATCCGCAGCCGCCCGATGTGCAACTGCCCCTCCCCGCCCTGGAGGGCCCCGAAGAACAACGGCCCCTCGGGCAGGTCCCGCAGCGCCTTCGCCCGGCTGCGCAGCCGGTACCCGAGGACTTCGGCATCGGCCCCGGACGCGGAGACGTCCTCCCCCATGACGACCTGTTCACCGGCGCCCTCGACCATCGCGGCGAGGGCGGTCCGGCAGCGTTCGTGGTGGGCGCGTTCCCGGTCGAGGACGTGCTGGAGGGCAGGCTCGGTCGAGGTCATTCCACCGAGCGTACGTGAAAAAGTGACCGAGTTAAATAAATTACCGAGTTTCACTACGGAGGCGTGGCGGCAGTCCGGCCGCGAGCCACCCGAACGCCCGCTCCGCCGCCGCCAGCGCGTCCGGCCGCACGTCCGCCACCCGCTCCCCCGCCTCGATCCGCCGCCAGTTCTCCAGCGCGAGCACCCGCAGCACGGCCATGATCTGCCCGGCCGCCAGCCGCGCGTCCAGATCACCCCCGAGCACCTCGGCGAGCGCCGCCTCCGACCGCTCCTGATGCGTGTGCGCCCGGGCGACCAGGGAGGGCGTCCCGTAGAGCAGGGAGTGGAAGGCGAGCACGTCGGGGTGGTCGTTGAGCCCGGTGACGGGATCCCCCCGCTCCAGCCCTTCGACGAAATGCCGCCGCAACGCCTCCACGGCCTCCCCCTCGGCCCCCGCCACCACCCGGGCCGCCTCCCCCTCGTGGTCGGCGATCCGGTACAGCACCAGATCCTCCTTGGCGGGGAAGTACCGGAACAGCGTCGGCTTCGAGATCTCGGCCGCCGCCGCCACCTCGGCGACGGACACCGCGTCGAACCCCTTCTCCATGAAGAGCCGCACGGCGATGTCCGACACGGTCTCGTACATCCGCCGCTTCTTGCGCTCACGCAGGCCGGGGTCGTTCATACCGGGGAGCCTACGCAGTGCGGCCGTCGGCCCGGACCAGCCAGGGGTGCTCGACGGACCGTGCCGGGAGGCCGAGGGAGGCGGTCGCGGCCGCCAGGGTCATGGCGTACGAGTCCACCGCCCGGCGCACATTGGGCGCGTCCAGACCGGCGCCGGTCACCAGCCGGTCGAGGTCGACGTAGGCGGACCGGACGATCTCGACCCAGCGGTAGACGCGCCAGTCCCGCTGCCAGTCCCTGGTGTACTCGGCGGGCAGCGTGTTCTCCCACTGCCGGACCATGCGCTGCCGGATCTCCGGCCGGGTCGGGGTGAGGTGGATGTGCCGCACCAGGTCGTACAGCGGATCGCCCACCATCGCCATCTCCCAGTCGATGATGGTGAGAGCGTGCCGGTCCCGCTGGGAGTGACGGACGAGGTTCCAGGGGTTGAGGTCCCCGTGCAGCAGGGCGTGCTTGCGGGGGGTGACGCGATGCCGGGCGAGGATCTCGCTCAGCCGGTCGGCGTCCGGCAGCCCCAGCGCCTTGGCCAGCCGCTGCGACTCCGCCGGCAGCCCCCGCACCAGGGTGACCAGCTGCCGGCTGAGCCAGGTGTAGAAGTCCCACGTCCCGGCGATGGGGTCGAGCCCGGCGTGGTCGACCCGGGTCAGCTGCCCGAGCTGGTAGACGAGCCCGTCGGCCTCGTGCGGCAGCAGACCGTGCACCGGATGGCTGGGGGGCCGGTCGCTGTGCCGCGGTCCGACGTAGGTGTGGATGGCGAAGGCGTCCCCGCCGTGGCTCCTGCCCAGGGCCAGTACCCGGGGCGCCGTCACATCGACCTCGGAACGCGCGATGGCGCGCAGCACCGCGTGCTCGCTCAGGTGGCTCGGCTCCCGGCGGCAGAACGAGGCGATCCTCCGGCGCACCACCACGGGGAAGTCGGCCTGCGGCACGCGGACCACGGAGTTGAGGTGTGCGGTGCCCCTGAAGACCCGGCCGGCCGGGGCCGTGCCTTCGGCGACCAGGGCGTCGCGCACGGCGGTGTGCGGGAAGCCGGGGTGTTCCGGAACCCGCTTGTCGGGGTCCCAGGCGAGGGTCGGGACCGGCCGGAAGGCGGAGGGCCGGCGGTGCCGGGAGGCCCGCCAGCGCAGCAGCACCCGCTCGATCTCCTCGTCGCACGGCACCTTGGCGAGCCCGAGCGGAGCGGCGGCGGCCACGAGCGCCTCCTGCACGACGGCCGTGGCCTCGTTCAGGCTCCGGTCGTCGAGGCGGTCGTCCAGCGACTTGGCGGCACGCATCACGTCCGGATAGACCGACTGGGCCTTCTCGAAGGCCACGTAGTGCCGGAGATCCCTGGCCAGACCCTTGACCGCCGACGGCCGGCACTCCTCCATGGCCACGGCCCAGGCCTGCTGCACCTCGTCCCACTGCGACGCGGGGTAGCGCATCCGGACGAGGTGCGTCGCGAGCTCGTGGAGCGGGTCGCCGTAGGTGGCGAGCTCCCAGTCGACGCAGGCGATGGACCGGTCCTCCGCGGCGACGATGAGGTTGTCCCGGTGCAGATCCGTGTGCAGCAGCGTGTACGGCCGGCGCGCCATGGCGGGGATCCGCTCGGCCAGTCTGGTCAGGGCGTCGGCGGGGACGCCCAGCGCCTCGAAGAGCCCGCCGAACTCGCCCCAGTTGGGCTGCCGGATCTGGCGGTCGGCCACGTGGGCCAGGGTGCGCAGGAACCCCCTGCTGTCCTTGTCGCTGCTCGGCCGGGTACCCGGCAGCGGCGGGAGCGCCTCCCTGCGGACCTGTGCCATCCGGGCGACGGTCTGCATCAGGGAGGCGATCAGGGGGTGGCCGACGGGTTCGCCGTCGCGGTGCAGGCCGGAGAGCGGGACGCCCTCCACATAGCTGTGGACCGCCGAACCGTTCCGCCTGGCCAGGCATTCCGGCGCCTTGGGCAGCACGCCGCTGATGGCCCGCAGCACGTCGGGCTCTTTCCAGGTCCGGATCACCACGGGCAGCGCGTTCAGGACCCGCAGGCGCACTATCGCCGGGGTGCCGGCCGCCCGCCCCACGTACCGCGCCATGGGCTCGGTCAGGGGCAACACGAAGTTCCGGTTGTGATGACCGTCGTGCATCACGCCGTCTGTCTTGGCCCGCCGCACGAACTCCCCGTAAGGGTCGTGCGCGGGGGCCCTCCCTGGGGGAGGAGGGGAAACCGGCTGCGGGGGCACCGGCTGCTCCTGGATCAAGGTGCGAAGCTCTGGAAAGTGGTGCAGAGCCTAGCGCCGCGCCGATGCCCGCACGACTCGAGTCCGGTGATCCCTGGTCTCAATGAGGTAACCGTGACGATCAGTGCATGCCCTTCAGCGTGGTCAGCACGTCCTCCATGGAGCTCACGATGTGCGACGGCTTGACGCCCGCGGCCACGAGCAGATCCAGCTTGCGCTGGTCTCGCGCGTAGCCGAGGAACGGGACGTTCAGTTTCTGCGCCGCCTGGTAGTCCGTCCCGGTGTCGCCGAGCATGAGCGCGTGTGACGGATCCGCACCCAGGGACTTCAGGGCCTGGGACAGACAGTGCGGGTGGGGCTTCATCAGGTCGAGGTCCTTGGTGCGCCCGTATATGTAGGGGAAGCACGCCTCCAGGCGCCGGCTCTCGATGTAGGAGGCCGCCGCGAGCGCCGAGTTGTTCGTGGTGATGGCGAATCCGGCGCCCAGGGCCGACCACGTCCTGACGAGCGGGTCCGTGTACGGCGTGGGCATCGCGGTCGGGACGGCTGTCAGCTCCTGCTCGGTGAGCCAGTTCTCCAGCAGCGTGATCAGGTCGCTGTCCGGGTGCCGCTCGTTGACCCCGAGCAGCACGGCCTGCGGATCCGGGTCGAAACGTTCCTTCTCCTTCAGCAGCCCGCCCAGGCCCAGCCGCTGGATCAGCTTCACCAGCTCCCGCGCCACCTCCTTGGCCGGATGGCCGGCGAACAGGCGGCAGATCGGCCCGTCCAGATCCCAGAGGACGTATCGAACAGGAGCGAGCAGTTTCCGCAGTTCCTCGGTCGATGCAGTCACCGCACCAGTCTGCTTCGTATCAGAAGTCACTAGGAGAGTGTCAGGTCCGTCGTGATGGTTTCCCAGAGGGCGTTGAACCACTTCTGGGATTCCTTCACGAACGCCGCGTCCCGCCGGCCCGTTCGCTGCACGAAGGAGAAGAGGAGGGACTGGGAGCCGAGGACGTCGTACATGTCCAGGGTCTGGCTGCCCCACTCCTCCTCGCGCCTGGTCAGCATGTAGTAGCCGATCAGGGCCTCCTCCTCGTTGAGGAGGTACAGCTTCACCGGTGGGGTGAAGGGCAGCGCGCGGAACGTGACGTGGACGTCGATCCCGTGCGTGGAGCGCAGCGTCCGCAGGTTGTGCTGGAGAACCTGCCCCTGGGCGTTGCGCATGGCCAGCCAGCGCTGGTGGACCGGGTTGTCGTCACCGTGGGCCTCGACCGGGACCGGGAAGGCCAGTTCGATGTCCCGGGACGGGACCAGGATGCGCACGTCGATCGACTCGGGGTGGATCCGGCCCTCGTGGATCAGCCGCAGCGGCTCGCCGATCGCGACCATCAGCGTTTCCGCGGTGTGGCAGACGACGTCGACGCACACGCGTGCGGCCGAGAACGCCTCCGTCAGACGCGGGGCCAGGCCCACCATGGTCGGCTGGGGTTCGCCGCGGGCGGGAGCCGGGGCGGCGATGCGTGGCGGGCTGCCCTTGCTGACGTTGGTGAGGAGGCCGTCCTCCTGGAGGACGCGCAGGGCCTGGCGGACGGCACCGCGCTCCACGCCGAACTCCTCCGCGAGTTCGGCCTGCGTGGGCAGGCGGTCCCCCGGCCTGAGCTCACCGGCGCGGATGCGTTGCCGCAGGTTGTCGGCGATCTCCTGGGGCGAGGACCTTCTGCTGCCGTTCACTGCCACGTTCTCCGCCACGCTCTCCTGGGCCACGACCAAACGCTACAACTCTGATCCATCTGGCGGGAGTTGTTTGGAAGTTGTTTATGACTAGGGGCCAAGTGGGGACAACTTAATCAGAGTTGGTTGCCAACTTCTCGGAGTTGGCGGAAGTTTTGCTTCCGGACTTCCGAAGGGGGAACACCGATGCCCGCCCTCGCTCTCCTCTCCGCCGCCTTCGTCGTCGCCTTCGAACAGCTCGTCCAGTGGAAGTACGGTCCGGCCGGCATCGTCGGCCTGATCCTTCTCACCGTGGGCGTCAAGGCCAAGAGCCCGGCCGTCAGCTCCGCGGGAGCCGTCGTGCTCGCGCTGCTGATGACGGGGCCCGCCCGATGAGTCACCGCGCCGCCCCGGAACGACCCGTGGGAGACGTCAGCTCGTGAGCACCAGCTCCGAACTGATCGTCTCCCACAGTGCGTTGAACCACAGGTGCGACTGCTCGACGAACGTGGTGTCGCGCAGCCCGGCGCCCTGCCGGAAGGAGAACAGCATGGACTGGGTGCCCTGGGCGTCGTACATCGCCGGCTGCTCCTGATCGAGCTCGGCCTCCCGGCGCGTCAGCGTGTAGTACGCGAACAGCGCCTCCGTGCCGTTGAGCAGGTACAGCTTCACCGGCGGGGTGAAGGGCAGCGCGCGGAACGTGACACGGACGTCGATGCCGTGGGTGGCGCGCAGGGCCAGCAGGTTGTGCTGGAGGACCTGCCCCTGGGCGTTGCGCATCGCCAGCCACCGCTCGTGCACCCAGTCGTCGCCGCCCCCCTCGACCGGCACCGGGAAGGCGAGGTCGATGTCCCGGCTCGGCAGCAGCACCCGGACGTCGACCTTGGCCGGTTTCAGCCGTCCGGCGTGGATCTGCCGCAGCGGCTCACCGATGGCGAGCGTGAGGGAGATGGACGTCAGGCACACGGCGTCGATCTCGACGTGCTCCGCCGCGAACGCCGTCGCTATCCGGGGCGCGAGAGCCACCGTCGTGGGCAGCGGAGGGGCCTCCGGGCCGGTCAGCGCACCGACGGGGTCGGGGGCGACGGTCGCCGGGCTGCCCTTGGACACGTTGGTGAGCAACCGCTCGGACTGAAGGATGCGCAGCGCCTGCCGCACGGCACCGCGCTCCACACCGAACTCGTGGGCCAGCTGGGCCTGGGTGGGCATGCGTTCACCCGGCCGCAGCACCCCCGACCTGATCCGGGCGCGCAGCTCGTCGGCCACCTCGTGATGTGTCCTCTGTGGCCGTTGCGACCTCTTCCGTCCATTGACGGAGTCGTGTTCCGGGTCCACAACTGAACACTACAACTTCCCGCCATCTTCCGGCAGTTCAGGGAAAGGTGGTTATGAGCCGGTTCCAGGCGGAGATAAGTACAGTGAAGTTGGTCACCAACTTCGGGAACATGGTCAGACCTTCAGGGGGTTGGCCACCCGCCAAGGGACTCCCTTCCGGAGGGGAGCCGGGAGTCCCGCCCGGTCGGCACCACCGCACAACAACCACAACCGAACAGCTCGCTACGGATGCGGGTCCCAGCACGCCGGCAGAAGGGAGCGGCTCAGAACATGTCCGGGCACCAAGGCCGCCTGGACGTGCGCAGCAGGGCGTCGGCCTTCCGGGCGGCGCCCGCTC
Source organism: Streptomyces sp. NPDC093598 (assembly GCF_044764825.1). Classification (NCBI taxonomy): domain Bacteria; kingdom Bacillati; phylum Actinomycetota; class Actinomycetes; order Kitasatosporales; family Streptomycetaceae; genus Streptomyces; species Streptomyces sp. NPDC093598. The sequence continues at coordinate 65,997 of NZ_JBIWIV010000017.1, read as the reverse complement.
GTTCTTCACGCACCCGCCCCAGCGCCGCCAGCCGCACCGCCGACTCGTCCCCGAGCCACAGCGCCCCCAACTCGCCCAGCCCGAGTTCGAGTTCCGCGCTCTCCGTGGTCGGCGCGCAGGACGCCCCCTCGGGTGAGGCCTCCAGCCGGTAGCGCCCCCCGGTCAGCCCGTCCACCCCGGCGATCTCCAGAACCAGCGTCCCCTGACCCTCGTACGTCCGCGCCTCCAGCGCCCGTACGACGTCCAGGATCCGCACCCACAGCCAGTCCGCCAGCGAGGTGATCTCCGCCGCCCGCGGATCGGGCAGGAGATGCGGGAGCAGGTCGTCGGGCGCCCGCCAGCCGCTCTTCACCTTCACGACCCAGTCGATGGAGCAGAGGTACTCCCACAGCGCCCGTTCCGCGGCCGGTGTCACGCCGAGCAGCCACCGCACGGTCGCCGTGTTCAGCGGCTGCTTGCCGTCCCCCCAGGTGTCGTCCACGTCGTACGCCGCCATGCCCTCGACCTCGCCGGACGCCGAGCGGTACACGACGAAGAAGGGCGTCTTCCACGACGGGTCCCACCGCAGGGCGCCGGTGTTCATCTGCCACCACAGGTCGTCGCGGGTGACGGCGCCGGGCCGGCCGCGGCGCAACCGCTCGTGCAGCTCGGGGCCGAGCTTGCGGACGTCCTCGCCGTCGACCAGGTCGATCCGCCCGCCGTCCGCCGGGCCCGCCCAGCGGGCGTCGAGACCGGCGCGTGGCACGTCGACCGTCCACTCCGCCATCCAGGTCGCCGGCCCGAAGCCGAACCGGCCGTAGATCGGGTACTCGGCGGCGATCAGTGTCGCGACGACGTCCCCGCGGTCCTTCGCGGCCGCCAGGTCCCGCGCCATCATCCGGCTGAGCAGCCCGCGGCGGCGGTGCGTCGCGGTGACGGTGACGCCCGAGACGGCATCGGCCGGGACGCTCGCCCCGCCGACGACCGTGAGCCCCTGGTCGAAGGAGCGGAAGGTCGCCACGCACCGGCCGCCGTCGAAGGCTCCGAGGTAGCGGCCCTCGACGAACCTCTCGCGCCGGCCCTCGATCTCCTCCTCGGTGAGGGCGGGCGCCCGCAGGAAACCGGTGTTGACGGCGCGCAGCCAGTCGGCGACCTCGGCTTCAACGATCGGGCGTACGTCGATGTCGTCGGCACGGGACATGGGGGTCATGACGTCACGCTAGGCGGAGGGCCGGTCGGTGTCGCGTAAATATCCGACCGCCGGCCCTCCTGGGCCCGGGGACGGGTCACACCAGCAGGTCCTCGACCTGCGCCTCCCCCTCGCGGTACCGGCGCGCGATCTCCGCGCTGCACTCGTCGGCCGTGCGCTGCAGCCGCTGTCTGCGCCGGGAGACCTGCTGCTCGTACCGCTCGAGCCGGCCCATCGCCGTGTTCAGCTCCAGGTCCGTGCGCGCGTCCAGGTCGGACAGCTCGACCTCGGCGAGCATCTCGGCGGCCAGCCGCCGGAACTCCTCGCCCTGCGGGGTGCCCAGGGTCAGATGGCGGGCCGAGGAACGGTGCCGGGCCGGGGCGTCCCGCAGGATCTCCGCCAGCCGCTCCACCACCGACGCCTCGTCGGGTGCGGCGGCGGAGGCCACATCCGCCGGGGCACGCCGGGCCACCTCCGCGCGCAGGATGTCGATCCGCCCCTGGAGCAGCCGCCGTAGATAGCTGAGGTCGGCCTCGTCGCGCTGGGTCTCGCGGCGCAGCGTGCGCAGGTCGGGCAGGCTCAGCGCGGGCAGCTGGTCCTCGGGGCCGTCCGAGGGCAGCCGCGGGCTGTCGGTGCGCTGTGTGGGCGGCCGGTGGTACTCCGACGCGCCGATCCCCGTGTACGTCGACCAGACAGCCGCCTGCTGCTGCCCGGTGCTTGATGTGCTCATGTGCCTCAACCGTCCCCTCGACCGGTGTGTGCAAGCATCGTGCCACCCCAGGTGGCCGCTATGGGAACGAGTGCCCCCGATAGACCCCAGATGGGCGGTTAAGCAGCAAAATACGGCCGTGCAGGGGCTGTTGGAGCCCCGCGCAAACCACCCTTTCGGGCCATCCGCCGACCGGCCGCGGCGCCGAAGTCACCGCCCTGCATGATGGACGTATGCGAGCAGTGGTGCAGAGGGTGGACGGCGCGAGCGTCGTCGTGGACGGCGAGACCGTGGGCGCGATCGAGGGCGAGGGGCTGTGCGTCCTCGTCGGCGTCACCCACGAGGACACCAAGGAGAAGGCGGCCCAGCTGGCCCGCAAACTCTGGTCGATCCGCATGCTGCACGACGAGAAGTCGTGCAGCGACATCGACGCCCCGCTCCTGGTGATCAGCCAGTTCACCCTCTACGGCGACGCCCGCAAGGGCCGCCGCCCCACCTGGAACGCCGCCGCCCCCGGCGACGTCGCGGAACCCCTCGTCGACGAGGTCGTCGCCCAGCTGCGCTCCCTCGGCGCGACGGTGGCCACGGGCCGCTTCGGCGCGGCCATGCGCGTATCACTGACGAACGACGGCCCGTTCACCGTGCAGATCGAAATCTGACCCGAAAGATCTACAAGCTTTACGGCGCGACGACGACTTCCTGGGCCGCGGCCGTGTCACCGGCCACCAGCGGGGCGTCCACCGCCACGTTCCGCTTGACCAGGGCGAGGGCGACCGGGCCGAGTTCGTGGTGGCGGGCGGACGTGGTGATGAAGCCGATCTTGCGGCCGTCGGGCCCGTCGTCCGCGAGCCGGAGCTCCGTCCCGGCCACGGGCAGATGGACCTCGCTGCCGTCGAGGTGCAGGAAGACCAGCCGGCGCGGCGGCTTGCCCAGGTTCTGCACCCGGGCGACCGTCTCCTGGCCCCGGTAGCAGCCCTTCTGCAGATGCACCGCCGAGCCGATCCAGCCCAGCTCGTGCGGGATGGTGCGGTGGTCGGTCTCGAAACCGAGCCGGGGCCGGTACTGCTCCACGCGCAGCGCCTCGTGGGCGAGGATCCCGGCGGGCGGCCCGGCCTGCGCCGCGTAGGCCTCCAGGTCGGCGCGCGGCAGGAACAGGTCCCTGCCGTGCGGCGTCTCCCGTACGACGACGTCCTCCGGAACCTCGGCGATGGAGCCGGCCGGGAGGTGGACGACGGCGATGTCGGCCGTCCGGTCGGCGACCTCGACCCTGTAGAAGAACTTCATCGACTCCAGGTACGCGATCAGCGCCTCCTGGGTGCCCGGCTCCACATGGGCCCAGACCGTCGCGCCGTCGTCGACGAGGTACAGCGCGTGCTCGATGTGGCCGTTCGCGGAGAGGATCAGCGCCTCGGTGGCCCGGCCCGCCGGGAGGTCGCTGACGTGCTGGGTCAGCAGCAGGTGCAGCCAGGCGAGCCGGTCCTCGCCGGTGACGGTGACGACCCCGCGGTGCGAGAGGTCCACGAATCCGGTGCCGTCGGCGAGGGCGCGCTGCTCACGGAACAGATCGCCGTAGTGGGCGGCGACGCCTTCGTCCACGCCCTCGGCGGGGACGGCGCCGGGCAGGGTCAGCAGGGGGCTCTTCATGTCCGTAAGCCTACGACTCGGTATGTGAAGCCTTGAGCGTGCAGTCCTCGCACCGGCCGAAGATCGCGAAGTGCTTCATGTCGGTGTCGAAGCCGAACGTCTGCCGCAGCTTGTCGGTGAACTCGGCCGCCACCGAGACGTCCGCCTCGATCACGTTCTGGCAGTCGCGGCAGACCAGGTGGATGTGGTGGTGCCGGTCCGCGAGGTGGTACGTCGGCGCCCCGTGCCCCAGATGCGCGTGGCTGACCAGGCCGAGCTCCTCCAGGAGCTCCAGCGTCCGGTACACCGTCGAAATGTTGACCCCCGACGCCGTCTTCCTCACTTCCACGAGGATGTCGTCGGGGGTCGCATGCTCCAGGGTGTCCACGGCTTCGAGCACGAGTTGCCGCTGCGGGGTCAGCCGGTAGCCGCGCTGCCGCAGATCGCTCTTCCAGTCGGTGCTCACCACACCCAAGAGTCTAGGACTACTTGAAGAAAGCGATGCCGTCGTCCGGCATGTCGTCGGGCAGGGCCTTGGCCCAGCGCTCGACCTCCTCCGGGGTGACGACCTTCTTCAGGTGGGCGGACATGTAGGGGCGCAGCTCGACCTCGGGGGTCTGCTTCTCGCCGACCCACATCAGGTCGCTCTTGACGTAGCCGTACAGCCGCTTGCCGCCGGTGTAGGGCCGGGAGGCGGCCGTGCGGGCCACCGCGTCCGTCACGAGGTCGATCTGCGGCTTCTTGTCGGCCAGCTCGCCGTACCAGATCTCGATGACGCCGTCGTCGCGGGTCATCGTCACCTCGACCTTGCGGTCGGCGTCGATCCGCCAGTAGCCGTGCTCGGACTCCAGGGGGCGGACCTTGTTGCCGTCCTGGTCCAGCACCCAGCTGTGGGACTGGAACTCCAGGAAGTCCCGGCCGTCATGGGTGAAGGTGACCTCCTGCCCGAAGTTGCACTTCTCGGAGCCGGGGAAGTCGTGCACGCCGGCGCCCGCCCAGTTGCCGAGCAGGAAGGCGAGCGGGACGAGGTCCTTGTGGAGGTCGGACGGGATCTCGATCATGGGAACTTCCTAGACGTGGGTCAGCGCTGGCCCTGGTACAGCTTCTTCACGGTCAGTCCGGCGAAGGCGAGGACGCCGACGGCGACCAGGACCAACAGGATTTCGAAGAAGATCTCCACGGGGTGCTCCTTGAGCGGGGGTGCGAATGGGTGCACAGGGCCGAGCCCAGCTTACGCGGGCCCCTTCGGCACTACGATTCCGGCTATGGCGAAGAAGCTGGTGATCAAGGTGACGGCGGGGGCGGACGCCCCCGAGCGGTGCTCTCAGGCGTTCACGGTGGCGGCGGTGGCCGTCGCCAGCGGCGTCGACGTCTCCCTGTGGCTGACCGGCGAGTCCTCCTGGTTCGCCCTGCCCGGCCGCGCCGCCGAGTTCGAGCTGCCGCACGCGGCCCCCCTGCCCGACCTGCTGGACTCCCTCCTCACGGCCGGCCGCGTCACCCTGTGCACGCAGTGCGCGGCCCGCCGCGAGATCACGGAGCAGGACGTCCTCAAGGGGGTCCGCATCGCGGGCGCGCAGGTCTTCGTCCAGGAGGCGATGGCGGAGGAGACGCAGGCGCTCGTCTACTGAGGCGTTTGCGTGTAGAGGCAGAACGGGTGGCCCGCCGGGTCCAGGAGCACCCGGACATCGGCCTGCGGCTGGAACTCGGCCGGCCGCGCGCCTTCGGCGACGGCCCGCGCGGTCTCCCGCTCCAGGTCGTCGACCTCGATGTCGAGGTGGATCATCATCTGCTGCCGGTCCGGAACGCTCGGCCAGACCGGGGGGCGGTAGGCGGGTTCCGTCTGGAATGACAGCCCCGTGCCGCCGTCGGGCGGCCGGATGTGGACCCAGTCCGGGCCGTCCTCGTCGCGCCGGATGCCCCAGCCGGGCAGCAGCCGCAGATAGAAGTCCGCCAGCTCGCGCGCGTGCGGTGCGTCCAGGGTCGCCGCTGTCAGTCGCATAGGGCCGGGATACCCCCCGTACGCGAGACGACGCCGTTCACCGCGGACGCTTCTTGCCGTCCAGCTCGTCCCACCACTCGTCGGACTGGGGGTCTCCGGAAGGGTCGTCCCACCACCGGTCCTCCGGCCCGCGCCGGTTGGCGACCATGGCCGCCACCGGCGGGATGACCATGGCGACGACACACATCCCGACGGCGACGGGGACGGACCACAGGCGTACGACACCCCAGGCCAGGACGAAGAGTCCGATGCAGAGGCCCATCATCGCGAAGTACGTATGACGCCGCCGTGCGTACATGTGTCCAGCGTAGGTCCGGGCAGGCCGAAGGGCCGCACCCCAGGCGTCCAACCCGAGGGGTGCGGCCCTTCGAGGACCCGTCGCCGTCAGACGGCGATCGCGACCTCCGCCAGGCCGCCCTGCTGGGCGACGACCGTGCGGTCGGCGGTGGCGCCGGGCACGAGGGCACGGACGGTCCAGGTGCCCTCGGCCGCGTAGAAGCGGAACTGTCCGGTCGCCGAGGTCGGCACCTCGGCCGTGAACTCGCCGGTCGAGTCCAGCAGACGGACGTAGCCCACCACGGGCTCGCCGTCCTTGGTCACCTGACCCTGGATGGTGGTCTCACCGGGCTTGATCGTCGAGGCGTCGGGGCCGCCGGCCTTCGCACCGCACATGTCGTACTCCTGAAGTCTGGAAAGGTCGGTCGGGGTTGCTTACTTGTTGGCGCCGAGCTCGATCGGCACGCCCACGAGGGAGCCGTACTCGGTCCAGGAGCCGTCGTAGTTCTTGACGTTCTCCACACCGAGGAGCTCGTGCAGCACGAACCAGGTCAGCGCGGAGCGCTCACCGATGCGGCAGTAGGCGATGGTGTCCTTCGCCAGGTCGACGCTCTCCTCGGCGTAGAGCTCCTTGAGCTCCTCGTCCGACTTGAAGGTGCCGTCGTCGTTGGCGTTCTTGGACCACGGGATGTTGCGGGCGGACGGGACGTGGCCCGGGCGCTGCGACTGCTCCTGCGGCAGGTGGGCCGGGGCGAGCAGCTTGCCGGAGAACTCGTCGGGCGAGCGCACGTCGACGAGGTTCTGCGAACCGATGGCGGCCACGACGTCGTCACGGAAGGCGCGGATGGACGTGTCCTGGGCCTTGGCCTTGTAGTCCGTCTTCGGACGCTCCGGCACCTCGTCGCCGGCGACCAGCTCGCGGGCGTCGAGCTCCCACTTCTTGCGGCCGCCGTCGAGGAGCTTGACGCTCTCGTGGCCGTACAGCTTGAAGTACCAGTAGGCGTAGGAGGCGAACCAGTTGTTGTTGCCGCCGTAGAGGACCACGGTGTGGTCGTTGCCGATGCCCTTGTCGGACAGGAGCTTCTCGAAGCCCTCCTGGTCGACGAAGTCCCGGCGGACCGGGTCCTGCAGGTCCTTGGTCCAGTCGATCCGGATGGCGTTGCGGATGTGGTTCTTCTCGTAGGCGGACGTGTCCTCGTCCACCTCGACGATGGCGATGGTCGGGTCGTCCAGGTGCTCCTGGAGCCAATCGGCGTCGACCAGGACGTCGCTGCGGCTCATGCTTCTTCTCCTCCGGGGCAGTTACGGCGGGGCGTGCGAGGTCTGCAGGGCGCGCCCATGACGAGGGCGGCGCACGGGTGCCCTTGATGCGGGGCGGCGGGGATGCGCGCGTCGGCACGCGGGCCGACGCGATCGCTCAGAAGGTGCGACAGAGCATGGCGGCGACGCGGCACAGGTCTACTGCCCGCCGCTTCGTGAGATCCGCCTGTCGCTTCATAGCGTCGATCGTAGGGACGGTCGGGCGGGCATGTCACCGGTGTGTCGCATACTGAGACGGGATGATCCGGGATATGGGATCAGAGCGCCGTCGGGCCGCTCGCCGCACGGCATTCGGCCGACCGTGCCCCCCGTCACCTCTACGCGGCGGACATTGCCGTCTCGCCCACCGGACAGTCCTGGTCGGGCCCGCCGTGGGCCCGGTCGAGCGCCTTCCTACCCGGCCAGCCGGACGTCCGAACCCTTCACCGTGATCTCGACGCCGTCCGGGGCGGCCTGGACCGTGTCCAGCTTGATGCCGCCGGGCAGGCCGTCGATCTTCTGCTGGAAGTCGGTGATCGCCCGGACGCGGTTCTCGGCGATGTCGACGCCGCCGAACTCGGGCAGGCCGTCGGCGTGCACGCGGACGGTGCCGTTGTCCACCTTCACCGAGCTGAGCACGGAGACCGGCTCGGGAAGCTTGGTGCCGAGGACCGTGGCCTCGACGGTGACCTTGATCTTGCCGTTGCCGCCGTCGGAGAGTCCGATGACATGGGCGGTGACGCCCGGTGCGACCTGGGTGGGCTCGGACTTCGCCGTCTTCAGCAGCTCGTCGTAGGCGATGGTCGCGGTGCCGGTGGCGCTGGTGGCGGTGGCGGAGCTGTAGTCGCCGGAGAACTCGACGCCCTTCATGTCGGCCTGAAGGTCGTCGATACGGATCTTCCGGTCGCCGTTGCCCGCGGCGGCCTCGTAGTTCTTGATGCCGACCTCGATGTCGTCCAGGGAGCCGCCGGCGACCTGGGTGAGGAACGGGAAGCCCTTGATCGACACGTCGGGGGTCGCCGACAGGTTCTCCGTCGTCCTGAGCCGGTCGGCGGCCTCGTCCTCGGCGAAGTTGACCGCGACGCGGTCGGCGATCACGAAAAGCCCGCCCAGGATCACGACGAAGATCAGCAGTATTCGCAGTGCGCGCATGCGGTGTGTCCCCACCCAGTCGGTCAGACGGCGGTCCCTGACGACCGGGTGGCCGTCCCTTGCGTGAGGGTAACCCTGCGGGGAAGGGGAACCGGAGGATTGTTGATCATCTGTGACAGGGCGGGCGCCCGGCGTCCCGCCCCAGCCGGATCTACGCCAGCGCCCTGCCCAGGACGTACACCGCCGGTGCCGCCGCGGCCAGCGGCAGGGCCACGCCCGCGGTGAAGTGGACGAAGCGGGACGGGTAGTCGTAGCTCGCGACCCGGTGGCCGATCAGGGCGCAGACGGCGACGCCCGCGCCGAGGAGCGCTCCCGAGGCGCCGAGGTCCGTGACCGACCCTGCCGCGATGCCCGCGCCCGCCGCCGCGAGGAGGGACACCACCACCGAGGCGGGCGTCGGCAGCGGCAGGGCGCGGGCCAGGACGGCCGCCGCCACGGCCACCGCGCCCACCGTCACCGCGTCCGCGTCGGCCGCCAGGTACCCGCCGGCCACGATCGCCAGCGCCGAGGCCGCGACCGTCGCCATCAGGCCGTACATCCGTTCGTCCGGGTCGGCGTGCGACCGCAGTTGCAGGACGAGCGCGAGCAGCACCCACACGCCGAGCGTGCCGAGGATCGCCGACGGGGAGCGGCCCGAGGCCAGCAGCGCCGCGTCCGCGGCCAGCGCGCCCGCGAAGCCCAGGGCGATGCCCTGCCGGGCCGGCCACATCCCGTTCAGCCGGAACCAGCCCGCCGCGGTGACGGCCTGGAGGATCACGAGCGGCACGAGCAGCGCGTACGTCCCGACCGCCGCCGCACCGGCCAGCAGCAGCCCGAGCAGCGCCGTCAGCGCGGCCGGCTGCGTCCCGGGCTCGATGATCGGGGACCGCCCCTCCGCCCGGGCCCGCTGCGCGTCCGTGACGCGCGTGTTCCCGCCGATGGTGGCCGGGCCGTAGCCGGGAGCGGTGCCGTCGGCGGCCTCGGCGTCAGCCGGAGCCGCGTGCCCCTGCGGGGCCTGGGGCGGCAGGTACGCCGTCTCCTCCGCCGCCACCGGCGCGGACACCGGCTGGTGCGTCTGCGTCTCCCAGGTCTGGCCCTGCCACTGCTGCGTGTACTGCTGAGCGGCGTGCGGGTCGTCGTACCCCTGGTACTCCTGCCCGGGCCACGCCTGCGGCTGCTGCTGCTGCGGCTGTTGCTGCTGCCCGTAGGACCGGTACGGGTCGTAGGGGCCGTAACCGTCGTTCGGCTGGTTGGTCATCGCTCATCCTCCTGCGAACGGCGGGAGCACCTCGACCGTGCCGCCGTCGGCCAGCCGTACCGTCTCATGTCCGCGGGTGCCCACGGGGTCGCCGTCCACGAGGAACGAGCAGCGCCGCAGGACGCGCTCGAGTTCGCCGGGGTGCCGCTCGCGCACTCCGTCGAGCGCCTCGGCGAGCGTGGCCGCCTCGTACGGCTCCTCGGCCACCCCGGCCGCGGCCTTGGCGGCGGCCCAGTAGCGCACCGTGACCTTTGGCATCTGCTTCCTCAATCGCACAGTCGCAGCGGACTCACATCGGACTCACCACGGGCTCATCCGACGGTGAACCCCGTCAGGCTAGCCCGCCCGGCCGGTCACCCACTCCCCGATGCGGGCCAGCAACTCGTCACCGGAGGCGTGCTCGGCGTGCCCCATGCCCGGCTCCAGCCACAGTTCGCCCTGGTCACCGGCGGCAGCGGCCAGCATCCGCGGGTGGTCCACGGGGAAGTAGCCGTCGGCCTCGCCGTGCACGATCAGCAGCGGGGTGGGAGCGACTCTCGGCACCGCCTCGACCGGAGAGAGCGGGACCGGGTCCCAGGCCCGGTGGTGGATGCGCGTGCCGAACCCGTACCGGCCGACCGCCCGTCCCTCGGGCCGCGTCACCAGCCAGTGCAGCCGCCGCATGGGGGCGGTCCCCCGGTAGTACCAGCGGGCCGGTGCGCTGACCGACACCACCGCGTCGCTGTCCCGGTGATGCAGCGCCGCGTGCCGCAGCACCACCGAGCCGCCCATCGAGAACCCGACCGTCCCCACGCGCGCGTGCCCGAGCTCCCGCGCCCACCGCACCGCCGCAGCCAGGTCGAGCACCTCCCGGTCGCCGACCGTGGACCGCCCGCCGGACGCCCCGTGGCCCCGGAAGGAGAACGTGACGACCGCCCCGTACCGCGCGAAGGCCTGCGCCACCCGGCGCACATGCGGCCGGTCCACGGCCCCGGTGAAGCCGTGGGCGACGACGAACACGGGGTGACGGGAAGGCTTCCCGGAGGCGTCGTATACGGCGGTACCCGGGTCGTACACGGCGTCGATCGTCACGCCGTCGGACGTGCGCAGAAACGTCCTCGACGGCTTCCGAACGGGCGTTCCCACAGTCGTCTCGGAATGCGGACGATCGGTGGAACGCGCCACATGACCTGCCGGACCAGAGCTCATGTGGGCTATTCTGCTGGGCAGAGGACTCGGGCAGCGTAGCCCCCGGGTCCTTTTGTGCTTTCGGAAGCGTTGTATACGACGCGGGAAACCGCAGGTGTACGGAGCCTTCGGGATCGCAGAGCGGTGCTGTGCCAACAAACGTCCTCGCAGGGACCGAGGAGGAACCAGACGTATGAGTTCTCTGCTGCTCCTGACCAACGCCCTCCAGCCGTCGACGGAGGTGCTCCCCGCCCTCGGCCTGCTCCTGCACAACGTGCGTGTGGCCCCCGCGGAGGGCCCCGCCCTCGTCGACACCCCCGGCGCCGACGTCATCCTCGTCGACGGCCGGCGTGATCTGCCGCAGGTCCGCAGCCTCTGTCAGCTGCTGCGCTCCACCGGGCCGGGCTGCCCGCTCGTCCTCGTCGTCACCGAGGGCGGTCTCGCCGCCGTCACCGCCGACTGGGGCATCGACGACGTCCTGCTCGACACCGCCGGCCCGGCGGAGGTCGAGGCGCGGCTGCGCCTCGCCATGGGCCGGCAGCAGATCGTCAGCGACGACTCCCCCATGGAGATCCGCAACGGCGACCTGTCGGTCGACGAGGCGACGTACTCGGCCAAGCTCAAGGGCCGCGTCCTCGACCTCACCTTCAAGGAGTTCGAACTCCTGAAGTACCTCGCGCAGCACCCCGGCCGTGTCTTCACCCGCGCGCAGCTGCTCCAGGAGGTCTGGGGCTACGACTACTTCGGCGGTACACGGACGGTCGACGTGCACGTACGGCGGCTGCGCGCCAAGCTCGGCCCCGAGCACGAGTCGCTGATCGGCACCGTCCGGAACGTCGGTTATCGATTCGTTACGCCGGAGAAGCCGGAGCGCGCCGCCGAGGAGGCGAAGGCCAAGGCGGCCAAGGCAAAGCAGGACACCGCGGACAAGTCGGTCGCTCAGGACGCCGTCGAGCTCCGTACCCAGGCGTAGAGAGGCGTAATACGGCGCCGACCTGGGCATCGCTTCCCGCACGGGGTGCCCCGGACGGCGGTCGGGATATCGTACGGAACCTCCTTTACGCCCTGCCCGGAGCAGGTATATCCGCGTAGACTCCGCGCGTGGCCAAGGTGACTCGGGATGATGTGGCGCGGCTGGCAGGGACTTCCACTGCCGTGGTCAGCTATGTCATCAACAACGGACCCCGGCCGGTCGCCCCGGCCACGCGCGAGCGTGTCCTCGCCGCGATCAAGGAACTGGGGTACCGGCCCGACCGGGTGGCCCAGGCGATGGCCTCCCGGCGCACGGACCTCATAGGCCTGATCATCCCGGACGCCCGCCAGCCCTTCTTCGGGGAGATGGCACACGCGGTCGAGCAGGCCGCCTCCGAGCGCGGGAAGATGGTCCTCGTCGGCAACACGGACTACGTGGGCGAGCGCGAGGTCCACTACCTGCGCGCCTTCCTGGGCATGCGGGTCTCCGGCCTGATCCTCGTCAGCCACGCGCTCAACGATCTGGCCGCCGCCGAGATCGAGGCCTGGGACGCCCGCGTCGTGCTGCTGCACGAGCGGCCCGAGGCCATCGACGACGTCGCCGTGGTCACGGACGACCTGGGCGGCGCCGAGCTCGCCGTCCGGCACCTGCTGGAGCACGGCTACGAGTACGTCGCCTGTATGGGCGGCATAGCCGAGACGCCCGCGGTCGGCGACCCGGTCTCCGACCACGTCGAGGGCTGGCGCCGCGCGATGGACGACGCCGGGATCTCCACCGAGGGCCGCCTCTTTGAGGCCCTCTACAACCGCTACGACGCCTACCAGGCGGCCCTGAAGATCCTCTCGGGCCCCGAGCGCCCGCCGGCGATCTTCTGCTCCACCGACGACCAGGCGATCGGCCTGCTGCGCGCGGCGCGCGAGCTGCGCATCGACGTCCCGGGCGAGCTGGCGGTGGCCGGCTTCGACGACATCAAGGAGGCGGCGCTCACCGACCCGCCCCTGACGACGATCGCGTCCGACCGTTCGGCGATGGCCCGGGCGGCGGTGGACCTCGTCCTGGACGACGGGCTGCGGGTCGCGGGGGCCCGGCGGGAGCGGCTGAAGGTGTTCCCGTCGCGGCTGGTGACCCGGCGGTCCTGCGGCTGCGCGTAGCCTCCGGCGGTTGGACGGGGAGGCCGCCTCACCGGACGGCGGGCCTCTTTATATCGGGCATACGAGGTTCTGTCGGGCTTCTCAGGGAGCACTCAGGAAGCTCTCATGGTCGGGCGACAAGCTCGGTTCCATGACCGAGAGCTTCCACCGCAGTGGCGAGTACGAGAACCCTTACGAGGGTCAGCAGCAGGCCCCGGTGAACCCCGAGTGGCCGCCCCCGCCGGCGTACGCCCCGGCGCATGCTCCGCATTCGAAGAAGCGCGGCCGTGGCCCCGCCGCCCTGATCGCCGCCGTGGCGATCGTCGCGGCGGCGATAGGCGGCGGCACCGCCTACGGCATCCAGGAACTGACCGGCAACGCCACCGTCGCCTCCAGCTCCACCAGCACCACCGTGGTCCCGTCCAGCCAGAAGGGCACGGTCGCCGGGGTCGCGAAGGCGGTCAGCCCGAGCATCGTCGAGATCAGCGCCGACTCCAACACCGGGTCCTCCACCGGCTCCGGCGTGATCATCACGAGCGGCGGCGAGATCGTCACCAACAACCACGTCGTCTCCGGCGCCTCGCAGATCAAGGCGACGACCAGCGACGGCAAGTCGTACACCGCGAAGGTCGTCGGCACCGACAGCAAGAAGGACCTGGCGCTGATCAAGCTGGAGAACGCCTCCGGCCTGAAGGCGGCCACGCTCGGCGACTCGGCCGGGCTGCAGGTCGGCGACCAGGTCGTGGCGATCGGCTCCCCCGAGGGACTGTCCGGCACCGTCACCAGCGGCATCATCTCGGCCCTCGACCGCGACGTCACGGTCCCGACCGATGAGGGTCAGGACCAGGGCCAGCAGCAGTGGGGGCAGGGCCAGGGGCAGGGCGACCAGTGGCCGTTCGAGTTCGGCGGACGCCAGTTCAACGGCGACACCGGGTCCAGCACGACGACGTACAAGGCGCTCCAGACCGACGCGTCCCTCAACCCGGGCAACTCCGGCGGCGCGCTGATCGACATGAACGGCAACATCATCGGGATCAACTCCGCGATGTACTCGCCGACGAGCCAGGCCTCCTCGTCCTCCGACGCGGGCAGCGTCGGCCTGGGCTTCGCCATCCCGATCAACACCGTCAAGGCCGACCTCGCGAAGCTGCGGGCGGGTTCGACCGACTGAGTTCCACCGAGTGTGTTCCATCGAGCGAGGAGTACGGCGATGATCCAGCGGATCGCACACGCGGAGCCGGGCGGCGACCCGGCGGGGGTCGCGCTGGCCCTGGCGGTGGCGTACGAACTGCACGCACCGGCGGGGCGGGCGCCGGAAGTGGCGACCAAGGCGGCCCGGCGAGCGGGCCGGGCCGCGACGGCCGGACGCCGCACGGTACGGGGCTGATCCCTCGCCGGCCGGCCCCGCACCCCACCGGGCCGGCGCTCCTCCCGGCAGGCGCCCGCGACGTGCGACGCTGAGAGCGTCAGAGCACCCCCGTCCCACTTCACCCCCGAGGACCTCCGACCCATGAGCCCCGCAGACGGCGACCGTGACCCGCAGCGCATCCTGATCGTCGACGACGAGCCGGCCGTACGCGAAGCACTCCAGCGCAGCCTCGCGTTCGAGGGGTACGGGACCGAGGTCGCCGTCGACGGCGCGGACGCGCTGGACAAGGCGGCGGCCTACCGGCCCGACCTGGTCGTCCTCGACATCCAGATGCCGCGCATGGACGGCCTGACGGCGGCGCGCCGCATCCGCGCCACCGGCGACACCACGCCGATCCTGATGCTCACGGCCCGTGACACGGTTGGCGACCGTGTCACCGGCCTCGACGCGGGCGCCGACGACTACCTGGTCAAGCCCTTCGAACTCGACGAACTCTTCGCCCGCATCCGCGCGCTGCTGCGCCGCATCTCCTACGCGGCGGCCGTGGGCGCGGCCGACCCGGCCGACGAGGACGCGCTCACCTTCGCCGACCTGCGCATGGACCTGTCCACGCGGGAGGTCACCCGGGGCGGGCGCCAGGTGGAGCTGACCCGTACGGAGTTCACACTCCTGGAGATGTTCATGGCCCACCCGCGCCAGGTCCTCACCCGGGAGCAGATCCTCAAGGCCGTCTGGGGCTTCGACTTCGAGCCGTCGTCGAACTCCCTCGACGTGTACGTGATGTACCTGCGGCGCAAGACCGAGGCCGGCGGCGAGCCGCGGCTCGTGCACACGGTGCGGGGCGTCGGTTACGTGCTGCGGCAGGGCGGGGCGGAGTGAGTTCCCGGACGCACCGGGTGGTACGCCGGTTCCGCTCCCTGCCGATCCGCTCCCGACTGGCCCTGCTGGTGGCGGCCGCGGTGGCGTTCGCGGTGGCGGCGGTGTCGGTGACCTGCTGGTTCATCGTGCAGGGGAAGTTGTACGACGAGATCGACAACGACCTGAAGTCGTCGGTGGCGCCGCTGCGTTCGGACGAGTTCCAGACGCTCACCCACGAGTGCCTTCAGACGCCTTCCGACTCGCTGGGCATGGGGTCGCGGCCCAAGACCTACGGGCAGCTGGTCCGCGTCGACGGCACGCTGTGTCTCTTCCCGACCTCCACGACCCAGGTACGCGTCACCGGCGACGACAAGGCCGTGGCCAGGAACCCCGACCCGAACCAGGGCCGCATCCGCGACGGCACGGACGAACACGGCAACAAGCTGCGCGTCCTGACGACGGCGGTCGTCATCAAGGACGAGAACCTGCCCCCGGGCGTCGCCGCCGACTACTCCCTCGTCATCGCCCTGCCGCTCAAGGGAACGCAGTCCACGCTCAACGAACTGGCGCTGATCCTCCTGCTGGTCTCCGGCGTGGGAGTGCTCGGCGCCGGAGCCGCCGGCCTGGCGGTCGCCCGGGCCGGGCTGCGCCCCGTCGACAAGCTGACCGACGCCGTCGAGCACGTGGCTCGCACCGAGGATCTGAACATCCGCATCCCGGTGGAGGACGACAGCGAGGACGAGATCGCCCGGCTGTCCCACTCCTTCAACGCCATGACCTCGGCCTTGGCCAGCTCCCGCGACCTACAGCAGCAACTGATCGCGGACGCGGGGCACGAACTCCGCACGCCGCTCACGTCGTTGCGCACCAACATCGAACTCCTCACCCGCAGCGAGGAGACGGGCCGCCCCCTCCCCGAGGCGGACCGCAAGGCGCTGCTCGCGTCGGTGAAGGCGCAGATGACGGAGCTGGCCTCGCTCATCGGCGACCTCCAGGAACTGTCCCGCCCGGACACGGGCCAGCACGCGGGCCGGACACAGATCGTCGCCTGGCAGGACACGGTCGAGTCGGCGCTGCGGCGAGCCCGGCTGCGGGGGCCCGAGCTGACGATCACGGCGGACATCGAGCCCTGGTTCGTCCGAGCGGAACCCTCCGCCCTGGAGCGGGCGGTGGTGAACATCCTGGACAACGCGGTGAAGTTCAGCCCGGAGGGCGGCACGGTCGAGGTTCGTCTGATCGAGGGCGTCCTCACCGTCCGCGACCACGGCCCGGGCATCCCCGCCGACGAACTCCCCCACGTCTTCGACCGCTTCTGGCGCTCCCCGAGCGCACGGGCGCTGCCGGGCTCGGGCCTCGGCCTGTCGATCGTCGCGCGTACGGTGCAGCAGGCCGGTGGCGAGGTGTCCCTGTCCCGGGCCGAGGGCGGCGGCACGGTGGCGACGGTACGGCTGCCGGGGGCGGCGGTGCCACCGCCTGAGGAACCTCCTACTTCTTGACGTGGGCGAGGAACGACGCCCAGGGGCTCGCGCCGAACACGAGTATCGGACCGTCGGGCCGCTTGCTGTCGCGGACCGGAGCTGTGCCGGGGCAGTCGGCGGCGATCTCGAGGCAGTTCGAGGCTCCGCCGTCGCTGTAGGACGACTTGCGCCACACGACGGTGGTGAGGTCCGGGGTTCGGTTCATGGTCTGCACTCCTCCAAGAGGCACTTGAGAAACGCTGTCGACTCCGCCGGGCTCAGCGCCGCATCCCTGACGAGATCGTAGGACAGGCGGTAGGCAAGCACCTTGTCCGGATCCTGGATCAGCTCGCCGAAACCGTTGCCCTCCACGTAGGCGACGGGGTCACCGGCACGCTGCCACAACAGGATGAGGTCACTGTTCATGAGGTCGTGCACACCGGCCGTGTAGGGCAGAACCTGGATTGCGACATTCGGCAGCTCCGCCGCATCCACCAGGTGCGACAACTGGTCGGTCCACACCTTCGCGTCGGGAACAGGCCGCCGCACCGCCCCTTCATCCAGGATCACGCGCACGCTCGGCGCCGACTCGCGGTAGAGCAACTCCTGTCGCCCCATCCGGGCAGCCACCTGCTCCTCGACTTCCTCGCTGTTGCCTGCCGTTGTCTGGGCGCCAGACAACCCTGACAACACCGCTCGGGCGTAGTCCTCGGTCTGCAGGAGGCCCGGCACGCGCAACTGGAACATCCACATGACCTGCGCCGTCGCCTCAAGGTCCATGAAACCCTTGTACTTGTCCTTGATGACCTCCCTGCGCGCCTCCCGCCACTCACGAACCAGCAGGTCACCGCACCCGTAGTAGCTGTCCAAGTCCTCCATGACCGCACGCTTGGAGAGCCGCTCCCCCTTCTCCAGGCGGCTCAAGTAGCTCTTGTCGTAGCCCGTGTCCTCGGCCAACTGCCCGAGTGACTTGCCCGCTTGCTCCCGCAGAAACCTCAGCGTCCGACCCAGGACGGCCCGGCCCCCGTCAACCATTTCCCCCACGTCACCCCTCACCGTTGTCTGAGCCCCCAGGCAACGCCTGGCCTCTTCCGCAGCGTAGGGGCATGCAGTGACGATGAGGGCACGAACCGTGATCGCCGCTCGTCACACCCCGCCTTCCCCCTGCCCTGAGAAGGGACGCTTCCGTGCGCCTGCGTATCGCCGAACTCTGCGAGTCGCTCCTGCTCGCCCTCGTACGGCTCCTGCTGCCCGCCCGAGGGCGACATCGAGCCGCCACGCCCACCCTGCCGCTGCCGCTGCCCGCACGCCCTCTCCGGTCGGAGCCCCTCGAAATGGACACCCCCCTCGTCCGGCCGTACCTGCACGCCGTGGAGGCCTACGTATGAGGCTGCTCCCCTGGACCGGGGCCGACGGCAAGGCCTGCTACCTCTCCACCGACGACCCCGGCAGCCTGCTCTCGCGCCTCGCCGACGACGTCGAGGCCGCTCAGCTGGCGTCCGCCGAAACCGTGCTCGCCGGCTCCAACGCCGTCCTGCACGACCCCGAGGCCGGTGAACGCGCCGTGCGTTTCGCGTTGACGCGGGCCGTGGAGTCGCTGGGGGACGTGCTGCGGATCGCGGTCAGCCGCGAGGGTGGCAGGGGCGGCATCGATGTGAAGAAGGAGTGACAGAGCCGGCAACCTTTCCCCCCACCGCGGCGACTCACCGGTGGACCGCCCCCCACGAGCAGAAACGGATTCGCCGCATGAGTGGACCGTCCAGCAAGCCGCGCCGCCACCGCAGAAGCCGTACCGCGCTGGCTGCCGGGATCCCCCTGGCCCTGACCGCCGCCGGTACCCTCGCCTACGGCACCGATCTCGGCGTCCTGGGCTCCACCGCCCGGCAGGCCTCCGCCGCCACCCCCACCTGGGCCTCCGACACCGCCGACGGGTTCGCCTCCGTCAACTCCCTCGGTCAGAACGGGACGTACGGCGGGCGGGGCGGGAAAACCGTCACGGTCAAGACCCTCGCGGATCTGGAGAAGTACGCGACCGCCGCCGAGCCGTACATCATCGTGGTCGCCGGGACCATCACGATGAACCCGGTCGGGAAAGAGATCAAGGTCCGGTCCGACAAGACCATCGTGGGGCAGGGGACCTCGGGGCACATCGTCGGCGGCGGGTTCTTCCTCGGCCAGGGCGTGCACAACGTGATCATCCGGAACCTGACCATCCGGGACGCGTACCAGGGCATCTGGAACGACAAGGACCACGACTTCGACGCGATCCAGATGGACGGCGCCCATCACGTGTGGATCGATCACAACGATCTGCGGCACATGGCCGACGGGCTCATCGACGTCCGCAAGGACAGCACGAACGTCACCGTCTCCTGGAACAAGCTGAGCGACAACAACAAGACCTTCGGCATCGGCTGGACCCAGAACGTCAAGACCGACATCACGATCCACCACAACTGGATCCGCGAGACCGAGCAGCGCAACCCGTCCACCGACAACGCCGCCCACGCGCACCTCTACAACAACTTCCTGGAGGACGCCCCGGGCACCGCCATCAGGTCGGCGTACGGGAACTACTCGCGCGGCGGTACGAAGATGGTCCTTGAGAACTCCCTCTTCCAGGGCATCGACAACCCGGTCATCAAGGACAGCGGCGCCGCCGTCGTCCAGCGCGGCAACTCCTTCTCCGGCACCAGCGGCCGCAACGAGAGCGGCGGGACCGCCTTCGACCCGAAGACGTACTACCCCTACACCCTCGACAAGGCCGCCGACCTCCCGTCGGTCCTCAAGTCCGGTGCCGGGCCCCGCGCCTCCATAGGTACGGCCGCCGCCGCCACCAAGGCCGCCGCCGCGACCACCCTCACCGTCGCCCAGGACGGCAGCGGCCAGTACCGCACCGTGCAGGCCGCCGTGAACGCCGTACCGGCGAACAACCCGTCGCGCGTCGTGATCGCCGTGAAGCCGGGGACGTACCGGGAACTGGTGAAGGTGCCCTCCAACAAGCCGCACGTCACCATCCAGGGCACCGGCGGGAGCCGTAAGGACACGACGATCGTCTACAACAACGCGTCGGGCACTCCCAAGCCGGGCGGTGGCACCTACGGCACGGGCGGCAGCGCCACCGTCGCCGTCGAGGCGGACGACTTCCAGGCGCGCAATCTGACCATCTCCAACGACTTCGACGAGAAGGCCAACCAGTCCCTCGACGGGCATCAGGCCGTCGCCCTGCGGACCGCCGCCGACAAGGTCTTCCTGGACGGGATCATCGTCAGCGGGGACCAGGACACTCTGCTGCTCGACACCGCGTCGAAGGACCGGCTGGGCCGGGTCTACGTCAGCAACTCCTACGTCATCGGCAACGTCGACTTCATCTTCGGCCGGGCCACGGCCGTGGTCGACAAGTCCGTCATCACGCTGAAGAAACGCTGGAACGGCACCTCGGCCGGATACATCACCGCGCCGAGCACCGCGGCGAACCGCAAGGGCATCCTGATCGCCAACTCCACGGTGAACGGCGACGTCTCGGCCGGGACCTTCTACCTCGGCCGGCCCTGGCACGCGGGCGGGGACGCGTCCCTCGACCCGCAGACCACCGTCCGCAACACCAGCCTCAACGCCGCGATCAAGTCCACGCCGTGGACCGACATGAGCGGCTTCTCGTGGAAGGACGACCGGTTCGCCGAGTACGGCAACTACGGCCCGGGTGCGGGCCAGGCGAGCACCAACCGCCCCCACCTGAGCGACGCGCAGGCCGCGAACCAGGAGGTCGCGGACTGGCTCGCGGGCTGGACGCCTTCGGCGTCCTGAACGGCTCCCTTCCGGGTCCGGCTGACGAGCGGCGCCGGACCCGGAAGGGCCACCACCCTTACTGCTTCCAGGCGTAGTGCAGCCGGTCCAGGCCGCTCTGGTTGTTCACCGTCAGGCTGAGGTTCGTGCCCGTGCCCTGGAGCGTGGTGAGGGAGTAGGTGTCACCGTTGCGCAGGCCGGGCCAGTAGACCGAGCCCAGGCCCAGCTCCCGGATGGTGTCGGTCGCGGCCTGGATGTACGCGACCTCGTTGGAGCCGTTGACCGGGCCGTTGTAGTCCAGGCCGGTAGTCATCGAGGCACCGAACTCGTCGAGGATCGTGCGGGAGGCGCAGTCGCCGATGCGGGCCTTGAAGTCCGCCTTCCACTGGTCGACGCTGGTCCAGTCGGTGTGCCAGAAGCCGTAGTTGTGCAGGGCCAGGCGCGTGCCCTTCAGGCGCGGGTCGGCGCACACCGGCTTGACGTCCTCGCTGTACTTGTAGCCGCCGATCAGGATCCGGTCGCGGGGCACGTTGCCGTGGGTCCTCACCCACTTCGCCGCGATGTCGGTCCACTCCTGGGCGGTGTAGCCGAACGGCTCGTTCATCGGCTCGAAGTACACCTTGGAGTTGCGGGCGTAGGCGGAGGTGATCCGCGCCCACATCCGGTCCCAGGACGCCTGGTTGTCGATCTTGCCGTCCTTGGCGTTGTCGGCCTCCCAGTAGCCCAGGATGACCTTGAAACCCTTGGCGGTGGCGGCGTCGATCGCGCCCCGGTACGACTTCCAGAACGGGCCGTTCACCGAGGTCGGGTTGACCGGGAGGCGGACGGTGTTGGCGCCGAGCTCGGAGAAGCCGCCGATGATCGCCTTGGACTTGGCGTAGGTGGTGGCGTAACTGTCGGAGGTGGACAGGCCCGAGGGCACCACCGCGTCGTGGGCGTAGTTGTCGCGCGGGTCGGCCCAGTTCACGCCCTTGAAGTCGCTGACGGGCGGCGGCGTGGCGGGGGATGCGGCTGCGGGAGAGGCGAGGGCCCCGCCGAATGCCGTGACGCAGGCGAGCAGCGCTCCCAAGCCGGCTGTTCCCCGGTGAGTCTTTCGTGACACGACGTCCCCTTCTGAGCAGTACTTTCGAGCGAACCTCGCGTACAGATCGGTGGCTCGTTGGCTCCCGCAAACTAGAAGAGGACTCGAACAGAGGTCAACACATCTGCACACCAAATTTCATCAAGAAGGCAGGCTAGGAGCCCACGGTCAGCCCCGTGCCCGACACCCGGACCCGGATACCGTCCTCCTCCACCCTTACGTCCTGGAGCCGCACCTCCCCCTGCTCCGGCTCGGGCAGTTCGAACGCCAGCGACAGCCGGTCGGCCAGCACCGGGCGGGTCAGGCCCGCCAGGGAGTCGAGCAGCTTGGGATCGAGTCCCAGACGGCGCATGACGTCGGGGTGCTCCAGGGCGAGGTCGATGAGGTTGAGCCGGGCCGCCTGGCGGGCGAAGCGCGGGGAGCCGGTCAGCTCGGCGAGCTTGCCGTCGTCGGCCAGGGCCTCGCGCACCGTCGCCTCGGGCACACCCATCCGCTGCACGATGGCCGGGACCGACAGCAGCGCCTTGGCCTTGCGGGTCTGCCGGGCGAGGTCGGCGGTGCCCTTGGGCGTCAGATGCAGGCCCTGCGAGGCGCGGGTGCCGGGGCGGTAGGTGGCCAGGTCGCCGATGTCCAGGCGCATGTTGCCGATCTCGGTGGCGATGCCCCGCTCGCCCTGCCGCTGGATCCGGGCCTCGGCACGCAGCCGCAGGTTGTGCCCGGCGACGGGCAGGGTGCCGTCCGCCCGGACCCGGTCGCGGCCCTCGCCGGTGAACGTCACCTGGGAGGCGCCCAGTTCGCGGTTGAGGTCGGCGAAGGTCAGCTGGACTTCCCCGTCGAAGCGCGGGACGTGGGCGCCGCGCACGGCGGTGAGGCCGTCGGCGTGCAGTCGTACGTCGTGGGCCGTGGCCGACACCTTGGCCAGGGAGACCCGGTCGGCGGCGACGTCCGGGACGGTCACCTTCACCGACTCCAGGCGCTTGTCGGCGAGTTGGGTGAGGAAGGGGAAGCCGCCGATCTCCACCTCGGGCGCGGCGGCCAGGTCGAGGCGGTCCTTGAGGGTGCCGGCGGCCCGGTGCTCGGCGTACAGCACGGCCCAGCGGTCGCCGAGGGCGGCGAAGGAGGCGAGGACGGTCAGGCCGACCACGGCCTTCACCGCGAGCGGCAAACCAGCGAAACGATTCTTCTTGCGGCGCCTGCCGCCGCGACGATGGTCCGGCGGAGCCCAGGCGTCCTCGGCGCCCGCATCGCGTTCCTGAGCGAGGAACTCCTCCAGAGGGGTCTCCTCCAGAGGCCCGTCATCGAGGGCGGCGAGCTCCTCGTACGGGTTCCGACGGGGATGCGCATCTAGGTGGTGGGGGGTACGCATCGATCCATCCGATCATGCGCACCTCCCCCACCCGCAACCTGAACCCCAGGTATGCTACTTACTTCACGATCGTGATGCGGTCCGCCTTCGGCGGGGCGATCGGGTCGGACGCCGAGGAGTTGGCCGTCAGGTACTGCTCCAGGGCGCTCAGGTCGTCGGAGCCGACGACGTCGTTCGTGCCCTGGCCGAGGGTCGGGAAGCCGTCGCCGCCGCCCGCGAGGAAGCTGTTCGTCGCGACGCGGTAGGTGGCCGCCGGGTCGATGGCCGCGCCGTTCAGCTTGACCGAGTCCGTGACCACACGGTCGGCGCCGGACTTCGTGAGGTCCAGTGTGTAGGTGAGACCGGACGACACCTGGAGGACCTTGGGCGCCGCCGCGTTCGGGCCGGTCACCTGCTCCTTGAGCACCTGAATGAGCTGGGCGCCCGTGAAGTCCTGGAGGTTCACGGTGTTGGCGAACGGCTGGACCGTGAAGCCCTCGGCGTAGGTGACGACACCGTCGCCCTCACCGGCCTTGGCCGCGTAGGTCAGCGGCGCGCGGATGCCGCCCGGGTTCATCAGCGCCAGGTCGGTCTCCGGGTCGAGCTGCTTGCCGTGGGCGAGCTGGGCGTCGGCGATGAGGTCGCCGAGCGGGGACTCGGTGCCGGTGTTGCCGATGTCGCCGGAGATGTAGCCGATCGGCTTGTTGCCGATGGGCGCGGCCAGCGTGTTCCACTTGCTGATCAGCTCGGTCATGTCGGGCGCCTTGGGGACGTCCCGGGTGACCACGCGGTTCGCCGACTTCACCGCCGTACGGGCGATGTCGCCGGTCCTGCGGTCGTACGTCAGCGTGGTGTCGGTGTAGAGGCGGCCGAAGGACGCGGCCGAGGTGACCATGCGGGGCTTGCCCGCCGGGTCGGCGATGCTGCACACGTACGCGTTGTGGGTGTGGCCGGTGACCAGCGCGTCCACCTGCGGTGTGACCTTCTTGGCGATGTCGACGATCGGGCCGGAGATGCCGTCGCCCGCGCCCGGGGAGTCACAGTCGTAGTTGTACGACGTCGACGCCGGGAAGCCGCCCTCGTGGATGAGGGCGACGATCGACTTCACGCCCTGCTTCTGGAGCACCTTGGCGTACTTGTCGATCGTCTCGACCTCGTCCTTGAAGGACAGGCCCTTCACGCCCTCGGCGGAGACGATGTCCGGGGTGCCCTCCAGGGTCACTCCGATGAAGCCGACCTTGACGCCGTTCTTCTTCCACACCCAGTAGGGCTTGAGGATCGGCTTCTTCGTCTTCTCGTCGAGGACGTTGGCCGCCAGGTAGGGGAAGTCGGCGCCCTCGAACTTCTCGTCCGTGTAGCAGCCGTCCTCGGGGTGGCAGCCGCCGTTCTGCAGCCGGGCCAGCTCCTTGGCGCCCTCGTCGAACTCGTGGTTGCCGACGGAGGTGACGTCGAGGTCGAGCTTGTTCAGCGCCTCGATGGTCGGCTCGTCGTGGAACAGCCCGGAGATCAGCGGGGAGGCGCCCACCATGTCGCCGCCGGCGGCCGTGATGGAGTACTTCTCGCCCTCGCGGGCCTGCCGCAGATGCGTGGCGAGGTACTCGACACCACCGGCGTCGATGGTCTTCGTCGTGCCGTCGTGCTGGTGCTCGGTGACCCGGCCGGACGAGCCCGCCGGCGGCTCGAGGTTGCCGTGCAGGTCGTTGAAGGACAGCAGCTGCACGTCCTGGTAGCGGCCGGGCCCGTACCCGCCCTCGCGGTGGTCCTCCCCGGCGGTCGCCGAACCCGGCAGCGCCGCGGCGGCCAGCGCGCCGACGGTGACGACACCGGCGGCAAGAGCGACGAAACGGTTCGTACGACGTCTGCGGCGCTCCGGGTGCGCCGGTGAAGTGGCTGGCATACGCCCCCCTGTGGGTCTGCTGGGACAGTGATGTCGTCCGGCGCAGCCTAGAGTCAACGCGCGTAGCGCGACAGGTGTTTCATGGTTACATCTGGGTTGCTTCTTTGCCGCCGATTTGCCGGTGGTGCCCCGTACCCTCGTACGCATGACCAGCGACGACACCGTACGGCCCGGAAGCCCCCGCTCGATCGAGACCCTTGCCGCGCTCTCCGCCGAACAGACCGAGGCCGTGCTCGGACTGCTCGACGAGGCCGCCCGGACCGACGGTCAGCAGGCGGTGTCCGAACAGGGCCGGTTGCAGTTGCGGGGCGGCGAGCGGGAGGGCGTGTCCCATCTGCTGCTCACCGCCGGCGGGGAACTTGTCGGTTATGCCCAGTTGGAGGACACGGACGAGGTGGAGCCCCCGGCCGCCGAGCTGGTGGTGCATCCCGGGCATCGCGGGCACGGGCACGGACGGGCGCTCGGGTCCGCCCTGCTGGCCGCGTCGGGAAAGCGACTGCGGGTGTGGGCCCACGGCGGGCACTCCGCCGCCCGGCATCTCGCGCAGGTCCTCGGCCTGACCCTGTTCCGTGAACTGCGCCAGATGCGGCGGCCGTTGACCGACTTCGACGCGCCCGAGCCGGTGCTCCCCGAGGGCGTCACCGTGCGCACCTTCGTCCCCGGCCGGGACGACGCGGCCTGGCTCGCGGTGAACGCCGCCGCCTTCGCCCACCACCCCGAGCAGGGCTCCCTCACCCAGCGCGACCTCGACGACCGCAAGGCCGAGCCGTGGTTCGACCCCGCCGGGTTCTTCCTCGCCTTCCGCGGCGACGAACTCGTGGGTTTCCACTGGACCAAGGTGCACGCCGAGGAGGGCCTGGGCGAGGTCTACGTCCTCGGCGTCGGCCCCGGCGCGCAGGGCGGCGGCCTCGGCAAGTCCCTCACCACGATCGGGCTGCGGCATCTGGCGGGGCAGGGGCTGCCGACGGCGATGCTGTACGTCGACGCCGACAACAAGGCGGCGGTGTCGGTGTACGAGCGGCTGGGGTTCGTCACGCACGAGGTGGACCTGATGTACCGGACGGAGACCTGAGCCGTGCCGTCGACGCATGACCTCCGCGTCCGCCCCGCCGCCGAGGCCGATCTGGCCGCGCTCGTGCGCCTCCGCGACGACGCCGCCCGCTGGATGCTGGCCCGTGGTGTCACCGGGCAGTGGCGGCCGGGGGAGCTGGACGAGGACCACTTCCGCCGGGTCATGGCGCACGGCGAGGTCTGGCTCGCGCAGGCCGGCGGGCGTCTCGCGGGTGCCTGGGAGCTGTGGTGGGAGGACGAGGACGCGTGGGGCGCGCAGCCGCCCGTGGCCGGGTACGTGCACCGGCTGATGGTGGACCGGACCGCCGCCGCGCCCGGGACGGGGCGGCTGCTGCTGGGCGCCGCCGAGCGCCGTGTGGCCGAGGCGGGACGTACCCGGGTGCGTCTGGACTGCCTCGCGGGCAACGCGCAGCTCAACGCCTACTACGCCGACGCCGGTTACCGCGTCGTGGGCCGCAAGGAGGGCAAGCCGCAGCCGGGCGGTGCGCCCAAGTCCTTCACGCTGATGGAGAAGTGGCTGGGGTAGGCGGCAGGTGCGCCCAGGACGGCCGCCAGGTCTCGCCCTCCGGCGGCCGCGGCCGGGTGGCGACCAGGTAGTCGCGCAGGGCGGTCAGCCCGGGATGGGGGTTGTCCGTGCGCCAGAGCAGGGAGTGCGGGTAGACCGGCACCGGGTCCCGGAGGGGGACGAGCCGCAGGTCGTGGGCGACCGGCCAGACGTGGGGGGTCCGTTCGCTGAGGAAGGTCGCCACGGTCGGGGAGCCGGCGATCGTGTCGAGGAGCGCCTCGAGGCCGAAGTTGGGCCCGATGGTGTCGATGGCCGGTCCGAAGGCCGCGGCGAGTTCCTCGTAGTAGGCGTGCCACTCGGTCCCGGGCACGTTGCCCGGCATCCAGATCCGGTGCCCGGCCAGTTGCGCGGGCGTCACCCGGTCGGCCCGGGCGAACGCGTGGCCGGGGCCGACGCACAGGTGCAGCGGCTCGTCGAGGACGGGGACGGCGGCGATGCCGTCGGGGAGCCGGCGCCCGGGCATGGTGACGGCACGGAAGGTGGCGTCGACGGCCCCGTCCCGTACGGCCGCCATCGCCGTGTCCGCGTCGAACAGGGTGACGACGTCCAGGGCGATCTCCGGGTGCGCCCGGTGGAAGTCCTGGACGAGCCCGCCGGTGGCGGCCCGGCGCCCCACCACGTCCACCCGCAGCGCGCGGTCCCCCGGACGTACCGCCGCGGCAGCCCTCTCCGCCGCCTGGAGCAGGACCCGGGCGTGCGGCAGGAGGGCCTGCCCGTCGATGGTGAGCTCCGCCCCGCGCGGTGTACGCACCAGCAGCCGCACCCCGAGGTCCTTCTCCAGCGCGGCGATCCGCTTGGAGACGGCCTGCTGGGTGAGCGCCAGATCGACGGCGGCCTTCTGGAACTGCCCGGAATCGGCGATGGCGACGAAGGCCCGTACGGCTTTGAGATCCACGGCCGGAGCCTAGTACCACTCCCTGCGGTTGTGCTGGAAAGGGCCAATCCCGCCTCAAGGCCGCCCAAGGACCGATCCGCACAACCGGAAGGCGTCAGCTAGGGCCGGGTCCAGCGCAGGACGCGGCGGCGCAGGGGGTCCGTCGCGCAGGCCGCGCCCGCCAGTGCGGCCGTCGCCAGCACCACGGCCCACCGGTCGTGCGCCGCCGCCCACCGTTCGTCCTCGGCCGGCACGAACAGGGCCCAGCGGTCGGGCCAGAGCAGCATGGTCAGGACGGCTGTGGTCAGCAGGACGGCGGTCACCGGCAGTCCGGGCCGGGTGGCCTCGGTGAAACGGACCGCGGCCACCGCGCCGGTCACCGCCAGGACGAAAGCGGCCCCGGCCTCCAGCGTGAGGTCGCCGACCGGGGGGCGCACGCCCGGCGGGACGAGCAGCAGGGCCACCGTCCACCAGGCCGCCGCGGCCGGGACGGCCAGGGCGACGCGCAGTGCGGTGCGGACCGGGCGCGGGGTCGGCGCCGTGGACGTGGTGTGCCGGGCCGGGTCGTCCAGGAGGAAGGCCAGGCCCACCGCGAAGGCCAGGACCGCGGCCCGCAGCAGGTGGAGCGTGAGCCGTTCCGCCGTCTCACCGGTCCGCGTCAGCGCGGCGAGCAGCAGCCCCGCTCCCCCGGCCGCCCCGACCGCGCCCCACGGCACGGTCCGCAGGACGGGGAGCACCAGGTGCCGTGTCACAGGCACTTGTCCTCCCCCTCGGGCGCGGGCAGGCCCAGCAGCTTCGCGGCCCCGGCCGCCGTGACCTTCGGCGCGGTCAGCCCGGCCCACCGGTCCTTGACCCGTGCGCCGGCCTCACCGCGGGGCAGGTCGAGCAGCGCACGCAGCACCTCGGTCTGGGCCTCGGTCATGTACAGCCCGTTCGTGGGCTGGAGCACGAGGGCGGAGCCGGTGACGGTGTCGTCGAGACGGACGCGGCGCAGCGCGTCGAGAGGGTCGGACTCCCAGCCCACGGCCAGCCACATGAGGGGGACGATGCGGCCGTCGCAGATCGAGGTCGCGGCCTTCTCGTCGCCCGCGATGAGCACCCCGGCCACGGCGGCGGAGAACTCGGGGACGCGGTTGCCGCCCCACTGGGTGCCCACGGTCACCTCGTGCGGACGCTCCAGCGGCATCAGCGCGCCGTCACCGGAGAGGCCGTAGCGCGCCTCGACCCGCTGCCGTACGACGACGTCCTGCTCGTGGGCGCTGCCCCCGGCCAGGGACCGGACGCGGTCCACCACCGCGGCCCAGTCGTCCACGCGAGGCTTCCAATCGGGGAACGCGCAGTACGTGGACCCGGCCCGCCGGACGCAGGTCTGCACCTGCTCGGGGTGCACCGTGGCCCGTTCGCGCGCCTTGACCAGCTCGGGGGAGTCGCCCGCCGACTGGGCCACTCCGCCCACCAGCGTCATGGCCAGCGCCCCGGCCACACCGGCGAGGACGGCCGGCTTGCGGCCACCGGCCACGAGCACCGCCAGCAGCCCGAGGCTCAGCCCAAGACCGGCCAGGTACAGGGCGTGCCAGGCGGCGGGCCGGCCCATCAGGTCGGAGGGCAGGGTGTTGCCGGTCGCCTCGCCGACGGCGGGCATGAGCCACTGCTGCCAGCCCTCCCCCGTTCCCGCACCGGCGAAGAACAGGAACAGGAACAGGCAGAACACGATCACCAGCGGGGCGACGAGAGCCGACCTCACCAGGACGGCCGCCAGCAGCCCGAGCGACCCGAACAGCAGCACCGTCAGCGGCCCGACGAGCAGTTCGCCCACCGAGCCGTGCCCGATCGCCCCGGGGCGGAGGGCCTCCCGGCCGAACTGCCCGGCCACGCACACGGCGGTGACCAGGGCCGCGGCCACGACCGACAGCGCGTGGGCGACCGTACGGCCCCACGGCGGGAGCACCAGCACCGCGAAGTGCCGCTCCGTGTCGTGCCGCCGGGAGCGCAGCGCGGCGTGGTTGACGGACAGCAGGACCGCGAGGCCGACCAGCAGCGGGGCGCTCTGGGTGGCGCGGTCGGCGTCCTGGAGGGCCGGGTGGCCGTCCCCGTCCCTGCCGGCGCGCCACACGGTCCAGCCGAGGTACACGGAGAAGGCGACGAGCACCGGAATGCGGGTCAGCAGCCGCCGCGTTTCGAACAGGGCCAGGGCGAACAAGGCCTTGGCAGACCCGCCCGGCTCGTCCCGCGTCTCGGACGCGACCGGCTGCTCCACCGCCGCGGTCATGCCGCCACCTCCGCTCCGGCACCGTCGAGCGTGAGCAGGTAGCCGTCCTCCAGGGTGGGTTCGAGCAGCTCGGCGCCGGGTGGCGGATCCCCCACGTTCCGGAAGGTCCCGGTGCCGGTGCGCCACCCCGCCTTCGCGCCCGGGTCCCGCTCGGTACTGCTCCACACGCGCCCCGCGGCCCGCGCGGTCAGCTCGGCCGGGGTGCCCTCGAACCGCATCCGCCCGCCGGCCATGACCAGCACGCGGTGGCAGAGCATCGCCACGTCCTCGGTCTGGTGGGTGGACAGCAGCACCGTCCGCCCCTCGCCGGCCTGCGCGATCAACTCCCGGAAGCGCATGCGCTGTTCGGGATCCAGCCCCACGGTCGGCTCGTCGAGGACCAGGAACCCGGGATCACCGACCAGGGCGGCCCCCAGGGCGACCCGCTGCCGCATCCCCCCGGACAGCTTGCGGATCCGCTTGCCCCGCACCTCCGCCAGGCCGACGTCGTCGAGCACCCGCCGCACCTCCCGGTGCCGGGCGCTCCGGTCGGTCATCTCCTTCAGGATCGCCACGTAGTCCACGAACTCGAACGCGGTGAAGTCCGGGTGGAAGCCCGGCGTCTGCGGCAGGTAGCCCAGCCGCCGCCGGACCTCCTGCCGGCCGCGGGTGGTGCCCGGGTCGTGCCCGAGCACGGTGAAGGCGCCCCGGTCGGCGGGCAGGGCCGTGGCGAGCACCCGCAGCAGCGTGGTCTTGCCGGCGCCGTTGGGCCCGAGCAGCCCGGTGACGCCGCCGGTCAGGCGCAGCGACACGTCGTCTAGGGCGCGGGTGCCGCCGTAGCGGAGGCTCAGCCCGGAGGCGGACACGGTCGGGGTCATACGGCACGTCCCTGGAAGAGGTCGAATCGGTCACGAAGCAGGAAGAGCAGCCCGGCGCCGAGCGCGGCCACCAACGCCGCCACGCCCTGCCCGGCCGCGGTGAACGGCGCGAGCGGCACGTCCGCCCCCGCCCGCAGTGCGTCGGCCAGCAGCAGCAGCCCGACCCACGCCCCGCCCACCAGGGACGGCGCGAGCACCGGCCCCAGCCGGGGCATCAGCGCGAGCCCGGTCGCGGTCAGCGCCAGCCCGGGCAGCAGCCAGGCCAGCGCCCGCAGCCCGTAGGCGGGCAGGGCGAGGGTCGCCAGCCCGTTCAGCCCGAGCGCGACGGCCAGCACGGCCACCGTGCGGATCATCAGCAGCCGGAAGCCGTGCATCGGCGCGACGACGGCCATCTCGTAGGTCGGGTCCAGCGCGGGCCCGTACGACAGCGCCACGCCGGCCAGCGGCAGCAGCGGCGCGAGGGCCAGGAACAGCGTGGGGAACTCCCCGCCGCGTACGGAGTGCCCGGCCCCCACACTCAGGCAGAGCACGGCGACGACGGCCCCCAGCCAGGACCGCCGCAGCACCGGCGTCGCCGCCAGCAGCCGTGCGGTGTGCCCGGCCACCCCGGCCCGCACGAGCAGCCCCTCCAGCAGTCCCACCCGGGGCGCGTCCAGCTCGGCGTCGAGCCGGTCCCACCCGGCGTCGAGGGCGACCGGGTCACTGACCTCCGCCAGTACTGCACGGCACCGGGCGCACGAGGTCAGATGCGTGTCGGCGGACCAGAGCACGGGAGCCGCCAACTCCCCTCGCGCATAGGCGCGCAGATCCTCTTCGGACACGTGCCAGCTCATGCCAACGCCTCCCGCAACTGCTTCCGGGCCCGCATCGCCCGTGTCTTGACCGTCCCCGGCGGTATCCCGAGCAGCACCGCCGCCTCACGGGTCGTCAGCCCGTCGATGACGGTCGCCTGCAGCACCGCGCGCAGCTCCGGCGACAGCCGGACCAGGGCCCCGGCGAGGTCCCCGTGCTCCACCCCCGCGAGCACGCGTTCCTCCGCCGACACCTCGTCCCGGTGCCGCAGCCGCGCCAGGGCCTGCCGCAGCCGCCCCCGCGCCCCGTCGCCGCGCAGCGCGTCCACGAGCCGCCGCGACCCGATGCGCCACAGCCAACCGGCCGCGTCCGCGCAACCGGCCTCCTCCCGGTAACGGGCCGTGCCCCGCCACACCGCGAGGAAGGTCTCCTGCACGACGTCGTCGACCACGCCGAGGTCGGCGCACCGCCCCCGCAACCGGGCCCGGAGCCATGGCGCGTAGCGCCGGTACAGCTCCTCGAAGGCACGCCGGTCGGCGTCCGCGGTGATGGCCCGCAGCAGCTCCCCGTCGCTTCTCGTATCGCTCACGTCTCCTCATCGGACGGCCCGGCTCGAACGGTTCACGAAAGCCCGCTTGACTTTCCGTCCCTCCCTGCACCACCCTTTCACTACTCAATTAGTGAAAGGGTGGTTCAAGCAGTGGTCGAGTACCGCATCGACCGGCGCAGCGGCGTGGCCACCTACGTCCAGATCGTCCAGCAGACCAAACAGGCCCTGCGTCTGGGCCTGCTGGAGCCGGGCGACAAACTCCCCACGGCACGCGAGGTCGTGGAGGCCACCGCCATCAACCCGAACACGGTCCTCAAGGCCTACCGGGAGCTGGAGCGCGAGGGCCTGGTCGAGGCCCGCCGCGGACTGGGCACGTTCGTCCGCAAGTCCCTGAGCACCGCCCCCGCCGACTCCCCGCTCCGCGCGGAACTGGACGCCTGGGCGGCCCGGGCGCGCGAGGCCGGCCTGGAGCGCGAGGACGTGGCCGCCCTCTTCACTTCCGTACTCGACGCGCACTTCGCACACTTCAAGGGGGACGCATGACCGACACCGCCATCGAGGCGGCGGCACTGGGCAGAAGGTTCGGGCGACGCCGCGGGCCCGCGCTGGACGGCTGCGCCTTCCGGCTCCCCGCGGGCCGCATCTGCGCCGTCACCGGCCCGAACGGCGCCGGCAAGTCCACCCTGCTCGCCCTGGCGGCGGGGCTGCTCCGCCCCACCGAGGGCGCCATCACCGTGCTCGGCCAGAGCCCGGCGGCGGCCCGCGAGCGCCTCGCCCACGTCGCGCAGAACAAGCCCCTGCACCCCCAGCTCACCATCGCCGGCACCCTGCGGCTGGGCCGGGACCTCAACCCCCGCCGCTGGGACGCCCGGACCGCCGACCGGATCGTCGCGGAGGGCGGCCTCGACCCTGACACGAAGATCCGCACGCTCTCCGGCGGCCAGCGCACCCGCGTCGCGCTCGCCCTCGGCAAACGCCCCGAACTGCTGCTCCTGGACGAGCCGATGGCCGACCTCGATCCCCTCGCGCGGCACCAGCTGATGGCCACGCTCATGGCGGACGCCGCCGACCGCGGCACCACGGTTGTCATGTCCTCGCACGTCGTGGCGGAGCTGGAGGGCTCCTGCGACCACCTGCTGCTGCTCGGCGGCGGCCGCGTCCGGCTCGCCGGGCCGCTGGACGACCTGCTCGCCGCCCACACCCTGGTCACCGGCCGGGCGGGCGACTCCCTCCACCCGCACACCGTCGTCGAGTCCCGCACCACCGGCCGCCAGCTGACCGCCCTGGTCCGGCCCGCGGGCCCCCTCGGCGACGGACTCCGGGGCGACCGCCCGTCCCTGGAGGAGGTCGTCCTGGCCCACCTGCGCTCCCCCGACGCCCCGCCCCTGCTGCTCGACGCGCGGGAGGCCGCCGTATGACCGCCATGACCACCCGGGCACCCGCCGCCACCGCCCGGCACTCCTCCGAGCCGCGCGGCCTGCTCCTGGCCCTGCTCCGGCTGCACCGCACGGCGCTGTTGTTCTGGCTCGGGCTGGTGGCGGTGGCCGCCGGGGCGCTGCTGTGGGCGATCGGCCCGGGCGCGGACGCCGCCTGGGCCGAGTACACGGGCATGGGCTGCGACGAGCCCCGCCCGAACCTGGGCTGCGACATGGCCGGGCCGGCGAACGCCCGCTACCAGGTGGCGGTGACGGTCGGCACCAACCTCCTCGGACTCCTCCCGCTGCTCACGGGGGCCTGGGCGGGCGGGGCGCTCATCGGCCGCGAGCTGGAGAGCGGCACCGCCCAGCTGGCCTGGACCCAGTCGGTCAGCCCGGCCCGCTGGCTGGCCGCCAAGCTCGCGGTCCCGGCCCTGCTGCTCGTGACGGGCACGCTCGCGCTGACGCTGCTGCACCGCGTGCTGTGGTCGTCGAACCGTTCCCTGATCGGCGCCATGGGCTGGCGCGCGTGGTACGACGACGGCGTCTTCGAGGTCAACGGCACCATCGCCGCCGCCCAGGCCCTCGCCGCCCTGGCGGTCGGCGTCCTGGCGGGCCTGCTGCTGCGCCGGACGCTGCCCGCCCTCGGCGTCGCGGCCCTGGCCGTCGGGTCGCTCGTCCACGTCCTCGGCGATCTGCGCCCGTACCTGTGGCCGGCGAAGACCGTCGTGACGGCCCCGGACACGACTCCCGGCTCCGGCGGCATGATCGTCGAGGACGGCGCCCTGACCGCCACCGGTTCCCGCGTCACGTTCCCGGCGTGCACGGGCGAGCCCACGTGCGAGGCCGAGCACGGCATCAGCCACTACTACGCCGACTACCACCCGGCCTCCCACTTCTGGCCCCTCCAGCTCGTGGAGACCGGCATCCTCCTCGCCGTCGCCGCCCTGGCGGTCGCGGCCGCCTTCGTCCTGCTGCGCCGCCGCCTGCCCTGAACCCGGTCCGCGCGTCCTTCCACGGGGGGATGGACGCGCGGCCCGCCGTCCGTCCACAGCCTGTGGGCAACCGCCGCCGCCCCTCACCCGGCCCTGTGGACGCCCGCGAGCCGCCCCCCGCTATCCCGCACGTCATGTCTCCGTAACCATCGATTCAGACGAGCTTGCGAAGCTCGGCCAATGAATCCCGCCGTGCCAGAGCCTTCCCCGCCCCGCAAGGGGCCCGAGGGAAACGGGAGCACTCATGTGACACCTCCGCTCCCGCCCGCGCTGTCCGACGCGCCCGTGATGCTCGCGGCGCGGAAGAATGGGTCCATGAGCCAGCCGAACACCCAGGCACAGGTCCAGCACGCGCAGCCCTCCGTGGGCTCCATCGCGGCGCACCGCCCGCACACGGTCGCGGCCGTCGTCTCCGATCTGGAACCCGACATCGACGCCGACCTCGACGCGTACGAGGAGTCGCCGTACGACGGGCCCCAGCTGCCACAGGGACGTTTCCTCGACCGGGAGCGCAGCTGGCTCGCCTTCAACGAGCGCGTGCTCGAACTCGCCGAAGACCCCGAAACGCCCCTGCTGGAGCGGGCCAACTTCCTCGCGATCTTCGCCAGCAACCTGGACGAGTTCTTCATGGTCCGGGTCGCCGGACTGAAGCGCCGCATCGCCACCGGCGTGGCCACCCGCTCCGCCTCCGGCCTCCAGCCGCGCGAGGTGCTGGAGATGATCTGGGCCCGCTCGCGCGAGCTCATGGCCCGGCACGCCGCCTGCTACCACGAGGACGTCGCCCCCGCACTCGCGGAGGAGGGCATCCACCTGGTCCGCTGGAACGAGCTCCAGGAGAAGGAGCAGGCCCGCCTGTTCACCCTGTTCCGGC
Organism: Streptomyces sp. NPDC093598; assembly: GCF_044764825.1. Classification (NCBI taxonomy): domain Bacteria; kingdom Bacillati; phylum Actinomycetota; class Actinomycetes; order Kitasatosporales; family Streptomycetaceae; genus Streptomyces; species Streptomyces sp. NPDC093598. The sequence continues at coordinate 31,212 of NZ_JBIWIV010000017.1, read as the reverse complement.
ACCAGATCTTCCCCGTGCTGACGCCGCTGGCGGTCGACCCGGCGCACCCCTTCCCCTACATCTCCGGCCTGTCCCTGAACCTGGCCGTCGTCGTACGGAACCCGGTCACGGGCCACAAGCACTTCGCCCGCGTCAAGGTGCCGCCGCTGCTGTCCCGCTTCCTGGAGAGCTCCCCGGGCCGCTACGTCCCCATCGAGGACGTCATCGCCGCCCACCTGGAGGAGCTGTTCCCGGGCATGGAGGTGTTGGAGCACCACGCCTTCCGCCTCACCCGCAACGAGGACCTGGAGGTCGAGGAGGACGACGCCGAGAACCTCCTCCAGGCCCTGGAGAAGGAGCTCATGCGGCGCCGCTTCGGGCCGCCGGTGCGCCTGGAGGTCGAGGAGTCCATCGACCGCGAGGTCCTGGACCTGCTGGTGCGCGAGCTGAAGATCAGCGAGGCCGAGGTCTACCCGCTGCCGGGCCCGCTGGACCTCACGGGCCTGTTCCGGATCGCCTCCCTCGACCGGCCCGAGCTGAAGTACCGCAAGTTCGTCGCCGGCACCCACCGCGACCTCGCCGAGGTCGAGTCGGCGTCCCCGCCGGACATCTTCGCCGCGCTGCGCGAGCGGGACGTCCTGCTGCACCACCCGTACGACTCCTTCTCCACCTCCGTCCAGGCCTTCCTGGAGCAGGCGGCCGGCGACCCGGACGTCCTCGCGATCAAGCAGACCCTGTACCGGACCTCCGGTGACTCCCCGATAGTCGACGCGCTCATCGAGGCCGCCGAGTCCGGCAAACAGGTCCTGGTCCTGGTCGAGATCAAGGCCCGCTTCGACGAGCACGCCAACATCAAGTGGGCCCGCAAGCTGGAGGAGGCCGGCTGCCACGTGGTCTACGGCCTGGTCGGCCTGAAGACCCACTGCAAGCTGTCGCTGGTGGTCCGCCAAGAGGGCGAGACCCTCCGCCGCTACAGCCACGTCGGCACCGGCAACTACCACCCGAAGACGGCCCGCCTCTACGAGGACCTCGGCCTGCTCACGGCCGACCCGCAGGTCGGCGCGGACCTCTCGGACCTCTTCAACCGCCTGTCCGGCTACTCGCGCCGGGAGACCTACCGCCGGCTGCTCGTGGCGCCCAAGTCGCTCCGCGACGGCCTGGTCTCGCGGATCACCAAGGAAGTCCAGCACCACCGTGCGGGGCGTCCCGCGTACGTCCGCATCAAGGTCAACTCGATGGTCGACGAGGCCATCATCGACGCCTGCTACCGCGCCGCCCAGGCGGGCGTGCCGGTGGACATCTGGGTGCGCGGCATCTGCGCGGTGCGCCCGGGCGTGGCGGGCCTGTCGGAGAACATCCGGGTCCGCTCGATCCTCGGCCGCTTCCTGGAACACTCCCGGGTGTTCGCCTTCGGCAACGGCGGCGAGCCCGAGGTGTGGTTCGGCAGCGCCGACATGATGCACCGCAACCTCGACCGCCGGATAGAGGCCCTGGTCCGGGTCACCGACCCGGCCCACCGGGCAGCTCTGAACCGGCTGCTGGAGACCGGCATGTCCGACTCCACCGCCTCCTGGCACCTCGGCCCGGACGGCGACTGGACCCGGCATGCGACCGACGCGGACGGACAGCCCCTGCGCAACGTCCAGGAGATGCTCATAGACGCCCGGAGGCGCCGGCGTGGCACAGCAACACCTTGACCCCACGGATCCCCGGTCCAGGCACCTGGGGCCCGCCCCCACCGGTGACACCCTCGCGGGCTATCTGCGGGCCCAGGCCACGGAGTTCCTCCGCGCTCTGCGCCTGCACCGGGAGACGGGGTCGGGGGCGAACGGCTCGGAGGCGTCCGCCGAGGCGGCCCGCGCCCTGCGCCGCTCGGCCCGCCGCATCAGCGCCACCCTGCACACGTTCCAGTCCCTCCTCGACACGGACTGGTGCGAAGCGATGCGCCCCGAACTGGCGTGGGTGTCGGGCACGTTGGCGATGGAGCACGCGTACACGGCCCGTCTGGAACGCCTGCTGACGGCCCTGCACCGCCTGTCGGGCTCGACGGCGCCCCCATCACAGCCGGCAGGCGCGGCCGCCGCCGGCCGTCCCGCCGGGGCGACCGGCCCGAAGAAGGCGGCACCGTCCCACGCCGGTGCGCAGCCCCACCCGGCCGGCACCCCGGAACGCGGCAACCTGACCGTCGGAGCAGCCAAGGCAGGCGCCCTGCTCGACCGCCAGCTGACCCTCGCCCGCACCCGGGCCCACTCCACGGCCCTGCAAGCCCTGGGCAGCAGCCGCTTCCACGCCGTCGCGGACAAGGTCGCCGTCCTGGCCAGCGAGGTCCCCCTCACCAAGGCCACCGACACCACCGACCTCCGGCCCTTCGCCGCCGCCGCCCAGGACCGCCTCGCCGACGCCGTGGCCGCCCTGCCGCTCGTCACCGCGGGGAACCCGTACAACGCCGCGGCCCTCATCCACGGCCTGTCCCCGGACACGGTCCCGCACCCGCAGGACGCCCCGTGGCACCAGGTCCGCCTGCTGCTGCGCCTGCACCGCTACGCCCGTGAGGCCGTCAGCGGCCCCAAGGGCAACGCCGTGGTCGACCTGCGCCTGCTCTCCGCCGGCCAGGCCCTGAACCGGCACCGCGGCGCCTCGGAGGCGGCGGCAGCGGCGGCCCAGGCGGCCCGTACCCCCCGTATCGCTCCGGCCACGGCGTACGCCCTCGGCGTGCTCCACGCCGACCAGCGGCACGAGGTGGAGGCGGCGCGCTTCGCGTTCCAGCAGTGCTGGCAGAAGGAAGCGGTGAGTACCGGATGAGCCCGAGGTCCCCCGACCCCACCGTCCAGGCGGCCGGCTGCGTCCTGTGGCGTCGCTCCCGCGCCACCGGCGGGCTGGAGGTCTGCCTCGTCCACCGGCCGAAATACGACGACTGGTCGTGGCCGAAGGGGAAACTGAAGCGCGGCGAGGAGGCGCTCACCGGCGCTCTGCGCGAGGTGGCGGAGGAGACGGGCTGCCGGGCCGCGCCCGGCCCCGAGCTGTCCACCCTGCGTTATTCGGCCAACGACCGTCCCAAGCAGGTCCGCTACTGGGCGGCCGAAGCCCTGTCCTGCGCGTTCTCCCCGACGGACGAGGTCGACCGGGTGCTGTGGCTGACTCCCGCCGCCGCCCGCGACCGTCTCACACAGCCCCACGACCGGCCCCTGGTCGACGAACTGCTCGCCGTTCTGCACCTGCCCCGGACGACCGGCTGACCGAACGGTCCCGCTTCGTCCGCACAAGCGGAATGCCGACGCGCTCTCCCCGTGAGCATTCCGTGACCTAACCACACCTTAGGCAGGGGTTCACCCGTCGTTCATGTGCGGCCATCGGCGGCTTCACCTGATCTGCCTAATTTCAGCCTTACCGACGCGAGCCGCGCCTGCCGAGTGCGACCGCGTCCGCGTCACTCACACTTCGCACGCCGCCGATCAGGACGGCGGCTCCTGGAAGGAACTCAAGTGAAGCTTCAGCGCATGAACCGGCGGGCCCTCGCTCTCGGTGCTCTCGCCGTCTCCGGCGCCCTGGCCCTCACGGCGTGCGGCTCCGACGACACCGGTGGCAACACCAAGGGCGGCGATTCCTCCAACGCCGCCGCGCCGAGCAACGTCAAGTGCGACGACGCTTCCGGCCAGGTGCTCGCCGACGGCTCCTCCGCGCAGAAGAACGCGGTCGACGCGTGGGTCAAGCAGTTCTCGGCGGCCTGCAAGGTGGAGATCAACTACAAGGCCGGCGGCTCCGGCGCCGGTGTCACCGCGTTCACGCAGGGCCAGGTCCCCTGGGCCGGCTCGGACTCGGCCCTGAAGCCCGAAGAGGTCGAGGCCTCCAAGAAGGTCTGCTCCGGCGGCCAGGGCATCGACCTGCCGATGGTCGGCGGCCCGATCGCCGTCGGTTACAACGTGCCGGGGGTCGACAAGCTCGTCCTGGACTCCGCGACGATCGCCAAGATCTTCGACAGCAAGATCACCAACTGGAACGACCCGCAGATCAAGCGGCTGAACCCCGACGCGAAGCTGCCCAACCTCAAGATCCAGGCGTTCCACCGCTCGGACGAGTCCGGCACCACGGACAACTTCACCAAGTACCTGATCGCCACCGCCAAGAAGGACTTCCCGTACGAGGGCGGCAAGGCCTGGCAGGCCAAGGGCGGCCAGTCCGCTCCGCAGTCCTCCGGCGTCGCCGCGCAGGTCAAGCAGACCGCCGGCGCGATCGGCTACTTCGAGCTGTCGTACGCCAAGGACGGCATCAAGACCGTCGCCATCGACACCGGTGCCGCCGAGCCGGTCGAGGCGACCGTCGAGAACGCCACCAAGGCCATCGCGGACGCCAAGGTCATCGGCACCGGCAAGGACCTCGCGCTGAAGCTGAACTACGCGACCAAGGCCGACGGCGCCTACCCGATGGTCCTGGTGACGTACGAGATCGTCTGCGACAAGGGCAACAAGGCCGACACCCTGCCCGCGGTCAAGGCGTTCCTGCGCTACGCGGCCTCGGAGGACGGCCAGAAGATCCTCGCCGAGAACGACTACGCGCCCATGCCCGACGACATCATCGCCAAGGTCCGCACGACCGTCGAGAGCCTGAGCTGACCCGAGTGCGGTCCGGTCCCCCCAGCGGGACCGGACCGCACCGTCCGGTGCACCGCCGCCAAGAGCCGCACAGCACGTGCGGTTCCGCAGACCGGAGAACCCGATGGACACAACACAGATAGCTGACGCACCTCCCCCGACCCTGCCGTCCACGGCCGAGCAGAAGCGCGCCGCCCGTGGTGCCACCCGGCCCGGAGACCGCATCTTCCTCGGTCTCTCCCGTGGTTCGGGCATTCTGCTGCTGGTGATCATGGCCGCGATCGCGGGCTTCCTCACCTACCGCGCGGTCCTCGCCATCAGTGAGGACGACGGCAACTTCCTGACCACCTTCGAATGGAACACCGGTGTCAACCCGCCGGTCTTCGGCATCGCGGTCCTGGCCTACGGCACGATCGTCTCCTCGATCATCGCCATGGTCATCGCGGTCCCGGTCTCGGTCGCCATCGCGCTGTTCCTCACCCACTACGCCCCGCGCCGGCTGCGCGGCCCGATCGCCTACGTGATCGACCTGCTCGCCGCCGTGCCGTCCATCGTCTACGGCCTGTGGGGCGCCCTGATCCTCGTGCCGCACATGAACGGCCTCTTCGGCTGGCTGAACGACTACCTCGGCTGGACCGGCGTCTTCTCATGGCAGGGCGGCGCCGCACGCTCCATGCTCACCGTGGGAATCCTGCTCGCGATCATGATCCTGCCGATCATCACCAACGTGAGCCGCGAGGTCTTCCGCCAGGTCCCGCAGATGCACGAGGAAGCCGCCCTGGCGCTCGGCGCCACCCGCTGGGAAGTGATCCGCATGGCGGTCATCCCCTTCGGCCGCTCCGGCGTCATCTCCGCCTCGATGCTCGGCCTCGGCCGCGCCCTCGGCGAGACGATGGCCGTCGCCACCGTGCTCTCCCCCGACTTCCTGATCCACACCAGCCTGCTCGACCCGGGCGGCGGCACCTTCGCCCAGAACATCGCCAGCAAGTTCAGCGAGGCCACCGAGTTCGGCCGTGACGCGCTGATCGCCTCCGGTCTGGTCCTGTTCGTCATCACCCTGCTGGTCAACGGCGCGGCCCGCGCGATCATCGCCCGCCGCAAGGAGTACTCGGGGGCCAACGCATGAGCACCGCAACCATCACCCCGAAGGGCCCCAGCACCCTGCGCGGCGGCCAGTTGCCCAAGTGGGCTCCCTGGGCCATCGCCGCCGGATCCGTCGCACTCGGACTCGGCATCAGCGCCGCCGCCGGCCTGCACAGCAGCATCCAGTGGGCCCTGATCGCCGCGCTCCTGCACGTCTTCGGTACGTACGCCATCGCGGCCCGGGTCGAGAACCGCCGCCAGGCCAAGGACCGCGTGGTCACCTCGCTGGTGTGGGTCGCGTTCCTGCTCGCCGTGGTGCCGCTGGCCTCCCTGGTGTGGTCGACCGTGCAGCGCGGCACGAAGGTCCTGGACGTCTACTTCCTGACCCACTCGATGGGCGTGGTCGCCGACTCGGAGGCGGGCGGCGGCATCTACCACGCCATCCTCGGCACGCTGGAGCAGGTCGGCCTCGCCACGCTGATCGCCGCGCCGGTCGGCGTGCTCACGGCGATCTACCTGGTGGAGTACGGGCGCGGCAACCTCGCCCGGGCCGTCACCTTCTTCGTCGACGTCATGACCGGCATCCCGTCGATCGTCGCCGGCCTGTTCATCCTCAGCCTCATGCTGATGTTCGAGATGGAGCCCTTCGGCTTCGCCGGCTCGCTCGCCCTCGCGATTCTGATGATGCCGGTCGTCGTCCGCTCCACGGAGGAGATGCTCAAGCTCGTCCCGAACGAGCTGCGCGAAGCCTCCCTGGCGCTCGGCGTGCCCAAGTGGCGCACCATCCTGAAGGTGGTCCTGCCGACCTCGCTCGGCGGCATCACCACCGGCATCATGCTGTCCATCGCCCGTATCGCCGGTGAGACCGCGCCCGTCCTGCTGCTGGTGTTCGGAAGCAAGTTCATCAACGCCAACCCCTTCGAGGGCGCGCAGGCGTCGCTCCCGCTGTACATCTACCAGCAGTACGGATCGGGCGAGGTCACGGCGTACGACCGCGCGTGGGCGGCGTCCCTCACGCTGATCGCCTTCGTGATGATCCTCAACCTGGTGGCCCGCGGTATCGCCCGCTGGAAGGCCCCGAAGACCGGTCGCTAAAGCATCGATGTGCGGCTACCGCCGCGGGCGACCACAGCGACTGATCTGACTGTCTGGAAGTGAAGTAATCATGGCCAAGCGAATCGACGTAAGCGGACTGACCGCCTACTACGGCTCCCACAAGGCGATCGAGGACATCTCGATGACCGTCGAGCCGCGCTCGGTGACGGCGTTCATCGGCCCGTCCGGCTGCGGCAAGTCGACGTTCCTGCGCACGCTGAACCGGATGCACGAGGTGACCTCGGGCGGCCGGGTCGAGGGCAAGGTGCTCCTCGACGACGAGGACCTCTACGGCGCCGGCATCGACCCGGTGTCGGTCCGCCGCGAGGTCGGCATGGTGTTCCAGCGGCCGAACCCGTTCCCGACGATGTCGATCTTCGACAACGTGGCGGCGGGGCTGCGGCTGAACGGCAACTACAAGAAGAGCGAGCTGGCGGACATCGTCGAGCGGTCGCTCAAGGGCGCGAACCTCTGGAACGAGGTCAAGGACCGCCTGAACAAGCCCGGCTCGGGCCTCTCCGGTGGCCAGCAGCAGCGTCTGTGCATCGCGCGGGCGATCGCGGTCGAGCCGAACGTCCTGCTCATGGACGAGCCCTGCTCGGCGCTGGACCCCATCTCCACGCTCGCGATCGAGGACCTGATCGGTGAGCTCAAGGAGCGCTTCACCATCGTCATCGTGACGCACAACATGCAGCAGGCGGCCCGCGTCTCCGACCGCACGGCGTTCTTCAACCTCGCGGCGGTCGGCCAGCCCGGCAAGCTGATCGAGATCGACGACACGGAGCGCATCTTCTCCAACCCGTCGGTCCAGGCCACGGAGGACTACATCTCCGGCCGCTTCGGCTGAGCCGAACCCGCGACTCCTCGCGGTGCTGCATGGCGGTGCCACCGCGAGGCCGAAAAAGGGCCCGCCCCTGTTCCAAGGGGCGGGCCTTTTCGCGTGCGCGGCGGTACGGGGGCGGCTACAGGAAGGCCAGATTCACGATCCCGAACGACGCCGCGGCCACCAGCGCGGCGGCCGGCATCGTGATGAACCAGCCGAGGATGATGTTCTTGGCGACACCCCACCGCACGGCGTTCACGCGCTTCGTCGCCCCGACGCCCATGATCGCGGAGGTGATCACATGGGTCGTGGAGATCGGCGCCTTGAACAGGAACGCCGTGGTGAACATGATCGACGCCCCCGTCGTCTCCGCCGCGAATCCCTGCGGCGGGTCCAGCTCGATGATCTTCCGCCCCAGCGTCCGCATGATCCGCCACCCGCCGGCGTAGGTCCCCAGCGACAGCATCACCGCACAGGCGATCTTGACCCACACCGGGATCGGATCGCCGTAGTCCTCGACGTCGGCGATGACGAGCGCCATCACCACGATGCCCATGGTCTTCTGCGCGTCCTGCAGCCCGTGCCCCAGCGCCATGCCGGCCGCCGAGACGGTCTGCGCTATCCGGAAACCCCTCTTGGCCTTGTGCGGGTTGGCCTTCCTGAACATCCACAGGATCGCGGTCATCACGAGATAGCCGGCCAGCATGCCGACCACCGGGGACACGAACATCGGGATGACGACCTTCTCCAGCACCCCGTGCCAGTAGACCGTCGTCCCCCCGGCCAGCGCCGCCCCGACCATGCCGCCGAACAGCGCGTGCGAGGAGGAGGACGGCAGCCCGAAGTACCAGGTGATGAGGTTCCAGACGATCGCACCCACCAGCGCGGCGAAGAGGATCCCCATCCCCTTCGAGCCGGTCGGTGTCTGGATCAGGCCCTCACTGACGGTCTTGGCGACCCCGGACCCCATGAAGGCACCGGCGAGGTTCATCACCGCCGCCATGGCCAGCGCGGCCTTCGGCGTCAGCGCCCGCGTCGAGACGGACGTGGCGATCGCGTTCGCCGAATCGTGAAAACCGTTGGTGTACGTGAAGAACAGCGCGACCGCGATGGTCACGACCAGAGCAAAGGTGTCCATGAAGGGCTCAGGACTCCTTGACGGCGATGGTCTCCACCGTGTTCGCCACGTGCTCGAACGCGTCGGCCGCTTCCTCCAGCACGTCCACGATCTGCTTCAGCTTGAGGACGTCCATGGCGTCGTACTTGCCGTTGAAGAGGTGCGCGAGCAGCTTGCGGTGGATCTGGTCGGCCTGGTTCTCCAGCCGGTTGACCTCGATCCAGTACTCGGTGAGGTTCTCCATCGTCCGCAGGTGCGGCATCGCCTCGGCCGTCAGTTCGGCCGCGCGCGCCAGCACCTCGATCTGCTGGTCGACGCCCTTGGGCAGTTCCTCGACGTTGTAGAGGACGACCAGGTCGACGGCCTCCTCCATGAAGTCCATGATGTCGTCGAGGGACGAGGCGAGGGAGTAGATGTCCTCGCGGTCGAACGGCGTGATGAAGGAGGAGTTCAGCTGGTGGAAGATCGCGTGCGTGGCGTCGTCACCTGCGTGTTCCGCTGCCCTCATACGCTCTGCGATCTCGGCCCGGGCGGGTGTGTCCGCCCCGAGCAGTTCCATCAGGAGCTTCGAGCCCGTGACGATGTTGTCCGCGGAGGCGGCGAACATGTCGTAGAAGCTCGTCTCCCTGGGGGTCAGACGAAAGCGCACGTGGGGTCCTCGGGGTGCTTCGGTTTCGGTCAGGCTGATGCTAGGCGCATCATCCGGCCACGGCTATCGGGCCGCCCACCAGTGTCGCCCATCAGGCACAGTGATGAGCACGGGGGCGGTTCCAGGGCCGTATACCCGGCAAAGTTCGGTACCATATACCCACCAGGGGTATATATCGGTCCACTGCCCACCAGGAGGAAGCGATGACGGACGTGACCGACGCAACAGATGTCGCCCATGTCACCGCCGGCACCGCCGACGCCGCGGGTGCGGACGTGGCGACCGATCACGATCACGGCGTGCACGGGTACCACAAGCAGAAGGACGAACACCTCAAGCGCCTGCGCCGTATCGAGGGCCAGATCCGCGGCCTGCAGCGCATGGTCGACGAGGACGTCTACTGCATCGACATACTCACGCAGGTCTCCGCCTCCACCAAGGCCCTGCAGTCCTTCGCCCTGCAGCTGCTGGAGGAGCACCTGCGGCACTGCGTGGCGGACGCGGCCCTCAAGGGCGGCGACGAGATCGACGCGAAGGTGAAGGAGGCGACCCAGGCGATCGCCCGCATGCTGCGGACGTGAACCGGGTTCCGCGGCCCGTGGTCAGCGCCTGGCGGGGTCCCGCTCCTCGGCCACCTTCAGCACCTCGTCGATGCTCTCCAGGCTGAGCCGCTCCTGGGCGGCCGAGGCCGCGATGATCAGCTCTCCGCACAGCTCGATCTCGGCGAGGGCCACGTGGTCCTGAACTGCCGTACCGCCGACCGGAGCCACGTGCATCACCTCATCTCTGCCGTCACCGGCTTCCTAGAGTAGGGAGCGGCCTACACACCGCGCATGGCACGGACGGGCTAGTTCACGCCGGTCACTCCTCGGCGATCTTGCCCGCGTAGATGTCGTCGGCTTCCGGCAACCGTACGTGCGCCGAGGCCCCGAAATCGTAGAGCAGCGTGGTCGAGGCGACGGCCACGGGGCTCTTCTGCTGCCCGTTCAGAAAACTGAACCGGTGCCTGATCTTGCGGATGCGTCCCTCGTCGTCGAGGTAGGCGTCGAACGGCACCACGGCGGTGGCGAACCCCTTGGCCGCCGCCTTCAGGGGCGCCTTGTTCCCCTCCGAGGCACGCCGGGCCGCGTCACCGAGGTCCGCCGTCCCCCGGTAGTGCCGCACTGCGGTTCCCGCGACCTGCGTCCTGCCCACGTACGTCGCCGTCCGCGTCCCGAGCAGCACCTCGGCCGCCGTGAACGGATCGGTGGCCCCGCCGGTGACGAGGTTCCCGTCGGACAGGGTCCGCGTGTCCACGCGCACCCACTTGTCCGGGGGCACCCCGGCGCCCCGGTTCTTCATGAACAGCGCACCCGGCGCGAGCAGTTCGGTGATCGGCCGGCGCTCGGCGGCCCCCGCGGGATCCTGCGGCAGCAGCACCTTCAGCTGTCCCATCCGCTTCCGGTAGTCGTACACCCCGGCGCCCCGGATGGTGACCCGCGTCCCGCCGGCGGCCATCTCCATCGACGTACGGGCCTTGGAACTCCTCGCGTCGACGAGCCGATCGGCGGCCTGCCGCAGCGCGGCGACCGCGTCCCCGCCGCGCGAGTCACCGGCGACCGCGTCACCCCCGGCGCACCCTCCGGTGCCCAGCCCCACCCCGGCCAGGACCCCCGCCGCGACGAACGCCGCACCCGTCCGCCTGTGCCGCCGTTCCCGCTGCCGCCCAGTCATCGCCTGCCTACCCCCAGCCGGTACGTCCGTCACGGGCCCCCTCGTTGTTCCGGTTAACGACGGGTATGTGCCCTCGTCACGCGAGCCCGCCCCGGCCGCCATACGAACTGTTTACCTGTGGTGGGTAACGTTGTCGCCGTGGCGCAGCAGGACGGGCTGGAAACTCCCCCCAACCTCCCGGAACACCGCACGACGACCATGGAGAAGGGCCATTTCTGTGTGGCCCACTGCATCTGCGGCTGGCGCGGCCCGGCGCGAAGAGCGAGAAGCCAGGCGCGGACGGACGCGGAGAAACACGCGACGGGCTGACACCCGTGGCAGACGCCGCGCCGGGTTGCGCCCGGACCGTGGAACCCCCGCCCCCGTCACCCCGTCTCCCACCACGGAACCACCGGGAGGCCCCATGGAACGGCGCACGATCCTCACAGCCGGCACGGCGGCCATCGCCGCGGCCGCGACCCCCTTCACCACCGCCTGCACACCGTCGGGCACCCGCTCCGGGGCCACGGCCACCAACGCCTCGCGCACCACCACCACTTCGAGATCCACCGCCGCCGGCTGGTCCGCCCTGGCCCGCGACCTCGACGGCCCCCTCGTCCGCCCGGGCGACGCCGACTGGCCCGCGGCCCGGCAGCTGTACAACACCCGCTTCGACGGCCTGAAGCCCGCCGCGGTCGCGTACGTGTCCCACCCGGACGACATCCGCACGACCCTGGCCTACGCCCGCGCCCACGCCCTCCGGGTGGCGATCCGCAACGGCGGCCACTCCTACGCCGGCTGGTCCTCCGGCGACGGCCGCCTGATCATCGACGTGTCGAAACTCAGCCGCGTCCGGGCCTCCGGGACCACCGCGGTGGTCGGCGCCGGCGCCAAACTCATCGACGTCTACCGGGCGCTCGCCGCGAAGGGCGTCACGATCCCCGCCGGCTCCTGCCCCACCGTCGGCGTCTCGGGCCTCACCCTCGGCGGCGGCCACGGCGTGGTCTCCCGCGCCTACGGCCTGACCTGCGACAGCCTCACCCGGGCCACCCTGATCACCGCCGACGGCAAGCAGCTCACCGCCGACGCCCGCGAGAACAAGGACCTCTTCTGGGCCCTGCGAGGCGCCGGCAACGGCAACTTCGGCGTCGTCACCGAGCTGCATTTCAAGACCCACCCGGCCCCGCAGGGGGTCTCGGCGTACCTGTCCTGGCCCTGGTCGAAGGCGGCCGCGGTGGTGAAGGCCTGGCAGGAGTGGGGCCCGTCACAGCCGGACGAGATCTGGTCGTCGCTGCACCTGGCGAACGCCGCGGGCGGCACCCCGACCGTCTCGGTCGCGGCGTTCTCCCTCGGCACCTACGGCGAACTCAAGAACGCCGTCGACCGTCTGGCCGACCGCGTCGGCGCCCCGGCCCGCAGCGTCTCCCTGAAGCGCCGCTCGTACGAGGAGTCGATGGAGGTGTACGCGGGCTGCTCCTCGTTCCCGACGGACGCGCAGTGCCATCTGCCCGGCTCGACCCCGGGCCGCTCCCCGAAGGGCGCGCTGGGCCGTGAGACGTACGCCGCCGCTTCGGACTTCTTCGACCGGTCCCTCTCCACGGCCGGCATCCGTACGCTGCTGTCCCGGATCGGTTCGGTGCGCGGCGGCACCGGCAGCATCGCGCTGACCGCCCTCGGCGGAGCGGTCAACCGCGTCTCCCCCACGTCCACGGCCTTCGTCCACCGCCGTTCCCGGATGCTGGCCCAGTACATCGCCGCCTGGCGAGCCGGCACGAGCGGTACGACGGCCCGTGACTGGCTGGCCTCCGCCCACAAGGCCATGCGCCCCCACGCCTCGGGCGCGGCCTACCAGAACTACACGGACCCGACCCTGACCGACTGGCGCAAGGCGTACTACGGAGACGCGGCGGCCCGCCTGACCACACTGAAGAACCAGTACGACCCCGACCGCTTCTTCACGTATCCCCAGGCGCTGTGAGGCCCTACGCGGCGAGGTCCCTCTCCGGGGCCCGCTCGTTCCGGGCCTCGGAGATCACCGTGTCCTCGCCTTCGGCCCGCCCTCTGCGGCGCACCAGCCAGCCCACCCGGGGCGACCGCTCGACCGCCTGCACCACAGGCGTCAGCAGGGCCATGGCGAGCGGCGACAGCAGCAGCGCCACGGCCGTCCCCAGCGCGAACCCGCCCACGACGTCCGTCGGATAGTGCACGCCCATGTAGACGCGGATGAACCCGCCGAACAGCGCCAGCACCAGCCCGGCCAGCCCGAACTTCCGGTTGGCGACGAACAGTCCGACCGCGAGCGCCATGACGATCGTCGCGTGGTCGCTGACGAACGAGTAGTCGGTCTTGCCCTTGACGAGCACCTCGAGCCCCTGGTGGTCGAGGAACGGCCGGGGCCGCTCCACGAACCCCCGTATCGGCACGTTGACCAGTACGGCGATCCCCGCCGCCAGCGGCGCCCAGATCAGCGCCGCGACGGTGGACGCCGCGTCCTCGTCCCCGCGCCGCCTGACGGACCACCAGCACCCCACCACGAGCAGGACGATGGCGAGCAGCAGCCCGTACTCACCGACGTACTCCATGACGCGGTCGAGCCACGCCGGCGCGTCCTTGGCCAGGCCATTGATGTCGTACAGCAGGTCGACGTCGGGGTTCGACCCGGAATCGGCGAGTCCAGCCATGGTGCTGCGGCCCCTTCGTCGTCTCTCCCGGCGCACCCGTGCGTGCGCCGCTCCTGCCACCCCCGTGGTTGTAGATCCGCTTCCGCCGCACGCGTGCGTGACACGTGCCGAATGAACGTCTGCTCGGCTACGTCACCAGGAACGCATGGTCCCCGTTGATACGTTCCACACTCCACCGAATGATCACGCAGACGTTATCGAAGAGAGATACGTCTTCGCAGCTCAGGGGGTGGGTTCACACACGGTTCACACCGTCGTGGGCAGTGCTTTCGCGCCATCTTCGGTGACGCGGGTGGCTCCGAAGTAGTCGGGGGTGTCGATCGGGTCGAACCGGATGACGGCGCCTGTCCGGGGCGCGTCGATCATGTACCCGCCTCCGACATAAATACCGACATGCCGGATGGCGCGCGAATTGGTGAGGTCGTCCGAGAAGAACACGAGGTCACCGGGGAGCAGTTCGTCCCGCGAGGGGTGCGGGCCGGCGTTGTACTGGTCGTTGGCGACACGCGGGAGCTTGATGCCCACGGTCTCGTAGGCGGCCTGGGTCAGTCCCGAGCAGTCGAAGCGTCCGCCCTGCTCAGCGGTGCCGGTGCCGCCCCAGAGGTAGGGCGTGCCGAGCTTCTTCTGCGCGTACTCGATCGCCGCGGCGGCCTGCTCGGAGGGGTCGACCCGCCCGACCGGCGCCGCGAAGCTCTCCGACAGCGTCGTGATCCGCTTCACGTAGTTCCGGGTCTCGCTGTACGGCGGCACGCCCCCGTACTTGATCACCGCGTACGCCCCCGCGTTGTAGGCGGCCAGCATGTTCTCGGTCGGATTCCCGCCAACCTTCTTCACGTACGAGGCGAGTTCGCAGTCGTAGGAGGCGGCCGAGGGAATCGCGTCCTTCGGGTCCCACACGTCACGGTCGCCGTCGCCGTCGCCGTCGATGCCGTGGCTGGCCCAGGTGCCGGGGATGAACTGCGCTATCCCCTGCGCGGCGGCGTGGCTCTGCGCCCTGGGGTTGAAGCCGCTCTCCTGGTAGAGCTGGGCGGCGAGCAGGGCCGGGCTGATGGCGGGGCAGAGGTTGCCCCACTTCTGCACGAGGGCCGCGTACGCGGCGGGCACCGACCCCTTGGCCAGCGATTTCGCCCCGCCGCCCACGCCGTTGACCAGGTTCCCGGCGACGAGGTAGACCCCGACGACGAGCAGCATCACGAAGGCCAGGGCGGAGCTGATGGCGACACTCGCCACGATCCAAGCCTTACGCACCGTCAACCGCCCCTCGTCGCCCAGGAGTCCGTTGGTCAGTGTAGAGGCGGCCGCCACGCCCGGGAATGATCACGGGGAGGGGAGTCGGGGGCGGACGGAGGGACGGGGCACAGCACGGGCAGCACGGCGAGGGCGCGACGGATCCGGCCGGCGCACGGGATCGCGGCGCGTCACGTCTCCCCTGCCGCTTCCCGGTACAGCCGCTCCGCCTCCGCGCCGAGGACCACGCTGTAGGAGACGCCGGGGGTCGTCCCGCCCTCGTCGTGGCCGCCGAGGACCCCGACGACCTGCCCGTCCCCGTTCACCCAGGGACTGCCGCTCGTCCCCCCGCTGAAGCCGGGGCACGCGATGCGCTGCTGGGTGCGGCTGTGCGCGGCCGGTTTGTCGGTGCAGCTGACGGGCGTCTCCCGGGCGTTGGGATACCCGGTGACGGTCACCGCGGTGGCCCCCGTCGCCGTACCGGTCACGAACCGGTTCCCGCCGACGGCGTCCTGGACCTCCTCGCCGCCCCGCGGCGCGACCTGGACGAATCCCACATCGCTGTCCTCGTGCCGTCCGTCGACCCACCCGCGGGGCAGGAACCGCCGCTGCACCGTCCACTCCCCGTAGGGCGCGTGTCCGTCCCGGTAGCCCGGCACGAAGACGAGGCCTCCGTCGCCGCCCAGGCAGTGCGCCGCGGTGACGACCAGGTTCCGGTGCGGCGCGTCCACCACGGACGCCGTGCAGAAGTGCCCGCCGGCCGGCCGCCCCGCCCGGGCGGCGGGGACGAGCACCCCGACCCGGGCGTTGCGCGCGGTGACGGTCACCCCGAAGGGCCCGGCGCCGTCGTCGGCGGTCGCGGTGGACGCGGTGATGAGGGCGACGAGGACCACGGCGATGGACAGGACGCGCTTCACCGGAGCGACTGTGCCCGACGAAGGTGAGAGAAGCGTCAGACGCCGGTCCGCCGGTCCCGAGCCGACGGGAAGTGCGTTCCCGTGAGCTCCTCCGACACCCGCCACAGCCGCCGGGCCGTCAGCGGGTCGCTGGCCGCGCGGGAGCGGCCCACCAGGGTCGGGGCGCCGCGCATCTCGCCCAGGCCGTCGGGACCCACGTAGCTCGCGCCGGGAAGGTCCTGGGTGGCGGCGTAGAGGGTGGGGAGGGCGCCGGCGCGGTCGTCCTGCGCCAGGAACCTGTTGCCGAGGCGCATGAAGGCGCGGGCGGCCGGGTTGGCCGCGTGGCTCTGGAGGTTGGTGGCCGCGTAGCCGGGGTGGGCGGCCAGGGCGCGGACCGCGGAGCCCGACTCGGTGAGCCGGCGCTGGAGTTCCAGGGTGAACAGGAGGTTGGCCAGCTTGGACTGGGCGTAGGCGCGCTGCGGGGTGTAGTTCTCCGCCATGTCCAGGTCGTCGAAGCCGATCCTCGCACCGCCCCAGCGGTGGGCGCCCGAGGAGACCGTGACGACGCGGTCGGTGATGTGCGGCAGCAGCAGGTTCGTCAGGGCGAAGTGCCCTAGGTGGTTCGTGCCGAACTGCATCTCGAAGCCGTCCCTGGTGCGCTGCCTGGGGAGCATCATCACGCCGGCGTTGTTGACGAGGAGGTGCAGCGGCTCCTGCCAGGCGTCGGCGAAGGCCCGTACGGAGGCCAGGTCCGCCAGGTCCAGCCGGCGCACCTCGGTGCTGCCGCGCACGGTCGCGGCCGCGGCCCGCCCGCGCTCGGGGTCCCGTACGGCGAGGACGACGTGCGCCCCCGCCCGGGCGAGGGCGTCGCTCGCGGTGAGCCCGATGCCGCTGTTGGCACCGGTGACGACGACGGTCCGCCCGCCGAGGTCGGGGAGGCGGTCCGCGCTCCATGTCCCGCTGCTCCGGTTGTTCGTCTTCTCAGCCATGACAGTGAATGTAGACGCCGTCAACAATGCTGTCAATGACAACAATGATGGCATCGCCAACATCGGGATACGATGGTGCGCATGCCAGCCAGCCGCACCCCGGAGAGCCGCCCCTACCACCACGGAGACCTGCGCTCCACCCTGCTCGCCGGCGCGGAACGCACCCTGCGGGAGAAGGGGGCCGGCGCGCTCTCGCTGCGCGAGCTGGCCCGGGAGGCGGGCGTCAGCCACGCCGCGCCCGGCCGCCACTTCAAGGACAAGCAGGCCCTGCTCAACGCCCTGGCGCTGGCCGGGTACGACCGCCTGGGCCAGGCCCTGGAGGGCGCCGACGACCCCGCTCTCCCGCTGGAACGGCGGCTCACCGCGCTCGCCCGGGCCTATCTCGCCTTCTCCATCGACAACGCCGAGCTGCTGGAGCTCATGTACGCCCGCAAGCACGAGCCGGACGCCTCCGAGCAGATGGCCGCCGCCGTCGACCGGACGGTGGGCTCCCTGGAGCGGGTCATCGCCGACGCCCAGGAACGCGGCGAGATCATCGCGGGCGACCCGCAGCACCTCACCCTGCTGACCGGTGCCACCCTCCAGGGCATCGCCTCCTTCGCGGCGGGCGGCATGCTCGCCCCCGAGGCGGCCCTCGACGGCGTCGAGGAGTGCGTCCACCTCCTCCTGCACGGCCTCAAGCCCCGCTGAAGCCAGGCCCCTCGGGTCAAGCAGGGCCCATCCGCCGACCATCGAGCCGTCAGCGATCGGTAAGCCCCGCACCCCTTTCAGTAAGGCGGAAGTCAGGATTCCGATCACCGTCTTGTTGTCACGTACTCAACAAGCGATCGTCGTCGCGGGTCGCCGCCCCCGCCGGGAAACACACCGGCGGTCCCCCCACCCGCAGGCCTCTGCCCACCACTGCCAGGAGGCTGTACCTTGCGCACGACACCGCACAACTCCCCCTCCGCCCGCCGCAGATGGCGCCGCACGGTCTCCGCCGTCACCGCCACCGCCGCGCTCCTGCTCACCGGCCTCACCACCGCCGCCCACGCACAGGCCGCGGACGCCGGCACCTCCAAGGTCACCTGGGCCCGCTCCTGCGCCCTGCCCCGCCACAAGGACGAGATGGCCTGCAACGCCCTGCGCGTCACGGGCGGCCGCACCGCCTTCCAGCAGCAGCACGGCATCTCGGCCCAGGCCGCCGAGGCCTCCTCCCCCTCCGGCTACGGCCCCTCCGACCTCCGCAGCGCCTACGGCCTGACCTCCGCCGCCACGACCAACGGCTCCGGCCGGACCATCGCCATCGTCGACGCCTACGACGACCCGAACGCCGAGTCCGACCTCGCCGCCTACCGCTCGCACTACGGCCTGCCCGCCTGCACCACCGCGAACGGCTGCTTCAAGAAGGTGAGCCAGACCGGCTCCGCCACCGCCCTCCCCACCGCCGACAGCGGCTGGGCCGGCGAGATCTCCCTCGACCTCGACATGGCGAGCGCGATCTGCCCGAACTGCCACATCACCCTCGTCGAGGCGAAGTCGGCGTCCATGGCCAACCTCGGCACCGCCGTCAACGAGGCCGTCGCCCTGGGCGCCAAGTACGTCTCCAACAGCTACGGCGGCGGTGAGTCCTCCTCCGACGCCTCCTACGACTCCGCCTACTTCAACCACCCGGGCGTCGCCATCACCGTCAGCGCGGGCGACGGAGGCTACGGCGCCGAGTACCCGGCGGCGTCCAGGTACGTGACGGCCGTGGGCGGCACCGCGCTCACCGCCTCCTCCACCACCCGCGGCTGGACCGAGACCGTCTGGCGGACCAGCAGCACCGAGGGCACCGGCTCCGGCTGCTCCGCCTACGACACCAAGCCCTCCTGGCAGACCGACACCGGCTGCTCCCGGCGCATGATCGCCGACGTCTCGGCCGTCGCCGACCCGGCGACCGGCGTCTCCGTCTACGACACCTACGGCGCCGACGGCCAGGGCTGGGCCACCTACGGCGGCACCAGCGCCTCCGCCCCGATCATCGCGAGCGTCTACGCCCTCGCGGGCACCCCGTCCACCGGCTCCTACCCGGCCGCGTTCCCCTACGCGAACACCACCGCACTGAACGACGTCACCAGCGGCAGCAACGGCAGCTGCACCACCAGCTACTTCTGCACCGCCCGGACGGGCTACGACGGCCCGACCGGTCTGGGCACCCCGAAGGGGCTCGGCGCCTTCACCGGCTGACGCCTCCCGACCCGTGACAGACCGTCACCGAGGAACGCCGCCCGGGGCCGTGGGGGCCCGGGGCCGGCCGAGGACGAACGGGCCGCGGCAACCCAGCCGCGGCCCGTTCGCCGTGCCAGGTAGCCTTCACCCGGGGAACACCGGCGCGACCACTCACCCGACCAGCCGTCAGAAACAGCCGGTAAGGGTGAGAAAGGCCGCAAGAGGGCACAACGACAGAACCGCACACCAGGTTCCGCTCAGGCCTCATTGCCCGGCGTGTCCTGCCGTGATACACAGAGTGACCATACGATCCTTCGCACACCGCCCGTCGCCTCCCCTAGGGCCCGGCGCGGAACAGTGGCAAGGTATTCGTACGAAACCCGCCAATCAATGACGCCAAGTCGACATACGACAGCATCATTGTCGGCGAGAATGAGGGCCTGACCTCTGCATGACCGCAGAGGATGCGGAACTACCCAACAGGGGCGGTGACTTACATGCTCTTTGCGGCCGACAAGGGAGACATCAACACCATCATCGGCGGGATCGCTCCGGACTGGGGCCCCTTCGGCAGCCTGGGCAACGAGGCGAAGGTGATGATCGAGGTCGTGATGGCGGTGGCCATCCTGCTCTGCCTCGGCATCGCCATCTGGGGCGCCGCCAAACAGCGCATCGGAGCCACCGCCCTGCGGGACACCTTCAGCGCGGAGCAGGGCAAGGGCCTCATCATCGCGGGCCTGACGGGCGTCTTCATCATCGGCTCACTCGGGACGCTGTTCACCATCGTGTACGGCATGGCCGTGTAGCCGGGGCACCGTCCGCCCGGCCGGTCACGCCCGGCCCCTCCTCCCTCTCCCTCCCACCCGCCCGTCGTGCCCACCGGCTGAGGTTGCGTTTCCCTGATGTCGAGTCACCACACCGCGCCCGCGCGGGAACCAGCACGGCTACCGTCGTACGAGGAGTATGAGAAGTACGACCGGTACGAAGTGTTTCCGCACGACGTCGAGGGGGCGTACGCGGCATGAGTCTCGGCGACGACCACGAGCCCTCCGGCGGCTACGCCGGCACGGGCCAGACCCGCACCCGCCTGCCCGACTCCGGCGACGCCTTCGGCGACCCCCGCCGCCGCGGCTCGTCCCGCAGCCTGGTCACGGTGGTGGGCGTGGTGGTCCTCCTGATCGCAGCGATCGCCTTCGCGAACCGGGGGGACGGCGACACGTCCTCTTCGGCGGACGGTTCCTCGGGCAAGCCGGAGACCTCAGCGACGGCTCCGTCCGGCCAACGCCCCGTCACGTCCAAGTCGGCCGCCGGTATCCCGTCGGGCTTCGCCCAGGACCAGGAGGGGGCCGAGAGCGCCGCGGCGAACTACGCCGTCGTGCTCGTCTCGGCCGACATCCTCAAGCCCGCGCGGCGGCCCGACATCGTCCGTCAGGTGTTCGACGCCGGCAAGGTGTCCGAGCTGGAGAAGAACCTCGACCAGGTCTACAGCAAGGCGTTCCTGGAGAAGGTCGGCCTGGACGAGAACGGCGACGCGCCCAAGGGCAGCACCTACGTCTCCCGCACCATGCCGGTCGGCACCAAGACCACCGACTGGTCGGGCAACACCGCCACCGTCGAGGTGTGGTGCACCGGCGTGTTCGGGATGGCGGGGGAGAGCTCGCAGAGCCCGGTCACCAACGACTGGTTCACCATGACCCTCCGACTGCGCTGGACCGACAACGACTGGAAGGTCGACAGCTTCTCCCAGAAGGAAGGCCCCGCGCCGGTCAACGGCGACAACAAGGTGTCGACGTCGGACGACATCTCCAAGGCCGTCCAGGAGTTCGGAGGCTTCACATATGCCCGGTAGCCCGCGCCGCGCAGTCAAGGTCGCCGCAACCCTCACCGCCGTACAGACCGCCGTGGTCCTGTTCGCCACCCGGGCGGTCGCCGCTCCCACGCCCTCGCCCAGCCCCAGCAACGACAACTGCTCTCTGCTCTCCGGCAGGGCCCGGGAGATCTGCGAAGGCGACACCGGCAGTGGCAGCGGGGGCGGGACCTCCCGGCTCGACCCCACCTCCACCCTCGACCCCCTCTCCTCCCTCGCCAAGGGCTGTGCCGACGCCGCGTCCTGGACCGTCGACAAGCTCAGCGAGGCCGTGAAGGAGACCGCCAACGTCGACTTCACCAACCCCAAGTTCCTCCAGCAGTACGCCGTCGTCTTCGCCGCGTCGACGATCCTCACGCTCCTGCTCTGGCTCCTGGCCGTGGCCAAGCGGGCGGTCCGTGGCGTGCCCCTGACCACCGCCCTCTCCGAAGCCATCGGCTTCCTCTGGCTGACCGTCCTGGCCTCCGCCTTCACCCCCCTGATCCTCTACACCGTCGTCTCCGCGACCGACGGCATCACCGAGGTCCTCGCCAAAGCCACCGGCGACCAGACCGACGCCTTCTTCGGCACCTTCTCCGAGGCCCTCAAGAAGGGCGAGGACATCGGCGGCGGTCCGATCATGCTGATCGTCGTCTCCCTGGTCAGCATCCTCGCCGCCGGCGTCCTCTGGCTGGAGCTCGTCATCAGGGCCGCCCTGCTCTACGTCGGCGCCCTCCTCGGCACCGTCGTCTACGCCGGCCTCGTCGACAAGAACCTGTGGGGCCACGTCCGCCGCTGGGCCGGCATCATGATCGCGGTCATCCTCATCAAGCCGGTCATCGTCATCGTCCTCGGCCTCGCCGGCGCACTCTCCGCCGACGACGGGCCGAACGCCTTCTCCGCCGTCGTCTCCGGCCTCGCCATCATCCTGCTCGCCATCTTCGCCAGCGCGATGATCTACCGCTTCGTCCCCGGCTTCGGCGACGAGATCGCCGGCTCCCGCAACAACCGCCTCATGCAGGGCGCCGAGAGCAAGGCCGCCGCGGTCATCAGCTCCCCGGCGTCCCTGGTCGCGCAGGGCATCAAGACCCACAGCTCCCGCGCCGACCACAACGGCGGAGGCAGCCAGTCCTCCGCCCCCCGCCCCAGCAACCCCGCCTCCGGCGGAGTCGCCGCGCACAGCGCGCGCACCTCGAACGGCAGCGGCGGATCTGTCCCCTCCGCCGCACCCGCCCCCCGTTCGAGCAGCCCCGTCAACACTCCCCACGCCAGTAACACCCGCAACAGCAGTACCCATCGCACGGGAGGTGAAGGGCGTTGACGACCGAGTCCCACGTGTCCCATCCGGTCACGCCCCGCCGGACCTATCTGATCGGCCGCGCCCGGCCGAACGCGATCATCGGCCGCAACCGCGAGACCGGAGAGATCGCCCTGATCGTCGTGGGCGCGTTCCTCGGCATGATGTGCGGACTCCTCGTCCCGGTGCTGTCCCTGCGCATCGTGCTGCTCGCCGGGTTCCCGATGCTGGCGCTGGCCGCGGTGTACGTGCCGTACAAGCACCGCACGTTCTACAAGTGGTTCGAGATCAACCGCAGCTACAAGCGGACCCTGAAGCAGGGCACCGCCTACCGCTCCGCCGTCATCGAGGCCGGTACCCGGCTGGACGGACGCGAGGTGGAGATCGGCCCGCCCCCGGGCATCGGACGCATCACCTGGCTGGCCGCCCCCTTCGGCCCCGACGAGATCGCCGTGCTGCTGCACGCCGACCGCAAGACCGTCACCGCCGCCATCGAGATCGAGGGCCCGGGCGTCGGCCTGCGCGACAGCGAGGACCAGGAGGCCCTCGTCGACCGCTTCGGCACCCTGCTCAAGCACGTGGCCAACGGCGACGGCTTCGTCACCCGCCTCCAGATGCTGGCCCGCACCCTCCCGGCCGACCCGGACGCCCACGCCAAGGACGTCGCCGTCCGCGGCGACGAGAAGGCCCTGCCGTGGCTCCAGGAGTCCTACGACCAGCTCCAGTCGATGGTGTCGACCAGCAGCGAGCAGCACCGCGCCTACCTCGTCGCGTGCATGCACTACACCCGCGACCTCGCCGCCGAGGCCAACGCCATGGCCCGGGCCGCCCGCGCCCACGGCGGCAAGGTCGACCGGGACGCCGGACTCGCCGTCGTCATGGCCCGTGAGCTCACCGACATCTGCTCGCGTCTCCAGGAGGCCGACATCCGCGTCCGGCAGCCCCTGGGCCAGGGACGGCTGTCCTCGCTGATCCACTCCATGTACGACCCGGACCACCCGATCGACCACATCCAGGCGATGACGAAACGCAACGCCTGGCCGGCCGAGCTGGACGCCATGGAACCCACCTACCTCCAGGCGAAGACCCGCGAGTCCTCCACCCGCGCCCCCTGGTGCCACGCCACGGCCTGGGTGAAGGAGTGGCCGATGACACCCGTCGGCGTCAACTTCCTCGCCCCGCTCCTCGTCCACACCCCGGACGTCATCCGCACGGTCGCCGTCACCATGGACCTAGAACCCACCGAGGTCGCCATCGAGCGCATGCTGACCGAGAAGACCAACGATGAAGCCGAGGCGTCCCGCGCCGCCAAGATGAACCGCACGGTCGACCCCCGTGACGTGGCCGCGCACTCCCGGCTGGACCAGCGCGGCGAGGACCTCGCCAGCGGCGCCGCCGGTGTGAACCTCGTCGGCTACATCACCGTCTCCTCGCGCTCCCCCGACGCCCTCGCCCGCGACAAGCGGACGATAAGGGCCTCGGCGGGAAAGTCGTACCTCAAGCTGGAATGGTGCGACCGTGAGCACCACCGCGCCTTCGTGAACACCCTTCCCTTCGCCACCGGCATTCGGAGGTAGGACCTGATGCGGGACCCGCTGTCCGTCCTCACCGACGCCTTCACCTCCTTCCTGTTCGGGAAGGTGGAGACGACCAGGCTCCCGGTGCGCACGTCCACGGGCCAGGCCCAGGCGGTCTACCTCCCGACCGCCGCCCCCGGCCTCGGCGACTCCGGCGTCATCATCGGCCGCGAGGTGTACTCCGGAAAGGGCTACATCTACGACCCCTTCCAGCTCTACGGCCAGCAGCTCCCCGCCCCCCACTGGCTGGTCCTCGGCGAGTCCGGCAACGGCAAGTCGGCGCTGGAGAAGACGTATGTCCTGCGCCAGCTCCGCTTCCGCGACCGCCAGGTCGTCGTCCTGGACGCCCAGGGCGAGGACGGCGTCGGCGAGTGGAACCTCATCGCGCAGGAGCTGGGCATAACTCCCATCCGCCTGGACCCGATGGCCGCCCTGGACATGGGGATCCGCCTCAACCCGCTCGACCCCGCGATCACGACGACGGGCCAGCTGGCCCTGCTCCGCACGATCATCGAGGTCGCGATGGGGCACGGCCTGGACGAACGCTCCGGCTTCGCCCTCAAGGTCGCGCACGCCTACGTCAACGAGACCATCGTCGACCGCCAGCCGGTCCTGACCGACATCGTCGAGCAGCTGCGCCACCCCGAGCCCGAGTCGGCCGAGGCGATGAACGTCGCCATAGACGACGTACGGGCCTGGGGCCTGGACGTCGCCCTGGTGCTGGACCGCCTGGTCGACGGTGACCTGCGCGGCATGTTCGACGGCCCCACCACGGTCGGCATCGACCTGGACGCCCCGCTCATCGTCTTCGACCTGTCCCACATCGACCGCAACTCCATCGCCATGCCCATCCTCATGGCGATCGTCGGCGTGTGGCTGGAGCACACCTGGATCCGCCCCGACCGGAAGAAGCGCATCTTCCTGGTCGAGGAGGCCTGGCACATCATCAACAGCCCCTTCGTCGCCCAGCTGTTCCAGCGCCTGCTGAAGTTCGGCCGACGCCTGGGCCTGTCCTTCGTGGCGGTCGTCCACCACCTCTCGGACGTCGTCGACGGCGCGGCGGCGAAGGAGGCGGCGGCGATCCTGAAGATGGCGTCGACGAGAACGATCTACGCCCAGAAGGCCGACGAGGCGAGGGCGACGGGACGGGTGCTGGGGTTGCCCAGGTGGGCGGTCGAGATCATCCCGACGCTCACCCCCGGCATCGCCGTCTGGGACGTCAACGGCAATGTCCAGGTCGTCAAACACCTGGTCACGGAGACCGAACGCCCCTTGGTCTTCACCGACCGCGCGATGACCGAGTCCTCCGCCCAACTCGCGGACGACGCCCTGCACGCCGCCGAGATCGAGGCGGAGGAACGGGCCGCGGCCTTCGTGGAGCACCACCTGGGCGACTCCGAATCGACGGTGGCGTAGGGGCAGGGGAGGACGCGTGAGACCGGACGACCGCCGCCCCCAGCACGGCGCCCAAGGGGGCATCCCCGACGGCCTGCTGGTCGGCATACTCGCGTTCCTCCTCGGCATGACCGTGCTGGTGTGGACGGCCACGGGCCTCGCCGCCCTGTTCGCCCACGGCTCCTGGCCGTCCGGCGTCACCTTCGCCCGCACGCCGCTGGCCATGCGCAGCCTCATCGCCCAGCCCCACGACATCCCCGCCGCCTGGCCCGACACACCCCCCGCCGAACTCTCCGGCTACGGCCTGTTCTGGGGCCTGTTCATCGGCCAGCTGATGATCCTGCTCGTCCTGACGGTGTTCGTACTCGGCACGGTGGCCCGCTGGAAGGCAAGCCGGGCGAGGCGCCGACTGGAGAGGGCGACGGCCGGGGAGCGGGCAGGGGCCACGTACGAGACCGGCGCCGCGACTCCGCACGAGGTCCCGGCGTCACCGCAGCACAGGACACCGGGCCCGGGGCAGCACGACGTATCGGCACCGGCACACCACGGGGCGGCCGGCCCGGGGCAGCACGACGTATCGCTCTCGGCCCGGCACGGCGCCCTTGCGGCGGCACCCCACGACGTACCCACGCCGGCACAGCACGACGTCCCCACCCCCCGCCGCTCCGCCCCCGAGCCCCCACCCCCCGTGGAGCCGACGGCCCCCCTGGCCCCCACACCGGCTGCCGTGCCCGCGACCCCGGCCGGCCTGTTCGGCCAGGAACGGGTGGCCGGGTGGGAAAAGATCCTCGTAGCCCCCAGGGAAGCCCGCCAGACCACCGCCGCCCAAGCCGTACGCGACGCGGAAGGCCCAGCCCTCGTCGTCACCTCGAACCCCACCCTCTGGCAGGAAACCAAAGACGCCAGAGCCAAGCTCGGCCCCACCCACCTCTACGACCCCACCCACCTCTGCGACACCCCCTCCCGCCTCCACTGGTCCCCCACCACCGGCTGCGAGGACAGAGAGACGGCGACGAGAAGAGCAACCGCCCTCCTCACCCCGGTCCGTCCCACCGCCAAACTCGACCAGGCGGTCAGCGACACAGCCGCCACCCTCCTGCGGAGCTACCTGCACGCCGCCGCCATCGACGGCCGCACCATCCGCCACGTCCACCGCTGGTCCCAGGGCACCCAGATCCAGGACGCCGTACGCATCCTCCGCACCAGCCCCAAGGCCGCCCCCGGCTCGGCGGGCGAACTCGAAGGCGCCCTCACCGCCCACCCGGAACGCCGGGACATGGCCCAGCAGTTGACGACCCGCGCCCTGGCGTCCCTCTCCACCGTCAACATCCGGGAGGCCTGCACTCCCAACCGAACTGATGCCCTCGCCTTGGATTCCTTCGTCCACGAAGGGGGCACGCTTTATGTGGTGGGGGAATCCATCGAGGACCCCAGGACGAACCCGGGCGCGATGCCCCTCCTGACGGCCCTCGTCTCGAGCGTGGTCGAGCGCGGCCGGCACATGGCCGAACGGTCATCGGCCGGTCGCCTCGACCCACCAATGACGCTCGTCCTGGACGACGTCGCGGCCGTGGCCCCGCTTCCCCAGCTCCCGGAGCTGCTGGCCACCGGAGCGGACCGGGGCATGCCGACCCTGGCCCTGCTCCGGTCCCGCGAACAGGGCCGCGCCCGCTGGCCGCACGACGAACTACCGGTCTGAGAAGGGCGTTCCCACAGAGCTCCGCTCGAGGACGAACTCCAACTCCCGCTCCCCGGCATCCCCCAGCGGCACCGTCACCCCACTCGGCAGGAACCCCACCCGCCGGTAGAACCGCTGCGCCCGCCCGTTCTCCTCGTGCACGATGAGCCGCACCCGCTCCAGACCCCGCCCCCACGACCACTCCAGGGCCGCGTCGAAGAGCACCTCGGTCAGCCCGCTCCCGCGCTCCTCGGGCCGTACGAACACACCGACCACGTGCCCCTGCTTCCGCTCCACGGGAAACCCGGCCCAGTCGGTCGTGCCGGGCTCCTCCACGAGCACGGTCAGCGTCCCCACCCACCGTCCGTCCGGCCCCTCGGCGATGATCTGCTGCGCCTTGTCCGCCCCCTCGGCGGCCCACGCCGTCCGCTCCTGCCAGAAGGAGTCCGGCTTGGCCACGGCCTCCTCGTACGTCTCCAGGAAGGCCAGGTGCGCCACCGGGTCCCGCAGCGCCGCGAGCCGCAACTCCTTCGCCGCAGGCCACTCATCAGCACGGACGGACCGGATCACATAGCTCATGCGGCCACGGTAGTACCCGGGTACGACACCCCTCACCCCGATTACCCCGCCGGTCCGACGCCCGCCGCCCCCGCACGCACGAGCATCGAAGCATGCTGACGGCACACGAACTGACCAAACGCTACGGCGACCGGACGGTCGTCACGGACCTGTCCTTCACCGTCCGTCCCGGCACCGTCACGGGCTTCCTCGGCCCGAACGGCGCCGGCAAGTCCACGACCATGCGCATGCTCCTCGGCCTCGACGCCCCCACCCGCGGCCACGCCACCGTGGGCGGCCGCTCCTACGCCGCCCATCCCGCGCCTCTCACCGAGGCCGGCGCCCTGCTGGAGGCCCGATCGGTCCACCCCGGCCGCACCGCCTACCACCACCTGCGCGCCCTGGCCCACACCCACGGCATCCCCCGCGCCCGGGTCGAGCACGTCCTCGGCCTCACGGGCCTCACCGACGTGGCCCACCGCCGCGTCAAGGGCTTCTCCCTCGGCATGGGACAACGCCTCGGCATCGCCGCCGCCCTCCTCGGCGACCCGGCCACGCTCATCCTCGACGAGCCGGTCAACGGCCTCGACCCGGAGGGCGTCCTGTGGATCCGCAACCTGCTCAAGTCCCTCGCGGCGGAGGGCCGTACGGTCTTCGTCTCCTCCCACCTGATGAGCGAGATGGCCCTCACCGCCGAGCACCTGGTCATCATCGGCCGCGGCCGACTCCTCGCCGACACCACGGTCACCGACTTCGTCCACCACTCCGGCGCGGGCACCATCAAGGTCGTCACCCCGCAGGCCCCCGCCCTCGTACGGCTCCTCACCGCCCCCGGCGTCGACATCACCGCCGACACCCCCGGGACCCTCCAGGTCCGCGGCACGGACGCCGAACACATCGGCCGCACCGCAGCGGCCCACGGCATCCCCCTCTACGAGCTCACCCCGGGCAACGCCTCCCTGGAGGAGGCCTTCATGGACCTCACCCGGGACACGGTGGAATACCCGGCGACCCTGCAAGGAGCAGCGGCATGACCACGGCGACCCTCCCCTACCGCGTGACCCCGGCCCGCGTCCTGCGCTCCGAGTGGCACAAGTTCTGGACCCTGCGCTCCACCTGGATCACCCTCGTCGTCACCAGCGCCCTCACCGCCGCCATGGGAGCGGGCCTCGGCGCCGCCTACGACGGCACGGGCGAAGACGGCATGGACACGGTCGTCTTCGTCCTCCTCGGCACCCAGTTCGCCCAGATCAACCTGGGGGTGCTGGGCATCCTGGCCACGGCCGGCGAGTACTCCACGGGCCAGATCCGCGCCACGATGACCGCGGTCCCCCGCCGCCTGCCGGTGCTGTGGTCCAAGGCCGCGGTCCTGGCCGCGGTCGCGCTCCCCCTCACCCTGGCCACGAACCTCCTCACCTTCCCCCTGGCCCAGTCCTTCCTCTCCGGCACCGACCAGTCCGCCTCCCTCGGCGACCCGGGCGTCCTGCGCGCCCTCGCGGGCAACGCGGCAGGCCTCACCCTCCTCGCCGTCCTGGCCCTCGCCATCGGCGCCCTGCTCCGCTCGGTCCCCACGGCCATCGGCGCCTTCATCGGCCTCGTCATGATCCTCCCGGAGATCCTGGCCATGCTCCCGTACGCCTTCGTCGACGACGCCGTTCGCTACTTCCCCGGCAAGGCCCTGGAAGCCCTCACCACGGCCCACCCCGTGCCCGGAGCGGCTTCCCCGGGCGCCGCCCTGTCGGCCATGCTCCTGTGGACCGCGACGACCCTCGCGCTGGCCGCCCTGGTCCTGCGCCGCCGAGACGTATGACGCCCGGCACCGGATCCCTCACGATGGACCCCGTGACGGAAGATCGGGCGCCGGAGCCCCTCACCGAGTACGCCCACCGCCTCACCCACAAGGTGCGCGCCTTCGACCGACGCCACCCCCTGCTGTGGGACCTGCACTTCACCGGCTTCTGGGTGACGGCCGCCCTGATCGACTACGCCGGCGGCGGCTGGCGCCACAACGCCCACCAGCTCGACGTCCCCGGCTGGCTGCTCCTCACCCTGAGCCTCGGCCTCTCGGCCCCGCTCCTGTGGCGCCGCACCCACCCCGCGGCGGTCCTGACCGCCATGCTGCCCTTCGCCCTCGTCGACGCATGGACCGGCGCCGCACTCCAAGCGGCCCTGCTGCAACTGGTACTCGTCTACCATCTCGCTCTGCGCCGCCCCCTGCGCACCCTGTGGTGGGCGACGGCCCTGGTGATCGCCCCCGTCCTCGTATCGGTGGCCCGCTACGGGGAGGGCAGCTGGGACCAGCAGATCGGCTCGCATCTGATGTCCACCGCGGTGGCGGCCCTCATCGGCGTCACGGTCCGCACCCGCCGCGACTACACCGCGGCCCTGGAGGACCGGGCCCGCCGCCTGGAGACCGAACGCGACCAGCAGGCCCAGCTCGCGACCGCCGCCGAACGGGCCCGCATCGCCCGCGAGATGCACGACATCATCGGCCACAACCTCTCCGTCATCACCGGCCTCGCCGACGGCGGACGCTACGCCGCCGCCAAGTCCCCCGAACGGGCCGCCCAAGCCCTCGACGCCATCGCCACCACCAGCCGCCAGGCCCTCACCGAACTCCGCCGCCTCCTCGACGTCCTGCGCGAGGAAGAGAGACAACAGGCGGACCTGACCCCCCAGCCCGGCCTCGCCGACCTCGACCAGCTCCTGGACGGGGTACGCTCCGCCGGACTCCCCGTCAGCACCACCACCCACGGCAGCCCCACCCTCCCCCCGGGCCGCCAACTCACCGTCTACCGAGTCATCCAGGAAGCCCTCACCAACACCCTGAAACACGGAGGCCCCGACGCCACCGCGGAGATAGCTCTCTCCTACGGGGAGAAGGCCGCCGTCACCGTCACGATCACGGACACGGGCAACGCCGGCCACACCGACAGGACCGCCCGGGACGGCCGCGGACTACCCGGAATGCGCGAGCGAACCGCCCTGTACGGCGGCACACTTGAGGCCGGTCCTCGCCCCCGCCCCGAACAGGGCTGGCGCGTCCGCCTACACCTCCCGGAGGAATCCCCGCAGTGACCACGGTCCTCATCGCCGACGACCAGCCCCTTCAGCGCTTCGGCTCCCGCATGCTGCTGGAGAGCCAGGACGACATGACGGTCGTGGGCGAGGCGGCGAACGGCAGCGAAGCGGTCCGCATGGCGGCCGAGTTCCATCCCGATGTCGTCCTCATGGACATCCGCATGCCCGGCCTCGACGGCATCGAGGCGACCCGCCGCATCACCGCCGCCGGCGATCGCACCCGCATCCTGATCGTCACCACCTTCGATCTGGACGAGTACGCCTACGCCGGCCTCCGCGCGGGCGCCTCCGGATTCCTCGTGAAGGACGCCCAGCCCGAGGAACTCCTCGCCGGCATCCGCGCGGTCGCCACGGGCGACGCGGTGGTCGCCCCCAGCCTGACCCGCCGCCTCCTGGACGCCTACGTCCACCACCTCCCGGCCGACCCCGGCGCGGAGAACGGGACGCGGGAGGACCCCCGTCTCACTTCCCTCACCGACCGGGAACGCGAGATCCTCACGGTCATCGGCCAGGGCTGGACGAACACGGAGATAGCAGCGCGTCTCCACCTGGCCGAGTCGACGGTGAAGACCCACGTGGGCCGCATCCTCGCGAAAACCGGTTCCCGCGACAGAATTCAGGCGGTCATCCTGGCGTACGACACGAAGCTGGTTCAGCCGTCGTGAAGGCCATAAAGGCCTTGAACGCAGAAAACCCCCGCATCCGAAGATGCGGGGGTTTTCCCAAAAATTGTTCGGCGGCGTCCTACTCTCCCACAGGGTCCCCCCTGC